>NZ_JALNMJ010000009.1 GCF_023156505.1 Roseibium sediminicola | reverse complement strand
GATCCGCAAGCCTACCTGGCAGCCACGCTGACCGCCATTGTCAACGGCCACAAACAAGGCCGGATCGATGAACTCCTGCCATGGAATTACCCCGCCAAGGTGTGAGAAAAACACCGCTTACACTTAACAATGCTTCTTCGGCAAGCCGTTCAAGTTACCTTTGACGCAACCTATTTCGTCATATCGTTTGTCGGCTCTCCATGGTGGCCTCTTGGTCAACAACTCGAGATAGCGGTAGCGATAAATCTAACTTCGCTCGACGAGATCAATCAGGCGCAAATAGCGCGGATCAGATGTCAATGCAGGTTCGGTCTCAGCGACCAATGACAGCACCTTCGGTAATTCGTATGGTCGCCGGGTCAGAACCTTAGGAGTAATTGTGTCCATCAAATCCAACGTCGCTTCGGGGAAGCGAACAGTGATCGGCTCCTCGTCATCAACATCTCTGGTGAACCGATAAAAAGGATGGTCGCTCGTCTCCACGGGAACTAAGAACTTCTTCACTGCATCCAATACGACAGGAAGATGCTCTCCCGTGTCATCCAGGAGGCCAATCCACGCACGTACAGATGCCGAGGTCCTGTATCTGCGCTCTCTAGGCCAGACTTCATCGACAAAGGGAATGACGTGTTTAGTCCAGCCCTCCTCATTGCTCTTCCCAACCTGAGCCAACCAAAAAATGAGACGATTGCGAGTGTCGTCGGTCATCGCTCGCAGGGCTGCACGCATTTCGCCCCTTGAAAGGCCAGCTTTTTCATCTGAGTGAAAAACCCGCATGTAACCTAGCCACTCTGCCGCGATTTCTGAGACGTCGCGATCCCAAGTAAAGCTTTCAACCTTAGGAAAGAGGCCAAGAAGGAGTGGCTTGACGATCTCTGCTAGCGGTGGCCACGGCACTCGCCCACAATTCAAAAACCCGTTCCAAGCTGGTTCAGAAAACATATGATCGAAAGCCAGCATTGGAATAATGCGATCTCGTGTCCAATCGGGGTCAACGAACATTAGCCAATTCAACTTGCTACAAGCTATTGATACAGCATGATCCGCGCCCTCCCCGGGTACTGAAAAGAGGCGCTCAATACGGGACTTGATGTGATCGGGAACCAAGGACCCAGCCTTCTGCTTTTCCCCTGGCACTGCGCTGAAAAGGGCACTAGTGCACTTGCCGAAAGGGCCTGCGGTCGCGAAATCGTATGTTCGCCTAGACTGATTGATGGTCTCTCCATCTTGCTGGACTTCAACAAGAGCACTTTCGGCGGCATCTGCACCACCGCTAATAAGACTTTCAATGACGTGATCGTAGACCGCCCAGCCAAGATCTGCATCGAAGTCTACGGCCGTTTCCAAGTTCTGTTCAATCCATCGAGCTAAAGTATGACTTAGCTCACAAACAACCTCTTGGGGAAGCCGCGCTAAGCGACTTAGGAACACTCGTCGTAGCCTTGGTGTGACGTCATCAGGGAAATCATTGATCATCGCTGACCACATCGATTCTGGGTAGTCGCCAAATCTTCCTGCCACGGTCAGTGCAGATAGTGCTTTTCTGGGGTTAGTCTTCACTAGCCCCGTGAAAGGACGCCTCTCCGTGAAGCTGCCGAACTCACGCCCTAGGTCTTCTTTGGCTCTTGAGACTATTTCATTTACCGGGAGGTCTTTTACAACGTCAGGCGTTTCATCGGTACCAACTGCCCCCACAATCGCCCCCCGCGCAGTCACTGAAGAAGTGGCCCATCCGTCGTTCCATCCTGGGAGCCCCTCAACTATCCTAGATAATCGTTCGCGATGCCCGTCCGACAAGATACAACCCTGCAGTTCAAGGTAACGGGCGTAGCGGGCTGCGTATCCATCCCGAATTGCCGGGAAATCGTCGTTAGACCAGTGGGACAGCTGATCAGGCCCCTCAAGGATACGGTCGATCAATTGCCCCTGTTTCTCTTGTGAGAATTCATCCCATCGGTCTTCTAGCAGGAATAGAAGCTCTCTAGTAACACTCGCATCCCAGAACGCTTCCTGATCGAAGGCACACAGTTTCTCGGCAACATTGTCGGCTTCGAATACGCGAGGTTTGTTGAATGCATACAACTTAAGCTTCCGAAAAAAGAAGCGATCTGATGCAGGCCAAATTGTTGCTGATCCGTTCGCAAGTTCTGGACTCAAGTCTGCCATTCGATCAAAAAGCTGGACAAACCACGACATGGCCTTCGCAGTGTTGGTAACGTGCTCTCTTCCATCGGCTTGCCTACCTGGGTAGCAAGTCGGAGCGTGGAAATAAAAGGTCTCAATGTCCGCCAGAAGGCCGGATGCGATGGTAAGCTGCTCCTCAAGTAGGCCAATTACCTGAGGCAGCATCTCGTCCGGTACTTCTATTCGGTGACTGTGCTGCTCGAGGAATTTCACCTCAAATTGACCAAGGTCCCGAAAACGAACTTCGTCCCAAGGTACTGAAGGCGGTTTGGACTCCGACAAGCCAAAAGGCACTCTAAGGTCAATTCTGGGTGTCGCAAATCGTCTAAATTCGCGCAAGACACTTGAATTCCAACCTTCCGTTTTGATCCGGCTTCTCAAGTCGAACCATAAGCTGCCCCAATGACGGTTGCGGGGGTCTCGATGGTGTTCGAGAACTAGGCGCCAAAGATGACGAGCACGTTGATGAAGCCCCTCCGAACGTTCCAATTGCCATTCGATCTCTTGAAGTAATCGAGGGTGAAGACCATTCTGCCGAATGGCCCACCAGACCACCGCAGGGCAATCGATCGACTTGCTGACCCAACTGATAAGGTGACCAAGTCTTTTCGGCGTGGCCTCATGTCCCTCACTCTGTCGCCCTCCTAACCGATGAAACTCATGCGGGTTGTCATCACCATCGCGCCACACGAGGAGATCATCGTTCCTGACCCCCTGCCTGCGATCTTCCTCTGAGATCTCAGCAAGATCGCTATCGAGTCCATAAGCCACCACAGGGTCAAATGATTCAGCGTCTTCGCCATAGCCGCGACTCTTTTTAGCCGTCCGAATATTCGCGTCCATAACGCATACCCATTCAGCGTGAGGCATAGGATCAGCCACGGAGAACATTCTTGCCCCCTGTACTGTCCGTAGTACGTGAACTACTTGCCCTCGCTCATGAGGGGTCAGCTCTTTGGGGTCTTGCTGACTTCTAGTAATAATGGAAGCACGCCACTCACGAGGATCGTCGGCCCGGTCGGCCCAAGCTTCCATTGTTCTCCAAAGATCAGAATGGTCTGGATAGGCAATTGCTGTGACACCTCGGTCTCGCCACTTGGCTTCAATCTGCTCAGGAAGCCCACGGTCGAAGGCAAAGAGCCTTGAGCGGTCAAACTGACCGTCATGATTTAGACCTTGAAGCAGGTATTTGACTGGCGGATCTTCGGCCTGATAGCCAACCAGAACAACGGTGTACCGTTCAAGAAGGTTCCTGATGAAGTTCGTCGCCCACCCTTCTGAGAGATAGGCACGTCCGAAGTCGGCGCTGCTGAGAACGTATTGATGATGTTCTGAGCCTTCATCGACCAATCGACCATGCAGATACGTAATGCCCTCAATCGTTGATCCATAACTTAGGTCGGGAAAGGTTGGTGGCACATGGCAGGCTAATTGCCCACCTTCCACCCCAACCTCGAACAACAGGTCGAAATTGGTCGTGACAATCTGCGGCACACCACTCTGGTTAGAAGAGATTCGCCTAATCAGGCTATGCTCTCGCCCGAATACTTCCCCCGTCAATGGAGCACGCAGTCGCTCAGTTACAAGTGCGTTAACTTCATCTTTGCCGTATTCTTGGTGGAGAAGATTGAAAATTTGGTCGAGCGGCACATTCGCTGCAGATTGATCATTTAGCCATGGCCTAAACGCAGCCATGACCTCTGAGTCTTCTGGTGGGTCGAAGAATTCGATGACATGTTGAGTAAGGCCTAAAAATGTCGGCATTCCAGAGGGGAACGAAACACCAGCGCCACACAGAAACACTACACGACCTGCATCGCAGCGTTCCAATAGAGTATCTGGTATGGAAGGACCTTCAGCGAAAAATCTCATGCACACACTCTATCGATGTCAGTTGTAATTTCTACAACTAGATCAAAAATGAATGCGTGTGAGCGCAGGATGTGAACTATTCAGACCGCCTAGAGTTGAGACTAGTCTGGGGTTGACCGATATCTTTCAGTCGATGGGTCGTGATTTGCACTGTCAATTCATCAGCGCTCTAACACGGGGTACGCAGCCTGGGTACGAATATGGGTACGCACCGCAACAGATGCATCATCTAACGGTATGATTTTAAAAGAATATCTCCCGAAGGAGGAGGAATGGTGGAGCCAAGGGGAATCGAACCCCTGACCTCTACAATGCCATTGTAGCGCTCTCCCAACTGAGCTATGGCCCCATGTTCCGTATGCGCGCCGGTTTGGGTCTCCGGCGTCGATGGAGGCGGGTTATAGTCACACCTCACCACAAGATCAAGCAGAAAATCGAACGAATTTCCGCGCCGCTTGTGGAAAAGATCAGGCAGGGGAATTTCCCTGCCTGATCAAGGGCTTACTGATCCGGATCTTCTTCGATCTCGACGCGGATGCCCGGAACCTTGTCTTCGTCCTCGTCTTCGTCGTCGATGAAGACGTCGTCGTCGGTGCTGTCGTCGTCATCGTCAAGCTCGACGTCGTCATCTTCCAGATCCGGCACGTCGTCGCCGCCTTCGGCTTCCGCGTCGGCTTCTTCCAGGGTGACGATTTCCGGCGCTGCGGCGTCGTCCTCGTCTTCATCCTCTTCCGGGGTCTCGGCCACCTTGGCGGCCTTTGCCGCGCGGGAGGTCATGACCACTTCGAAGATCGTGCCGCATTTCGGGCAGGTGATCGGTTCGCGGTTGAGATCGTAGTATTTAGCGCCGCAGCTCGGGCACAGCCGCTTTGTGCCAAGGTCAGGTTTTGCCACTGTGCTCACCCTTCGTAGTTGTTGGACGACTTGAATTAGTGGGCAGCCCCATAGCCCCAAGAGGTTTCCCTGTCAAAGGCTAATCGGGAGAAATTCATTGCTTGACCCATTGTTCTGCATGTTGCGGGTTAAATTTCAACCACCAGACAGGTTTATCCCACACTTGCCGACCCAAGCGGCAAAACTTGCGGCATCGCAGAATTACGGCCGGGGCAGATGACGAAGCCGTATCTGCGTGATAGGACGTGACACCTTTTGAAAACCGACAGGGGTCCAAGCCGACCCTGAACTTGCGGACATTAGACAATGTCACATGATTCCACACCCACGCCATTGACCTCAAGCATGGGCACTCCCCTGACCGGCACGATCCGCGTGCCGGGCGACAAATCCATTTCCCACCGCTCCTTGATGTTCGGCGCGCTGGCAATCGGCCGCACCACTGTCAAGGGCCTGCTTGAATCCGAAGACGTTCTGGCCACCGGCAATGCCATGCGTGCCGTCGGCGCCACCATCGAGAAACAGGCTGACGGCAGCTACACTGTCGACGGCATCGGTCTCGGAAGCCTGCTGGAACCCGAGCATGTCATCGATTTCGGCAATGCCGGCACCGGTGTGCGCCTGACCATGGGCATTTTCGGCAGCCACAACATCGCCGCCACCTTTGTCGGCGATGCCTCCCTGTCCAAGCGGCCGATGGGCCGCGTGCTCAATCCGCTGCGCGACATGGGCACCAATGTAATCGCCCGCGAAGGCGACCGCCTGCCGGCTTCCATCCGCGGGCCGGAACAGGCGCTGCCCTTGACCTACCGTGTGCCGATGCCCTCGGCCCAGGTGAAATCCGCAGTGCTTCTGGCCGGCCTCAACGCGCCGGGCGAGACCACCGTGATCGAACCGATCCCGACCCGCGACCACACCGAGAAGATGCTGAAGGGCTTCGGCGCCGACATCTCCGTCTCCCTGAACGAGGCTGGCGAACGGGTTATCCGCCTGCAGGGCCAGCCGGAGCTGAAGCCCCAGGACATCGATGTTCCGGGCGATCCGTCCTCGGCGGGCTTCCCGCTGGTGGCGGCCCTGATCATCCCGGGCTCCGACATCACCATCGAGAACGTGCTCCTGAACGAGCACCGCACCGGCCTGATCACGACCCTGATCGAAATGGGCGGCGACATTCAGATCGTCAACCGGCGCGAGACCGGCGGCGAGGACGTCGGCGACCTGCGCGTGAAGGCCAGCAAGCTGAAGGGCATCACCGTGCCGGCCAGCCGCGCGCCGTCGATGATCGACGAATATCCCGTGCTGGCCGTTGCCGCCGCTTTTGCCGAAGGCGACACGTTCATGCCTGGCCTCGACGAGCTCCGGGTCAAGGAAAGCGACCGCCTTGCGGCTGTTGCCCGAGGCCTGGAAGCCAACGGCGTTCCCTGCATCGAGACCGAGGACACGCTGACCGTCACCGGCGGCGCCAATGACATCGGCGGCGGCACGGTCGTGACCCACCTCGACCACCGCATCGCCATGTCCTTCCTGGTGCTCGGCATGGCGGCGGCCAAGCCGGTGACCGTCGACGACGGCGCGGTGATCGCAACCAGCTTCCCGACCTTCACGGAGCTATTCGAAGGCCTTGGCGCCAGGATCTCCGCCCAACCGAGCGAGGCCGCATGATCATTGCAATCGACGGACCGGCCGCCTCCGGCAAAGGAACCTTGTCACGGCGTCTGGCGGATCATTTCGGCCTGCGCCATCTGGACACCGGCCTGACCTATCGGGCGGTGGCCGCGTCCCTCCTGGCCAATGGCAAGCCGCTCGGCGATGAAGCCATCGCGATCGAGGTCGCGCATAATCTCGATCTTGCCCAGATGGACAAGAGCGTTCTGTCCGCCCACGAAATCGGCGAAGCCGCCTCGCGCATCGCCGTGCTCGGCGGGCTGCGCGAGGAACTGGTCAAGCTGCAGCGGCGGTTTGCCGAAACGCCTCCAGGCGCGGTTCTGGACGGGCGCGACATCGGCACGGTCGTGTGCCCGAATGCCTCCGTCAAACTGTTCGTCACCGCCTCGCCGGAGGCCCGCGCGAAGCGCCGGACGGACGAGATGATCTCCAAGGGCCAGGACGCGAATTACGCCTCTGTGCTGGAGGATCTGAAGCGCCGGGACGAGCGTGACAGCCAAAGAACCGTGGCTCCGATGAAACAAGCGGACGATGCGGTCTTGCTAGATACGACAGAAATGGATATAGAAACCGCGTTCCAGGCGGCTGTGGATATCATTTCGCGCGCCAAGGATGACTGAAGGACGTGGGGCTCACCCTTGGTGTGCCCCTGTTCGTGCATCCGGAGCAAGACCGGCCCAAGGGCCCAAGTTCTTATAAAAGAACGAACCGAATTTCGGCAGGACGCTTGGAAAGCTTGTGTCCTGTGACGAGACCGGATTTTCCGGCTCCCGCCCCGCCGGCCCGTTTTTCGAAACGGAAGGATCTGCGAAGACGCGATCCCGGGAGACTGACGATCCGGAGTGCAACACCAACCCGCCGGCGGCGCGCCAAAAGGCGCTCAGGAGAATTTATGTCTGATTACAATCCGTCCATGGAAGATTTTTCGGCTCTGCTCGAAGAATCCTTCGTCCAGAACGACCTCTATGAAGGTGCCGTCGTAAAGGGCACCGTCGTCGCCATCGAAAAGGACCTGGCCGTCATCGACGTCGGCCTGAAGGTTGAAGGCCGCGTGCCGCTGAAGGAATTCGGCGCCAAGGGCCGCGACGGCGAAATGAATGTCGGCGACGAAGTCGAAGTTTACCTGGAGCGCGTTGAAAACGCTCTCGGCGAAGCCGTTCTGTCGCGCGAAAAAGCACGCCGCGAGGAAAGCTGGGTTCGCCTCGAAGTTGCTTTCGAAGCCAACGAAAAGGTCAACGGCCAGATCTTCAACCAGGTCAAGGGCGGCTTCACCGTCGATCTGGATGGCGCTGTTGCCTTCCTGCCGCGTTCGCAGGTCGACATCCGTCCGGTGCGCGACGTGACCCCGCTGATGCACACCCCGCAGCCGTTCCAGATCCTGAAGATGGACAAGCGCCGCGGCAACATCGTCGTGTCCCGCCGTGTCGTTCTGGAAGAAACCCGCGCCGAACAGCGTTCGGAACTGGTCCAGAGCCTGGAAGAAGGTCACACCGTGGAAGGCGTCGTCAAGAACATCACCGATTACGGTGCGTTCGTCGACCTCGGCGGCATCGATGGCCTGCTGCACGTCACCGACATCGCGTGGCGCCGCATCAACCATCCGTCGGAAGTTCTCACCATCGGCCAGACCGTCAAGGTGCAGATCATCCGCGTCAACCAGGAAACGCATCGCATCAGCCTCGGCATGAAGCAGCTGGAAACCGATCCGTGGGATGGTATCGAAGCCAAATACCCGATCGAAGCCAAGTTCTCCGGCCGCGTGACCAACATCACCGACTACGGTGCGTTTGTTGAGCTGGAGCCGGGCATCGAAGGCCTGATCCACGTCTCCGAAATGTCCTGGACCAAAAAGAACGTCCATCCGGGCAAGATCGTTTCCACTTCCCAGGAAGTCGAAGTGATGATCCTGGAAGTCGATCCGGTCAAGCGCCGCATCTCCCTGGGCCTCAAGCAGACCCTGCAGAACCCGTGGGATGCGTTTGCCGAACAGTTCCCGATCGGCACCGAAGTCGAAGGCGAAGTCAAGAACAAGACCGAATTCGGCCTGTTCATCGGCCTCGACGGCGACGTGGACGGCATGGTTCACCTGTCCGACCTCGACTGGAACCGTCCGGGCGAGCAGGTCATCGAAGAGTTCAAGAAGGGCGACATGGTCAAGGCCGTCGTTCTGGATGTTGATGTCGACAAGGAGCGTATCTCCCTCGGCATCAAGCAGCTCTCCGGCGACCCGATGGAATCCGGCGCTGCCGGCGAACTTCGCAAGAACTCCGTCGTGACCTGTGAAGTCATCGAAATCAAGGACGGTGGCCTGGACGTCAAGATCGCAGACAGCGACCTGACCGCGTTCGTCCGCCGCGCCGACCTCAGCCGCGACCGCGAAGAACAGCGCCCGGAAAAATACTCCGTTGGCGACAAGTTCGACGCCCGCATCACCCAGTTCGACAAGAAGACCCGCCGGGTCACCGTGTCGATCAAAGCCCTGGAAATCGCGGAAGAGAAGGAAGCAGTCGCTCAGTACGGCTCCTCCGATTCCGGCGCGTCCCTCGGCGACATCCTGGGCGCAGCGCTGAACAAGCAGTCTGGCGACGAATAAGCCTCTTCACTGGAAGACGCACGAAAAAGAAAAGCCCGGCAGCAATGCCGGGCTTTTTGTTTGTTTATCTGCCATCTTTCGGCGTCATTCCGAGGGTCTGCCGCGCAGCTGCTTGGCTGGGTTCGGAATGACCGGCGAGGAATTGCGCCGGGTTGAACCGAAGCCCGCACTCAGCCGGTCTTGAGACCGTAATTCTTCACCGCCCCAAGGACTTCGCCGATTTCGGCATCCGACAGGATATGCGGTTTGCCGACCGTGCGGCTGAGAATGTAGGCGCGGGCCAGAACTTCCAGCTCCTCAAGACGCCACAGGCCCTTTTCGAGGGTCTCGCCGGTGACGACAGCGCCGTGATTGGCCATCAGGCAGCCGCTCCGCTCCTTCATCGCGGCGACGACCTCATCGGCCAGGACCTCACTGCCGAACAGCGAATAGCCCGCCAAAGGCACCGTGTTGCCGCCAAAGAGCGCAATCATGTAGTGGCAGGCCGGGATTTCCATCCGGTTGATCGCGAGCGCGGTGCAATGGACCGGATGGGCATGCACCACCGCATTCATGTCCGGCTTGGCCTTCAGCAGCGCCAGATGAAACTGCCATTCCGTCGAGGGTGGGAGCGGGCCTTCCGGACCGCCGTCGCCCACAAGCGGCAGCGAGGCGAGCATGTCCGGGGTCATGCGGTCGTAGGGAACACCCGATGGCGTGATCACCATGCGGTCGCCGGCACGGGCCGAGACATTGCCGGAGGTTCCCTGGTTGATGCCACGGCGGTTCATATCCAGGCAGGTGTCGATGATCGCCTGTCTGAGGTCGGACGTGTCGCGGTAAGGCGGTTTGAGCATGGGTCTCACCCGATTTTGAGCATTTCTGCGGCGGTTTCGGAACAGGTGGCGACATGGGTGGCGTAACCGCCGCGTATGGCGGCGAGCATGGGTTTTGCGCGGTTCTCGCCGGCACCGACCAAAAGGCCCATGTCCTTGCCGCGCATCTGGTCCAGGGTGACGGCGATCATGCGGTCCTCGATGTCCCGGTTGAGGCCGTTGCCGTCCCGGTCGATCAGCCGGCCGCAGATGACGCCGGTGGCGCCCTGCTCCGCGCAGGCATCGACTTCGGAGGGATCCAGAAGACCGGTATGGACCACGTGGCTGTCTTCCGTGCAGGTGCCGCAGGCGAACAGGGTCTTGTTGCAATCGGCAACCGCCTCGAGCTGCATGCGGATGACCGGTTCCTGCTTCAGGCGGTCGGCAAGATCCCGTTCCGACAGAAGCAGGGGCACATGAAGGTTGACGCAGTGGGCCCCGTAGCGGCGCGCCAGGGTGGCGGAACAGGTTTCCGCGGCAAAGCCGAGCGCGGCGGGACGCGAGCCGACAAGCTGCACGACGGTGAGGTCGTCAACCGTGATCCGCGGCGCGGCTTCCGCGACCCGATAGACCGTCTCCCCCCAGGCAACGCCGAGACGGTCACCGGGCGCCAGGAGACTGGGCAGCCAGTCGGCCACCACGCGGGTCACCCGGTCAAGGGACTGGTCCGATCCGCCGGGCGCGGACGGCACGACAATGGCGTCCTGCAGCCCGAACCGGTCGACCAGGCGGCGTGCCAGGTCCTGGTTGCGGAAGATGTCGCTGTCCAGGCTGATGCGCACATAGTCGCGCTTGCGCGCCTCGGACAGGTAGTTGACGACCGTTGCCCGGGAGATGCCGAGGCGCTCGGCGATCTCGTTCTGGTTCATGCCGTCCTGGTAGTAACACCAGGTGACTTCGATGATCGCCTCGTCCTGGGACCGGGCGCGCAAAGACTTGCCGGAACCGCCCGTCATGCGCTCTCGGCAAGCTTGCTGAGATCGGGGAAGAGACCCGCAAGGCCTTCCGCGCTGGCCGCGCAAACACCCCGCTCGGTGATCAGGCCGGTTACCAGGTGATTGGGTGTCACGTCGAAGGCCGGGTTTCCGCCGGGCGTTCCCACAGGTGTCACCTGCACCTGGCCGATCGTGCCGTCTTCCTTCAAGCCCTGGATATGGGTCACTTCCCGCTCCAGCCGTTCCTCGATCGGAATTTCGGCAACCCCGTTGTCGACCGCCCAGTCGATGGTCGGCGATGGCAGCGCGACATAGAAGGGCACGTTGTTGGCTTTCGCCGCCAGGGCCTTCAGATAGGTGCCGATCTTGTTGCAGACATCGCCCCGGCGGGTGGTGCGGTCGGTGCCGACGATTACCAGATCGACCTGCCCGTGCTGCATCAGGTGACCGCCGGCATTGTCGGTGATGTAGGTGTGCGGAATACCGTGGCTGCCCAGTTCCCAGGACGTCAGGGCGCCCTGGTTCCGGGGCCGGGTCTCGTCCACCCAGACATGGATCGGGATCCCGGCATCATGGGCCTGGTACATCGGGCTCGTGGCCGTGCCCCAGTCGACCGTCGCGATCCAGCCGGCATTGCAATGGGTCAGGATACGGACCGGTTCGCCGTCCTTCTTGCCAGCGGCGATGCCGCGAATGATCTCCAGTCCGTTCCGGCCGATGTTGCGGTTGATCTCGACATCCTCGTCCGAGATCTCGTGGGCCAGCTTGAGGGCCGCCGCGGCACGCTCGTCAACCGGCAGCGCCTTCAGATGGGCGCGGCACCGTGTCAACGCCCAACGCAGGTTGATCGCGGTCGGGCGGGTCTTGTCGAGAAACGCGAAGGATTCATCGAGATGGGCATCCGACGGGTCCAGGCGGGCGGCCAGGGCCATGCCATAGGCCGCCGTCGCGCCGATCAGAGGTGCCCCGCGCACACGCATCTCGACGATGGCATCGGCAAAGTCCTGCATCGTGTCGACCTGCTGGACGCGGAAGTCGTGCGGAAGCCAGCGCTGGTCGATAATTTGCAGCGCTTGCCTGTCGTCATCCCACCAGAGCGAGCGGTAATGGGTGCCGTTGACCTTCATAGGATGTCCTTTGCGTTGTAGCGGCGGGCAAGATCGAGAAGTTTTTCGGCGCTGCCGAGCGCTTCCGACATGAGAATGAGTTCAGCGCCCATCGCGAGATTGCGCGCCTCCAGGCGGCTTTTCAGGGCCGCGTCCTGGATGTCCTCGAAATCCGCGTTATGGGCGAGCGACAGGGTGCGCCGGTGCATTTCAATGCCGCAGAAGCCAAGCGCGTCCGCCCGGATATCGGCCAGAAGGGCGAGGCAGGCTTCTTCGGACGACTGCCCCTGGTCCTCGAAGAGAGCCGCCGGATAAAGCATGCCGGTGCGCTCCGTTGCCCAGAGATGCCGGAACTCGGTATCGAAGCCGGTCAGGACGTCGTCGATCACCGACAGGATCCAATCCTGATACCCGGCAAGCTCCGTGGGGGCCCTGTGCGCCGGTTGGCTGAAATAGGCCATCAGGAAATTGGCGACCAGCATGCCGAGATCGAAGCCCATCGGGCCGTATTGCACGAATTCCGGGTCGATGACCTTGCTCTCACTGTCCGTCGACATGATCGAGCCGCTGTGAAGGTCGCCATGGACCATGGTCTCGGTGTTCGAGGCGAATTTCATCAGGAGCCGCTGGACGCGCGCCTTAAGTTTTGCGTCACCGCGCAGGCCAGCCACCACCGGGTCGAGCCCATCGGTGTGATGGTTCATCTCCGCGCTGTAATAGGGGTCGGTGAACACCAGAGCCTCGGTGATCGCCGGGATCTCGACATTGCCGGAAAAGAGGCCGACATCCTTCTTCTTGTCCGCGCTTTTCATCGAGAGCTCGGAACCGCGAAACGCCGTGCGGGCGCAGAACCGGCCGAGAAAAGCACCAAGATCCGCGACACGCTCGCCGTCGATCAGCTTGCGGCGCAGGATCTTGTGCGGCGACAGGAACTCCATCACGATCAGCGCCTGCGTCTCGTCAAAATGATAGACCGCGGGCACCGCGCCGGGATCGCGCTCGGCCTGTCGCACAAGCGCATGGTTTTCATAAAAGGCTCGGTAGAGCGGCAATGGCCAGCTGTCGCCGACAAGCCGGACATAGGGCAGCGCCTGCTTGACGATCACCGTTCCCTCAGGCCCCTCGACGATAAACACCAGGTTCAGGTTGCCGTCGCCGACTTCCCTGACATTCCAGCGGGCGGGATCTGCCCCAATGCGCCCGGCAATGGCGGGAACCGTTGAAAGACGGCTGCCGAGCTCCGCTGGCGTCAGCGGCCGATACTGGTCTGGATTGTCCATCTTGGTGTTCTTTCCTCCCGATTTGTCCCGAATAAAAGCCAACATTATTCAAAAGTCAACACAGTTGACAAATGACTATTTCGCATGCTGTAACAGCTTTCAAGCGAGAGACATGCTCGTCTGGAATTGGGAGGAAAGGTGGTAGAGGTCACCTGCAAACTGAGTGGACTGGAGAAGTCCTTCGGACGGAACCACGTGCTGCGCGGCATCGATTTGGAGCTGCGCGCGGGCGAGGTGACCGCGCTGATGGGCGCCAATGGCGCCGGCAAGTCGACGCTGGTGAAGGTCCTGTGCGGCTATCATTTCGCGGATGCCGGGGTGATCACGCTCGGCGGGGCCGCCTTTGAACCGGTCGATGCCGCGGATGCCATCTCGAAAGGCGTCGTCACGGTGCACCAGTCCATCGACGACGGCGTCATTCCGGACCTCGACGTTGCCACCAACCTGACGCTGGACCGGCTGACCGAGCCCGGTGCGGGCCTCTTCGTGAACGATCGCAAGCTGCGCCGGCAGGCGAGCGAGGTTGCACGCAGCATGGGGCTGACCATGGATGTCCGCACCCGCGTCGCGGATCTCGATGTCGCCGACCGCCAGATGATCGCGATTGCCCGCGCCATGGCCCGCGCGCCGAAGCTTTTGATCCTCGACGAACCGACCTCGTCCCTCTCCGCCTCCGAGGCCGAGCGGCTTTTTGCGCTGATCGACCGGCTGCGCGCGGAAGGCGTCGCCATTCTTTATATTTCCCACCGCATGTCCGACATCCGCCGGGTGGCCGACCGGATCGTGTCCATGCGCGACGGCGCGATTTCCGGTCTCTTTGAGACAGATCCGCTCGACTATGTCGGCGCGGTCAATGCCATGCTCGGCCATCAGATGACCGAGGTTGATATCGAGCCGGTCAGCGGCGGCGACGCCATTCTGGAACTGAACGGCGTGCGGTTGTTCGAGGAAAGCCCGGCGATCAACCTGAGTGCCCGCGAAGGCGAGGTGATCGCGGTCACCGGCCTTCTGGGCAGCGGTACCACGGAACTCGCCGAGGTCATTTTCGGGCTGGCGGCGCCGGCGGATGGCACGATGCATCTCGACGGCGCCCCCTACCGCCCGAGCGGCGCCGGGGCGGCCGTTTCCAGCGGCGTCTTCATGTCGCCCAAGGATCGCGCGGTCAATGCTGTGGTGGCCGATTTCGACATTGCCAACAACATGACCCTGCCCTTCCTCAAGGCCTTCAGCCGGTTTTCCTTCCTGAGCGAGCGAGCGCAGCGGCAGGCGGCCGGCGACATGATCGGAAAGATCGGGGTGGTGTGCCAGAGCGATCGCGACGGCATCGGCACCCTGTCCGGCGGCAATCAGCAGAAGGTGATGATCGGCCGGTGGCTGCTCAAGGCCTCCCGCGTCCTGCTGCTCGACGAACCCTTCCAGGGCGTGGATATCGGCGCGCGGCGCGATATCGGCCAGTATATCCGCCACAGCGCAGAAGGGCGCACCACACTTGTCTTCGTCGCCGAGATCGACGAGGCGCTCGAAATTGCCGACCGGATCATCGTTTTGAACGAGGCGGAGATTGTCGGCGAATACATCAACAAAAATGTCGATCTGAACAGCCTTGTCGCCGATGTCTCGGGCCCCGAGAGGCCGCAGGCGTCCGGTCCGGAGCGGACCCAGGCTCAGGTTATGGCGGGATAGAACTCATGAACAAGAACGCACTCGACCTCGCCATCCGCTACGGCTTCCTCGTCCTTCTATTCGGACTGGCCGTTTTCTTCAGCTTTTACGCCAGCGGCTTCGCCAGCCCGCGCTCGGCGGTCTTCATTTTCCAGTCGGTCGCGATCACCGGGATCCTGGCTCTTGGCGTCACCTGCACCCTGGTGGTCGGCGGCTTCGACCTTTCGATCGGGTCCGTCGCGACCTCAGCCCTGATGCTGTCCGCCTATTCGATGGTGATCCTGGAACAGTCCGCCGCCGTCGCGGTGATCCTGTGCCTTGCCATGGGTGCCTTTGTCGGCCTGATCAACGGCCTGCTCATCGTGAAGATGCGCGTGCCCGATCTCCTGGCAACGCTCGGCATGATGTTCCTGCTGATCGGCCTGCAGCGCATTCCGACCCAGGGCAATTCCATTGCCACCGGCATGAGCCTGCCGGACGGGTCGGTCGCCGAAGGCACGTTCTCGGCCGCCTTCCTGTGGCTCGGACGACATCGCTTCGACCTGTTCCTCGATCGCCTGCTGCCGGTTCCTGTAGTCGTCTTCGTGCTGATCGCCCTGATCATCTGGCTGTTTCTCGGCTACACCCGCCACGGACGGCTGATGTATGCCATCGGCTCCAATGAACGGGCGGCGGGCCTCGTCGGCACCAATGTCCAGCGCTACAAGATCGTGGCCTACATGATCTCCGGCATGCTGGCCTCCGTCGGCGGCATTCTTCTGGCCGCGCGGCTCGGCCGCGGCGACATCGCCTCGGGCAACAACCTGCTTCTCGACAGCGTCGCCGCTGCCCTGATCGGCTTTGCCGTCCTGGGCGCCGCCCGCCCGAACGCCTTCGGCACGGCCGCCGGCGCGCTGTTCGTGGGCATTCTTCTTCAGGGGCTCACCATGATGAACGCCCCCTACTACATGCAGGATTTCGTCAAGGGCGCCGTGCTCGTCGCCGCCCTTGTCTTCACGTTCTACCTGTCCTCGCGCCGCGGCGGCAGGAGAACAGCGTGACGCTGAAAAGGCGCCGTTTAAAATGGGAGGAAGCAACATGTTGAGACGTGAATTCATGAAGCTCGCGGTCGCCGCAGGGCTCGGACTGTCCGCAGGCGGCACCGCGCTTGCGGCCGATATGCCAGCACCGTTCGACAAGCCGGAAGAAGTCAAGATCGCCCTGGTGCGCTATCTGTCGACCGGCGACTTCTTCCAGTCGTATCTCTCCGGCGTCGAACGTCAGGCAGAGGCGCTCGGGGTGGACCTGCGTGTGCTCGACAGCCGTCAGGACGCCGCTCTTCAGGCCGACATGGTCGACCAGGCCATCGCGCTCGGCGTTGACGGGATCATCATCCAGCACGGCCTGACGGAATCCATGAAGGCCGCGGCCCAACGCGCTGTGGATGCCGGCATCAAGGTCGTCGCCTTCGACGTCAATGTCGAGAACGACGCGGTTCCGCAGGTCGAACAGTCCGACTACCTGCTCGGCAAGCTGGCTCTGGAACAGGCCATCAAGGACAATGGCGACAGCTTCACCGCCGGCTATGTCTATGTGCCGGGCATTGCCCCGCTCGACCGCCGCGACGTCGCCTGGAAGGAAGTCAAGGACGCCAATCCAGGCATCACGGAAGCGGCCATGTTCGGCACGCTCGACAACCCGATCGCCAATTCGGTCGCCAACCAGGCCCGCGCCGTCCTGCAGGCCAACCCGACGATCAATGTCGTCTTCGCGCCCTATGACGAATTCGCCAAGGGCGTGAAGATCGCCGTCGACGAAGCCGGTCTCAACCAGGATATCGCGATCTATTCCGCGGACGTGTCGACCGCTGATATCTCGGCGATGCGCGAGCCGGATTCGGCCTGGAAGGCGACGGTCGCGACCAACCCGGCGGTTGTCGGCGAGGTCTGTGTACGCACGCTCGCCCTGATGCTGGCCGGTGGCGATCCGGGCAAGCAGGTGGTGGTGCCGCCGACCCTGATCACGCAGGCTTTCCTGAACGAACAGGACGTCAAGAACATGGACGAGCTTGGCAAGAAGATGCCGCAGTTCCAGCATGCGGACGTTTCGGTCGCCGAATGGATCCCGCTGCCGGCGCGCTGATCCCGACAAAGATCTGAAAACCGGAAAGCCCGGCAACAGCGCCGGGCTTTTTGATTGAAGAAGCTCAATCGAACTCAAACACCCTGACCAGGAAGGGCTCGGGCTGTCGTCCTTCGGGATCAAAACCCGGCAACCGGTCGAGCTGCCCCTCCAGGACAAAGACCTGCTTTCCCGCAGCCATGACATCGGAAGGTGCACGAAGGCCGTCGGCCAGGACGGTGACCGCTGCCGTTTCTGAGGACACCACCACCCTGGACACGCGACCTCCACTCTCCGCCACGAGCAGCGTATCGGACCCGACAACGGCAATTCCGTCAGGCATTTGCAGACTCTTGTCCAGACGGAGTGGCACGACGTTGCGGGTCGCCAGATCGACGCTGAAAAGCTCACCCGAATTGAATTTGCTCACGATCAGCCTGTCTTCAAGGATGACGATTCCGCTCAGGTTGAATCCCTGCCCGGAAAATCGCTCGTCAACCAGGAACGGTGTCAGTTCGCTACCCCCGGGGGGCAGGCTCAGAATCCTCGGCATGAAGGAATCCGTCACATAGATCGTACCGTCTTCGGCGATCGCCAGGTCATTGCAGAGCCCTCCGCCAGGCAATTCCCATCGGGACACGAGACGACGTTCCGCGACATCGAAAGCCAAGAGGGCGGGGCCACTTTCGGTCGGATGTTCAGTCAGTCCCAGATCGGAGTTGCACGCATAGAGCACCTTTTCCTCGGGGCCGAGCTGCAGGCCGCCTACAGAGGCAAGACCAAATGAGCCGCGTTCGACAAAACCGGAGATTTGCCTGGTTTCGGAATCGAGATAGAGGATCTCGGCCCTGGTGACGCTGCTGACATATGTTCCCCCGCGGCTGTCCATCGCAATGCTTTCTGGAAATAGGTGCTTGCCGGGAAGAGATATTCTTTCAACCTCACCGGCACTTGCCGGCGTGATGATCAAAATGGCCGGCAGAAGCCAATGCGCAAATCGAGAAACTGAAACCATCTTGAAACCCTGTCTTGTTGCGGATTTCATTGGAATAGGCCCATCATCGGTTTGCGTAAATTCTCGATTTCTGCAAAGTTTCCGTGCGTAAATTCTCCAATGAGATAGAGGCCACGTGACAGACTGGGACGACTACCGCTTTTTCCTGTCGATTGCCCAAACGGGAAACGTCTCCGGCGCGTCACGACGGCTGGGGGTCAATCATTCGACGGTGTCCCGTCGATTGCACCAACTGGAGAGCCGCCTGGGTGTCAGACTGTTTGACCGGACACCGGGTGAGTACACGCTGACAGAAGCCGGGGATACCGTTCTGGAGGCCGCTCTTGCGGCCAGGAAATCCCTGGCCGAGGCACAGGAGCGTGTTCTGGCCCGGGACACCAGACTGTCCGGAACCCTGAAATTTTCCGCTCCGGAACACCTTTTGCAAATCGTCGTTCTTCCGAAACTGGGCGCCTTTCAGGACCGTTACCCGGATATCCTCCTGCGGATCGAAGGTCAGGACGACATCGTCAGCCTGCAGGGATATGATGCGGATATAGCCTTGCGCGTCACACGCAGACCGGCCGAAGGGCTGGCAGGACACAAGCTCGCCGACAAGGCCGTCGCTCTTTATGCCTCCCGCAGCTATATCGAGAAGGTCGGCGGCCTCACGGGTTTTGCCGCATATCCCGCTCACCTTTGGCTGGGCGACGAGCCATCGGACAAACGCCCGGCATGGGTCGACGCGCATTTTTACCAGGCCAGAAGATCCGTCCAGGTCACCTCCAGCGACGCCTTGCACATCGCGGCGCGCAGCGGCCTCGGCATCGCCGAATTGCCCTGCCGTGTCGGCGATGTCGATCCGGACCTGT
Source organism: Roseibium sediminicola (assembly GCF_023156505.1). Lineage (GTDB taxonomy): Bacteria > Pseudomonadota > Alphaproteobacteria > Rhizobiales > Stappiaceae > Roseibium > Roseibium sediminicola. The sequence continues at coordinate 224,381 of NZ_JALNMJ010000009.1, read as the reverse complement.
GCCGCGTTCCTCCGATGCGTGCGCGCAAGGACAGCGAGTTGTGGTTGCTCTATCGCCGCGATCTGGAGTCCACGGCCCGTCTGAACGTATTCAGGGAATTTCTGACGAACATGATTATTCTCGAGCAGGACCTGTTCGACGGCAGCCGGGCCGACGCCTCACTTGACTTGACCTGAACCGGGCCGGAAACAGGAAAGCCCGGCATTACTGCCGGGCTTCAGATTGTTGACAAAGCGCCTCCGTCATTCCGGACGGTCTGCAGCGCAGCTGCATGGCCAGATCCGGAACCCAGCGAATACTTCGAGCCTGAGGCGCGTCTTTATCAATATTTTCAGACGTTTGATTGGTTTGGTGCTCGCTTTCGCTCGCGCTTAAGCGCTGGGTTCCGGCTCAGCGTGCAGCGTTGCTGCACTTGTCCGGAATGACGAGCCGAGGGGTTGTCAGCAGTCTGGAGCCCGGCAAAAATGCCGGGCTTTTTTGTTTGGGGTGGAAGCTTGTTTTCTTCTCTCCCCGAGCGCTGTCGATGGGGCGGAGCGCTCACGCCTGCCGGAGCAGGATCCTGTCAAAGAAGGCTGCGAGTTCCTCATGGGCTTCAAGCGGGAGAATGTCGGCGACATACTGGTCCGGCCGAACAATCACAAGGCAGCCGGCGCGGCGGTCGATGCCGCGCAGATCGAAGATGTCGGGACCGGTTTTCAGGTCCGGGCAGAATATCTTCTCATAATCGCGCAGGCCGTAACGGCCCTTGGCCGGCAACAGGGCCGGATGCATGTCCTTAAGAGAAAGATCACGGAAGCCCTGCTGGAAGACGGCGCGCAGGTCGATGATCGAATCCGGATCCTCACCCGGTTTTGTATGTCTGAGTACCGGTGAGGCCGGTGCGGTTTGCAGAAAATCGCAAAGGCGGCTGACCCCGGCGCCCTTGTCCGTCGGGTCTCCAGCGCCTGCAAAGGCATAAAGGCGCCAGCGGCCATCGGCACTGGCCGTGTGACCGAAATGCAGCGGTTTGCCGTCGGCGAGGCGGATCACCGGCGCGGACTGGAAGCGCATGCCGACGGGATAACCCGTGGCAAGATGCTGATGGGTCCCGGTGCCAGTCAGCACGGACGGCTGGTAGCGCGTTGCGGTGCCTGCGGTGTAGCGTCCGTGCTGGACGAAGTATTTCTGGACTTCCGCCGGGTCGACCCCGTCCGGTGTCTCCGCCGATTTTACCGGCGCGCTGACCATCCTGGCCCAGTCCCGGTCGAAATCGATCAGGTTCTGGGCAATTGCCTGTCGTTCCGCCGAATAGCTTGCCAGCAGCTCCGGTGCGCTCCGGCCGGTCAGGACATGGGCCAGCTTCCAGCCGAGATTGAACGTGTCCTGCATGGAGACATTCATGCCCTGCCCCGCCTTGGGACTGTGGGTGTGACAGGCATCGCCCGCAATGAACACCCGCGGCAAACGCGAGCCTGTTTCCGCGTCCGGCACATCGTCGAACTTGTCGCAGATCCGCTGGCCGATCTCGTAGACCGACCACCAGGCAACCTCCTTCACATCCAGGGAATGCGGATGCAGGATCCGCCTGGCGGCATCAATCAGTTGCTCGACGGTGATGTTGCGCGCCGACACGCGTTCGTCCGGGTTGAGCTTGTCCAGCTCCACATAGATGCGCACCAGGTAACCGCCTTCGCGCGGAATGATCAGGATGCTGCCTTCGTTTTTGGACTGGATCAGCGACTTGAACCGGATGTCGGGAAAGTCGGTGACGGCGAGCACGTCCATCACGCCCCAGGCCTGGTTGGCACTGTCGCCCGTCAACTCCCGGCCAAGCGATTTGCGCACCGCGCTGCGCGCCCCGTCGCAGCCGACGACATATCTGGCCCGGACGGTCTCGACCTCGCCCTCATGACCGGCATCGGTGCGTTCCAGACGGACCGTGACCGCCGCGTCGCCGGCCGGCGCCGCGGTGTCGATCTCGAGCCCGGCTACTCGGCGGCAATAGTTCGGCTCCAGCCGGTTCGGCGCATTGCGCATGATCTCCAGGTAAAAGTCATGCACCCTGGCCTGGTTGAGGATCACATGCGGACATTCGGAGAGCCCGTCCTCGACGTCCTGCACCCGGCCGCTGCGCGCAATCACTTGCGGATTGTCCGGATCCGGTTTCCAGAAAGTGACTTCATTGACCTGATAGGCTTCCTTTTCCAGACGGTCCGCGAAGCCGAAGGCGTGGAACATTTCCATGGTGCGGCAGGCAACGCCATCCGCCTGCCCCAACTCCAGCGGACCCGGCTTCTGCTCCACGATCCGCGTGCGAATGTCCGGAAAGGCGGACAGCTGTGCCGCAAGCGTAAGTCCGGCCGGGCCGCAGCCGACGATCAGAACGTCTACTTCTTCGGGAAGACTGTCCGTGTTGGCGAGGTTGGCCGGATTCCCGGTTTCCTCGAAGATCACCGGGTCCCCGGTCTGGAAGCCGTTCAGATGAAATTGCATGGCACGTCTCCTCGCCCGGCGTTACGGACCGCCCCCTCTTGCAGGCAGACAGTCCGTGACACCGTTTCGTGTGGTTTCAGGCCGTTTGCCCACCCTGGAGCGACGACCCGTCTTCGTGATGGGGCCACGCGAAAGGTTCCGGTCTTTGCTGCCGCTTTCCGATACCTGACCGATATCGGCCTCCCGCTTTCGGCAATCCGCCCTCGATGCACAAACTGTGGTCGACAGCGGATAATTAAGCAGTATACTGATGATTAGCATGCTGTCAAATATAATCAGTATACTTCCTATTATTGCTTGGGAGCGCCTCGTGACTGACCTCAAGAACATGCCGGGCCATCTGATCCGGCGCATGCAACAGATCGCGGTCGCCGTGTTCCACACGGAAGTCGAGGCCGCCGGTATCGACATCACGCCCGTTCAGTATGCGGCGCTTGTACGTGTCGCCGGGAATCCCGGTATCGATCAGGTGACGCTGGCCGGACTGATCGCCTATGACCGCACCACCATTGCCGGGGTGGTCGACCGCTTGGTTCAAAAGAATTTTCTGACCCGGGACGTCAGCCCCAAGGATCGGCGCGCGAAAGTCCTGCATATCACGGAGGCGGGCAAGGAAGCGCTGAAGGTGCTCACCCCCGCGGTGGAACGCGCCCAGGGCGTGATGTTGCGCGGCCTGGACGATGCCGAAACCGCTGAATTCATGCGGCTGCTCACCAAGGCCATGGAGGCCGTCAACGATCTCAGCAGGGCGCCTCTGCGCGGACGGCCATCAAAATCCTGACGCTTGTCATCTGCCGCCGGAGCTCCTGCCGTCCGCCCTTTGACATTTTCCGCCACTTCATTAGGCTGGTCGCACGACGAGCACCCGCATTGAGGCGGCCTCAAAACTCACCTACCAGACAGAATTGCGATAGGCACCATGACCGAAGCCAAGGCCGGCGATACGGTTCAACTTCATTACAAGGGCACCCTGGACGATGGCTCCGTCTTCGACAGTTCCGAAGGCCGGGATCCGCTGGAATTCACCGTCGGCTCCGGCCAGATCATCCCGGGCCTCGACAAGGCCATCCCGGGCATGAAGGTCGGCGACGAAAAAACCGTGCGGATCGAATCCGACGAAGCCTACGGCGCCCACAACCCGGCGGCCCGCCAGGCGGTACCGCGCTCGAACATTCCGGACAATGTACCGCTTGAAGTCGGTCTGCAGCTGCAGGCTCAGACAGAGACCGGCCAGATGATGACCGTCGTCGTCGCCGAAATCGCGGAGGACGAAGTGGTCCTGGACGCCAACCATCCGCTGGCCGGCAAGGCGCTGACTTTCGAGATCCAGCTCACCGGGATCAGCTGACCGCAAGGGTCAATTGATCCGTTTCTTCTTCGGACCTCTCTCCATCGTCCTCCCGGTCAAGCGCTGCGCGAACCAGGCCCGGAGAGCCAAGAGAGTTTGAAGGGTCAAACCGGATCACAAGTTAAGGCATCGGCACCCCGATCCCGGATCTTCGCTGCGCTGCGTCCGGGATGACTTTGGAGAGGGCTTAGCAAACAAATGAAAGCCCCGCAGTCGCCTGCGGGGCTTTTTCGTGCCGGGACCTCAAGGGCAGAGCCTTTACCGGCGCGATCGTCAGTCCATATAGACGCTGCCGTTGGCCTTCTCGACTTCCGTCTTGAAGGTGGCCAGCAGCTCGTTGGCCTTCGGATCGAGATTTTCCGCGACATGGGTCTCGAAGGCCGGCTGGGTGGCGGCCGCCATCGCGGCGCGCTGGTCGGCGGAGAGCGCCGTCACCTCCATCTTGTCCATCAGGCCGGCAAGGCCCCGGTCGGAGGCTTCGATAATGCGTGACAGGCCGCGGCTGGCGGCAACACAGCTCTCTGCCGCGTAGCGCAGGGTCTTCTGCTGGTCTTCGCTCAAGCCTTCAAAGAAGGAACGGTTGACCATGAAGGTGTAGGGCGAGAACAGGTGGTTGGTCAGCGTCAGGTATTTCTGCACTTCGGAGAACTTGGCGAAGGAAATGATCGGCACCGGGTTCATCTGGCCGTCGATCACGCCGGTCTGCAGGCCGGAATAGACCTCGCCCCAGGAGAGCGGATAGGCCTGGGCACCGAGCGCCTGGACGATGGTCTGGTGCGAGGGCAGCGTCATGGTGCGGATGCGGATGCCGTCGAAATCCTCCAGCGAGGCAATCGGATGCTGGGAGTTGGTGACCGCGAAGAACCCGCCCGTGTCCGGGAAGCCGAGCACCACGACATCGCCAAGTGTCGCTTCGATATCCGCGGCCAGCGCCTTGCCGAAATCGCCATCGAAGACTTCATAGGTCGCCGCGTTGTCGGCAAAGGCGAAAGGCAGGTTGAGAACGTCGATGCGCGGATAGTAGCTCGCCAGCGCGCCGGTCGAGGTCAGGGTCGCCTGCAAAACACCATCGCGAACATGCTGGACATGTTCGGCGGCGGAGCCGAGCTGGTTGGACCCGAACACTTCCACCTCCACGGCGCCGTTGGTGTCGGCCGCGACGATGCTGGAGAAGACCGCCGTACAGGCATGCGCCGGGTTTTCGAACGGGTCGGTCTTGTTGTCGTGACCGAATTTCAGCACCTTGCCGTCGGCAAGCGCGCTGCTGGCCATAAGGGTTGCGACGAGGCCGACGGCCAGTCCTTTTGCGATTGCTTTCATAGTTGTCTCCACTTCTCTTTCAGGATTTTTGGCAGTTTTTTGCCGTTTTTTGTTACGGGGCGAACCCGAAGGCGCGCGGCAGGAACAGCGCCGCGCTTTCCCAGAAGGCAAACACGAACAGCACCGCCACCTCGGCGACCAGGAACGGTCCGAGCTTGATGGCAATCCGTTCGAGTTTTTCTCCGGTAACCGAGGAAAGGACGAACAGGCAGGCGCCGACGGGCGGCGTCATCAGGGAAATGTTCAGCGCCAGCACGAAAATGATGCCGGCGTGGATCGGCTCGAGGCCCACCTGGGCGGTGAGCGGCACCAGGACCGGCGCCAGGATAATCAGGATGGCGGTGATGTCCATGACCATGCCGACGATCAGCAGGAACCCGATGATGATGGCGATCACCAGATAGCGGTTGTCGGCCATGCCCAGAATGGTCTCCGCCAGCATCTGGGGAATGCGCTCGAAGCTCATCCACCAGCCGAGAATGCCAGCAAAGGCAATGATGACGAAGATCACGCCGGTGATGCGCGCCGTGCGCACCAGCATGCTGTACAGCGCCTTCATCGTCAGCGTGCGGTAGACAAAGGCGCCGATGAAAAGCGCGTAGGCGACGGCGATCGAGGCGGCCTCCGTCGGTGTCACCACGCCGCCGAGAATTCCGCCGAGAATGATGACCGGCATGAAAAGCGCGGTTAGCGAGGACACGAAGACTTGGCGGATTTCCTTCAGATTCGCCCGGCGCTCCGCCTTTGGCAGGCTGTTGCGGGTCGCCCCGAGCGCGATCACCGCCATGCAAACGGCGCAGATCACCAGACCGGGCAGGATGCCGGCGGCGAAGAGCCCGCCGATCGAGACGCCCATCAAGGAGCCATAGACCACCATCAGGCCGGAGGGCGGGATGGTCGGGCCGATGATCGAGCCGGCGGCCGTAACCGCGCAGGCATAGTCGCGCTTGTAGCCCTCCTTCACCATAGCCGGCACCAGCGTGCGCCCGAAGGCGGCGGCGTCGGCGGTGGCCGAACCGGTCAGTCCGGCGAAGAACACGGAGGCCAGCATGTTGGTATGGGCCAGGCCGCCGCGGAAATGGCCGACCAGCACCTGGGCGAGACGCACCAGCCGGTCCGTGATCCCGGTATGGTTCATGATCTCGCCTGCCAGGATGAAGAACGGCATCGCCAGGAACGGGAAGATGTTGAGCCCGTTGAAGATCCGGCTCGGTCCAATGGCGAGGAACTGGCCGCCGCCCATGTCGATCAGACCGATCACCCCGGCCGCGCCGATGGCGAAACCGATGGGCATGCCCAGCAGAACCAGGCCGATGAAAACAGCCGCGACGATCATGCCGAGGTCTCCCCGAATGGAGGCATGTCGAGATGCGTGCCCGCGTCGCGGATCATGGCGAGCACTGTCTGGATGCAGGCCAGTGCCGCCGCCGCCGGGATCGCGGCATAGAACGGCTGCAGGCTGACGCCGAAGATCATCGCCTGGCGCTTGGCGCCACTGTCGGCAAAGCCCAGCCCGAACCAGAAGACATAGAAAAACAGCGCCAGGATGCAGAGATCGATCGCAACCAGGACTGGCCTGCGGAGCCCGAGCGGCACCCGCATGATCGCTGCGGTCAGGCCGATGTGGTCGCGCCGGGCAATGCCGGAGGACACCGCCAGCATCGCCGCCCAGATCATCAGGTAGCGGGCGATGATCTCCGGCCATGGCAGCTGCCAGTGAAAGAAATAGCGGTCAACGACGCCCAGCCAGACATCGAGCACCAGCAAAGCCATCAGCACGGCCACAACGGCTTCAACACCCCTGTTTAGCCTCATGCTGGTATTGGCAGCCCAGTCGCGCATGTATCCCCCACCTGCAAAATGTACCTTAATTACATTTTCAGAGGAGAAATCGCTTCCCGTCAAGCCATTTTTGTTTTTTAGTTACATTTCAACCGTGGTTTGAGCTATTTTCAGACCTGCGTTGACGCAATTCTGTAATCAAATTACAAATCCCGCAACCAGGGAGACCCGTGTGCAGGCAAAAATCAGAACCCCATCCGGCGACAATTCCAGCGGCCAGGCCGCCATCGACCTCATCTCGGCCCTGCGCGATCATGACGGGCGCTTCCCTGCGCGGGAGCAGAAGGTGGCGACCTATGTGCAGGCACATCTGGCCGACATTTCCGACATGACGATCGCCCACCTGGCCAAGGCCGTCGGTGTCAGCACACCCACTGTGGTGCGGTTCTGCCGGACGCTCGGTTGCGACGGTTTCCGGGAATTCAAGCTGCGCCTGGCCCAGAACCTGGCGGTGAGCCTGCAATATATCTCGCCGCCCGAAGCCAGCGCCCAGGCCACCAGCGACACCGCAATCGACCGGGTCCTCGGCGCTCTTTATGCAACGGCCAATGTGATGCGCGGCCAGGTGGATCCGCTGGTGCTTGAACAGGCAGTGACGCGGATTTCCGGATGCCGCCAACTGGTTTCCGCGGGCATCGGCGGAGGATCGTCGATGGTCGCCAACGAGGCCGCCAACCGGTTTTTCCGGCTGGGCATCCCCTCCGTTTCGCTGGAAGACAGTTACCTGCTGCAGATGCGGGCCGCGACCCTCGGGCCCGACGACGTCCTGCTCTGCGTTTCGGCGAGCGGCGAAGCGGAAGAACTGGTCAGTGCCGCGGAAATCGCCGGCGGCTACGGCGCCACGACCATCTCGATCGCGCCAAAGGGCTCCCGGCTGGCGCAGATTTCCAAGATCGCCATCCTGGTAGACCTGCCCGAAGACCCGGACATCTACAAACCGACCGCCTCACGCTATGCCCATCTGATCATTGTCGATGCCATCGCCATGACCGTGGCCCAGACACGCTCGGCGGCGACGGCCGAAAATCTGCGGCGCATCCGGGCGTCGCTCACCGCGTTTCACGGCCGGACGGGACCGCAACCCCTGGGCGATTGACGGCGGCAAGAGCAAATTTCCAGGGCGTCAGCCTGAAACCGCCGCATTCTGATGCGAAAAGCTGAGAAGCCGATTGCATTTCTCGTGGCGGTCACCCTATGTATGTTATTGGTTTTCAAAGCGCTTGTCCGGGGACACGGAATTCATGGCTGTAGATATCGATGCACTGGTGGATAGACGGCGGCTCCGGCGCAAAGTGACCTTCTGGCGGATTGCGACCTTTGTCGTCATCGCCGTGGCGCTGGTCTCCGGCATTCTCTATGTCTCCGGCGCGTCCGAGCTGTCCAAGCGCACAGCCCATGTTGCGCGCATCCCGATTGAAGGTCTCATTGTCGAGGACCGCAAGACGCTCAAGATGATCGAGAAAGTCGGCAAGTCCGATGCGGTCAAGGGCGTCGTCATTTCGATCAATTCTCCCGGTGGAAGCACGACGGGCGGTGAGGCGCTTTACGAAGCGCTGCGTGCCCTCGCCGAGAAAAAACCGGTTGTCGCGGAAATCCGCACCATCGGCACCTCCGCCGGCTACATGGTGGCGCTTTCCGCCGACCATATCGTCGCCCGCTACAACTCCATCACCGGCTCGATCGGCGTGTTGTTCCAGTTCGGCAACATTCAGAAGCTCCTGGAGACGGTCGGTGTCGAGATGGACGCGGTCAAGAGCGCCCCGCTCAAGGCCGAACCCGATTTCTATTCGCAAACCAGCCCGGAAGCACGGGCCATGCTTCAGGGCCTGGTCACGGATTCCTATGACTGGTTTGTCGGCCTTGTTGCCGACCGCCGCTCGCTTGATCCGGCGAAAGCACGCACACTTGCCGACGGCCGCATCCTGACCGGTCACGAAGCCCTTTCCGAACAGCTCGTCGATGCCATTGGCGGCGAGAATGCCGCCATTGCCTGGCTGGAAAACGAGAAGGGCGTTTCAAAGGATCTTCCGGTCGTCACCTGGTCGTCCAATGAGAACCTTGATGAGCTGCCGTTTTCCTCCCGGGTCTCCCGAGAATTCGGAAAAGGCATCGGATCGGCCCTTCTGGATCCGATAAATGACGCTAAAGGGCTGATTCCACGGGGGCTTACGCTTGACGGGCTCGTATCCGTTTGGCAGGCTTCTGACGCGGCAGACAATAATCGCTAAGCGAGGGGGCCTTCATGATCAAATCTGAGCTTGTTCAGCATATTGCCGAACAAAATCCGCATCTCTATCAGCGGGACGTTGAGAACATCGTCAACGCCATCTTGGACGAGGTCACAGAGGCTCTCATGCGCGGCGACCGTGTCGAACTGCGTGGCTTCGGAGCGTTTTCGGTGAAGAACCGGCCCGCCCGGATCGGCCGCAACCCGCGCACCGGCCAGAAGGTTGAAGTGGACGAAAAATTCGTGCCCTTCTTCAAGACTGGCAAAGAAATGCGCATCCGGCTGAACGATGGTGTGGATCACGGCGACGACTGATTGCACCCGCCGTCTGATCGCATCTAAAATGAAACCCTGATCCGACAATCGGGAGAGAACAGTGACCCGTTTCATCAAGAACGTGATTTATTTTGCAATCGCGGTGGTCCTGATCCCCCTATCGGTGGCCAACCGGCATACGGTTTCCCTGTCACTGAACCCGTTCGATCCGGCCGATCCGCGCCTGACCGTGCCTGATATCCCGCTGTTCTGGATCATTTTCGCCAGCCTTGGCGTCGGTATCATTGTCGGCGGCCTTGGTGCATGGGCCAAACAGGGCCGCTGGCGCAAGGAAGCCCGCGTGAAACGCCGGGAAGCCGCTAAATGGCACAAGGAAGCCGATCAGCTGCGCGAAATGCAGACGAACGCCCAGCCGGCAAGCGGCGTCAAGGGTTTGACCGGGCCGGGCAACCGCTCCGCCGCTTGACCGGCGGCTCAGATGCGGATCATCTCCAGCGATGAAATCGACGCCTGTCTCGATGACAGGTCCGTTCTCGAAACCCTGCGCCGGGCTTACCGGTCCAACACGGTCGCGCCCGAAACCGCTCCGTTGCCGATCGACCGGCTGAACCAGCTAAGCGGCGCCCTGTCCCTGCAGCCGGCCTGGACCGACTTCGCCACTCAGGGCGATGTCAGCCGCGGCTATATCGGCTGCGCATTGTCGCTCGACCTGCCGGAGCAGTCCGGACAGGCGGCCAGCCTTTATCTTCTGTTCTCCGGCGCCACCGGCCAGCCGATTGCGCTGATGGACGGCATGCGCCTGACCGTCTGGCGGACGTCGGCCCTGCATGCCCTGGCCGCCAGCTATCTGTCGCGTGAGGACACGTCCCGTCTTCTGGTGATCGGCGACGATCCGCGTCTTCCCCGTCTAGTCTCCGCCTATGCCGATGTCCGCAACCTGACCTCGATCCTTCTGGCAGGCACCTCGCCGGAGACCCGCAAGCGCATCGCCGGTCTGCCCGAGCTCAAGGGCGTTCATGTCGGGGTTACCGATGAAATCTACGCCGCCCAGGAAGGCGCCGACATGATCTGCATCGCCGGTCCGGAAAGCGGCACCGGCACCCACCATGCGCTGACCTATCTCGACCCGCCCGCCGGATGTCACATAGATGTGATCGACCCGTCGGCGCAGTTGCCGTCCGAACTCCTGGAAGAAGCGCGGCTGTTCACCTCCGACCTTGTCGCACCGCCTCGGCCCGAGCTGGAATGGGCCGCGGACCTTAAGGAATTCACTCAGGGCGAGAAGGCCGGCCGACGCTATTACGGCCAACGCACTCTGTTTCTACCCGGCTCCCGAACGGGCCTCGCCGATTATGCGCTCGCCGCACACATTTTTTTGAGGACCTGACCTCTGGTACATGCCGCCGCACGTCCCATATGCGAAGCAGCAGGGGGTTGCGCCGGGGCGCGCACGTCAAATCAGGGTTGGGCCATCAACCCGGACATGACGGGTCTGCTTCCGGAAAAATCGTTCTGAAAAGGAGCACGTCATGTTGACGACACTTGCCTATTCGGCAAGCCTTCCAGCGATCGCGATCGGGTTGATGTATTACGTATCGGCCACGACCGGGCTGGTCTACTGACCGGACAGCGGTTGCAAGGCAAATGAAAACGCCGGCTTTGTGAGCCGGCGTTTTTCGTTTCACCTCGGCCTCAAAGTCTGCTGCCAAGAAGCATCAGGCGCGCTGCCTGGCGCTAACGCGAGTGCCGGTGTCGCAGATACGTCTTTGGCTGCCATGCCAAGGTTCCATATTGGACAATCAGATGTTTGCGGTTAGCAATAGACGATGGCAGCGCCGATGTGACAGGGAGCAACGCTGGGTCCGATGAGACTACGAACCGGCCTCGATCCGACGGATATCCGCATTCTCAGCGCGGTCCAGAAACATGGCCAGCTGAGCAAGACGAAGCTTGCTGAAATCGTGAACCTGTCCGCCACGCCGTGCTGGGCGCGCCTGACCCGTTTGCGCGCGGAAGGTTTCATCCGCGGCTACCACGCCGACATCGCGCTTGAGCGGGTGGTCGATGTGGCGCGGGTGGTCGTGACCGTTTCCCTGGAGCATCACCGCAAGTCCGACTTCGAGCGGTTCGAAAACCACATCCGGGCCGAAGACGCGATCATCAATTGTGTCGCCACCGGCGGCGGCTCCGATTATGTCATGACCGTTGTCACGCCGAGCCTCGCCAGTTTCCAGGAGCTGATGGAAGAGCTCCTGTCGGCGGAACTGGGCATCAACAAATACATGACCTATTTCGCCACACGTCTGATCAAGGCCCAGCAACCCAACCTGGCCAAGCTGGTGTCACCTCCTAAAAAATAGTCCGATGTCTGTTTGGGCTGAGATGTGCCTTCAAAACAGTCCGGGCAGTCTCGCGACATGCTGATTTTCAGGCCACGCGTTCATTCGAAAAGTCTTATTTCCTAGAGCAACAGCAACACCGCTGCGGGCCATGCCCTGGAACATATGGGTGGAGGATTTGATGCAAGCTCGTGAATTCGGTTTTGGAACGCAAGTTCGGAAGTCTCCCTATTTCGATGCAACCGTTCGCTGGGGCGCCCAGGGGTTTTCCGTCTATAATCACATGTATATCCCGCGCGATTTCGGTGATCCGGAACAGAACTTCTGGAACCTGGTGAATGACGCGATCCTGTGCGATGTCGCCGTGGAACGCCAGGTCGAGATCACCGGCCCCGATGCTGCAAAATTCACGCAGATGCTGACCCCACGCGACCTGTCGACCATGGCGGTGGGCCAGTGCAAATATGTCCTGATCACCAATGCCTATGGCGGCATCCTCAACGATCCGATCCTTCTGCGCCTTGGCGAGAACCACTTCTGGCTGTCGCTCGCCGACAGCGACATCCTGCTCTGGGCACAGGGCGTCGCCGTGCATTCCGGCCTCGATGTCACCATCACCGAGCCGGATGTCTCGCCGCTGCAACTGCAGGGTCCCAAATCCGGCGAGATCATGTGCGCGCTGTTCGGCGAGGAGATCATGGACCTGCGCTATTACTGGCTGCGCGAGATGGAGCTGGACGGTATTCCGCTCATTGTCTCCCGCACCGGCTGGTCCAGTGAACTCGGTTATGAAATCTATCTTCGGGACAGCGCTTATGGCGACATGCTCTGGGAGCGGATCATGGCTGTCGGCGGGCCGCTCGGCCTGAAACCGGGCCATACCTCATCCATCCGCCGGATCGAAGGCGGCATGCTCTCCTATCACGCCGATGCCGATATCAACACCAACCCGTTTGAACTCGGACTGGACCGGCTGGTCAATCTGGACACCGGCGCGGAGTTCATCGGCAAGTTCGCTCTGCAGCGTATCCGCGACAACGGCGTGACCCGCAAACAAGTCGGACTGATCATCGACGGCGCACCGCTGCCGGGCCCGAACACTGCCTTCTGGCCCATCCATCGGGACGGGGTCTGCGTCGGCAAGGTGACTTCGGCGGTCTATTCGCCGCGGCTGGAGAAAAACATCGCTCTGGCGATGGTTTCCGTAGACTGCGGCGACATCGGCACACCGCTCGAAGTCGTGATGCCTTCCGGCGAAACGGGCGCCACCGTTGCTGAGCGTCCCTTCTTCGACCCACGAAAGAAACTCGCAGCCGCTTGAGGCTTGATCAGCGGACGGAACACGGAAGGGCGCAAACATGTCGGATCTTTCGATCGAGCTGCACTGGCAGCGCAGCGAAACGGCCTTACAGGCCGGAAACTACTCCAATGTCCACACGGTGCAATACAATGCCGGCCATGAGGTTCAGGTGGATGCCGCCCCGGATTGGGGCGGCGATCCCGGCAACACCAACCCCGAACAGGCCCTCGCGGCGGCCCTGTCCAGTTGCCACATGATGACGTTTCTCGCGTTGTCGGCAAAGGCGGGCTGGCCCGTTGCGAGCTATCACGACCGCGCGGTCGCCCAACTCGGCAAGAACGCGAGGGGGCAAATGTCCGTGACGCGGATCGACCTGCATCCGAAGGTGCGCTTCGACACCGGTTTCGACATCGAGGCCGACAAGCTGGAACAGATGCAGGAACGCGCCCATCGCTACTGCTTCATTGCCAACACACTTGCCGACAGCGTCGAAATCAACGTTCTTTGAGCGTTTGGAAAGGCGTTGGCATATGCACGAATGAAAAAGCCGGTTCTAGCGAACCGGCTTTTTGCTTGCCTTGGCAGCGACCGTTCCGGCTCAGCCCGCTTCCGCGGCCGGGGTCATCCAGCCTTGAACCGCGCCGCCGACATCCTTCAGGATCGCGATCCGGCCAATGCCCGGTACGTCAAAGGGCGGCCGGATCACCTCGCCGCCATGGGCCTTGGCGAGCTCCAGGCGCTCGTCGATGTTGTCGACGGCGATATAGGACATCCAGTGTTCCGGAACGCCTTCGAATTGCGGCCCCGCCATCGGAAACAACCCGCCGACGGGCTTGTCGCCCAGATTGGCCACCACATAGGTGCCTTCTTCCATCGGCATTTCGGTAAAGGACCAACCGAGCGTCTTGCCATAAAAGTCACGCGCCTTCTGGGTGTCCCGGGTCATCAGTTCGTTCCAGTAGAATATCCCGTGTTCGGCCATTTCCGTCTTCCTCCCGATCTTTTCGAGCAGCGCTATCTTAGCGCAACCCGCGGGACAAACCTGTGACAAATAACAAGAGTGCCGCCAGCATCAGCGGGTACGGCCGCGATAGCCCGGCAGTGTCCAGCCGCGCTGGATGGCGCCGCCGCGCAGCACGAGCGCGACAAGGCCGGCTGCCACCATGCACAGGACCTGCGGCAATCCCAGTTGCACCAGCAGGACATAGCTCCCCGCACCGGCAAAGGCAGCACTGACATAGATTTCCGATTTGACGATGGAGGTCGGTTCACCGGCAATCGTGTCGCGAATGACCCCGCCAAAGGTCGCCGTCGACACGCCCATCAGGACCGCGACCAGAATGGTATCGCCGACCGTCAGCGCCTTGGCGGCGCCCATGACCGAATAGGCTGCAATGCCGACTGCATCGGCCCATCGCAGCGGTTTACTCAGGGTCTCGATCCAGTCGGCGAAGAACCAGACCAGGATGCTGACGACCAGGCAGACCAGCAGATAGGCCTCGTTGGCCACCCAGAACACCGGCACACCGAGCAGAAGGTCCCGCAGGGTGCCGCCGCCGATGCCGGTCAAGGTTGCAAAAAACAGAAAGGCGATGAAATCGAGCTGCTTGCGCGAGGCCATGATGCCGCCGGTGACGGCAAAGACGGCCACGCCAAGATAATCCAGCATCTGCAGCAGCATGGTGCCCCCGTTCCTTGTCTGCCTTTTTGGCCAGAATAAACTGCCTCACCGATTGTCATCCCGGTTTGTCGCGCCAGCGTCAAGACCGGGCCTCAGTACACCGTGAAATCGGGGAAGAAAACACGCGACTGTTCCGTGGTTACTGGGGCCCGGTCTTGTCTCTTCGAGGCAAACCGGGATGACAAATCGAGATGGCATCGGTGTCCAACGGTTGTCGGGTCAGTACAATACAAAAGGCCACCCCCGCAGTTTGCGGGCGTGGCCTTCCAAGAAGCTTTTCTGCTTGGCTGTCAGGCGCTCTTGTCGACCGTCTGGCCGGCTTCGCCAGCCGGTGCCGCCTGGGCGACGTCCTTGGGGCCGCCCTTGGAAACACCGACCATGGCCGGGCGCAGCACGCGGTCGCCGATGACGTAACCGGCCTGCATCACCTGGACCACCGTGTTGTTCGGCACTTCGGTGTTCGGCACCTCGAACATGGCCTGGTGGAAATTCGGGTCGAATTTCTGACCTTCCGGCTCGAGCTTCTTGACGCCGTTCTTTTCCAGCTGGTTGAGCAGATCGCGCTCGATCATCTCGACGCCCTCGATCAGCGAGGCAACGCCGGCATCTGCGTTCTTGCGGTCGTCCTCGGGAAGGGCTTCCAGCGCGCGGCGCAGATTGTCGGACACGGTCAGCATGTCTCGCGCGAAGCCGGAAACCGCATACTGGCGGGCGTCCTTGACTTCCTTCTCGGTGCGGCGGCGCAGATTTTCCATCTCCGCCATGGCACGCAGCGCGCGATCCTTCAGCTCGGCGTTTTCCGCCTGCAGGGCTTCAACCGGATCGGCGGCAGCTTCGGCAGCCTCACCCTGAGCGGCTTCGGTTTCCGGCGTCACATCCGCCGGCTGTTCTTCCGGGGTTTTGTTTTCGTCAGTCATGAATGTTCCGTTTGGCTCAATCTCTTTGCGGCTGCTTTATACCAATTGCAGGCCTTTTCAAAGCGCATCGGCGGACAAGCCGAAGCTTCCCCGCCGGACGCGCTCATATGGTCTGCAGCCGGGCGGCCGCAGGACAGCGATCAAAGGGCGCTTTTGATCCAGTCGGACAGCTTGCCTTTCGGGGCGGCGCCGATCTGGGTGGCCATCGGCTCGCCATCCTTGAACAGGATCAGCATCGGGATCGACCGGACGCCGTATTTCATGGCCATGTCCTGGTTCTCGTCGATGTTGAGCTTGGTGATTTTCACCTGGCCGTCCATCTCCTCGGAGATTTCCTCAAGGGCCGGTGCAATCATCTTACAGGGACCGCACCATTCGGCCCAGAAGTCGACCACGACCGGGCCGTCGGATTTCAGAACTTCCGTTTCAAAGGAAGAATCGGTGACTTGCGTGGTTGCCATAACAAGATCTCGTAGTTCTAGGGAGCGCGCCTACCCGATGTAAGCGCGTCGGTTGGCCAGAACGTAGGAAGCAAGAGGCCCGCCGTCAAGCGGCTGTGCCGTCAGGCCGCAATGCCGCAAAGGTCTCTTCCAGCCGTTCCGCCGGGATTTCCATCAGAGCGGGAGCGGCGGTCCACAGCAGCACCGCGGAAATTTCCCTGCCCGGATAAATCTGCTTCAGCATTTCCCTGTAAACACAAAGCTGTGCGCGGTACTCCAACGGAACCTCCGCTTCTGACGACGGTGGATAGAGGTTGGTCTTGTAATCCACAATCACAACCCGGTTTTCCTCCACCAGCAAGCGGTCGATCTGGCCGGAAATGTCCACCTCGGTGCCATCACTGGCGCGAATCGTGCCGACCAGGGGCACTTCGGCACGGGCGCTTGACGCAAACAACGGCGCAAAATCCGGCGCTTCCAGAATGGCCGCCACTTCTTCCAGCAACTGGTCCTGCCAGTGCGCGAATTCGGGTTTCAGCGCCCGGGACAGATAGGCGTCGGCCGCGGCCATACGTTCGGCTTCCGGCAAATCGGGAAGAAGTTCCAGGAGACGGTGGATCAGCCGGCCGCGTTCCAGCGGCCAGGAGGCCGGGTCCCGGCCCGCCTGGAGGCGCGACACCGCGGGCACCGGCTCAATGCCGTCCTTTTCCTCCATGGCCTCGAAAGCCTTTGACGGTTGCAGCCGCTTTTTCTTGCGGAGTGGCCTTACCGGCGCGGACAGCCAGGCCGGCAGAGAGACCGTGTCCTTTTCGACGGTTTCCGCGGCATGGGCCGCCTCGGGTGCGGAGACCCCGGCACCTTTCGGGTCCTTCTGCCAGCGCCAGGCGGTAATCGTGCCGTCCGGGCGGGTCAGCTCGCGCGCTTCCGGTTTCAGGGCTCGGGAGACCATCGAATACCAGCAGTCCTCATGCGCGCCGCGTTTCGGCTCCCAGCCGCAGACCACCAGCCGGTCCTCTGCCCGGGTCAGGGCAACATAGAGCAGCCGCCGGTATTCCTCTTCCTGCGCCGCGCGCAGCTCGGACACCGTGTCGTCGTGCCAGGGCATGCGGTCGGCCTTGGGCGGCAGCCAGACCAGCGCCGGCGGCAGCAGATCGTTGTCCAGGCGCGGATGCGGCAGGAAGGCCGGATCGTGGATGGCACTGACCGGTGGCGCGCCCGGATCGACCAGGATCACGATGCGCGCTTCCAGCCCCTTGGAACCGTGCACGGTCATGATCCGGACCATGCCCTTGGTGTTGGTCAGCTCGCGCTTGATCTCGGTGGGAGCCGCCGCCATCCAGGCAAGAAAACCTTCCAGGCCCGGCGTGCCCGCCTGTTCATAGGCAATCGTCAGCGCCAGGAACTCGTCCAGAACGTCATCGACCTCAACGCCGAGCCGGGCTCGGAAAGCGCGGCGGCCGCCGTCGGCCCCGAGCAGCCGGGCATAGAATTCGTAAGGCGGCACGAAGTCGGCGCGGGAGCGCCAGTCTTCCAGCTTTGCGCGGACGCCCCGCCAGAGCTCCGAGGCCTCGGACCGTTTGACCAGCATCTGCCACAGCGTGCCCGGGCGAATCTTCTCCGGCGTCTCGCGGGCAATGTCGAAGAGATCGTCATCGGTGAGACCAAAGAGCGGACTCTTCAGCACACAGGCGAGCGACAGGTCGTCTTCCGGCAACAGCAGGAACCGGCCGAGCGCGGCAAGGTCCTTGACCGCGACATGGTCGGTCAGGACCAGCCGGTCGCTGCCGGCCGCCGGAATGTCGAGCTCCTTCAGTTCCCGGTTAAGCGCTTCCACAAAGGGACCACGCTTGCGCACCAGGATCATGACGTCGCCCGGATCGGCCGTGCCGTCGCGCATCCAGTCCGCGATTTCCGCGGCGATCCGCTTGGCCACCTTCAGCATCGGACTGCCCGTGCCGACATGGTCGATCGGTTCGCGCCAGTCGTCCGGCTCCTCGATCTCGGCCTCGGCTTCCAGCGGCCACAGATCGACGATGCCCGGGTCCCGGCGGATCGCCTCATGCACCGGCGCCTTCACCTCCTGGGAAAGCCCCTTGTGGGCGCCGGCATCCTGAAACACCCGGTCAACGGCACCGAGCACATCGGGCGTGGAGCGGAAGGAGAGCTGCAGATTGACCGAATGGAATTCCCGGTCCGCTTCGCCGGCCCTTTGTTCGAAGGTCCTGCGCATGGCATCGAAATAGGCCGGCACGGCACCCTGAAACGAATAGATCGACTGCTTCTCGTCGCCGACCGCAAACAGGGTGCGCACCCGCTCATGCGCGCCCTCGCCGGTGAAGAATTCCGCCGCCAATGCGGTCACCACATCCCACTGGCGCGGGCTGGTGTCCTGGGCTTCGTCGACGAGAATATGGTCCAGCCCCTGATCGAGCTTGTATTGCACCCAAAGCGCGGCGTCGGACTTCTGCAGCAGCGTCGCGGTCTTGACCACCAGATCCTCGAAATCAAGGTAACCGCGCGCAGTCTTGGCGCGCTCATAGTGGCGGATGACCGCATCGGCGAGGCGCAGCAGCGCGGCGGTACCTTCATAGGTCGCGACCTTGCGGCGGGCATCCAGAAGGTCCAGCAGGCGCGCCTGTTCGGCTTCCAGGGCCTCGACCATCTGCGGGAAATCGGCGGCGATCTTCTTTGTGGCAAGTGCCTTGCGCGGTTCCAGCTTCGCGGTCAGGAAGATTGTCAGCCAGGCTTCCCGGAAGGCCGCCGGGTCGCTCAAGGCAGCCGCGTCGACCAACGCCCCCGCCCGTGCCTGGTCGGTCTTGGCGCCAAGGTTCAGGGCTTCGGCATAGGCGCGGCAGGCGTTGAGATCGAGCGGACACTCCGCCTTGAAGCGCAGATCGAAGCCCGACAGCCGCTCGGACGGATCGACGTCGAGCAGGCCGGCGAGTTCGCCAAGGGCGGCGTCCAGCCCGTCGGCATCATTGGTCCAGCGGCGGAAGGCATCGCGATTCTGGATCAGCTCGTCGAGCGCCTTTTGCGCGCCGCCATCGCTCATCAGCTCGATCACCGAGGCGAGCGCATGGCCATAGGCACTGCCCGGATCGGTCTCAGCGGCATGGAGTACGGTGGCGCGGGATTCAGCCATCAGCTCGGCCGCCACCCGGTCGTCCAGCACGGCGAAATGGCCGGCGACATTGGCCTCCAGCGGGAACTGGTGCAGCAGCGCTTCGCAGAAGCCGTGGATGGTCTGGATCTTCAGCCCGCCCGGCGTTTCCAGCGCCCGGGCGAACAGGCGCCGGGCCATGGCGAGGCGTGCGGCATCGGGCCTGCGGCCTTCGATGTCCTGCAGCTCTTTCGTGAGCGCTTCGTCGTCCTTGGTCACCCAGTCGCCAAGAATGCGGAAGACGCGGGTGGCCATTTCCGCAGCCGCCGCTTTGGTGAAGGTGAGCGCGAGGATGCGCGACGGATCGGTGCCGTCGAGCAACAGGCGCACGACCCGGCGCGACAGAACGAAGGTCTTGCCCGAACCGGCATTGGCGCTCACCCAGGCGGAGGCACGAGGGCGCGAGGCGAGGTCCTGGCGCTCGCGCGTCAGAAGGGGGATCTGGAAGCCGCTCATGCGCTGTCCTCCGACCCGAGCGCCCATTCCTGGGTCCGTGCCAGATGATCATAGTCGCCGTCCATCTGCCGTTCGCGCATGACCCGCGCCCGCGACAGATAGCCGGTCTCTTCCTTTGCATAATGCGCGATCAACTGTTCGAGACGGGTCCAGGAATCCTCGATCAGGTCTTCCAGTGCCGTGTCCTTGGGGTTGCGCACAGCTTCGATGACGGGCTCCGTGCCCCCTTTCAGCTGCAGGTAAAGCAGCTCGGTGACGGAAATGTCCGCCGGCACGTTCTTGAAGCCGAAGCGCTTGATCATGGCCGCTTCCAGCGGCAGCTGCGGCGACAGCAGGGCATCGACCTGTTTTTGTGAAGGCACCTGGCCGGTCTTGTAGTCGATCACCGACAGGCCGCCGCCTTCCAGGAGATCGATCCGGTCGGCGCGGCCGCGCAAACGGAAGTCGAAGCCAGGCAAGGCAAGGGCGACGCCGCCGCCGATCTCCAGGAATCGCTCGGACACCGATTTCGAGCGCCTCGACTCATAGGCTACAAAACCGGCGGCAATTTTCTGGAAACGCGGCCACCACAGGGCCCGGATCGCAGGAAAGGCATCCAGCGGTTCGAACAGTTCCTCACCGATCCCGATCAGGGCCTCGACCGCGCTGTCGTCAAACGGTCCGGTCCAGGTCATCAGGAACCTCGCCAGGGCATCGTGAACGAGATTGCCCTTGTCGGCGGCGCCCGGTTCGCCACCAATCGGATCGACCGGCTGCAGCTCGAGCACATGGCGGGCATAGATCGCGTAGGGATCGCGGATCAGGCGCTCGATCTCGGTGATCGACAAGGAGGCCGGGCGGGACGCGAGCGGCGGTTTCGGATCCGGGCGTCTCGCGGGCCGGACCGGTCCGTCGGAACGGTCGAGACGGGCAGCATAGGCGGAATAGACCGCACCACGTTTTTCCAGTTCTTTTGTGAGATCCGGACCGGCCAGTGTCGTCAGCCGCTGCAGCCAGCGGGAAGCGACCGTCGGGGCGCCATCGGACCGGGCGGCGCGTGACAGCAGCACCCGCTTCGCGCCAAGACCTTGCGCAAAATCATGGGCCGCGGCGCCAAGACGGCGCTCGGGCGGCTCCAGGCCCATGTCCCGCTTCATCGGCCGGTTCAGCCAGGGATCGTTGCGTGTGCGCTGCGGCCAGACGCCTTCGTTGAGACCGCCCAGGATCATGAAGTCGAAGCTTTGCAGACGGGCTTCCATCGGTCCGAGGATCTGCACCCTGGTGTCACCCGGCAGTCGGCGGCGCACCGCCTGGCCCGCCATCAGCGCCGGCAGCACGGACGGCCATTCGCCCGGCGGAATCTCAAGACCACTGGAACCGGCTTCAAGGAGGCCGGTCAGGAACTGCGCCAGCGCCTCGCCAGCCTCGGCCGCGTAAAGCTCCGCGACAGACCCGGCATCGTCGACCGCGACCGCCTCGATCACCTCGACGAGGCGCCGGGCCAGGTCGATCAGATCCACGGGTTCATTCGCCTCAGCCAGTTCTTCCAGCGGGGCCAGTGCCGTTGCCAGCCGGTCGGCCAGGTTTGCGATCACGTCCCAGTCGGCCTCGTGGATCTTTTTCCAGCGCGGCGTATGGGCCGTCTCGGCAGCTTCCCGGCTGGCGGATACCGCCTGTTTCAGGCCGGCCGTTCCTGCGCGCGCGCGGGGTCCGCGAATGACACCGCGTTCCAGTGCCCGCGCCGCCGAACGAATATCCTTGACCGGCAGGCCGAGCCGGGTCAGCGGGTGTTTCAAAAGCGCCAGCAAATCGATCGGCTCGCAGCCGTTCAAGGCCAGCTTGGCCGCCAGGATTGCGAGAATGGCGGGTGCGGTCTGGTCGAGCGGCCGGCCTGCGCTGTCATCCACCTGGATCGACCAGCGGGCGAGTTCCGCCGCCACCCTTCTCGTCAGCATCCGGTCGGCGGAGACCAGCGCGGCAGTTTCACCCAGGTCGATCGCTTCGCGCAGGGCAATGGCAACGCTGAGCGCTTCGTCAGCCTCGTTGCGCGCCGTCATGATGGCGACGGTCTCAAGCGCCTGGGCCCGCTCGCCTTCCGGGCGTCGATCCAGAAAGCCGGTCCAGCCGTCGGAGGTCTCGGCGGGGCGCAGCGCCTCGGAGACCAGTTCCTCGCGCAGGAGCAAAGCCGGATCCGGCGCCGCGCCGAGCGCGCGCACGTCGTCCCGTCTGACGCCCAGCCGGTCCAGAAGCTGCTTCAGCGAATATTGCGGGTGGGACGGCAGCGTCATCTCTTTGGGTTTGCCTGCCGTCCGGACCGCTATCCCGCGCTGGCCGAGCACCGACCAGGACCGCTCGTCCATGAACCGGTCGAGCCCGGGCAGCACGATGGCGCTCTTATCAAGGCCGGCGACCACTTTCAGGAGTTCCGCCGTTGCCGGAACCGAGCCAGTGACACCGGCGACAATCACGGGGCCACGCTGCGGCGTTTCTCTGAGTCGCTGCGCTTCACGCCGGATCAGCGCAGAGCGGCGGGCTTTCGGGTCCATCTGGCCGCGCTCGGCGAGATGCGCCGGCCACGCCTCGCGCACGATCTGAAGGAAGTCGAGCGTGATCTGCCAGTAGCGGGCATAGTCATCCGGCACCAGGCCGGAGAGTTCCGTCCAGTCGGCCTCTTCCGTTTCGACCTCGTCCATCAAGGTCAGCAGGTCGCCGGCAAGCCAAGCGGCATCGGCCGTCGAGGCCGGCAGGCCGAGCGGCTCGTCGGAGCGGAGGCTGAGTGCTTCACGGCGCAGCATGCCCTTCCAGGCCTTGACCAGCCGGGTCATGGCAAGATGCCGTTCAAGTAGCGGCATTGCGGGGGGAAGCGGTTCCAGATCCGCATTTCCCGTCAGGCTTTGCAGATCCTCGTCCGCGTCACCGACCGGCCGGATCGCCGGCAGCAGGACCGGCCGGCCGCCGAAGCGCTGTTGGAACAGCTCAGGCAGCAGGCGCGCGGCGCGGCGGGTCGGCAGGTAAAGCGTGGCATCCGCCAGAAGCAGCGGATCGTCCAGCGGACGGAAGCCCGGCACGAGCGTGCCGTCGACCAGCGTGTCGACCAGGGTTTTCAGAAACGGAACGGACGGTGGAACAGACCAGAGACGTGTTGTGTCCGCCATTCTCAGGCAGCACTCTCACGCACGGCGTATTCGGCGGCGCGGATGGCATCAGGCGTGCCGATATGCAGCCAGAGCCCCTCCATCTGCACACCGAAGAGGCGTCCGTTCTCGATCGCCTTGTCAAACAGGGTGTTCATCGAGAACGGCCCGTCCGGAGCGGTCTCGAAGAGACGCGGATGGAGAATGGCGGCGCCCGCGTAGGCAAAGGGCGTGACGCCCTTTTCCGGCCGCCGGGTCAGCGAACCGTCGCGGGCCATGTCGAAATCGCCGCGCCCGGCATAGCCGATTGCTTTGACCGTCTCGGCAATCAGCAGCAGGGCATCCATGCGGCTGTCGTCCCAGGCGTCGATCATGTGCTCCAGGTTCGGCTTGACGCCTTCCACCCAATAGCAAGTGTCCGCATTCAGCTGGAAAAACGGTTCGTCGCCCAAAAGAGGCAGGGCCTTCTTGATGCCGCCGCCGGTTTCGAGCAGCTGGTCCCGCTCGTCGGAGACCACGATGTCCATATCCGAGCGGCGCCGGACATGCACTTCCACAAGGTCAGCCAGATAGTGGACGTTGACGACGCAGGCCTTCACCTTGGCCGCGGCCAGGCGATCCATACCATGGTCGATCAGGGCCTGGCCGTTGACTTCGATCAGCGGTTTCGGCGTGGTCGCCGTCAGCGGGCGCATGCGCTTGCCGATGCCGGCGGCAAGGATCATGGCTTTGGAAGGACGAAACCGCGATTGTGTCATCGTTTTTCTCAGTTGGTGGCCTTCGGCGGACTATACCGGTTTCAAGGCCGAAAGCGTGCGTACCAGTCTTTCAAATCCGACAGGACAGGCCTGTCAAGCACCCGGTCGAGATAGCCTAGCATGCGCGGCAGATGGCTCAAATAAGCCGGCTTACCGTCCCGCTTTGCCAGACGGACAAAGATCCCCAGGATCTTGGTGATCCGCTGCGCCGCCATCACCGCGTAGGCCTCGGAAAACCGCTCCTGGTCGAAGTTGGAAGACTGTTTTTTCCTCGCCGAGACATAAGCATCGAAGAGCTCCGATTCCAGGGCTTCGGAGATGTCCGTGCGGGCGTCCAGTAGCAGCGAAGCAACGTCATAGGCGACGGGTCCGATCACGGTGTCCTGAAAATCGATCAGGCCGATCCGGTCAGTACCAGCAGCCCCTTCCTGCCAGAGCAGATTGGGCGAATGAAAGTCACGCAGCACCCAGCCGGATTGCGCATCCGCGATCGCTTCGAGCGCGCGATGCCACAAAGTCTCAAACGTCTTCTGCGCGGCCTTGTCCAGCGGAGCGCCGGTAACATGGGGCACATGCCACTGGGTGAAGAGAGACGCTTCGGCGACCAGCGCCTCATGCGAATAAGGCGAGACCTGATAAATGGTGCCATCGGAAACAGGCACGCTGTCCGGCCAGGCTTGACCATGCATCCTGGCCAGGATGTCCACGGCGACATGGTAGCGCTCGGGCACAGGCTTGCCGCCTGCAACGATGGTCTCGGCCCCCAGGTCCTGCGACAGCACATAGCCTGCTTCGAGATCGGCGGCATAAATCTCCGGTGCCTGGAACCCGTGTCTGCGCAGTTCCGATCCGATCGCGGCAACGGCCCGGCAATCCCGGGCCAGATGCACGCTTTGCATATAGGCGCGAACGGCGGACGGCACCCTGTCGCCCTGGAAGGGCCACAGCATCAAGACCGCCGTCGCGTCTCCGCCGGCGATGGTCTCGAAGCCGCGCAGGGAGGCGTCGCCCGCGAGAAACTGGCGCTCCGCCGCAGCCCGGTTCGCCGAGCGCAAGAAGGCGCGCGCCGCGAGCGTCTGATTGATCCTGTCCTGCCAGGCGGCTTCGTCGGAGAAAAACCGGAAACGGCGCCTGTCGGCGTTGTCCGATGGCTGTGAAATCTGGATCCAGAGTGCCCCGGAAGGCAGCAGCTCCTCCGCCTTTTCCGGCCATTCGATCAGCGCTGCGCCCGTCTCCAGCAGATCGTCCAGTCCAAGCTCCTCGATCTCCTCCGGCTCTTCCAGCCGGTAGAGATCGAAATGCGACAGGTCGAACCGGTCGAAGGCATAGGTCTGGACCAGGGTGAAGGTCGGGCTCGGCACTTCCAGATCCGGATCGCCTGCAAAGGCCCGCAGCAGAGCCCGGGTGAAGGTCGACTTTCCGGCGCCAAGGTCACCGGACAGGCACACGGTATCGCGGGGCCTGAGTGCCATCGCAATGTCGTTGGCCAGGAGACGGGTCGCCGCCTCGTCGGCAAGATCGAGTTCCAGGAAAGATGACGGCAAGTGCCTCAGGTCGTGGTCTGCCATCCGGCACCCTATTCCGCCGCGGCGGTGTCCGCCAGCTCGGGCCGGGCCGGGAAAGTGCAGGTCACGGTGGTGCCGGTGCCTTCCGACGACTGGATGTCGACCGTGCCGCCATGAAGCTCGACAAAGCTCTTGACGATGGCAAGGCCAAGGCCCGCGCCCTGGCGGCGGGTGCCGGTGTCATGGCCGACAAAACGGTTGAAGACCTGGGTCAGAATTTCCGCCGGGATGCCGTAGCCATGATCCTTCACGACAAAGGTCACGCTGCCATCCTTGCGGCTGCAGCTGACATCGACGACACCTTCGGCTTCCGAATACCGGACGGCGTTGGAAATCAGGTTAAACAAAACCTGGCGCAGACGCTTTTCGTCGGCAATCATCATGCCGATGTCGTCCGGCACATGGGTGCGCAGATTGATGCGGGTTTCGGCAAGCCTATCCTTCAAGCCCTCAACAGCGGCCTCGACCGTGGCGGCGACATCGACTTCGCCCAGATCGAGTTCCATGATGCCGGCATCGAGCGTCGCCAGATCGAGAATGTCGTTGATGATCGCCAGAAGCGCGGAAGAGGACGACTGGATGTAGTCGGCATATTCGCTCTGCTTGTCGGAAAGCTCACCAAATTTCGGATCGGCCAGCAACTGGGCGAAGCCGATGATGTTGGTCAGCGGCGAGCGCAGCTCGTAGGAGACGTGCTGGATGAAGGCGTTCTTGATCTGGTCGGCCTGCTCCAGTGCCTCGTTCTTCTCCAGAAGAGCACGTTCCACGTTGACGCTGTCGGTGACGTCGACAAAGGTCACCAGCGTTCCACCGTCAGGCAGCGGCACCGTGGCATAGTCGAGCACGTCGCCATTGTGCCGTTCCAGCCGGCTGACCTTCTGGGTGCGGTTGTCGACGAGGCCAGTGACGTTACCGGCGAGCTGTTCCCAGGCGTCCCGCTCCAGATCGCTGAGCGTGCAGGCCGAGACCACTTCCTTGACATGTGGCAGCTCGGAGAGTTGATCCTCTTCGAGCCCCCAGATGCGGCCGAAGGCCGGGTTCCACAGGCGCAGACGGCCGTCCGAGCCGAACACGGCGACGGCTTCCGACAGATTGTCGAGCGTTTCGCCCTGCACCCGGGTCAGCGCGTTGTAACGGCTTTCCAGATCGAGCTGCTCGGTGACGTTCTCGTAGATATAGGTGACGCCGCCCTGCGGATGCGGATTGGCGATGACGCGCAGCGTGCGGCCGTCCGGCAGGTGCCACCAGCTCTCTCTGGCCTCGACCGACTGATAGCTGTCCAGCATCTTGTTGCGCCAGCCGCGATAATCGGCCTGTTCCGGAATCTTGCGCGCGGCACGCAAAGCGTCGAGCACCGCACTGTCTTCCGGGCGGCTTTCCAGGAAGGCCGGATCGAGATCCCAGAGCTGACGGAAGGCGGCATTGTAGAATTGCAGCTTGCGGTCGGCGCTGTAGATGGCGACCGCCGCGGCCAGCTGGTCGAGCGTGCGGCCATGGAAATCCTCGGCCCGGCCGAGTTCCTTCTTGGCCTGTTCCAGTTCGCTGATGTCCACGGCAATGCCGGCCCCACCGACATTGGCATTGACATCAGTGACCTCGAACACGCAGCGCTCTCCGGAGGCGACAATCGGAATGCGGGCGTTGAAACAGCCATCCTCTGTGCGCTGCACGGCCATGGCGGTGCGCGCAGCCGCATCGAGGAAGGCGGCGCCATCCCTGATCGCGGTTTCGGCATCGGGCATGTCGACCGCCTCGGCATAGGCCTGGTTGGCCCAGATCAGGTTGCCTTCCGCGTCCCGCTGCCAGGCAGGTGCCGGCATGGCATCAAGCAGGGCGTGCAGCATATGCAGCTCGCCGGATATCTTGGCGTTGCGAGCGGCAAGCTCTGCCTGCATCTGGCGTTCGCCCGTCAGGTCGCGCAGGCGCAGGACAACCGCGCCACCGGTGGTGCGGCCAAGCGCTTCCACATAGCTGCCGGTGCGGGTCTTCAAGGTGGTGGTGAAGGCTTCGCCGGTGCGGAACAGCATGTCCAGATGGCGTTCCAGGTCGCCGGCGCATTTGGCGGTCAGCCAGCTGCCGAAGGCCAGCAGCTGCGCCGGCGGGCGCGGCACACCGGATTTTTCCGGCAAGACACCCCAGATCTGCGGCATGGCGCCGTTGCCCGTCCATACGATCACCCGCTGCTCATCGGTGTTGAGCATGGCTTCGAGGCGGTCGACACGGAACTTCAGGTCGCCCTTTTCCTTTTCCAGCGCGCTGGTCAACTGGGCGGCCTGCTTGCGGTGACGGACAAGCGCGATGGCGGCGGTGATCGCGAAGGCGCACATGCCGCCTAACGCGCCAAAAAGAATCATGCTATCGGGAGAGATGGCAGCGGTCGTGTCGGCGAGCATATCGGCCGCCGCCGGACCAGCGAACAGGCTTGTGCCTGCAAGCGCGGTTCCGCTCAGCTTGACCGATTTCAGACTCCATTCTCGCCACGTCGCGCGTGGCCGCGCGCCGTTCCTGCTGCCTTTCGGCATATTGTGATCCCCTTACGCCGCTTTGCCCGGCTCTTGCGGGCTGCAGCCCCCGGTTTCTGGGAGCAAATCAAAGACATCCGCCTCCTGGCCTTTGATTCGTCTAAACCATAACCTTTTTGAGAATCACGCAGAAGAGTCCGTTATTGAAAAGTTAACAGGACCCTTAAAATTCAAGGGTCCTGCATTTTTTTGTTCACAGACCCGAATCGGGGCGCTCACCATATCTAGTGGCACCCCTCTCCGAAATCAGTATTTGTAGTGTTCCGACTTGAACGGACCGGTCTTGTTAATCCCCAGATATTGAGATTGGCTGTCCGTCAATTCGGTTAACGTGACGCCGAGCTTGGCGAGATGCAGGCGCGCGACCTTCTCGTCCAGGTGCTTCGGAAGAACGTAGACTTCGTTCTTGTACTGGTCGCCCTTGGTGAAGAGCTCGATCTGCGCCAGAACCTGGTTGGTGAAGCTGGCGGACATGACGAAGCTCGGGTGACCGGTGGCGTTGCCGAGGTTCACGAGACGGCCCTGGGAGAGCAGGATCATGCGCTTGCCGTCCGGGAACTCGTACATGTCGACCTGGTCCTTGACCGGGCGGCACTTGGTGTTCTTCAGAGCGGCAACCTGGATCTCGTTGTCAAAGTGGCCGATGTTGCAGACGATCGCCATGTCCTTCATGCCGCGCATGTGGTCGAAGGTGATGATGTCCTTGTTGCCAGTGGCGGTGACATAGATGTCGCCCTCGGGAAGGACCTGTTCCATGGTCTTGACCTCGAAACCGTCCATGGACGCCTGCAGGGCGCAGATCGGATCGATTTCGGTGACGATCACGCGGGCGCCGGCGCCGGCCAGCGACTGGGCGGAGCCCTTGCCGACATCGCCGTAACCGCAGACGACGGCAACCTTGCCGGACATCATCACGTCGGTGCCGCGGCGGATGCCGTCGACGAGCGACTCGCGGCAACCGTAGCGGTTGTCGAACTTGGACTTGGTGACGCTGTCATTGACGTTGATCGCCGGGAACGGCAGCGCGCCCTTCTTCTGCATTTCATAAAGACGCAGAACGCCGGTGGTGGTTTCTTCCGAAACGCCCTGAATCAGTTCTTTCTGCTTGGTGAACCAGCCCGGGTTGGCGGCCATGCGCTTCTTGATCTGCGCGAACAGGCACTCTTCTTCCTCGGAGGTCGGGTTCTCGATGATGTCGGTCTCGCCGGCTTCCACGCGCGCACCCATCAGGATGTACAGCGTGGCGTCGCCGCCATCGTCGAGGATCATGTTGGCGCCGTCCGGGAAATCGAAGATCTTGTCGGCATAGTCCCAGTACTCTTCCAGGGTCTCGCCCTTGATGGCGAAGACCGGAATGCCGGCGGCGGCAATGGCGGCGGCGGCCTGGTCCTGGGTGGAATAGATGTTGCACGACGCCCAGCGGACTTCCGCGCCCAGCGCGACCAGGGTCTCGATCAGAACGGCGGTCTGGATGGTCATGTGCAGGGAACCGGCGATACGGGCACCCTTGAGCGGCTTGGAAGCGCCGAATTCTTCGCGGCAGGCCATCAGACCCGGCATTTCATGTTCGGCAATCTCGATTTCGGTGCGGCCCCAATCTGCGAGCCCTATGTCTTTGATAATGTAGTCGGTCATGAAAGTGTCCTGCTGTTTGAGCCAGCTTTGAAGGCCAGATCTTGAGAAGCGTCCGGCCGGTCAGCGCGCCACCCGTTCGGGGCGCTCCGGCAGACGCATGCCGATTTCCGGACATGATCCCGGAAATCCTGTGGCGGTTTATAACGCCGCGCGGCACATGACGCAATAAAGATATAAAGAATTCTTTATATCATATCGAGCCTGTCGGTTGTCAGGGTTAAGGAAGCTCTTCCAGAAGCTCCCAGGTCACGGAAAGATCATCCTCCGCCAGCGCGGACAGATAGACCACAGTGACGCCATGCTCAGGCACATAGCGTATGTCGGCGGAGAACCCGGTATCCCCACCCGAGTGTCCCAGGACTTCGCCGACACCCGCAAGCGACTCGATTTCAATGCCCATGCCGTAGCCTTCACCCGAGGGATCCATGAGAAGGCGCTCGAGGCTGTCGTCGCTCAGGAGAACACCGTATTCGAAGAGCGCCTTGTAAAAGCCGGATACTTCCGCAGCCGTTGTCACCAGCCCGCCATCACCGAAACCGTAGCCCGTCAGATAGGCGTCCACCGGCTCCAGCCCCTTGCCGAAATCCTCGAAGCCCTGCACGAATCCGGCGGGACCGATACCGTACCCCAGCAGCCGGGTCCCGGTCAGGCCAGCCGGCCTGAAAATCCTGTC
The DNA here is from genome assembly GCF_023156505.1 of Roseibium sediminicola. Classification (GTDB taxonomy): domain Bacteria; phylum Pseudomonadota; class Alphaproteobacteria; order Rhizobiales; family Stappiaceae; genus Roseibium; species Roseibium sediminicola. The sequence goes on along the minus strand of NZ_JALNMJ010000009.1, from coordinate 194,337 downwards.
CTCGAAAACCTCGTACATCGGAGCGCCAGCCGCCTTTTCCAGAACCAGCTGGGCAAGCAGGTAATTGGTGTTCGAATAATCGAACGACGCGCCCGGTTCGAACAGACGCGGCTCCTCAGCGATGCCGGTCACGGCCTTGATCAGAATATCCCGGCCGGCAATGCCTGCCCTGGCATCGGCGATGCTGGATTGGGAATAGGCATCATCAAGATAATCCGGCAGACCGCTGGTCATGGTCAGAAGGTTTGCAATGGAAACTCCGTCCAATAACCCACCCAGCTTTTCCACCAGGCCGGCAGGCAGCCAACGTGCTGCAGGATCGTCGATGTCGAGATGGCCCGCTTCGTTCAGCTGCATGAGGGCAACGGCGAGATAGAGCTTGGAAACGGAGGCGATCAAGAACCGGCTGTCAGCGCTGGCACGGAGGCCACCCCTCCGTTCACGCCCGCAGGCAACAGACCCCGCTTCACCACCGATGTCGAGGTACAATACCCAGGCCGGCCCCTCGTCCGAACAGTCCGCCGCAGCAAATCCGTCCAGGAGGTCAGCGGCCTCGCCGGCCCGTGCGCCTACCGCCGCGCTCGTAGCCGCGCCGAAGGTCAGCAGCATCAGAAAGACTGTCCAAGATCTCCGCACGGCGCCACCCTTTCGCTTGTCTCATGACCCGAACCGCGGCTGAAGGCAGACGGCAGTCTCAAGCCTGCGTCACATTAGCTGTAGAGATCCGCCCGCGATGGCGGCATGCCGGATGGGCCCTTGGTGCGCCGCGTGGCCACGGTCTGGAAGATGCCGATGGAGCCGCGCTCGAAGCCGAGCGAGACGCCGATCAGATAGGCCAGCCAGAGGCGGTACTTGTGCTCGCCGATTTCGGCGATGGCCTCGTCCTTGACCTGCATCAGGTTCTCCGCCCACAGCCGCGTAGTGCGGGCATAGTGTTCGCGCCAGGCCTCGACATCGTGCACCTCGAAGCCGTGCGCCTCCAGGTTGGTCAGGGTCCAGCCGATATGGTCGACCTCGCCGCCCGGGAAGATGTAACGGACCAGGGCCTGGTATTCCGGCTTCTTGCGGCGGAAGGCCTTCAGGTCCTTCTTGCCGCGGCGTGTGATAGCATGGTGCAGATAGATGCCGCGGGGCTTCAAAAGCCGGTGCACGCTCTGGAAATAATTGTCGTAGTTGTCGAGACCCACCGCCTCGAACATGCCGATCGAGGAGATCTTGTCGAACTTGCCCTTCATGTCGCGATAGTCGATCAGTTCGACGGAGACCTTGTCCTCAAGGCCGCGCGCCGCGATCCGTTCCCGCGCCAGCTTGAGCTGCTCCTCGGCCAGCGTCACGCCGACGGCGGTGACGCCGTAATGTTCGGCCGCATGACAGATCAGCGCACCCCAGCCACAGCCGATATCGAGCATGCGCTCGCCGGGCTTGAGGCGGAGCTTGCGGCAGATCATGTCCAGCTTGTCCTTTTGCGCCGTAGCCAGGTCGTTCGACCAGTCGCTGAAATAGGCGCAGGTGTAGACCATCTCCGGATCGAGAAAGCGGCGGTAGAACTCGTTGGAGACATCATAGTGAAAGGCGATGTCGTCCTTGCGGCTTCCCGAGCTGCGGTCGGCGGCCTCGCCCGCGTCCAGACCTTCAGCCTCCGCAGCGGTCTTCCTGTTGCCGGCGCCCCACCAGATCGGCCAGGCGCTTTTCAGCAGCAGGCCCTTGTTCAGGCGCTTGCGGATCTCGCGTCCCTTGATCGCCGGGCGCCTTTCCGCGAAATCGAAGATGCTGCCGCCGCGCGGATCGAGATCACCGGCCGCATAAAGGTCGATCACCGTCTTGATCTTCGGACGGCGCAGCAACCGGGTCAGCGCCGTTTCGGACAGCGCAAGCCGCAACCCGTCGGTGGGAGCGGTCGCCGGAATGCGCGACCCGTCCCAGAGTTCGAACGCAAAGTCGAGTTCCAGCGCCTCATGAATATGGGTCAGTGCGGCGCGCGCAGCGGAAAGCACTCGGTCCTCGGATTGGCTCGGCATTAATTCGCGTTCCCATGAATGAAAGTGTGTTGGCCGGGCCTCTTGAAACGGCGGGCCGGTCGCAGGGGACGGGGGATTGCATCGCTGCAAGGTCCCTGCATGTCAATCTTCTTCGCCGAAGCCGCTTTCGACCAACTCAGAAATCGCGGTCAGCGCCGCGTCGGCGTCTGTCCCGCTGATGCAGACCTTGATGCAGCAGCCGGGACTGGCAGCCAGCATCATCAGGCCCATGATCGAGGTGCCGCCCACGGTTTGACCGTCCTTCGACACCTGGACATCAGCTTCAAAGGTTTCCACCAGCTTGACCAGCTTGGCGGAGGCGCGTGCGTGCAGGCCGCGGCGGTTGACGATGGTCAGGTCTTTTTCAAGTACGGTCTGCGCAGTCATTCTTCTTGTTAGTTCTGTCCCGAGAGCACCTGGCTGGCAACGGAGATGTATTTCTGGCCGGCCTGGCGCGCTTCGTCGACGGCATCGGCAAGGTCCCGGTCGGAGCGGACGCTGGCCAGCTTGATCAGCATCGGCAGGTTGACGCCGGCAACCACTTCCACCGACTTGCTGTCCATCACGGAAATCGCCAGGTTCGACGGCGTGCCACCGAACATGTCGGTGAGCAGCACCACGCCCTTGCCGGAATTGGCCGCTTCCACCGCCGCCAGGATGTCCTGGCGCCGTTGTTCCATGTCGTCATCCGGACCAATGGAAATGGTTTCGACCTGCTCCTGGGGACCGACAACATGTTCCAGCGCCGCCTTGAATTCTTCGGCGAGGCGCCCGTGGGTCACAAGTACAAGTCCGATCATGCGTCGTTTAGCCTGATTATCGAGTGCAGTGGGCTCGGGACCCTGTCAGGGGTCCGGACGGAGCCGGGCGTTTATCAGTCTGATGCACTCTCTTCAACCGTTTCGTCAGTTGCAAGCAAAAAACACCCTCTGTGCTCTAAATATAATCCGGGCCGCCGCTCTGCAGCTGGCGCAAACCCCAGCGTATGAGCCGAAGAGAGGTGCTGGTGTCATTTGCCGGGCAATGCAGACTGGCGACCTGCACATCTTCCAGGCAGGTTTGCAGCAGCGGCGTCTCGGGCAGCCGGTCGAGCCGGTCCAGCGGCTCCAGATCGACAACAAGCGTGATATGAGCAACCGGTGTAAAAGCGGCCTCAACGAGGCCGACGCCGCGGACTTCCATCTTGCCGCGGATGGTCTCCGGCACATGTCCCAGCAACCGGCCGCCACCATTTGTCAGGTGGACATAATCGTCGGCGACCAGCAGGCCGAGATGCCCTCTGAGGCGCGCGGCCTCGATCAGGGTGTCGGAAAGAGATGATTTGCCGCTGCCAGCATCGCCTCGGATCAGAACGGCGCGGGTCCCCAAAAGGATGCAATCGGCGTGAACGGCCGGCGTTCTCACTTGACCGGTCCGACAGGCAGACGAATCGTGAAGCGCGCACCGACCGTTTTCTGGGAGCCGTCCGCTTTCGGCTCGAGCCGGTTGGTGGCCGCGATGGTGCCGCCATGGGCCTCGATGATCTGGCGGGAGATCGACAGGCCGAGACCGGAATTGTTGCCGAAGCCTTCGCCATCCGGACGGTCGGTGTAAAAGCGCTCGAAGATGCGCTCGGTGTTTTCGGCGCGAATGCCCGGACCGTCGTCGTCGACAGTGATCTTGATCATCCGCCCGTCCCGGCTGAGGTCGACCCGCACTGTCCCGTCCGCGGGCGAGAACGAGCGGGCATTGTCGAGCAGGTTGCTGATCACCTGGCCGAGCCGGATGTCATGGCCCTGCATCAGATAGGGCTTGATGCCGGGCGCGTCCGCGACCGTCAGCTTGACGCTGGCTTCCTCGACCCCGGTGGTGCGCTGGTTGGCGGCATCGGCCATGTTGCGCAAAAACTCGGCCAGATCGATGGATTCGGACTGAATGCGCGCCAGTTCCGCGTCGAGACGCGAGGCATCGGAAATATCGCTGATCAGTCGGTCCAGCCGCCGGACGTCATGCTGGATCACCTCCATCAACCGGTCCTTGGAGTTCTCCGACTTGGCAAGCGGCAGCGTTTCGACCGCGCTGCGCAGCGAGGTCAGCGGGTTTTTCAGCTCATGCGCCACATCGGCGGCAAATTGTTCGATCGCGTCGATCTTGTTGTAGAGCGCATGGGTCATTTCACGGAAGGACCGGGCAAGATGGCCGATCTCGTCCTGGCGGTCGGAGAAATCCGGAATTTCCTCGCGCGATGTCGAACCGCGGCGCACCCGGTCGGCGGCGGCCGCCAGGCGCCGGACCGGTCCGGCAATGGTGCCCGCCAGCAGGATCGACAGCAGGATGGTGACTGTGGCTGCGAACAGGAAGACGCGGATGATCGCGATCCGCTCGGCGCGCACGATGGCGTCGATATCGCCGCCCTGGGTGGACAGGAGCAAGGCGCCAAGCACGGCGCGGAAGCGCTGGATCGGCACGGCGACGGAAACAATCAGCTCGCCATGTTGCGAAATCCGGGTGACGGTTGCCGGCGACCCGGCAAGCGCGGCCTCCACTTCCGGGTAGGTCCGGCCGTCGCCGCCGCCGACTTCCTGGTAAATGGGCAGGTCGCCCTGGCGCAGCCAGCGCTTGGTCCATTGCCACAGACCATCCCAGAAGCCTTCCTCTTCCACATTGGGCGGCGGCAGGTCGAAACGCAGGATCTGTGCACTGGTATAAAGATGACGGCTGTCCAGGATCAGGATGCCTTCCGGATCATAGATCCTGGCCCGTGTCTTGGTCGGAGAAATCAGCCGGCGCAGCACTGGGCCGACCCGTTCCGGGTTGATCGGAAAGTCCAGGCTTTCCAGGTCTTCCTGGGTCGGAGTGATGCTTTCGCCCGCCTGCAACTCAAGCAGGCGCTCCGGATCCACGGTGATCGTGCCCGTATCGACGGTCGCGGACGCGGCGATGGCCCCTGCAATGATTTCGCCCTGGGTGGACAGGCTCTGCACCCGTGCGTCGATCAGGCCGGCGCGAAACTGGTTGAGATACAAAATGCCGATCACGAGGGCCAGCAGGCCCACCAGGTTGATGGCAATAATCCGGCGGGTCAGGGACGACAGCACATAAGTGCCGAAGATCCGCCCGAACTGGCTGAGCAAGCGGCGGCGGATGCGCTTGTTGCCGAGACGGCGCAGCCGGGAACGCTCCGAACCGTTCTGGGCTTCGGAGGCGGCAGCTTCGTCTGCGTGCTCGCTGTCAACCGCCATCTAGCGCGTTTTCCGATCCGTTTTGATCATGCGATCAGGACGCGTGTCCCGATCAGGCTTCTCGGAACCGGTAGCCGACCCCATAAAGGGTTTCGATCATGTCGAAGTCGTCGTCAACCACCTTGAACTTCTTGCGCAGGCGCTTGATGTGGCTGTCGATGGTGCGGTCATCAACATAGACCTGGTCGTCATAGGCCGCATCCATCAAGGCGTTCCGGCTTTTGACAACGCCGGGGCGCTGCGCCAGGGCCGAGAGGATCAGGAATTCGGTCACCGTCAGCGTAACCGGCTTGTTGTTCCAGGTGCAGGTGTGCCGCTCCTGGTCCATCACCAACTGGCCGCGTTCAAGCAGCTTGTCGGCATCGTCGCGCGGCGCGGAAGCGTCCTTGGGCTGCGCCCGGCGCAGAACGGCGCGGACACGCTCGACCAGAAGACGCTGGGAGAAGGGTTTGCGGATGAAATCGTCTGCGCCCATCTTCAGGCCAAACAATTCGTCGATCTCGTCATCCTTCGAGGTCAGGAAAATCACCGGCAGATCGGAGCCCTGGCGCAGCCGGCGCAGAAGCTCCATGCCATCCATGCGCGGCATCTTGATGTCGAAGATCGCAAGTTCCGGAGGGTCGCTCTGCAGACCGTCCAGAGCGGAGGTGCCGTCCGTATAGGTCTGAACGCGATAGCCTTCCGCCTCCAGGGCGATCGAGACAGACGTCAGAATATTGCGGTCGTCGTCGACCAGGGCAATTGTCGGCATGCTTTGTTTTCCATTTCCGTCGGCACGGCGTGCGCGCGCTTCGGTTTATCAGCATCAATGTAACACACAGCCTTTGGCCTGCTAAATGCGCATAAATTAAGGCAATCAGGCCCTTCCCGCGCTTGCAGGCCATGAAGACCTTCCCAACCGGCAGCATTGATGGGGACGATCACGGTCAATTTCAAGAGAACATCTTGCGACGACTTTTCTTGGCCACAAAAGAAAAAGGCGCACTGAGTCCCACTCAGCCCCACATATAAGCGCGAAATTTATGCGCTTTCTTTCACTTCACTCAACATAACGAACAATTCGAAGGTTTCGATTTTTAGTTTGCCTCCCAAATTAATCATCCAGAATTTAATGAAGACTTTTAATCGATTAAACAAAGACATAGCCCTTTGGCAGTCTTGCTGCCGCATGGTCATTCCACTACGTTCGCAGCCCTTATCGCCGGGTTTAACCTTTCTTAACTTAATTCCGGCGGCAACAGACAAGCCCATCATGAGGACTGCGGGAAGATGCAAGAAGTAGGTGTCAGGAATCCCTCCATTGGTTGCGAGACTTTCGGCTTCAACGGCCTGAAGGCGCTCTACTGGAACCAGAACGAGCCTGCGCTTTACGAATATTCCCTGTCCAGGGGCGAAACGCGGTTGGCCGCCGGCGGCGCCCTGGTCGCGGAGACCGGTGTGCACACCGGCCGCTCTCCAAAGGACAAGTTCGTGGTTCTCGACGACGAGACCCGCGACAGCGTCTGGTGGGACAACAACGCGCAGATGCCGAAAGACAAGTTCGACCTGCTGCTCGCCGACTTCCTCGCGCATGCCGAGGGCCTGGAGCTGTTCGCCCAGGATCTCTATGGCGGCGCCGACACCACCCACCGCCTGCCGGTGCGCGTCTATACCGAGTATGCCTGGCACTCGCTGTTCATCCGCAACCTGTTGCTGCGGCCCGACGTCAGCGAGCTTGAAAGCTTCGCGCCGGACATGACCATCATCGACCTGCCGAGCTTCAAGGCCGATCCGGACCGGCACGGCTGCCGGACCGAGACCGTGATCGCGGTCGACCTGACCCGCAAGATCGTCCTGATCGGCGGCACGTCCTATGCGGGCGAAATGAAGAAATCCGTCTTCACGATGCTCAACCACCTGCTGCCGGCAAAGGGTGTCATGTCGATGCACTGCTCGGCCAATGTCGGCGATGACGGCGACACGGCCGTGTTCTTCGGCCTCTCCGGCACCGGCAAGACCACCCTCTCCGCGGATCCGGCACGCACGCTGATCGGAGACGACGAGCACGGCTGGAGCGAAAGCGGCGTTTTCAATTTTGAAGGCGGCTGTTACGCCAAGACCATCAAGCTTTCCGCCGAAGCCGAACCGGAAATCTTCTCCACGACCCAGCGCTTCGGCACCGTTCTGGAAAATGTCGTTCTGGACGAGCGGCGCGTGCCGGATTTTGACGACGGCTCGAAGACCGAAAACACCCGCGCCGCCTATCCGATCCACTTCATCTCCAACGCCAGCGCCACCGGCTGCGCGCCGATGCCGAAAACGATCATCATGCTGACCGCCGACGCCTTCGGCGTGATGCCGCCGATCGCCCGCCTGACCCCAGCCCAGGCCATGTACCACTTCCTGTCCGGCTATACCGCGAAGGTGGCCGGCACCGAGAAGGGCGTCACCGAGCCGCAGGCAACCTTCTCGACCTGCTTCGGCGCACCGTTCCTGCCGCGGCATCCATCCGAATACGGCAACCTGCTGAAGGACCTGATCGCCAAGCACGATGTCGATTGCTGGCTGGTCAATACCGGCTGGACCGGCGGCGCCTATGGCACCGGCAACCGCATGCCGATCAAGGCGACCCGCACGCTCCTGACCGCGGCGCTGAACGGCAGCCTGAAGGATGCCGAGTTCCGCACCGACGCCAATTTCGGCTTCGAGGTCCCTGTCTCCGTCGAAGGTGTCGACGACACCATCCTGACCCCGCGCGAGACCTGGTCCGACAAGGATGCCTATGACGTTCAGGCCGCCAAGCTGGTCGACATGTTCGTCAGCAACTTCGCGACCTTCGAGGACCATGTCGACGGTGCCGTCAGGAGCGCCGCGCCGTCCTGCCGGATTGCCGCGGAATAAGGCCGAATCCAAATTCCCCGCAGGCCTTGAAACGGCACTGGCGAAAGCTGGTGCCGTTTCTGTTTCGGCTCTCTTTCATCCTCGGCAGAATGACTTATATTACCCGTCTTACCTGAGGGGATGCATTCATGCCTGCCACCGACAGCTCCTCCATCGCAGACGTTCTGAAGACCGCCGAGGATTGGCGCAATTCCGGCCGATCTGTTGCGCTTGCGACCGTCATCGAGACCTGGGGCTCCGCGCCCCGGCCGACCGGCTCGCATCTGGTGATCGATTCAGAGGGCAACTTCGAAGGCTCCGTCTCCGGTGGCTGTGTCGAGGGTGCCGTCGTTGCCGAAGCCGTCGACGTTATCGAGACTGGAAAAGCCACCACATTGGAATTCGGGGTCGCCGACGAAACCGCCTGGCGGGTCGGCCTGTCCTGTGGCGGCCGGATCCGTGTCTATGTCGAACCCGTTACCTGATCCGGACTGAATCGAGATGACCACAGAGACCTTTCTCGCCTTCCTCGCCGCAACGGCCCTCTTTGCCTATATGCCGGGGCCCGCGTTGCTTTACACGGCGGCGCAGACCATCGCCCGCGGAAAACGCGCCGGGTTCATGGCTGCGGCCGGCATTCATCTCGGCTGTTATGTCCACGTGCTGGCGGCCGCCTTCGGCCTGTCCGCCCTGTTCACGGTGGTGCCGACGCTCTATTTTGCGCTCAAGCTGATCGGCGGCGCCTACCTGATCTTTCTGGGCGTGCAGATGATCCGCACGCGCATTGTTTCCGGTCCGATGCCGGACCTGCCTCGGAAATCCACGCGCCGGGCGTTCATGGACAGCATCCTTGTTGAGATCCTCAACCCGAAGGTCGCCATCTTCTTCATCGCCTTCCTGCCGCAATTCGTCAGCCCGGACGCCGGCCTGCCGATCTGGGCGCAGTTCCTGATCCTCGGCACCATCGTCAATTGCGCCTTCACTTCCGCCGACCTCGTCACCGTGCTGTTTGCAACGGAGGTGAAGAAACGGCTGACCAAGGCAAGCCGCTTCCAGGACCTGACCCGCTGGCTGGGCGGCTCGTTGCTGGTCGGTCTCGGCCTCAAGCTGGCAACGGACCGCGCCTGACGCCATGGAACTCGACCTTCTCAAGGCCCTGAATGCCGACCGCGCCGGCCGCCGGGCCGCCATTCTGGTGACAGACATGGCGGACGGCTCCCAGCGCCTGATCCGCAAGTCAGAAGACTTTTCCGCTGACCCGCTGGCGGAAGACCTTGAAAAACGTTTCCGCTCCGGAAAATCCGGGCTCGTGAGCCATGAAACCGGTGAAGCGTTTCTCAATGTCTCCCTGCCGGCACCGCGCCTGGTCATCATCGGTGCGGTCCATATCAGCCAGGCTCTTGTGCCGATGGCAGAAATCGCGGGGCTTGATGTCACCGTGATTGACCCGCGCACGGCCTTTGCGACAGAGGACCGGTTTCCGGGCGGCGCCTTGAAGGCAGAATGGCCGGAAGACGTCCTCAAGGAAGCGCCGCTCGATCCGTTCACGGCGGTCGCGGCGGTGACGCACGATCCGAAGATCGACGATTATCCGCTCATGCAGGCGCTCAGGACCGGCTGTTTCTATGTCGGCGCGCTTGGCAGCCGCAAGACACATGGCAAGCGGCTTGAACGGTTCACGGAAGCCGGACTTGACCCGGCCCTGTTCAAGCGCATCGATGCCCCCATCGGTCTCGACATCGGCGCGTCCTCTCCGGAGGAAATCGCTGTCGCGGTCCTGGGATCGACCATCGCTGCCCTGCGCAAGGCACCGGGAGCAGGCTCGTGAAATTCGGTCCCTGCCCGACGGACCAGGCGGCGGGCTGCATCCTGGCGCATAAGTCCGCGCTTGCCGGCCGAGTGCTGAAAAAAGGTCATGTCCTCACCGGCGAGGACTGCGCCGGCCTCCTGGCCCACGGCATCGATACCGTGGTGGTTGCCAGGCTTGATCCGGGCGATATCGGCGAGGACGACGCAGCCGCACGTCTGGCTCTGTCTTCGATGGGAACGGGTCTTGCGCACGATGCCGCCTTTACCGGGCGCATGAACCTCTTTGCCGATCGGGACGGTGTCCTGGTGGTCGACGCGGACGCGGTGACCGCCGCAAACCGCATCGATCCGGCGATCACCTTCGCCACGCTGCCCAATTTCAGCAAGGTCACCGCCGGCCGCATGGTGGCAACCGCAAAGATCATTGCCTTCGCGCTGCCGGGTGACCTTGTCGAAGCCGCCGAGCGCGCGCTCCGCCAGGCCATCCGGATCGCTCCCTTCAGCCCCCACAAGATCGGTCTGGTTGCCACCGAGCTGCCGCATCTGAAACCGGCGACGATGGACAAGACCCGCCGGGTTCTCCAGGACCGGCTGCGGCCGTCGGGCAGCGCGGTCCTGGCCGAACGGCGCGTGCCGCACAGGGCCGAAGACGTGGCTGCCGCCATGCAAGACCTCGTGAGGGAAGGAGCCGATTTCCTGATCCTTTTTGGTGCCTCCGCCGTGGTCGACCGGCGGGACGTGCTGCCGGCAGCGCTCGACCTGGCGGGAGGCACCGTGCGCCATCTCGGCATGCCGGTCGATCCGGGGAACCTGTTGATGCTCGGCGACCTTCACGGCGTTCCCGCGCTCGGCGCACCGGGCTGCGCGCGCAGCCCCAAGGAGAACGGGTTCGACTGGGTGCTCGACCGCCTGCTTGCGGGCCTCGCCGTTGAGCCGGCGGACATCACCGCCATGGGCGTCGGAGGCTTGCTGATGGAAATCGGAACGCGACCCCAGCCGCGGGAAACCCTGCAGCGCAAGAGTGAACCCAGAATTGCCGCGCTCATTCTGGGCGCGGGCAAGTCCTCGCGCATGGGCGGACCCAACAAGCTTCTGGCAACGCTCGACGGCAAGTCGCTGATCCGGCATGCCGCCGAGGCGGCCTGCGCCGCTGATGTCGCCGAAACCGTCCTGGTCACTGGGCATCTGGCGGAGGAGATTGCGGCCGAAGTCTCCGATCTGGATCTGACCCTGGTTCACAATCCCGATTATGCCGACGGCATGGCCGGGTCGATCCGAGCCGGCATGAATGGCATGCCTGCCGAGATCGACGCCGTGCTCATTCTCTTGGGCGACATGCCGCGGATCGATGCCGAAGTGCTCGGTAAACTCATTGCCGCCTATCGCAGGAACCCGGCCAGCCTGATCGTCACCGCCACAGCAAACGGCAAACGCGGCAATCCCGTTCTCTGGGACAAGCGTTTTTTCGATGCCCTGAAAGCCTTAAGCGGCGACGTCGGTGCCCGTCACATCATTGCCGAAAATCCCGACTTTGTGACCGAGGTAGAAATCGGGTCCGCCGCACGGCTCGATCTCGACACGCCGGAAGCACTCCTGTCCGCGGGTGGGTTATTGCCCGGCAAGCCTGCGTAACCAATTGAGTCTCAAAGGTAAGTCTTGGAACGACACCGCCCGATAACTTTACATTAACTCGGTATGCATTCAGTGCAGGCCGGAAATGCCAGCTATTCTATTGCATTTTTGTGACATGCCGCTTATGTAATGCCTGCGCTTGCTGCAGAGCACCCTTCGGGGTGGACAACGGATGACGTCCCGGGCGCCGCTTACATCCGATTCCTGACAAAAGCTGTTCGGATCCTCTCCTCCCGAGGATGCTCGAGCGCTTTTGCCGCTTGGTTAGAAGAATAAAGGAAATGAACATGGCTGATTTGTCTCTTCCGCGTCCGGGCTGCTGCAAATGGGCAGAAGGCGATTCCGGCAACTACATCTTCCCGTGCAACACCCGCGTCGAAGCCGGTGTGTCCTACTGCACCGAACACAGCGCCATTGTTTACATTCCGCCGGAAGAGCGCCGTCGCAACCGGTCCGGTGGCGGCATGAGCCTGTCCTTCCGCCGCGCGGCTTAAAGATACCAAGCTGCTTAGAACAAGAGCAGTTATTCGCGGGATATCCCGCGTACCTTCGAACCCGGTCCCTGGACCGGGTTTTTTGTTTTCTACTTTCCGTGGCGTTGTATCCTCTTGGAGGCTTTCGCGTTCTTCCGGGGTGATTTGGCCGAGACAATTTTGGGCAAGGCGAGACGGTTAGCATGCGGTGGTGTCACCCACCATAAGCGCAAGCCAAACAACATAAGTGGTCAAAATTGTCCGGCCATAAGTGAAGCCAACGCCAGACATTCCACGCTTTTGCGGCTGGCCCGAAACGGCCCAACGTTAGCGTTGCGCTGCTTGCCCGAAACACCGCATCGTGAACCGTTTCGAGCCATCAAATGAACGCGACAGGCTCTAATGGCGGTGAGTTGACGCTGGATCAGAAACAGGCCACGCAATCACGTGCTCCTTGGGCACCAAACAGCTTTTCCACTCATACTTGCGGAACTACTGCACCTCTTCCTGTTCTACATCACCACTTCAATGCCTCTGTGATTAATCCTTTGTTGCCAAACACAAAGTAACGTAACTGACAAGGTCTGTCTGAATCAGGCACAGGTTCCCTTGGAGGAAAACGCTACGGCATGAATAAGGCATCGACACAAAGGGAGAAGGAGCGACTTGAGGCGCTGAATGCGCTTCAGATAATGCACACTGACCGCCTGCCTGAATTTGACGCCGTCGTCGAGACACTCGCTGCCATTTTTGATTGCCCTATCGCACTTGTCTCGCTTGTTGGAGCCGATGAACAATGGTTCAAGGCAAAGTGCGGGATCGATGTTGATGGCACACCGCGTGAAGTCTCTTTCTGTCAATATGCATTGACATCAGACACCCTTTTCATTGTCGAAGATGCTGCTGCCGACGAACGCTTCAAGGCAAATCCACTCGTCACAAATGAACCATTTATCCGCTTTTACGCCGGATGCCCGCTCTCCGTTGACGGCCAAAACACACTTGGCACTTTGTGCGTGATCGACCGCAAACCAAGAACGCCAACCGAGTCACAACTTCAACAACTTCGTAACCTTGGCAGGGTTGTTGAAGGATTGATCAAATCCAACCATGCGCAGAGACAAGCGGAGGATTTGCGAAGGGATGCCGAGGCTCAACACCTGTTGGCAGACCGTAAAAGCTATCTGCTTGAGGAAGTAACACAGGCTTCCGGCGTTGGTGGCTGGGAGTACGACATCGATACGGATGTCGTCACCTGGACCGACAAGACCCGCGAGATTCACGAGGTTGATCCTGACTTTCAGCCCACAGTCGACATGGCCCTGTCCTTCTATGCACCAGATTGCCGGCGCCAGATCTCGGACGCCGTGACAACTGCCATCAAGAATGGAAACTCCTGGGATTTAGAACTTCCTTTCATCACGGCCAAAGGGCGTGACATTTGGGTGCGCACGGTTGGACGGGCGGTAAGCAAAAACGGCCGGGTGGCACGTCTGATCGGCGCCTTCCAGGACATCACCGAGCGGAAGCACTCCGAACAGCGAGTCCGTATGGCGGAAGCTGTGCAACGCACCACGCTGGAAACCCTGCGTGAAGGCGTTCTGGTTTTGAACCGGGCTGGCCGGATCCAGTCCTTCAATTCCGCCGCGGCCTCCTTGCTCGGACATACCGGTGATGATCTTGCGAACCGGAAGGTTCAGGACCTGGACATCGAGTGCTTTGCCGAACACGGCAGAAAAGACGTGGACCTCTTGCAAAGAGCCGCAAGAGCCCCCGATACGGTCAACCAGCACATCGCCAAAGTGCGGCTGCCGGGACAAAAACAGTTTCTCTGGCTGCGCGTCGATGCCAACGCCACCGACAGCGCAAATGAAATCGGCCTGGACGCCTCCATTGTTTCCCTGGCGGACATTTCGGAGACCAAACGGCAAGCCGAAACGATGCAGATCGTGTTCGACAATCTGCCCGGTGGGCTTGTCTACTACAACGACGAACGCCGCCTGACGGTCTGCAACAAAAAGTTCCAGGAGCTGCTGCAGCTCCCTCAGGAATTCATCGACCGCCAGGCCCCCTTGCGTGAGGTCGCCACCTACCTGGCGAAGCGCGGTGACTATGGTCCCGGCGATCCGGAAGAACTACTGGCAGAACGCTTCAAGTTGTTCGACAATCCAAAGCCACATATGTATGAACGCACCAGCGCGGATGGCCGTTTTCTGGAGGTCAGGGGCATCCCCTTGCCCAATGGCGGCCTGATCGCCAACTTCTTCGACATTACCGAGCGAAAGCGCTCCGAACATCTGTTGCGTCATTCCGAAGCGGTTCAACGCACGACGCTGAAGGCGCTCAGCGAAGGCATCCTGCTGCTGAGCCATGCGGGCGAGATCCAGTCGGCCAACCCTGCCGCCATCAGCCTGCTCGGGTTTGAAAGCAAGCAACTGATCGGCAGAAATGTTGGCGATATCGATTTCGGTATCTCTTGCGAAATCGAAGGTATCGGGGCTTGCAACGTTCCCTTGGTGCGCGCCGCCAACGACCCGGCTTCTTTACAAAATGTCGTTGCCAGGATGGCGCCGACGGACGGGCGCCCCGCACGCTGGCTGCGTTTGAGCGCGCGCGCCATCGACGAAAACCAGGAATTCGATCTCGACGGCGTGGTCGTGTCTCTTGCCGACATAACCGAAACCAAACAGCAGGCCGACACCCTGCAAAGCATCTTCGACAACTTCCCCGGCGGCATCGTCCACTACGACGAGACCCTGCGCCTCGCCTCAAGCAACGCAGAATTCTGTAAGCTGCTCAACTATCCGGAAGACCTGATCAACGGCAAGCCCTATCTTTTCGATTTCTTTTGCTACAATGCCGAACGCGGTGACTACGGTCCGGGCGACCCGAAGGAACTCGCTTTGCAGCGTTACCGGAAATACGACCTGAAGAAACCCCAGGTCTTCGAGCGCCAGACTGCGAACGGCAAATTTATAGAGACACGCAGTACGCCCCTTCCGGATGGCGGCCTGATTCACAATTTCTATGATATCACCGAGAGAAAGCTGGCTGAACAGGCGGTTCAAGTTGCCGAGTTGGTTCAAAGAACCACCCTGGAAGCCCTGAACGAAGGTGTTCTGCTGCTGGACCGCAATGGTGCGATCCTGTCCAGCAACCCGGCTGCTGCCGACATGCTTGGCTATCCGGCTGAATCGCTGACCGGTGTCCGCGTGACCGAACTGGAAGTTGGTATCAACCATGCAGTCGACGGACAACAAATCAATCCATTTGCGTTGACGGTCGAGGCCCCGGAGCAGGTTTTGGATCTGGTCGCCAAGCTGAAGCCATACGGACAATCGGAAGACCGCTGGCTGCGCTTCAATGCTCGGCTGGTTGACCAAGGCGGTGATCGCCAACTTGATACGGTCGTATTGTCACTGGTCGATATCACCGAAGCCAAAAACCAGTCGGATCGTATGCGCGTCATTTTTGAGAACGTGCCTGGCGGCTTCGTCTATTTCGACTCCGCCCTTCAGTTGTCGTTCTACAACGAAGAAACAATCGACATAATTCAGGTGCCAAGAGACGTTCTGGATCAGAAACTCCACCTGCTCGATTATCTAAAGTTCAACGCGGAACGCGGCGACTATGGCCCTGGCGATCCTGAGCAGCTCGCACTAGAGCGAATGAAACAGTTTCCGCCGGATCAACCGCATGCCTTTGAACGATCCACGGCGGACGGGCGTCATCTTGATTTTAGAAGCACACCTCTGCCTGGGGGCGGGTTTATCTACAATTTCTTCGATGTCACCCAACGAAGGCAGATGGAAGAACAGCTTGCCGAAAACGAGCGTCAGGCCCGGTATCGCACAGCAGAACTTGAAACGATTCTGGCGAATATGCGCCAGGGCGTCAGCGTCTTTGACAAGCGCGGCCGGCTGACCCTCTGGAACAAGCAATATATCGAGATCTTTGGCAAACCGGATGGCGATGTCCGTGAAGGCGTTACGCTTATTGAGCTGATCGAAGCGGAGAAGGCCAGGGGTGAATTCGACGGCGACGTTCAGCAACATGTCATGGACCTGATGATCCGCCTGTCCTCCGGCGAAGTCGTCCGGTCCAAATTTCGGCATCCCAATGGCAAGATTATTAGCGCGGTACACGCGCCTATGCCAGACGGTGGTTGGATTGGGACACACGAAGACGTCACTCAACGGGAATTGGCGGCCGAGAAAATTGAGTATGCCGCCCATCACGACACGTTGACGGGACTGGGCAACCGGACCCTCTTCAATGCCAAACTGGAAGAAACGTTAGACAAGTCCGAGGCCACCGGCACTTGCGCGGACCTTTTGCTGTTAGACTTGGACAAGTTCAAACCGGTCAATGACACCTATGGCCATGATGTCGGCGACGAGCTTCTGAAAATAGTTGCCGACAGGCTGCGCGATTGCGTGCGTTCTTCCGACCTGATTGCCCGGCTTGGCGGCGATGAATTCGGTATCATTCTTGGCGGAACAGGTCCGTCCAACGAACGAACTGCGGAGATCGCGGAGCGCATCGTACGCAAGCTCCAGGCACCGTTCCCGGTTTTCGATCACTTGATTTCCATCGGCGTCAGTGTCGGCATTTCACCCATTACCGGCGACATCCGGGATCCTAGCACAATCATAAAACGCGCCGATCTCGCGCTTTATGCTGTCAAACACAGCGGCCGCAACGCCTATAGATTCTTCGAACAAGAGAACACGCCGGCCGCCAAGCGCGCCTAAGCAAAAAACGCGGCCCGTTGCCGGACCGCGTTGCAATTCCTGTCAGCTTGTCTGAAGCGGATCAGACCTTCTTCAGCGCCTCGACAACGTCCTTCAGCTGAGCCAGGGTCATTTCCGCCTTCTGCTTGGTTTCGTCGTCCTTGGCGTCGGCCACGTCCTCTTCCGCGTCCTGGATCGCCTGATCCAGCTGCTCGCGGCTGATTTCGCCAACCGGCACGGCCTGCTCTGCCAGAACGGTGAGGCCACCGCCTGCAACATCCGCAAAACCGCCGCGGACGAAATATTCGTCCCAGCTGTTGGCATCCCGGCGCACCTTCAGGATCCCCGGAAGGATCGTGGAGATGAACGGGGCATGATCTTTCAGAACGCCAAACTCGCCTTCGGCACCGGGCACGACGACCTCGGTCACCTGATCGGAGAGCAGCTGGCGCTCCGGCGAGACCAACTCAAACTGGAAAAGTTCAGCCATTTGGCGTCTTCCTTGTCAGTCTAACTCTGATGGCTTGGCCATCAAACACACGGGATACCGGGCGCCTTTATCGGGCGCCCGGACAATTCCGTCAGATTAAGCGGCTTCAGCTGCCAGCTTCTGAGCTTTCTCGACGGCTTCGTCAATGGAGCCGACCATGTAGAAAGCGGCTTCCGGCAGGTGATCGTACTCGCCGTCCACCAGGCCCTTGAAGCCCTTGATGGTGTCTTCGAGAGCGACCAGCTTGCCCGGGGAACCGGTGAAGACCTCGGCCACGAAGAACGGCTGAGACAGGAAGCGCTCGATCTTACGGGCACGTGCCACGGTCAGCTTGTCTTCTTCGGACAGTTCGTCCATGCCCAGGATGGCGATGATGTCCTGCAGGGCCTTGTAGCGCTGCAAAGTCACCTGAACGGCACGGGCCGTTTCGTAGTGCTCTTCACCGATGATACGGGCATCCAGCATGCGCGACGTGGAGTCCAGCGGATCCACGGCCGGATAGATGCCTTTTTCGGCGATCGCTCGGTTCAGAACGGTGGTCGCGTCCAGGTGGGCGAAGGTCGAAGCCGGTGCCGGGTCGGTCAAGTCATCGGCAGGAACGTACACGGCCTGCACGGACGTGATCGAGCCCTTGTTCGTGGTGGTGATGCGCTCCTGCATGCCGCCCATGTCGGTGGCAAGCGTCGGCTGGTAACCCACCGCGGACGGGATACGGCCGAGAAGTGCGGACACTTCCGAACCGGCCTGCGTGAAGCGGAAGATGTTGTCCACGAAGAACAGAACGTCCTGACCCTGGTCACGGAAGTGTTCCGCAACGGTCAGGCCGGTCAGAGCAACACGTGCGCGGGCTCCGGGAGGCTCGTTCATCTGGCCGTAAACGAGGGCCGCTTTGGAGCCTTCGCCGCCGCCTTCCTTGTTCACGCCGGATTCGATCATTTCCCAGTAAAGGTCATTGCCTTCACGGGTCCGCTCGCCAACACCGGCGAACACAGAGTAACCGCCGTGCGCCTTGGCGACGTTGTTGATCAGTTCCATGATCAGAACGGTCTTGCCAACGCCGGCGCCGCCGAAGAGGCCGATCTTGCCGCCCTTGGCGTAAGGTGCCAGCAGGTCGACGACCTTGATGCCCGTCACCAGGATTTCAGCTTCGGTGGACTGTTCGATGAACGCCGGAGCTTCCTGGTGAATTGCGCGCTTGCTTTCGTGCGGAATGTCGCCGGCTTCGTCAACCGGTTCGCCAATCACGTTCATGATGCGGCCCAGAGTGCCGTCGCCAACCGGCACGACGATCGGAGCGTCGGTGTCGACGACTTCCTGACCGCGAACCAGACCCTCGGTGGAGTCCATCGCGATGGTGCGCACGGTGTTTTCGCCGAGGTGCTGAGCAACCTCGAGAACCAGTCGCGTACCCTGGTTGTCCACTTCAAGTGCGTTCAGGATCAACGGCAGGTGGTCATCGAACTTGACGTCGACAACGGCGCCGATGACCTGGGTGACCCGTCCGACTTTCTTGTCAGCCATATCCCTAATCCTCGTCTTGATCCCGTTAGAGCGCTTCAGCGCCCGAGATAATTTCAATCAGTTCCGTCGTAATCTGAGCCTGGCGCTGGCGGTTGTAGTTGATCGTCAGCTTGTCGATCATTTCGCCGGCGTTGCGGGTCGCGTTGTCCATGGCGGACATGCGCGCGCCCTGCTCAGATGCAGCATTTTCCAGAAGCGCCCGGAAAACCTGAACGGAGATGTTACGTGGCAGCAGATCCGCAAGGATCTCGGTTTCTTCCGGCTCGTATTCGTAGACCGAATTGGCGCCTGCACCGGCATCCGCTTCCGTGGTCTCGAACTGGGCCGGGATCAGCTGCAACTCAGTCGGTTCCTGTGCGATCACCGACTTGAAGGTCGAGTAATACAGCGTGCAGACATCGAACTCGCCATTTTCAAACATGGAAATGACTTTGCGTCCGATTTCATCCGCATTGTTGAAACCGACATTCTTGACGCTGCGCAGGTCAACCGTCTCGATGATCTGCTGGCCGAGCTCGCGCTTCAGGGCGTCATAGCCCTTCTTGCCGACACAGATGATCTTGACCGTCTTGCCCTGCTTGATCAGGCTGCGAGCCTTTTCACGCGCCAGTTTGGCAATGTTGGTGTTGAAGCCCCCGCACAGCCCGCGTTCGGCAGTGGCAACGAGCAGGAGATGAACCTGATCGTTGCCCGTACCGGACATGAGCTTCGGCGCGTCGTCGCGCCCTTCGAAGGCCACCGCGAGATTGGCCAGCACCGCGCCCATGCGTTCCGCATAGGGACGTGCGGCTTCCGCGGCTTCCTGAGCACGACGCAGTTTCGCCGCGGCCACCATCTGCATGGCCTTGGTGATTTTCTGCGTCGCCTTCACGGAAGCGATGCGGTTTCGTAAGTCCTTCAGGCTCGGCATGGCCGCCCCTGCTCCTTATCCCAGCGTGTGATCTTAAGCGAAGTTCTTGGCGAACGCGTCCACGGCAGCCTTCAGCTTGCCGGTGAGCTCGTCGTCGAGAGCCTTCTTCTCCCAGATCGCATTCAGCAGATCCTGGTGCTCACCACGCAGGAACAGAAGCAGACCTTCTTCGAAATCCTTCACCCGGTTGACCGGATGCGCATCCAGATAGCCGTTCACGCCGGCATAGATGACCGCAACCTGTTCTTCGGTCTTCAGCGGCGAGAACTGCGGCTGCTTGAGCAGCTCGGTCAGGCGCGCACCGCGGTTCAGAAGACGCTGGGTGGTGGCGTCGAGGTCGGAGCCGAACTGGGCAAAGGCCGCCATTTCGCGGTACTGAGCCAGTTCTCCCTTAATCGGGCCGGCAACCTGCTTCATCGCCTTGATCTGGGCGGAAGAGCCCACGCGGGACACCGACAGACCGACGTTCACGGCCGGGCGGATACCCTGGTAGAACAGGTCCGTTTCCAGGAAGATCTGACCGTCGGTGATCGAGATCACGTTGGTCGGAATAAACGCGGACACGTCGTTGCCCTGGGTTTCGATGACCGGCAGAGCCGTCAGAGAACCACGGCCGTTGTCTTCGTTGAGCTTCGCCGCGCGTTCCAGCAGACGGGAGTGCAGGTAGAAGACGTCGCCCGGGAAAGCTTCACGTCCCGGCGGACGGCGGAGCAGCAGGGACATCTGACGGTAGGCCACGGCCTGCTTGGTCAGATCGTCATAGCCGATCACGGCGTGCATGGAGTTGTCGCGGAAGAACTCGCCCATGGCGCAGCCGGCAAACGGTGCCAGGAACTGCAGCGGCGCGGCGTCGGAAGCCGTTGCGGCGACGACGATGGAGTATTCCATCGCACCGGCGTCTTCCAGGGTCTTCACGAACTGGGCAACCGTGGAGCGCTTCTGACCAATTGCAACATAGATGCAGTACAGCTTGGCGTCTTCGTCGTCACCGGAATGCAGCGGCTTCTGGTTCAGGAAGGTGTCCAGAATGATTGCGGTCTTGCCGGTCTGGCGGTCGCCGATGACGAGCTCGCGCTGGCCGCGGCCAACCGGGATCAGGGCATCGATTGCTTTCAGGCCGGTGGACATCGGCTCATGCACCGACTTGCGCGGCAGGATGCCCGGTGCCTTGACGTCGACGCGGCGCTTTTCGGTGGCCTCGATCGGGCCCTTGCCGTCCAGCGGGTTGCCGAGCGGATCAACGACGCGGCCCAGAAGACCTTTGCCAACCGGGACTTCCACGATGGCGCCGGTCCGCTTGACGGTGTCGCCTTCTTTAATGTCACGGTCGGAGCCGAAGATAACGACACCGACGTTGTCGGATTCCAGGTTCAGGGCCATGCCCTTGATACCACCCGGGAATTCGACCATTTCACCAGCCTGGACCTTGTCCAGACCATACACACGGGCGATACCGTCACCGACGGAGAGCACCTGACCGACTTCAGAAACTTCGGCTTCCTGGCCAAAGCTCTTGATCTGGTCCTTGAGGATTGCGGAGATTTCCGCGGCCCGAATATCCATCAGCCGACCTCTTTCATCGCGAACTTGAGTGAATTGAGCTTGGTACGCAGAGACGTGTCGATCATGCGGGACCCGACCTTGACCACGAGGCCACCGATCAGGGCAGGATCGACATTCGCTACGATGTTTACAGATTTGCCCGTGGAAGCGGCAAGCGCCTCTTTCAGGGCAGCGACATGTTCGTCGGACAGGGCGGCTGCGGAGGTTACCTCAGCCGTTTCCTCGCCCCGCTGTTCAGCCAGCAGGGCCCGGAACGCCTTGATCATGCCGGGAAGGACGAAGAGGCGCCGATTGCGGGCGGCCAGCTTCACGAAATTTGCGGCAAGGCCTTTGATGCCAGCCTTGTCGAGAAGTGCGGTAAGCGCTGCAAGCTGCTCCTCCACACTGAATACCGGGCTTTTCACCAGGCGGACGAGATCTTCACTTTCGGCAAGCATGCCTTCGAAAGTGGTCAGATCCCGTTCCACGTCAGCCGTTGCTCCTTCGCCCTCTGCGAGGTCGAGAAGGGCGGCCGCATAACGCTGTGCCACGCCGGATACGAGAGATACGTTGTCAGTCACCAGGTCCGTGCTCTCTGACTTTTTTCATGTCCGCAAGACGGCTAGCATCCGCAAGACATTGAAAAAATGAATGATTTCAAGGTCAGAAGGTATGACGGTTAAACCGCTGCCCCCAAAGCCGCGCCTCAATTAGCACAGGGTTTCCCAGTGTGCAACTTCACCTAAAGACTGTTCGTGCGGATTCCTTGGTGTTTTTTGCGGGGCGCCCGCAAAAAGCGTTTTCAATCAACGATTCAGAGCCTCTCTAAACCTTTAGACGGTTTTGTGCGGCGCGGCCGGAACGGGCCGGAATCACCGATTTGGACCCGCCGGCAGCCCTCAATATTGAATAAGAGGCTCGAAACCACCGAAGACCATGCGCTTCAGACTGAAGACCTCACCGGCATTGGGCATGGTCTCTTCCCAGCGCGGATCGCTCTCCATGGTCGCCATGCAGGCATCGGCCGTGGCCTTGTCCGGCCAGATGATCCAGGAGAACACAACAGTCTCGTCCGGTTCCTTTTTCACGGCCATCGGAAAGGACGTCACTTCGCCATCGGGAACATCAATGCCCCAGCCTTCGCTGCAGCTGAGCGCACCGTACTCCTTGAAGAGCGCCCAGGACCTTTCGGCTATCTCCTTGTAGTCCGCCTTCTTCGCCGTTTTCACCGGCGCCAGAAATCCCTGAATATATGTCATTGGCTTCCCCTCAAAGGTCGCGGCCCCGCGAGGGTGCCACAGGGCAGGGTTGAGAGCAACGCGGGACTGCAATCAACAGCATCCGATCGTGGGCAACGACAGGCTGCCTTGAGGCGGCAGGACGTTCGCGCATTCTTTCATTCGTCATCCCATGGCTTGACTATGGGATCCATGCCGTTTCCGATCCCAGATTGGCGGATTCGCAACGGCATGGATTGCAGGGTCGAGCCCTGCAATGACGAAGGATTTGGGTATGGAGCTCAGGGAACCAGCCCCGCGCCTCACAGGAAATGCTGCGGGTCGATGTCGACCTGAAGGCGGAGGCCCTTGGTGGGTTTCGGGCCGGTATTGAGCCAGTTGCGCAGGTAAGACTGCAGGTCATACTGGCGCGGGGCCATGGCGAGCAGGCGGAAGCGGTAGCGGCCGCGCACCATGGCGAGTGCCGCCTCCGCGGGCCCCAGCAGCGTGACGGCGGTGTCTTCCGGCGCCGCGCGCGCGAGCGCGCGGGCATAACCTTCCGCAAAGGCCCGGTCGGGGCCGGATACGATCACGGCGGCGAGCCGGCCGAAGGGCGGCAGGCCGGCGGCCCGGCGGGCGTCGATCTCGGCTTGGTAAAACGCGGTCTTGTCGCTGGCGAGCAGCGCCCGGATCACCGGGTGCTCCGGATTGTAGCTCTGCAGGATGCCCCTGCCGCCGCCGGTGACGCGGCCGGCGCGGCCGGTCACCTGGGCCAGCAGCTGGAAGGTCTTTTCCGCCGCGCGCGGATCGCCATGGGCAAGACCGAGATCCGCATCGACCACGCCGACCAGCTTCATCTTCGGGAAATTGTGCCCCTTGGCCACCAGTTGCGTGCCGATGACGATGTCGGCCCCGCCCTCCTCGACGATCTTCATCTCGCGCTTGAGCCGCTCGGGACCGCCGGCCATGTCCGAGGACAAGACCAGGACGCGGGCTTGCGGGAACCGGTCGGAGACCTCCTCGGCGATTCGCTCAACGCCCGGCCCGCAGGCAACCAGGCTGTCCGTGCTCTGGCAGGACGGGCATGCCTGCGGCACCGGCTCCGAGTGGCCGCAATGGTGGCAGACGAGCTTTTTCTGGAAGCGGTGTTCGACCAGCCAGGCACTGCAATGGGCGCATTGGAACCGGTGACCGCAGGTGCGGCAGAGGGTCAGCGGGGCATAGCCGCGCCGGTTCAGGAACAGCAGCGACTGGCTGCCCTCCTCGAACGTCTCCTTGATGGCATGGATCAGCTCGGGCGCCAGCCAGCGGCCGCGCTCCGGCCCGTCCTGTCGCATGTCGACGGCGCTGAGCTCCGGCAGGGCGGCTCCCGAAGCCCGCTCCGGCAGCTCAAGCAGCCGGTAACGACCTGTTTCCGCATTGACGATGCTTTCCACGGACGGGGTCGCGGAGGCCAGCACGACGGGAAAGCCGGACAGGTGCCCGCGCACGACCGCCATGTCGCGGGCGCTGTAGGGCACCCGGTCGTCCTGTTTGAAGGCGGCGTCATGTTCCTCGTCGACGATGATCAGGCCCAGTTCCTTGAAGGGCAGGAACAGCGACGAGCGCGCACCAATGACCACGCGCACGTCGCCGCTGGCAACGCCGCGCCAGACGCGGGCGCGGTTCTTGACCGTGATTTGTGAGTGCCACTCGGCGGGATAGACGCCAAACCTTTGTTCAAAGCGGCGCAGGAACTGTTCGGTCAGCGCAATTTCGGGCAGGAGCACCAGGGCCTGCTTGCCGCGCCGCAAGGCCTCGGCGATCGCCTCGAAATAGACTTCCGTTTTGCCCGAGCCCGTGACGCCGTCGATCAGGGCAACGCTGCCGCCCTTGTCGAAACAGGCGACCAGTCCCTCGGCGGCTGCCTGCTGAGCCGGGGTCAAAGGTTTCTGGGCATAGTCGAGCTGCGGTTTCGGCGGCGGCGGGCTGGCCGGCATCATCACAGTTTCCAGGACGTCCTGTTTCAGGAGCCCGTCGATCACGGACGAAGACACGCCCGCCGCATGAGCAAGGCCGCTCTTGGTCCAGGCAAAACCGTCTTCCAGCGTTGCCAGCACACGACCGCGAGCCGGGGTCATCCGGTCGGGCTCCGCGCCCTCGATCCGGCGCACGCCCGGGACCGGCGCTTCCGGCTCGAGCGCTTCTTCCGAGCGCAGTACCATGCGCAGCACCATGCCAGGTGCGCCGAGGGTCCAGCCAGCGACCCAGTCGACGAAGCGGCGCAGGTCTTCATCGAGCGGCGGTGTCTCGTCATAGACCCGCGAGATGGTCTTCAGCTTTTTCGGGTTGATCGCCGCGTCCGGCTCGATGTCCCAGACGGCTCCGATCACCTCGCGGGAGCCGAGCGGCACCTTGACGATGGTTCCGGGCACAACAGATTTGCCAGGCGGCACCTTGTAGGTATAGGCGCCGGGCACGGCGACCGGCACGAGTACGCTGGCAATCGTTTCCTGAAAATCTGGATCGTCAAACAGCACTGAAACTCAAGTCCTCACCGTCGCGCGCATCGGCCGCTTCGGGCCTTTTCGGTTCTCCCGAAGGATCGAGAGACTTTGCCCGCTCCATGAGGCGGTTCAAGTGCGATTGTTTTTGAGGTACGTACCACAAATTTTTCGTCCACCGGAGAATCAGGGGTTCTTCTTGTCCCCATCCTAGGGTAAAGAGGGCGCGGCTGACCATTCAATCGTTTTGCCCCGGCCGCGGACGAAAAGTCCGGCGACCGGCCTCCGCCGGGAAACGGGGCGCCCCACAGGGAGTAGAACCGCATGAAATTCTTCGTCGACACCGCCGACACAGCCGAAATCAAGGAACTGGAATCGACCGGTCTCCTGGACGGCGTGACCACCAATCCGTCGCTGATCGCCAAGTCCGGCCGGGACTTCAAGGACGTGATCGCCGAGATCTGCGCCATCACCGACGGCGACGTTTCCGCCGAAGTCGCCGCAACCGACTTCGACACCATGATCAAGGAAGCCCATATCCTGCGCGCGATCGCGGGCAATGTGGTGATCAAGCTGCCGCTGACCTTTGACGGCCTGAAAGCCTGCAAGCAGCTGACCGAGGAAGGCACCAAGACCAACGTCACCCTGTGCTTCTCGGCCAACCAGGCCCTGCTCGCCGCCAAGGCCGGCGCCACCTACATCTCTCCGTTTATCGGCCGCCTCGACGACATCCATGCCGACGGCCTCGAGCTGATCCGCGAAATCCGGGTGATCTACGACAATTACGGCTTCGACACGGAAATCCTGGCAGCCTCGATCCGTACGCCAAACCACGTCAAGGATTGCGCCATCATCGGCGCCGACGTCGCCACCGTACCGCCGGCAACCCTGAAAGCCCTGGTCAAGCACCCGCTGACCGACAAGGGCCTCGAAGCTTTCCTGGCCGACTGGGCCAAGACCGGTCAGAGCATTCTCTGATCCAGCCAACTCCGAAAATACGAACGGCCCGGATTTTCCGGGCCGTTTTTTTGTTAACGTTTTTTTAACGTGACCAAAGCGCGGTAAACGGCATAAAAAAGAACCGCCCGGCGTGTGGTCCGGGCGGTTCCAGCCGGCGGGAGGGGCATCCTTCCGGCTGTTATGGGCCGCGTTGCAGGTCGCGGCCCATAGGCGGCTCGTCGTGATCAGGTGACCGGCTTGCGGTAATCGTCGGAAGCGTTGGTGCCGGCGACTTCGTGGGTCCAGATGGCCTTGCGGAAGGTGAAGGACCACTTGTCGGTGTCGCCGCGGGAGGCGTTGGCTTCGTCATTCACATCCGGCAGGATCGTCTTGCCTTCGACCAGGACGGCGTCTTCGAATTTGACCGTGTAGTAGTGTTCCTGAACGCCCGAGGTTGACGTGCGCCAGAACTGGACTTCGATTTCCAGGGTTTCGCCGGTGGCCAATGCCTGCCACAGCAACGGGGTAGCCTTGTCGACCGGCTTCATGAAGGTGGTCGGCATGTGACGGCGGGTGGCGATGATGGAACCGGACTGCGGATCGCGCGGCACAACCGCATTCTGTTCGAAAGCATAGACCAGGGACTCGCCCTCATGGCCTTCCTGCCACAGGTTGCCGATGCTGTCTGCGGTGGTGGCGTCGGATGTGATGTCGCCCTGGGTCGAACCTTTGATGGTGACATATGCGATGTTGGACATTTTCAGTCTCCTTGATGCCAGTGATCGTGTTCAGTGATCGTCTGTTTGTTTTCGATTTCCGGGGCGCCGTGTTGTCCGGTGCCGATGCCAACAGAATTGCAACGGCCGTGCCAACTCTTCAAAATTTTTGTAAGTAACTGACTTTACTGCTGAAAATACTGTTTTCGTCAAAGCGCCAAAATGTGGAACTGTGCAGAATTCTGCACAGTCGCCCGGAAGGTGCGAACAAACATGCGCAGTGAAAGTGTGACGAACATCACAAAATGCGTTTCCAAGGTGTCTCCGGTGGCCTGACCCGCACAAAAATTGCGTCTGAGATCCGTCCTGACACCGGCACCATGTACGTTGATCTGCACATTTCGCGTGCCATTAACGGAACCGTTGCAGCTCGGGCGGCAGACTGGCCGCATGAGCACCGCTTCGACAGACACCGATTCCCTTCTCGTGACCGCCCGGCCGGATCTGAACCGCCGGGTGGACCAATGGCTGGACCACCTTGCCGACGAACGCCGTCTCGCGGACAAGACCCTTGTGGCTTATGAGCGCGACCTGCGTCAGTTCCTGCGCTTCCTGACGATGCATCTGGGCGGCGCTCCGGACCTGAAGGACATTGCCAGCCTGAAGCCTGCAGACTTCCGGGGCTTTCTCGCCAGCCGACGGCGCCAGGGCGTGCAGAGCCGTTCGCTGGCGCGCGGTCTTGCCGGAATCCGCTCCTTCCTGAAATTTCTGGAACGCCGAGGCGAGGTCAATGCGGCCGCCTCCTCAGTCATCCGGCCACCACGTCAGGCACGCTCCCTGCCCAAACCGGTTGCCGCCCGGGATGCGATCGAAATTTCCAGCGGTGATCTCGGCATGGAAACCGAAGCCTGGCTGGAGGCCCGAAATGCCGCCGTCCTGACCCTGCTCTACGGCTGCGGCCTGCGCATCTCCGAGGCTCTGTCGCTGACCGGTGCCATGGCGCCGAAAGCCGGCACCAGGACGCTGCGCATCATCGGCAAAGGCGGCAA
Organism: Roseibium sediminicola; assembly: GCF_023156505.1. GTDB lineage: Bacteria > Pseudomonadota > Alphaproteobacteria > Rhizobiales > Stappiaceae > Roseibium > Roseibium sediminicola. The sequence goes on along the minus strand of NZ_JALNMJ010000009.1, from coordinate 166,725 downwards.
GGAGCGGATCGTGCCGATCCTGCCTGCTGTCTGCGAGGCCGTCGAACTCTACCTGAAACTCTGTCCCTACCCGGTCAGCCCGGACGGGCCGTTGTTTGTGGGCGCAAGGGGCGGGCCTCTGAACCCTCGTATGATCCAGCTGGCCATGGCCCGGCTCAGGGGCGCGCTCGGCCTGCCGGACAGCGCGACACCGCACGCCCTGCGCCATTCCTTCGCCACCCATCTTCTGGCCGGCGGCGGCGACCTCAGGACGATCCAGGAGCTGCTCGGACACGCGAGCCTGGCCTCCACCCAGATCTATACCGAGATCGACAGCGCCCATCTGCTCGCCGCCTATGACAAGGCGCACCCGCGCCGTTAGGCGGGCTGCGGCAGTCCATAGACCGTCCGTTCCAGACCGTCCGGGAAGCGCTCCCGGGCGATCGGTTTGCCGCCAAGCTTGCGCACCAGGCCCCAGGCGGCGTGGTTGTCGTCATTCATGTGCGTTTCCACCTGTGGCCAGCCATAGGTCTCATAAGCATGGTGGATCGCGGCTTCAGACACTTCCACGGCGGCGCCCGTGCCGCGGGCTTCCGGAAGCAGCCACCAGGTCAATTCCCGCCGCGGCCAACCTTCCGGCCAGACAAAGCCGCAACCGCCGATGACGCCGGAGCCGTCCTTCGGCTCGATCACCCACATACCATAGCCGCGCAAGTGCCAATGGCCGAGGTGCCCGGCAAGAACCCGCCAGGCCTGATCCGTCCGCAAAGGACCGCCATAAAAGCGCGACGCTTCGCCATCGCCGAAAAACAAGCCATAAACCGGAAAGTCGCGTTCTTCCGGCGGCCTCAGAACATGGCGCCCGGTTTCCAGGGAATGCATATTAAGTCTCTGGTACTGTGATTGGAATCAGTTTCGAGGATCATCATAGCCTGAACGCCGGTGTAGCGGCAGCGGCGCCAATCGGTTAGGTTGTTGCAGGAACGCTCACCGGTCGGCAAGCCGGCCTTCTTGGGAGAATGCGCATGCGTCTGATCCTGCTCGTTGCCGGTTTTCTTTTCGCTTCCGCCGTGCCGTCCCAGGCACAGCGCGTCTATTGCCCGATCCCCGAAGACGGTATCTGGGTCAATCCGGACGCCGCCCCGAAGGAAATCTCCCGTATCGAGGTGGAAAGCCGCTGCCAGGACGAAGAGGTTCATGTCAGGGTTCGTGCCTTCACTTCCTGCATCCCACGCGACTGCAAGTGGGGCTGGACGCAGGGCGAGATGCGTTCCGACGGCGCCATCCAGGTTCTGCTGATCGGGTTCCTCAGCAGCAAGCAACTCACGCTGAAGGCCTTCGGGGACATGCTCGACACGCATGTCATCAACATCGTCAATGACTTGTCGGAACCGCGCACGGACAAAACCTTTAATCTCCGGCGCAAGTGAGCGTTCGCTCTTAACGCTGATGATAATCAGTTTCCGCTTTTTCCTTGCCTGAACGATGATTTGCCTTACCCTACGTGATACTGCGTAACTCGCGCAGCGAAACGGACGGAGGGTTCAATGCATCTTTTGAAATCCGGCGTTGCAGTTCTCGCCCTGACCGCATTTGCGGTCGTGCCGGCACAGGCCTGCTCCTGGAACAAGACCGCCAAGGCCGAAGACAAGATGACCGTCGCGCAAACCGATAGCATCCCGCAGATCGACGCGGATGTCGCCATCGCCACCAACGATCTGAGCGACGACGCGCTGACCGAACAGATTGTTCTGCCCGAAGACACACCGGCGGAATAGTCTGCAACACCGCAATGCTCCATGCTTTGGCCCGCTGCTTTTCAGCGGGCTTTTTTCGCCGACCCGTCTTTGCACAAAATCTGCTGAATATCGCCTCTTTCAGGTCGCAGCCGAACTGTAGCCTTTTTCAATCGACCTCTTTTGACACGGTTGCCCGCTGCCATGATTTCCAGACGCCGTTTCCTGAAAGGACTTGGAGTTGCCGCGCTCGGGGTTCTGTCCGCGCCCGCCTATGCGGTCGGCATCGAACCCTTCCGTCTGCGTCTCCAGAGCTATTACCTTACGCCGCCGCGCTGGCCAAAGGATCTCCAGCTGACCGCGGCGCTGATTGCCGACCCGCATATTTGCGATCCCTGGATGGGTCTCGACCGGGTCCGTTCCATCGTCGCCCAGACCAACGCGCTCAAACCCGATATCATCCTGATGCTCGGCGACTATGTTGCCAGCCACAAATGGCAGCATGCTCCGATCCCGCCCCAGGCCTGGGCAGATCTGTTCGGCGACTTGTCCGCCCCTCTCGGCACCCATGCCATTCTCGGCAATCACGACTGGTGGGACGACCCGCAAGCACAGCGCTCCGGCGAGGGCCAGACCAAATACGGCCGGGCACTGGTGCGGGCAGGTATTCCGCTATACCAGAACCGGGCCGTGCGCCTTCAAAAAGACGGCAAGGCCTTCTGGCTCGCCGGCCTGGACGATCAGATCGCACTCGCGCCTTTTCGCAAATACAATCGCCGCCGCTGGCGCGGCCTGGACGATCTTGATGGCACTCTTGCCCAGGTAACCGACGACGCTCCGGTGCTTCTGATGGCCCATGAGCCGGACATCATCGGCGAGGTTCCGTCCCGCGTCAGCCTGACGGTGAGCGGGCACACCCATGGCGGCCAGGTCAATTGTTTCGGCTACCTGCCGGCCTTTCCGAAGAAGCACGGCCGCAGCTATGCCTATGGCCATATCGTCGAGACGGAGGGCACGACCCTGATGCGGCATCTGCGCCTTGATACTGAGCCGCGGCACCTGATTGTCTCAGGCGGACTCGGCTGCTCAATCCTGCCGATCCGCTTCGGCGTGCCGCCGGAAATCACCATGGTGCATCTCGGGGGATCAGACCAAATAAGAACTGCCTGATCCCTTCAGAGTGAAACATTACTCGCCCGCGACCGCGTGATCCGTCTTGTGGCGGTATTCCCGGATGGCCTGGGTGAGGATCTGGACGGCGGAATTGACAAAGAGGCTCGCCATCAGGCCGGCGACGATCAGGTCCGGCCAGGCAGTTGCCGAGCCCCAGACGCCGAGCGCCGCCAGCATGACCGCGACATTGCCGATGGCGTCGTTGCGCGAACACAGCCACACGGAGCGCACATTGGCATCGCCGTCCTTGTAGCGCACCAGCAGCATGACACTTGCCAGATTGACAGCCAGAGCCAGGAAGCCCACCGAGCCCATCACGGCGGCTTCGGGCACGCCCAATACAAAGACCTGATAGAGCGTCGAGATCGCGACCCAGATCCCCATCAAAAGCAGGCTGCCGCCCTTGGCGAGCGCCGCCAGCGCCCGGGTTTTCAGGGAGGCCCCGATCACCGCAAGCGAAATGCCGTAGGTCACCGCATCGCCGAAAAAATCGAGCGCGTCGGCCTGCAAGGCCTTTGACCCGGCCGCCTGACCGGCAACCATTTCGACGGCGAACATGCCGGCATTTAGGGCGATGACCAGCCAAAGGCGGCGACGATAGTCCTTCGACATGCCGTCAAAGGCGGAATTGGAATGGCCGCAACAGGCACCCATGCTTCTCTCCGTGATTTCCGTTCTTGATTTTGTCGGTTGATGTCTTTGTAATTGCTCTAGCAACTAGAGGTTCAAGAGGTTTTTATGGAATTTTCGATCGGCGAGCTGTCGAAGCGCACAGGGGTCAAGGTGCCGACCATACGGTATTACGAACAGGAAGGACTGCTGAACACGCCGATCCGCACGGAAGGCAACCAGCGGCGTTACCTTCAGGGTGATCTGGAGCGGCTCGGGTTCATCCGGCATTGCCGCGATCTTGGCCTGCCCATGCCGGCGATCCGCGATCTGATCGAGCTGAGCCAGCATCCTGACAAACCCTGCAGTCAGGCCAACCGGATCGCCATCGAGCAGCTCAAATCCGTGCGCGACCGCATCCGTCATCTGAAAAAGCTGGAGGCAGAGCTGAAGCGAATCGCAACAAGCTGTGAAGGAGATCACACGGTTCTGGAGTGCAATGTGCTCAAGGCCTTCGGCGACCACAGCCTGTGCCGGGAGGAGCATTGAAGCGTGTTAGGATGCCGGCACCCAACTCAGGAGGCCAGCATGATCATGCGGATCTTTCAGGTCGTCATCCGGCCCGGCAAGGAAACCGAGTTCAGCCGCTTTTTCCATGAAACCGCGATCCCCTTGATGAAGGGGACGCCGGGAATCGTCTCCGTGCTGCCAGGCGCGCCCCGGCCGGACAGCCCGCGCGAGTTCAGTTTTGTCATGATCTGGCAGGACTTGGCGTCTCTCAAGGCCTTTGTCGGAGAAGACTATCAAAGCCCGCATATAGATCCGGCCGAAGCTGAGCTGGTCGAATCCCGGGTGATCAAGCATTACGATCTGGTCGAGGCTTAGACTTTGCATGCTTAACTTCAACGCCAAGACGGCAAAGCTTCTGGAAACCGCCTATCAGGGCGCGGATTTCTCACGCCGCCGCCGGGCGTCCTTCGATGCGCTCGGACCGAAACCGGGCGACATCATCGCCGATATCGGCTGCGGCAACGGCATGCTGACCCTGGAACTTGCCCGCACCGTCGGCGACCATGGCCGCGTTATCGGCATCGACCCGAGCGAGGACATGCGCTCGGCTGCTGTCGCGCGTTGCGCCGATTGGGACAATGTTGCCTTTCATGACGGGACGGCAACGCAAATCCCGCTGGACAGTGCCTCGGTCGACAAGGCCGTGTCTTTGCAGGTATTTGAGTACCTGGACGATCTGCCCGGGGCGGTGGCGGAGGCCCACCGCCTCCTCAAACCCGGCGGCCGACTGGTCATCGGCGACATGCACTGGGACACGATTACCTGGTTCAGCGACCATGCGGACCGCATGGAGAAGATGATCGACGCCTGGGACGGCCACCTGGTGGAACGCTGCATCCCTGCGGTACTGCCGCCGCTCTTGCGCGCGGGCGGCTTTGCCGTCGACGCAGTCCTCCCCGTTCCTTTCAGCGCCACCGTTCTTAACCCGGACGGGCTCGCCAACATGATGATCCATCTGATGGAGCCCTATGTGGTGAACAAGGGACTGGTTTCGGCGGAAGACGCCAGGGCCTGGGCCGAGGAACAACAAGCCTTGTCCGATGCGGGCCGGTTCTTCTTTTCCATCACCCACTTCGTGATATCGGCGCGCAAGCTCTAATCTGAAGCCAAGAGTCGAGGCTCCCGGTCCACGCCAAGGTCCTGAACCAGCAGGTCGCCGTTCCTGCGCTCGAGGCGGATCACGGTCCAGCGGGTTGCCGGCAGATTGCAGGAATGGCGGCCGAGAACGCAGGAAATCTGGGGCACATGCAGGTAGTCCGTGTCGGGCCAGAGTGTCCTGGCAATGTCCGTATGCCCCTTCAGATAACCGCGCAGCGTGTAGTCGCTCAGATACCAGACATCGCCTTCACCGAGGTCCTTTATATCGTTCAGCCGGCTGTCGGGAAAGGTGCCGCCCCAGGTCCAGGCCAGTGCGCCGTCCGTCTGGTGATCGAGATAGTGATGCGCCATGGTCTCGTCGACAAAGACACGTTTGCCATCAGCTATATCCGCAAGATAGGCGGTCTGAACGGCCTGCGCGTTTTCCGCAGGGTCGGCAAACAGGTAGAAACTGAAGAAGTTCACCGACACGACCACGAAAACCGCCGCAAACAGCATGGCTTTCGCCCATTGCCAATGCCTGTTCAACCCTGCGTCGACCGTCAGCAGGAACACCATGGACGCGGCGAGGTTGCGGATAAGCGCCTTGTCATGCAGAAACGCGGCAATCAATTGCCCGGCCGCCAGACAGGCGCACAGCATGGCGGCGGCCGTTGCCTTGCGACGGCGCAACGCAAAGGCACAGACCGCGAACAGTGCAGCGCGCAACACGGCTTCCTCATTGAAGCCGTGACCGACCGACCGGCTGGCGTGATAGGTGAACTGGGCCAGAAACTCCGCGAATTCAAAGTCGATGGAAATGGCAAAGACGCTCAAGGCAAGCGAAAGCGCGACCGCCCCTTCCAGAAGGATCCGGCCGAGCCCCGCGCGGCGTGTCAGCAATCGCCAAAGCTCCAGAACGGCAATCGCTCCAAGGCTCCAGGCAAAGACCGACGGTGCTGCCAGAGGGGCAATGGCAAGAAGGAGTTTGCCGGAAATGCCTGCAGCGGATTCCCGCCGACTTTCGTCTGGCCGTCCAGTCCCGGCCGCTGTCAGCAACGGCAAGGACAGCAACAGGCCGGCCATGAACAGCAATCCGCCGGTCAGCTCGAGCCGGAACCCTGACACCACGTAGAGCGGGGCAAAGATCAGCGGTGTGAACAGGACGGCCAGCCGCAGGTTCAATCGCAGGCAGAGAAGCACGAAGGCAAGGCTGGTCAGCGCGTAACACAGGAACTCGAACAGGACGAGTGTCGCAGTGCTGGCACCGGCGACGGCAAAATAGGTACCCGCAAGTATCAGATGCAGGCGCGGCTGCAGGTGGTAGGAGGTGAGCTCGGGAAACTGGACCGCCAGCAGGCTGTTCCAGTGGCGCCGTGTCTCCGCGACTTCCATTGCCCAGGGGACAAAAAACAGGTCGTCGACATTGGCGATTGTGCGCTCAGGCCAAAAGAAAACCAGCCCGCTCAGCAGCGGCAGGACAAGCCCGGCCATGAAAAAGAGCCCCACCCCGGACCCAAGAGCGGCCGGCTTCGCTGTGACTGCTTCGCCGCGTCCCAAAATGCCCCCTGACGTTTCCTGCCATCCTTACATTTCGAACACGTTCAATTCTGGACCGCAGGTTCGGTCAAAGGCAACCGAAAATGCTCTAAAAACAAAAAGCCGGGGGCTCTCATCTTGCGAGAACCTCCGGCTTTCCATGCCCGATCCGGAGCCGGCCCGTGACCGGCCTCCATCGGATTACGAGTGGATCGTCTTGGCGAACGCGCCGAGCGCGGCCTCCTTGACGGCTTCCGACATGGTCGGGTGAGCGTGGCATGTGCGCGCCAGATCTTCCGAAGAGCCGCCGAATTCCATCAGAACGGCTGCCTCGTGGATCATCTCGCCTGCGCCGAAGCCGACGATGTGAACGCCGAGAACCCGGTCGGTCTTGGCGTCGGCCAGAACCTTGGCAAAGCCGTCGGTCTTGTTCATGGCGCGGGCCCGACCGTTGGCGGAGAAGACGAACTTGCCGGTCTTGTACTCGACACCGGCCGCCTTCAGCTCTTCTTCGGTCTTGCCGACAGAGGCCACTTCCGGCTGGGTGTAGACCACGCCCGGAATGACGTCGTAATTCACGTGACCGGCCTGGCCGGCGAGAATTTCAGCAACCGCAACACCTTCGTCCTCGGCCTTGTGCGCCAGCATCGGGCCGACGACCACGTCGCCAATGGCGTAGATGCCGTCGACATTGGTCTTGTAATGAGCGTCGATCTGCACCCGGCCGCGCTCGTCCAGCGCCACGCCGGCACTGTCGAGGCCCAGGCCTTCGCTGTAGGGACGGCGGCCGATGGCGACCAGAACGATATCGGCTTCGATCACCTGGGCATCGCCGCCCTTGGCGGGTTCAACGGTGACGGCAAGGCCCTTGCCCTTCTTCTCGACACCCGTGACCTTGGACGAGAGCTTGAACTCCATGCCCTGCTTTTTCAGCATGCGCTGGAAGTTCTTGGAAACGTCACCATCCATTGGGCCAAGGATCTTGTCCATGAACTCGACCACGGTGACCTGGGACCCAAGCCGGTTCCAGACCGAGCCGAGCTCGAGGCCGATGACACCGCCGCCGACGACAACCAGCTTGCCCGGAACCTTGTCCAGCTCAAGCGCGCCCGTTGAGGAGACGACCTGCTTTTCGTCGATCTCGACACCCGGCAACGGCATGACGTCGGAGCCGGTGGCAATGACGATGTTCTTGGTATCCAGAACCGTGGCCTTGCCGTCCTCAGTCGTGACCTCGACCTTGCCCGCAGAGAGAATCTTGCCGGTGCCGGTGTGGACGTCGATCTTGTTCTTCTTCATCAGGAAGGCGATGCCGCCGACATTGGCGTCGACCACATCGGACTTGTGTTTCATCATCGCCGGCAGATCGAGCTTGGGCTTGGCCACCTTGATACCGATCTTCTCGAAACCGTGGCCGGCCTCTTCGAACATTTCCGAGGCATGCAGCAATGCCTTGGAGGGAATGCAGCCGATGTTGAGGCAGGTGCCGCCAAGCGTTGCGCGTTTTTCGACGACGGCCGTCTTCAGGCCGAGCTGCGCGGCCTTGATCGCGCAGACATAGCCGCCGGGGCCGGTTCCGATGACGACAAGATCATATTGGGACATTTGGGTCGCCTTTGCCTCTTTCAATTTCAGGGTCGAACAAGTGGTTAGGGTAGGACAGCCCGGCCGCCGGAGACATCGAGCATGGTCCCGGTTGTATAGCTGGACTGATCGGAGAGGAGCCAGAGGATCGCGTCGGCCACCTCGTCGGCGGTACCGGCACGTTTCATCGGCAAACGGGATTTGAGCTGCGCCACACGGTCGGGCGCGCCGCCGGAGGCATGGATGTCGGTGTCGATGATGCCCGGGCGGACACCGTTGACGCGAATGCCTTCGTCGGCGACTTCAAGAGCGAGACCGACCGTCATGGTATCGATCGCGCCCTTCGAGGCGGCGTAGTCGACATACTGATTTGGCGAGCCGAGTTTGGACCCGGCCGAACCGAGATTGACGATGGCGCCACCCGCGCCGCCATGTTTGGTCGACATGCGCTTGACCGCCTCGCGGGCACAGAGAAACGCGCCGATCACGTTGATGGAGAACATCCTGGTCAGCCGCGCCAGGGTCATTTCATCGACACGCTGCGACAGGTCGACCACGCCGGCATTGTTGACGAGCCCAACGAGTGTTCCGAGCCGGTCGGCTTCCGCGAAGAGATGCAGCACATCCGCTTCGTTCTGGACGTCGCCTTGCACCGCGACCGCCGTGCCGCCAGCTGCCTTGATCTCGGCCACAAGCGCATCGGCGGCCGTGCCGTTCTGGGCGTAGTTGACGATGACCGTGTGACCGAGCGCGGCCACCTTCCGGCTCACCGCCGCGCCAATACCGCGGCTTCCGCCCGTCACCAAAACAACCGTGTTAGCCATGCGTTTTCACCACGGGTTCCTATTGCCCTTCCAGACGGGTCAATTCTTCTGCTCCGCGTCCGGCCGCCCACAAACCTTTCAGACCACCTTCTGCCGTCAGCGCATAGACAACAGGAGTCTTGTCACCCCAGTCAACCGTCAGCACGTTGCCTTCCAGTTCGCCGACACCGCGATAACCGGTGGCGCCGACCTTCCAGATCAGCGTGTATCTGCTGCCCTGGCGGGACAGTGTCACTGTGCCGGTATAGGTGGTGCCGTTGGGATTGCGGCCCGAGACCGCGTAGGTGCCCTCCAGCAGATCCTGCGGGCCTGGCGCGGCACGGGCATAAAGCGACAGCCGTTCCGTCGCCGAGCCGTCGGCCCATTCGCCGTCCAGATTTTCGCCACCGCTGAACGTATAGACGACGGGGTGTTTGTCGCCCCAGTTGACCACAAGCATGCGGCCTGCGAATTCGCCAACGCCGGTGAAGACATCCTTGCCGATCCACCAGGTGAACCGGACTTTTGAATTGTCCGGGCTGTCATCCGGCGTGATCGCCATCATGCCGTCATAGACCGTGCCGTTCGGATTTGTGCCCTGAACCCGGTAGATGCCGGAGATCCGGTGGGCCGGGCCGGCGCGCGCGATGCTCTCCTGCAAGGCCTTGCCGATCGAGGAGACGGCAGCGACCTGGGCTGGCGCGGTATCGTCGCCGGGTGCCGGAACAAAGGTGAAATCGCCGAAGAAGGACGACGAGATCCAGGGCGTCTGCTGGCCATCGGTTTCCTGGAACACGCCTTTCAGTGTGCGCTTGAAGGTCTGCTCCAGGGACAGCGCCGGGGTTTCGATGGCCTCGGCCAGATGTTTGGTATAGGGGCTGTTGTCGCCCTCGCCGTCAAGCGCGACCCCGCCGGGCGAGGTCGAATAGGAGACGAACAGGCGCGCGGAACTGTCGATGCGGGTCAGGCCTTTGGTGGAACCGGTCAGCGGATTGTTGCGGCAGGCGTCGAGCACGACGATGTTGAGGCCCTCATGGGCACTCGTCATCGCTTCGACGGCGTCGCTGACGGCGACCGCGCTGTCTTTCAGCGCCTCGACCTCGGCCGGCGCGTCACCGACCGGCAGTAGGTAGTTCTCACCGTCGATCTGGATGCCGTGGCCGGCATAATAGAGCAGGCCGACGCCGCCATTGTCGCGCAGCTTGCCGGCAAAGGCCTCGACGGCCGCATCCATGGCCGCCCTGTCGGCATCGGTCTGCAAAATGACATCGAAACCGGCGCTCGTGAGCGAGCGTGCAATGGCGACGGCATCATTCACCGGATTGGCGAGCGGAGCATAGTCGTAGGCCGCATTGCCGATGACCAGTGCCGTGCGCGGCTGCTCGCTCTGGGCGGCCGTCAGCTGGGCGAACAGGGATCCGGCAACAAAGACCACCGCAAGAACAAAGCGCAGCAGCATGCTCATTTCCTTGTCCTCCCGATGCCTGCCGTTTCCCGGACGGCGTCCTTGATTACTGTTCCGCCAGGGCCAGCCGCAGCCCGAAACCGGCAAAGGTCGCGGCCACTGTCCGGCGCATCCAGACCACGACACGATCGCTTTTCAGAACCTTCTCGCCGATTAGCGAGGCAAAGAAGCCGTAGACGACGAAGACCGCGAAGGTCATCGCCATAAAGACGCCGCCCATGGCCAGCATGTCCAGTGTCGGGTTGGCGGCGGCAGGGCTGACGAATTGCGGCAGGAAGGCCAGAAAGAACACGGTCAGTTTGGGATTGAGAATGTTGATCAAGAAGCCGGTGCGCGCCGTGGCAAAGAAGCTCTTGCGCGCGCTCTTGTCGGCTTTCAGTTCCAGCGGCCCACTGTCCTTGAGGGTCTGCCAGGCGAGATAGAGCAGGTAGGCGACCCCGGCATATTTCACGGCCTGGAACACCAGCGCGCTGGTATGCATCAGCGCCGCCAGACCGACCACGGAGGCGAGGATCGCCGGAATGATGCCGAGCGTGCAGCCGAAAGCGGCGGCGACGGACGCCTGCCGCCCCTTGCCGAGCCCGACGGCCACCGTGTAGACGACACCGGTTCCGGGGACCAGCACCACGATCAGGGCTGTGATCAGAAATTCCAGGCTCATGATGCGGGTCCCTTGAGGTCGTTTCCGAGTGGCGGTTCCGGATCAGAGATCCAGAACCAGGCGCTGCGGGTCTTCCAGGCTTTCCTTGACCCGTACCAGGAAGGTCACGGCTTCCTTGCCGTCGACGATCCGGTGGTCGTAGGAGAGCGCCAGATACATCATCGGACGGATCACCACCTGGCCGTTCACGGCCATCGGACGTTCCTGGATCTTGTGCATGCCGAGGATGCCCGACTGCGGCGCGTTCAGGATCGGCGACGACATGAGCGAACCATACACCCCGCCATTGGAGATGGTGAAGGTGCCGCCGGACATATCAGCCATGCCCAATTTGCCGTCCCGGGCCTTGCGGCCGAGATTGCCGATTTCCTTCTCGATCTCGGCAATCGACATCTGGTCGGCGTCGCGCACCACCGGGACCACCAGGCCCTTGTCGGTACCCACCGCCACGCCCACGTGGCAGAAGTTCTTGTAGATGATGTCGGTGCCGTCGATCTCGGCATTGACCGCCGGGATCTCTTTCAGCGCATGGGTCACCGCCTTGGTGAAGAAGCCCATGAAGCCGAGCTTGACGCCGTGTTTCTTCTCAAAGAGGTCCTTGTACTGCTTGCGCAGTTCCATGACCGGGCCCATGTCGACCTCGTTATAGGTGGTCAGCATGGCCGCCGTGTTCTGGGCATCCTTCAGGCGGCGCGCGATGGTCTGGCGCAGCTTGGTCATGCGCACGCGTTCCTCGCGCACCTCGTCCTGGGCGTTGACCGGCCCGCGAGCGACGGCGGCCGGGGCCGGAGCGGCGGCGGCAGTCGCGCCTGAAGCAATCGCGTTGATCACGTCTTCCTTCAGCACCTGGCCGCGCTTTCCGGAGCCGGCAACCTGATCGGCGGAGAGATTGTTTTCCGCCATCATCTTCTGGGCGGACGGTGCCGGCGGCATGGACGAGCCGGCGCTTGCAGCCGGAGCGGAAGGAGCCGGTGCGGCAGCGGCGGCCGGAGCCGCGGCAACGCCTTCACCGGACGGATCGATCTGGCAGAGCAGCACTCCCGGCTCGACAGTGGTGCCGGTCTCGGCAGCGATCTTGACGATGGTGCCGGCGACCGGGGCCGGCACTTCCTGGGCGGCCTTGTCGGTTTCCAGTTCGACCAGCGTGTCGTCGGCCTTGACGGTATCGCCGACCTTGACGCTCCATTCGCCAACTTCAGCCTCGGTGACGGATTCACCGGCGCTCGGCGTCACGACGTCGACCAGATCGGCCTTGCCGGCGGATTTCGCCTGGGGTTCGTTGTCCTGCTTGGCAGGAGCGGCCGGAGCCGCGCCCGCGCCCTCGGCGATCTGGCCCAGAAGTGCGCCGACCTCGACAGTGTCGCCTTCCTTGACCACGATGCTTTCCAGGGTACCGGCGGCCGGGGCCGGAACTTCCACCGTCACCTTGTCGGTTTCCAGTTCCACCAGCGGCTCGTCCTGGGCAACGGCGTCGCCCGGTTTTTTGAACCACTGTGCAATGGTTGCTTCAGAAACGGATTCACCCAGCGTGGGCACGCGAATTTCGGTTGCCATGGTCGCCTTCTCTTAAAATTACCTGGCCAAATTTTGAAAAGAGGGCCCGCAAGCCCTCTTAAGGATTACTCTCCGAGCGCCTCTTCGAGGAACGCCTGCATCTGCGCCAGATGCGCGGACATCAGACCGGTGGCGGTCGATGCCATCGCATTGCGGCCGGCATAACGCGGGCGCTGGTGCTTGGCGTCGATCTGGCCCAGCACCCATTCGATATAGGGCTCGACGAAGAACCAGCTGCCCATGTTCTTCGGCTCTTCCTGACACCAGACCATTTCGGCCTGCGGGAAACGGGCCAGTTCCAGCATCAGCGCCTTTTTCGGGAACGGGTAAAGCTGCTCGACGCGCATCAGGTAGACGTCGTTGATGCCCCGTTTCTCGCGCTCCTCGAACAGGTCGTAATAGACCTTGCCCGAACACATCACCACGCGCCGGATCTTGTCGTCCGAAACGAGCTTGCCCTCGGAGGACAAGTTCGGTCCCCAATCGTCCCACAGGAGACGGTGGAAGGTGGAATCCGGACCAAGCTCCTCGAGCCTCGACACAGCCTTCTTGTGCCGGAGCAGGGATTTCGGCGTCATCAGGATCAGCGGCTTGCGGATGTCGCGGCGCAGCTGACGGCGCAGGATGTGGAAGTAGTTCGACGGTGTCGAGCAGTTCGCCACCTGCATGTTGTCTTCCGCGCAGAGCTGAAGGAAACGCTCCAGACGCGCGGAAGAGTGTTCCGGGCCCTGGCCTTCATAACCGTGCGGCAACAGGCAGACCAGACCAGACATGCGCAGCCACTTGCGCTCGCCGGACGAGATGAACTGGTCGAACAGAACCTGTGCGCCGTTGGCGAAGTCGCCGAACTGGGCTTCCCACATGGTCAACGCCCGCGGTTCGGCCAGCGAATAGCCGTATTCGAAGCCAAGCACAGCCTCTTCCGACAGCATCGAGTTGATGACCTCGTAGCGCTGCTGATCGGGCGAGATGTGGTTCAGCGGAATGTAGCGGCTTTCGTCTTCCTGGTCGTAGAGCACCGAATGGCGCTGTGAGAACGTGCCACGCTCGCAATCCTGACCGGACAGGCGCACCGGATGGCCTTCCTTCAGCAGCGAGGCAAAAGCGAGCGCCTCGGCGGTCGCCCAGTCGACGCCCTCACCGGTCTCGATCATGCGCTCGCGCTGCTTCATGAAGCGGGCGATGGTGCGGTGGATGTTGAAGCCTTCCGGCACATGGGTCAGCGCCCGGCCGATGTTCTTCAGTTCGTCCATCGGCAGTCCGGTTTCGCCGCGGCGCGGATCGTCTTCGTCGTCGGCGCGTTTCATGCCGGACCACTTGCCGTCCAGCCAGTCGGCCTTGTTTGGCTTGAACGCCTGGCCCGCGTCGAACTCGTCGTCCAGATGCTTGCGCCAGTCGGCTTTCATCTGATCGACTTCCTCCTGGCTCAGGACGCCTTCCTTGATCAGACGTTCCGAATAGAGCTGCAGGGTCGTCGCATGCTTGCGGATCTTGCGGTACATGATCGGCTGCGTGAACGCCGGCTCGTCGCCTTCGTTGTGGCCGAAGCGCCGGTAGCAGATCATGTCGATGACCACCGGACGGTGGAACGTCTGGCGGTATTCGATTGCGATCTTGGCGGCAAACACCACCGCTTCCGGGTCGTCCGCATTGACGTGGAAGATCGGCGATTCGATCACCTTCGCCATATCCGACGGATACGGCGAGGAGCGAGAGAAGCGCGGGTTGGTGGTGAAGCCGATCTGGTTGTTGATGATCACATGGATCGAGCCGCCGGTGCGGTGGCCGCGGAGGGCGGAGAGGCCAAAGCACTCGGCCACGACACCCTGGCCGGCAAACGCGGCGTCGCCATGCAGCAGCAGCGGCAGAACGGTGCCGCGGTCGACTTCCGTGGTCTCGATGAAGTTGCCCTTGTCGTCGGCGGCGAGCTGGTCCTGCTTGGCGCGGGCCTTGCCGAGCACCACCGGGTTGACGATTTCCAGATGCGACGGGTTCGCCGTCAGCGACAGGTGCACATCATTGCCGTCGAAGGTGCGGTCGGAGGAGGCGCCGAGGTGGTATTTCACATCGCCCGAGCCTTCCACTTCGTCCGGCGCGTAGGAGCCGCCCTTGAACTCGTGGAAGATGGCGCGGTGCGGCTTGGCCATCACCTGCGACAACACGTTCAGGCGGCCGCGGTGAGCCATGCCGAACACGATGTCCTTCAGGCCCATCTGGCCGCCGCGCTTGATGATCTGTTCCAGCGCCGGGATCAGGGCTTCACCGCCGTCCAGGCCAAAACGCTTGGTGCCGGTGTATTTGACATCCAGGAACTTCTCGAAGCCTTCCGCCTCGATCAGCTTGTTCAGGATCGCCTTCTTGCCCTCGGTGGTAAACGCCACCTGCTTGTCCGGGCCCTCGATGCGCTCCTGGATCCAGGCCTTGGCGGCCGGATCGGAAATATGCATGAACTCGACGCCGAGGGTCGAGCAATAGGTCCGCTTCAGGATTTCCAGCATCTCGCGGATGGTGGCGTATTCGAGACCCAGCACGTGATCGATGAAGATCTTGCGGTCCCAGTCGGCCTCGACGAAGCCATAGGAAGACGGGTGCAGTTCTTCATGGTCGCCCTTGCCGGCAAGGCCGAGCGGGTCGAGATCGGCGTGCAGGTGGCCGCGCATGCGGTAGGCGCGGATCATCATCAGGGCGCGTACGGAATCGCGCGTCGCCTGATGGACCTCTGTGTCCGAAATCGGCGCCCCCTTGGCATCCGCCTTCTGCTTCAGCTTGTCGCCGATCTTCTGCTCGATCGGCCCCCAGTTGCCGTCAAAGGCGTTGACCAGGTCGCCATTGGCCTCGATCGGCCAGTCCTTGCGTTTCCAGGTCGCCCCACGCGCTTCCTTCAGGACGGCTTCCTTCTCGTCCTGGAAGGCCGCAAAGAAGTCCCGCCACTCGGCATCAACCGAGTTCGGATCCGTCTTGTACTGTGCGTAGAGGTCTTCGATATAGGCTGCGTTGGCGCCGTAAAGCAACGACGTCAGTGCGAATACGTTGTTCGCTTCCTGCCGTGCCATGTCCTTTAGCGGAGGGCTGCTCCGCCCTTTTTGTTTGGCGGGCCGAAAATATGACCCGCGGCCGGTTCCCTAACATGACCAGTGGCAGGTTGCCCCGTCTCACCAGCCCCTCGAATATTGGGTGCGGCACACTCAGCGCCGCAACCCACCTTTCACCATGCAGCGGGAAACGTAAACAGTTTCCGCTTCCCGCCACACATAATCCAGGTTTTTAGCCCTTCAAGACCTCGAGAAGGGTCTCGCCGAGCTTCGCCGGAGACGGCGACACCTTGATGCCGGCCTCTTCCATGGCGGCGATCTTGTCTTCCGCGCCGCCCTTGCCGCCGGAGATCACGGCACCGGCATGGCCCATGGTGCGGCCCGGAGGGGCGGTACGGCCCGCGATGAAACCGGCCATCGGCTTCTTGCGGCCCTTCTTGGCCTCGTCCTTCAGGAACTGCGCGGCCTCTTCCTCGGCGGAACCGCCGATCTCGCCGATCATGATGATCGACTGGGTCTCGTCGTCGGCCAGGAACATTTCCAGGACGTCGATGAACTCGGTGCCCTTGACCGGGTCGCCGCCGATGCCGACGGCCGTGGTCTGGCCAAGGCCGGCATTGGTGGTCTGGAAGACCGCCTCATAGGTCAGCGTGCCGGAGCGGGAGACGACGCCAACGGAGCCCTTCTTGAAGATCGAGCCCGGCATGATGCCGATCTTGCACTCTTCCGGGGTCAGGATGCCCGGGCAGTTCGGGCCGAGCAGGCGCGACTTGGACTTGTCCAGCTTGGCCTTGACCTTGACCATGTCGGCGACCGGGATGCCCTCGGTGATGCAGACGATGAACGGGATCTCCGCCTCGATCGCCTCGATGATCGCTGCGCCCGCGCCTGCCGGCGGAACGTAGATCACGGAAGCGTCGGCGCCGGTGGCCTCCTTGGCTTCGCCGACCGATGCATAGATCGGCAGCTGGGCGGAGCCTTCAACGCTGCCCCAGGTTTCGCCACCCTTTTTCGGGTGAACGCCGGCAACCATCTTGGTGCCGTAATATTCCAGCGCCTGTTCCGTGTGGAACGTGCCGGTCTTGCCGGTCAGGCCCTGAACGATGATTTTCGTGTCTCTGTTGACGAGGATGGACATCTTTTTGAAGTTCCTCAGTTGTGTTCGTCGCTAAATTTTGGCCGCGCAAGCAGCTGTCCCGGTAATCGTCGCACCTACCCAATCCGCATCGAAGTTCCGAAATTTGAAAACGCGAACGACTGCCCGGGTTTTGCCAATTCGGATGCTTCCAACAGATTGAGGACTTTCGTCAGGTGTAAATTTGCCGCCAGCGACCCGTACCGTCCTCTGAATGAGGCTGGTTGCAGCCTTGTTCGGCTTGGTCGAACCAAAGGTGAAACGACATTCACATTTGGCTCCGGAACCTCTCATTGACGCTACAATCTCAGTCTTCTTGTAACTGAAAGTGCCGTCAGGATTCCGACTGAACCCGGCTTTCCTGGACGCTGTCTCAAAGGACTTGCCGCTTAACACTGGCCCCAGGCAAACGTGTTCCCAGAAGTTAACTCGTTTATTGATCCACGAGCGCGAACCCGGGTCCGCTGCAAAGGCCGCTTCACTCAGGAAGCTCAATGCAACGACCGTTACCGCCAGGAGTTGGGTCCACGCTCGCATCCAGATCAGCCCTTCACAGCTTTCACGATTTTCTGGGCGGCGTCGTCGAGATCATCGGCGGCGATCACGTTGAGACCGCTTTCGTTGATGATCGTCTTGCCGAGCTCCACGTTGGTTCCTTCCAGGCGCACAACGAGCGGAACCTGCAGGCCGACTTCCTTGACGGCCGCGACCACGCCTTCCGCGATCACGTCGCAGCGCATGATGCCGCCGAAGATGTTGACCAGGATGCCCTTCACGTTCGGATCGGAGGTGATGATCTTGAACGCGGCCGTCACCTTCTCCTTGGAAGCGCCACCGCCAACATCGAGGAAGTTGGCCGGCTCGGCGCCGTAGAGCTTGATGATGTCCATGGTCGCCATGGCAAGGCCGGCGCCATTGACCATGCAGCCGATGTCGCCGTCGAGCGCGACATAGGCGAGGTCGTGCTTGGACGCCTCGATTTCCTTCGCGTCTTCCTCGGTGACGTCGCGCAGTTCCATGATGTCCGGATGACGGAACAGCGCGTTGCCGTCAAAGGAGACCTTGGCGTCGAGGACGCGCAGACGGCCGTCCTTCATGACGATCAGCGGGTTCACTTCCAGAAGGCTCATGTCCTTCTCGACGAAGGCCTTGTGCAGGATCGGGAACAGTTTCATGCCGTCTTCGCGGGCCGCGCCGGACAGTTCCAGAGCGTCGCAGAGCTTGCCGGCGTCTGCCCCGGTGACACCGGTTTCCGGGTCGATCGGAAGGGTGATGATTTTCTCAGGCGTCTCTTCGGCAACCGCCTCGATGTCCATGCCGCCTTCGGTGGACACCACGAAAGCCGGACGGCCGACGGTGCGGTCGACCAGGATGGAGAGATAGAGTTCGCGCTCGATGTCGGCGCCGTCTTCGATGTAGAGACGGTTGACCACCTTGCCGGCCGGGCCGGTCTGCTTGGTGACCAGCGTGTTGCCGAGCATTTCCTTGGCATGCGCGGTGACTTCGTCCAGCGAGAAGGCGAGGCGGACACCGCCCTTGGCGTCTTCGGGCAGTTCCTTGAACTTGCCCTTGCCGCGGCCGCCGGCATGGATCTGGGTCTTGACCACCCAAAGCGGTCCGGGAAGTTTCTTGGCTGCTGCCTCGGCTTCGTCGGCCGAGAAAATGGCGACGCCTTCGGCCACCGGAGCACCGAATTCCTTCAGCACCGCCTTGGCCTGGTATTCATGAATGTTCATGTGGTTCCCCCTGGTCGGAGGACCGTCCTTCTAAAACATGAAGGACGGCCGCTTATACTCTTGCAGGCGCGTTAGGCCAGCGCCGGCTGGATCTTCTTGCAGGCCTCGACGAGACCGTCGACCGATGCGACCGACTTGTCGAAATTGGCTTTTTCCTCGCCCTGAAGATCGATCTCGATGACGCGCTCGACGCCATCGGCACCGATGACGACCGGCACGCCGACATAGGTGTCTTTCAGGCCGTACTGGCCGTCGAGAGCGGCGGCGCAGGGCACGACGCGCTTCTTGTCCTTAAGGTAGCTCTCAGCCATCGCGATGGCGGAAGAGGCCGGGGCGTAGAAGGCGGAACCGGTTTTCAGCAGGCCGACGATCTCGGCGCCGCCGTCACGGGTGCGCTGGACGATTTCTTCCAGGCGCTCGGCGGTGCACCAGCCCATCTTGACCAGGTCCGGCAGCGGAATGCCGGCAACGGTGGAGTAGCGGGTCAGCGGCACCATGGTGTCGCCGTGGCCGCCCAGAACGAAGGCGGTGACGTCTTCAACGGAAACGTTGAACTCGTCGGCCAGGAAGTAGCGGAAGCGGGCGCTGTCGAGCACGCCGGCCATGCCGACGACCTTGTTCTTCGGCAGGCCGGAAAATTTCTGCAGCGCCCAGACCATGGCGTCGAGCGGGTTGGTGATGCAGATGACAAAGGCGTTCGGGGCATATTTCGCGATGCCGGCACCGACCTGCTCCATGACCTTCAGGTTGATTTCCAGAAGATCGTCGCGGCTCATGCCTGGCTTGCGCGGAACACCGGCGGTGACGATGACAACGTCGGAGCCTTCGATGGCTTCGTAGCTGTTGGCACCCGCCAGTTTGGCGTCAAAGCCGTCGACCGGGGAGGACTCGGCGAGATCGAGCGCCTTGCCCTGGGGCATGCCTTCCGCGATGTCGAAGAGTACGATGTCTCCCAGTTCCTTCAAACCTGCCAGATGAGCGAGTGTGCCGCCGATCTGACCAGAGCCGATCAAGGCAATCTTGTTCCGCGCCATTTCGAAAGTTTCCCTTTACGTAAGATGGAACTCTATGCCATCCTCTGATGACTGAGGTTGGCACTACTCCCTTTGCCGCGGGCGCGCAACCTCGCCAAAAGATTATTGCGCAATCCCGGGCAAAATTTCTCATTTCTTCCCGCCTGCATAATTCCCCTATAGGGAATGCAGACCTATGCGTGCACCTGCCGTCTTTCTCCCGCAAGGTACGCCTCGGACCGCATCTCGATCAACCGCGAGGCCGTGCGGTCGAATTCGAAGGCTTCGGTGCCGTCCTCGCCGACATAAAGATCCTGCGGCTCCGCCTCCGCGGAGACAACAAGCTTGATGCCGTTATCGTAAAGCGTGTCGATCAGGTTGATGAAGCGCTTGGCCTCGTTGCGTCTTGCCTTCGACAGGACCGGAACATTGTCGATGAAGACCGTGCCATAGGCATGGGCGATGCGCAGATAGTCGCTTGCCCCCAGCGGCTGCATGCAGAGATCGTCAAAGGTGAAACGCGCAGCGCCCGAGGCAACAACCGGCACCGGGATCTTGCGGCCCTTGTTCTCCAGCTCTTCGGCGTGGGGCGTCATGTTGTGGGTCAGTCTCGCGAAGAGATCGTCCATCTGCGCGGTTGCGGCCTCGCCGAGCGGCGTGACATAGACCGGCGCGCCGGCCAGCTTCTCAAGCCGGTAGTCGGTCGGAGAATCCAGATGCAGGATCTCGACCCTGGATTTCAGCATCTCGACGAAAGGCATGAACAACTGCCGGTTCAGACCGTCCTTGTAGAGCTTCGACGGCTCGACGTTGGACGTGGCGACGACGATGACACCACGCTCGAACAGCTGGGTGAACAGCCGCCCCAGGATCATGGCGTCGGCTATGTCGGTGACCGAGAACTCGTCGAACAGAAGCAGCCGGGTTTCGTCGGCGATCTGACCGGCCACCGGCGGGATCGGATCGTCGCCCTTGACCTCGCCGCGTTTGTGAGCCTGGCGGTGCTGGTGGATGCGCTCATGCACATCAGTCATGAATTCGTGGAAATGGACCCGGCGTTTGCGGCGGATGACCGTGACCTCGAAAAAGAGGTCCATCAGCATGGTCTTGCCACGCCCGACCCCACCCCACATGTAAAGACCCTGAACGGAGGCCCACAGCTGGTTCTTCTTGTTGGCGAACAGCCAGCCAAGCGAACTTTTCTTGGAAGCGAGCCGCGTTTCGGCAAGGCGGGTGTTGAGGAGATCGAGCTGGCGCACCGCCTCCCGCTGAACAGGGTCTTCCGATATCTCACCGGACGCAACCAGGGCGTCGTAACGGGCGTTCAGCGCGCGGTTGACCGGCAGTTCCATCTTCAAGGGGCTGCTCCCTCCATGAGACTTCATGGGGTCGTGGACGTGATCTTGGCGGGGGCTTAAGGTCAAAACGTCGCAGATGCAAGTCACGAACTGCAATGATTTTGACACAGAGAGTCACGGAAATTCATTTTAACCGATTGAAAAATATGGATTTCGGGGAACAGCACTTATACGAATTGCGTATGGCCCAGACCGGACCCTGTGGCCGGCACCGGCGCCGGCGCTTCAGCGTCCGGACCAATTCCACGCCAGGTGGGGAGCGCGACACGGGAGAGGCCAACCGCCCGGCGACAGGCCGCCTTTGGTGGCGGCTGACGGTATTGAAACTTGCGTCTTAAAACCAAACACCCGCAGCCTGGTGGGAGCGCTGCGGGTGCCGGGCACGGGAGGGCTTACCCCGTGCGGGAGGAACCAGATTCCGAAACGGCCGGCCGCTCCGGGCGGCTGGCACATTCCTCTAACGCAGCAGCAAGGTCGCCTTGCGGCCGCTCTGTACCTCCTGAAGAAACAGAAGCTGAGCAACAAGATAGCATTCGGACTGGTCGTCCAGATTGGCCTTGCGGCCACGGCCGTCGGTCAACAACCAGGCATTTCCGGATTTGACCACATCGCACTCGACCGGCGATTTGGGATCGATTTCGGTCTTTTCGCAGAGATCCCGGCCAATCTGGCTGCCCGTGTCGTTGTCGAGCCCCTTCATTTCCATGCGCAGGCTCCGGTAGGCCTGGTGGACGGAAAGGGTCGCGACAATCACGGTCACGACCTCGTCCCCATTCATGGCGGCAAAGCGCAACACGCCGCCTTCCCGGGGAATGGCGCTGCTGGAACAGGGCGTGCGCTGGACGTCGCCAAGCGGAGTCCATTCGGACCGAAGCGTAACCGTCGCCGGCTGACGCAGGGCCGCCATTTCCTTGGCAAGGCGTTTCTCGGCGGCCTTTTGAGGGTTTCTGGCCGTCCGGTCCACCCGGCTTGCGCCGGCTGCCGCAGTCCCGCCGATGCGCAGGCGGCGGAAAACGATGACGTCACGCATCAGATCGGTGCGTTCCACGCGCCAACCGGCATCGAGCCAGGCGTTCTGATGCACGAGGCTGCCGCCGGAATTCGCCCACCACGTCCGGTGTTCCCGGGCGCTTTTGGGAAGCGAGGATCCGATGATTGCTTCCACTTCGTTCAGCTTGGCAGCCCAGACGACATCGTCACGCCTCGCCAGATGTTCCCGCAATGGTTCATACTTTGACATTTGCACAGCCTTTCCGGTAGCCATGCAAATATACACCTATAACGTGTCGTGTCCAGCAAAAATACGGAGGCCGTTTAACGGTAGAGCGAGATCGGTGCACCGGTGGAGGTTTGGCCGTTAAACTGCCCGGCTGCGCTGGAATAAAGCTGCGCGACGATCAGGCCGGTGCCGTCCTTCAGGACCACCTGATTGCCACTGAGATCCCATGCGGCGATTCCGGTCAGGACAGGATTGGCACAACCTCTGGTATTTGCCCGGTAGCCGCCCGACCAGGTCGTCAGGGTCATGAATGCCTTGCAGTTGTCTCCGGCCGAGGACAGATTCCAGCCGCCCAGAAGATCCGTGCGGCCAACTTCCTTGGCGTCGGCCGGCGCGGACACCGGATTGCTGGCAAGATCGGCGGGCTGCGCCCCCGGATTGTTCGGATCAGTGCCGAGAGCAGCATTCGGATCCAGCGGGCTCAGGTTGCCGGAATTCACCGGCGTGGTCGGTGTCGCCGGTAACGGCTCCGCGTAGTTGGGGCCCCTCGAAAACCGCTGGCACCCCGCGACCGCGGCCACCAGTGCGACTGC
Organism: Roseibium sediminicola; assembly: GCF_023156505.1. Taxonomy (GTDB): domain Bacteria; phylum Pseudomonadota; class Alphaproteobacteria; order Rhizobiales; family Stappiaceae; genus Roseibium; species Roseibium sediminicola. The sequence continues at coordinate 143,889 of NZ_JALNMJ010000009.1, read as the reverse complement.
CAAAACCAATTTTCCCGCGCGTTTCATGACGAATCAATCCCTCACCATCGTCCCATTATGGGAGCATCTCTTAGCCCACAATTTGTCGAAAATCCAAAAACTCCAAGATCGGCGGCCGGCGAACCGGCTAGGCCACCTTCCAGGCCGGGTCTCCAATGCCGCTTCGCGCCGGTTCCAGCAAGCGGTCGATGGCATCCACGATCCGGCCGAAATATCCCGCGCAAGCGCCGAAATTTGCGGCAACAGGCGGGTTTTCCGTGATGCTCCACCAGTGACTGGATGTGGTCATCTTCCAGTGCGGCGGCAGTGCAACACGCGCCTGGCCCGTCAGGTAGATCACCCTGTCGGGCACTTCGGCATGGGGCATCAAAAAAATGTCAATCGATTTGGGTGACAGGCCCTCGGCCTCGATGCCGGCGGCAGACAACAGCCGGCGGACATGCCGGTTGAGTGTCCTGGCAGGCTCAATGCCGGCGGAAAAGGCCCGCATCAGGCCACCCGCCCGCGCATTGAGATAGGCCTCGGCCAACGGCGACAACAGGCTGTTGTCCGGGCAAACGAACAATACGGTGGTTCTCGGCAAGGACATGTCCCTTATTCGGCTGGTCCGGTCCCGGCGCTTGCCGAGCGGCGGCCTCCCCGTACCCCCTGACCGGGAAAACTTTATGACAAAAAGGGGCCGGACCGGATTTACATGAGGATATCTTCAAAACGGTTGATATAACCGGCGTGACCGGCCGCGCCGGCGCCCGCCGAGACACAGCCTGGAGGAGACCCTCATGCCCATCGCCCTGTGGTGCGTTCTTGCCGCTGCGATCCTGCCGATCCTGTCGGCCCTGCCCGCCAAGCTCAATCGGGACTTCAACAACGCCAAACCGCGTGACCCGGCCTATTGGAGAGACGGATTTCGCGCGCGCTCGCAATGGGCGCAGGCCAATGGGTTCGAGGCGTTTCCCTTTTTCGCCGTCGCAGTTTTTGTTGCCTTGAGCCAGGGTGGCGACCCGGGCTGGATCGATCGGCTGGCCGTGCTTTTTGTGATGCTCAGGGTGGTCTACGTGTTCTGCTATTTGACGGACAGGGCGTCGCCAAGGTCGATCGCCTGGTTCGCGGCGTTCTTGACAACGATCGCGTTGTTCACCAGTTCCCTATGGAGTTGAAGCTACGCATTTTCAGATAATTAGCCGGGCATGACCGATCCTTAGCGCGGCAATTTCTGCAAGGATCGTTTGCACCAAGCGGCTGATTTCGCTAACGATGCAAGGGAGTGACGCAAGTTCCCGAAGGGCAGAGGTGCATTGTGCGGACGACCGACCAGACGACGGACACCTTGCCGACGCGCCCCCAGGCAGCGTCCAAGAAGCTTGTCAGCGACCCGCATATTGTCGACACCCTGATCGCCGAACGCGGCAAGCTGGTCATGGCCAGTCCGTGGTGGCCGCTGATCCGGCCGTTCGCGCACAAGATCCTGCGCTACAAGTCCGCCGTCGACATGGCCGACACGATCGCGCAAATGGAAGCGCTGGACGTCTTTGCCCATCTAAGTGATCTGCTGGAGCTGGATGTCACGACGCTCGGCCTGGACCGGGTGCCGGCAACGGGACCGGTGGTGCTGGTCTCCAACCATCCGACGGGCATTGCCGACGGCGTGGTGCTCTACGACGCCATCAAGCCGCGGCGCGACGACCTCTCGATCTTCGCCAACCGGGACGCGATCCGGATCAATCCGCGGCTCGCGGACATGATCGTGCCGGTGGAATGGCGCGCCGACTTCAAGAGCCAGGAAAAATCCAAGGAAACGCTGAAGATCGCCAGAGCGGCCTTTTCCAAGGAGCGTGTGGTCGTTCTGTTCCCCTCGGGGCGCCTCGCCTATTGGCATGACGGCAAGTTGACCGAACGGCCCTGGATGACCTCCGCGCTGGCTTTGGCAAAAAAGAACAAGGCACCGATCATTCCGATGCATATGGGCGGACGCAATTCCGGCCTGTTCTATTTCCTGGCCCGGGTGTCGACGGAACTGCGCGACATGACCGTGTTCAATGAGCTGCTCAACAAGAAGAATGCCAGGTTCAACGTGCATTTCGGCAAGCCGATCCGCCCCGAACGGCTGGAAGGCGACCTCGGCGAACTGACCGAACAGATGCGTATTCATTGCGCCGAAACCCTGGCCCAGGATCCGGACGCGGAGTTTTAGGGTCTGTGGACAATTAGGATTTGGTCTTGGTTTGGATGCAAATGGCTCAATTTCCAGAAGCAAAGGCGCGGGAAGGGTCGGCCCTTTCAAGCCTTTGCGACGCCGAAATGAGCCATTTGAGCCAAATCCCCATTGCCAACATCTGGGGGGACGCAGCGGATTTCGGTTTCGCGTGCGTCGGAAAGTCCTTGTTGTGGGCAACACCACTGCGAACTTTCCTCCTGCTCGAAGACCGAAATCCGACAAGCGCCAAGACCGAAACCTAATTGTCCACAGACCCTAGGCTCACGCCCCCAGGCGTTCCGCAAAAGGCTTGCCTTGCAGCAGTCCCGCGTCATCCACAGGCACGGTTCGGCGCTGATTGCCCTCAAGGTGCGAATAGGACATTGTGCGGGAGAATCAAAGGAACCTGCTGGCCCATGTCCGTTTCGCCCGCGATCTCCGCGGATGACGTCCTGTCCCCTCAAGCCGCCCCCAGCGCTCCGCTCGTGCGCGCGGAGCCCAAGCCGCGCGCGGTGCTGCAAAAAGTCTTCGGCTACAGCGAATTTCGCGGCAAGCAGCAGGCGGTTATCGAGACGCTGGTCGAGGGTAAGGATGCCGTGGTGCTGTTTCCGACCGGGGCCGGCAAGTCCTTGTGTTACCAGATCCCGGCGCTGTGCCGCCGCGGGGTCGGCATTGTCGTCTCACCGCTGATCGCGTTGATGAAGGACCAGGTCGGCGCGCTGACGGCGGCCGGCGTGAAGGCGGCGGCTTTCAACTCCACACTCTCCCAGGACGAACAATCGGCGCTTCGCGACGACCTGCGCCGGGGCGAGATCGAGCTTTTATACGTGACGCCGGAACGGCTCGGCATCGAGAGCTTCCGCCGCTTTCTGGACACGCTGGACATCGCGCTTTTTGCTATCGACGAAGCCCATTGTGTCAGCCAGTGGGGTCACGACTTCCGGCCTGAATACCTGTCGCTCTCCTGTTTGCGCGAACGCTATCCCGGCGTGCCCAGGGTGGCGCTGACCGCGACGGCCGACCCGCATACGCAAAAGGACATTCTGGCACGGCTGCAGCTGGAGGAGGCCGAGGTCTTCTCGACCAGCTTCGACCGGCCGAACATCCGCTACGAGATTGTCGAGCGCACCAACCAGCGCCAGCAGCTCCTGGATTTCCTGAAAAAACACGAGGGCGAAAGCGGCATCGTCTATTGCCTCAGCCGGGCCAAGGTCGAGGACATCGCCGACTGGCTGACCTCGAAGGGGGTCAAGGCGCTGCCCTATCATGCCGGCCTGCCGGCGGACCGGCGCGCGGCCAACCAGGACGCGTTTCTGCTGGAAGAAGGCCTGTGCCTGGTGGCGACCGTCGCCTTCGGCATGGGCATCGACAAGCCGGATGTGCGTTATGTCGCCCATCTGGACCTGCCGTCGTCGGTCGAGGCCTATTACCAGGAGACAGGCCGCGCCGGACGCGACGGCGCGCCCTCGGAAGCCTTCATGGCCTATGGCATGGCCGACCTTGTGCAGCGCAGGCGCATGATCGCGGAGGGCGATGCGCCCGACGAGGTCAAACGCGCGGAAAATGCCAAGCTGAATGCGCTTTTGGGCATTTGCGAAACGTCAGGCTGCCGACGCCAGGCCCTGCTGGCCCATTTCGGCGAGACCTATCCCCAGCCTTGCGGCAATTGCGACACCTGCCTGTCGCCGGTCGAGACCTGGGACGGCACGGAAGCGGCCCAGAAACTGATGTCGGCGATCTACCGCACCGGCCAGCGGTTCGGCGCGGGCCATGTAATCGACGTCCTGCTCGGCAAGTCCAACGACAAGACCAGCCGCTTCGGCCACGACAACCTGTCCGTCTTCGGCATCGGCCAGGATCTTGCGCTCAAGACGTGGCAATCGATTGCCCGCCAGCTGGTTGCGGCCGGATATGTCGATGTCGATCATGCCCATTTCGGCGCGCTGGTGCTGACGGAAAAGTCCCGGGGCGTGTTGCGCGGCGACGAGAAACTGGCTTTGCGCAAAGACCGCAACGCAGCCGGTTTGAAGAAGACGCGCACGTCGCGGACCGCTTCGATCGCCGACGAACTTCAGGACGACGACAAGCTTCTGTTCGAACGTCTGCGCCGGCTCAGGACCCAGATTGCCCGCGATCAGAATGTACCGCCCTATGTGGTGTTCCCGGACGCGACGCTGGCCGGCATCGCCGCCGCGCGGCCGGTAACGCCGGACGCCTTGCTGTCGGTGTCCGGTGTCGGTCAGTCGAAGCTGGAAAAATACGGCGACGCCTTTCTGGATCTCGTCGAGGCCTTCGAAGCAGGGGTCTAGGGTCAGGACCCAGCACTCAGGCCTCAGCTCTTAGGCACATCTGGTAGAGACTGGCGAGATTGGCGAGGGCGTCCTCATCCGGATGGGACAGGAAGCCCTCGATGATCTCTCCCAGAGCCAGATGCATCTGCCGATGCTGGCGCAGGCGCCGGTAGGACGATCCGAGTTTGTAGACCTGGTCGATTTCCTCTCGGGAAAAGAGATCGAGGCCGGCGATGCCGAGCACGACGCCGAGATCCGCGTTGGTCCGCCGGCTTAGCTTGTGCGCCAAAAGAAAGCCAAACAGACCGGTCACAAACCTGTTCTCGAACGACAGGCTGTCGAAGTCCCGACCGACCGTTTTGAGAACAAGTTTCATGATCGCGACCGTCGCCGCGGCGGCAAATTCCGTCGGTGTGTTGGTGTCGCAAATCTCCAGACCGGCAGCATCCAGCATGCCGGCCATGTTTTTTCGGAGGCGGTCCTCCGTCTCGACAGCTCTCAATTCGGAAATGAATTCCGGCTCCGTTCTTGCTCGACTTCCAAACAAACTTAGCATGACAACGGCCTCATGAGACGCAAGCCCACAATAAAATGTAGGACAAAAGTTACGTTACGGCAAACACAGTCATTCTAATCCGGGAACAGTCCTTTTTTCCGTGATCTGGAACACAGTTCGGCCGACGCGTTATGAGCCGGCCTTCGGCAACCCCTTGTAGGCCTCGCTGCCCCAGACCGCCTTCACGCGCGCATCCCGTCCGCAGCCCTTGCGATAGCCTTTGTAGGCGTCCGCGCGCGAGACGTAACCGAACCTTGTCAGCGTGCGCACGGGGCTCTTGTAATAGTTCTGGTGATAATCCTCGGCCGGCCAGAATACGGCAGACTGTTCGACGGGCGTGACCACCTTGCCGCCGAGCTGTTTGTTCGCCGTCTCGATCTCCGCCTTTGCCTGCTTGGCTTGCGCTTCGTCCAGGGGATAGATGGCGGTGGAATAGGAAAAACCGCGGTCGCAGAACTGGCCGCCGGAATCGGTCACGTCGACGGTCCTCAGAAATATGCCGACCAACTCGCCATAGCTGATCCTGGTCTCGTCGAAATCGACCTTAACCACTTCGCGGTGGCCGCCGCGTTCATAGGACTTGTAGGTCGGGTTCTGCGTCGTGCCGCCCGCATATCCCGAGACCACGTCGCGAACGCCCGGGAGTTTTTCAAGGTCCGATTCCACACACCAGAAACATCCGCCTGCCAGAATGGCGGTTTCGGCGTGTGCGCTCGTTGCCGGCGCCACACCGGAGACAAGAGCGGCAAGGGTTAGCGTCAGAACACGCTTCATGATAGATCCTCCAATCGTTGCTGACAGAGGTAACGCGTCTCGAACCACAGTCCACTCAACTCGCCTTCTTCTTTCCGCACATGACCGTGAGGCTGCCGTGATGGCAAACACGCTCCAATCCGCACAACGCCACATCGTGATATGCGGCTCCATGTCGACGCTCGACCTCATGGAACGGCTGGCGGGTCAATTGCGCCGCGACGGCCACACGGTGTCCACGCCGGTTCCGGAAGAAGCCGGCTTCGACTGGACCGCTCTCTCACCGATGCAGGCGGTCGCCCGCAAGAAAGCGTTTCTCTCCGACTATTTTGAGGTGATCCGTCGGGGCGATGTGGTTTTGATCGCAAACACCGAAAAGCACGACATACCAGGATATGTCGGAGCGAACACGCTCATGGAAGCCGCCTGCGGTTACGCCCTGCGCAAACCTGTCTATTTTCTCCACGACATCGGCGACCAGCCCTGCCGGCTTGAGGCAGCGGCCGTCTCAAGCGGTGTTCTGAATGGCGATCTCGAGCGGCTCTTCAAACTGCTCGATCAGAACGCCGACTGATGGGCGGCCGCGCGTTGTCGCGGCGCAAAGTCTGGGTCAAACCCCGGCAAACACAATGGCGGGCCGGACGATGTCGGTGATCATTGCTCCCGTATTGACGGCTGTGTAGATCGATCTTGGCGGCCGGGCGGCGCCATCGACGCTTCTTTCAACCCAGTTGCGGTCCTCCATCGCCTTCAAGGATTGCGACAGCGCACGATCCGTGATCGTGCGCAGGTCCCTTTTGATGCTGCAAAACTGGCGCGGACCTTGAAGCGACGACAGGACCGGCAAGGTCCAGGACCGGCGGAGCAGGACCCGGTCGTCGTCTCCGGCAATTGCCTGGATCCGGCTCGCGAGCGCCGCCGCCTCCAACCCCGGTGCCGTGAGTCTGAATTCCGGCCGCAAGGGATGGCCGTGGCCGGGGTTGCGCTCCAGCAACCCGATCCGGGTCAGATGGTCCAGGCTTTGGGAGAAAGCCGTTCTGCCGGCTCCGGTCGCCGTCAGCAGTGCCGCCTGCCGGCCGGGAACTCCCGCATGCAGGCTCGACAGGATGGCCAGCGACCAGGCCTTGGACGTGATGTTGACAAACAGGTTTATGTCCATAAAGTATAGTTAGTATAATTTGCGTGAAAAGCAAATCTTACGCTTTACATATCAACGAGAAATCGCCGTCGGCAGCCTCCGCAAAAGGTGTGCGAGTGGACCCTCTCTCCCGAGGAATTCCAGCACTTTCGGAGCCGGTCACGGTTTGAGGAAAGGAACTCGCACATGCGCCTGCTCTCTTTGTCGTCCCTAGCTTTTCTTGCCTTGACGGCAGTCAGCCAGGCAGAACCCTTCCAGGAAATCACCGTTGGCGTACCTGTTCCCTCGCTGAGTGAAGCCGAGCGTTGGTACGGAGCTTTCCTGGGACCGGACACCGAAGTGATCAGACCGGCTCCCGGTCTTGTCGAGTTCAAGGTCGCGCCGGGTGTCTGGCTGCAATTGTTCGAGCCGGAAGGCCAACAACCGCAGGGAGCGGTCATCCGATATCTGGTCGACGATATGACGGCCGCTCAAGGCACACGCGCCGATGCCGGCATCGCGACGGGCGAAGCCGTCGAGGTTCCGGGCGTTGTCACCTATTCGGAGTTTGCCGATCCGTTCGGAAACGCACTCGGGTTCTACGCTCTTCCGAAGTGAGCGGTTCTGAGGTGCAGTGCCGCTTGCGACCCCACGCAAGCGGCAATGTCCTACAGATCTACGGCCACGACCTTGTTGCCGCATCGCCTTCGGTGAGCTGCGATTTGACAACACAGAACCGGTGACCACTGGTCGCTTCCATCACCGTCCAGTTTTCGAACCGCTCCACGATGAGCGCACCAAGCTTTTCCAGCCGGGCGACCTCCTGTGACAGATCGTCGGTCTCGATATCCAGATGGACCCGAGCGGGATGGTCGACTGCCTGCAGCAGAACGCCGATTTCGCCCGCTTCTCCGATCAGGCGGCGATAGCGCGGGTTTTTCGGTTCGGCCTCGACCTTCCGCCCCAAAGTCTGCGCCCAGAAGGCGGCATGGGAGTCGATGTCCCCGCCTTCGCAGTCAATGACCAATTCCCCCAGCCGGCTTCTGTGCATTGTGTTCTTCCTCCTGATTTGAGATGGAACAAATATCGAACAAAATAAGGCGGGTCGCAAGACCCGCCCTGTCTGTTTTTGAGTGACAGCACTGTCTCAAGCGGCGTTTGCGGCCGGCGCCCTCCCCTCCACTCCCCGTCCGCTCCAGTCGATCTTCTGCGTGACGAACATGGTCACCGCCAGGGCCAGGAAGGCAATGACCGAACCGATCAGGAGCGCATAATCCTGTTCGTTCATCAGCGCGAACAACACGCCGAAGATCGCCGCCAAAACCACGGTCATCACGGCTCCGGCCGACCGGCTTTTCAGCGAGGAGCCGACATAGACCGCATTGAGCGCGGTGGCCGCGCCCGCCGCCACCAGGTAGGCAAGGCCGTAGCCGACATGTTCGGCCAGGGCCAGCAACATGACATAGAAGGTGATCAGCGCCACGCCGACCAGGCCGTACTGGATCCAGTGGAAGCTCCAGCCGGAACGCATTTCCAGGACGAACACTGCCAGGAAGGTCAGACTGATGAAGCCAACGGCATATTTCAGCGACCGGGAGATGGTCTGGTAGAAATTCACCGGTTCGACAAACCTGACCCCCAGCTGCTTGTCCTGTAGGGGCAACCTGTCGGTGACCAGGGTTTTCGGGATGCCGCGCGCCAGATAGGGAATGCTCCAGTCGGCTTCAAAGCCGGTCTCGGTGATCGTTCGCCGGTCCGGCAGAAAGGCTCCGGTAAAGCCCGGATGCGGCCAGTTGGAGGAAAGCGCGACGGAGGTGCTTTGTCCCGCCGGCGCAACAAAGACGGCGGTCGAGCCATTGAGCGTGAGCGGGATCTGGAAGGAAAAGCCCTTGCGCCACTTGAGGGCGGGCACGGCCACATTGATCCCGGAGGCCCCACCGCCATTGAGCAGGGGACCGGTACCCGGCTCGAACGGAACGGCCGTGCCGCCATCCATGGTCAGCGCCACCTCGCTCTTCAGGGCACGCACGTCGCCGATGCCAACGACGAGAACGGCCCTGTCGGCGGCAATATCGATCGTACCGCCTTTTTCCGGTTCGAACATGGTCTCGGGCGGCGCGGCGAAGCGGCCGCTCAGGTCGAGCGCGCTGGCATAGACGGGCAGCGAGTAGATCGACTTCCGCCGTTCCTCGACCTGGACATCGCCCGAAACGGACAGCGTTTCGGGAAACAGGACCGCCGTGCGCCAATGGACCTCCGATTTGGCCTTGTCGCCCGATCCGATGGCCAATGTTTCACTGAAGGGGACGACGAGATAGGGCCCGTTGATCTGTTGTGTGCCGCCCCAGGAGCCGGCGATGTCCCGGGCGACGTCACGCGCACGCTCGGCCCGTTCCTCCACCAGTGCCCAGACAAACAGGCACGGCACCATCAGCATCACGGTCAGGATGCCGATCAGAACGAATTTTACTCCTGGAGAATTCAGGAAGCCCCGCGGCTGGAACGGCGGCGGTGTGCCGGCTGGCCGGGCCGCGGCCGTTGCGGTGTCAGTTTCATGTGTCATTCAGTCAACCCTCTGCCAGAGGACGGTCAATGCGTCCGGGAACGGCTCGAGCGTCGCGTGTCATCAGGGCGCAATCGGGCCGGGTTTGCCGGTCTCCTCAGCATTGTTTTCGCAGAAACTGTGCATGACCGGCGGCGGCCCGTTTGCCTCACGCCTTTCCCGTCCTATTTTCTCAACCGGGACTTGTTCTTGTCATGAACTGAATGCCAAAATGGCAAGAGCATTGGGAAATATATCAATGAATACATTGCAAAAGCCGCCTTTTCAGGCCGCGCCCGCCTATGCCCGCCGTGCGGACTATCTGCCTGCGCTGGTCAGGCGGCTCAATCTCGGCCGGAGCGATGCCCACCGCTACCTGCTGGTTGCCCATTTGTTTGACGACACGATGCGCATGATCGACGCACTGGCCGGCGTCATGGACTTCGATGCCATCGTCGGCATCCCCTATTCTTCCGGCAGCGATGCGACAAGGCTGAAATGGCAGGACCGCTATGGCGAGCGGGTGCATTGTCCGAAAACGGAAGACGCGTTCAAATCGGTGCTGGTGGACCTTCTTGCAAAGAGCCTTCTTGCTTGCCGCGCCTCTCGCCAGAAACTGGTCATTCAGGAGGTCGGCGGCTATGTGGTCGAAGTGCTGCATGAGACGTTTGCCGATCAGCTAGACCTCGTTGAAGGCGTGGTCGAGATCACCAAGCAGGGTGTCTGGCGCGCCGCACAGATTGACCTCAAGATCCCTGTCCTGCATTGCGCCGACAGCGAGTTGAAACGGTTGGAGGCGGCGCGTTGCGGCGAGACCATTGCTCGCTGCCTGGACGGCCTGATGCGCGATCTCGGCAACAGCCTGGCCGGACGCCGGGCCGCCGTCTTCGGAGCGGGCTGGATCGGTTTCGGCGTGGCCAAGGGCCTGCGCCGCCTCGATGTGATCCCCTCGCTGATCGACATCAATCCGCTGAAGGTCGCCGAGGCGCGCCTCTCCGGTTTCGACGCCAGCCTCGTATCTGGCGATCTCGGCGCCTGCGACCTTGTGGTTGGCGCTGCCGGACGCCTGTCCGTCACCCAAAAGGTGCTCCGGCAGCTGCGCAACGGCTGTCTGGTGGCCAGTGCCAGCTCGCGCCGGATCGAAATCGACGTCGATTTCCTGGAAGCCCATCCGTCCTACGAACTCCATCCCTCGATCCGCGCCTTTCAGCTTAACGGCGAAGGCACCGGGCAGGACCGGCAGATCTGCCTGGTCAATGACGGCTATCCGGTCAATTTCGTTCCGGGCTCCGGCAGTGTCGCCGATGAGATCGTCGAGCTGATCCTCGGTGAGCTGATCGTGCTGATGGCCGATCTCACCACCTACACCTACGAACCCGGCATTCACCGACTGGACACAGAAGGAGAGGCAGCGTGCACCCAACTCTGGATCGAGCAGAGAGACGAGATGTGACGGACGCCCCGGCGGAGGTCACCGTTCATTCCGAATACCTGGTCAGGAAACTCGCGCAGGCGGAGCGCAATCTCTATGGCACCGTGAAATTCGATGTGGTGGCGCGGCAGATCCGTGAACGGGCTCCGGATCTCGGCCGGCCGCCACGGATCCTCGACATCGGCTGTTCGACCTCGATCTCAAGGACCTACCTGAGAGAGACGGGCCTCGAATTCGACTATTGCGGCGCTGACTATGAGGCCAGCTTTGAACCGGACATCGTGCTCGACGCCACACGCCTTTCCGAGCATCGGGCGGACCTGCCCTGGCGCCCGGACGTGATCACGCTTCTGGATGTGCTGGAGCACCTGCCCGGCCAGGGCCCGGCGATCGAATCGGTGATGCGCCAATGCGGCCAGGTGGTCGCCCACGGCGGCCTGATCCTGGCCGTGGTGCCGCAGCTCTACCGGCTCGATCGGCTGAAGCTGCCCCATCTGCATTATCCGGAGCATCATGTGCGCATGACGCTCAAGGAATGGTCGGAGATTGTCGGCCGGGCGGTCACCATCGAGGCCGTGCACGGCATCGGCTACCTCTCCTGCCTGCCTTACCTGCCGATGCTGAGCCCCTGGTACGAGGAGCGCAATCGCCACGGCAAGCTGTTCCATCACCTGCGTGGCAAGACGTTCGAATGGGGACCGCTGAAACCGATGGAAAAAAGGCTGACACGCGCCCTTGGCCAGCTGTCGGGCTTCCGTGGCTGGTGCAACAGTTCGCTGCTAGTGTGCCGGGCGAAGGGGTGAAGAGCGGTATCCACGCCCCCTCGACGGGTCATTCCGGACAAGTGCAGCGCCGCTGCGCGCCGATCCGGAACCCAGGGCATCAGCGCGAGCGAAAGCGAGCACAATACCGTTCAAGTATCTGGCTTTATTAATAAAGGCGCGCCTGCGGCGCGAAGTACGCGCTGGATTCCGGATCTGGTCCTGCAGCTGCGCTGCAGAGCGTCCGGAATGACGGAGCGGAAAACACAAAGACCGCCCCGAGGGACGGCCTTTCCAAACTCCAGAACACCAGAAAATCAAACCCGGCGTTCGACCATCATCTTCTTGATCTCGGCGATTGCCTTGGCCGGGTTGAGGCCTTTCGGGCAGGCTTGGCTGCAGTTCATGATGGTGTGGCAGCGGTAAAGCCGGAACGGGTCTTCCAGATTGTCCAGGCGCTCGCCGGTGGCCTCGTCGCGGCTGTCGATCAGCCAGCGATAGGCCTGCAGCAGGATGGCCGGGCCGAGGTAACGGTCGCCGTTCCACCAGTAGCTCGGGCAGGAGGTCGAGCAGCAGGCGCAGAGGATGCACTCGTAGAGGCCGTCCAGCTTGACCCGGTCCTCGTGGGACTGGCGCCATTCCTTTTCCGGCGCCGGCGAGACCGTTTTCAGCCAGGGCTCGATGGAGCGGTGCTGGGCGTAGAAGTTGGTCAGGTCCGGGACCAGATCCTTGACGACCGCCATGTGCGGCAGCGGATAGATCTTGACGACGTCGCCGGCGATCTCGTCCGTGCCCTTGGTGCAGGCCAGGGTGTTGGTGCCGTCGATGTTCATGGCGCAGGAGCCGCAGATGCCTTCGCGGCAGGACCGGCGGAAGGTCAGCGTCGGGTCGATCTTGTTCTTGATGTAGATGAGCCCGTCGAGCACCATCGGCCCGCAATCGTCCGCATCGACAAAATAGGTGTCGACCCGCGGGTTGCGGCCGTCATCCGGGTTCCAGCGGTAGATCCGGTATTCGCGCAGGTTGGTCGCGCCTTCCGGCTTGTCCCACACCTTGCCCTCGGTCACCGTGGAGTTCCTGGGTAGCGTCAGCTGAACCATTTGTACATGCTCCGCGTTGGGCCCTGATTTCGCGTCCGGGCCTGAATGTGTTCGAACTCAGGCAGCGAGCTCGAAAATCATGTTGTCATTCGTCCGGCCGGTGATCCTGTAGTCCCGGTTTGCCAGCTCGGGCAGGCAATCCTCGGTCCAATAGGGCCGGCAATTGGTTTCAAGAAGGATCACGCGGGGCCACAGCGACCTTTCCGCGTGACGCAGGAAGGGCAAGAGGACACGGTCCTCGAAGCCTTCCACATCCACTTTCAGAACATCGATCCGGTTGAGGCCAAGATCGTGGGCGATGCCCGTGAGCGGCCGCACCTTGACGAAGGTCGGCGACCAGTCGCCGGCCCATTCGCCCGTGGTCAGGTCCTCGACAAAGGTGGCGAAACCACAATTGCTGGGCTCCTGCCACAAGGGCAGCGTGTCTTCGCGCGGGCCGACCGCCGAGTTGACGATCTTGACGTTGTCCAGCTCGTTGGCCTTGACGTTGAAGCCCAGCTTGGTCGCTGTCTGCGGGTTGGCCTCGATGGCCAGCACGTCGGCACCGGACCTGGCGGCAAAGATCGAATAGGAGCCGATATTGGCGCCGACATCGACAAAGACCTTGCCTTCTCCGAGATGCGGTTCGAGCAGCCTGTGCTCCTCGCGCTCCGGCAAGCGGCCCTTGGCGAGGATCTTGCGGTCGTCATAATTCTCGCCCGGATAGATCCTAAACTTCAGGCCTTCCGCTTCCAGGTCATAGGGCCCCTTGAAGAAACGGGCCACCAGGGCACGGATGCGCTTGCGCAGGCCGCGAGACAGGTCGTGCCGGTCGGCCAGGCGCCAGGCAGCCCGCACCAGCCGTTCGGCGGGATAGGTGCCGAACGGGGATCTGGTATCGGGAAGAGTTGCCGCCTGGCTCACGCGTGCCGCTCCCTAGTAGACACGCGCTTTCGGCGCGATCTTCTTCGGGTCGATGCCGCCCTGTTCCAGGGTCGTCAGCGGGTCGAGCACCACCGGGCGGTAGTCCAGCTTGACGTTGCCGTTCTCATCGACCCAGGACAGCGTGTGCTTGCGCCATTCCTCGTCGTTGCGGCCGGAGAACGGACCGTCCTTGTAGTCCTCTCGCGCATGGGCGCCGCGGCTTTCCTTGCGGGCTTCCGCGCCATAGACCGTGGTGATGGCGTTGGCCATCAGGTTCTCCAGCTCCAGCGTTTCCACCAGATCGGAGTTCCAGATCATCGAGCGGTCGGAAACCTTCAGGTCCTTCATCTCGCCCCAGATCTCGGTCAAACGCTTGCAGCCCTGTTCCAGGCTTTCCTGGGTGCGGAAGACGGCGGCGTCTTCCTGCATGGCGCGCTGCATCTTGTCGCGCAGATCCGCTGTCGCGATCGCCCCGTCCGCGTGCCGCAGCTTGTCGAAGCGGTCCATGATCTTTTCGCAGGACGCTTCGTTCGGCGTCGGCACGGCTTCCTTCGGATCGACCACTTCGCCGGCCTTGATGGCGGCCGCGCGGCCGAAGACCACCAGGTCAATCAGCGAGTTGGAGCCGAGACGGTTGGCGCCGTGAACAGACGCACAGCCCGCTTCGCCGACGGCCATCAGGCCTTCCTGGATCCGGTTCGGGTTGTCGCCGTCCGCGTTCAGCACCTCGCCCCAATAGTTGGTCGGGATGCCGCCCATGTTGTAGTGGACGGTCGGCAGCACCGGGATCGGATCCTTGGTGACATCAACGCCGGCAAAGATGCGGGCTGATTCCGAAATGCCCGGCAGACGCTCGGCCAGCAGCGCCGGATCGAGGTGATCCAGGTGCAGGAAGATGTGGTCCTTGTTCTTGCCGACACCGCGGCCTTCCCGGATTTCCATGGTCATGCAGCGCGAGACCACGTCGCGGGAGGCCAGGTCCTTGGCCGAAGGTGCATAACGCTCCATGAAGCGTTCGCCCTGGGAATTGACCAGATAGCCGCCCTCGCCGCGGGCGCCTTCGGTGATCAGGCAGCCGGAGCCGTAGATGCCGGTCGGGTGGAACTGAACGAATTCCATGTCCTGCAGCGGCAGGCCGGCACGGGAAACCATGCCGCCGCCGTCGCCGGTGCAGGTGTGGGCGGAGGTTGCCGAGAAGAAGGCCCGGCCGTAACCGCCGGTCGCCAGCACGACCATCTTGGCCGCGAAGCGGTGGATGGTGCCGTCGTCGAGGTTCCAGGCGATCACGCCCTGACAGGCGCCGTCCTCGGACATGATCAGGTCGAGCGCGAAATACTCGATGTAGAATTCGGCATTGTTGCGCAGGGACTGGCCATAAAGCGTGTGCAGGATGGCGTGACCGGTGCGGTCGGCCGCCGCGCAGGTGCGCTGCACGGGAGGGCCTTCGCCGTAGTTCTGCATGTGCCCGCCGAACGGGCGCTGGTAGATCTTGCCTTCCTCGGTGCGGGAGAACGGCACACCGTAATGCTCCAGCTCATAGACCGCCTTCGGTGCTTCACGGGCAAGATATTCCATGGCGTCGGTGTCGCCGAGCCAGTCGGAACCCTTCACCGTGTCGTACATGTGCCATTCCCAGCAGTCCGGCGTCATGTTCTTCAAGGACGCGGCGATGCCGCCCTGGGCGGCGACCGTGTGGGAGCGGGTCGGGAACACCTTGGTGATGCAGGCCGTTCTGAGGCCCTGCTCGGCCATGCCGAGCGTTGCCCGCAGCCCCGCGCCGCCGGCACCGACCACGACCACGTCATAGGTGTGGTCGACAAATTCATAACTCTTGGCCATCCGGGTCAGCCTCCAAAGCCAATCTTGAGCACTGCGAAGACGCAGCCGAAACCGATAAAGGCACAGAAGAAGGTGTTCGCCATCAGGGTGAGGAACTTGAGGCCTTCGCCGTGCACGTAGTCCTCGATGATCACCTGCATGCCGAGCTTCATGTGATAGACGCCGGAGAGGATCACCAGGAGCAGGATGATGGATACGAGCGGGTTCTTCAGCGTCTCGACCACATCCGCTTGGGAAGAGCCCTGCATGGAGATGACGAGAATCACGAAGAAGGAGATCAGGAAGACATTGGCAACGGCCGTCAGGCGCTGTTTCCAGAAATGATCGGTGCCTTCCTTGGCCGAACCGAGCCCGCGGACCTTGTTCAAGGGTGTGCGCATATCGCTCATGACACTCTCCTTCAGCGAACCATGTAGCCGATGACCCAGAGCACCAGGGTCAGGACTACGGAACCGATGATGGTCGCCTTGGCGAGCCATTCGCGGGCTTCCTTGCCGAAGCCGGCGCCCATGTCCCAGATGAAGTGGCGCAGGCCGCCGAGCATGTGATGCACAAGCGCCCAGGTGAAGCCGAACAGGATCAAGCGGCCGATGAACGAACCGTAGATGCCATTGACCAAATCGAAGTAGGCCGGACCGGCCGCCGCGGCAATCAGCCACCAGGCGAGCAGGATGGTGCCGAAATAAAGCGCTGCGCCGGTGATGCGGTGCAGGATGGACATGACCATCGTCAGAATGGGTTTGTATATCTGAAGATGGGGCGACAGGGGGCGGTTGCCCCTCATATCGGCGTTCGACATGGAATTCCTCTCCCGTACGACGCTAGAGCGAATTGAGCGAAAAACGCACCGTTCTCACTGACCTGTCGTGCCTGGCGGCACGGCGGATCGCCGATGGCAACGACGCATCCTTAGCGCATTCCGCTCCGGTTTACGTTTACGCAAACGTAAGCAAATCAAAGCGTTGTCTAGAGGGGTTCTAGCGCCAACGCTCGCAAACGTCAAAATATCCTATAGGCCAAAGTGGCCCGCAACCACTTCTATATCGTTTTAAATTCACCTGGTGATGAAAAGTGACCTAGACGTGAACGCCGTCCCCGCCATGGGGCACGCCGAAAACGGACCAGCCGGTGCGGTGCGCGAAGAGCTCCATGGCTTCCGTGCCGAGCTTTGAATTTCCGTAGCGGTTCAGCCCCGGCGACCACACGGCGATGGCCGCCCTGCTGGGCGAGATCACCAGGATGCCGCCGCCGACGCCGCTCTTGCCCGGCATGCCGACCCGGAAGGCAAAATCGCCGGAGCCGTCGTAATGGCCGCAGGTCATCATCAGCGCGTTGATGCGGCGTCGACGTTCCACCGAGACAAGGGACGGCATGTTCGGCGCGTCAACCAGGAACCGGCCGGCGATCGCCAGCTGGCGGCAAGTCATTTCCACCGCGCATTGATGGCAATAGGTGCCGAGCACCTTGTCGACCGAGGAGCGCAGATTGCCGTGCGAGGCGAGATAATGGGCCAGCGAGAAATTGCGGTGGCCGGTCGCGATCTCGGACTTGGCCACCTTCTCGTTCATGTGAATGCTGTCATCGTCGGCCGCGGCGCGGATGAAGCGCAGCAGCTCGCCGAGTGCCTCGCGCGGGCTCGAACCCGACAGATAGGTATCGGTGGTCACCAGCGCGCCGGCATTGATGAAGGGATTGCGCGGAATACCGTCCTCGCGCTCCAGCAGCAGGATCGAATCGAAGGAAAGCCCGGATGGCTCGCGGCCGACCCGGTACCAGAGCTGATCGCCGACCCGGCCGAGCGCCAATGCCAGGGCAAACACTTTCGAGACCGACTGAATCGAGAACGGCACATCGGCGTCGCCCGAGGTGAACACCCGGCCGTCGGCCAGGGCAATGGCCATGCCGAACTGGTCCGGGTCGATGCCGGCGAGTTCCGGAATATAGGTCGCGACCGCGCCCTTGTCCGGATTGGCGGCCGCCGCCTCGGCGATCTCGGTCAGCAGGTCCTGCATGCATTCCTCCCTAACGGAGGGGCACTTGGTCAGATTGTGGCCGTTGATGCAAGGCCTGTTTGCGGCGGTTAAGGGGTTCCGGCGACCCGTTGCCGCTCGGCGGCCAGTCTCTTGTAGAGATGCAGCATGAAGATGGTCGCGAAGATCGGCGTCACCAGATTGAGGATCGGCACGGCCAGAAGGCCTGCGATGATCAGGCCGGCGAGAAACACCGTGCCCCCACGTGCCTTGCGGAAGGCCTTTGCCTCGGCCGCCGGCATGAAGCGCATGGCGGCGAATTCGAAGAATTCCCGGCCGAGCAGATAGCCGTTGACCAGGAAGAACGCGACCAGGTTGACGCCTGGAACCAGCAGCAGGATCAGCGCGAACAGGTTGCCCAGAATAACCACGCCGGTGAACTTGATCGTCTGCATCACCGCCTGCGTGAACGGCAATGCCCTGCCGGGCCGGTCGCCCGGATAATCCTTCCGGTCGACGATATCGGCGATCTCGTCCTGAAAGAGGCCGGCGAAGAGGGCGGAAATCGGCGCGATCAGGAAGCCGAGCACGAACACGGCGCCAATGCCGGTCAGGATCGAGATCGACCATTCGATCCAGCCGACCCAACCGGCGCCGCCGCCATATTCGGTCGCCGCCACGCCCAGAAAATGCGTCACCAGCCACTGCAGCACGATCCAGATCACCACCAGAATGCCGAGCGTGAAGCCGAGCATCTTCCAGAAGATCGCCCGGAACGGCGGTTCGAACACCTCGGACATGGCACGGGCAGCGGCTTGGAACATGGCACCTTCGACGGTTTGAGAAAGACCGCCCCGACATAGGGGGTGGAGAGGATCGGCGCAAGGGCGGGTGGGTACCGGTTGAAAGCAACCACCACCCATGGGCAGTGGCTTTCGGACTATCAGATATCACATGTGTCACCCCGGGCGACCGAAGGGAGACCCGGGACCTACTCATTTCCAGAGAGCCTGTTTTGCGATGTAAACCACAAGCAAACTCCGTCGCTCCAACAAGCGGTCCTGAGAGTAGGCCCCGGCTCGCGCTGCGCTTGGCCGGGGGGACACCGTGAGTATTTGTGTAGTTGCGCGACATTCAACACCCTACGCGGCCGAAGTAAACAATCATCAACCTTTCGTTGTATAATCGCCTCAAGCCACCAATTTGGTTGTGGCCGGTCTACCGGTCTCACCCGTTAAGAACTTCGGGAGCCTTCATGACACAGCTTCAATCTGTTGCAGACACCCCTGCTGCCGCGTCCGAGGCTCTCGACATGTTTCAATACGAATGGGGGATCTACCACAAGCTGGTGCGCGCCAACGAGATGCATCATCGCGAGCTCGGCCAGATCCTGCGCAGGCTGATCGAGACCCGCTTCGACCGGCCGTTCACGTTTCTGGATCTCGCCTGCGGCGACGCCAGCCTTGCGCGTTGCGTTCTGAAGGGCAGCAAGGTGTCCCGCTATGAGGGCATTGACCTGTCCCGCCCGGCACTCAAATGCGCCGCCGAGGTCAT
Organism: Roseibium sediminicola; assembly: GCF_023156505.1. Lineage (GTDB taxonomy): Bacteria > Pseudomonadota > Alphaproteobacteria > Rhizobiales > Stappiaceae > Roseibium > Roseibium sediminicola. The sequence continues at coordinate 124,877 of NZ_JALNMJ010000009.1, read as the reverse complement.
GGCGGAAGTTCCCTTTGCCGTGACCCTGTCAGAAGAAGACATGCGCGATGCCGTACTGGCGCGTCCGCAAAGCTGCGACATCATCTGGTGCGGGTTTTCCATCCACCATCTGGACCGGGCGCAGAAGCAGGACATGCTGCTGGCCCTTCGCGGTGCACTCAGACCCGGCGGAATTTTTGTCTGCGCGGAACCGGTCTGCCGGGCGAGCGAAACACGGAGCCAGTTCACCTCCCGCTGGGAGGGAGAATTGCGCCGCCGGTTCTCCTCTCTGACGGAGAGGGAATACGCCCATCTGTGGAACCACATCCGCACCTACGACTATCCGGAACCGCCGGAAGACTGGATTGCAATGGGGGAGCGTGCCGGATTCAGCCGTGTCCAGGAACTGTTCCGCTTTCCGGGCGACCTGTTCTGTTCGGCGTTTTTATTCGAGCGGTAGGAAAGCAAAGCGCCGCCTCCCCTCAGGTGTCATCCCCGACAAGCGCAGCGCGATCGGGGACCCATTGGTTTCCAGAGCGAGGGGAAGAGGCAATGCGATGCAGGTTGTCAGCGCTCGAGCCAATTTCTCTTGCCGCGTGGCGAAGTGGATTGGGTCCCGGCTCAAGGCCGGGATGATCACCGGGGTGACGGATCACCTCAAAAAGGCTTCAGCAGCAAAGTTCACCAGACCCGTTGCGCCTCAAAACCGCGTCCGCGCCCTCAAGGCCTGGGCCAAGGTGCCCTCGTCCAGATAATCCAGCTCGCCACCGACCGGAACGCCATGGGCCAGACGCGTAACGTTGACGTCAAGGTGAGCAAGCTGATCCATGATGTAATGGGCGGTCGTCTGACCTTCGACCGTGGCGTTGATCGCCAGGATGACCTCGTTGAGATCCTCCGCGCCGCAGCGCTCGATCAGGCTGGCAAGATTGAGGTCTTCCGGTCCGACACCGTCCAGCGGCGACAGGGTGCCACCGAGCACATGGTAGCGGGCATTGACCGCCCCGGCCCGTTCCAACGCCCAGAGATCGGCGACATCCTCGACCACGATCAGAACCCCGGGGTCCCGTTTCGGGTCGGAACAAATGGTGCAGGGATCCGACGTGTCGACGGTGCCGCAGGTGGAACAGATGCCGATGTCGCGGACCGCGACGCCCATGGCCTCGGCGAGCGGCAGCAGCAGCTGGTCCTTTTTCTTGATGAGATGCAGCGCGGCGCGGCGGGCCGACCGCGGCCCGAGCCCCGGCAGTTTCGCCAGGAGCTGAATCAGCCGCTCGATTTCCGGTCCAGCAACCTGTTTTTGCGCCATCCGGCCCTGCCCCGTCCCGGCCTCAGAACGGCAGTTTCATGCCAGCGGGGAGACCGAGGCCGCCCATCAGTTCCTGGGTCTGTTCCTGAATGGCCTGTTCGACCTTGGCGCGTGCTTCCGTGTGGGCGGCGATGATCAGGTCTTCCAGGATTTCCTTTTCGTCTTCCTTCAGAAGCGAGGGATCGATAGCGATGCCCTTCAGGTCGCCCTTGCCGTTCAGCGTGACCTTGACCAGACCGGCGCCGGCGGTGCCTTCGACCTCGATCTCGACAATCTTTTCCTGAAGCGAGCCCATCTGCTCCTGCATCTGCTTGGCCTGCTTCATCATTTTCAGGAAATCCATTGGATCTCTCCTTCAATCACCCGCAGCGGCGCCCTGCCGCGCGTCAAAACTCGTTCTGGACCTGCATGTAAGAGAACTATCCGTCCCGATCAATCGTCTTCGTCATCGCCAAGCGCTTCGCTCAGGAGCGGATCGCTGACCATCGGGTCGGCCAGAGCCGCATCGGCCTCTTCTGAAACCTTGACCGTGACGTCGACCACCTTCGCGCCCGGAAAGGCGGCGAGCAGCGACGCGACCGTCGGATGCGACTTGGCGTCGGAGAGAAGCTGCTGCTGATTGGCTTCGTTCTCTTCGTGGATGGTCGGCCGGCCCTGGTTGCGCGAGACCACCACGAACCAGCGCTGGCCGGTCCATTCGGTCAATTTGCGGCCGAATTCGCCGGTGATGTCGGCGGGTGCGTCCTCGGTCGGCTGGATTTCGATCTTGCCCGGCTCGAATTTCACCAGCCGCATCTGCCGCTGGATCGCCACCTTCATCGGGATGTCGCGTTTTTCCGAGGCGAGCGCGGCGCAGTCATGCAGGTTTTTGAGGTTATAGGCCGGCGCGGGCTGGACGTCCGGTTGCGGCGCCACCTGGGGCGACACCTGCTGGGCCGGCATGCCGCCCTGGATGGCGGAAAGCTGCGGCCGCGCGGAGGCCTGCATGGTCGGACCGTTGCCGCCGCCGCCAGAGCCGTGGCTCATGCCGACCGCCATGGCCTGGGCTCCGCCACCGGTCGGTGCGCTGCCGCCACCGGAAGGTACGCTACCGGCCATCGGTGTCTGGCCGCTCCGGATCTGCGCCATCAGCTCGCCCGGATCGGGCAGGTCGGCGGCATAGGCAAGGCGTACCAGGACCATGTCGGCGGCCGCCAGCGGCTTGGAGGCGGCCTGGACCTCCTGGACACCCTTCAGAAGGATCTGCCAGGCGCGGGACAGGAGCCGTACCGACAGCTCGTCGGCATATTCGCGGCCGCGGGCGCGCTCAGCCTCGGTCACGGACGATTCGTCCGCCGATTTCGGCGCCACCTTCATGCGAGTGACCAGGTGGGTGAAATCCGCCAGGTCCGTCAGCACGATTGCTGGGTCGGCGCCGACTTCATACTGCGCCTGCAATTCACCGAGGGCTTCCTCGATGCGGCCGGCCATGACGTGGCCGAAAAGATCGATCACCCGGGCGCGGTCGGCCAGGCCAAGCATCTGGCGCAGGTGGTCCGCCTCGATCGCGCCGGAGCCATGCGCCATGGCCTGATCGAGCAGGGACAGCGAATCGCGCGCCGAGCCCTCGCCGGCCCGGGCAATCAGCATCAGGGCCTCGTCGGTGATCTGGATGCCTTCCGCGTCCGAGATCCGGCGCAGCAGGCCGATCAGCTTGGACTGTTCGATCCGGCGCAGGTCGAAGCGCTGGCAGCGCGACAGCACCGTGATCGGAACTTTCCGGATTTCGGTGGTGGCGAAGATGAATTTCACATGTTCCGGCGGCTCTTCCAGGGTCTTCAGAAGACCGTTGAAGGCCGCGTTGGAGAGCATGTGCACTTCGTCGATGATGTAGACCTTGTAGCGCGCCGTTGCCGGTCGGTAGCGGGCCGCATCGATGATCTCGCGTATGTCGTTGATGCCGGTGTGGGAGGCTGCGTCCATCTCGATGACATCGACATGGCGGCCTTCCATGATCGCCTTGCAGTGCGTGCCTTCCTGGGTCAGTTTGACCGTCGGCTTGTCCGCAGCACCCGGGATCTCGTAATTGAGGCCGCGGGCGAGGATGCGGGCGGTCGTCGTCTTGCCGACACCGCGCACGCCGGTCAGCATCCAGGCCTGGGCAATGCGGCCGGTGTCGAAGGCGTTTTCCAGAGTCTGGACCATCGGCTCCTGGCCGACCAGGTCCTCAAAGGTTTTCGGCCGGTATTTGCGGGCCAGCACACGATAAGCGCCGTCATTGGGCGCAGCTGCCGCCGCTCCGCCGCCACTCATCAAACCGGGCGCCTCGGCGCCGCTCTCATCGGGAAAGCCAGTCTCGTCCATGAGCCGCACCATACCGACTTTTTCGAAAAGTGGGACGGTCCTTTGAAAGTTTTTCTGTGGTTGGTTTCAAGCAATGTCCGGATGCATCGGCAATTGCCTCTTTCAGGCCTGGAACCGGTCCGGCATCAGGAAGCGCTGACGGGCCGTGCCGGAGGCCAGGCGGCCCTCGGAATACCAGGTCGCCATCAGCGTTCTGGAGGTCAGGTCCGGGTTCTTTTCCAGGAATTCGGCAAAGCTCTTGTGGGCCGTCCCGGCCATGCGTTCCGCCAGAAGGCCAAGAAAGGCCAGCGTGATCGTGACGTTGAACTTGTCAGGTGCACCGGCCCTCGCCGCGAGACCCCGCAGTGCATGGCCGTAGCGCTGCGCCGCGTCGAGAAAGTCATACCGCTGCAACATCTGGCAGGCGACGCCGATATGGTCGACATGGCTAAAGCCTTCAGGCGCGAGCGTCCCGGCTTCAAATCGGTCCGTCAGATCCGGATAATTTCTGCTCTCACTCATCCGCTCCATCCTTGAGCTTGTGGCTGTCCAAGGCGCTCAGGTCGAGATCGTAGACGCTTTTGAGCTGCGCGATCTTGCCAAGGGTTTCCTCGGAGAAGGGCGGCCTGTTTTCAAAAGCGTGCAGCGCGAGCCCTTCGATCAGGTCGCCGAGCGAGATATCGAGATGCTCCGCCAATCCCTTCAACACCTTCAAAAGCCGTTTTTCCAAACGGACGCCGGTCTGAACACGTTCGATCGTTTTTATCATTTTGGTACTTTGGTACCAAGGTACTATTTTGTCAATATAGGGCACGAACGAACCACGGGTGTCACCCCGGACAAGCGCAGCGCAGATCCGGGGCCTACTCGCAAATCCGCTTGTCGATGCGGCTGGGAAGGGCTCAGCAGCAGAACTCGGACTTTGAGAACACTGAACTATGTCTCTGGAAATGAGTGGGCCCGGATCTCCCTTCGGTCGTCCGGGGTGACACCGAGGCATTTTGCGCCAGGAAAAACAAAAAAGCACCGCGGTTGTCCGGCGGTGCTTCCAGCAAAGCTTTCAAGCTTTTGATAGGGTGGGAGGCTGGCACGGCGACCCGTGCCGAGGCTCGTTAGGGCTGCTTCCTTCCGGACCTGACCCGGTTGGCGAGTGGCTCGTCCACCACCAACCTCCCGAGTGCGTTATATCAGATGCCCCCCGGGGTTTGGCAAGGGGGCGGTTCCGGTTTTTATTTGCCGGGAAATCGTGCTCGCCAAAGACGCTCCGGACCGTGTACCGTTCGGGCAATTCGCTTCGGAGCCCACTCATGACCTTCTTCAATCTCAACCCTCGCCTGGAAGGCGACAGTCTGTTTGTCGCCGACCTGCCGCTTTGCGCCGTCCGGCTGATGAAGGACGCCAATTATCCCTGGCTCCTGCTGGTGCCGCGCAAATCCGATCTGGTGGAGATCATCGATCTGGACGAGGCCGACCAGCAACAATTGATGCGCGAGATTGCGCTGGCGAGCACGTGCCTCCGGCAGGTTACCGACTGCGAGAAACTCAATGTCGGCGCGCTTGGCAACATGGTCTCGCAACTGCATGTGCACGTGATCGCCCGCTTCCGCGAGGATGCCGCCTGGCCCGGGCCGGCCTGGGGCGTGGTGCCGGCGCTGGCCTATGAGCCGGACAAGGCCGAAAGCCTGATCGACCAGCTGCGCGAGGCGCTGGCGGATACGAACGGCTAGGCTTCGGCCTGTCTCAATTTGCATTCAGAGTTGATCGCATAAGCTACCCTCCCAAGCTTTTCCTCCAGACCTGGTTGGACTAGGCTCCGGTCCCATTGTCATCTCGCCCCAAGCAATCCAAGGACATTCCCATGCGTGCCACTGCCGCCGAACTCCAGCCGATGGAGATGAGTTTTCTCGGCAACACGCTCGACCGGCGGTCGACCAAACGCGGCGACAAGGCCTATCTCGATGGGTTGCTCCACAAGCCGGATACGGAAATCGTTCTGTCGACAGCACGCACCCTGGTGTTTCAGGCCGGAGCAACGCTCACGCTCGGCCACACTTTGGACAGCGCAAAGGCCCTCGGCGCCGATCCGGCGGAATTGGTCTTTCTGGGCCTTCGGCAGGCAACCGGAAAGGCACTTTTCTCGACAACGCTTCCGCAGGACGACGAAGAGCTGGCCGAGCGGGACGACCTGCAGCTGATCGACCTGCGCACGCTGGCGCTGCAGAACGCCCTGCCGCCGGAAGACATGGGGGCGCTGGCCCAGGCGCGCGCGCTGATCCATTGGCACCGCAGCCATCGCCACTGCTCGCGTTGCGGCGAAAAGACCCTCATGGCCGAGGCCGGCTACCGGCGCGACTGCCCCTCCTGTGAGGGCACTCATTTTCCGCGCACCGATCCTTGCGTGATCATGCTGATCACCGACGCAAGCGGCGAGAAGGCCCTGCTCGGCCGCCCCGCACGCCTGCCGGAAGGGATCTACACAACGCTCGCCGGATTCATGGAACCGGGCGAGACCATCGAACAGGCCGTGCGCCGCGAAACGCTTGAGGAATCCGGCATCCAGGTCGGCGACGTGCGGCTGATCTCCAACCAGCCCTGGCCGTTTCCGGCCAACCTGATGCTCGGCTGTATCGGCACCGCGACCTCTTTCGACATTGAAATCGAGGATGACGAGCTGGAAGCCTGCAAATGGTGCGACCGGGACGAGGTCCGCCAGATGGTTGCCCACACCCATCCGGAAGGCCATTTGATCCCGCCATCGATTTCCATCGCCTATGAGCTGATCACCGGCTGGCTGGAGGGGCGCCTCTGATGTCCTGGTGCATCTACCTCACCCATCCGGAAGTGAAGATCGACCCAGAGGTTCCGGTACCGGACTGGGGCCTGTCGGAGACTGGCCGGGAACGCGCCGCCAGGGCCGCCGCTTTGCCCTTTGCCGGTGACATCCGCCAGGTGATTTCCAGCAGCGAGCAAAAGGCGATCGAAACCGCGCAGGTGTTTTGCGGGCGCAAGGGCGTGTTCCACCGCGCCTTGCGGTTCCTGCATGAGAACGATCGCAGCGCCACCGGTTTCCTGCCACCGCTGGAATTCGAGGCAACCGCCGATGCCTTTTTCGCCAAGCCGCATGACTCCGTGCGCGGCTGGGAACGGGCGGTCGACGCCCAGGACCGGATCGTCACGGGAGTGAAAAGCGCGCTTCGGCATATACCGGAAGACGACCCGGTGCTTTTTGTCGGCCACGGCGCCGTTGGCACGCTGTTGATGTGCCATCTGATGGCCGTGCCGATCTCGCGGGCGCATGACCAGAAGCGCGGCGGCAGCTGGTACCGCTTCGACAAGGACTGGCTGATGACCCAGACCGGCCGCAATTTGGCTTGGACAGAGCTCTAAGCGCAGTCGGCCCCGGCTGGAGTTCATGCTAGGGTCACCGTGAATGTGGCTTGGATAAGCAGATGGCGGCTGTCCTTCGGCACCGTCAGACCAAATCTTCGGCCTCATCCTGAGGAGGGCCTTCAGACCTGTCTCGAAGGATCGGCGGCAAACGCCGGAGCAAGCGGCCCATCCTTCGAGACAGCGCTCCGCGCTTCCTCAGGATGACGGTGTTGTTTCTGTCCGGGCCGACGCCTGAAACGGGAGTTTGTTGTGATCCAGACTTTGCCGAAGCTTGCCCTAGCCGCGCTTGCGGTTGTCACATGCCTCTCTTCGCCTACACAAGCCGGACAATACGACGCCCAGTTCCGGCAGTTCCTGAATTCCGAGATCGCGCCGGCGGCACGGAAGGCCGGTGTCTCCCAGGCCGTCATCGACCGGGAGCTGAGCGGCCTGACACCGGACACATCTCTGCCGGGACTGGTCGGGCCTGGCGGCAAGGGCACGCCGCCGAAGGTCAATTTCCAGGCCGAATTCCGCTCACCGGCACGCTATTTCCGCGCCAGCCAGTTCAACGCCCTGGTGCCGCGCGGGCGCAGCCTGATGCAACAACATGCCGCCGCGCTGCAGCGGATCGAGGCACGTTATGGCGTGCCCAAGCGGATCATCCTGGCGATCTGGGCAAGGGAATCGGGCTATGGCGGCGCCAAGATCCCCTATGACGCCCTGCGCGTCGTCGCCACTCAGGCTTTCATGGGCCAGCGGCCGGACTTTTTCAAAGGCGAGGTGGTCGCAGCCTTGCAGATCCTGCAGAACGGCGACGTCTCCCGCCGCGCCATGAAAAGCTCCTGGGGCGGCGCCATGGGCCAACCGCAATTTCTGCCGTCGTCGTATCTGAAATATGCCGTCGATTTCGACGGCGATGGCAAACGCAACATCTGGACTTCCGATGTCGACACCATGGCCTCGATCGCCCATTACCTGTCGGAGCACGGCTGGCAGAAGGGGCGCGACTGGGGTTATGAGGTCCATCTGCCTCAAACCGTTTCCTGCACGCGCGAGGGGCCGGACAACCGCCAGAAGATCTCCGACTTCGTGCGCGAGGGCGTCAAACGGGTCAGCGGCAAGCCTTTCCCGGATTACGAGATCAATCGCCAGGGCAACATTCTGCTGCCGGCGGGCCGCTACGGCCCGGCTTTCATCGCGACGGAAAATTTCTACGTCATCAAGGAATACAACGAGAGCGATGCCTATGCGCTCTTTGTCGGCCACCTGGCGGACCGCTACAGCAGCAACAAGGGCTTTGCCGGCGAATGGAAACCGATGAAGGAGACCACCCGCGGCGCTGTGCGCAATCTGCAGCTGCGTCTTGAGGGCCTTGGCCACGATGTCGGCGGCGCCGACGGCCTGATCGGCTTCAAGACCCGCCGGTCCATCGGCAGGGACCAGGAGAAAAACGGCTTCTTCGCCACCTGCTGGGTCGGTTGACGCGGCATTAGGTCCCGCCGGACGACATTGATTTGCATTTGGCCGCCACCTGCGGAACAGTAAGGCTCTCCTCACTTTCCGTCCTCCCGGTGCCTTGATGCGGCTCCCCAAGATCGTCACGACCCTGCAGGACTATTCCCTGCGTCTGTTCCTTGCCGATCTCGCGGCCGGGGTCACCGTTGCCATGGTGGCGCTGCCGCTGAGCCTGGCGATCGCGATCGCGTCCGGCGCGGATCCGGGCAAGGGGCTGGTGACGGCCATTGTCGGCGGGTTCTTCATCTCGCTTCTGGGGGGCAGCCGGGTCCAGATAGGCGGGCCGACCGGCGCCTTCATCGTGGTCGTCTTCAGCGTGATTGCCGAACACGGTTATGACGGTCTGGTGCTGGCCACCTTCATGGCCGGGATGATGCTGCTTCTGGCCGGGGTCTTCCGGATCGGCGGCCTGATCCGTTATGTGCCCGAACCGGTCGTCAACGGGTTCACCATCGGCATCGCCGTCATCATCGCCTCCAGTCAGATCAAGGATTTCTTCGGCCTCCAGCTCACCAAGGTGCCCGCCGACTTTCTCGACAAGTTGGAAGCCCTCTGGGGCGCACGGGGCAGCGCATCGTTCGCGGCTAGCGCCGTGGCGCTGTCCACACTGCTGCTGATCGTTGCGCTGCGCCGGCTCGCCCCGCGATTTCCGGGTCTTATCCTGGCGGTTGGCGCGGCATCCGCCGCCGTTGTTGTCCTGAGTTTGCCCGTGGAGACGATTGCGTCGCGGTTCGGCGCGCTGCCCAATACTCTGCCGGTCCCCTCTCTCCCAGAGATCTCCGTGGACCGTATCGTCGAGCTGTTTCCCTCCGCCGTGGTGATCGCGTTCCTGGCCGGTGTGGAATCTCTGCTCTCCGCCATGGTCGCCGATCGGATCATCGAAGGAAAACACCGGCCCAACGCGGAAATGCTGGCGCAAGGCACGGCCAATCTGGCCTCGTCACTCTTCGGTGGCCTGCCGGCGACCGGGGCGATCGCGCGCACGGCCACCAACATCCGCGCCGGCGGCAAGACCCCCGTTGCCGGACTGATCCACGCCGTCACCATTTTTCTGGTCATGCTGGTTGCCGCCCCGCTTGCGGGTTACCTCGCCCTGCCCGCGATGGCGGCGCTGCTCGTGCTGACCGCCTGGGCAATGAGCGAACCGCACAAGTGGAAGCACTATCTTGCCGAACCGCTTGCCGACCGGCTCTTGCTCCTCATCACGCTGGTCCTGACCGTGCTGGTCGACCTGACCGTCGCCATCGGCGTCGGCGTTGCCATCGGCCTTGCATTGCGCTTGCGCGAACATGGCAAACCGCCCGAAGACTGGTCGATGCCGGAGCGCTGAAGCCGCTCGCTCTATCCGCTTTCTCAAGACCGACTTGGCAGAAGTGGTGTCTCCGCGCCGCCGCCACAGAAATACCATTTTCATTTCTTATTGTTTTACGATAATTAATAGATGTCGTTTTAATTGGAGTTCTTGTCATGTTTGGACCTGCGTTCCGGCGCACACGCCCCTTTCTGCGTCCCAAATCCCTGTGGCTGGTTCTGGTTCTGGCTGTTCCCGGTCCATCCTCCTGGGCATCCGACCTCGATGCGTTCAACCCCGCAAAGACCGATCCGGCTATGTTCCGCATTGCCGTGCGCCACTCGCATCGTCTGGATGTGCCGCAGGGCGGAGCCCGGGTGAAGATCCTGTTGAAGGACCGAAAATCCGGAAACGTGCTGCGCGAAAAGGAGGTTCTTCTGACAAGGACTATCCCCGTGATCCGACCGGAAAAACTGCTGTCCGGGCGGCGCGGCGACGAGCGCGTTTCCATCTACCGGATCCCGGACCGGCAGGTTGCGGAACTCAGGGCTCTGCAGGCGAAATATCTGGCGATGCCCAAGGAGCGCCAGGACAAGATCGCCGGGGAATTGGTCATCGACGTCGCCGGCTGCAAGGTCGACCCGCAGGACAGCGGACAAATGCTGATTTCGACCTATCTGAAAACGTCCGAGTTTCAGGATTACGTGCTTCTGGAAAAGGACTTTGACTTGCGCAACGTACCACTCACCGACCGGTCCGGGCAAAGGGATCCGGTCAAACCCTGCCTGCAACAGCAGTGATATTGGAGCCAGTCGTGTCCAACGGATCGAGACGGCATTTCCCCCGCGCGGCGGCACAGGTGGTTCTGGCAGGTACCTGTGTTCTCTTTCTGAGTGCCTGCGGCCACGTTCCGCTGGCCACAATGGTCAAGCTCAGCGACTTCGATTTTCTGAAAACCGCACCGGAGACATTGCGGATTGCTGTCAAATACCCGGACAGCATCCGCATCCCGGAGGGCGCCGCACAGATGCGGCTGACCCTCCAGGAAAAATCCAGCGGCAAGATGCTGATCAAGGAAGAACTAGCCTTCGAGCGGGTGGAGACGCCTGCCGAAAAAGTGGAACTTTCAGCCGAGCTGCAGACCGGTTGGCGGCTCGAAATCTACCGGCTGCCGGAGAGCAGGATAAACACGTTCAAGGCATTCCAGTCACGGCTTGTGGCCATGGACAAGGCGGAGCGCGACAAGGTGAATGGCAGCATGGACATCAGCGTCGATGCCTGCCTCGCCGCCGCCAAAAAACCGGAGAAAATCGTGGTCAGCACTTATCTGAAGGCACCCGAACTCGGTGGCTACGTACCCTTGCTGAAAAACGCCGATCTGCAAACTCTGATGGCCGCCGAGGGGCTGGAGGGCGACGCCGTGCCGCTCGGCCCTTGTCCCGACAACCGAAGCCCTACGCGCTGACAACCCCTTCCGGAGCCGCCTCAAGCCGGAAGGCGGCGGCCATCAGAGCCTTGGTGTAATCGGTCTGCGGCGCATCGAAGATCTGCTCCGCCGGCCCCTGTTCCACCACCTTGCCCTGGCGCATGACAATGACCTCGTTGGCAAGCGCCCGGACGACCTTCAGATCGTGAGAGATGAAGAGGTAAGCCAGGCCATGCGCCTTCTGCAGGTCGCGCAACAGGTCCACCACCTGAGCCTGAACGCTCATGTCGAGCGCCGAGGTCGGTTCGTCCAGCATGACGAATTTGGGCTCCAGCACCATGGCCCGCGCTATCGAGATGCGCTGACGCTGGCCGCCGGAAAATTCATGCGGGTACCGGTGCCGGGTGGAGGCGTCGAGCCCGACCTCTTCCAGCGCCTTGGCGACCTTGCGGTCGCGTTCTTCTGCTGAAATGCCGGGGAAATGCACCTGCAGCCCCTCACCGACAATATCGGCGACCGACATGCGCGGGCTGAGGGCGCCGTAAGGGTCCTGGAACACGATCTGCATGTCCCGGCGCAGCGGCCGCATTTCCTTCCAGGAATTGGCCTGGATATCTGCGCCGTTGAAGGTGATCTTCCCCTTTGAGGAAATCATCCGCAGAATGGCGAGACCCAGCGTGGTCTTGCCCGAGCCGCTCTCGCCGACAATGCCGAGCGTCTGGCCCTGGCGGACCTTCACATCGATGCCGTCGACCGCCTTGATGTGATCGACCGTCTTGCGCAGGAAGCCGCGCTTGACCGGGAACCAGACCTTGAGGTCGTCCGCCTGAACGATGATCGGCTTGTCCTTGTCGGTCGCCGGCGGCTGGCCCTTCGGTTCGGCCGCCAGAAGGTGCTTGGTATAGCTGTGCTGAGGGTTGTCGAAAATCTCGGCGACGGGACCCTGCTCGACGATCTTGCCGCCGGTCATGACGCAGACACGGTCGGCGAATTTGCGCACGATGCCGAGATCATGGGTGATGAAGAGCATGGCCATGCCCTGCCTCTTCTTGAGCGCCTTCAAGAGCTCCAGGATCTGGGCCTGCACGGTGACATCCAGCGCGGTGGTCGGCTCGTCGGCAATCAGGAGGTCCGGCTCGTTGGCAAGGGCCATGGCGATCATGACCCGCTGGCGCTGCCCCCCGGAAAGCTGGTGCGGATAGGATTTCAGGCGCTTTTCCGGTTCGCGGATGCCCACCTGATGGAGCAGTTCCAGTACACGGGCCCTGGCCTGGGTCTCGCCCATGCCCCGATGCACCATCAGGATTTCCGCAATCTGCTTCTCGACCACATGCAAGGGGTTCAGCGACGTCATCGGTTCCTGGAAGATCATCGAGACATCGTTGCCGCGCACCTTGCGCATCTCTGCGTCGCCGGCCGTCAGCAGGTCCTTGCCGTGCATCAGGATCCTGCCGGACGGATGCGAGGCCGCCGGATAGGGCAGCAACTTCAGAACCGACAGAGCGGACACCGATTTGCCGGAGCCGCTCTCGCCGACCAGGGCAACCGTCTCGCCCTTGTGGATCTCAAAGGAAATCCGGTCGACGGCCAGCGTCTCCCTGCCACCTTGGGTGAAGGCAACCGACAGGTCTTCCACGGACAGGAGTTTCTCGTTTGTCATTCTTGTCTCCCTACCCGAGGCTCTTGCGCGGATCGAAGGCGTCGCGCACGGCTTCGCCGATGAAAATCAGCAGGCTGAGCATCAGCGAGATCACGATGAAGCCGGTGATGCCGAGCCAGGGCGCCTGGAGATTGTTCTTGCCCTGGGCGAGCAATTCGCCGAGCGAAGCGGAGCCGGGCGGCAGGCCGAAGCCGAGAAAATCGAGCGCCGTCAGCGTCGAGATCGACCCGTTCAGGATGAAGGGCATGAAGGTCAGCGTCGCCACCATCGCATTTGGCAGCAGGTGCCGCCACATGATCACCCTGTTGGAAACGCCCAGCGCGCGCGCCGCCGAGATATATTCGAAGTTACGGCCGCGCAGGAATTCCGCGCGCACCACCCCGACCAGCGCCACCCAGGAAAAGGCAAGCAGGATGGTGAACAGCGTCCAGAAGCCTGGCACCAGAAACGAGGACACGATCAGGATCAGGTAGAGCGTCGGCACCGCGGTCCAGATCTCGATGAAACGCTGGAACAGAAGGTCGGTCCAGCCGCCGTAGTAGCCCTGCACAGCCCCGGCGGCGATGCCGATGACGGAGGAAGCCAGGGTCAGCGCAAGGCCAAACAGGACGGAAATCCGGAAGCCGTAGAGCAGCCGTGCAAAGACGTCCCGGGCCTGGTCATCGGTACCGAGCCAGTTCCAGTTGCCGACGATGCAGCCGGGATCGTTCGCGCCCTCCGGATACTTCGCGCAGCGTTCCTCCTTGTCCATGGTCCACGAGGGGGGCGCCGGCACGGGCACGGGCGGGTTCAGGTTGCGGGAATCGTAGGAGTAGCGGACCGGCGGCCACAGCATCCAGCCATTGGCGTTGATCTCGTCGCGGATGAACCCGTCCTTGTAGTTGGTCACCGCCAGGAAGCCGCCGAATTTGTCTTCCGGGTAGTCGACGAAGACCGGCATCAGCAATTCGCCCTTGTAGGACACAAGGATCGGCCGGTCGTTGGCGATAAACTCGGCGAACATGGCCAGGGTGAACAGCACCAGAAAGATCCAGAGTGACCAGTAGCCCCGCCTGTTGGCCTTGAAATTGGCAAGCCGCCTCTGGTTGATCGGCGACAGCCGCATCTTCGCCGGCGGCGGCGCGGTTTCTTCCGGCAGCGGGTTGAGCACGTCGTAGCCCGCGCCTTCCATATCCTTGTTCAGTCGGGAATCCATAGCTCAGACCTCCCGGCTTTCGAAATCGATCCGCGGATCGATCCAGGTATAGGTGAGGTCGGAGATCAAGCTGACCAGCAGCCCCATCAGTCCGAAGATATAGACGGTGGCAAAAACGACGGCATAGTCGCGGTTGATCACCGATTCAAATCCGAGCAGCCCGAGACCGTCGAGCGAGAAGATCGTCTCGATCAGCAGAGCCCCGGCGAAGAAGGACGAGATGAACGCCCCGGGGAAGCCGGCGACGACGATCAGCATGGCATTGCGGAAGACGTGGCCATAGAGCACCTGGTGCTCGGTCAGGCCCTTGGCCCTGGCCGTGATGACGTATTGCTTGCGGATTTCGTCGAGGAACGAGTTCTTGGTCAGTAGCGTCGTGGTTGCGAAGGCGGACAGGGCCATGGCGGTCAGCGGCAGGGCCAGGTGCCAGAAATAATCGGCGATCCGGGCCGGCCAGGAAAGTTCCTCCCAGTTGTCGGAGACAAGACCCCGCAGCGGGAACAGGTCCCAGAAAGACCCGCCGGCAAAGAGCACGATCAAAAGCACCGCGAACAGGAAGCCCGGAATGGCATAGGCGACCACGATCACGCCGGATGTCCAGACATCGAAGCGGGAGCCGTCGGAGACCGCCTTCCTGATGCCGAGCGGGATCGAGACCGCATAGGAAATCAGCGTCATCCAGAGACCGAGGGAAATGGAGACGGGCAGTTTTTCCTTGATCAGGTCGATGATCTTGATGTCGCGGAAGTAACTTTCGCCGAAATCGAACAGGGCATAGTCGCCAAGCATCTTCAGGAAGCGTTCCAGCGGCGGCTTGTCGAAGCCGAACTGAGCTTCCAGCTGCTTGATGAATTCCGGGTCCAGTCCCTGCGCACCACGGTATTTGGAGCTGACGCCGTCGGCGGAGGCCGCGCCGCTGCCGCCCGAGGCATCGTTGCCGGCGCCGATCATGTCGCCGCCGCCGCCGCTGATCCGCGAGGTTGCCGAAACATCCGTCCCCTGCAGCTGGGCGATGACCCGCTCGACCGGCCCGCCGGGCGCAAACTGGATGATCAGGAAATTGACAGCCAGGATCCCGACAAGGGTCGGGATCATCAACAGCAAGCGGCGAAGGATATAGGCGCCCATGGAGTGTGTGCATTCCCTTTATGGTCTGGCCTTCTGAAACGGGCCCGAGGTGTCACGTTTAAACTTAACGGCCTTTGCCGAGTTTTTCCGCCTTTTCGGCTTCTATCCACCAGAGTTCTTCAATCGGGAAGAAATACCGCGGTGGTTCTTCCGGATAGCCGTAGACATCCCACATGGCGACAGTGTGGATGCTCTTGTACCACTGGGGGATCCAGTAATGGCCGGCGCGCAGCACCCGGTCGAGGGCTCTTGCGGCGGTGTTCATTTCCGCGCGTGTCTGCGCGGCGATGGCCTTGTCGATCAGGGCGTCGACGACGGGGCTGGAGATTCCGGCCGTGTTGTAGGTCCCCGGGGTTGCGGCGGCTTTCGATCCCCACATTTCCCGGATCGTATCGGAGAGCGTCGGCGACAACGAATAGCGCCGGCTGGCGATGTCGAAATCATAGTCGTTCAACCGCGCCTGATACTGGGCGGGATCGACGATGCGCAGGTTCGCCTTAATACCCAGCCGTTCCAGGTTCTTGAGCAAGGGATTCGTGATCCGCTCGAAGGCAACCGTGTTGTTCAAGAACTCTATTTCCAGTGGCTTGCCGTCCGGTCCGACGAGGTCGGTGCCTTCGCGCCTGTAACCGGCCTCGGCCAGAAGCTCGCTTGCCTTGCGCAGCAGCTTGCGGTCATTTCCGGAGCCGTCGCTCACCGGCGGCAGGATCGCCTCGCCGAATACGGTTTCGGGCAGCTGGTCGCGGAACGGCTCCAGAAGGGCAAGCTCCGCCTTCGAGGGCAGGCCCTCGGCCTTCATGTCGGAATTCTCGAAAAACGACGCCGTACGCTCATAAAGGCCGTAGAACAGTGTCTGATTGGACCATTCGAAATCGAACGCGTAACCGAGAGCCTCGCGCACCCGAGGGTCCTTGAACTTCTCGCGGCGGGTGTTGATGAACCAGCCCTGGGCACCGGACGGCCGGCCATCCGGAAATTCGCGGCGCACGACCCGATTGTCCTCGACCGCCGGAAAATTGTATTCCGTCGCCCAGTTTTTCGACGTGAATTCCTCGCGGTAGAAAATATCGCCTTTCTTGAAGGCCTCGAACGCGATCTGGCGCTCGCGGAAAAACTCGACACGCACCGTACTGAAGTTGAAGCGCCCCCTGGTGACGGGAAGATCGCGGGCCCAGTATTTTTCCACCCTGTGATACTCGACATAGCGGCCGATGGCGTGCTTGCCGACCTTGAAGGGGCCGGAGGACAGCGGCGGCGTCAGCGTGGATTGCTTGAAGTCATAGGCGGTGTAGTAGCGCTTGGAGAAGATCGGGTAGCCGGCCGCCACCGCGAGCGGAAAGTTGCGCGCCTGGCTGCCATCGAAATGCAGTGCGAGCCGATAGTCGCCAAGCACTTCCGCGTCCTTCAGCACCGCCAGCGGCTGGCTGAGCAGCGGATGGCCTTCCGCCTTGATCAGCATGATCGAATAGGCGACATCCTCCGCCGTCAGCTTGGAACCGTCGTGGAAACGGGCCTCCGGGCGCAGGTTGAAGGTATAGACGTTACCGTCTTCCGAGACCTCGACTGTCTTGGCCACAAGACCATAGACCGCGTCGGCCTCATCCCAGGCCCGCACCATCAGCGTGTCGAAACACAGCTCCATCCGCGGCGGAGCATCGCCCTTCAGGATGAACGTGTTGAAGGTGTTGTAGGTCTGGACATTCTGGTTGTAATACCAGTAGGGCGCCTGGAACGAGAAGGTGCCGCCTTTCGGGGCGTCCGGATTGACATAATCGAAATGGGTGAAGTCGGCCGGATATTTCAGATCGCCGAACACCGACAGACCGTGCAGTGCGTTGGGGGCCTCCTGGGCCAGAGCCGGGCGTGGCAACCCGGGGACCGCTGCGGTCAGTGCGGCCGCGCCGCTCAGCTGCAGGACCTGACGGCGGGAGGGCGACAGTTGCTCGCTCATTTGGCTGCTCCCGTCTTGGCGGCTTTTTCCGCGTCATACCACCAGATCGTCGGAAATCCGGTGCTGTAGTCCGGCATGGTCTCGGGGTGGCTGAACCGGTTCCAGCGCGCCGTGCGGGTCTCGTCGACGAAAAACTGAGGGACCACATAGTGGTTCCACAACAGGACCCGGTCGAGCGCATGGGTCGCGGCCACCAGGGTGTCCCTATCCTCTGCGAAAATGACCCTGTCGATCAGCTTGTCGATCGCCGGGTTCTTGATGCCGGCATAGTTGGCAGAACTGTCATTGTCGGCGGCTTCCGACCCCCAGTACTCACGCTGTTCATTGCCCGGCGACAGCGTTTGGCCAATGGCCAGAACGGTGGTGTCGAAATCCCGGCTGCGGATCCGGTTGATGAATTGCGAGTTGTCGACCAGGCGCAGCACCGGCTTGATGCCGATGGCTTCCAGGTTCTTGGCATAGGGCAGTAGCGTGCGCTCGCTGGCCTTGTCCCGGTAGAGAAACTCGATGGAAAGCTGCTCGCCGGTCTTGGGGTCGATGAGCTTGCGGTCTTTCAATTCAAAGCCCGCCTGGCGCAGCAGCTTGACCGCTTCGCGCAGATTGGCCCTGACATTCTCGGGCGAGCCACCGACCGGGTTGGTGTATTCCTCGGTGAAGACCTCCGGCGGCACCAGATCGCGGACCTCTTCCAGGATTTCCAGCTCCTTGCCTTGCGGCAAGCCTGAGGAGGCCAGCTCGGTGCCGGCAAAGTAGGAATTGACCCGTTTAAGCAGGTTCGCGGACACGATCCGGTTGGTGGTCTCGAAATCATAGGCGTAGTTGAGCGCCCGGCGGACCAGCGGGTCCTGGAACTTTTCGCGGCGCAGGTTCAGGAAAAAGCCCTGCATAACGCCCGTCGACTTGTCCGGGAAGATCTCCTTGACCACCCGGCCGTCCTTCACGGCCGGGAAGTCATAGCGCTTGGCCCATTGGCTCGAGCTGCGCTCGACATGAAAATCGTACTGGTCGCCCTTGAAGGCCTCGAACTGGACGGCGTCGTCCAGGAAGGAGACATAGCGGATTTCGTCGATATTGTTGGTACCGACTCGAATCGGCAGATCCTTGCCCCAATAATCGTCGACCCGCTCGTAAATCACCTGGCGGTTGGGAGAAAAGCTCTTGATCCGGTAGGGGCCTGAGCCGAGCGGCGGTTCCAGCGTGGAGCGGGCAATGTCGCGAGGCTCGCCGTCCTTGTCCTTTGCCTCCCACCAGTGTTTTGGCAGGACCTGAAGCTGGCCCATGATCTTGGGCAGCTCGCGATTACCGCTGACATCAAAGGTAAACCGGATCGTGTGCTCACCGACAATCTCGGTCTTGTCGACATTCTGGAAGTAGAACCTGCGTTGCGGGTCGAGCTCGACCGCCTTTTCGAAGGACCAGACCACGTCCTCGGCCGTCACAGGCACACCGTCATGCCAGCGGGCCTCCGGATTCAACCGGTATTCGACCCAGGAATAGTCGTCCGGAAAACGGATGGCCTCGGCAAGCACGCCGTATTGCGCACTGATTGTGTCCTCATCGAGAGACCCCTCCATGAGGCTTTCATAAATGAGCCTGACCCCGGGGGCGATGCTGCCCTTCTGGGCCAGAATGTTGAACGTGTCGAAGCCGCCGCTGCCGGCGAGGCGCACGGTGCCGCCCTTCGGCGCTTCCGGATTGACATAGTCGAAATGGGTGACGTCGGGTCCGTATTTGGGTGTTCCGTTGAGCGCGGCAGCATGCTGCCACTCGGGCTCTTCAGCAACGGCGGGCGAAAAAGAGGCGCCGAGCACGCCTGCCCAAAGCAACCCAGCGGCTGCCTGCCTGCAAAAACGCCTTGTGAACACCATCGGCTTCTCCGTCCCTTCCGGTTCCTGACACCCAAATCAGCGGGTTTATGAGAACAGTGTAGGGACCAGCTGGCCATGCGTCACCTGCTGGTTGCCGAGATGACAGAAATTTAACCTGTCTGGGGAAGGCCTTTGGAGGGAAGTTCCTGTGAATTCTGCTTAGTTCTTGCCTTTTGCGCGTACATTCTACCGTCGGCAACCCTGAGCAAGTCTTCCACAGTTGCGGCATCGCCCGGATAGCTGGCCGATCCGATACTGGCTTTTACATCGATGCGCGCGCCCGAATACTCGAACACCTGCGCCACCTTTTCCCCGAGGCGTTGCAGGAAGGTTTCCTTTTCCTGCCTGCGCATGTTGCCGGGGGTCAGGACGATGAATTCGTCGCCGCCGACCCGTGCCACGGTGTCGGTCTGACGGATCTGGTTTTGCAGCCTTTGTCCGACCTCGATCAGCAGCTGGTCGCCGACCGCGTGACCGTAATTGTCGTTGACCGGCTTGAAGGCATCCAGGTCCACATAGAAGATTTCAAAACCAGCGCCCGAGCGTTCGCACATGGCGGCAAGCTGGTGCATGCGGTCCTCCAGCAGGCGGCGGTTGGCCAATCCCGTGAGCGGATCATGCAGCGCCATGGAGCGGACCTTGTAGACCTCGCTGATCAGCAGAAACGCCATCGCGCCGAAGACGAGGGAAATCAGACTACCGACCAGCTGCGTGATCCAGACCTGGTTGCCAGCACTCGACCAGCCGGCCTCGGGGTAGCCGATCAGATCCCAGTCTAGGCCGCCCGGCAGGTGCAGGGGCAGGGACACATGGTCCTTCTCGAACAGGGACGGGCTGCCGAAGATCATTTTGTTGCTGTCGATGGTGCCCTTGTTGACGATGCCGATCCGGATCCCGTTGATGACGTCGGTGATGCCTGCGGACCTCATCATGCCGTCCTGGTCGAGCACCAGCGTGGCGACGCCCCAATAGCTGCGCTCGTCCATCGGCTGACCGGGAAAGGCCGCCGGGAACACCGGAATGCGGATCAGGAGGGCTGTACCGCCCTGCACGAGCTCCAGAGGGCCCGCGATCACAACTTCCCGCGTCATCATGGCTCTTCGGATCGCCGGCCATTGGGCCGTGTTCATCCGGTAATTCAGGCCGATCGCGGACTGGTTCGGCTCAAAAGGGAAGACGGCGCGAAGGATATTGTTAGGCGCCAGGCCGATTGACCGGATGGAGGGATTTTCCTCGATCAGTTCGACGCCGATTTCGCGGTAGTCCTCCATGTCGAAGGGCTTGTCGACAAACTGCGTCACATAGGCCCGAATACCGAGGCCATAGGCCACCGTTCGGCCAATTTC
This sequence comes from Roseibium sediminicola, assembly GCF_023156505.1. GTDB lineage: Bacteria > Pseudomonadota > Alphaproteobacteria > Rhizobiales > Stappiaceae > Roseibium > Roseibium sediminicola. Next base: position 104,515 of record NZ_JALNMJ010000009.1, on the reverse strand, counting down.
ACCTTCAAGGCGCGCCCGCGCCTCGGAAAGACTGGCAACTGCCCGTTGCTTGTGTTGAGAGACCAGTTCATTGCGGACCAGCTGCCCGACATGCGCCGTGACGGCGATGCCTGCCAGAAAACAGACGGCAGCCACAATGGACGCGACCCACGTTCCATTCGACTTCGAAAATGTATTCCGCGTCAGATTGATGCCCATACGGTCCTTGCCCGACCTTGCACGCCCGCGATAATAGTACGTAACGTAAGATTTGTTAATTTTTCATATAATTCAAATAAAAAAGCCGGGTCTTTCACCCGGCTTCTCTACTGTACAGTGTCGCAGCTACTGCGTCGTCTACAATTACTCTGTCGGCAGCGGCGCCGGCGAGTCCGACTGCTCACGGAGATAAGCAATCAGGTCTGCGCGGTCTTCCGGTTTACGCAGCCCGGCAAAGCCCATGGACGTGCCGCTGACGAGTTTCTTCGGGGACTCGAGGAAATGGTCCAGCTCTTCATAGGTCCATTCCGGGTTTTCTTCGCCATAAGCCGTCATCGCAGCGGAATAACCGAAACCTTCATGACCACCCGGCTTGCGACCGACGATATCCCAAAGCGCCGGGCCAACCTTGTTGGCACCACCCTGGGAGAAATCGTGGCAAGCCGCACATTTCTTGGCGACCTTTGCACCGTCTTCGGCCGATGCCTCGACGAGGCGTTCGGAGATCGGCGCAACTTCCGGAACCGCGCTCACTTCCGAAGTGCTGTCCTCGGCGGACGCGACAACGATCTCGTAGCCCGGTTTACCGGGGATTGTCGGATGGAAAATGATGTCGGACACAATGCCGACACCCATCACCAAAATAAGAACCCCCAGGATCGCACCTGCGACCTTGTTCAACGTGAACGAATCCATTCTCTCCGGCTCCAAGCTCATACGCGTCCGGGCACGCAGCTCGGCTGCGCGCCCTATCAGCTTTTCGAATTTTGCCGGAACCTACAAATTTTTTGACCTTGCTGTCCATAGCTTTAAAAGGGCATCTGATACGACAAACGGACGCGGCCGGTATTTTTTTGCCCTTCGCCACGTTCATCCGGCCCTTGGGAGACCCTGTTGACTTCAGCACTCGTCATTATTCCGGCGCGCCTCGCCGCGACCCGCCTGCCGCGCAAGCCACTTGCCGATATTTGCGGAAAACCGATGATTGTGCGGGTTTTGGAACAGGCCCAAAACGCTGATATTGGCGCGGTTGCCGTGGCTTGCGACCACCAGGACATCTTTGAGGCCGTTCAGGACCATGGTGGCCGGGCAGTCATGACCCGGGAGGACCATGCGTCCGGTTCCGACCGGATTTTCGAGGCCGCCGGACTGCTGGATCCTGACGGAAACCACGATGTTGTCCTGAATGTGCAGGGCGATGTGCCCCAGATCGAGCCTGCGGCGATTCGCGCAGCCTTCGCGCCGCTGAGCGTTTCAGACGTCGCGGTCGGCACAATCATGACCGAAATCACGGAACCGGCCTTTCGCGACGATCCGAGTTTCGTCAAGGCGGTGACCACCCCGAATGGCCACGGCCACCATCGGGCGCTTTATTTCACGCGGGCGACCGCACCGAGCGGAGACGGGCCGCTTTACCAGCACATTGGCATATATGCCTACCGCCGGGCGGCTTTGGCCCGTTTCGTTGCTCTGCCGCCCTCGCCGCTCGAAATGCGAGAGAAGCTGGAGCAGCTGCGCGCCCTTGAAGCGGGCATGCGGATCGATATTTCGATCATCGACAGCGCTCCGATGGACGTGAACACGCCAGAAGACCTGGAGCGGGCCCGCGCCGCCTATCAAAGCCACTGACCCGAGACAGCAAGCCCCTCCAACCGATGTATACCGCAGGGCGGAAAGACCGATGAACGACAGAAAAAGAATTGTATTTCAAGGCGAAACCGGCGCCAATTCGCATATGGCCTGCCGCAGTGTCTATCCGGATTACGAGGCCATTCCGTGCCCGACATTTGAGGACTGCTTTTCGGCCATGGCCGACGGGTCGGCCGATCTGGCCATGATCCCGATCGAGAATTCGGTCGCCGGCCGGGTCGCCGACATCCATCATCTGCTGCCCAAATCCGACCTGCACATTATCGGCGAATATTTCATGCCGATCCGCTTCCAGCTGATGGCGCCCAAGGGCGCGACAGTGGAGGGACTGACCAAGGTGCAAAGCCACATCCACGCCCTGGGACAGTGCAGAAAAGTCATTCGCGAGCTCAACCTGACCGCAGTCGTCGGCGGCGACACAGCAGGATCGGCCCGTCAGATCGCGGAACTGAATGACCCGACGGTCGCTGCCCTGGCGCCGGAAATGGCCGCGGAAATCTACGGCCTGGATATCTTGCGGCGCGACGTCGAAGACGCTGCTCACAACACGACACGCTTTGTTATTCTCTCGCGCGATAAAATGGAGGCCGCGCATAACGGCCAGCCGGTTATCACCACGTTCATCTTCCGGGTCCGCAACGTTCCGGCCGCGCTTTACAAGGCGCTCGGAGGGTTTGCGACCAATGGGGTCAACATGACAAAGCTGGAATCCTATCAATTGGAAGGCCAGTTTTTCGCGTCCATGTTCTATGCCGATGTAGAGGGCCATCCGGATGATCCGGCTGTCGGCCTCGCGCTTGAGGAACTGGCCTTTTTCTGCGCCGAACTGAACATGCTTGGCGTTTACCGGGCGAGCCCATTCCGGGACAAGATCAGGGAACCGGAAGCCAACCGCGCCCTGCGGCCGAACCCGCATTCCTGACGCCGCACAAACCCACCTGGCAAAACCAGAGGATTTCATGACTGAAACCAGATTTGACGCCCTGTGCATCGGCAATGCCATCTGCGATGTCTTTGCCCATGTCGAGGAGGACTTCCTGCTCCAGGAGAACCTCATCAAGGGCTCCATGCGCCTCATCGAGACCGACGAAGCCGTCCGCCTGTTCGACAAGATGGGCCAGACCGTCCGTGTCTCGGGCGGCAGCGCCGGTAACACGGCGGCGGGCATTGCCTCCTTGGGTGGCCGGCCGGCCTATTTCGGCAAGGTTGCCGAAGATGAGCTCGGCGACAGCTACTATCACGACATGAACGGCACCGGCGTCTATTTCAACACGCCGAGGCTGCGCGAATGGAAGCCCACGGCCCGCTCCATGATCCTGATCACGCCGGACGGCGAGCGCACCATGAACACCTATCTGGGCGCCTGCACCGAGTTCACCCCGGCCGATGTCGACGAGGATGTCGTGGCCGCCGCCGCCGTCACCTATATGGAAGGCTATCTGTGGGATCCGGAAGAGGCCAAGAAGGCCTTTCTGAAGGCCGCAGAAGTCGCCCATCTCAACGAACGCAAGGTGGCGATCACCCTGTCCGATTCCTTCTGTGTCGACCGTTACCGCAGCGAGTTCCAGTCGATGCTGACCGACGGTGTCGTCGATCTCATGTTCGCCAACGAACATGAGCTGCGGGCGCTCTATGAGACCGCCGACCTCGACACGGCGATTGCCGCTGCCCGGGAGACCGGCGCCCTGACCGCGCTGACCCTCGGCAAGGAAGGCGCGATGGTGATCAACGGCGAGGAAACCCACAAGGTGGCCGCACAGGAAGTCGAAAATGTCGTCGACCTGACCGGCGCCGGCGACCTGTTCGCCTCCGGGTTCCTGTTTGGCCTGGCACGGGACTATTCCCTGGCCAACGCCGCCGAACTCGGCTGCCTGTGCGCCGCCAGCGTGATCAGCCATGTCGGCGCCCGTCCGGAACGGCCGCTGAAGAACATCGCGCAGCAAAACGGCTATAAGGTCTGAAGCACAACGGGCGGCCAGATGGCCGCCCGTTTTCGTTTCGCCGGTATTTGCGCGCCTAGGCCGCGGCGACACTCGACAGAAACCGGTCGACTTCCCGGCGTAGTTCCTCCGTCCGCGCGCCGAGTTCGCCGGAGGCCTGCACCACATGTTCAGCTGACGCCGCCGTCTGGTCGACCGCACCAGACAGGTCGGCGATGTTGACGCTGACGATCTCCGTTCCCTGCGCCGCCTGCCGGACGTTGGTCGAGATCGCGCTGGTAGCCGCGCCTTGCTGCGAGACAGCGGTGGCAATCGCCCCGGTATAGGAATTCACCTCGTCCATGGTGCGCGTGATACCCGCAATGGCTTCCACCGACTCTCTGGTCGCCGACTGAATGGCCGTGATCTGGCTGGAGATCTCCTCAGTCGCCCGCGAGGTCTGCGTGGCGAGCTCCTTCACTTCCGCCGCCACGACCGCAAATCCCCGGCCTGCTTCCCCGGCACGGGCCGCCTCGATCGTTGCGTTCAGGGCTAGGAGGTTGGTCTGTTCCGCGATGGCCTGGATCAGCGTTACCACCTCACCGATCTTGGCGGCGGTCTCCGCCAGGCCCGAGACCTTGTCATTGGTCACGCGCGTGCTTTCCGTGGCCCGGCCGACGACTTCGGTGGTCAGCGTCACCTGGGAACTGATCTCCCTGATGGAAGACGCCAGTTCATCCGCCGCCAAGGCAACCGTGCCGACGTTGCCACTGGCCACACCTGACGCTTCCCTGGTTTCATCGGCCTTGTGCGCGCTGTGGCGCGCCGTGTCCGTGAGTGTCCTGGCCGTGTCGTCGAGGCCAAGTGCTGTCTCGCCGACCGAACTCAGAAGGCCCTGAATCGTTTCGCGAAACGCGGCAATCAGACTCTCGATTGTCTGCTGCCTTTCGCGGCGCTGTGCTTCTTCCGCGCGCCGTTCCGCGCGCAGCCGCTCCCGCTCGACGGCGTTTTCCTTGAACACCTGGACAGTGCGCGACATCGCGCCGATTTCGTCGCCGCGCCCAAGGCCGCTGATTGCCACGTCGTTGCTGCCTTCGGCGAGAGCCGCCATCACGTTGGTCAGGGTCTTGATGGGCGTCGTGATGGCGCGGTTCAAAAGCGCGGCGAGAACGACACCTAAGGAAATGGCGATGAGGACGGTGGCCAAGATGATGATCAGCGCCTTCTTGCCCGCGTTCTGCATTTCCAGGCTCTGTTCAGAGGATATTTCGGCAATCTGCTGACCCGCCCTGGCCGCGGCCTGATCGAGCCCCTGTTCCAGCCGCACGAGATCCTGACGCGCACGCACGATGTCTTCGAATGCCTGATCGAACTGCAGCACTGTCTGGAAAATGCTGCCGGTCTGTTCGAGCGTTGCCGCCAATTCCGGCCGGCTGTCCAGGGCCCGCGCCGCGGCCTGGAGACGCGAGACACTAGCCTGGATCGTGCCATCCTTTCTGAGGCCGGCGACGAATTCGAGGGTTTCGGAGCGCGCCGAAGACGCCGAGTTGGCAAGATCGATTGCCATCTGACCGAGCGCCGCCAACTCAATCAGATGGTGCTGCGAGCCTGTCGCCAGGGCCAGCTCGCGGTCCAGCGCCGCCCCGGAGGCCGATTGCAGCGAGATGCCTCCCTGCTCGACCGCCGCCACCAGATCGGCAACTGTCTTCTTCTTGCCCATGCGGTTGAACAGGTTGGTTTCCGCGAGGAGGTCCGGAATAGCCGCAACCAGCGCCTCCGCGTCTCCAGCCACTTTGGACAGGCTCGTGTCCTCGACACCCGCGACCTGTGTCGACCGGATGGCTTTGGCGGCGAGCGTCATATCGGCAAGCGTCCGGTCTATCTCGCTCCGGATGTCGTCCGTAAGGTCTTTTTGCCTGAAACTTGCTCCAAGCCCGAATTTTGGTGCCAGGACGAGCGCCAGCTTGTGCAGTTGTTCGGCCCTGAAGGTCATCTCCCGGGCCGCGGCCTGCCTTTTGGACGCGGCTTTGGCTTCCTCGATTGTTTCCGAACGCACCTTTCGGACGATATTACTGATTTCAATCGTCATTCCGGCCAGGGCATTTCCGGTCGCCGCAAGCGTGTCCAGGCGCCGGGCCTGTTCCTCGGTTTTTGCGACCAGCCGCACAAATACCCGGTCGAACTCCTCAAGCTGCTGTATCGATGCCGACACGCCTTCGCGCAGACCCTCTCCATCTCTTGAAAGACCGGCTATGGCCTGAAGTTGCCGCAGAAGGTCATCGGTATTGCGTTCAACCTGCTCCGCCGCCGCAGGAGAAGGGGTCGTCTGGAAGGCCACCTTGGATTGGTCCAGGGCCTTCAAGAGATCCATGGCCTCCACTGCGGCTCCGCTGATCCGGGACCTGCCGGACAGATCCGAAATGGTGACGGTGGCCGTGGCTCCCACCGCGGCGGCGAGGACGAGAATGGCTGAAAAGCCACCCCAGACCTTGGTGCCGAATTTGACGTTCTGAAATTGCCGAAATATCACGGCTTCACTCCTGGCTACCCTTTGAACGGCTGAATACAAACCACCGTTTTCGGGCAGAACCTGCAGCGAACCACTAAATCAGAAGTAAATATAAGCCGGCACATCCCCGCATTGCAGTTGTGTGACATCGCCGTTTTATTGTCAAAAATACGAATATTTCCCACGCACGTTACGATGCTGCCCCGGCGCTTCTGTCTATTGCGTGAAATTACCAATATCGGAGCGTGCGGGACATATTCGTGAAACGTCACCGCTTTTTAATTCGCCTGCCAACCTTTGAAAAAACTTGCTTCACCACAAAAAAAGAGGGGCAAATCTGCCCCTCTTTCCGCCAGCGTCCTCCGCGGGCTGAATCGTCCACCGACTCAGTCGGCCAGATCCTGAACGCTGATCACGCCGCCATTTTCATCGAGACGGTAGATGATCGGCGTGCCGGTGCCGAGTTCGCGTTTCAGGATTTCTTCCGGGCTGAGGCCTTCCAGTTCCATGATCAGGGACCGCAGCGAATTGCCGTGCGCGGCCACGATGGTGCGCTTGCCGGCCAGCACCTTTGGAAGGATTTCGGCCTTGTAATAGGGCAGGACCCGTTCGGCGGTCATCTTGAGGCTTTCGCCGCCCGGAGGCGGCACATCGAAGGACCGTCTCCAGATATGAACCTGCTCCTCGCCGAACTGCTCGCGTGCCTCGTCCTTGTTCATCCCTGTCAGGTCGCCATAGTCCCGCTCGTTCAGCGCCTGGTCCTTGAAGGTTTCCAGGCCGGTCTGGCCCAGTTCGCCGAGAATGATATCGAGGGTTTTCTGGGCCCGCGACAGAACGGAAGTGAATGCCAGATCGAAGGTCAGCTTCAGGTCCTTGAGCTGCTCGCCCGCCTTGTGGGCTTCCGCGATCCCCTGCTCCGTCAGACCCGGATCCTTCCAGCCGGTGAAAAGGTTTTTCAAATTCCATTCGCTCTGTCCGTGACGGACAAGCACAAGAAGGCGATCCATGCCATTCTCCTCAAGCTAAACACGCAAGGTCATGAAGTCAGGCCGAGAACATCGGCCATCGAATAAAAGCCCGGTTTCTGGTCGAAACCCCACAGCGCGGCCTTGACCGCGCCCCGGGCGAAGAGTTGCCGGTCTTCGGCGCGGTGAGTCAGTTCGATCCGCTCGCCCTCGCCGGCGAAAATGACGGAATGCTCGCCGATGACAGAGCCGCCGCGCAGCGTTGCGAAGCCGATGTCACCGCCCCTGCGCGGGTCCGAGATGCCGTCCCTGGCGCGCACCGAATGCTCTGCCAGATCGACGCCGCGGCCAGCCGCTGCCGCTTCTCCAAGAAGCAGCGCGGTTCCGGAAGGGGCGTCAACCTTGTGTTTGTGGTGCATCTCCAGAACTTCGATATCGAAATCCGCATCCAGCGCTGCCGCGGCCCGGCGGACCAGGTTTGCCAACAGGTTCACGCCGAGGCTCATGTTGCCAGACTTGATGATGCGGGCATGGCGGGCGGCGGCCAACAGAGGTTCGTCCTCTCCGTCGGCCCAGCCGGTCGTGCCGATCACGTGAACGATGCGGGCCTGCGCCGCCAGTTCGGCAAACCAGAGGCTTGCTGCCGGCGCGGTGAAGTCCAGAACACCGTCGGCGCCCGCAAAGGCCGTCAGCGGATCGTCGGTCAGGGGAACGCCCAGCGTGCCGACACCGGCCAGCTCGCCGGCATCCTGTCCGAGCAGTTCCGAGCCTTCGCGTTCAATGGCGGCAACCACACCGGCGCCGGAAGCCTCCGTGACGGCGCGGGTCAAAGCCCTGCCCATTCGGCCACCCGCCCCAACAACAACCAAGCGCATCTGCCCCATCGGCGTCCTCACGTATCTATACCGGAAGGGGGTATATCAGGTTCGCCGGAGGAGGCAAACGCCTCATCATCGCGAAGACACGCGCGGCCGGGCCTGACCAATTACTGTTAAATATTACTATGACAAATCAGGAAAATTCACGAAATTTGACAAGTTAACTCCACATTTTTCTATATTTATTTTCACCAATTCAATTCACCAAAGATAAACCTGGGCCCGCTAGGCTTTGCCATACGATAGGTTATTCTTACAATTGCGACGAAAATTCAGGGTTTCATATAAGCATGATCAACATACAGACAGTCCGGCACAAACAGGTTTATTCAAAGGGGACTGCATGCCTAAAGTTGTGGAGCCGGTCGAACGGAATTGTCTCACGGCACAGCGCCGTGACGGGGCAACAGAGCCACGCATCGATCTTTTTGTCCGCCTCTTGTCGGTGACATGAGCCTGGACTGTTCAGGAGCGCTTCATTGAAAGCCAATTTTTCCATACCATTCAGCCGGCTTGTCATGGCCCTGTTTGCCTTTGGACTGATTGGCACGGCCATTGCGCTGTTCTGGATCACCTATCTTGGCAGCCTGTCGATCGCCGAATATGAAATCGCCCGCAGCGCCAAGTCGAAAGCGACGCTTGCCCGGCTTGTCTTTACGCAGCATCTGGATCAGCTGGAAACGCAGATCCGCACGATTGCGGCCGACCCCAAGATCCGCGAGGCGCTGCAAACCAACGACAAGGCGGCGGCAAAGCAGATCATTGATCGCGCCTCCGAGGGACTGACCAGCGCCGTTCTCGACATCCTGCTGATCGACCATCCGGATGAAAACGGCTGGGTCAATGGCAGCCTCGGGCTGATCGATATCCGGAACCAGCTGCCCACAGGGGTGCGCGCGGCGATGCCGCCGGATATCTGGGTGAATTACGCCAATCATACTCTGGACCCGGTCGAGGTGACCGCGGCGCTGTCGACGCCGGTCCTGGATCCGGAGACAGGCCAGGCGCTCGGAAAGATCTATGGCGGCACGACCGTAACGGACTCCTACACGCTTCCCGGCGTGCTGGCGAAAATCCTCAAGGTCGACGATCTGGCCTTTTACCACGACGACCATGTGGTGGCCGGTCTTGGCGACCTGACCACGGAACCTCTCCCCCCGAAACTCACGACAACTCCTGACGATGTCACTTACGTGCTTCAGGACGACCACCTTTATGTCTATGCGCCGCTGATGCACAGCCTGGACGGTCACATGATGGCGGCAATCGTGAAACAGCCGGTCGACACCTTGCAGAAGGTCGAAGAGACCTACAGCCAGCTGTTCACGCCGTTCCTGCTCTACACAACCATTCTGGCGATAGGCGCCGCGCTTTTGGTCAACCGGATCACAAGTGCCGGCCTTGGTCGATTGCTCGGCTATGCCATGAGCCTGCGGCAGGACAGGCTGGTGGCACCACCGGACCATGGTTTGATCACGGAATTCAACAAGCTTGCCGCGATGTTCCAGGCCGCGTTTGAATCGGTGCGCGCCCGAGATGCCCAGTTCAAGGACATGATCGACGGGTCCCTGCACGGCGTGCTGGTGCATGCCAATCACCGGATCCTCTATGTCAATGACGCGCTGCTTCAGATGCTGGGCTATGAGCCGGGCGATCCGAAACAGCTGGTCGATTCCCCGACCCTTGTCATCTACGCTCCGGAAGAACACAGCCGCCTGCGCAGCTATTACAATCTGCGCGAAAGCGGCGGCGCCCCCCGGGCCTATGAGGTCAAGGGCATTCGCAAGGACGGCGAGACCGTCTGGCTGGAGCAGCATGTGCGGGTGACCGAATGGCGCGGCGAGAACGCCTATTATGCAACCATCACCGATATCAGCGAACGCAAGCGCCAGGAGGAACTGGCCACCAAAAACGCCAATTTCGACATCCTGACCGGGCTGCCGAACCGGCGCCTGCTGATGGACCGGCTCCGCCAGGCCATCCAGCGCAGCAAACATCTGGGCGAATTGACCGCGTTGATGATCCTGGACCTGGACCGGTTCAAAACCGTCAACGACACCTACGGGCCCACCGCGGGCGACCACGTGATCGAGACCATTGCCTCCAGGCTGACCGATACCCTCGGCCCGGACCAGACGGTCGCCCGCATGGGCGGTGACGAATTCGCGATCATCCTGTCAAATCCTGAGGACCGCTGGCAGATCGAGCAGTTTGCCCGCGACATTCTCGCAAGTGTCAGCAAACCCATCGACCTGGACAACGGCATCCAGGTGGTCATGTCCGGGAGCCTCGGCATCACGCTGACACCCAATGACGGCGACGACGACGAAGCCCTGCTGCTGCAGGCCGACACCAGCATGTTCCAGGCGAAGTCCGACAGCGGCTCCAGCTACCGCTTCTTTGCCACCCGCATGAACGAACAGACCGCCCGCACCGGACAGATCGAGATTTCACTGCGCCAGGCCATCGAAAAGGGCGAACTGCATCTGAACTACCAGCCGATCGTCGACTATTCCACCAATCGGGTGGTCAGCTGCGAGAGCCTGGCCCGCTGGACGGATCCGAAGCTGGGCAGCATTCCGCCAACGGAATTCATCAAGATCGCCGAGGAATGCGGGCTTATCATTCCCCTGGGCGAATGGGTGCTGCGCGAAGCCTGCAGCTTCTATCATTCCTGCAATCGCAACGGTCTGAAACTCGACGGGATCAGCGTCAACATCTCGCCGCGCCAATGCCGGGATGCCGGTTTTGTCGACCGGCTGCAAGCGCTCTTGCAGGAAATGGAGATGGACCCGACCCGTCTGCAGCTCGAAATCACCGAAAGCGTGATGTTCGACGACCAGCGCGTCAATCCGGTCGAGATCCTGGAGGCGATCAGCGCCCTCGGCGTGAAGATCTCGCTCGACGATTTCGGCACCGGCTTTTCCTCGCTGAGCTATCTGAAACGGCTTCCAATCGACACGCTCAAGATCGACCGGTCCTTCATCATGGGCCTCGAACGGGACATGGACGGACAGGCGCTGGTGCAGGCAATCATTTCCATGGCCGCCTCGCTCGGCATCGACGTGGTCTGCGAAGGCGCGGAGACCCGCGAGCAATGCGATCTGATCCGGTCCTTCAACTGTTCCCGGATCCAGGGTTATTATTTCGCGCGGCCCATGTCCGGCGTCGATTTTCACGCCTATCTCGGCCGCATGAACGGGATCGATTCCGTCGCGGCCAAGGCCGGGTAGGCGGCTCTCCCCTCAAACAAAAACGGGGACCGTGAGGTCCCCGTTTCGTTTCCTGGATCGCAAGACCGCTTATTCGGCGTCTTCGCGTTCCTTCTTTTCGATTTCCTTGCCGGTCTCCTGGTCGACGACCTTCATGGACAGGCGGACCTTGCCGCGCTCGTCGAAGCCCATCAGCTTGACCCAGACCTTGTCGCCTTCCTTGATCACGTCGGTGACCTTGGCAACTTTCTTCGGAGCCAGCTGGGAGATGTGCACCAGGCCGTCCTTGGCACCGAAGAAGTTCACGAACGCACCGAAATCGACGCATTTCACAACGGTGCCCTCGTAGATCATGCCCACTTCCGGCTCGGCGGCGATGGAGTTGATCCAGTTGATGGCGGCCTTGATGGCCTTGCCGTCGGCAGAGGCGATCTTGACGGTGCCGTCGTCCTCGATGTTGACCTTGGCGCCGGTCTTTTCCACGATTTCGCGAATGACCTTGCCGCCGGAGCCGATGACTTCACGGATCTTGTCGACCGGGATCTTCATCACTTCGATGCGCGGTGCGTGCTCGCCGAGCTCGGAACGCGCCTCGGTGATGGCCTTGGACATTTCACCCAGGATGTGGATGCGGCCGTCCTTGGCCTGGCCCAGAGCGACCTTCATGATCTCTTCGGTGATACCGTCGATCTTGATGTCCATCTGCAGCGCGGTGATGCCGTTCTCGGAACCTGCCACCTTGAAGTCCATGTCGCCGAGGTGATCTTCGTCGCCGAGAATGTCGGAAAGAACCGCGAACCGGTCGCCGTCCTTGATCAGACCCATGGCGATACCGGCCACCGGAGACTTCAGCGGAACGCCCGCATCCATCAGCGCCAGCGAAGTGCCGCAAACGGTCGCCATGGAGGACGAGCCGTTGGATTCGGTGATTTCGGAAACGACGCGGACGGTGTACGGGAACTCGTGATGCGCCGGCATCATCGGGTTGATCGCACGCCAGGCCAGCTTGCCGTGGCCGATTTCGCGGCGTCCCGGGGAGCCCATGCGGCCAGTTTCACCAACCGAGTAGGGCGGGAAATTGTAGTGCAGCATGAAGTGCGCCTTGATGGTGCCTTCAAGCAGGTCGACGAACTGCTCGTCTTCGCCGGTGCCGAGGGTGGAAACCACCAGACCCTGGGTTTCACCGCGGGTGAACAGCGAGGAACCGTGTGCGCGCGGCAGGATGCCGACTTCGGACGTGATCGCACGGACGGTCGACAGATCGCGGCCATCGATGCGCGAACCGGTGTCCAGGATGTTGCCACGGACGATTTCCGCTTCCAGCTTCTTGAACTGCTCGCCGAGCACGTTGCTTGCAACCGCTTCGCCTTCGGCGGCGTTGGTGATCAGGGCCTCGACGACCTTCGCCTTGGCGGCGTCGACAGCGTTCTTGCGCTCGGTCTTGGAGGTGATCTTGTAGGCTTCGGCGACTTCGCCGGCAACCATGTCCTTGATCTTGGCAAAGAGAGCGGAGTGATCCGGCAGGACCAGCTCGCGCGGTTCCTTGGCGGCGGTCTCCGCCAGCTTGATGATCGCGTCGATCACCGGCTGGAAACCCTTGTGGCCGAACATCACCGCGCCGAGCATGGTGTCTTCGTCCAGTTCCTTGGCTTCCGATTCCACCATCAGGACGGCGTCGGAGGTGCCTGCGACAACCAGATCCAGAGAGGATTCCGGCATGTCGTCAACCAGCGGGTTGAGCACGTATTCACCGTTGATGTAACCGACACGGGCGCCGCCGATCGGGCCCATGAACGGTATGCCGGAGAGCGTCAGGGCCGCGGAAGAGGCCACCATCGCCAGGATGTCCGGCGCGTTTTCCAGGTCGTGCGACAGAACAGTGATCACCACCTGGGTGTCGTTCTTGTAACCGTCGGCGAACAGCGGGCGGATCGGACGGTCGATCAGGCGCGAGGTCAGCGTCTCGTGTTCAGACGGACGGCCTTCACGCTTGAAGAAGCCCCCCGGAATCTTACCGGCGGCATAGGCCTTTTCCTGGTAGTTCACGGTGAGCGGGAAGAAATCCTGGCCGGGTTTCGGCTCCTTGGCGGACACAACGGTCGCCAGAACTTTGGTCTCGCCATAGGTCGCCATCACGGCGCCGTCGGCCTGACGGGCAACCTTGCCCGTTTCGAGTACGAGCGGGCGTCCGCCCCACTCGACTTCTACACGATGAATGTCGAACATCATCTGTCCTTACAGCTTCACCTGCTCCGGCTGTTTTCGGTACAGCACGGCTGACAGGCACGTTCCCGGTCGGCCCCGGATGGGCCGGTTACCGGCGGACAGGTCACGGGCAAGACGACGAGCTGCTTTCAACGCGGTCCGCGGAAAGGAGCCGGCAATCCTGCCCCATGACATGTCACGAGGTCTCTATAGAGCGTTTGCCATCAAATGGAAACGCTCCAAATGGGAATTACGCGGCGAAACCGGTGTTCGGTTTCAGGAAGCGCGCCTCCATAAGAAAAACGCGGCGGGCATGCCGCCCACCGCGTTTTAAGATAGTGCGACCTTAGCGGCGAATGCCAAGACGCTCGATGAGCGACTTGTAACGGTCTTCGCTCTTGCCGCGCGTGTAGTCCAGAAGGGACCGGCGCTGCGCAACCATCTTCAGGAGACCGCGGCGGGAGTGGTTGTCCTTGCCATGGCCCTTGAAATGTTCGGTCAGGTTGTTGATGCGCTCGGTCAGGATCGCGATCTGGACTTCCGGAGAACCGGTGTCGCCTTCTTTGGTCGCGTATTCCTTGATGAGCTCAGCCTTGCGCTCTGCAGTAATCGACATCGCTCTTTCCTTTCAAAGAGTGGAGGTCCGTTGACCGGACGCGTTGAACTGCCCGAAGGCCTGATCCGGATGTCCCCAGAGCCGAGATGTCGTTCAGCAAAGGATCTTTCCGGACGAATTGGACATCAGTGCCCAATGGCGGCGGTATATGGCAGAAAACATAAGGAAAATCCAGAGATTTCTTATGCTTTCGCGGCATACCCGATTCTCAAAGATGAAACACCCGGCTCGGCTGGAACCGGCCCTTGTCAATTGAACCGATGGCGACGGGCACATCGGCGTGGCTGGCAAAAGCGACGTCCGTGTTCAGCGGTGCATCGCGGCCCCGGAGCAGCACGGCCATGCCCTTGCGGATCTTTGCCGCATCGTCGAGCGTGACCGGCACTTCGACCAGCGCGTCCATGGCATCGCGGACGGGCAGAATAAACTCGGCAACAAGCGCCTCGACGCCCTCGCCCTCCTCAAGCGCGTCAGCAGCCTCGACCAGCTCATCGAAGGCGATCAGGTCCTCCTCGCCGAACGGACCGACCAGCAGGCGGCGCAGCTCGGTGACATGGCCGCAAGTGCCGAGGCGGCGGCCGAGATCGCGGGCAAGCGCACGCACATAGGTGCCCTTGCCGCATTCGGCCTCGAAAACGGCGCGGTTTTCGTCCGGGCACTCGACCAGGTCCAGCCGGTGCACGTCAATGGGACGGGCTTCCAGCTCGACCTCCTCGCCATCGCGGGCAAGATCATAGGCCCGCTCGCCGGCAACCTTGATGGCGGAGAATTTCGGCGGCACCTGCAGGATGGTGCCGACAAATTCTCCGAGCACTTTGGAGATCGCCGCCGCATCCGGACGCACGTCCGAGCTCGCAATCACTTCGCCCTCGGTGTCGTCGGTGTTGGTTTCCGCGCCCCAGGTCACCTCGAAACGATAGACCTTGCGGCCGTCCATGACGAAGGGAACGGTCTTGGTGGCTTCGCCGAAAGCGACCGGCAGCAGGCCGGAGGCACGCGGGTCAAGCGTGCCGGCATGGCCTACCTTCTGCGGCGAAAAGATCCGCTTGATCTTGCCGAGCGCCTCGTTGGAGGTGATGCCGTACGGCTTGTCGAGCACCAGCCAGCCGTTGATAGGGTTCTTCTTGCGTTTGACCTGCTTCTGCCGTGCCATGTCGGGTCCGTATCAATCCTTGGAAGGGTGGTCATCAGGAAGCGGTGTATTCACCAACCCTTCGTCATTGCCGGACTTGATCCGGCAATCCATGCCGTTTCCCAACCTCAAGCAAAGCTTGTCGCGTGGAAACCCCACGGCATGGGTCCCATGGTCAAGCCATGGGATGACGTCGGAAATCTGACGGCGCACCGCAGGTGAAGCCTATTCCTCTTCGTCCGCCGCCAGGTCCCGGGCAACGTCCGGGGAATGCAGCAGCGTGCCGATGCGGTCATCGTCGTCGAAGCGGGTGTCGAGCACGAAGCGGAGGTCCGGCATGTATTTCATGGTCAGCCGGCGGGAGACCTGGCCGCGCAGATACTTGGCGCTGCGGTTGAGCGCCTTCTCCACCTTCTCGGCGTCCTTGCCGCCAAGCGGCATCACCAGGCAGGTCGCCAGGCGCAGGTCCGGCGTCATGCGCACTTCCGGTATGGTGATGATGACCCCGTCCAGGTCCGGATCGGAAAACCGGCCGCGGGTCAGGATATCGGACAGCTCCTTGCGCACCGTCTCGCCGACCTTGAGCTGACGCTGCGACGGGCCACGGCTGTCCTGTCCGTGTTGTCTTGCCATTGTTGTTGTCCTTGCATCTCTGGCGCGGCTTGCCGTCTCAAGAAACATGTTGTCATTGCCGGACTTGATCCGGCAATCCATGCCGTTGTCTCGCCTGAAGCACAAACGGAGGCGTTCAGGAAAGTCGGCCTGGCTGCCATGGGCAAGCCATGGCGGGACGGAGGAACCAGTGACCAGATACAATGTCAGCGGCTTAACAGATTAAGCCGCTGACATCCGTTTCAAGTTAATGTCTGACGTCAATCAGAGCGTACGCGCGATCTGCTCGACGCGGAAACACTCGATGACGTCGCCCGGACGCATGTCCTGGTACTTGACGAAGTTCATGCCGCATTCCTGACCGGATTCGACGCTCTTGACCTCGTCCTTGAAGCGCTTGAGCGTGCCCAGCTCGCCTTCGTGAATGACCACGTCGTCGCGGATGAGGCGAACATTGGCTCCGCGTTCCACAACACCCTCGGTGACCAGACAGCCCGCAACCTTGCCGACTTTGGAAATGTGGAAGATTTCCTTGATCTCCGCATTTCCGAGGAAGGTCTCGCGGCGTTCCGGCGACAGCAGGCCGGACATGGCCGACTTGATATCGTCGACGAGGTCGTAGATCACGTTGTAGTAGCGGATCTCGATGCCATCGCGGGCAGCTGCTTCACGGGCCTGCTTGTTGGCACGCACGTTGAAGCCGAGGATCGGCGCATTGGAGGCCGACGCCAGCGTGATGTCGCTTTCGGTGATGCCACCGACACCTGACAGCAGGATGCGTGCGCCGACTTCCTCGTTGCCGAGTTCGTTGAGCGCGTGGGCGATGGCTTCCGCCGAGCCCTGCACGTCCGCTTTCAGAACCAGCGGGAATTCCTTCCGGCCGGTCTTCTGCGCGCTCATCATCATCTGCTCGAGCGAACCTCGGGCTGCCGAAGCAACAACCGAGGCCTTTTCGCGGATCTGACGCTGACGATAGTCGGTAATCTCGCGGGCGCGGGCCTCGTTCTCGACCACGGCGACCATGTCACCGGCTGCCGGCGTGCCCTGGAAGCCCAGAACCTCGACCGGCTTGGACGGACCGGCTTCCTTCACCTGTTCGCCATTCTCGTCGAGCATGGCGCGGACACGGCCCCATTCGGAACCGGCCACCAGGATGTCGCCCGGCTTGAGCGTACCCTTCTGCACCAGAACGGTGGCAACCGGGCCGCGGCCGCGGTCGAGCTGCGCTTCGATGACAACGCCTTCCGCCGTGCGGTCCGGGTTCGCCTGAAGCTCCAGCACTTCGGACTGCAGCAGGATCATTTCCAGCAGCTTGTCCAGGTTGGTGCCGTTCAGGGCCGAGACTTCGACATCGATGATGTCGCCGCCCATGGATTCAACAACGAGTTCTTCGCTGAGCAGCTCCGTGCGGACCCGGTTCGGGTCGGCGCCCGGCTTGTCGATCTTGTTGATCGCGACGATGATCGGCGCCTCGGCGGCCTTGGCATGCGCAATCGCTTCCTTGGTCTGCGGCATGACGCCGTCATCGGCGGCCACGACAAGGATGACGATATCGGTCGACTTGGCACCGCGGGCACGCATCTGCGAGAAGGCGGCGTGGCCCGGCGTATCGATGAAGGTGATCTTCTGACCATCCTGATCGACCTGGTAGGCGCCGATATGCTGGGTGATGCCGCCGGCTTCGCCGGTGACCACCTTGGATTTGCGGATCGCGTCGAGCAGCGAGGTCTTGCCGTGGTCGACGTGGCCCATGATGGTCACGACCGGCGGCCGCGCCTTCAGGGTGCCTGCCTCGTCTTCCGTCGCGAACAGCCCCTCTTCGACGTCCGCTTCGGAAACGCGCTTGACCGTGTGGCCCATTTCCTCGGCGATCAGCTCGGCCGTATCGGCGTCGATGACGTCGTTGATCTTGAGCATCTGGCCCTGCTTCATCAGCAGCTTGATCACGTCGACGGCGCGTTCTGCCATGCGGTTGGCGAGTTCCTGGATGGTGATCGCTTCCGGCAGAGTGACTTCGCGGGAAATCTTCTCGCGCACCACCTGCTGCTGGCCGCGCTTGGCCTTTTCCTGGCGCCGGCGCATGGAGGCGAGCGAACGTGCCCGCTGGCCGTCGTCGCCGCCAGTGGCTGCCGAAATCGTCAGCTTGGAACGGCGGCGGTCGTCACCCGCACGCGGACGCGTGGTCGGTGCCGGTGCCTGCTTCGGCCGCTTGACCGCGCGCAGGCCGCCCTTGTTGCGGTCGTCCTCGGAGCCTGCTTCGCGAGCCTCCGGCTTCGGACGGGCCGCTGCGGCCGGTTCCTTGCGCTTGCCCATACTGTCCAGGCTCGGCGGCTTGCCGCCGTCGGCATGGGCCGGCTTGCGCAGAGCAGGTTTGCGGGCTGACGGGCTTGCCGCTGCCTCGGCCGCAGGAGCTGCCTCGGCCGCTTCCGGCTTGGCTTCCTCGGTCGGGGCCGCCTTGGCCTGTTCCGCAGCCGCCTTGGCTTCCTCGGCTTCGCGCACGGCGCGTTCCTCGGCCTCGGCCTTGGCGCGTGCCTCTTCTTCGGCCTGACGCTGCACAGCCTCGGCGGCGCGGCGCTTCTCGTCTTCCTCGCGGCGCTTGCGGTCTTCCTCGTCACGCACCTTGGCCATCTGAAGGGCGGCTGCGCGCGCGGCGGCCTCTTCCTTGGTCAGGGTCCTGAGCACGTTGCCATTGCCTTTCTGACGCTGGCCGGACGCGGAACGGCGTGCCTGCTTGGCCGCCATGGGATCCGCCTGTTGCGGCTTGCGCGGGGCTTCGGACGGCCGGTCAAGTCGCTGCGTGGTCGGTGCCGGTGCTTCAGGCTTGCCTTCTTGCCCCGGGGTTACGACACGGCGCCTTTTCTTTTCCACGACGACGTTCTTTGACCGGCCATGCGAAAACGACTGCCGAACAGTTCCCTGATCGCCACCGCCGCGCTTGAGGCCAAGCGTCTTGCCACGCTCAACGCTGATTGTCTTGTCGCCTGGATTTTTCGTATCGCTCATATTGCCTTCAGTCCTGCGCAACCGCCTTCTCAGGCGTTGCCTTTGTCGCTGCGTGCTTCTTCGGAAGACCCGCGAAAATCCTCAAGGTCACGTACCCGCGCCAGAAAATTTTCGCTCGCCTGCCCCGCAAGCAGTGCAGCATGTATCACATTTGACCGGCCCAATGCCAAATCCAATTGGTCCGAATCGAACAAACGGACGATTTGGCATCCGTTTGCGAGTTCCTCACGGCTCGCAGCCACCGCCCCGAGCCTTCTCATTCCGTCCTCGGCAGCGTCCGAGGCATGGATCAGTCCTGCGACGGGATCCCGCCGCAAGGCCGCTTCAACCTTGGCGTAACCGGTGACCAGCTCGCCGGCCTTGCGCGTCATGGACAGCGCCTGCAGCGCTGAGCGTTCCATGAGCGCATCGACCCGCTCCGCCAGTCCGGGCTCGACCCCGGCTTCCGTCTTGAAGCCTCTGCCGAACACCTTCTTCCGGTCCTTCTCGGCGACAGCCACGACATCTTTCGCGGCGGTCACCCAGACACCGCGTCCGGGAAGCACCCGCTTCAGATCCGGAACCACTTGCCCCTCGGGGTCTAGCACGAACCGGATCAGCGAGCTGACGGGTTGAACCTCCCGGGTAACGGCACATTGCCGTTCGGTCGGCTCGTTCTTCCTGGGCACGCTGCCACTCCTTTGAACCAGCCAGCGGTCTCACGGGATCCGCAAGGCGGCCGCGATGCTGGTCAAATCTGCCTGCCGGTGCCGGCTGATCCGCATCTTTCGAAGTCGGACGGCACCCGAGGCTTTCACCTGTTCTTATCCGTTCAGGATCGCGCCGCCTGCCGGGGCGTCCGCCTCGGCGACGTCGACGACCTCGTCGATTTCCTGTTCTTCCTCAGCCTGGGCCGCAAGTTCTTCCTCGGTGACCCAGCCCGCCGCAAGGCGCGCCGCCATGACGACGTTCTCCGCTTCGGCCCGGGACATGTCGAAGCCGGACAAGGCACCGTCGAACCGCTTGGTCTCGCCGTCCTTGCGCTCGGTCCAGCCGATCAGGTCGTCTGCCGCGCAGCCCGCCAGATCTTCCATGGACTTGATACCGTCCTTGCCGAGGGCAACCAGCATAGCCGTTGTCAGGCCATCAATCGAGCGCAGGTCGTCCGAAACGCCAAGTTCGATGCGTTCCTCGTCGAGCTTGGCTTCCAGCTCGGCCAGGAAATCACGTGCGCGTGCCTGGATCTCGACGGCGGTGTCGTCGTCGAAGCCCTCGATCATGGCGATTTCCTCAAGCTCGACATAGGCGACTTCCTCGACGGAGGTGAAGCCTTCGGTCGCCAGCAGCTGGCCGACCATCTCGTCGACGTTGAGCGCTTCCATGAAGAGCTGCGAACGGTCCTGGAATTCCTTCTGGCGGCGTTCGCTTTCTTCCTGCTCGGTCATGATGTCGATGGCCCAGCCGGTCAGCTGGGACGCCAGACGCACGTTCTGGCCACGGCGGCCAATCGCCAGGGACAGCTGGTCATCCGGAACGACAACTTCAATCCGCTCGGCATCCTCATCGAGAACAACCTTGGCGACTTCCGCCGGCTGCAATGCGTTGACGATGAAGGTCGCGGCTTCTTCGTTCCACGGAATGATGTCGATCTTCTCGCCCTGCAGCTCGCCGACAACCGCCTGAACGCGGCTGCCGCGCATGCCGACACAGGCACCGACCGGGTCAATGGAGCTGTCCTTGGAAATCACGGCGATCTTCGCGCGTGAGCCCGGATCGCGGGCAACGGACTTGATTTCGATGACGCCGTCGTAGATTTCCGGCACTTCCTGGGCAAAGAGCTTGGCCATGAATTGCGGATGGGTGCGCGACAGGAAGATCTGCGGACCGCGCTGCTCTCGGCGCACGTCATAAATGAAGGCGCGGATGCGGTCGCCGGTGCGGAAGATTTCACGCGGGATCAGTTCGTCGCGGCGCACGATGCCCTCACCGCGGCCGAGGTCGACAATCACGTTGCCGTATTCGGCACGCTTGACGACACCGTTGATGACGTCGCCGACACGGTCCTTGAATTCTTCATACTGGCGATCGCGCTCGGCTTCGCGCACCTTCTGCACGATCACCTGCTTTGCAGACTGGGCGGCAATGCGGCCGAAATCGAGCGGCGGCAGCGGCTCTGCGATGAAATCGCCGAGATTGGCTTCCGGGTTGCGGGCCTGAGCGTCGGCAAGGGCAATCTCGGTGGAGATGTTCTCGACCGTCTCGACCACCTGCAGAAGACGCTGAAGGCGGATGTCGCCGGTCTTCGGATTGATTTCGGCGCGGACTTCCGTCTCCGTACCATAGCGGGAGCGGGCCGCCTTCTGGATCGCGTCTTCCATTGCGTTGATGACGATCATCCGGTCAATGGATTTTTCCCGTGCGACCGCGTCAGCGATTTGCAGCAGTTCCAGCCGGTTTGCGCTGATTGCCATATTCCACTCCTCTTGCGCCAAAGTTCAGTCGAGTTCGTCTGTGGCGCGTTTCTTCTCGTTGCCGCTAAGCCGTGTGCCTAGTTGGGCTTGTTGTCCTGTGACAGCTCGTTCGATGTCTCGCGGGCGGCCAAAGCCGCCTTTTCCGCCTGAAGAGCTGCCGTAATCAAGTCGTCCGTGAGCACCAGCCTGGCTTCGCCGATATCTTCCAGCGGCAGGCCAACGGTGTCGTCGCCTTCCTTGACGTCGGGCAGGCGGAGCTTCGCAACGCCGTCCTCCGCGCCAAGCAGGGTTCCCCGGAACCGCTTGCGGCCGTCCAGCATGACGGCCATCTCGACCTTCAGCTCATGGCCGGACCAGCGATTGAAATCGCCGGCGCGCACCAGCGGGCGGTCGATCCCGGGTGATGAAACTTCCAGATGATAGGCCCGGTTGATCGGATCCTCAACGTCAAGCGCCGGGGAGACCGCTCGGGAAATGGTTTCACAGTCCTCGACGGTCATCGTGCCGTCGGGACGTTCGGCCATGATCTGCAGCGTGCAGCCGTTTGCCGCGCTGATCTTGGTGCGCACCAGGCGGTAGCCGAGGTCCTCGATGACCGGCTCCACAATCGCGGCAACACGGGCATCCAGCCCCTGCTCCGTTACAATTCTCGGTTCGTGTGCGCTCACACTTGGCTCCTGTTCAAGCCGTTGCCGGCTCTTGAGCATCAGATGTGCCTGATCAACGATTTACATAGGGCAATCCTGCTCGCGGTCGTCTGTCTCCGGCCAGTAGCTAAACAAAAAAGAGCGGGTCCCCGGCGGGCCCACTCTCAACTGCTCAGATAAGCCGTATGAGGTGAAACACCGGCTGTATAACGCCAAAGCGGCCGAAAAGGCAAGTCCCCGGGCCGATTTCCCGAAAAAGAAATCAGCGCCGCCCCGAAGGCGGCGTGAAACCGGTGGTTACAGGCGCAAAAAGGTCAGGTAGCGGCCAACACGCCCCTCGCGTATCGCCTTGGCCTCGTAACGCGTGCCCGGCCAGCCGTCCCAGGGCGTCTTCCAGTCGCTTGCGGTTTCCGCGGTCCAGGCGAAAGCAGCGTGATCGCGGCAGTGGCGCAATGTCCAGTCGACATAGGTGTCTATGTCGCTGGCAAAGCGGAACTCGCAGCCCGGCTTGAGCGCGCGGGCATAGCGGTCGAGATTCTGTTCGTTGATGAAACGGCGCTTCCAGTGGCGCTTCTTGGGCCAGGGGTCCGGATAGAGCTGATAGGCGAGATCGAGGCTCGCCTCCGGCAACCAGTCGAGCACGTTGATCGCGTCGTCGTCATAAAGGCGGACGTTCTTCATCCCCTCACCGACGACGGCCGTCACCGCCTTGGCCATGCTACCGACAAATGGCTCGATGCCGATGAAACCGATATCCGGGTTGGTTCTTGCCCGGTGCAGGAGATGCTCTCCGCCGCCGAAACCGACTTCCAGGCAGACGGATTTCACCTCGGCTTCGAACAGGTCCCTCAGGTCCGCGGGCGCGGGCGCGTTCAGGTCCAGCCCCAAGCGCGGCAGTTCGGTTTCCATCAGCGCCTCTCGGCGCGGGCTGAGCGGCTTGCCCTTGCGGCGGCCGTAAAAGGAACCTTCGTAACGGTCGGTCATCTAGAGCATTTCCACTCAATCTAGGTTCATTTGACCGGTGCGTTGCGTTTGCTAACGAGGCGGGTTGCGCGCGGTGGTGTGGTTCCACCACAAGCGCAAGCCAACGTGGTCAGCGGACGCAAGAGCCCGGCCCTCCGGGTGACGCAAAGCAGTCCATCGGCAGCGTTACGCCGCTTGACCGATGCACCGCTACTTCAAACCAAAAGATCGCCGGCGCTGAACCGGCGATCTGTATTTTCCTAAAGGGTCAGCGGTGTTGCGCGCTTATCCCGCAAGCGGGCGCAGCTCGTCAACCAGGTCGACCTTTTCCCAGGAGAAGCCGCCATCGGCCTCCGGCTCCCGGCCAAAATGGCCGTAGGCCGCCGTGCGCTCATAGATCGGGTTGTTGAGCTTCAGGTGCTCGCGAATGCCACGCGGGCTCAGCCCCATGACGTCGCGCAGAGCCTTTTCCAGCTTCGCCTCATCGCAACGGCCCGTGCCGTGCAGATCGACATAGACCGACAGCGGCTCGGAGACGCCGATGGCGTAGGACAGCTGAATGGTGCAGCGATCGGCCAGATCGGCAGCGACGACATTCTTGGCCAGATAGCGCGCGGCATAGGCGGCGGAACGGTCGACCTTGGTCGGATCCTTGCCGGAGAAGGCGCCGCCGCCATGCGGTGCAGCACCGCCATAGGTGTCGACGATGATCTTGCGGCCGGTCAGGCCGGCATCGCCGTCCGGACCGCCGATGACAAAGGCACCGGTCGGATTGACATGCCAGACGGTCTCGTCGGTGATCCAGCCTTCCGGCAGGGACGCCTTGATGTAGGGATCGACGATCTTGCGGACATCTTCGGAGGTCAGCGACGGATCCAGGTGCTGGGTCGACAGCACGATCGAGGTGGCCGCAACCGGCTTGCCGTTTTCATAGCGCACGGTGACCTGGCTCTTGGCGTCCGGGCCGAGCACCGGCTCCTTGCCGGATTTGCGGGCTTCGGCGAGCGTGCGCAGGATCTTGTGCGAATAAAGGATCGGCGCCGGCATCAGTTCTTCAGTTTCGCGGCAGGCGTAACCGAACATGATGCCCTGGTCGCCCGCGCCTTCGTCCTTGTTGCCGCCGGCGTCCACGCCCTGGGCAATATGGGCGGACTGGGCATGCAGGTGCACCGCGATGTCGCAGTTTTCCCAATGGAAGCCATCCTGCTCATAGCCGATGTCCTTGACGGCCATGCGCGCCAGATGGGCGAGATATTCGTTGGTGATGGTCGAGGGGCCGCGGGTTTCGCCAGCGATCACGATGCGGTTGGTGGTGGCCAGCGTTTCACAGGCAACACGCGCTTCCGGCATCTCGCGAAGATAGGCGTCAACCACGGCATCGGAAATGCGGTCGCAGACTTTGTCCGGGTGTCCTTCGGACACGGATTCGGAGGTAAACAGATAATTCTGACGTGCCATTGGCGATCGTCCTTCTGGGAATGAATATGACAGAAGCGGCGATGACATCGCCGCTTCTGGTGCATCAATCTTAGAAGTTTTTCGCCACGTCAAGCGTGACATGCATTTTTATCAGTCGTCGCCGGCCAGCGAGCGGACCAGATCGACGATCCGGCGCCGTACTTTTGGGTCCTCGATCCGGACGAAGGCCTTGTTCAGGGACAGGCCCTCCGACGAGGACAGGAAGTCAACGACGTAGGAAGTGGGCTGGGTTTCGCCGAATCCTTCGGCCTCCTCCGGGGTACCGGGCGCGTCTTCGAAGAAGAAGGACACCGGCACTTTCAAGACAGTGGCGATGTGCTGCAGCCGGCTGGCACCGATCCGGTTGGTGCCTTTTTCATATTTCTGAATTTGCTGGAAAGTGATGCCAAGAGCTTCGCCGAGCTTTTCCTGACTCATGCCAAGCATCATGCGCCGCAGCCGCACGCGGCTGCCGACGTGAATGTCGATTGGATTCGGAGACTTCTTACTGGGCATCTGTGTCGCTCTTTCTTTATTGTGGCGGTGAAAGTCCGCTCGTTTTTGTTTGCACAAGCTCCCCTGAAATCCCCCCACAGGCTCAGAAGACCGAAGTTTGCCCTCAACCTTTCACTTGTACATGTGATAGCCTTCAATCGGCTATTTCACGGTTGTATCACACTTCCTTCACTCAACTCAAACAAAATTTATCAATTTTAGCGCGAATCGCGGTTGTATTGATGAATACTGGCAAATACTACAATGAATATCGAAATGATCAGCACCGGAATATCGCCGGTTCTGCCGTAGAGAGGAGTACTTAATCTCTGCGGAAGCCTACCGTCGATCACCCCCGCCTCAAAGATCCCAAGTTTCGCAACAACGGCACCCCGAGGGTCAACAATGGCGGAAATGCCCGTATTTGCGGCCCGAATCAGCGGCAATCCGGTTTCTATCGCGCGCAGCCGCGCCTGAGCGAAATGCTGGTGAGGGCCAGGCGTCTGCCCGAACCAGGCGTCGTTTGTCACGTTCAGCAGAAAAGTCGGTTCCCCCTTCGCGCGGCCGAGCGCGCCCGGAAAAATTGCCTCGTAGCAAATCATGGGTAGAAAACTAAAACTTTCGGAGGTGGTCAGTACACGCGGCTGGTAACCGGCCTCGAAGCCCGCCAAGGGACCCGCAAGATTTGTAATTCCGAGCTTTTCCAGCAATGGTTTAAGCGGCACGTATTCGCCGAAGGGGACCAGGCGCACCTTGTCGTAGATGCCGCTCACCGTGCCGTCGCCGTCGATCAGATAAACGCTATTGTAATAGTCCACGCCGTCGGTGCCGGGTTCGCCGCGGATCGCGCCTGTGACCAGTTCCGTGGCCGGTCCGAGCACCTTGCCGATCCGGAACAGGGCCCCGGGCTCCTGCGTCAGCAGGAAGGGCACGGCCGATTCCGGCCATATCACCAGGCGGTTTTGGCCGATCCGCGCATCGCCGCCAAGCGGCGCTTCGCTCATGTCCAGGAAGGTTTGAAAGATTTGGTCCCGCAACTCCGGCCGCCATTTGTCCCTCTGGTCGATAGAGGGCTGAACGATGCGGATGTCGAGCGCTGTGTCCGGCGGCGCCGGTTGCCACAGGCGCACGGTTCCGTATCCGGCCAAGACAAGCCCGGCGAGCGCCGCGAATAGCTGGGCACGCAGCCGGTTTGAAAGCGGCCTGACATCCGCCATCAGGGCCGGCGCCGAGCCAATGGCAACCACCAGGAATGTCAAACCGTAAATGCCGGTCAGACTTGCCGCCTGCGACAGGGTCAGGGATCCGGAAAGGCCGTAGCCGAACGTGTTCCAGGGAAATCCGGTGAGGACATGACCGCGCAGCCAGTCGGCGAGGGTCAGACAGGCGGCAAGCAGCAGAATGCGGCGGAACCGGTCGGACCAGACCAAAGCCGCCACTGCGACCCCAAGACCGGTAAATAGGGCCAGGCCCGCCGGCATGGCCAGCACGGCGAGGGGCATCAGCCAGGCGAAGCGGTCGGCCTCAACCAGGAACGCCGAGCCGATCCACCAGAGCCCCGCCAGGAAGTAGCCAAAGCCGAACAGCCAGCCGAGCGCGAAACCGGTGCGCAGCTTTGTCAGGCCCTTGCCTGGCCCCGGCTCCAGGGCGCCGTCCAGCAGCCAGACGAGGCAGGGAAAACTCACCAGGAGAACAGGCCAGAAATCAAAAGGCGGCAGGGCAAGGGCGGTCAGGGCGCCGCTCAGCACGCACAGCAAACGCCGCTGCCAGCCCCATGCCAATAGAAACGTGTTTGGCAGGGCCGACAGGCGGTGTGACAACCAGTGCATATGAAGATTTTCCCTGTTCCGGAAAGGTTCGCGGTCAGGAGGTTTGTCGGCTCAGCGCAGTCCGGTCAAGGTTTAATCCGCCATGCAGTGTTTCCCGGGGCGTCGACGCACCGCGTCTCAACCATTTCCGCCGGACGCCGCAATCTTGGGAGCCCCGGTGACAGAATCTTGTGCGGGATCGCCGTCCTGCGGCGGTGTGTCCGGCTTCTTGGGCCGGCGGCGCAGCTCCGGCGGCCGTGTTTCGGTCCGCCGGCGGCGGATCTTCAACCGCTTGATACGTCTGGGATCCGCGTCCATGATTTCGAATTCAAAACCGGGAACTTCCTCAGGCACCAGCAACAGCTCACCGCGCACCGGAACCCGTCCGACCGAGACATAGAGCAGACCTCCGAGCGTATCGACATCCTCGGAGATTTCGCCTTCGGTGAGATTGGTGCCAAGCACCCCATCCAGATCCTCAAGCGGCAGGCGCGGATCGGCGATCCAGACGCCTTCACCGGCGGCGGCCAGCATGGCCTCCTCGTCCTCGTCGTGCTCGTCTTCAATATCGCCGACAACTTCCTCGACCAGGTCTTCCAGTGAGACCAGCCCGTCCGTACCGCCATATTCGTCGATCACCAGGGCCATCTGGATGCGATCGGCCTGCATCTTGGCCATCAGGTCCGTTGCCGGCATGGAGGGCGGCACGAACAGGAGCTCGCGAACCAGATCCGTTTCCTTGAGCGAGACCGACAGATCCACGCAGGCCAGGTCCAGATCCGGCATGTTGTGACCGTTGCGCGCGATACCGTTTTGCCGATCCGGTTGCAACTCAGTTGCATCCGCACTGTTTTCCACAGCAGTTGCAGCTCTGCCGGACGCTCCTTTCACCGCGATATAAGCCATCAGGTCCTTGATATGGACCATTCCGCGCGGATCATCGAGGGTTTCCTCGTAGACCGGCATGCGCGAGTGCCCGCTGTTCTGGAACAGCTCCATCACGCGGCTGAGGCTGGTGCCAAGATCGACCGCGTCTATGTCCGCTCGCGGGATCATGACGTCGTCCACCCTGAGTTCGCGCAAGCGCAGGATGTTGCCGAGAAGCATGCGCTCTTCGGGAGAAAAGGCGGCGTCACCGCCTTCACGGGCGAGTTCGTCTTCCAGATTTTCGCGCAGGCTCGAAGACTGACGCCCCAAGCGCAACAGGCGTTTGAGCTGTTGAAGGAAGGCCGCAGACCGCTGCGGCTTTATCTGTTGCGGGTCTTCCCCGTCCTGGGGCTGGCCGGACGACGCGGATTTTTCTCCACCTGCCGGACTTTGCGGTTCAACTGCGCTCATCATCCATCAATCAAGAACGTCATATCCAAGGAGTATCCCTTACCGGTCATCGGCCACAAGCGGCCTGTCCGCATAAGGATCGTCTATGCCTATAGAGGCCAATATGGCTTTCTCAAGGCTTTCCATCAGTTCAGCTTCATCGTTTTCCTGATGATCATAGTCGAAAAGATGCAGCAAACCATGAACAATCAGATGGGAAAGGTGATCTGAGAATTCAATTCCCATTTCATCGGCTTCCCGGGCAACGGTTTCCTGGGCAAATACGATGTCTCCCAGGAGGGGACCGTAGACATCACCTTGCGGATCGCTTCCGGGGAAAGAAAGAACATTCGTCGGCTTATCTTTTTCCCGCCATTCGGCGTTCAGTTTCCGAATGGAGGCGTCGTCGGTGAACAGAAGAGACACTTCGGTGTTATCCAAAACCTCGAGGTCGGCAGCGGCAAACGCCGCCGCAATCGCTCGCTCGGCCAGGATCATGAGAACGGCTTCGTCCCAGTCCCCGGCCTCGATCGACAGATCGATCTGAAACCCGTCCGGCAGGATGTCAGGCATGATGTCCGGTCCGTGTCACGAAACCACTCTTTCCCGGGGCCGCGGCGGTGTTTCGTCGGGATCCGCACCGCGCTGGCGCTCGTTGAAGCGGCGCTCGCGCGCCATGGATTCTTCACGCGAGGCATTGTCATAGGCGGTCACGATCCGGCCGACGAGTTCATGGCGCACAACATCGGTCTCGTTGAAGCGGATATGAGAAACGGCCTGGATATCGGTCAACAGGCCGAGCGCCTCGCGCAGGCCCGATTTCTGCCCGGACGGCAGGTCGATCTGGCTCGGGTCACCGGTGACGATCATTTTCGAGCCTTCGCCGAGGCGGGTCAGGAACATCTTCATCTGCATCGAGGTGGTGTTCTGCGCCTCGTCCAGCAGGACCACGGCGTTGGACAGCGTGCGGCCGCGCATGAAGGCCAGCGGCGCCACTTCGATCATGCCGGATTGCAGGCCGCGATCAACCTTTTCCGCCGGCATCATCTCGTAAAGCGCGTCATAGATCGGCCTGAGATAGGGATCGACCTTGTCCTTCATTTCCCCCGGCAGGAAGCCGAGCCGCTCGCCGGCCTCAACGGCCGGGCGTGACAGGATCAGCCGGGCAACGTCGCCGCGCTCCAGGAGCGCCGCCGCATAGGCCACCGCCAGAAAGGTCTTGCCGGTGCCGGCCGGGCCGGTGCCGAAGATCAGGTCGGCCCGGTCCATTGCCCGGATATAGGCGTCCTGGGTGGGCGTGCGCGCGACAATGGTCTTGCGTCGCGTGGCGATCTGGGCAAAGGCCAGGCGGGATTTCGGCTCGAGCGTCGGCAAGGGCAGCTGTGCTTCGGCGGCGGCAGCCATGCGCAGCGCGCCGTCGACATCGCCGGGATGAATTTCCTGGCCCTGAAGGAGCCGCTGATACATGGCCTCCAGCGCCGTGCGCGCCTGTGCGCAGGCGCCCTGGCTGCCTTTCAGCGTGACCTGGTTGCCGCGTGCGATCGCATCGACCCCGAGCCGCTGCTCGATCAAGGCGAGGTTCTGATCGAACTGACCGAACAGGTCGCCGATCAGCCGGTTGTCTTCAAACGCAAGGACAATATGGGTCGTATCGGTGGCCGCGCTGGCGGCAGAAGATGGGTCCGAAGGCTTGCGGGAAGAAGATTGGCTGTCGCGCGTCAAATGACGTCTCCTGTACTCAACCGGCCTGGCTTGCAGGAGCCGCCGCGGCTCCGGCCGTGTCGAAAGTATCTTGCCCCGCAATCAGCCGTCCGAACAGCGAATTGGACCCGATGTCAACGATTTCCACCGCTTGTATGCTGCCGATCAGATTTTCCTGCGCGTCCAGCTGAACCGGCTGCAACCACGGAGATTTTCCGACCAGCTGACCCGGATTGCGGCCGGTCTTTTCCAGAAGCACATCGCAGATCATGCCGCGGCGCGAGGCGTTGAACGCCTTCTGCTGATCGCTGATCAGCGCCTGAAGCTCGGCAAGACGGGCCGACTTGACGTCCTCGGGCACCTGATCGTCCATGGTCGCGCCCGGCGTGCCCGGACGCTGGCTGTATTTGAAGGAAAAGGCCGAGCCGTATTCCACCCGGCGGATCAGATCCATCGTGTCCTCGAAGTCCTGCTCTGTCTCGCCCGGGAAACCGACGATGAAATCGCCGGACAGTGCGATATCGGGTGCGGCTGCGCGAATGCGGTCGAGCAGGCGGAAATAGTCTTCGCGCGTGTGGCGGCGGTTCATGGCCTTCAGGATCTTGTCTGAGCCAGACTGCACCGGCAGATGCAGATAGGGCATCAGACTCTTCAGCTCCGCATGGGCAGCGATCAGGTCGTCATCCATGTCGCGCGGATGGCTGGTGGTGTAGCGCAGCCGGTCGAGCCCGTCGATCTCGGCAAGACGGCGCAACAGCCGGCCAAGACCCCAGGTCGCACCGTCGGCTGCCTCGCCGTGATAAGCATTGACGTTCTGGCCGAGCAGCGTGACTTCGCGCACACCGGCCGACGCCATGCGCTCCGCTTCCTCGACGATCTGCTGGACGGACCGGGACACCTCCGCGCCGCGGGTATAAGGCACCACGCAGAAGGTGCAAAACTTGTCGCAGCCTTCCTGCACGGTCAGAAAGGCGGACGGCGCCCGCTTCAGGACAGGTTTTTCCGCCTGGCCCGACAGGTGGTTGAATTTGGCGTCGATGTCGAATTCGGTTTCGACGACCTTCTTGCCCTGGCGCGCCTTTTCCAGAAGCCCCGGCAGCTGGTGATAGCTCTGCGGTCCGACGACCAGGTCGACGATCGGCGCGCGGCGGGAAATCTCCTCGCCCTCGGCCTGGGCGACGCAGCCGGCAACGCCAACCATCATGTCCTTGCCCGATTTCGCGCGCTCTTCCTTGACCTTGCGGATCCGGCCGAGCTCGGAATAGACCTTTTCCGCCGCCTTTTCCCGGATGTGGCAGGTATTGAGAATGACCAGATCGGCATCATTGAGATCTTCGGTCGCCTCGAAGCCCTCCGGCGCCAGCACATCGGTCATGCGCTCGCTGTCATAGACATTCATCTGGCAGCCATAGGTGCGCACGAAAACCTTGCGCAGGTTTCCTTTCGCAGCTTTCGGCTCGCCTGCGGTGTCGACGGATGGGGACGTCTGTTGGTCCTTGTTCGGGCGGCTTGTCATTCGCTCCTCGTGGCCGTATTTCGGCCCGCATGTCTTGGGTTCGGGTGCGCGGCGCGGAACGCGTCTTGTCCGCCAGTCGCCCTTGTACCGTCTCTTCGGGACCGTCTCCTTGGGTCCGGCGGCCGGCACCTTGAAAAATTCAGGCGCCAGCTTTAGCGGTTTTTTCCGCGTTTGAGAAGAAGTCGAACGGCTCCAGATCGCCGGTTTCTTGGCTTTCGACGGTCTTTTGCATCAGCGAAGCGATCGTCATGGCGCGCACATCGGCTTCGAGCTGGCGCGTCAGGGCCTTGCGATCGGTTTCCCTGTCGACCAGAACGGGTTCGCCCCAGCGCACAATGACATCGAGCGCTCCACGGCTGAAGATGCCCCAAAGATGGCCCGCCAGCTCCATGTCGCCGTACCAGGCGACATGCGGCCGGTGCGCGCGGCCCATCGGCAGGCCGTAAAACCCCTGATAGGCCACCGACAGCGGCTGGACCCAGACATTCCTGGTGTCTTCCGTGCCGACGGCGCGGGTTGCCGCGCCCAGAAGCGCGGAGCGGAACGGCAGCACGCAATTGCCGTCATTTGATGTGCCTTCGGCGAACAGCACCATGGCATCGCCCACCGCCATGCGCTCCGCAATCGCATCGGCCACCTGGGCGGTTTCCGTACGTCTGGTGCGATTGACGAACACCGTCCGCTGCAGCTTTGCGAAAAGGCCGAACACCGGCCAGCCGGACACTTCCGACTTGGCGATGAAGGACAGCGGCAACAGCGACCCGACCACCGTGATATCGACCCAGGAGGCATGGTTGGCGGCGATCAGCAGAGGACGATCGACAGCCGGCGTGCCGATCTGGCTGATCTTGATGCCGACAAGCCGCGTGGCGATGCGGTGCCAGAGCTGCGGCAGATGTCTCTGGACGGGAAGCTTCAGCTTGACCGCGATCCATTGCAGCGGGATCAGCACCAGCGAGACCAGCGTCAGGACAAAAATCAGCACTCCGGCCTTGAGGTTAGCCATCGCCCTTCTCGTCCTTCGCCGGGTCCAGGGGCACTCCATAAAGCTCGAGCCTATGGTCGACCAGCTTGTAGCCGAGTTTGCGCGCGATGAATTCCTGGAGGGCCTCGATCTCCTCGTTGCGGAACTCGATCACCTGGCCCGATCTGAGATCGATGAGGTGATCGTGATGCTCGTCCGGAACGGTCTCGTAACGCGAACGGCCGTCGCGAAAATCGTGCCGCTCGATCATGCCCGCGTCCTCGAACAGCTTGACCGTTCGATAGACCGTGGAAATGGAAATGCCCGGATCGATGGCGACGGCGCGGCGGTAGAGTTCCTCCACATCCGGATGTTCCTCGGAGGCTGCCTCGATGACGGAGGCAATGACCCGGCGCTGTTCGGTCATGCGCATGCCTTTTTCGATGCACATATCCGCAAGTGCCGATTGCTTCTCTACCGCCATCGCAATGCCGTCCGGTCTCAGGTTTCCGTTGTCGCTATGCGCTTAACGAAGATCGATGCGCATGACAAGCGCCGTGCCGTCTCCTCCACTGTCGCCGTAATAGCCCTTGCGCTTGCCGACTTCCCGAAAGCCCAGGCCGCGATAGAGCAGCAAGGCCGATTCATTGGCCGCGTCGACTTCCAGGAACAGGGACTGACAGCGCTCGCCGTAGAGGCGGAACAGGGCGGCTTCCATCAGTTTCTTGCCGATCCCCCGGCCGCGCTGGCGCGGGTGGACGGCGATGGTGATCACCTCGGCTTCGTCCGCCACGGTCCGGACAACCAGGAAGCCGAGCGGGGCGCGCGTGCCATAGGGGCTGGACCGGCGCGCCACCAAAATGGTGGTGCCGTCCTGCGCCTTCATGCGCGCGAATTCCTCGATGTTCCAGTTGTGCTTGAAGGACAGATCGTGGATTTCGGCAATCTTCGGCAGATCCTCGTCCAGCGCCTCTTCTATCACCGGCGGCTGGGTCCAGAACCACCAAAAACTCATTGCCGTTCAATCCTTCCCTTGGTCTGCGGCGTCGCATCGGGCGGCCGCAGATAGAGCGGCGACGGGGAAGACCTGGCCGGATCGGCGGTGATCCCGAGCTCCGCGACATCCCGGATAAAGGGAAAGCCGCTGCGGGACAAGATCCGGTCCTCGGCAAGACCACATTCCCTTGCCACTTTTTCCGATGCCGCTCCCGCCAATCTTATTGTGTCCGGCAGGCTCGCCGCAAGCTCGGCGAGCGTGCGCACGCCCGCCTCGCCGTCCGGAGTTCCGGCGGCATCAAATTGCTGGCAATAGACTTCGTCGCCCTTGCCCGGCAGTGCGACAAGTAGCGGCGCACCGCCGTCCCTGGGCGCGGCGGACCGCGCAATCGCCGCGAGTGTGGTCACGCCGACAACGGGTTTGCCCAGCACGAGGCCGAAGCCGCGCGCGACCGAGAGGCCGACCCTCAGGCCGGTGAAACTGCCCGGCCCGACGGTGACCGCGACCCGGTCGAGTTCAGAAAAAGCGGTCGAGCTTTCGGCCATGACTTCGCCGATCATGTCCATCAGCCGCTCGGCATGCCCCCGGCCGATCTCCTCGCCGCAGGCCTCGAAACAGGCGGTCGCCACACTGTCGTCCAGGACGGCAGCAGCACAATTGGCAAGGGAGGTGTCGATGGCTAGGACGCGCATTCGGGTTCGGCTCACGGGGTTTTCGTCTCCTTGCCACTAACCCGGCGTGGGCCACGAGTCGAGCGGGGCTTTGGACCTAAGTCCAAAGGGGGGCTTGCGTTCCACAGGGAATGGGGGTCGGAAATATTAAAGGCCCGGATCAATGCGTCCACTATAGCAAATCGACCGTCGTCATCCCGGCCAAGCGAAGCGCGAGCCGGGATCGGGGAGCCCGGAAGCCGTTGACGTTTTGAGCGCTTTTCCTTGGACAGTCCCAGGCTCACCGATCCCGGATCTTCGCTGTGCTCCGTCCGGGATGACGGCCCGAGAGGCCATAAAAGTGAAGGCCCGGCAACGAGACCGGGCCTTGAATTCCTTCTGGGAGTTGCAGCGTCAGATCGGGCGGACTTCTTCCACTTCCGGAACGAAGTGGCGCAGCAGGTTCTGGATGCCGTGCTGGAGCGTGGCCGTGGAAGACGGGCAGCCGGCGCAGGCGCCGCGCATGGAGAGATAAACCACGCCTTCCTTGAAACCCTTGAAGGTGATGTCGCCGCCATCCTGGGCGACGGCCGGACGGACCCGGGTCTCCAGCAGTTCCTTGATGGTGTTGACGGTTTCCTGGTCGCCCGTTTCGAAGAATTCGCCTTCTTCGATGTCTTCGGACTGGCCGGCCGACATGACTGGCTGGCCCGACATGAACTGCTCCATGATGACACCGAGAATGGCCGGCTTCATGTGCTGCCAGTCGGTGTCGTCCTTGGTCACCGTGACGAAGTCATGGCCGAAGAACACGGCGACGACGCCGGGAACGTCGAACAGTTTTTCAGCGAGCGGCGAGACGCCGGCATCCGCCCTGGAACGGAAATCATAGGTGCCTTCCGGCAGGACCACGCGGCCCGGCAGGAATTTCAGCGTCGCCGGGTTCGGCGTGGCTTCCGTCTGAATAAACATTTCTTTTGTCCTTGCGCTTTTTCGCGCCCAAGTGCCGCCCGTGTTTCGCGCCTCTCCACAAATCGCAAAACACCGATGGGTTCTTCTACCCCATCCCACAACAGTTTGGAACCGTTAAAAACTAGATAGGTACGGATCGCTGCCGGTCAAGCGCTGCCCCGCACGCTCTCAAGATCAGGCCAGGGCCGCGATGCTGTCATCGTCCAGATTGCCCGGCACGATGGTGACCGGGATCGGAAACGTTCCCGCGGATTTGCCGGCGAAGGAGGAGACCAACGGCCCGGGGCCTTCAGACCCGGTGCTCGCCGCCAGAATCAGAATGGCAATGTCGGCGTCGGCCTCGATCAGGTCCATGATTTCCTCGGCCTTCGCGCCTTCGCGGACCACGGTTTCCGGCTCTGTGCGCGCCACGGAGCGGACGCGCTCGGTCGCCTTGGCCAGCGCGGATTCGGCCTCTTCCATGGCCTCGGCCCGCATGATGTCCTCAACCCCCAACCAGTGCTGAAAGTCGCCGGGGGCGATGATGAAGACCAGTGTGACCACGCCGCCGGTGCGCGCCGCGCGTTTGGCGGCATAGACGATCGCCCGGTCGCATTCGGGCGTTTCGTCGACCACGACCAGAAATTTCCGGCGGTGGCCTTCCTCGTTGCTTTTTCGTATGGCTACCATGGCCGCATGCTGCCACCGGTGCGCGTGCTCCGCAAGCCGCGAATTTGTCGCTCATGACATTGCGGCCATGCCCCGATCCGCACGGTTCTGTGGTAGATTTAAGACGGCATTAAGCGGCGCGGCGGACACTTGAGCATGCGCAATCTCGACTGGTCGGCAAGAGGGCGGGCGCGGGTCTACGTCCTGACGGTGCTGGGTACCGCGGTCTGTATCGCGGTCGCCTTTGTCGTCGACAGTTTTTCCTTCGAAACCTGGACCTGGCGCTGGGGCCGCGACCCGCACAACAACATCATCATTCCGCTGTTGCTGGCCCCGTTCTTTTTCTATCTGCTTTTGAACAAGATGCGGCAATTGTCGATTGCCCATCATGAGCTTGCCCACCTGGCTGCGACGGACAGCCTGACGTCGCTGCTCAACCGGCGCGCCTTTACGGAAGTTGTCGAGGGCTACATCCAGCGGATGGCGTCAAGCGCCAACCGGTCCACTGATGCGCTGCTCGTGATCGACGTCGATCATTTCAAGACAATCAACGACCATTTCGGCCATGACATCGGCGATGAGGCGTTAAAGCAAATCGCGGATGCCATTTGCGCCGGCCTGCAGCCGCCCGATCTCGCCGGACGGCTGGGCGGCGAGGAGTTTGGCGTTTTTCTGCCCGCGAAGACCGCCGAGGGCGCCGCCGCCATTGCCGAACGCATGCGCCAGTCCGTGCGCGAGGTTGCCTTCGCACCCGGCGGTTCGCCCCGCCGGCTCACCATCAGCATCGGCGGTGTGATCTTCGACGACTGCCCGACGTTCCGGGATTTGTACCGGAAGGCGGACGAACAGCTCTATGCGGCGAAACACAGCGGCCGCGATTGCGTCAAACTGGATTTCGCCCGACCCGCCTCCAAGTCGGCTTGAAGGCGGACTTTGTTGCTTAGAGAATGAACTTCGACAGGTCGACGTTCTTGGCGAGATCGCCGATGTTCTCGCGGACGAAGTCGGCGCTGATCTCGACCTCCTCCCCGGCCCGGTCCGGCGCGGTGAAGGAAATCTCATCGAGGATGCGCTCCATCACGGTCTGCAGGCGCCGGGCGCCGATATTCTCCACCGACGCGTTGAGATCGACCGCGACCGACGCAATTTCTTCAATCGCGTCCTCGGTAAATTTCAGCGTCACCTGTTCCGTTTCCATCAGGGCCACATACTGCTTGATGAGGCTGGCTTCCGGCTCGGTCAGGATCGCCTGGAAATCCTCCTTGTTGAGCGCCCGGAGCTCAACGCGGATCGGCAGGCGGCCCTGCAGTTCCGGCAGGAGGTCGGACGGCTTGGCGACATGGAACGCGCCGGAGGCGATGAACAGGATGTGGTCGGTCTTGACCGGTCCGTGCTTGGTGGAGACGACCGTGCCCTCGATCAGCGGCAGCAGGTCGCGCTGGACACCCTCGCGGGAGACATCGGCGCCGGCCCGGCCTTCGCGGGCACAGATCTTGTCGATCTCGTCCAGGAAGACGATGCCGGAATTCTCGACCAGGGAAATCGCCTCCTCGACGACCTTGTCGTCGTCGAGCAGCTTGTCCGATTCCTCGTTGATGAGCAGTTCATAACTCTCGCTGACCGTGGTCCGCTTGGTCTTGGTCTGGCCGCCGAAGGCCTTGCCGAGCAGGTCGGAGACATTCATCACACCGACGCTGGCGCCAGGCATGCCCGGCAGGTCGAAGCTCGGCATCTGGGCCTGGGCACGGACCTCGACCTCGATTTCCTTGTCGTTCATCTCGCCGTTGCGCAGCTTGGCGCGGAAACTGTCGCGGGTTGCCGGGCTGGCATTCTTGCCGACCAGCGCGTCGAGTACGCGTTCCTCGGCGAGCACATGCGCCTTGGCCTTGACCGCCTCGCGCTTCTGGTCGCGCACCAGCGTGATGCCGGCTTCCACAAGATCGCGGACAATCTGTTCAACGTCGCGGCCGACATAACCGACCTCGGTGAACTTTGTCGCTTCCACCTTGGTGAACGGCGCGTTGGCCAGTTTGGCCAGGCGGCGGGAAATTTCGGTCTTGCCGACACCGGTCGGGCCGATCATCAGGATGTTCTTGGGCAGAACCTCCTCGCGCATCTGGCCCTGAAGTTGCTGACGGCGCCAGCGGTTGCGGAGCGCGATCGCGACCGCCCGCTTGGCATCCTTCTGACCGACAATGTAGCGGTCGAGTTCTGAAACGATTTCGCGCGGAGAAAAATCGGACATGTTTTAAGACGTACCTTCCGTCACTGTGTGTTCCATCAGCAGGCTGTCGCCGGTGCGGCCCAGGAGGTCCTTGATCTCCCTGAACCCGGCCTTCCTATAGGCCTTCACGGCGCGCAGGTTGGCCGGATCGGGATCGATGAGGATCCGATGGTGGCCATCCTGCTGCAATTTGCGGACAAATGCCTGCAATACCTTTGTTCCAAGTCCCCGCGACAGCTCTTTGCCATCGGCAATCGACAGATCGACGCCGACCGCGTCCTTCGGCAGCAGGACCACCCAGGGATAGTCCGTGACGACCTCGGGGCCTTGCTGGTCCTTCACATACCAGACCTGAATATAGCCAGAGTCGCTGCCATCGACTTGAAAGATGAAGGGCTTGGTCGTGTCGCGCCCTTCGAGCATGTCGCGGATGTAGCCCAGCTCGGTCTCCGGCTCACCCCACCAGGCGCGCCAATGCGGGCGCGCCATCCAGTCCGCCAGAAGCGGCAGATCGTCAGAGGTGACGGGGCGAAAGGAAACCATGGCCGGTCACTCGGCCGTGTCCAGCGATTCCACGGTCACGCTGGAATTGGTGTAGACGCAGATTTCCGCGGCCACCGCCATGGCCTTGCGGGCAATGGTCTCGGCGTCGAAATCCGTGTCGGCGAGCGCTCGGCCCGCGGCCAGCGCATAGTTGCCGCCCGAGCCGATGCCCATGACGCCGCCTTCCGGTTCCAGAACGTCACCGGTGCCGGTCAGCACCAGGGAGACATTCTTGTCGGCGACCAGCATCATTGCTTCCAGACGGCGCAGGTACCGGTCCGTGCGCCAGTCCTTGGCCAGTTCCACACAGGCGCGCATCAGCTGGCCCGGATATTGTTCCAGCTTGGCTTCCAGGCGTTCAAACAGGGTGAAGGCGTCGGCGGTTGCGCCGGCAAAACCGGCAATGACCTCGCCCTTGGCCAGCAGCCGCACCTTGCGGGCGGAGTGTTTGATCACGGTCTGGCCGAGGGACACCTGGCCGTCGCCGGCGATCACCACCTTGCCGCCCTTGCGCACCATCATGATCGTCGTCCCGTGCCACTGGGCCGGTTCGCGCGTATCGCTCATGCAATCCTCTTAAGGTCTTTCCTTGCTGCCGCCCTATGTAGGCGGCAATCGCGGCATTTCCAAGCGGTCATCGGACCGCAGGCCGTGAGAACCGGGCTTTGAGGCCAGGTCCCGGCACTTCTCAGTGGGACATTTCGATCCGGGTGGCGCGCAACAGGGCGTCCACCAGCCGGTCGAGCTGACCATCGGCCCGCTCATCGGTCAGCGCGCCGCGCTCGTCAAAGGCGCTGGCGGCCTTGGCGACCGACACCATCTGCGGCAGCACCATCGCACCGAGACCAACTTCCAGAATCGTGCGCATGCCGATCAGTCCGCGCATGCCGCCGAAAGCACCCGGAGAAGCCGCGCCGATCGCAAACACCTTGTTCTTGTAGGCCTCGCCCGGCTCCTTCACCCGGCTGATCCAGTCGAGGGTGTTTTTCAGGAGCGGCGTGATGCCGGCATTGTATTCCGGGCAGGCCAGGAAGATGCCGTCCTGGCCCTGAAAGTGCCGATGCAGCTTCCTGGCGTTGTCCGGCACACCGCTGTTCGTTTCCAGGTCGCCGTCATAGATCGGCAGCGCGTAGTCCTTCAAGGACAGATGCGTCACCTCCGCATCCAGGATCGCCAGCTTCTTCGCGGCGAGCGACGCCAGCTTGCCATTGTAGGACCCGCCCCGGCTGGAACCGGAACAGACGAGGATTTTCGGGTTGCGCATCAACAGGTTCCCTTGACCGTTGGTTCGGTATCACGCACCGCTCCGACCGCGGCACAGCGACTCCGGTCAATGTAGAGCGTTTCGATGAAAATTGGAGGGCGTTCCTAAACCGTCTTGATGGCGCGCCTAATGGCCCTTGCGGTAGACCCAGACCCTGGCCGGCGGCAGGTTCTTCCAGACCCATTCGGAGCTGTAGACCGAAACCCCTCTGCCGTCCGGTTTGACCGGGGCAACGAGACCATAGGAAAACTGGATGAATGGGGCGCCCGGCTTCAACAGCTCGAGGGCTTCGGCCAGGAGTGCCTTGCGGGCAGGCTCGGGCCGGGTCAGAAGCGGCAGCGACGACACGATACCGTCCAGCGAATGAAGTCCGTCCGCTTTGCCTTCGGGAAGCCGGTTCGCGGCAGCCAGCGTGCCGCGCAATGCGTAAGCGTCGCCCCGCACCACATTCAATGCCGGGTAGCGACGCGTCAGAAGTTCGCAGAAATCCGGACAATACTCGATGAGGGTCAGCTGCGAATGGGCGTAGCCGCGGTCAAACAGTGCCTTGGTCACCACCCCGGTTCCCGGGCCCAGCTCCACCACAGAAGCATTCGGACGCGGCGCCAGGTAAGAGGCCATCTTCGCCGCCAGCTCCGGTCCGGACGGTGTGACCGCCCCGGTCCTGAGCGGGTTCTGCGCCCAGTTGCGGATGAATTTCACTTCATCCAGAACCTTCGCCCTGACGGCATTGGCTTTTTCGAATTTCTCCCAGAGAGCATCCCGACGGCTTGAATTGCGCTTCAGCATCTTTCCTCACTCACCCCACGAAGCGAATATAAGAGTGATTGCAATAAGATGCTATGGGCATGCGCACAAATTGCGCGCTTTTGCCCTGTCAAAACATGCAATGCGCCTCAAGCTCCGAGATTGTCGATGAAATCCTTGACCTTCGAGAAGAACCCGGCCGAAGCGGGATGGTTCTCGCCGGAGGATTCCTTTTCGAATTCGGCCAGGAGTTCCCGCTGGCGGCGGGTCAGGTTGGTCGGCGTTTCCACCGTCACCTGGATATACATGTCGCCGTGCTGGCTGGAGCGCATGATCGGCATGCCCTTGCCGCGCAGGCGGAACTGTTTGCCGGTCTGGGTACCTTCCGGAACCTTGACCCGGCTGGTCGAGCCTTCAACGGTTGGAACGTCGAACTGGCCACCGAGCGTCGCCGTCGACATGGAAATCGGCACGCGGCAATAAAGATCCGCGCCGTCGCGCTGGAACAGGTCATGCGGCTTGATCGACAGGAAGATGTAAAGATCGCCCGCTGGACCGCCGCGCACGCCGGCTTCGCCTTCACCGGCCAGCCGGATCCGGGTACCGTCTTCGATGCCGGCCGGAATATTGACCGACAGGGTGCGTTCCTGGGTCTTGCGGCCGGAACCGCCGCAGCTTTCGCAAGGGTCCGTGATCACCTGGCCACGGCCCTGACAGCTCGGGCAGGTGCGCTCCAGGGTAAAGAAGCCCTGGGCCGCGCGCACACGGCCAGCGCCGCCGCAGGTGCGGCAGGTGCTCGGGCTGGTGCCCGGCTTGGCGCCGGACCCGGTGCAGTCGTCGCAGGTGACGCTTGTCGGCACCTCGATCTCCACCGTCTTTCCGGCAAAGGCGTCTTCCAGCGTGATGTCGAGATTGTAGCGTAGATCGGCGCCGCGTTCGCGGCCACCGGAGCGGCGCCCACCGCCGCCCATGCCGAAAAATTCCTCGAAAATATCGGACATGGTGGAGGAAAAGTCATGCGCGCCTGCGCCGCCGCCACCGCCAAAACCGCCGTTTTCGAACGCCGCGTGACCGAACCGGTCATAGGCGGCCCGTTTCTGGCCGTCCTTCAGCGTGTCATAGGCTTCGTTGACTTCCTTGAACTTGGCTTCGGCGGCCTCGTCGCCCGGATTGCGGTCCGGGTGAAACTGCATGGCCATCTTGCGGTAGGCGCTTTTCAGCACTTTCTCGTCCGCATCGCGCGAAACACCCAGCACCTCGTAGAAATCACGTTTCGACATCAAGATCTCTCGGTCTTGTTGTTGCACCGCTGGCAGCCTGGCAATTACCGGCGCCAAGTACGGCGAAGGCGCCGGGCACAAGCGCCCTTGTCATCAGGCAGTCAAGCAACCGGCGCCGGGAATGAACCAGCCAGCCGGAAGCCGGCTGGCTGATTGGTTGGTTTATGCGGACTTCTTGTCGTCTTCGTCTTTGACTTCCTCGAAATCCGCGTCGACGACATCATCGTCGGCCTTCTTGCCTTCGGCCTCTTCACCGGCGTCACCGCCGGCTTCGGCATCGGCCTGGGCCGCCTGATACATGGCTTCGCCCAGTTTCATGGAGGCTTCCGCCAGGGCCTGGGTCTTGGCCTTGATGTCTTCCAGGTCTTCGCCTTCCAGCGAGGCCTTCAGCGTTTCCAGAGCGGTTTCGATCGCGGACTTGTCGTCTTCGGAGACCTTGTCGCCATAGTCCTTGAGCGATTTCTCGGTCGAATGCACCAGAGACTCGCCCTGGTTCTTCGCCTCGACCAGCTCCTTGCGCTTCTTGTCCTCGTCGGCGTGGGATTCAGCGTCCTTGATCATCTGGTCGATGTCGCTGTCGCTGAGGCCGCCGGAGGCCTGGATGCGGATCTGCTGTTCCTTGCCCGTGCCCTTGTCCTTGGCGGACACGTTGACGATGCCGTTGGCGTCGATGTCGA
This sequence comes from Roseibium sediminicola, assembly GCF_023156505.1. Classification (GTDB taxonomy): domain Bacteria; phylum Pseudomonadota; class Alphaproteobacteria; order Rhizobiales; family Stappiaceae; genus Roseibium; species Roseibium sediminicola. The sequence goes on along the minus strand of NZ_JALNMJ010000009.1, from coordinate 62,295 downwards.
AGGTGACCTCGATCTGCGGCACGCCGCGCGGCGCGGGCGGCAGGCCGACCAGGTCGAACTGGCCGAGGATCTTGTTGTCCGCAGCCATTTCACGCTCGCCCTGGAAGACGCGGATGGTCACGGCCGTCTGATTGTCTTCAGCGGTCGAGAACACCTGGCCCTTCTTGGTCGGGATCGTGGTGTTGCGGTCGATCAGTCGGGTGAAGACACCACCGAGGGTCTCGATGCCGAGCGACAGCGGGGTGACGTCGAGCAGCAGAACGTCCTTGACGTCGCCCTGCAGCACGCCGGCCTGGATCGCGGCGCCCATGGCCACGACTTCGTCCGGGTTCACACCCTTGTGCGGCTCCTTGCCGAAGAAGGTGTTCACGGTTTCCTGGATCTTCGGCATGCGGGTCATGCCGCCGACCAGAACCACTTCGTCGATCTCACCGGCCGCAAGACCGGCATCCTTCAGAGCGGCCTTCATCGGCTCGATGGTGCGCTTGACCAGATCGTCGACCAGCGATTCAAACTTCGCGCGGGTCAGCTTTAAAGTCAGGTGCTTCGGACCGGAAGCGTCCGCCGTGATGAACGGCAGGTTGATTTCGGTCTGGGAAGAGGACGACAATTCGATCTTGGCCTTTTCAGCGGCCTCTTTCAGGCGCTGCAGAGCCAGCTTGTCGTTCTTCAGGTCGATGCCCTGGTCCTTCTTGAACTCGGACGCCAAATAGTCGACCAGGACCATGTCGAAGTCTTCACCGCCGAGGAACGTGTCGCCGTTGGTGGACTTCACTTCGAAGACACCGTCGCCGATTTCCAGGATGGAGACGTCGAAGGTACCGCCGCCAAGGTCATAGACCGCGATGGTCTTGCCGTCGTTCTTGTCGAGACCGTAGGCCAGCGCGGCTGCGGTCGGCTCGTTGATGATGCGCAGGACTTCGAGGCCCGCGATCTTGCCGGCGTCCTTGGTGGCCTGACGCTGAGCGTCGTTGAAGTAGGCCGGAACGGTGATGACCGCCTGGGTCACCTTTTCGCCGAGGTAGCTCTCTGCGGTTTCCTTCATCTTCTGAAGGATGAACGCGGAGACCTGCGACGGAGAGTATTTCTCGCCGTTGGCTTCCACCCACGCATCGCCATTGTCCGCCTTGACGATTTCGAACGGAACCAGCTTCTGGTCCTTCGCGACGGTCGGATCGTCGAACCGGCGGCCGATCAGGCGCTTGACTGCGAAAAGGGTGTTGGTCGGGTTCGTGACCGCCTGGCGTTTCGCCGGCTGGCCCACAAGACGCTCTCCGTCATCGGAGAATGCCACCATGGAAGGGGTGGTGCGGGCGCCTTCCGCGTTTTCAATAACCTTGGAATCTTTGCCGTCCATGACGGCGACGCACGAGTTCGTCGTGCCGAGGTCGATACCAATGACCTTTGCCATATCTGCCTCTCTTTCTAGCAAGCCGGAAGGACCCATGAAGGCGTCAGTCCGGCTCCTCTCACTTGGGTTCCGGGAGCTGCCCGGACATCGCGCCCGAGGTTGCCCTCATGATTTGGCGCGAAGCTTGACCGCTATATAGGTGGATGAAACTTTGCCTGCAAGACATCTGTCCGCCGACAAGGCCTCTTCAGGCTTTTTCTACGCAAGTTCTTCGCAAATGGTTACCTGTCAACGGCCATTTTGATCCGCTCTCCGGGACCCGAGGCCCCGTTTCGCATTTCCTAAAGGCTTGCCGGATAGCTTTGCCGCAACGCGCACCATTCGCCCGACAGTGGCCCGAACGTGAACTGAGAGATAGACCATGAGAGATCCCAAGCTTTGGAACAGGATCAGAGGCTGCCATCCGGACGACGTCGCCGCCGACCTGCCTTTTTCCAGACGCCTTGCCCGCGACAATGCCTGGTCCGGAGACTTTGCGCAGCGCGCCATCCTTGAATACCAGCGGTTTGCCTATCTGAGCCAGCTTGGGGAAGGCATGGTCACGCCAAGCGACGAGGTTGATCAGGTCTGGCATCTTCACCTGACCTATACCAAACACTATTGGGGTCCGTTCAGGGAGGCTCTCGGCGGCCCGCTGCATCACATGCCGACCAAGGGCGGCGCGGACCAGGGCGCGCTCTTCAAAAGCACCTATGCGAAAACCCTCGATCTCTACCGGATCGAGTTCGGCGAGCCGCCGGCTGACATCTGGCCGCCAGAGGAGATCCGTTTCGGCCGGGCGCCCCATTTCCAGCGGATCAACACGCAAGAAGTTTGGCTGATCCGCAAACCGCGCTGGCCGGACGTTCTGAAGACAGGCGCGCGGAAAATCGCACATACGCCTGCGAGAGCCTGGAGCGCGTTGCTGACGCTGGTGTGTCTTGTCCTAGGCACCAGCATTGCGCTGGCCCATGGCAGCCCATCCGGCGAGGGGATCATTGAAAAAACCCGGAACATGATCTGGCACTGGGCCTCCGAGCATACGTTCGAATTTGTGTTCAGCATCTTCGTCATCGGGTTTGTTTTGCAAATGCTCTTCGGCAAGTCCTCAGGCCGGAAGCGCGGCAGGAGATCTCGCCGAGGGTCCTCCGGATGCAGCACCTCCGGCAACGACTCCAGCTGCGGCAGCGACAGTGGCGGCGGCGGCTCGGGTTGCGGCGGCTGCGGTGGTGGCGACTGACAGTTTCGGCTAAAAGGCGGCTATGGACACGACGCCCATCAACGGCCAGACCGGCCTTGCCTATCTGCCGGAGTATTTCGACCGCAAAGCCCAGGAAGATCTCCTGGAGACAATCCGCGCGATCGTTGCCGAGGCCCCGCTGTTTCAACCGGTGATGCCGCGCACGGGCAAGCCGTTCTCGGTGAAGATGAGCAATTGCGGCCCGCTCGGCTGGGTCTCGGACATCAACGGCTACCGCTATCAGCCGGCGCATCCCGTCACGGGACGGCCCTGGCCGGCCATGCCGGAGGCCTTGACCGGCCTGTGGGCAGCGCTTGCCCCGGAGGCATCGCCGCCGCAAGCCTGCCTGATCAATTTCTATGAACCGGGCGCCCGGATGGGGCTGCATCAGGACCGCGATGAGGACATGTTCACCGCGCCGGTGATCTCCGTCTCGCTCGGCGACACCGCCACCTTCCGCGTCGGCGGCACCGCGCGCAAGGATCCGACCAGATCCTTCCGGCTTGCCTCCGGCGACGTTGTGGTGCTCGGCGGCGACGCCCGCCTCGCCTATCACGGCATTGACCGCATCCTGCCCGGCACGTCGACGCTGTTGAAGAACGGCGGGCGGATCAACCTGACGCTGAGACGGGTGACGGCGGATTAACGCTCCACATACCTCGCCTCGTAGCTCACCGGAAAATTCACCGAGCGGGCGATGTAGCAGACCTTGTGGATCTCGTGATGGATCGCGTCGGCTTTCGCCAGATCGGTGCCGGCGGGAACGGTGATCACCGGCTTCAAGGTCGCTCTCAGGAACCGGCCGGCGCCGGAACGCTCGGTCTCGCCGAGAGCCTCCGGCTGGTCTTCATAGGCAATGACGGTGATGCCGGCACTGCTCGCCAGATGCAGGTACCAGAGCATGTGGCAGCTCGCGAGGGAGGAGAGCAGCAGGTCTTCCGGATTGTGCAGGCCCGGATCGCCGCCAAGCAGCGGATCGTTGGAGCACGAAACCGTTGGTTTGCCGGGGGTGCGGATCTCCCAGGTCCGGTCATAGCCGCGATAGGTTTTTGTGCCCTCGCCGCGGTTTCCGGTCCAGGCGATCGTCGATGTGTAGCTGTGTTGGGTCGTCATGGTATTCTCCAAAATGTATACATTTATACATTTCAATTGCATCGCCCTGTCAAGAGGCCTATAGCCGGGGGGCTAATACCAACCTCAATAGATAGGAACCGATCTGATGGCTCTGATCCGGTTTGGCCGGCAAGGCGCGTTGCGCAGGACGGCCTGGTTGGCCGTTCAAGCGGCACAACGCTGACCGGCGGGCCGGAGCAGGCCACCGAAGGCCGTGTTTGGGGTCTGTTCAGCCGCGTCCCAGGTTTTGAACGATAAACCATATCGCCCTGCAACCTGCTCCTTGCCGAACAGACCCCAAACACGGTCAGATCGGTTCCTATCTATTGAGGTCGGTATAAGGAGATCTCATGTCCGCAGACAAAATCGCGACCGCGCTGGAAGCCGACATTCTGGGCGGTGCCTTCCGGCCGGGCGAGGAGTTGAAACAGGGCGACATCGCCAGCCGGTTTTCGGTGAGCCGGATCCCGGTGCGCGACGCCCTGCAGCTTCTGGCATCGCGCGGGCTGATCGAGCTTGAACCCAACCGCCGGGCACGCGTCATCAGCCTGTCGGCCGCCGAAATCGCCGAGGTGTTCGATCTGCGCGTCCTCTTGGAGACGGATTGCCTGAAACAGGCGATCCCGAACATGTCAGCGGCCGATTTCAAGAGGATCGCCAGCGCGCTGGCGCATTCCAACATCGATGCGACGGGGGATCTCTGGGCGGAAGGCGACTGGGCGTTTCACCGCGCGCTTTACCTGCCGGCCCGACGACCGAGGCAACTGGCGATGATCGAGGAACTGAGGCGGACCTGCCGGATCCACATTTCCGGCTACGGCATTTTGCCCTCGCGCACCGGCGACTGGCTCAAGGACCATGAAGAGCTGGTCGAGACATGCCGTAACGGCGACGTGAATGCCGCCGCCGCGTTGCTGCAACGGCATATCGAGAACGCCCGCCAGACCCTGCTGGCCGCGCTGCCCGCCGGTCCTGAAGACTAGGCTTCTATCAGCCAGGTGTTCAGCAGGCCTCAACTGCCCCGCAGCTGGCCATGTGCACCCTGACCGGCGTGAAGAACGTGTCCTGAACCAGGCGTTCGCCCCGGCTCAACCGCACAAGCGACCAGTAGACCTGCTGCCCCATGGCGAAAAAGTTCTGGGCAACGTTGCCCTGCGAGAGGCCGAGTGCGAGATAATCAAGCTGCAGCTTCGATGCATCGCCGCTGATGATGATCTTCTTGCCGCTGGCCAGCTGCTTCTGAAACGGGTTGATGACCTGCTTGTAGTTCTTGGCCATTTGCGGCCACCAGCCCGCGGCAATCACGATGTCGACGTCGGGGTTTTCCAGGCCGAACTTCACCTGCTGCAGGGCCAGGTCATAATCCCCGCCGGAATAAAGCGGCGAGCGCGCATTTTCCCGCCACAGGGACGCCCCTTTCGTATCGGCACGCAGTCCCAGCGCCTGACGGACCCCCTGGATTCGGCGATTGATGCTTTCGTGGCCTTCCTCACCGGCAATGATGAGAACTTCGCCGCCACCGGGATGGAGGCGTTTGGCAAGCCGGCCGAGCGCACGGCCCATTTCAACTCCGTCGGTGCCGACAAAACCCTCGCGCATGATCCGGTGTTCCTGGGGAAAGTCCGATTCAAACAGCACAAGCGGAATGCCGCGCCGGCGCAGTTCCTCGAATACCGGGCTCTGTAGCACAGGGGCGGCATTCAGGGGTGCAAAGCCGATGCCATCGACGTTGAGGTCGAGCGCCTGCTGCAAGGCCTGGATCTGCCCAAGCGCATGTGCAATGTCCGGGGCGCCAAGAAAAAAAACCTCGTCCCCGCCGATTTCTGCCGCCTGCTTAACCCCTTCGAACGCGGCAATGAAATTGCCGTCCGTGACACTGTGGGGAATGATGGCGAACCGTTTGCCCTTGGCATGCGCCGGCATCGCCACAAGCAAAAGCACCAGCGCCAGACAGAGGCCCTTCATCGAATCGCAAAACATAAGAACAAAAACACCTTGAGAAAATTCAAGCGATTGCCACTGCCCAGCGCGAATGACGTTGGGTCAGTTTACAGAAATCAAGTCGGGCGGCACAGAAACCTAAGGTCACCGCCCCAAAACCACACACCCATAATTTGAATTGATACAATGCGCCCGGCCGCGAAGCCGGACACCGTCGCAGCCATCAGGCGAGCAGATAGACCGAGGCGACTGCACAGAGAGCGATCACCCAGAGCGCCGCCCGGCCCGACCGGCTGTGGCGCGCCTCCGCCTTGCCGATTGCTTCGGCTGTCGCCTCGTCGAAACGAAGACCGGACATGGTCATCTGTTCCAGCTCTTCCGACATGCGGCCGATGCGGTCAGCGAAAAACGGCAGGTCGTTGGCGATCCTGGCCAGGGCGCTCAGGGCATCGCCGGCGTCGCGCAGCTTGCCGGCGGGTCCGAGATTGTCCTTGATCCAGCTGCCGACGACCGGCTCGGCAGTGCGCCACATGTCCAGGTTCGGATTGAGCGAGCGGGCGACCCCTTCGACCACGACCATGGTCTTTTGCAGCATGATCAGCTGGGTCTGGGTGCGCATTTCGAACAGCTCGGTGACCTCGAAGAGCTGCGTCAGCAGGCGCGCCATCGAGATTTCGCTGGCGTCATGCCCGTGGATCGGCTCGCCGATCGCCCGAATGGCCTGGGCGAACATGTCGACGTCCTGGTTGGCCGGCACGTAGCCGGCCTCGAAATGGACTTCGGCCACCCGCCGGTAGTTGCGGGTGATGAAGCCAAACAGGATCTCGGCCAGGAACCGGCGTTCACGGGTGTTGAGACGGCCGATGATGCCGAAATCGACAGCGACCAGGGTGCCGTCCGGCTCGACGAAAAGGTTGCCCTGATGCATGTCGGCATGAAAGAAGCCGTCGCGCAGCGTGTGGCGAAGGAAACTCTGGATCACGGCCGCGCCAAGGGCCTCCAGATCGTGCCCGTCTTCCTTGAGGCCATCGACATCGGACATCTTGCGGCCGTCGATCCATTCCATGGTCAGCACACCCTTGGCGGTGCGCAGCCAGTCGACCTCCGGCACCCGGAAGCCCGGGTCCTCGGCAGTATTTTCAGCCATCTCGGACAGCGCTGCCGCCTCAAGCCGGAAATCCATTTCCATGGCAACGGACTGGGCCAGCGTGTCGACGACGGCCACCGGGCGCAGGCGCCGCGACGGCGGATGAAACCGTTCGGCCAGGCGGGCGACCAGGTAATAGCTTTGAAGGTCGCGCTGGAACCTGCGCGAGACGCCGGGGCGCAGTACCTTCACGGCCACTTTCTGTTCAAAGCCGTCCTTGTCGCGGATGATCGCAGGATGCACCTGGGCAATCGAGGCCGCCGCCACGGCTTCGCCGAAGTCTACAAACACCTCGTCGACGGGCTTGCCCAGCTGATCGGCAATCGTTGCCCGGGCAGCTTCATGGTCGAAGGCGGGCAGACGATCCTGAAGGGCGGAGAGTTCGCGCGCGGCGTCCTTGCCGACCACATCCGCGCGTGTCGCCAGGAACTGGCCGAGCTTGACGTATGACGGACCGAGCTTGTTGAGCGCGTCCGACAGGCGCAGGTCCGCACTCTTGTTACGCACGGCTCGCCGCTCCAAAAGGCGTGCCATGGCGATGCCCAGGCGCGGCGCGGCCGGAAGATCCGGCAGATGCACCAGGCCGAACACGCCTTCGCGCGCCATCACGAAGCCCGCCCGCATCAGGCGGAGGAAAGGCATTACCGGAAGCGCCATCGATCAGAATTTCCAGCCGTGATGAAGGGCGGCGATGCCTCCGGAATAATTGCGGAAACCCACCCGCTCGAAGCCGGCTTCGCGGATCATGTCGGCGAAACGCTCCTGGTTCGGAAACTTGCGGATCGATTCCACCAGATACTGGTAAGGATCGCCGTCGCCGGTCACCCATTGGCCCATTTTCGGGATCGCGTTGAAGGAGAACGCGTCATAGACCTTGTCCAGCACCGGAACATCCACGTCGGAAAATTCCAGGCACAGGAAGCGGCCGCCGCGTTTCAGCACCCGGCGCGCCTCGCGCAGCGCCTTCGGGATATCCGGCACGTTGCGGATGCCGAAGGCGATCGTGTAGGCGTCGAAGCTTTTGTCCGCGAAGGGCAGTTCTTCGGCATTGCCTTGAGAAAAGGTGATCAGGTCGGAAAGACCCGCCTTCTCGGCGCGGTCGCGGCCAACCTGGAGCATGGATTCGTTGATGTCGCAGACTGTCGCCTTCACGGCCTTTCCGGAGCGCTCGACCACCCGCGTGGCAATGTCGCCGGTGCCACCTGCGACATCCAGCAGCCGCCAGCCGGAGACGGCCGACTTGGGTGGCGCCAGAAAGGACACCATGGCGTCTTTCCAGACCCGGTGGAAACCGCCGGACATCATGTCGTTCATCAGGTCATAGCGTTCGGCGACCTTGTGGAAGACATCATCCACCAGAGCCTGCTTGCGACCTTCGGCGACCTTGGTGAAGCCGAAGCTCGTCGGCATGTCTTCCGGTGCCCGGCTGCCCTTGCCTGTTTGGCCCTGCGTCTGCTGGGTCATGAATACGCCTCCAGGATCTGCTTGCTCACGCGCGAGCGAAGCGGATCGTCAATAATATCTGTCTGCAAAGTGGCCGGACCATAGTACAAGCCCCGGCCAAGCGCTATCGTTGCCGGCCATGCAAAACCATATGCCGCAGGCCTATAGCGCGCATTGTGAATGGAGACCAGACCTGCCATGCCGGAATTGCCGGAAGTGGAAACCGTCAAACGCGGCCTGGCGCCGACATTCGAAGGCGCGCTGATCACAAAGGTCGACCAGAACCGCGCCGACCTGCGCTTCCCGTTCCCGGACGGCTTTTCAAATCGCCTTGCCGGACGGCGCCTGACCGCGCTGTCGCGCCGGTCGAAATACCTGCTCGGCGATATCGACAGCGGCGAGGTCCTGATCATGCATCTGGGCATGTCGGGATCGTTTCGGATTGAAAACGATCTTGCGGCGGACACGCCGGGCCGGTTCGCCCATGCCCGCGGCAAGGATCCGAAACACGACCACGTTGTCTTTCATCTGGAAACGGCCGACGGCGGCAGCGCGCGTGTTCTATATAACGATCCGCGCCGGTTCGGTTTCATGGATCTCGTTGCCCGTCCCGCCCTTGCCGAGCATCCCTATTTCCGCGATCTCGGCCTGGAGCCGCTCGGCAACGATCTGAGCGGTGACACCCTGGCGCGGCTGTTTGCCGGCCGCAAAACCAACCTCAAGGCGGCCCTGCTCAATCAGAAACTGATTGCCGGCCTCGGCAATATCTATGTCTGCGAAGCCCTTTGGCGAACGGGCCTGAGCCCGGAACGGGCCGCCGGCACCCTGGTAAGCAAATCCGGGCGCCCGACCAGAAAAGCGGTGGTGCTGGCGGACAATATCCGGGAAACCCTGGAAGAGGCCATTCGCGCCGGCGGTTCTTCCCTGCGCGACCACACGCAAGCGGACGGCACCCTCGGTTATTTCCAGCATTCGTTTGCCGTCTATGACCGCGAGGGAGAGGCCTGCCGCACGCCAGGCTGCATCGGCAAGGTCGCCCGCCTGGTCCAGTCGAACCGGTCGACATTCTATTGCCCCGCCTGTCAGACCTGACCCATTGGCCAAGCTTGCAGTGCCGCCGCGGGTCGGCTAGGCATGGCGCATAGAATTCAATTGTTAGGCTCTGCGGCGACCCGGCCCCGCGCACCACTCGTGGGACCCGTCTTGCGGCAGAAACCACTCTTGGGAGCGGGCAAATGGGATATGAGAACATCCGGGTCGAAAAACGCGGTAAGGTCGGACTGATCACGCTGGACCGGCCGAAGGCGCTGAACGCGCTGAATTCGGCGCTGATCGCCGAACTCGGCACGGCCCTGGACGGCTTCGACGCCGATGAACGGATCGGCTGCGTCGTCATCACCGGCTCGGAGAAGGCCTTCGCGGCCGGTGCCGATATCAAGGAGATGCAGCCGCATAATTTTGCCAGCGCCTACCAGACCGATCTGATCACGCCGTTTGACCGGGTCTCGCGCAACCGCAAACCGATTATTGCGGCGGTCGCGGGCTACGCGCTCGGCGGCGGCTGCGAGCTCGCCATGCTGTGCGACTTCATCATCGCGGCGGACACGGCCAAGTTCGGCCAGCCGGAAATCACGCTCGGGGTTATTCCCGGCGCCGGCGGCACCCAGCGGCTGACCCGGTTTGTCGGCAAGTCGAAAGCCATGGAAATGGTGCTGACCGGACGGATGATGGATGCCGAGGAAGCCGAACGCAGCGGTCTGGTCAGCCGGATCGTCCCGGCGGACGACCTTCTGGAAGAAGCGCTGAAGGCGGCCGACAAGATCGCCGATTTCTCGCTGCCGGTGGTGATGATGGCCAAGGAGAGTGTCGACCGGGCCTATGAAACGACCCTCTCCGAAGGGGTCCGCTTCGAGCGGCGCGTCTTCCAGGCTCTGTTCGCTCTGGAGGACCAGAATGAGGGCATGACCGCCTTCACCGAAAAGCGTTCTCCGGATTTCCGTAACAAATAGACGACAAAGCCGTTGACGGCAGGCGCACACGCGATTATAAGCAGCGCCCAATCGGTGGCGGTTTTCCGCCGCCGTTGTTTTTTGATCGGGTCTTGCTGCTTTTGCGCTTTGGTCCCGATCGCCACCGGACACTAGTCCCAATTACCGATCAGGATTGAGCCCATGGCCAACACACCATCGGCCAAGAAGGCGGCCCGCAAGATTGCCCGCCGGACGGCCACGAACAAAGCTCGCCGCAGCCGCGTGCGCACCTATCTGCGCCAGGTTGAAGAGGCAATCGCCTCCGGCGACCAGGCTGTTGCCAGCGAAGCCTTCAAGGCCGCACAGCCGGAAATCATGCGCGCCGCGTCCAAGGGCGTGATGCACGCCAACACGGCCTCGCGGAAGGTTTCCCGTCTCAATGCCCGTATCAAGGCACTTGGCGCTTAAAACCTCCGTCACATCACCGTTAAAAAGACCCGGCCTTCGTGCCGGGTTTTTTTTAGCCATGCAATTTTGTGGATGACCGAAATCAGCAACCAGAACGGGCAATATTGCAATTTCTACCGAGTATTATGCTGTCATAAAAAGCTGATATTTTCCAATGATTTGCGCACATGTAGGCTTGAGCCAGGCCAATCGATACGGATTCGGAACGAGTCAAGCTGTCGGTTCTGATTTTTTTTTTAAAATCTGGCTTTTTGAATTATGACACAGGCCCGCAAGGCAAAAAGTCATTGCTTCAAAAAGCATTAGTTCGCTCGTCAGAAGGACGGCAATAATCCCCGAAACAGGGGTCGAAACCGGCTGTTTCCGCGATCCGGGAAAACACGTGGTTGCTCCACCGGTCGCGGTCTGTATATTAACAATACGGCTGGCGGCGAAGACCAGCGAACAACCTAAAAACGGTGCTTGGATCAAAAATGAATAAGTCTAATCGATACACCACTGAGCACTCGGCCTCTAACCCGCTGAATGAATACAATAATGTATTCAACCCTAGCGGCGCTTAGCGGCGATCTAGACTAAATCCTTCTTCTCTAAAACTTCATATGTACTTTGCATCAATAGCTTTTCGCTATTGAAGGGGGCGGTTTTGCAATTTCACAACGGATATGCTGGCAATGTGACTGCGCAGGAGGCTTTCAACGAGCTTTCCGGACAGGAAAAAGCTGTCCTGGTCGATGTGCGCACGCAGGCGGAATGGGCCTTTGTCGGTCTCCCCGATCTGCGGCCGATCGGCAAGGAACCCGTCCTGGCGGAATGGCAAAGCTTTCCTTCGACCGGCGCCAATCCGGACTTCGCAAAATCCGTTTCGGACCTCTTGGTCAAAAAAGGACTTGACCAAAGCGCGCCAATCTATTTCTTGTGCCGCTCCGGAGCACGGAGCCAGGCGGCGGCGATCGCCATGACACAGATTGGCTACACGCAGTGCTTCAATATTTCTGACGGTTTCGAAGGCCCCCTCGATGAGGCGGGGCACCGTGGACACCAGTCCGGCTGGAAGGCCGCCGGGCTGCCCTGGATTCAGAGTTAGAAACCCTGCCTCGAGCAGGGACCGGCGACGGGTATACACCCCTTCGCCAATCCAATAACCGTCCCAAAAGGGACATCATAATGCTGCAAAAGCAGCAAGGCGTCGAAGAACAAGCTGTGGCGGACTGTTCTTCACATGTACAGGAGGCAGATGATATGCAGGTTCAGGAGGCAGGCGGCTCCGAACATTGGAAACGGGTGAAAAAGCAGCTTCGCGCGGAATTGGGCGACGATGTTTTTACCAGCTGGTTTGCGCGAGTAGACCTCGAGGAACACCAGGACGGCACTGTACGTCTGTCCGTTCCCACCCGGTTTTTGAAGCAGTGGATCCAGAACAATTACAACGACCAGCTGATGGGCCTGTGGCAGCGTGAATGCGACAACGTTCACCGGATTGAGCTGACGGTTCGCGGCGCTATCCGGCCGCGCCAGACGCCGGTCGCCAAACCCAGCCTGACCGGCCCGCAGGGCGCTCAGCCGATTGCTGCCGACAGCCGTGCGGACTCCCTGTCCGACGCTGCCCAGGTGACCCGGGCCCAGGCCGCGACCGCAGCCGTTGCGCTTGGCCGCGGCGATACCGGATCCGACAGCGCCCGTGATGTGCTTCAGGGCGCGGCTCTGGACCCGAAATACACGTTCGAGACCTTTGTCGAAGGCGAGTCCAACAACCTGGCTCTGGCCGCGGCCCGTCAGGTCGCCGCAGGCGGCGCTGTCACCTTCAACCCGCTTTACCTGCATGCGTCCGTCGGTCTCGGCAAGACCCATCTGATGCAGGCCGTGGCCGCCAAAGCGCGTGCCGGCGGCCGCAAGGTGCTCTACCTCACGGCCGAGCACTTCATGTACAAGTTCGTGGCGGCCCTGAAGTCCCAGTCGGCGCTGGCGTTCAAGGAGAACCTGCGCACGATCGACCTGCTGCTCATCGACGACATGCAGTTCCTGCACGGCAAACAGGTGCAGCAGGAATTCTGCCACACGCTGAACGCGCTGATCGACGGCGCGCGCCAGGTGATCGTGGCGGCCGACCGCGCCCCCTCCGAACTCGACACGCTCGACGACCGGGTGCGCTCGCGCCTGTCCGGCGGTCTCGTGGTCGGCATCCAGGAACCGGATTTCTCCCTGCGCCGCAACATCCTTGTGTCGCGCGTCGAGGCGGCCCGCAGATCCTATCCTCAATTCGACGTGCCGGACGGTGTTCTGGACTATGTTGCCCGTCACGTGGCTTCTTCGGGCCGCGACCTGGAAGGTGCTCTCAACAGGTTGATCGCGCATAACCAGCTGACCAACCAGCCGATCACCCAGGAAATGGCGGAAATGACCCTGCGCGATCTGGTGCGCTCCAGCGAACCGCGCCGGGTCAAGATCGAGGACATTCAGCGGGTGGTCTCGAAGCATTATAATGTCACCAAGGCGGATCTCCTGTCGGCCCGCCGCACCCGGACGATCGTGCGCCCGCGCCAGATCGCCATGTATCTGGCCAAGGTGATGACACCGCGCTCACTGCCGGAAATCGGCCGCCGCTTCGGCAACCGGGATCACACAACGGTGCTGCACGCGGTACGTAAGATCGAGGAAATGGCGCGCGCGGATTACTCTCTCGCGCAGGAGCTTGAGCTGCTGAAACGCATGCTCGACGCCTAAGGGTTAAATTCCACGATATTCGACCAAAATTGGGGGCGTTCCGGCGGAACGCCCCCTTGCTTTTGCGCCGAGTTAAGGGCAGTGTCGTCCCCCCGCTCCACTCCGGAGCTTTAAAAAAATCCAGTTTGCCGGGCCTTCCGTCCGGCCTTTCATGAGTACGGAACGAGTGAATGAAAGCGACCCTCGAGCGGACCGACCTCCTCAAGTCCTTGACCCATGTTCACCGGGTGGTCGAACGCCGGAACACCATTCCCATCCTGTCCAACGTTCTGCTTCGGGCCGATGGCGGCGCGATCAACCTGAAGGCCACCGACCTCGACCTTGAAATCGTCGAGAGCGTGCCGGCGATGATCGAAATGCCGGGCGCGACCACGGTGCCGGCGCACATGTTCTACGACATCGTGCGCAAGCTGCCGGAGGGTTCCCAGGTGGTTCTGGAAACCACCGGTGACAATGCCACGCTGGAAATCCGCGCCGGCCGGTCGAGATTCACCTTGCAGATGCTGCCGGAGACCGACTTCCCGGACCTGACCGCAGGCGATTTCAGCCACGGTTTCTCCCTGACGGCGGCCGACATCCGCAAGCTGATCGATACCACCCAGTTCGCGATCTCCACCGAGGAGACCCGCTATTATCTGAACGGGATCTACCTGCACACGGTCGACACGGCCAATGGCCAGCAGTTCCGTGCAGTGGCGACCGACGGCCACCGGCTGGCCCAGGCCGAAGTGCCCGCGCCGTCCGGCTCGGCGGGCATGCCGGGCATCATCGTGCCGCGCAAGACCGTCGGCGAGATCCAGAAACTGCTGGAAGACCCGGAAGCCAATGTCCAGGTCGAACTGTCCGACACCAAGATCCGTCTGACCACGGCCTCCGTGATCCTGACCTCGAAGCTGATCGACGGCACGTTCCCGGATTACGGACGGGTGATCCCGCAGGGCAACGACAAGGAAATGCGCGTTGACCGGGACGAGTTCAAGGAAGCCGTCGACCGTGTGTCGACGATCTCCTCCGAACGCGGCCGCGCGGTCAAGCTGTCGCTCACCGAAGGCCGCATGGTGCTGACCGTGAACAACCCGGATTCAGGCAGCGCGACGGAAGAACTGGCCGTCGAATATGAAGCGGAAGATCTGGAAATCGGCTTCAACTCCCGCTACCTGCTCGACATCGCCAACCAGCTGTCGAGCGACACCGCCCTGTTCCGGCTGGCCGACAGCGGCTCGCCGACCCTCATCCAGGACAACACGGTCGACGACTGCCTGTTCGTGCTGATGCCGATGCGGGTCTGAGCCCGGGCGACACCTTGAGCTAAAGCGGAAGCAGGGTCATGACAGATTTCCGGACGGCGCAGCTGACCCGTCTGTCCCTGACCGGCTTCCGCAATTACACCTCCCTGTCGATTGACCTTGCGGCCAAGCTGGTTGCCTTTGTCGGCGCGAACGGTGCCGGCAAGACCAATATCCTGGAAGCGATTTCCTTCCTGACCGCCGGTCGCGGCCTGCGCCGGGCAACCCTTTCCGACATAGCCAGAAAAGACGGCGACGGCAGCTGGAGCGTTGCCGCAACCGTTCAGCTCGATGGTTTTGAGACCAGGATCGGCACCGGCCTCGCCGCCGGGACATCGGGCCGCAAGGTGCGTATCGACGGCGAGGACATGCGCGGCTCGGAAAGCCTGCTCGACTATGTGCGCGTGCTCTGGCTGGTGCCGGCCATGGACGGATTGTTCACCGGCCCCGCCTCGGACCGGCGCCGTTTCCTCGACCGGTTGACCCTGGCCATCGACCCGGCCCATGGCCGCCGGGTCAGCGATTTCGAGACCGCGCTGCGCCAGCGCAACCGCCTGCTCGACCAGGGCGGCTCGGACAGTTATCTGACAGCCCTGGAGCAGCAGGTCGCGGAACTGGGCACCGCGGTCTCCATCGCGCGCGGCGAAACGGTCGGCCTGCTCGCGCGCATGATCGCGGACCAGGTTTCGGAGGATCTGCCGTTCCCCCATGCCGGTGTTGCCCTGGAAGGCGCCTTCGAGGCGGAGACCCTCGGCCTCAGTGCCTCCGACCGGGAAGATCACTACCGCAGAATGCTGCGCGACGGCCGTCCGCGCGACCGGGCCGCCGGCCGCACCTTGAGCGGACCGCATCTGAGCGACCTGAAAGTGTTGCACGCGGCCAAGGCGATGCCGGCCGGCCAGTCCTCGACCGGCGAGCAGAAGGCGCTGCTGATCGGACTGGTGCTCGCCCATGCCGAACTGACGGCGAAGGTCTCTGGAATGACACCCATCCTGCTGCTCGACGAGATCGCTGCGCATCTCGACCCGCGCCGCCGTTCGGCTCTGTTTTCGAAGCTGAATTCCTTAGGTGGGCAAGTTTTCATGACCGGCACCGACGAGGCGCTTTTCGAGGCCCTGCCGGCAGAGGCGGAAGTGTTTGAAATCCAGGATCACAAGAGCCACATCCTGAAGGGGCCTGACGCCCCTTAAAACCGCCGGAATCTTGTGGTTTTCCACCATTATCCCTTCGCTGGCTTGTCAGCGGCCCCGGCGCGGTTGAACCCCCGCCGGAACCCCGTATAACGGGGGTAGAAAAGACAAAACGATTGGTGATTGATTCGCATGAGCGACACGTCCACGTCCGAGCCGATTCCGACCCAGGAAAACGAAGGGGGCGCCGAATATGGCGCCGACAGCATCAAGGTCCTGAAAGGCCTCGACGCCGTCCGCAAGCGCCCCGGCATGTATATCGGCGACACCGATGACGGCTCCGGCCTGCACCACATGGTCTATGAAGTGGTCGACAACGCGATCGACGAGGCCTTGGCCGGCCATGCCGACCATGTCACCGTGACGCTGAACCCGGACGGGTCCGTAACCGTCTCCGACAATGGCCGCGGCATCCCGACGGACCTGCACTCGGAAGAAGGCGTTTCCGCCGCCGAAGTGATCATGACCCAGCTGCACGCCGGCGGGAAGTTCGACCAGAACTCCTACAAGGTCTCCGGCGGCCTGCACGGCGTCGGCGTCTCGGTGGTGAACGCGCTGTCGACCAAACTGGAGCTGCGCATCTGGCGCAACAACCAGGAACACCGCATGACCTTTGCCCATGGCGATGCCCAGGGGCCGCTCGAGGTCGTCGGTCCGGCCAACGGCCGGAAGGGCACGGAAGTCACCTTCCTGCCCTCGCCCGAGACCTTCAGCAAGACCGAGTTCGATTTTTCGACCCTGGAACACCGGCTGCGCGAACTTGCCTTCCTCAATTCCGGCGTCCGCATCATCCTGACCGACAAGCGCGGTGTGGAAGCAGTGGTCGAGGAGCTCTTCTACGAGGGCGGCCTGGAGGCCTTTGTCCGTTATCTGGACCGCGCCAAACATCCGCTTATCGAAAATCCGGTCACCATGAGCGCGGAAAAGGACGGCATCACCGTCGAGGCGTCCATGTGGTGGAACGACAGCTATCACGAGCATGTGCTGTGTTTCACCAACAACATCCCGCAGCGCGACGGCGGCACGCACCTGGCCGGTTTCCGGGCGGCGCTGACCCGTCAGGTCACCGGCTATGCCGAGGCCACCGGCCTGATGAAAAAGGAAAAGGTGTCGCTTTCCGGCGATGACTGTCGCGAAGGACTGACCTGCGTCCTGTCCGTCAAGGTTCCGGATCCGAAATTCTCCTCGCAGACCAAGGACAAGCTGGTTTCCTCCGAGGTGCGCCCGGTTGTCGAAAACCTGATCTCCCAGACCCTTAGCGAGTGGCTGGAGGAGAACCCGGCCCCGGCCAAGGCGATCGTCTCCAAGGTGGTGGAGGCGGCTTCCGCCCGTGAGGCCGCCCGCAAGGCCCGCGAGCTGACCCGGCGCAAGGGCGCGCTGGACATCGCCTCGCTGCCGGGCAAGCTGGCGGATTGCCAGGAACGCGACGCCTCCAAGGCCGAACTCTTCCTGGTGGAGGGTGATTCCGCAGGCGGCTCGGCCAAACAGGGCCGGCACAGGGAAAACCAGGCCGTTCTGCCGCTGCGCGGCAAAATCCTCAATGTGGAACGGGCCCGCTTCGACAAGATGCTGTCCTCCAACGAAATCGGCACCTTGATCACCGCGCTCGGCACCGGGATCGGCAAGGAAGAGTTCAACATCGAGAAGCTGCGCTACCACAAGATCATCATCATGACCGATGCTGACGTGGACGGCGCCCATATCCGGACCCTGCTTTTGACCTTCTTCTTCCGGCAGATGCCGGATCTGATCGAAAACGGCTACATCTATATCGCTCAGCCGCCGCTCTATAAAGTCAAGCGCGGCCAGTCCGAGCAGTATCTGAAGGACCAGCTGGCGCTGGAAAACTATCTGATCGCGCAAGGTCTCGGTGATACCACGCTTGAGTTGGCAAACGGCGAAGTTCGCTCCGGCCAGGACCTGCTCACTGTCGTGGAGACCGCCCGAACCATCTCCGATATTTTTGACGGGCTGCATTCGCGCTACAATCGCGACGTGGTCGAGCAAGCCGCGATTGCCGGCGCGCTCAACACCGAGATTCTGGAAGACCGGGCGAAGGCTGAAGAAGCCGCAGCTTATATCGCCCGGCGCATGGACATCCTGGCGGACGAATTCGAGCGCGGCTGGACCGGCGAGGCCCGTGACGACGGCAGCCTGGTGTTCAAGCGCACCGTGCGCGGCGTTGAAGAAGCGGCCACCATCGATCCGGCGCTGCTCGGCTCCACCGATGCCCGCCGGTTGGCCGCTCACGCGGCCCATCTGAGCGAAGTCTATGGCAAAGCGGCCCTGCTGCGCAGGAAGGACGTGCCGACCGAAATCCGCGGTCCCCGCGCGCTTTTGGCCAATGTCTATGCTCTTGGGCAAAAAGGCATTTCCCTGCAGCGCTACAAGGGCCTCGGCGAGATGAACCCCGAACAGCTCTGGGAAACCACGCTGGACCCGAATGTCCGCTCGCTCCTGCAAGTGAAGGTGAAGGAGGCGGACGACGCCGACGACATTTTCACCAAGCTGATGGGCGACGAGGTCGACCCGCGCCGCGAGTTCATTCAGGACAACGCACTGGCGGTCGCCAACCTGGACATCTAGGGCGCTTACAACAGTTTGGCCGTTCCGGGCCTTGCGCGAACGAGCGTCCTTAGAGGGCTCCCGGCTCCCGGATCAACCTGCCTGAAAAACCAGGCCGGGCTCTGGGGTGTGACCGTCTTGACCGGCCATTTCGATGGGATGGCGGGCCCGCGCCTCGGCGTGTTTCGGTTTGCAAGATGGCAGAGGCGTTTTCCGGCCGAGTGTTTCAAAGTGACCGGCAAACGCTGTAATCAGGCGTCGGCAAACGCAGTGATCTTCCGCCTCAGGTCGTCCCAGTCCGTGAATTCCTTCGTGTTTTGAAGGTCTTCTGTCAGGTGCGACGCCAGATCGCCATCGCGCAAAGCCGATTGCTGAAACCAGTCATAGATGCCCGGTTTCACCGCACCGGCGACCAGGACGGTTTGCGCCGGCTTCCACTGCGCGGCATCAAGAAACGTGCCGACGTATTTCCTGGCCTCCGCCTCGGTATCGGGAAATGCCGCCGCAAGACTGACGGACACCAGCATAGCGGGCAACCTGCCAAGCTGGTCACGGTGCGCGAAAACGAACAGCTGCAGGTCGGACTGATGCGCTCCCGAATGCACGGATCCCGCCACAATCACCTTGTCATAGTCGCTGAGCGAGAGCCCGCCGGAAGGATCGCTTACGTTGTGAAGTCGAACGTGATGGCCGCCAGAGGATAAAATACCGCCGATGAATTTGGCGATCTTTTGCGTTTGTCCTTCAGTGGTTGCATAGGCAATCAGAACGTTCATACGGAACCCCACCTGCTTTCACACGATGAAATCACGCTAGCACAGGGGCGTCCTACCGTCCGTCCGCAATTCCACGTGTTTTCCTTGCTGGAATGCGGCGTAAGCCTGGACTGGCTGGCCATCTGGGGCACAAGACCTTTTGGCCGCAGGGCCCTTCAACCGGCCTGAACCTCATCACCGGAGACCATGTAAGGGCTCCCGCGAGCCAGATTTCCGAAGCCATCCGACCTCAGGAACCGCCCGCCCCTTTCTTGAAGAGCCGTCGGGCCGCCCACATGAGCCTGAAACGTCAAATATCAAAGACAAAAGAGCGGCTCATCGGCCGCTCTTTTTTGCATTGGGACAGATTTCAGCCGCCTGGCCAGGGTTCGGGCTTGCCGAAATAAAAACCCTGCGCCGCCTCGATGTCCAATTCGCGCAGCAGCATGGCCTCTTCCGCCGTTTCGACATGTTTGGCGATGACCTTGATGCCGAGCTCATGGGCGGCCCGGACCAGGCCGTTGAGGATCGCCGCCTTGGCCGGCTCCTCCACGACCTGCTGGGTCAGGCTCGATTCCAGCTTGAGCCATTCCACCCTGAGGCTGGTCAGCCGCGACAGCACCGGCCAGTGGCCGGCAAAGTCGTCGATGGCCGTCTGGCAGCCAAGTTCGGTAACGAATTTGAAGAAGGATTCCACGGTGGCCGGCTCGCGCAGGAAGTCCTTTTCCGCGATTTCCAGGCAAAGTTTCGCCGCCAGCAGCGGATTGACCGACAAGCGGTGATAAAGACCGTCGCGGAAGTTCGGATCCCGCGCCGATTCCGCCGACACATTCATGGTCAGGATGGAGCGCTCCGGATTGCGCTCGGCGGCATCCAGCACCTTGTCGAGCGTCCAGGCGTCCACCTGGGCAATGAAACCGGACCGTTCTGCTGCAGAGATCCAGGCACGCGAAGACAGGCCTCTGGCGCGATCGCCTTGAAGGCGCAACAGGATTTCAGAACCGCAGATCCGCGTTTTCTTCAAACACATGATGGGCATGGAATAGAGGGTCAGCTCATTGGCCCTGAAACTGCCGGGTTCCGGCAGGTCCACAATATCAAAACCAGAGGACTGGCATTCGGCCGCCTCGACGGCATGAAGCTGCACCGAGCGGCCGCCGAAGCGCTTGCCGCTCAGGCAAGCCCGGTCGGCAAGGCCCAGAAGAACCGCGGCGTCTGCATCGCGTAGCGACAGGCCGCTGTCGACAAAGGCAACCCCGATGGATCCGCCGATGGTGAAGACCTTGTCGCCGACTTCCAGCCGGATGCGGTCGAACCCGTCCAGGATCTCTTCGGCAACATCGAGCGCGGCTTCTTCATTGGCCGCCGGAACCATGCCGGCAAATTCGTCGCCACCGATGCGGGCCGCCGTGCCGAATTCACCGAGAATGAGACGCAGGCAGGCGGCGACGCGCAGCAGCATGTCGTCGCCGGCGTCGTGGCCGCCCAGGTCATTGACCTTCTTGAACTCGTCAAGGTCGATATAATAGACGGCGAGGCCCGTGTCCTTGTCGGACGCCAGCCGGACCAGCTCCCGCTTCAGCGCCCTGGTAAAGGCCCGCCGGTTTTCCAGTCCCGTCAGCGGGTCGAGATAGGCGAGCCGCCGGTTCTCGGCGATTTCCTTCGGACAATCGACATTGCGGCGAATGATCGCCAGCGACGCAATCTGCGCTCCCGCATTGGTGTCCGGCTGAGGCATGGGCACGATGCGGATTTCGCACATCCGGCGGTCGGCCGCACAGTCACTTCCCTCGAAGGCACGGCGCTCCGGAATGTAGAGACTTTGCGCGATCGCCGGATCCAGGTCCTCAAGCGCCTCTATGAGCAGGTCGATATCGTAATCGCTGTTGATGGTGTCCAGCAGCTTGCGCGCCTTTTGGTGGGGGCTTTCAAGCCCCTCGAACACCACCAGATCGTCGGGAAAATGCTCCAGAAAGCCGGCAGCCGTTTCAGGCTTGGCCGGCTTTTTTTCAGCCGGCACGGGCGCTGGGATCTTGGCAAGCGCGTCCTGGGCTGTGTCTTCCATGTCGAACTGCACCAGGACGGCCTGGCGCTCGCAGGTCAGGGAGACAAATGATGTGCAGATCATGTGATGACAGAACGCATTGCCGGAACGCATCAGGATGGTTCCGCTCGCCTGGGCAGGCACGCCGCTGAAGGCTGCCGACAGGACCGCCTCACAGCGTTTCCAGCTGCCCTCGGTCAGAAGATCCTGCAAGCTGCCGGGAACGGGAAACACGCCCTTGGCGGCGCAATTGGTTTTCATATGCTTGTTATGAACGAGAATGCTGCCGTCCTGAGCGACATAGGCAGCGGCATGGGGAAGCACTTCCAGCAAGGAGGTGTGAAATCCCGTGAGCGTATTCTTATCTGCACGACCGGAGTGTTCCAGCCGGTCATCACTGAACCGATGGCTGACTTGCACCAGACCGCCCTTTCAAAAATTGCCGTTTATCTGGCGCAAACTCAAACACACACTGCGCCGCCCCTGTGTAAAAATTACTAGCACAGTTCGGTTCTCAAAACTGAAACAGAAAAACTACCCACAATTCTTAGAATTTTTATAGTAAACAAAAGATTTATTCTCTATGTACAAAATTACTTCAAATTTTATGTTTATTTTATACTAATGCCAAAGACCCCCTGAAATCACGCCACATTTTGATCACGCTGCCGACGTAAAGGCGCCGCTACGGAATGTTAGCCAACCCGAGGCGGTCCAGCCGTCTTTTCAGTCAAATACGCAAAACGGGTTCCGGGAGAACACCTATGAAGAGAGTGAAATCCGCAAAGCAGCTTCCGGTTGCTGCTTTTTGTGTCTTGCTGCCCGTTTGGGCGGGCCTGGCATCGCCGGCACAGGCGGGCGCCTTTCAGCAATGCGGCAAGGCGTCCTGGTACAAGCTCGGCGGGCAGACCGCCAGCGGCGAGACGGCCAACCCCAAAGGCCTCACGGCCGCACATCGCACATTGCCCTTTGGCACCCTGGTGAAGGTCACCAATCTCGCCAACGGAAAGACCGTGACCGTCAGGATCAACGACCGCGGCCCGTTCGCCAAGGGCCGGGTGATCGATGTCACCTGGGCAGCCGCCAAGGAACTCGGGTTTGTGCGCAAGGGCCTCACACGCGTGAAGGTGACCGGCCCGAATGCAAAACCAGGTCAAAAACATAAGTATATATGCCAATAAAAAATCGGAAAGTGTTACAGCATAGCGAACATGATGCTATGTTCATGAAATGTATTACAAATTTAAGATGCTGAAATTAATGAGCTAATTGTTATGTCACATTCTTTCGAATATGACTCAGTATGAATAACGATCAGTCGCATTACAGTGAATCAAAAAATAAAATATTTTACGGTAATGACATTCACGTAAGATGCCGCTAGAGTTGCCGCCGTGGTCGATGGGGCCACGTGCACAGTAACTTTATTCGCGCAGTCTTACCGGCTGCGCGTTTTTTTTAAGTCCCTGATAATCCTTCCTCAAACGTGCTCTTTGCCTGAATGACAGGCAGGATGCATTTCTGTGCGCGACCCGGCTCCAGTTCAGACCGGCTCACCCGCTGCAAGGCGGTTTCGAAACGCCGTTGCGTCGTCTCTGCAGGCCTCCCGATTGTCCGCGCTCATGCGATCCCAGGTCGCATATGCCTGTCCGAGACGCGGATTGCCACGCAGCACATCCGCGTTGCGGTCAAGAAAGTCCCAATAGAGTGCGTTGAACGGGCAGGCGCCCACACCCGTGCGCCGGCGCACGTCATAGTCACAGGCGCCGCAATAATCCGACATCCTGTTGATGTAGTTGCCACCGGACATATAGGGCTTGGAGCCGAGCAGGCCACCGTCGGCGAACTGGCTCATGCCGAGCGTGTTCGGCAGCTCGACCCATTCATAGGCGTCGGCATAGACCGCCAGATACCAGTCATGCACCTCGGCCGGGTCAACACCTGCCAGGAGGGCGAAATTACCGGTGACCATCAGCCGCTGAATGTGATGGGCATAAGCTTCCTCGATCGTCTGGGTGATGGCCTCGGACAGGCAGCGCATGCGGGTCTGGCCAGTCCAGTAGAAGCCGGGCAGCCTGGCCGTCGCGTTCAACGCATTTGCCGTCACATAGTCCGGCATCTTCAGCCAGTAGATGCCGCGCACATATTCTCGCCAGCCGAGGATCTGGCGGATGAAACCTTCCGCCGCGTTGAGGGGCGCCTTGCCGGTCTCGTAGGCCGCCACCACCTTTCGGCACAAGGTCATGGGATCGAGCAGGCCCGCGTTCAGATAGGTCGACACCACCGAATGGAACAGGAACTTCTGGCCAGAGAGCATCGCGTCCTGATAGGTGCCGAAACCGGCCAGGGCTTCCTCCAGGAAGTGCTCGAAGGCCTCTTCGGCCTGAGCCTGCGTGACCGCGAACCAGAAGGGCTCCAGATCGCCAATGTGGCCGGAAAACCTGTCCGCCACCAGCTTCAGCACCTCACGGGTGATGCGATCCGGCTCGAATCTTTTGGGCTTCGGCAGGAACAGGTCCGGTTTGGCCGGCTTGCGGTTGTCGGCGTCGAAATTCCATTTGCCACCCGCGGGCTCGTCGCCCTGCATCAGGAGCCCCGTCTTGCGGCGCATGTCGCGGTAAAAGAACTCCATCCGCAGTTGCTTGCGCTCCGAAGCCCAGGCCCTGAAGGCGGCGAGGTCGCAGAAAAACCGTGTGTCCGTGACGATGTCGACCGGCAGCGCCAGCGCTTCCGACCAGCCTTTCATGTCCTCCAGCACCCGCCACTCGCCGGGCTCGGTGACGATTAGGCGCTCCGGCGCGCAGCGCCTGACGGCGCGCGCCACCTCGCCCCGGAAACTACCGCTGTTGTCCTCGGCGTCGAGCGTCACATAGTCGACGGTCCATCCGGCCGCGCGCAGGCCTTCAGCGAAATGGCGCATGGCCGAAAACAGAAAGGCGATCTTTTTCTTGTGGTGGCGCACATAGGTGGCCTCTTCCATCACCTCGACCATCAGAACGCGGTCGCGCGCCGGATCGGCGCGCTTGAGGCTTGAAAGGTCCGGCGTCAATTGATCGCCCAGCACAAGGACAAGGTTTCGGCAAGAGGATCGGTCGGTCATGGGTCCTGAGGATGTTGCAATGCTCTCCTTCCTACGCAGGCCGGCCGCGTTCCTATCACTTGAGATCCAAATTTTCCGAAGCGTGCCACGCGCCCGGCCGGGCAGCTCTCATATCTTGTCCAAAATCTCAGAAAGCCATTGCCCCTTTCAGCGGGATCTAGTATCAGACCCCTCTATCCGCCGCGCAGCTCCTGCGCGCGCGACGAGCACCCGTAGCTCAGCTGGATAGAGCGCTGCCCTCCGAAGGCAGAGGTCACAGGTTCGAATCCTGTCGGGTGCGCCATTTTCCGGAAATTTTCAGATCACAGCCCGCCAGCACCGGATCCTTGGGGCAGGAGCTGGCGTGCGTGTGGGGGCCTGCGACATCCAATGCGGCCGGCTAGGCCCCTACTTGATCAAGGCCTCGCATTTGGCCTTCACGGTGGCGATGTCGCCGTTTTCATCCTGGACTTCGATGCGCAGGATCTTCCCCTCCGCGCTGGTCAGGATGGCCAGGTTGCAGACGTCCCCGGTCGGCTTGGACACCTTGGACGGGGCGGTGCGGGCGGAAGACCAGTAATAGACCAGCTCCTTGGGATCGGTCTGCTTGACGATCTTGCCGGTCGAGTCCTTCTTCATTTTCTGTTCCAGGCCGATCACCTGGTCCGGCGGACCGTAGGCCTCGAAAAAAGCGGCGGAACTCTGGCCGACATACGTGCTTTTCAGCTTGGGGTTTGAACCGGAGGACTGGCAGGCGGCAACAAGGAACGCGGCGGCCAGCGGGGCCAGAAGAGCACCGCTCCCGGCGCGGCAAAAACCAGGGCCGCGTGCTCGCGTGAAGGTCCGTTGCTGATGCATGGCGGCAGGCCTTGCCCGTCCTCCCGGGAAAGTCAGGAAATGGTCAGTTCCAGCGCGGGATGGAGACGCTGCAGGTTGCGCAGGGACTTGGACTGCCAGGGAATGGACTTGGAGCCCAGAACGCGCACGCCGACTTCCGGCTGCTTGCGGATTTCGATGGTGAATTTCGCCAGGAGGTTGATCCCGGAACTGTTCAGGAATTCCAGACTGGTCAGATCCAGCGTGATGAGTTCCGGCTTGGCTTCGAGAACGGCATGCATGATTTCCAGAATCGGCGCATAGGCGTCCGTACCTGACAGCCGCATTGTTCCTTCGTAGTGGATTGTGGAGCTTTCAGTCCAAACGCGGTAGTCGTTCGTGCTGATTTCCATTTTGGTCTCTTCCTTCGGAATTATGTCAGCGATCAGGAAAGTCGCAAAGACGCATAGGTCGTTAACTCAAGGCCTTCACTTACACGCTCAGACGCGAAAGACCAGCCCAATTTGGCCCCGTAGTCACTCATAAGTGTCAGCAACCCTAGCCCGGAACCTGAAGAATCCGGGTTAAGTGCGTTCTCCTCAATGCGTTCCAGCAACAGGTCGCCTGGCTCACGTTCCAGCAAACCCTTCAGATGCGCCTGGAACTTGTCCGCCGTGTCCGGGTCGACTCTGTTGACGATCTGGATTTCGAAAGTCTCGCCCTCAAGGGAGCTGCGGATCTCGATGTCGCCGCCATGACGGAACTTGATCGCGTTTTCCAGGATCTCGTTGATCATGTAGCTGATGCTGTGGCGGGCATCCACGGCATCGATCGACCGCCCGCAGGAGCGGCTGAAATATTCACCCAAAAAATCGGACGTCACACCGCAATGATGCCAGCTCAGCTCCAACGGCTCGGCCATTAACGTTAGGCAAAACCGCGTTGCATCGCCACCGTTCGAGGCGGCCGTCTCTCCAAAATCCTCGACCATGCCCTACCTATGCTTCAAGACAACAAGCGTGATGTCATCAAATACTTTGTAATTGCCAATATGCGACTTGACATCATTTATGACCGCTTCGGCAATCCCCTTGGCCGAATTTTCGCGGTTTTCCTGGGCGCAATCGCTCAGCCGGTCGAGCCCGTACATGTCGCCGTTCTCGTTTTCCGCCTCGGTGATGCCGTCCGTGTGCAGGACCAGGATGTCGTCGGGGCCGAAATCCAGTTCCAGGGTCGCGACAAAGGGCGAGATATCGGCCTCCAGGCCGACGGGGAAGCCGAGATCCATCGTGTCGATGCGTTCGATGTCGCCATTGGCCCGGATGATCAGCACCTCTTCGTGCTGCCCGGACAGGGTCACCTTGTCGTTTTCGTAATCGACAAAGGCGAGCGTCAGATGCTTGTCCGACTTGGTCCGGGCGATGTTCTTGTAGACGGCCCGGTTGAGCACGTCGAGGAAGGCAATCGGGTCCGGATCGCCCTGCTCCTGCAACGCCCGGGCGACCGACTGCACCATCAGCATCAGAACGCCGCTCTCCAGGCCGTGGCCGGTGACGTCGCCGATGCCGACCTTGATATGGGCACCGTCAAAGAGGACGTCGTAATAGTCGCCGCCGACTTCGTCGGCCGGTTCCATGAAGGCCGCGATCTCGATCTCCGGGATGACTTCCAGCTCACTGCGCCGTGGCAGGACCATTTCCTGGATGCGCTTGGCGACATCGAGTTCCGCGCCAAGCCGGAGGTTCT
This sequence comes from Roseibium sediminicola, assembly GCF_023156505.1. Classification (GTDB taxonomy): domain Bacteria; phylum Pseudomonadota; class Alphaproteobacteria; order Rhizobiales; family Stappiaceae; genus Roseibium; species Roseibium sediminicola. The sequence goes on along the minus strand of NZ_JALNMJ010000009.1, from coordinate 35,378 downwards.
CCGATTTCAGACGGGTGTTGAGCGCCACGATCTCGCGGTTGGCGGTCTCCAGCTTCTTGGTCCGTTCCTCGACGAGGTTTTCGAGATTCTCCGTGTGATAGCTGATTTCCTCGGCCATGTTGTTGAAGGCCAGCCCCACCGCGGCGACCTCGTCCCTCGTCGGGATGGCGACACGCACCGAATAGTCCTTGTTCTGCAGCGCACGTGCGGCGTCGGCCAGCTGGGACAGGCCCTTGGTGATTCGGCCGGAAATGGCGTAGACGGCGATAAACACCACGAAAATACTGACGATGAAGGCGATCACCTGGTAGTTCAGGATGCGCGCCGTTGCATCGGATATGTTGTTGGTGGCATCGATCAGCGACTGGTAGATCACCCGTTCGGAGACCACGAAGCCGAGCGTCATGGTTTCCTTGGTGATGCCTTCGCCATCCCAGAGATTGGTCGGGTTGAGCTGCTTCAACACCACCAGATGCGGCGTCTCCTCGCCGTCATGGGCAAGGAAGATATGCTTGATATTGGTCGCGCTGGTGTCGGTGAGATCCAGCGAGGCAATGGCCGGCTGGCTGCTCTGTTTCAGGTTCCGGTTCACGCCGGTCACGCCCTGGCCCGCGACGTCGCTGGAGACAAGACCGAGCGTCTTCTCGCCGGCCTCGTTGGTGGCCACGACATTGCCGTCCGACATCACCAGGAAACCGAAGCCGGTTTCTGAGATCTCCAGGCTTTCCACCAGCGAGGTCAGCTGTTCCAGCGTGATGTCGACCGCGACCATGCCGGCCAGGTCCTTGCGGTCCTGGGTCCATAGCGGGTGGAAGAAGCTGACGATCAGCTCGCCGGTGATGGCATCGATATAGGGCGCGGTGGTGACGATGTTGGATTCCACCGGCTTGGAAGCCGGATCCTTGATCCATTCCTGCCAGCCCTCGTAAACGCCGGGGAAGAAGAAGTCCCAGAAATTCGGGCCTTCATTGTGGCCGGGATAGAGCAGATCGAAGGTCTGCGCCTGTTCCGAATAGGGTGTGGCGCGCATGATCGAGGCGTCTTTGGGCCCGACATAATAGATCTGCAGCTTCGGCGCCCCGGTCTCCATCATGGACGGGCCGACCAGGCTCAGGAAGGAGCTTTTCTTGACCTCTTCCTCCGCCTTTGGAATGGGCTGCTTGTTTTCGTCGAGCAGATAACCCCAGACGCTGACAGCGGAGGGCACGCCCTCTTCGTTCTGCGCCCAGCCGCCGGCCGCGTCATATTCGAGCGGTGAGGAGAAATCGGGACTGGCGCTGATGGTGTTGCCAACCGCCGTCTCTATCTCGGGATGGTCGATCAGGGTCTGCATGGTCGAGGCCAGCGTCGCCAGTTCCGAATGCACCCGTTCAATCAGGAGATCGGCGCGGAACGCGGTCGTGTCGATATAGGTCTGCAGATAGTCCTCGGTGGCGGTGGTCAGGCCCTCACCGACCTGTTCTGTCGCATCCTTGGACAGGCGCTGCACGTTCCAGATGCCGATGCCGCCGGCCAGGGCCAGGTCGAACAGGACCGCCGCGCCGACAACGAGCATGAATTTCGCCCGGAAGCTGCGCAGGGAAAAGCGCCCGATCTTGGTGTCGTTCTGCGGAAGGGTGGACGGAGGCGTACTCATAGCGGCTTGCGCCCCGATGCCACCCAGATCGGCCAGCCGGCATAACCCTTGGGATGCAGCGCCGCGAAGATATGATCGTCGAACCCTTTGGCGAACTTCTCCTTGAAGGCTTCATCGTCGCCTCTTTGGGTCGCCATCGTGTCCGCGAAGAGCTTCTTCCAGGACTCGATGACATCCGCGAAGTCCTGCGGGTTGCCATCCGTGTTGGTGACCATGAACGAGCCAATGGAGACATCCTCGAAGCCGCCCTCAATCAGCAGGCGTCGGCTCTTCGGGCCGATTTCGATATCCATGTCGAAATGGTGCCAGAGCTTGGCGACCTCCGTGTAGGTCCACTGGATCGATTCGCCGCGCGGTTCGCCCAGGCAATGAGAATTCTTCTCGTTGGTGACATAGACCCGGCCGCCCGGCTTGCAGATGCGGAACAGCTCCTTGAGGATCCGCTCGGGCCGGTCGAAGACCTGCAGGGAATGCCGGCAAGTGACAAAGTCGAACTGGTTGTCTTCCAGCAGCATGTCGGCGGCATCGCCGAAGACATAGTCGATCCCGCGAACGCCGAAGTCGGAGGCCACGCGCCGCGCGTAATCGAGGCTTGCCCGGGAGTGATCGAGCGCGACCAGCCTGTCCGGCGCGAATTCCTTTTGCAGCAGCACGGCAAAATCGCCGATGCCGCAGCAGATATCGGCCACCTGCATGCCCGGCTTCAGCCCGTGCTTGGCCAGAAGGTCTTTTTCGTGGCGCCAGGTCAGCTTGGTCTGGGTGCGCAGGACATGAATGAACGCGCTGTCCTCGACAAAGGACTGGCCCGGATAAAACTCGTTGTCGTACTCGCTGACCGTGATCTTGTCGGACATGGTTTCCAGGACGGCGAACTTCCTGGTTGCCCAGCCGACCACGCTGGAGGTCGTGACATGCACCTTCAGATCGGTGCGGGTGCGGACCAGATCCAGGATCTTGCAGCCAAGGGCATGGAAGGCGACATTGTTCATGCGCACCAGACGCCGGACATTGACGTAAAACATCCCGCTGACATTCGAAACGGACTGTTCCAGCGCCGAGATGCAGTTGCTCAGCTCGTCCGCCCGTTGCGGGCGCAGGCTGCCGTGCAACGAGAATTCCTGATCGTTCTCGTTATAGGTCCACTGGAACGCTTGAGTCATTTTCTCCGCGATCATTCTGTTTCGTCCTCAAGCGCAAGGTCCGCCGTCAGCCGCATCCGGCCGTCTTCACATCTGCCGATGGCTAGCTTTGCGTCGTAGTCGACACCAAGCTCCAGGAGGCCGAGGCTGGCGCCCGGCTCCTGATCGGCAAAGAGAGCCTCCAGATAAAGCGCTTCCGCATTGTCGGCATTGACCTTGCCGATGGCCTCCTCATAGACACGGTAGGTCTCGTCATCCGCCGGGAAGGTCAGGATGATCCGGTCCAGATTGCCTCGGCGCTGAACGACACATTCCAATTTTCCGCTGACACCGTGTGTCCTGTAAACGGCTTCCAGGAGCTCATTCAGCGCCGACGAATAGAGATTGGAAAACAACAGCGAGTCCAGCCGGTTGTGGCAGACCATGCGGGCCAGGTAGCCTGACATCAGGTCACAATGCGTCCAGTCGGAGCAGAATTCCTTGATGTCCAGGTCCAGGTGAATCATCTGCGGCAAATCGGAATTTGGTGACATGCCTTCAGAAGCTGCCTGCATTTTTATTCCCCCGTTGGCGTAATCCATCGCACCTTGGTCGCGGCGTCCCACAGTTATACTAAGAATACGGAAATTACGGCCGAAATCACTCGTGTCATCGATAATTCATGTATTTAACAATACGGTGTCGCTCATTAACAAGGAGATTACAACAGTGATTGCTCCGATGATTTCTGCTTGATTAATATGGCAATGCCACCTGCACTTGGGGTAAGCCCTCCCGGGACTTCCCCTGCGTCCGAACGGGCACCATGAGTAGAAAATGACCAGCAGCAACACATTCGGCACCGCTTCCTCTCCGGAAAATCCAGAAACGGAACTCGCTCTGCTGCGCAAGGAACTTGAGGATTTGCGCGCCGAACACGAGGATCTCAAGCTGCTTTACGAGGCCACCATCGACCATGGCGAAGCCGTCGAGGACCAGCTGGCCGAATACAATATACTCCTGACCCGCACCCAGGAACGGCTCGAATCAGAGTTGCGCGACGCCGGCAACTACGTCCATTCGATCCTGCCGGAAAAACGTGCCGCAGCCCCGCAGGCGGACTGGCTGCTGGTGCCCTCCACGGAGCTGGGCGGCGATTCGTTCGGCTATCACGACCTGGACGCGGATCATTTCGCGATCTACCTGATCGATGTCTGCGGCCATGGTGTCGGCGCGGCCCTGTTGTCGGTCGCCATCATCAACGTTTTACGCGCCAACGCATTGGCCAGCACGGATTTCAAAAATCCGTCGGACGTTCTGGCAAAACTCAACAATGCCTTCCCGATGGAACGGCAGAACAACATGTTCTTCACCATCTGGTACGGTGTCTATGAGCGCTCGACCGGCACTCTGTCCTATGCGTCCGGCGGTCATCCGGCCGCCATTCACCTGCGTGCCGCACCGGGAGGCATCGAGGTCACCAGTCTGGGTACGCCGGACGGCATGGTGATCGGTGCCATGGCGGACATGCCCTTCGACGGCGGGTCGTTCCAGCTTCAGCCGGGCGACAAGTTGCTGGTGATCAGCGACGGCACCTATGAAATCGAAGACGAGACCGGCGCCACGCTGACCTGGGCCCAGCTCGCCGACAAGACCCGGTCCGTCACCGGCCCGGTGCCCAAGGCGATCTACGACTGGCTGGCCGATTTCCACCACGAATCGCCGCTTCCGGACGATTTTTCGATGATGGAATTCACGTTCTAAAGCGTTTGGGCGTTTGGGCCTTCAGGTGTCGGCCTCTGCGTCGGCCGTCCGCGCGACCCGCACGATCGTCCGGTTGGTGTCACCCGTCCGTTCATGCCTGACCTCCTCTGCAAGCTGATGCACGAGAAACAGGCCGAGGCCTCCGACCACCTTGAGATCGACCGACTCTGAGGCATCCGGCACGGCGGGGGCCGCAGCGCTGTCGAAAGGCATGGCTCTGTCGGTCAGGGTCAGTTCGACATGATCGGGACCAAGGGCTGCCGAGACTGTGATCTCGTCGGCCGTCCCCTCCGGGTAGCCGTAGGACACCGTGTTGCTGAACAGTTCCTCGACGACCAGCAATAGCGTCCGGCGCACGCCGTCTGCCAAGCCGGTGTCCGCGGCAAAACCCTCGAGGGCCGCGTAGACCGCAGGCAGGTCGGCGAGGTCGTTTCGAACGATTACTGTTTCGGCATGTTCCACGGTTCGGTGCCTCGTCGGTCGGCTGTCGGTCACGGCAAAAAGGCACTCAGCCCGCCGGACCCGCCAGCTGCTTGGCGGCATCCAGCGTGTCGACCACCGTGAGGATTTTCAAAAACCCGGATATCTTCAGCACATCGACCACGGACGGGTTCACCTGAAACAGGATCAGCTTGTCTCCGGACGGCGCCAGTTGCTTGGCGATGATCAGCAGGGACCGCAGACCGAAACTGGTGACGTAATCGACCTCGGCCATGTCGACCAACAGGGTTCCAGCCTTCTGATCCACAAGTTCCTTCAGGTAGGTTTCGAACGTCTTCGCGCTCAAGGTGTCCAGCTTGCCTGAGGGGCGCACAATTGCGAGCCCACCTTCCGTTACATGATTGATGGTGATTTCTGCCACTTCAGCGGTCATTGCCTGTTCCCGGATGCGCACGAGGCGATGTAAAAGGGGCCCGATGCCCTCAGCCTGTGCTGTTGGCCCGATTCGCGGTATTGCGACCAAATTGGGCCGGAATGCTGTACATTTTATAAAGGTGTCACACCTGAAACGCTACGGGAGAGCGAATCAGTATAGTTATTTAGGCCGTGTGGACGAATTGCTTTGGAGCGTGGTTTGAGAAGAGATTGTCCAGTTCAAGGAGCGAAACCACAGAAAGGGTCTTCCCCTTTCAAGGTTTTGCGACGCAGAAATGGACAAACTCTTCTCAAATCATGGAAGGACGCGGCACATTTGGGTAATGAGGGTGTCGGAAAGCTCGCCCGTATATCGATACGGGCTTCGCTTTCCTCCTACTCACAACCCAAATGTGACACGCGCCACGCCCGAAACCAATTCGTCCACACGGCCTAGAGCTGTACTGCGTGTTCCCTTCATCCGGAGTGCCCCTATGGCCGATGACGACGCTTTGGCAACACTCGACGACCCAAGAGCCGAGGTGGGCCGCGCGGCGCTTGAAAACCCCGACGCGCAGGAGGAATTCCGCGATTCTCCGGAATTCGAGGAGCTGGAAGCCGAATTCCGCAAGATGGAGACCGGTGGACCGAACGCGGTCAAGTGGAAGCAACTCAACGAAGACACCGTCAAAGTGTTGCAGACGACGTCCAAGGACCTCGTCCTGGCAACCCGCCTTGCCTTCGGTCTGTTTGTCGAAGAGGGTTACCCGGGCCTCGCCACGGGATTGATTATCCTGCGCGACATGTCCGAAACCCATTGGGACACGATGATCCCGCCGGTCCGGCGCGAACGGGGCAGGGCCGGCGCCTATGACTGGCTGGCCGAAAAACTGGCTCCGATGGTCGAGGCCAGGAACCCGAACGGCGAGTTCAACAGCGAAATCTACATCGCCCACGATGCGCTTTTGGAACTGGACAATGCGCTCGAGCAAAAGATGACCAAGACGCAGGTCGCGCTGGGACCGCTGGTCCGCGCCCTGCGGCCTTACGCCAAAGACGCCAAGGCGGCGCTGGAGGAAGCCAAAAAAGCCGCGGACGCCGCCGCCGCACCGGAGGAACCGGCACAACCTGCGGCCGACCCGGCGCCGGACGAGGCAGCCCCCGCCGAAGCGGCCCCCGCCGCCGCTCCTCCTCCTCCCGCACCAGCGCCCGCCGCCGCCGCGGCGCAGGCGCCACAGCCCGCAGCGGCTCCGGCAGCCGAAATCGCGGTCGATACCTCCAACACGACCGCCGCCATCCAGGCCGTCTTCAATGCCGCGACCAAGGCGGCGACCGCCATCCGCCAGCAGGCGCCCACCGACGCCCGGGGCTATTATGCCGCGCGGTTCGCCCTATGGGGCCGGGTCGAGGCGCTGCCGCCGAGCAACGACTGCAAGACCGCGCTGCCACCGCCTCAAAAGGCCAAGATTTCAGAGCTTGCGGCGCTCAAGGGAGCCGGCAATTTCGAGGGCCTGATCAAGTCGGCCGAATCCGCCTTCATCGCCTCGCCCTTCTGGCTCGATGCGCAATTTCATCTTGCCGCCGCCATGCAGGAGGCGGGCGATGCCTATGCCGCCGCCCACAGGCTGGTGGTCGGAGAGCTGTCGAGCTTCATTAAACGGTTTCCGAATATTTCTGACCTCACCTTCAGCGACGGCACCGCTTTTGCCAGTGTGGAGACCAAGGACTGGATCGCACAGGAGGTCCAGGCGGGCGGTGAAGGCGGCGGTGGCGGCGGCAGTTCGGAGCTGGATCGCGCCTTCTCCGAGGCCGTCGGGCTGGCGCTCGCCGGCAAGACCATGGCGGGCCTGACGTTGCTCAAGGATTATCTGTCGGCGCGCGGTTCCGGCCGCGAGTGGTTCAAGACACAGCTGAAAATCGGCGAGTTCTGCCTGCGTTTTGAACTGATTCAACCGCTTTTTGCCCTGCTCAGTTCGCTGCGGGCTATCGCTACGGAACGTGATCTGGCACACTGGGAGCCGGAACTTGCGGTCGCGCTCGCGCGACTCTCCTGGCAGAGCCTCGGCCACAAAAATGCGAAACAGTTCCTGCCTGACACTGAAGCCCTACAGGTGCGGGTCAGCGTCATGGAAACGCTGTCCTTGCTGGACGTAGGGGCGGCGGCGGAGTTGACGGGACGGAAGTAGTCTTAACGTGTCCTTAAGTAGAAATACCAAAATTCTCAGCCATCTAAACAGAACTGACACACAGTCAAAGTAGGAACTGAACGGGAAATAACTGAGTTCGAGACCAAAGGGCGCATCAGGATTTTTCCTGCGCTTGATAGCCGGTCTGACCACGGGGGACATCATGTCAAAAGAATCTTCGGTCGCACCCAAGGAACGGGTGAACATCAAATACAAACCGGCAACAGGTGATGCCAAAGAGGAAATCGAGCTGCCGCTGAAAATGGTGGTGCTGGGTGACTACACGCTGCGTCCAGACGATACGCCGGTCGAGGACCGCAACCTCATCAACATCAACAAAGACAATTTCAATGAGGTCATGAAGAGTCATGAACTCAAGCTGGATCTGGCCACGGAAAACAAGCTGGTCGACCAGGAAGAAGGCGAAGAGCCGGAAAATCTGTCGGTCTCGCTGAATTTCCAGAACCTGAACGATTTCACGCCGGAATCGATCGTCCGTCAGACGCCCGAACTGAACAAGCTGCTGGAGCTTCGCGAAGCCCTGGTCGCGCTCAAGGGGCCGCTGGGCAACGTTCCGGCGTTCCGCAAGGCCATTCAGGGCGTTCTGGGTGACGAAGCCGCACGCGACAGGCTTCTGGCGGAGCTGACCAATGCGACCGGCGGTGACGAAACGTCCGAGTGACCGGTCCCAAGGACCCTTGCAGCCTTTCCGAATTTCTAGCTGACGAGATTGAAACATGACAGACACTGACGCACAGCAAGGCGCGGCCCAGACCGAGGAGCTCGACGCGTCTCTTCTGGATCAGATCCTTCAGGAGACCAAACTCACCCCCGCCGACGAAGGTTATGACGTTGCCAAAAAAGGCGTGGCCGCATTCATCTCCGAGCTGCTGAAACCTTCGGCCGGTGGCCAGGTCAACGGCGCGGCGGTCGACATGATGATCGCCGAGATCGATCAGAAGCTGTCCAAGCAGGTCGACCAGATCCTGCATCACGACGATTTCAAGAAACTGGAATCCGCGTGGCGCAGCCTGAAATTCGTCATCGACCGGACCGATTTCCGCCAGAACATCAAGGTCGAGATGATGAGCGTCTCGAAGGATGAGCTTCTGGAGGATTTCGAGGACAGCCCGGAAGTGGTCAAGTCGGGCCTCTACAAGCACATCTATACGGCCGAATACGGCCAGTTCGGCGGTCAGCCGGTCGGCGCTGTTGTCACCAACTACGACTTTGGCCCGAACGCACCGGACATCAAGCTGGCCCAGTATTGCGCCAGCGTCGGCTCCATGTCGCACGCTCCATTCATCGCGGCCGCGGCGCCGTCCATGTTCGGCGTGGACAGCTTTGAGGAAATTCCGAACCTCAAGGACATGGAATCGATCTTCGAAGGTCCGAAATACGCGAAGTGGAATTCCTTCCGCGAATCGGAAGACAGCCGCTATTTCGCGCTCGCCATGCCGCGCTTCATGCTGCGCACGCCCTACGGTCCGGAAACCGCACCGGTCAAGGCCTTCAACTATGAGGAAGAGGCCGAGGGCAAGAGCGACAACTACCTGTGGGGCAACGCCTCCTTCGCTCTGGCGACCAAGCTCACCGACAGTTTCGCCAAGTACCGCTGGTGCCCGAACATCATCGGCCCGCAGTCCGGCGGCGCTGTCGAGGACCTGCCGGTGCACACGTTCGAGTCCATGGGCCAGTTGCAGTCGAAGATCCCGACTGAAGTGCTGGTGTCCGACCGCAAGGAATACGAGCTGGCCGAACAGGGCTTCATCTCGCTGACCATGCGCAAGGGCAGCGACAACGCGGCCTTCTTCTCCGCCAACTCGGTACAGAAGCCGAAATTCTTCGGCAACTCGCCGGAAGGCAAGGACGCGGAGCTGAACTACAAGCTCGGCACGCAGCTGCCCTACATGATGATCATCAACCGCCTGGCGCACTACATCAAGGTGCTGCAGCGCGAGAACATCGGCAGCTGGAAGGACCGCGGCGAGCTCGAGGCCGAGCTCAACAAGTGGATCCGGCAGTATGTGTCCGACCAGGACAACCCGTCCGCCGATGTCCGCTCCCGCCGTCCGCTGCGCAAGGCCGAGATCAACGTGTCGGATGTCGAGGGCGAACCGGGCTGGTACAGCGTTTCCATGGCCGTTCAGCCGCACTTCAAATATATGGGCGCGGACTTCACGCTGTCCCTGAAGGGCAAGCTGGACAAGTCCTGATCCCTTGCGGATCACGGAAACGGAACTCTAACAGGTGCCGGCCCGGGAACTTTCTCGGGACCGGCACTTGTTCTGCTTGGATGGGGAGGCTTGCCGGATGGCGGTGAGTTTGTTTCAGCGGCTCGAAAACGACGAGACCGGCTCGCATTACCGGAACGCGGATGAATTCGAGGCCGCGGTTCTGGAAAGCGTGCTGGAGGATCTGCGCATCCTGCTCAACAGCACCGCGGGCTGCTGCGAGACCTGCCCCGATTACGGCCTGACCGACTTCAATTCGATTTCGCGCTCCCACAAGGACACGGCCTCCGAAATCTGCCGGAACATCGAGCGTCAGATCCGGGACTACGAGCCGCGGCTGCGCAATCCGATCGTGCGCGCCGTCGAAGATCCCGAACGGCCGCTCGATTTCATATTCAACGTGGAAGCGGAACTGGATCTGGGCGGCAGCCGCAAGCGGGTCCGGTTCGATTCCATTCTCGACAACAGCGGACAGATCCGGGTCAGCGCTTAATACCAACCGGCACAAGGGCACCTACCGGGCATGGCGATCAATTCCTACTATCGCGACGAACTGAACTACCTGAAGGAAATGGGCCGGGTGTTTGCCAAGGCCAATCCGCGCCTGTCTAAATTCCTGTCCGAAGACCCGATTGATCCCGACGTCGAACGGCTCATGGAAGGCTTTGCCTTTCTGGTCGGGCGCCTGCGACAGCGGCTCGACGCGGAGATGCCCGAGGTCGCGCTCAATCTGCTGAAACTCGTCTGGCCGCATTATCTGCGCCCGGTTCCGCCGATCACCCATGTTGCGTTCAAGCCGGTCGCCGAATCGGCGGACCTGTCGACCAACGTGCCGCGCGGCACCTATATCCAGACCAGTCCGCTGGAGGGAACGGCGGTCCGGTTTCAGACGCGCTGCGCCCTGAGGGTGCTGCCCATCGAGCTGACCAGCTCGGAGCTTGAGAACCGCCGCGACAGCGCCAAGCTGACGCTCGGCTTCCGCAAGACCGCCGGCAACAACCTGCGCGCTCTGGCCGAAGGGCCGTTGCAGCTGTTCCTGGGAGCGAGCAACGATGTCAGCCTGTCCCGTCAGCTTTACCTGCAGCTGTGCGACCGGCTGATCTCCGTGGATTTCGTGCCCGCCAAGGGCCAGCCGGTGCGCTCCACCATCCGGGTCGAGCCGATCGGGTTCGCACGGGACCAGGCGACCCTGCCCTATCCGGACGGCGCCTTTGACGGCTTCCGCATCATGCAGGAGTATTTCTCCTGCCCGGACAAGTTCATGTATGTCCGGCTGCACGGCCTGGAGGCGTTTGCCGACCAGCCCGTGGACGATTTTGAGCTGGTGTTCAATTTCCGCCAGAAATTCGCCAACCAGGACCGCATCACCAAGGACGCCATTGCGGTCAATACCGTCCCGGCGATCAATCTGTTCGAAACGGAAGGGCAGGCGCTGCATGTCGCCCATGACCGCACCGAATACCCGGTGCGGTCATCCGGCAACCGGGCCATGTTCAGCGTGCATCACGTCACCGGCGTCACCGGCTGGGTGCAGGGCTCAAGCCGCAAGGTCAATTACCAGTCGTTCGAATCCTTCTCCCATGACAGCGCCTCCCAGGAGGAGGACAAGCTCTATTACCGGACGGGCATCAGGCCGTCGGTGCTCGGCAACGGCGTCGATCACTATATTTCCTTTGTCACCCGGCTGAATGAAAACGGCCTGCCGCCGACGGAAACGGTTTCACTTCAGCTGCTGTGTTCCAATGGCGAGCACGCGGCGCGTTTCGGCGTCGGCACCGTCAACCAGCCGACCTCCTCCACACCCGCCAAACTGCAATTCCGCAACATCACGCCGATCCTGTCCGAGGTGCCGCCACCGCTCGACAATCAGGTTCTGTGGACGCTGATCGCGAACCTGTCGCGCAACTACGCCTCCCTAATCGACGTGGAAGCCCTGAAGACCGTGGTCGGGGCCTATGACTTCCGGGCCTATATCGACAAGCAGGCCGCGCTGCAGCGCGAGCTTCTCCTGCAGAATTTCCAGAAATTCGAACGGCGCGCGGTCGACATCTTCCGCCAGGGACGTCCGACCCGCGCCTATGAAATCGTCCTGTCCCTGTCGGAGACGGCGCTTGGCGGCGAGGCCGAACTCTATCTCTTCGGCACGGTTCTGGACCGGTTCCTGAAATCCTATGCCAGCATCAACAGCCTGCACCAGCTGACTGTGATCGGCACGGATGCCAATGTCATTCACCGCTGGAAACCGTCTTCGGGGGACGCGCATCTGGTATGAGCGAGCAACCGCCCCAGACCCAGGATCAGCCTCCCCAGGACCAGGCAGAGGACCAGCCTCCGCCGGACGCGATGCTTGTCGGCAAATTGGCGCGCACACAGTTCTTTCAGGCACTTTACCTGATCGGGCTGCTGCATCCCGAAGTGCGCCATATGGGGCCTGGCCATGATCCGGAAAAGGAAGTCCTGCGGTTTCGCGCCACCAGATCGCTGAGCTTCGGACCGAGCGATGTTTCCAGCATCGACTATGATCCGGAAAAAGGTCTCTATGACGTCAGGGTGAATTTCTTTGGCCTCTACGGACCGGCCTCGCCCCTGCCGCCTTACGTGACCGAGCGGATCATCGAACGGGACGAAACGCCGTCTTCGCTGGAAGATCTGCTCGACCTGTTCAATCACCGGTTCATCTCGCTGCTTCACAGCATGTGGCAGAAGTCCCGGCATTTCGTGCGCTTCGAGGAGCACGGTCTCGACGCAACATCGCAGTGTTTCCTGGCGCTGTGCGGCTTTCCCGTCGACGACCGCGCACAGCTCGGCAACGTGCCCCGGACCGCCATCCTGCCGCATGTCGGCCTGATGTCGCATTACTCCAATTCGCCGGACGCGATCGCCTCGCTGTTGTCCAGCTATTTCGATCTGCCCTTCGAGATTATCGAATTCATTACCCGTACCGTGGAAATCCCGCCCGAGGCTCGCATGGAACTGGGCATTCACAACACAATTCTGGGCGGGGACATGGTTCTCGGCGAAGAGGTTGAGGACGATCTCGGCAAATTCCGGCTGCGCATCGGTCCGGCCCCCTACGACGTTTTGCAGGCCTTTCTGCCGAACGGTGAAAAACATGCCGTTCTGGTCGATCTGCTCGCCATGATCGTCCGGGATCCGATCGACTGGGACCTGGAATTCAGCTACCAGCAGGAGACGATACAGGCCGGTCAGCTGGGTTCAGCAAGATTGGGAAACAATCTTTGGCTTTCAGATGGTGAAAACGCCAATCTAGAAAACAATGTCCACTTGGCGCCAGCGCGGCCAAGCGGTACCGTTCCCGATGAAAATCAGGGATTCGTTGCGCCGGCGGGGATGGGCGGACCGATCGGCGTTTTCCCCGTTGAACACGCGTCGTCCTCAGACAAGACATCAGTTACGGCATGACGGCTACTCTCATTCTTGTTTGTGAAACGATCGGGTCCCAGCACCGGTTCGGGCCGAATGGCGGCGCGTTCGGGCGCTCCCGGAAATGCGACTGGGTGCTGCCGGACCAGGACCGCCATCTGTCCTCCGTCCATGCCTGCATCCTCTACCAGAACGACGCCTTTATTCTGGTCGACGAAAGCACCAACGGCACTTTCCTGGAAGGCCAGTCCGCCGCGATCGGCCGCGGCAAGGCCGTCAGCCTGTCGCCGGGCATGAAATTCCGCGCCGGTCCCTACCAGATCCGCGTGGACAGCATTCAAAGCGGTCAGGCCACGCAGACCAATCCCTTCGCGGCGGCGCGGCCCAGCTCGGGCAGGCCGGCGGTGGCGACCCCGCTCAGGATCGACACGTCCGGAGCCAGCCTGCCGAAAAACACCTCCCTGGATCCGCTCGACCATCTGGGTGGCGGCGAACCGGAAACCCTGGCACCTGTGGCATCGGTGCAGATGCAGGATCTGATCCCGGAGCCCGTGTCCTTCTCAGCGCCCCAGGTTCCGCCGTCTCCCCATGATACGACCCGGTTTCAGGGCAGCACGGCACCGACTGTGCAGACGTCCGCGCAGCCTGCGACTGGTCAGGCCCCGATGATGACGCCGGCACAACCGACACAGATCCTGCCCGGAATGCCGCTTCAGCCGACACCGCAGGCAGCCCCGCCCGTGCAACCGCCAGCGCCAGCGGCCGTTCCCCTGACGCCGGCCCCGGCAGCCCCCCTCTCGCCCGCTGCGGGTTCCGGCAATGTCATCCCTGAGGATTTTCTGGCGGGGCTCGGCGGCGCTCCAAGCGCTGCCTTCACCGGCGCGCCCAGCGGACAGACGACGTCCCTGCCGGACCATGCCACCTTGATGCCGGCAGCTCCGGCGAGCGCGGGCACCCCCGCGCCGGCGACCATTCCCGACAATATCGATTTCGGCCTCGGATCTCCGGCGCCGATTTCTGCGCCTGTGGAGCCGCCTTTGCCCGGCGCCCCTGTTCCCGCCGCCGCTCCGCCGACCTCTTCCAGCACGCCGCAGCCGGTCCCGCCAGCGCCACCCGCGCCGGAGGCCCCGCTCAATCCGCTTGATGCGCTGAAGAAACGCCGTGCGCAGCGCGAAGCGGAACTGGCCCAGAAAGCCAAGTCACGCACCGCCGCTCCGGCTGCCGCCAAGGCGCCGCCGCCTGCACCTGCCGGAAAGCCTGCGCCGCCCTTGATGCCAGGAGCAGCGGCAATGCCTGCAATGTCGCCCGCAATCTCTGCGCCCCCCGTTTCTGCGCCTCCCGTATCTGCACCTCCCGTTTCTTCTCCAAAGCCGTCCCAGCCTGCTGCATCGCCGACGCCTGCTGCGTCCGCATTGCCGGCCAAGCCTGCGCCGGCCCGAACTGCCGCCGGCGGTGAGGCCGCATCGGAAGTGTTTCAGGCGCTTTTGTCGGGGCTTGGTTTTGCCAATGCCGATGTGCCAGAGGACGAGCAGGCGGAAATTGCCCGGGCCACCGGCGAAATGGTACGCGAACTGGCCAACGGCCTGATCAGCCTGCTGAATGCGCGCAAGTCGCTGAAAACCGAGTTCCGGATGTACGAGACCCGGATCCAGCCGGAAGAAAACAACCCCTTCAAGCATTTCAATGTCGGTGAACTGGCTATCGACGAGATGCTGTTTGCCCGCAAGGGCGGGTTCCTGCCGCCGTCCGAAGCTGCCAGGGAAGCCTTCAAGGACCTGCAAAGCCACACCATGCTCACGGTTGCCGCGACGCAGCGCGCCATGCGCCTGCTGTTTGAGAGTTTGTCGCCGGAAACCCTCGCGGGTGAGGAAGACGACGGAGGGCTGCGCCTGCGCGGGCTTGGCTCTAGGCGCGGCAAGTTCGAGGCCGCCAAGGAGCGCCATGACCGGTTGCGGGCGGATTTCGATGCTGTTGTCCGGCAGACAATTGCCGAGGCCTTCGTCCAGGTCGAAGAAGACCAGGCGCGCCAGCAATCCAAGACATTCTGGGAGAACAGAAAAAAATGACAGTATCCCGGCGGCAATTTCTTGAAGTGTCAGGCATCGGCCTGATTGCAGGCCTGACCGCCTGCTCAAGAACCCCTCCGCCGACTCCGATCAAGGTTCAGCTGCAGGCCGACGAATACACCAATCCGAACGAGAATGGTGACCCGTCGCCCGTTGTCGTGCGCGTCTATCAGCTCAAGGAAGTGACCGCCTTTCAGAATGCCGAGTATTTCGATCTGGCCGACAACGACAAGAAGGTGCTCGGCGGCGACCTCATCGGTGTTCAGGAATACGAAATGACGCCGGGCAAGAGCCAGGATTACAACAGGGACGTTTCCTCGGAAGCCACGCATATCGGGGTTATCGCAAGTTTCCGGGACATTGAATCCGCACAGTGGCGCGATACGATCGAACTGAAGCAAGAGAAAAAAAACGAGTTTGTCATTTACCTGACAAGTCTAGCCGTCCGAATACAGAAACTGCGCAGCCGGCGGCTCGGTGTATTCTAGAATACAGTACGCCTACTTCGGCCCAGCGGGACGAAATTCGTATTACCAATTGCGAAGCAATCGGTAAGCTGCCTTAGATGCCGAATCATGGTTCGAGCAACATCAGCGGAGATTGGCCTTGAATGAGAGCCTGAAACCACTCTGGCTTGAGGGAATGTTTCTCCGGCCGCAGCATTTGCAGCAGCACGACCGGTGGGTCGAGGCCACATTGGAGCAGCGTGTGCAGGATCTGGAGCCCTATTCCTGGGGCCTGCGCAGCATCGAAATCGATACGGATTCGCTCGCGATCGGACAATTCCAGCTGTCGGCCATCGAAGCCGTTCTGCCGGATGGCACCGTGTTTTCGACCGGCAAGAACGGAGCGATCGCCAGCGCGCGCCAGGTCACGGTCGATGACCAGGGCAAGAAGGTTTATCTGGCTTTGCCGCTCAGGTCCTCCGGCCAGCTGGAACTCGGTGACGACCAGGACCTGCGCCGCTACTCCAAGCGCGCAACCAATGTGCGCAACACGAATGAAGCCGATAAGCCCGAGGCCAGCATTGCCGTCGGCTCTCTGACAGGCCGGCTTGTGCTGGAGGGCGACAGCCTGGACGAGACGACGCATCTGCCGATTGCCGAAATCGACAGCGTGTCCACGCAAGGTGAAGTCAAGCTGTCGGAAAACTTCATTCCGCCGCTGCTCAAGGCCAAGGCGAACGCCCATCTGATTTCACAGATCGATCAGGTCCGCAGCCTGTTGCGCAAGCGCGGTGAAATGCTCGCCTCCAACACGTCCGGGCAGGGCGAGAGCACGCGCTCCGGCATCATCGACCTGATGGCGCTCAGCGTCACCAATCATTATGAAGTTCTTTTCGGCCACATCGCCGCCTCGGGACGCCACGCTCCGGAACAGGTCTATCGGGATTTCATCGGTCTGATCGGCGCCTTTTCCGCCTTCGGCGCCGACAATCGCCGCCCGCCGGAACTGCCCGCCTATGATCACCTCGACCTGCGCCTGACGTTCCAGCGCCTGGTCACGATCCTGGAGGGCCTGCTCAGCTTCGTGGTCGAGCAGAACGCGATCAGCATTCCGCTCAGCAAGCGGGATTATGGTGTCTGGCTCGGCGAAACGACCAACAAGGGGGTCTATTCGGAAGGCCGGTCCTTTGTGCTGATCGCCCATGCCAATGTCAGCCTGGAGGTGCTGCGCACGCAGATGCCGATCCAGATCAAGGTCGGTCCGGTCGAAAAAATCCGCGAACTGGTCAACCTGCAGCTGCCCGGCGTCGCAATCACACCGATGTCGGTCGCGCCCCGGCAAATTCCCTATGTGCAGAATGCGGTTTACTTCGAACTGGACGTCGAAAACGAACTCTGGCCACAAATGCAGAGTTCCGCGGCCTTTGCGTTGCACCTAAGCGGGGATTATCCGGGTCTTGGTCTTGAACTCTGGGCCGTTCACAAAGGACAATAATCCGAATCATGACGGATGATGACCTTGACCAGCCAACCGTAGCTCAAAGACTGAGCCCTCGAGCCCGGACTTCAATGGCCGAGGCACAGGGTGCCGCTGGTCATGAAGAAGACGAACCCACGGTTGCCTTTGTCTCCCCGGCCGGCGGCCCTGCCGCGATGGCAGCAAGCCCGCGCCAAAATGGCGGCTCCGGCGATCTTCAATCTGCCTCAAGCATCGTCCGGCAGCTGGAATCCGATCCGGAACGGATCATCGTGCGCGCGGCGACCCCGCTGCTGCTGATTATCTCCCAGCTGCGCAATTCGATCGAGCAGGCCGATGTGCATGCCCTGCGGCAGGAAGTTGTCGACGAGATTGACCGCTTCGAGCAGCTGGCGCAGCGCAATGGCGTCCAGGCCGGTGACATCATCGCAGCGCGCTACATCCTGTGCGCCACCATCGACGAAACCGTTCTGATGACGCCCTGGGGCAGCCGCAGCGAATGGAGTTCCAACTCCCTGCTCAACCAGTTTCACAACGAAACCTGGGGCGGCGAAAAGGTGTTCAGCATTCTCGACCGCATCCGCGGCGACGCCAAGACCAAGCTGCCGCTGCTTATTCTAGTGCATACCTGCCTGATGCTGGGGTTCGAAGGCCGTTACCGGGTTCTGGAGGGCGGGCGCAATCAGCTGGAAGACCTGCGCAATGAATTGTCGCGCCTGATCCGCCGGAGCAGCCGGCTGCAACGGGATGAGCCGCTGTCCAAGAACGCCAAGGGCGCGGAAAAGGGCAAGAACGTGCGCACGATGCCGCCGTTCTGGCTGTTCATGCTGGTCCTTTTCCTGCTTGCCTTCGTTTTCCGCGCGTTTGTGGATCTGTGGCTCAGCGGCGAGTTGGGACCGGCGCTGATCGCCATCGACTCACTCAACCGATCCTAGGAGGGCGCGATGTTTCGTACTTATTTCGCGTCTCTCTTCAGACCCGCGCCGATCATCATCCTGCTGCTGCTAATCCTGTTCGCGGTCTGCGTAGTCCTGTTTGCGGACCTTCTCACAATCAACGGCGTCACGCCGTTTGAGGAGCTGACGATCCGCCTGCTGGTCGGTCTCACACCGATCGTTCTGTTCTTCGTCTTCACCTTCCTGCGACATGTCTTGACCCGCCGGGCCAATGCCAAGCTGATCAATTCGATGCTGGCCAATGACGAGCTGGTCTCCATGGGCGGCGACATGTCGGCGGACGAGGTCGAGCTGATCCGCGAACGCTTCGAAGGCGCGCTGAAGACCCTGCGCGACAACCCGGTCGAAGGCAAGGGCTCGAAGAATTACCTGTTCGAACTGCCCTGGTACATCATCATCGGCCCGCCCGGCACCGGCAAGACCACGATCCTGCGAAATTCCGGACTGGACTTTCCGCTGGCCGAAGGCGGCCACGAGGCCATTCAGGGCGTTGGCGGCACGCGCAATTGCGACTGGTGGATTTCCAACGAAGCCGTTCTGATCGACACCGCCGGGCGCTACACCACCCAGGATGTCAACCAGGGCATCGATTCCGCCGCCTGGAGCGGTTTCCTTGAACTGTTGTTGAAACACCGGCAGCGCCGGCCGATCAACGGGGTCCTGTTAGCGGTCAGCATCGAAGAGGTCGCGCTGGCGAGCGAAGCGGAGCGCAAGCGCCAGGCGGAAATCCTGCGTCAGCGGCTGCGCGAGTTGCACCGGGCCTTCGGCCTGCGTCTGCCGGTCTATCTGATGTTCACCAAATGCGACCTGATCGCCGGTTTCGACGAATATTTCGACACTTTGCGCGAGGCCGAGCGCCAGCAGGTCTGGGGCGTCACCTTCCCCTTTGACGCGCAGCAGGTCACCGTTGGCCCGACCTTCGAGGCCGGCTTTGTCGATCTGGTCGCCCGCGTGGAACGGCATCTGCCGGAAAAACTCGCCGAAGAACGCAACAACGGCCGGCGCTGCCGCATCTTCGGTTTCCCGCATGAATTCGGCAGCCTCGGCAATGTGCTGCGCGATTTCCTGACGGATGTGTTCCGCTCGACCCGTTACGAGGCACAGCCGCTGCTGCGCGGTGTCTATTTCACCTCCGGAACGCAGGAAGGCACGCCTTTCGACCGTCTGCTTGGCGCTATGGGCCGCAGTTTCTCGCTCGCGGCCAGCCAGCAGCCCGCGCTCAGCGGCCAGTCGAAGGCCTATTTCATCAAGAAGCTTTTGACGGATATCGTCTTTCCGGAGCAGAACCTTGTTGGCAAGAACCGGCGGCTGGAACGCCGCCTGGCGGCGCTCTATGGCGGCGCCCTCGCCGCGCTGATCGCCGCGGTTCTGGGATTGATGGTCTTCTGGTGGGCCGGTTACAGCCATGCGGTCTATGTCGCCGAGCAGACGACGAAAAACGCCGACAATGTACGGCTTCTCAAGACCGAGGCCGACCGCAACCGGTCACTGGTGAACCTGTTGCCGACCCTTGATGCCGCGCAGAAAATGCGCGATGACATCACCAAGGAAACCAACTGGCTGTCGACACCGTTCCTGTTCGGCCTCAACGCGCAGGAAGTGCTCTATCCGCCCGCGAACCGAACCTATGACCAACTCCTGACGCAATATCTTTTGCCGTCGATCCAATCCAAGCTCGAAGCCCAGATCCAGCTGATCTCGACCGCCTCCACCAGCGACAATTCGCTGCTCCGCGAACAGCTCGAGACCTATCTGATGCTGACCACCGGGCAGAATTACAGCGCCAGCAAGGTGCGCGCCGCGCTGCGGGCACAAAACGAATCCGCCTTCGTGCTCAATCCCGAAGACCGGGCGCATATGCAGGCGCACATGGACAACCTGATCGGCCTGCTGCCGATCAAGAGCGCTCTGGCGCCGTCCGAGTTGCCGATCCTGCAGCAGGCGCGCAACCGGATCCAAAACGCGCCTCAGGCCCAGGACATCTACAACCGCATGGTCCAGGACGCCGCGCAGCGTTATCAGCTGCCGCCGATCAACATCGTGCGCACGCTCGGCTCGACCACGCTTTACGTCGACACCGCCACGGCCGGCGGCCGATCGATCATTCCGGGGCTCTATACCAAGAACGGCTTCTACAGTTTCTTCCTGGAACGCCTGCCCGAATACATCCGCGATTCCATGGGCAGTGACTGGGTGATGGGCAATTCCGTAAACCGGACCACCTACAACCAGGTCGCCAACAAGATCGTCAAGCTCTATACCGACGACTACATCAAGAACTGGCAGCAGGGCACGGCCCATATCCAGGTGGTCGAAATCGGTTCCCTCGGCCGCGCGCAAACCGTGCTGGAACAGCTCAGCGCGCCGAATTCGCCGCTCACCAACATCCTGAACATCTTGCGCGACAACACCCAGTTGCCGCTGCCGGGCGACCAGCCAAGCCAGGCGGCCCAGGCCGGCGCGGCCGCCGCCAATGCGGCCAGCGGCGCGGCGGGCGCCGCCGGCGCCCAGGCGGCCGGACCGGTGAGCGGGCTGGTGGCCTCCGCGCAGCAGGCCTCCGCAAAGGCGGCCGTGGAAGCCGCCTTCGGCGACAGCCCGTGGCCGGGTGTCGCCATCGAGGACGCCTTCCGGCCGATGAACGCCCTCGTCGATCCCAACAGCCCGAATTCCCTCGACAAGGTGCAGCAGCTGTTCGGCGATCTCTACGGCAACATTGCCGGGATCAACTCTGCACCCGACCCCAACAAGGCTGCGTTCGATGCCGTCAAGAAGCGGGTGGAGAACCCGCAAAGCGACAGTTTCTCCGCCCTGCAGGCCGAAGCCGCCACCAAACCGGAACCCGTGCGGTCGCTGGTGCTGTCGATCGTCACCAATACGCGCGGCCTGATGAACAAGTCGGCCTATGTGTTCATCAACCGGACCTGGCAGAACGAGATCGTTCCGGCCTGCACCAGCATCATGGCGCAGCGCTATCCGTTCTTCCAGGAGTCGGAAGACGACATCGCCCTGCAGGATTTCACCGACCTGCTCGGCCCGGCCGGCGTTGTCGACAAGTTCTTCAGCGACTATGTCTCGCCCTTCGTCAATGTGCGCGGACGGCAGCTGGTCGAGATCGACAACCAGGGCTCCAATCTCGGCCTGTCACAGGAAGGTCTGGCACAGCTGGCGACGGCGCAGACCATCCGCGACGCCTTCTTTCCGAAAGGCGCATCGAGCCCGGCGGCCAAATTCACCATCCGGCCGACACTGCTTGATCCGGGCGCGCTGAAATCGACCCTGAAGATCGACGACACCACCATCACCTATCGCCACGGTCCGGTGCGGGGCACGGATTTCACCTGGCCCAGCCAGGCCGACGGCAGCAGCGCTGAACTCTCGATCACGCTGCTGGACAAGTCGTCCAGCACGGAAAAGACCTCCGGCACCTGGGCAATCTTCCGGCTTTTGACCAAGTCCGGCCTGTCGGCGGTGCGCGGGCGGGACCAGTTCGAGTTCGGCATCGCCAAGGACAAGACCAAGGCGAACTTTGCCTTGAATGCCGGCAGCGTGACCAATCCGTTCAACCTGGGTCTCTACACGGCCTTCCGCTGCCCGCCGTCCCTATAGGTCCCGGCCATGCAGACCGGCGGCTATTTCGGAAAGCGCCCCCTGGAGCGGGACTTTGTCTTCGAGGGCCTCGCCGCCGGCATGACCGATGCCTGGGCCGGACTGATGTCCGACTGGCTGGTGAGTGTGCAAACCGACCTGCCGCAGACCTGGCAGCAGCTTTATTTCGAAGCGCCCGCGTGGCGGTTTGCCATCGAACCGGGCCTGTTCGGGCCGACCGGCTGGTGCGGGCTCCTGTCCGCCTCCGCGGATGCGCTCGGCCGGTTCTTTCCGCTTTCGGTCCTCATTCCCATGGAGGGCACGGTCCATCATCTGTTGTTCAGGGCCGCCGTGGAAATCACGCTGGACACGCTTGAGGTCCAGACCATGGCCTTTATCGAAGGCAACATGCCGCGCGACGAATTCACGGACATCATCGCGCGGCAGGCGGCGACTCTCGCCAGGGTGCCCAACGGCTCTGGCGGGCGCCCGCCGATGCAGCTCGAGGACAGCGACCGGGCTTTGAGGATCAGCTTCGCACGTACCGACGGCGAGGCAATCATCGCCGACGACCCACGTGTCTGCCCCCTGGTGCAACACCCTGCGCCGGACCTGCCGCTCTCCTACTGGTGGCAAGACGGCGGCACGACGCGGCCGCCAGAGCTGTGTATCTGGAGAGGTCTGCCAAAGGGCCGGGAAACGGGCGGTTTCTTTTCCGGGGAATGGGAACGCTTCGGCTGGCAGCACGGCCAGATCGATCCGGACCTGATTTTACGATCCTAGAGAGCTGTCCCCAACTGATCGTTCTTCTTCCGGCCAAAGGAGCGCTAAGATGCCGTTGGATCGGTTATAACAAGATCGGTCGGCAAGGCCCTTTCAGAGAGAACACGCTTGGACACGCTCACCCCTTCCTCAACCGTTCCGCTGTTACGGGCCGAGGCCGTCACGCGCCAGGGGCCTCACCACCCGGTCAATCAGGACAGCCATTTCGCCGATCCGGCCTGCGGCCTGTTTACAGTGGCGGATGGCATGGGCGGACACCGGGACGGCGATCTCGCCAGCCGGACAACCGTCGAGGCGGTGTCGCGGCTGGCCGGTTTGCCGGCAAGCGGCCACGATATGCAGCTGATCGCGCTGGAATCGGCCGTCGCCCAAGTCAGCAGCGGTCTTTTTGCCGAGTATCTGGCCGCACCCGAACAGGACGTCTCCGGAACCACCAGTCTCAGCCTCGTCATCAGCGGTCCTTATGCCAGCTGTGTCTGGGCGGGAGACTCGCGTCTCTATCTGCTGCGCCAGCAGCATCTGTTCCTGATCTCGGAGGACCACGCGGATGCCGCTGGCCGGCTGACCTGCGCGGTCGGGATCGACGAGAGCATCGATTTCGGCCGGCGAACGCTGGAACGCATGCCCGGTGACGTGTTCATCCTGTGCACGGACGGATTGTTGAAGGGAATGGACGAGACCATGCTGGCCAATATGGCCGCCGAGGGCACTTACGGTCTGGCGGACAGGCTGATCGCGCGATCTGTCGCAGGTGGATCCAACGATGACATCACCGTCATCACAGTCTGGGCGGAGCCGCATGACCAAGCTCGCTGAAACCCGGGACATCGACGCCGGTGGCGAGAGGGACAACACCCTTGAGATCAAGGCCGGGACCGTTCTGAAGGACCGGTTCCTGCTGCTCAAGGAAATCGGCAGGGGCGGACTGTCCACTGTCTACAAGGCGCGCGACCTGGTGGCCGCCAAGGCAGGCCTTGCCGATCCGAATGTGGCCATCAAGATCATCCGGGCCGCCCACAATGTCGACCCGGATGTCATCGCGCTGATGCACCGGGAGGCCCGCCGCCTCAGGGACCTGGTTCATCCCAATATCGTGCGCGTCTACGACATGGACCGCCAGGGCGACATTCATTTCATGGTGATGGAGCTGCTGGAGGGCCAACCGTTGTCGCAGCTGTTGCGCAAGGCACCCGGCAAGCGCCTGCAGGCCGCCCAGCTCAACCGCCTGATCCAGGACCTGGCCACCGCGCTGACCCATGCCCATGGCCGCGGCATCATTCACGCGGACCTGAAACCGGGCAACGTGTTCGTTCTGAACAATGGCGGCGCCAAGCTGATCGACTTCAACATCGCCTATCCGATCGCGCGGCCAATCAAGACGCGCGAGGAGGACACGATCGTCATTCTCGCGCGCTTCGGCGCAGTGACCCCCGCCTATGCCTCGCCGCAAAGGATGACAGGCGCCGAGCCCTGCGAGGCGGATGACGTCTTTTCACTCAGCGTGATTGCCTACCTGGCTTACAGCGGCACGCGCCCCTACACGGCCAAGAACGCGCTGGAAGCCAGGAAAGAAGGTCAGAAGGCGGTCCGGCCAGAAGGCCTCACCTGGCTGCGCTGGCGGGCGCTCCGGGCCGGCCTCGCGCTGGACGATTTCGGCAGGACCGATTCGGCGAAACGCTTTGCGGAAGGGTTCTGTTCGCCCGGTCCGTTGACGCTGGCCAAACACATGGTCAGCGATTTTTTCAACGCTCAAGAAGAGCCTGCAGAGACGTCGCAAGCGGCGGCTCCTGCTCCCTCCAGCAACGATCCGTCCGAGAGCAAATCACCGGCGGACAGCCTCAAGGACAATCAGCCGTCCGAAGCCGGCAAATAGAAGGAATGCTGCTGACCGGTGGCCCAGCCGGCACGCACGACGGCGGAGACGCCGATCAGGTCCTGATCCTCGACGCTCATCCGCTTGACCTCAAAGACGACCTGACCCGCAAGCGCCGTGCTCAGGGCATTCAGGTTGCCCGCGACAGCGGCTTCCCGGTCCCCGGCGCTCTGGCCGCCCGTGATCGCACCGCCCAGGGCCTCCTGGAACAGGGAAAACAGGCGGGACACAAGCAAGGCCTGGTCGAGCGAACCGCGGCCTTCCTTGCCCGGCTTGACGGTGACGCCGCGCCGGAACACCAGGTCCGTACGATTGGCGACGCCTTCCAGAACGTTGATACCGCATTGCGCCAATGCCGGCGCCAGGCCGTGGCCCGCCAAATAACGTGTCGCGGTTGCCACGACCCGTCCCATGGATTTCGCCTCGGCCACTTCCAGGGCGTCGAAATCGACCGGCGTGCCCACCGGCAGGCGCGGAAACACTTCGGCGCCAAGCTGATGAAGGATCTGGGCAAGCGCGATCCAGGCTCCGGGCGCGAACAGGGCGGGATAACCCTCCCCCGGCGCCGTCAGCCGCGCTTCGTTCCAGAACAGGGCAACATGAGAGGCCTGATCGCTTTCACGCAGGCCCTGGAAGGTCTCGAAACCGGGCTGGTCGAGCAGCTGGTGCGCCGCTTCCATGCCTCCGAGCTGTTCGCCGGAGACGCTGGCAAAATCCGGTTTGAGATTGAGCAAACCGACCGTATCGGACTCCTCGCAATCGCCAGCCAGCCTCTTGACCCGCTCCGCTCCGGCCGAGCTGACCCCGGTCGGGTTGGCGAAGAGGACGATGTCATAGAGTTCGGCCTGCAGCGCGCCGGCCGGCCCGCCGAGCACGGCGGAGAGGCCATCCGGGTCCAGGTCGCTATCGAGTTGCAACAGATGCAGCTCCAGCGGCAGGCCGTTTTCCAGCTCGCTCAGCAGCAGTTTCAGGCTGTGCCAGTTCTGCAGCACCGTGTGCAGCTTGCCCTCTTCGAAGAAGAGGGCCGACTGGGCCGCTTTCAGTTCAGCCAGCGGAGACGAAGCGGTGGACGGTTCCGGCTTCGAGTAGGTGGCTTTTTCCTCGCGCAACGTGTTCTGGATGAACGCATTTACGGCGGCCTTTGCCTTGCTGCTGCTGTCCGACGGTTCGGATTTGTCCCCGGACATGTCGATCATGGAAAACAGCGAGTCCAGTCCGTCGGCGCCGCCTGCACCGGGTTTCGGCCCATCGGTGTCATAGTCCGGCAGCGGCTCCGAGGACTGTGAACCGCCCAATTCGGCGCTCAGATCCGGACCTGACGCTGCCCCCTTGCGCAAGGCCTCAATCGCCTTGTCATAAAGCTGGCCATGCGCTGCAAGGCTGTCCGGAGTGTCTCCGGCAGCCTCCAGGTCCTGGACGAATTTGAAGCGGCTCAGGATGTTTGCCGGCCGCAGATCCTTCAGGCTGGAAAAGGAGATCCGTTCTTCAAGCTGCGCGGGATGAGACCCGAGCAGATTGTCGGCTGTGACACTGAAGGTGGGGGCATTCGGCTGAAGAATTTCGGCTGTGTCCAACCCTGAGATGTTGAGCGCACCGTTTGAACCGGATAGGCCGAAGTCGCCGGCGATCAGGACCCTGAAGGGTGGGGGCGGCGAGACAGGCGTGGCCTGCGGGCCGTCCTTGCCAAGGCCAATGGAGAAACTCGCGATTCCGCCCTTGTGGTCGTCCTGCCCGCTCATGTCGGTTACCCCCGGTTGATTACGGTGAGGTTTGCCTCGATCGACAGGAACGCCAAGGTGGCCCTGTCGATGACGATCTTGCCATCCACTTCATAGCCGGTCTTCCGGTCGGCTGCGTGCCCCGCCACACCGAAGACCAGGGCGCTGCGCGTATTGACCGTCGCGATCCCGACCGGCGTAAGCGTCAGGTCGATGGTCAGCGGCTCGCCCGTGCACATGGTCTCCTGAGACCGGCCCAAATGGGTCGCGGAGGTGTTGCCTTCGGCATAGACCTGCGGCGACCGCGTTCTGAGATAGTCATAGACGCAGCTGCGCAGAGCATCAGGTTCCCGTTGAGCGGGTTTCCAGGTTGCCATTCATTCCTCACATTCAAACGACTGGCGTCAGGATTGCCGGTCTTTGCCCCTCACGGACGGACAGGCGCCTCGCCCATCCGTCCGGCTTGTTATTTGTGCGGCTTACGCGGACCCGTCGCTGATCTGGAACACGATCCCGGAAGCGGTTTTTGTCCGGTGGGCGATGTTCTGGTTGCTGGAGGTCACCGGGTTCATCTGTTCGCCGTTGGACACGGCCCCGAGAACCACCGGACGATCCGGATCGCCCTGAAGGAAACCGATCACAACTTCCGTACCCTTGAGCAGCGTGGAATGGGACCCGTAGCCGTCGCCACCGCCATAGGGCTCCATCTTGCGCACTTCGTGGCTGGCCTTGCCGTTCAGGAGCCCGCTTTCCTCGTCCAGGAACCGGACCTTGTAACGGCCGTAATCGTCAAGTTCGGCGCGGCTGCCATCCGATTCCCCGTCGATAAAGGCGGTCATGTAACCGGCGATCACCGGCTTTGGCGTCACCACCGGAGGACGGTAGCCCTTCTCGAAAGGCACGCAGACAAAGCGGTTGGTGTAGGGAACCGGTTCCATGTTGGAGGAACTGAAGCCGATCGGCGTCGAGACGGTGCAGACATGTTCAACAGAGATGACGATGTAAAGCCCGTCCAGATCGGAGATCGGGTGGTCCTTGAGACGGAAGAACAGACCCGGGCGCAGATTGGGGATGTTGCATTCGCCGACAAATTGCACACGCTGGCCTTCGACCTGGTCGACCCGGCGCTTGGCAATGAACTGCCCGTCCGACACCGTCGGATAGTTTTCCCCGTAGAGCGTCGTCACGCCCTGACCGGTGAACGAGGCGTTTTCCGAAACCGACAGCGACACTTTGGGTGTCTCTTCATTGTATTCGCGCAGGTCGATGGTGCCGCTCTGGGTCTCGTAGACCGCATTGAAAGACCAGACACCGAAGGAATCCGTGCCCATCACCTGGTTCTTGCTGCGATAAGGCAGTTCGTCGGTGATCTGGCTGCCGCTCAGCTTGGTGAAATGTTCCTTGCGGTCGCCAAAAATGACCTTTTCACGATCGCCTGAATGATCGAAGGCGAAATAGATGCCGAAGCGCTCGCACATGCGGCAGATGAAATTCAGATCGGTTTCGCGGTACTGGAACACAAAGTCGAGTGTCGGATAGTCGGAGGCCGAGACCAGCAGGTCGGACTGGATCTGGCGGGCGACCCTGCTCGACCCGGTGCTGGATCCGGACTTGTTGGCGTCCGACAGCTCGTTCTGAATGATGTCGACGACCGTGACGTCCTTGTCGGTCCCGTACACCTGGTTCTGCGCGCTGTGGCGCAACATGGCCAGTTCCGGCTCGAGCACCACGGAATAGCTGAATTCCCTGTTGGGCGTCGGATCATTGGTGCGCGCGGCACCAACCACACCGGCAATGGCCATCTTCTCGCCAGCCCGTTCCAAAGTCAGGCGCGCGGTTTTGCCGAGCAGTTTTTCAAGATCGATCGGCTTCTTGGACAGCAAGGACACATCGAAGCGATAAGTCTCGCCCAAGGCCTCCCGGCCGGCCAGGCTTTCCACATAGATCTCTTCACCGGGATCGCCCGGCAGCTTGATCGACATGTGGCCGTAAGATGATTCAGCGCTCATTGAGAATTCCTCCTGGGCTGGACGGACCGGACTGCTGCGGACAGTCTAACAAGTCTTGCCTGACTTGTGTGACGTCATGGCAAAAGAAGCCTCCGGACTTCCTGATATCAAAAAACTGGGTGAGGAGAGCCGCCCGGTCAATTCTCCAAGTTCTTCACATCGCGCTTTTTTTCGGCCGTTGTCGAAGCGAATTTATCGCAAAAACCAGCCAAATAGGCCCGAATCGACCGAACACGCCCAGGACAGCCGCAGATTTTGTGACGCATATCACACGTTCCGCGTGGAGGTTTTCTCACAGTCTCCAAGAAACCGTGCAGCTTTCTGCACAGTGTCATAAATAAACAAATTATGAATTAACCAAGCAACTGCCTGCACATATTGACGATTCAAGACAACACCTGGTTTGGCACGGTGTTTGCTGATTTACCTGCAGTCGGCAACGACCCCGCCGGCGGGACAGAAATCAGAAACGTTTTGAGTGAGGCTCTCATGTCCAACATTGCATATGTCACCATCAAAGGTTCGACCCAGGGCGAGATCACGTCCGACGCCACCACCGCCGACAGCATCGGCAACCTGTGGCAGGAAGGCCATGAGGGCGAGTCCCTGGTCTATCACTTCGAACAGAACGCCGTTGTGCCGCGCGATCCGCAGTCCGGTTCCATCATCGCCACCCGCCGCCACATGCCGACCACCTTCATGAAACCGGTCGACAAGGCCACCCCGCTGCTGTGGCAGGCGCTCGCCACCGGTGAAGCCCTGGAAATCGAAGTCCAGTTCTGGCGCACCTCCACCACCGGCGTTCAGGAACATTATTTCACGATCAAGTTCGAAGACGCCGTCCTGGTCGAAGGCAAGACGATCCTGCCGGATGTGAATGACGAAGCCAACGCCTCCCGCGGCGACACCGACAGATGGTCCTTCACCTTCCGTAAGGCCATCTGGACCCACGAAGTCGCCGGCACCAACGCTTCCGACGACTACCGCAAGCCGGTCACCTGATCGTTGCAAGGCTGTTGAAACGCGAACCGTTCCGGGCTCCCCGGGGCGGTTCGTTTTTGTTTTATCAATGTTTTTCGGGCAAATGAAAGTCCGGGACAAAACAGCAAACCTGCCATGAAACCGGTTTAAGGCCGGCATGCCGGGCACATAATTCAAGCCATGGGGTGGCCTCTTGATTGACCTCGATCTCCGCCGTTTGATCGGCAGACTGAACACTTACTCGCGCAGGTCATTGGAGGGCGCCGCGGGGCTGGCGGTCACAAGGGGACATTTCGAGGTCACGATCGAACATCTGCTGCATGTCTTTGCCGAAGACAGCCAGCACGACCTCCAGAGCGCCTGCCGTCAATTCGAGATCGATCCGGCCCCCCTCAAGAAAGCGCTCGATTCAACGCTGGAAAGCCTCAAGCGCGGCAACCAGGGCCGGCCCGCCTTTTCGCCGCTGCTGATCGAATGGATTTCGGATGCCTGGCTGGTGAGCTCCATCGAGCTGGACCTCGACCAGGTTCGCTCCGGCAGCCTGCTGGCGACCATTTTCGCCAAGCCCAACCGCTTCGGCGACGACCGCTGGCTCAGCCTTCTCGACGCCATGTCCTTTGTCGAATTGAAAAAGAACTTCAAGGACATCATCGCCCAGTCCGAGGAAACAACGGCGGGTCATACCACCCGCGCGACCGCTGCCGGAGAGACCCCGGCGGAAGGCCGCTCGGTCGCCCCCGGCATGGACCCGGACAGCGCGCTGGCGCGCTTTTGCACCAACTTCACCCAGCTTGCCCGCGACGGCAAGATCGACCAGGTGTTCTGCCGGGACCGCGAGATCCAGCAGATGATCGACGTGCTCGGACGCCGCCGCAAGAACAACCCGATCTGCGTCGGCGAGGCGGGGGTCGGCAAGACCGCCGTCGTCGAGGGCCTCGCCCGCAAGATCGCCGAAAACGACGTTCCGGACCTCTTGAAGAATGTCGAGCTGATCGGGCTCGATCTCGGCATGCTGCAGGCAGGCGCCGGGGTAAAGGGCGAATTTGAAAACCGGCTGAAAGGCATCATCGACGAGGTCAAGGGCTCGGCCAAGCCGATCATCCTGTTCATCGACGAAGCGCACATGCTGATCGGCGCCGGAGGCTCCGCCGGCGGCGGAGACGCGGCCAACCTCCTGAAGCCCGCGCTCGCCCGGGGCGAACTGCGCACCATCGCGGCGACCACCTGGAGCGAATACAAGAAATACATCGAGAAGGACCCTGCCCTGGAGCGCCGCTTCCAGCTGATCAAGCTTGACGAACCGAGTCCGGAGCAGGCGATCACCATCATGCGCGGCCTGCGCGGCGCCTATGAGAAGAACCACGGCGTCTATATCCGCGACAACGCCGTCGTGGCGGCCGCCAAGCTGTCGGCGCGCTATATTTCCGGCCGCCAGCTGCCGGACAAGGCGGTCGACGTGCTCGACACCGCCTGTGCCCGGGTCAAGCTGTCCCTGTCCTCCAAGCCTTTCGTGATCGAGCTGAAGGAAAAGCGCCTTGGCGAACTCCAGCGCGCGCTCGACTCGCTCCAGCGGGACCACAAGGCGGACTTCTCGTCCAGGGACCTTGAAGTCTCCGAAATCGAGCAGGAAGTCGCGAGTGAGGAAGCCGCCATTGCCGAGCTCACCGACCGCTGGACCCGGGAAAAGGCGCTGGTCGACCAGCTTCTGCAGATCCGCCACGAACTCGGCCTGAGCCTGGAAAGCGACACCCCACCCGAAGACGGCAAAGCCACTGCGGAAAACGGTGAAGCCGAGGCGGCGGAAGACGCCGCACCGATCAGCCCGGAAGACTATGCCAAGATCGCGGCCGACCTGAAGGCGGTTCAGAACGGCGATCCGCTGATCTCCTTCGAGGTTACCGAAGAGGCCATCGGTCAGGTCATCTCCGACTGGACCGGCGTGCCGCTTGGCCGGATGGTGCAGGACGACGCGGACAGCATTCTGTCGCTCGGCAGCAAACTGAAAGCCCGGGTGATCGGCCAGGATCATGCCATCGATGCTGTCGACCAGGCGCTGCGCACCGCCAAGGCCGGTGTCCAGAACCCGGACGCGCCGATGGGCGTGTTCCTGTTTGTCGGCCCATCCGGCGTCGGCAAGACCGAACTGGCAACGGCAATCGCCGACCAGCTGTTCGGCGGCGAACGTTTCCTGATCTCGATCAACATGTCCGAGTTCCAGGAAAAGCACACGGTCTCCAAGCTCGTCGGCTCGCCTCCCGGTTATGTCGGCTACGGCGAAGGCGGCGTTCTGACGGAAGCCGTGCGCCAGCGCCCCTATTCGGTCGTGCTGCTGGACGAGGTGGAAAAGGCCGATCTGGAGGTCATGAACCTGTTCTACCAGGTGTTCGACAAGGGCGTATTGTCTGACGGCGAAGGCCGCCAGATCGATTTCAAGAACACCATCGTTGTCCTGACCAGCAACCTGGCCACCGACGTCCTCACCGAAATGGGCAGCCTGCCGGAACAGCCCAGAACGAACGAGATGATCGCGGGCTGCCGGCCGATCCTGAGCGCGCATTTCAAACCGGCGCTGCTGGCCCGCATGGAGATCGTGCCGTTCTATCCGCTGATCGGATCGCCGCTGGAGAAGATCGTCCGGCTGAAGCTGAACAAGATCGGCAAACGCCTGCGCGAAAACCAGAAACTGGAGCTGGTCTATACCGACGACGTGGTCACATCGATTGCCGCGCGCTGCACCGAGGTGGAGACCGGCGCGCGCAACATCGATCACATCATCAACCGCACGGTTCTGCCGGAGCTCTCGACGGAACTCTTGACACGGATGGGCGCGGAAGAAGCCGACTTCACAAAGGTGGAAATCGGGATGGGAGAAGGCGGCGCTTTCAGCTACGCTCTGTCCTGACCAGACCCAGGCGCGATCGGAAGAGGACAGGCCGGCGATCCGGCCGTCTTCCGGGTAATGCCCACAAAAGACGGTGGCGAACGCTATGATTTTGGGCGACTTGATTGAACTGACGAGTGCCATCACGGCCGGGGTCAAGGTTGAAACGGTCATGGACCAGGTGGTCGAGGCCGCCCTCAACCTGACCGGCGCCGAAGAAGCCTCCATATTCATGCTGGATACGTTCGGGCAAACGCTGCACCGCGCCTGCTCCCGCCACCGCGGCTATATCAAGGCCATGCCGACCGGCAAGCAGGTGGTGCTTTACGGCGCCGACATGATGCCGAACCTGAAAGAGCCGGCGGCCTTTGTCGTATCCACGGGCACAACGCTGAACCTGGACGATATCGACAAGGTCATCGGGTACGATTTCGACCGGATCCGGGAGGAGGACAAGCTCGGCGGCCTGACCACCAGGGCACTGATCATCCTGCCGTTGACCATCCAGTCCAACCGCACGATCGGCATCCTGCAGGTGATCAATCCCGGCGCGTCCCAGAAAGCGGTCGCCGCCTTGAGCGAGCAGTCGCTGAAGGAGTTGCAGAGCCTGGCCGGACTGGCCGCGCTTTACATGTGGAACGCGCGCCTGCTGGAAGACAACACCAGATTGAAGCGCCAGTTCGACCGGCACCTGGCGGAATTGCCCAAGCAGACCCACAAGGCGCCACCGAAAAAGGTCGCTGAGCCGCAGAGGCCGAAGGGCCTGATCGGCGAAAGCCCGCCGATCGAACATGCCATCAAGCTGGTCGGCAAGGCCGCCTGGTCGACCGTGCCCATCCTTGTGCGGGGCGAGACCGGAACCGGCAAGGAAATGATGGCCGCGTTCGTCCACATGTCGAGCGACCGGGTCAACAAACCCTTTGTCGTCCAGAACTGCGCCGCCCTGCCGGAAGCGCTTCTGGAGAGCGAGCTGTTCGGTCATGTGAAAGGCGCCTTCACCGGCGCCAGCACCACCAAGCTCGGCCTGGCCCATGAGGCCAATGGCGGCACACTGTTTCTCGACGAGATCGGCGACATGCCGCTGGCCTTGCAGGCCAAGGTGCTGCGCCTTCTGCAGGAAGGCGAGGTCCGCCGGGTCGGCTCGACCAAGACCGAGAAGGTCGATGTGCGCATCGTCGGTGCCACCAATATCAACCTGGAAGAAAAGATCGCCGCCGGCGAGTTCCGCCAGGACCTGTTTTACCGGCTGAATGTTTTTCCGATCAATCTGCCGCCGCTGCGCGAACGGCCGTCGGACATTCCCCTGCTGATCGACTTCTTTCTGCGGGCGGCGGCGGAAAAGTCCGGCCAGCAGGTCCCGGTGCTGTCGTCCGACGCGCTTGATGCGCTGATGTGCTGGGGCTACCCGGGCAATGTCCGGGAGCTGAAGAACATTCTCGACCGCGCCCGCCTGATGGCCGAGGACGGTTATCCGATCGAACTGTCGCACCTGCCGCCCGAACTGGCCGGCGCGCAGCACGATGCGGGCAACCGCATGCCCGCCCTGATCCCCGAAGGCGATCTGAAGACCATTGTCGGTCAGTATGAGGCGATGGTCATCGAGGCAAAAATG
This sequence comes from Roseibium sediminicola, assembly GCF_023156505.1. Lineage (GTDB taxonomy): Bacteria > Pseudomonadota > Alphaproteobacteria > Rhizobiales > Stappiaceae > Roseibium > Roseibium sediminicola. Next base: position 1,814 of record NZ_JALNMJ010000009.1, on the reverse strand, counting down.
CGCGAGACGAACTGGAACAAAACAAACGCAGCGCGCATACTGAATGTTAGTCGCCGGACCATTATAGATAAACTCAACCGGTACAACATTACACGGCCCGATGGTCTGGAACGCTCCTGAACGTGTCCGGGGCTGACAAGGCCGTTGGCTGAGGAATACGGGGCCCCGCAGATTTGTCGATCGACACGTCCTCTCCCGCGCATGCGCTGATCGCCGACTTCGTGTCCGGACGGCTGTCCTACGACAAGCTGTCCAAGGAACTGCGCGCGTCGGCCCAGCAGTCCGCGGAGGCGGCCAGGGCGGCGCGGCGGACCATTCGGGCCATCGTCGAAGAAGGCCGCCTGCCGCCGGATCTGGGCCAGATCCTGCTGGGTCAGTTGCCGGCCGCCGCTGCTGGCGAAGACGACATGACCGACCCGGACCCGACCGAGCCTGGCCGGTTGTCGGCTTCCGGTCCTGCCGACACGGACGCGGACGACCTCGACGAACCAACGCTACCTCATGCCCTCGAACCCAGCTGGGGAGGAGACAGCGCCGAGGCGGTTGCCGCTACGGCCGCAACGCCGCCGCCGGCAGCGCCTCATTTGCCACCCTTGCCTTTTTTCGACCCTCCTGCAATTGACGCCAGTGACGAGACCCAGGGCAAGGTCGACGATGCCATCCTGTCGTCGCTGGTCTCCGGCTATACTGACTACCGCAGCCGCCGGACGGCCTCCGAGGAGGCCCCGCCGAGCGACGCGGACAGCGGCAAGCTGGACAAGTTCCTGACCGATTTCAAAAGCGCCCGCTTCCGCTCCGATGCGCGCAAGGTGGCCGGCGGCGGTCAACGGGACGGGTTCGATCTCAACAAGCTGGCAACGCCCCAGCACAAACGCGCCGGGGTCGGCTCGATCCTGCGCGACCGGTTCATTCTGGATACGGAGATCGGCCGGGGCGGCATGGGCTATGTTTACTCCGCCGTCGACCGGCGGCGCCTCGAAGCCGGTCACGACCAGCCCTATGTGGCGGTCAAGCTGCTGAACGAAAGCTTCCAGAACGATTCGGAAGCCCTGCGTCTGCTCGAGGCCGAGGCGCGCAAGTCGCAGACGCTCGCCCATCCGAACATCACCACCGTCTATGATTTCGACCGGGACAAGGCGGATGTGTTCATCGTCATGGAACTGCTCAGGGGCGTCGGCCTCGACCGGAAACTGGGTATGTCCATGGGCCAGCCCCTGTCGCCCGGAGAATGCGCGCGCGTTTTGAAAGGCACCTGCGCCGGTCTGGCCTATGCCCATAGCCGCGGCGTGGTGCATTCGGACCTGAAGCCGGGCAACATCTATCTCCTGTCCGACGGCACCATCAAGCTCCTGGATTTCGGCCTGGCCGCGGCGGCCAGCGCCAGCGCCAATCACCCGATCCAGGACAGCCTGACGGCGGCTTATGCCAGCCCGGAGCAGTTCCAGCGCGCCGAACGCGACCCGCGTGACGATGTCTTCGCCCTCGGCCTAATCGCCTATCAGGTCCTCACCGGCCGGCATCCGTTCCAGTCGCAGCCGATCGACCAGGCCGCCCGCGACGGCCTCAAGCCGGAACCGATCGAGGGGCTCGATCCGCAGGCCTGGGACACGATCAGAAAGGCACTCGACTTCGACCGCGCCCAGCGCCTCGGTGACGTCAATGCCTTCCTGGCCGGCTTGTTCGAGGAACAGGGCTAGCCCGCATTTCTCACAGTGTTGTCGCTTGATGGGTTTCCGTCGGGCAGTTTTCTGATTGTGTCGGGTTACCGGTTTCAGGCCGAGCGGTGCCGCCGCCGCGTTTTGCGGCGGTCGGTT
>NZ_JALNMJ010000008.1 GCF_023156505.1 Roseibium sediminicola | reverse complement strand
CCGGTATCCGGGTCGATCTCGAAACGGTCGTCGCCGCCAGTGATTTCATAAGAGACCACGTCGGTCACATCCGGATCGTCCGCGAAGGCGGTCACACCGGTATATTCGCCGCCCGTTGCGAATTCGGAGACTTCGTTGCCGGTCGTGTCGCTGTCGGTGACAGGGCCGATCGGGAACTCGTTCTCGTCGCCGATGTTGATCGTGAAGGTGCCGACGGAAGTCGAACCGTCGGTAGAGGTCGCGGTCACTTCGACGTCGGCGGAGCTTTCCGTCTCGGCGTCGAAGGAAGAACCGGACTTCACCGTGATCTCACCGGTATCGGGATCGATCTCGAAACGGTCGTCGCCGCCAGTGATTTCATAAGAGACCACGTCGGTCACATCCGGATCGTCCGCAAACGCGGTCACACCGGTATATTCGCCGCCCGTTGCGAACTCGGAGACTTCGTTGCCGGTCGTGTCGCTGTCGGTGACAGGGCCGATCGGGAACTCGTTCTCGTCGCCGATAGTAATGGTGAAGGTGCCAACTGACGTTGAGCCGTCGGTCGAGGTCGCAGTCACCTGGACGTCGGCAGAGCTTTCAGTCTCGGCATCAAACGAAGAGCCCGCCTTCACTGTGATCGCGCCGGTATTCGGATCAATCTCGAAACGGTCGTCGCCGCCGGTGATTTCGTAGGAAACGACATCAGTGACATCGGGATCGTCCGCGAAGGCGGTCACACCGGTATATTCGCCGCCTGTGGAGAATTCAGAAACTTCGTTGCCGGTCGTGTCGCTATCGGTCACCGGACCGATCGGGAATTCGTTCTCGTCGCCGATCGTGATCGTGAAGGTGCCGACGGAAGTCGAGCCGTCGGTAGAGGTGGCGGTCACCTCGACGTCAACGGATTGCTCCGTCTCGGCATCGAAGCTGGAGCCCGCCTTCACAGTGATCTCGCCGGTGTCAGGATCGATCTCGAAACGGTCGTCGCCGCCGGTGATTTCATACGAAACCACGTCGGTGACATCCGGATCGTCCGCAAACGCGGTCACGCCGGTATATTCGCCGCCCGTTGCAAACTCGGAGACTTCGTTGCCGGTCGTGTCGCTGTCAGTGACGGGACCGATCGGAAACTCGTTCTCGTCGCCGATAGTAATGGTGAAGGTGCCGGTTGAGGTCGAACCATCCGTAGATGTCGCCGTCACCTGGACTTCGACGGAAGTTTCCGTCTCCGCATCGAAGGAAGAACCTGTCTTGACCGTTATCCTGCCCGTATCGGGGTCGATCTCGAAGCGGTCATCGCCGCCGGTGATTTCATAGGAAACAAAGTCGCCCGCATCCGGATCGTCCGCAAAGGCGGTCACACCGGTATATTCGCCGCCCGTTGCGAACTCGGACACTTCATTGCCGGTCGTGTCGCTGTCCGCAACAGGGCCGATATCCGTGTTGCCGCCGCCACCACCGCCGCCGCCGTCATCTTGCTGACCAACACCGCCGCTGGTGCCGTCGCCGATCTGAGATCCGGCCGCCCGGATGCCGTCTCCGCCCAGATCAAACTGGGGCAGGGTTGCGTCCAGCCCGCGTGCTTCGGGAACAGCGCCATCACCGAGACCGCCATCGTCATTCGGCCCACCGTCGGCCGTCTCGACCACTTCCACCGACCCTTCCGGCAAAGGTGTATCGCCGAGGCCGCCGCCATTGCCCTTCCCCAGGCCGCCGGCGTTCGCCCCGCCATCGCCCGCGCCATCGCCTCCAGAGCCATCACCGTCCGCCTGCGCGGCGCCCGCGCCTTCGTTTTCCAAAGGCACGGCCTGGTAAAGGTTTGCAATCGTGGCTTCGCCGGTATCTTCCGGTTCGATCGACAGGGAATAGTCATTGCCACCGCTCGGACGGTAAGGATCACCGACTTGCGCTTCAACGCGGCCAGGAGGCGGCGTATCGCCAGAATTGGTCGGCGCAGAGTTTGACGCAGAGGAAGGTCCGGTCGATTTACCTGTGTTCTCTGAAGTGTCGGTGTTGGCCATGACTTGCACGTGCTCCATTAAATCATGGGATCATCACGCGCAGGGTTATCTTAATAAAGACCAACCTCAATTGATGAAATACATGCAGACCTTGAGCAAAATTTAGAATTTATGGTTTTTTTGGTAAACGGTTTTGAAACAATTCCGCGCCTTTAATGTAACAGAGGAGGCGCTTACTATGGCATCTTTTATCACTGATACTTTTAGCAGTGTTAAACTTCCGAAACTGGAGTTCTTTTCATCTGAGACAGGCGACCGTGTCAAAACGCCCGCCCTGCCCCGCTCCGTGATCACGGCCTCCATCCTGATCAATGTCCTCGGGCTGGCCATGCCGCTGACGATCCTGCAGGTCTATGACAGGATCCTGCCGAACAAGGCGACCGATACGCTGGTAATCCTGATCGTCGGCCTGGGCTTCGTCCTGGTCATCGACGCGATTCTGAAGACACTCCGGTCCTATCTGGTCGGCTGGCTTGCCGCCTCCTTCACCCACCAGGCCAATCTGGAAGCCACACGGCGCCTCCTGAATTCGAGATCCGATGTCAGCTCCGAGGCAACCGTTTCCAAGCACCTCGATTCCTTCCGCTCGCTGCAGTCGCTTGGCGATCAATATGGCGGCCAGGCCAGGCTGCTTGCCATCGACCTGCCGGCCAGCCTGATCTTTCTCGCGGTTCTGTTCCTGATCGGCGGTCCCATTGGTTTTGTCCCGCTGGCTTTGCTGGCTCTCTTTGCGTTGCGCACCGCCAACCTGAATGCCAAGATCGACCAGCTCATTGAAAAGCGCGCCCAGCAGGATCAGCGTAAATACGATTTCATCTTTGAAGTCCTGTCCGGGCTGAACACGATCAAGGCCATGGCTTTCGAGCCGGTGATCCTGCGCCGGTTCGAGCGCCTGCAGACCCAGATCTCCCGCCTCGGCTACGATTACATCAACCTGAACAACCGGGCACGGAATTCCTCGGGCTTCTTCACGGTTCTGACCACGGTCTGCGTCGTGTCCGCCGGAGCTTTGCTGGTCATGGCCGGCTTTATCAGCATCGGCGCGGTGGCGGCCTGCACGCTGCTCGCCGGTCAGGTGGTTCAACCGCTGTTGCGCGGCATCAACCACTGGACCGACATGCAGCGGATCAACCACGATTACCGTGAAGCCAAGGCCCTGTTCGACCTGCCCCGGGAAGAACTGACCGCCAATCCGGATCTGGTGGTGGTCGGCAACATCAAGCTCCAGGGCGCAGGCCTGCTCGCTCATGGAGATGCCATCGTTCCCGTTCACAACCTGACGCTCACCATCAATGCTGGCGAAACCGTCGCTTTCGAGGGCAACGACGGCAGTGGCCGGACAACGCTTGCACGTCTCGTTTCCGGCGATGTCGAGCCGAGTTCCGGGCAGGTGCTCGTCGACGGTCACAATCTTTATGGACCGGACCATCGCACCCTGTGCAAGCACATTGCCTATGTCGGCAATGACGCGCAGATGTTCTCCGGAACGATCCTGCAGAACCTGACCCTGTTTGGCTCCCATGCCTCACCGCAAAAGGCCCGCATGGCCGCGGACCTGATCGGGCTGGAAAAGGACATTCACCTGCTTCCGCTCGGGTATGACACGCCCCTCGGCAACGCCATTGAGGAAAACCTCACCGACTCCATGGTTCAGCGCATTGCGATTGCACGCGCGCTTGCCGGAGAACCCAAGATCCTTGTCCTGAACGACGCCAACGGCAAGCTCGACCACAAGAGCGAAGCCGAGCTTGTCGAGGCCCTCAAGCGGCTCAAGGGACAATTGACCACCCTGATCGTCAGCCACCGCCCGTCCTTCCGCGCGATTGCCGACAAGCAGTTCCATCTGGATCAGGGCCGGCTGGTTGCCGCTCCGGAACCCGCCGAAGCCCCCCGCACCAAATTCCGCCGGCGCGGCCCTGCCGCCCCGAAAAAGCAAGCTTAGGAGCCAAGCATGTCCCTGGCCGCTTTTGAAAACGCCGACACGATATTCCAGGACATGAAGCCGGCTCAAAGCCGGATGAACCTGGAGACCCGCGTTCAGCAGCATTCCGGCAGCACCATCGAACGCGCCTCCCCGGCAGAAGCGTGTCTCCTGCCCCTGCTAGAAGCCCTGGACTGGGACGGCATGGAGCGCCACCTGTTCGAGGCCCTGCCGCATCTGGAAGGCATCAAGGGCATCTTCGACCTTCGGGCCGTACTCACCAGGCTGAATTTCCGGGTGAAGCCGACCACACGCACGCCCAAGCAGCTCACGGCGGAACAGTTTCCCTGCCTTCTCAAACATGGCGACAACCTTCTCGTCGGCCTTGGCCGGACCAGCGACGGCCGTTTCCAGGCCTATAGCGGCGAAGCGCGGCGCACCGTCGCCCTTGCCTTCAACGAACTGAAGGACGCCGAACTGTTCCTGGTCGATCGGGAAGACGATGGCGTCGCAGGCGGCTTCCAGCACTGGTCCTCACGCCTGTTTCACCAGTTCCGCGGTACGCTCCTGTCGATCATGGCGGTCGGCTTCCTGTCGAACCTTCTTGCGCTCGGCCTGCCGCTCTTTGTCATGAATGTCTATGACAAGGCGATTGGCGCTAAATCGGTCTCCGTGCTGATCACGCTGATGATCGGCATCGCCGTTGTCCTTGCCATGGACTGGATGGTCAAGGGCACCAAATCGAACCTCCAGGCCTATCTCGGCGCGCGTCTTGACGCGGTCGTGGCGAACTCAACCTTCCGACATTTCCTGCATCTGCCCTTGCCGTTGATCTCGTCCGCGCCCATCGGCGCCCAGATCACCCGGCTTAAACAGTTCGACGGCGTGCGCGAGGTGTTTCATGGCAATCTCGCCAATGCCCTGATCGACCTGCCCTTCTCTGCCCTGTTCGTTCTGGTCCTGGGGCTGATCGGCGGTCCTCTGGCCCTGCTGCCCGCCGGATTGTTGCTGCTTTACGTGCTGTCGGCCCTGATCATCGTGCCGCGCATGAAAACCGCCATCAATCTGGCCGGCGATGCCAAGTCGCGCATGCAAAACATCACCGTGGAGATCCTCTCCAAGCGGAAGGCCATCCGCGAATTGTCGGCCGACGACATCTGGGTGGAAAAATACCGCGCCATTTCCGCCGATTTTGCGCTGAAGAACCTGAAGACCAAACAGCTGTCGCAGGTGATGCAGGTCATCTCCCAGATGTTCATGACGCTCTGCGGTATCGGCGTGCTCGGTTTCGGTGCCATCCTGGTGATGAACCAGAGCCTCACCCAGGGTGCTCTCATCGCGGTGATGGCCCTGTCCTGGCGCGCGCTCAGCCCGATGCATCAGGCCTTTTTGAGCCTGTCTCAGCTCGGCCAGGCACAACAGACCATCGAGCGGATCAACGGTCTCCTGAAAATCGACATGGAACGGCAACCGGGCAAATTGCCCAGCCTGCATCGCCAGTTCCAGGGCACCGTCCGGTTCTCGAACGTAGTGCTGCGCTATCCGGCGCGCCAGGAACCAGCCCTGCGCAATTTCTCGCTTCAGCTGGATCAGGGCTCCGTCACCGCGATCACCGGTCCGAGCGGCTGCGGCAAGACTTCGCTGGTGCGTGCGGTTCTCGGCCTTTACCGGCCGCAAATGGGCGCTATCCTGGTCGACGATCTCGATATCCGGCAGCTGGACCCGGGCGAATGGCGCAATGCAGTCGGGTATGCCCCGGAGCATTACGACTTCTTCTACGGCACGGTCGCGCAGAATTTCCGCATGGCCAATCCGCAGGCGGACAACGACCAGGTGCGCTCGGCCTTCGAGGAATTCGGGCTCAACGCCTATGGCGAACTCTTGCCGCAGGGCGTCGAAACCCGCCTGACCGGTCAGCTGATTTCGGTGTTGCCGGACAACGTCAAGCAGCGGCTGCTCCTGGCCCGCGCCTTTGTGCGCCCGGCGCCGATCTATGTGCTCGACGACCCGGCCGGCAACCTCGACTTCGAGGGCGACAAGCTCCTGATGAAGAAGATCGAGCAGGTGCGCGGCAAGTCCACCGTGATGCTGACGACCTACCGGCCAAGCCATATGCGCATGGCCGACAACCTCGTCTACATGCAGAACGGCATGGTCGCCATGGCCGGCCCGCCCAAGGAAATTCTGGAAGACGTACTGAAACAGCAAACGAAATGACGGCAGGCAGAGCGCCTGTTCCGCAGCAAAGACAACCGCCGAGGACACTCCAATGGCAGCAAAAGACGATCCCGACACACTCCGCCAAGCCGTTTACGGCCGCGTCGGTCTTCCGCTGGAACTGGAAGACGGCGTGCCGCCGGCTTTCTACTCACGGCTGCTGATGGGCCTGGCAATCGCCACGCTCCTTCTGCTGATCTGGGCTGCCGTCGGGCAGATCCGGGAAGTCGCCAACACGATCGGTGAAATCACGCCAGCGGGTCAGATCCTGACGGTTGAGCACCTGGAGGGTGGCATCGTCAACGAGATCCTGGTCGAGGAAGGTCAGCTGGTAAAAGCCGGCGATCCGATCGCCAAGCTCGAAAAACAGGACACGACAGCGGAGCTGGCGCGCATTCAAAGCCGGCTCAGCTATCTGGAACTGGAAGAACGGCGCCTGCTGGCCCAGGAATACAGCGACGCCAACACTGTCGGCCTGCGTCTCGACCCGACGGTTGACGGGCTGAGCACCCAGCAGCGGGCGGCCCTGACCGCCAATCGCAAGGCGGTCGCCGACGAACAGGACGCCTTTATCGCCCGCGTTGCCCAGAAACGCGCCGAAGTGGTCAGCCTGGAAGCCCAGGTCGAGCTGCAGAAATCACAGGTCGAGCTGGAGAAGGAAAAGTTCCAGATCCAGGAGGGACTGCTGAAGGACGGTTACACGTCCCGCCGCCGCTATCTGGAAGCCAAGGGCGAATACCAACGCTCACAGGTGGCCCTGGAACAGCTTCTCGGCAACCTGGCCCAGTCCCGCGAAATGCTGACGGAAGCACAGGCGAGTCTTTCGCAGGCCGGCGCCGAAGTGAACCGCGATGTCGCCGACGAGCGTGCGAAGATCGCCCAGGAACGGGCGGAACTGAAACAGGAAATCTCCAAGCTCAAGGACCGCCAGGACCGTCTCTTCGTCAAGGCACCCGTGGAAGGCTTCGTCAAGACACTGGGTCAGACCGGACGTGGGGCCGTGGTCAATCCGGGAGACATGATCGCAGAGATCGTGCCGGCATCCGAAAGCCTCGTTGCCGACGTCAAGGTGAACCCGAAAGACATCGGCCACATCAATGTCGGCGACAAGGCCGATATTACCGTCACCAGCTACGACCCGAACATCTACGGCACCGTGACCGCCGAAGTGGAAACGCTTTCTGCCTCCAGTTTCCAGGACGAGTACGGCGAATATTACTTCAAGGCGACACTGGCCTTCCCGGGCCACACCATCGGCTCCGGATCCAACGTGCGTCCGATCCGTCCCGGCATGCAGGTCAACGCCCAGATTGTTACCGGGTCCAAGTCGATCCTGGTCTATCTGCTCCACCCGGTCACCCGGGCCGCCAGCACGATCTTCACCGAGCGCTGAGGCAACAGCCTCCAAAGACAACAGAACAAAAGCCCCGGAAACACCTCCGGGGCTTTCGCGCTTTTGGACAAAGGAGCATCCCAACCAACGTCATCCCGGCCAAGCGAAGCGCGAGCCGGGACCGGGGAGCCTAGAGCGATTCACGGTTAAATCTCCGAGACTGAGCACCAATCCATCGACAGGCCGTGGCACCCCGATCCCGGGTCTTCGCTACGCTCCGTCCGGGATGACGATATCAAGGCTGGCCCTTAGCAACCTCCTCCTGAAAAAAAGCCCCGGAGACACCTCCGGGGCTTTTTTTCGTTTGCGTGATCAGGCTCAGTGGCTGGCCGGCGTTACCATTGCGTAGATGGTGTCGTGCACGTTGAGAACCCCGATCGGCCGGCCGTCGCCATTGACGACATTGGCCTCGCCATGACCGGAATCGGCAAAGGTCTTGGCGGCCTCCTCCAGCATGATGCCGCTTTCGATCGTCGGTCCGCCTTCCAGTGTCCGCGTCTTGTCCATGACCGTGTCGACCAGGATTACCCGGCCGCGGTTCACTTCCTTGACGAAGTCGGCGATGTATTCGTCCGCCGGTTGCAGCACAATTTCCTGGCCGGTGCCCTGCTGGATGACCGCGCCATCACGCAGGATGGCGATCCTGTCGCCGAGACGCAGGGCCTCGTCCAGGTCATGGGTGATGAAGACGATGGTCTTGTGCAGCTCTTCCTGGAGATCCAGCAGCACGGTTTGCATGTCCATCCGGATCAGCGGATCGAGCGCGGAGAATGCTTCATCCATGAGCAGGATGTCGGCGTCGTTGGTCAGCGCACGGGCCAGACCGACGCGCTGCTGCATGCCGCCGGACAACTGGTTGGGATAGTGATCCTCGAAGCCTTCCAAGCCGACGCGGGCGATCCAGCGGGCTGCCCGTTCTTCAGCTTCCTTCATCGGCACGCCCTGGATTTCCAGCCCGTAGACCGTGTTTTTCATTACAGTTCTATGCGGCAGCAGCGCAAATTTCTGGAACACCATCGCCGTCTTGTGGCGGCGGAAATTGCGCAGCTCGGTCTGGGACATCTTGCAGACGTCCTCGTTGCCGTAAAGCACCTCACCGTCGGTCGGATCGATCAGCCGGTTGATGTGCCGGATCAGGGTCGATTTGCCCGACCCGGACAGGCCCATCACCACCTGGATCTTGCCGCCCGGCATGGAGATGTTGATGTCGTTGAGACCCAGAACGTGATTGAACTTCTCGTTCAACTCGGCCTTGGACATGCCGTCCTTGACCTTTTGCACCATGTCTTTGCCGTTCGGGCCAAAGATCTTGTAGAGACTGTTGATCTCGATGCCTGTTGCCTCAGCCATGAACCACCTCCGAGTGTTTCTGAAGGCGTTTGCCATAGGCCTGGGTCGCGCGGTCGAAAATGATGGCGATCGAAACGATGGCAAGGCCACTGAGCACGCCCGCGGTCAGGTACTGGTTGTTGATGGCGTTGAGCACTTCCTGGCCAAGACCTTTCACGCCGATCATCGATGCGACGACAACCATGGACAAGGACATCATGATGGTCTGGTTGATACCGGCCATGATGGTTGGCAGTGCCAGCGGCAGCTGCACGTTGACGAGTTTCTGCCGGGCATTGGAACCGAAGGCGTCCGCCGCCTCGAGCACGTCCGGGTCGACCAGCCGAATGCCGAGATTGGTCAGACGGATCATCGGCGGAATGGCGTAGATCACCACCGCAATCAGGCCGGGCACCTTGCCGATGCCGAAAATCATGACGACCGGGATCAGGTAGACGAAACTCGGCATGGTTTGCATCAGGTCGAGGATCGGGTTGATCAGTCTCTGAACGCGGTCGGAGCGGGCCATCAGGATGCCGAGCGGAATGCCGAACGCGATCGCCAACATGGTACAGACCGTGACCATGGCAACGGTGCGCATGGTGTCCTCCCAGAGCCCGAACACACCGATCAGAACCAGCGCCACAACCGTCCCGACGGTGATGCTGATTTTGCGGCTCATCATAAACACGATGCCGGCAAAGACGGCCAGCACGATCGGCCAGGGAGAGTTGATCAGCAGATGCTCCAGGAAAACCAGAAAATCCTGCAAGGGATCGAACATCTTGTCGATGATATCTCCATAGGCTCTGGTGAAGTCCTTGAAGGATCCATCGACGGTCTTTTTGATTGCCAGCAAGTCACCTCGGCTCAACGAGGGAAATTCTATCCAGTCCATCTTTTTTGTCCCGATGGTTTTGTTGCCCCTGATTGAAAAGAGCCGCGCCTTTGGCGCGGCCCTTTCGTTTTTTTTGGGCCTTAGAGAGCCGCCTTCACCTTCTCTGCAACTTCCGGGCTGACCCACTTGGTCCAGACGTCCTCGAAGTTTTCGAGGAAGTAGTAGGCGCCGTCTTCATTGGCGGCCTGGTTGTCGCTCATCCAGGCCAGAACCTTGCCGGCGGTGCGGTTGTCCCAGGTGCGGCCCTTGATGTAGTCCATGGCCGGGCCAGCCTTGCTGGCGAAATCATCGGTGACAACGGTGAACACTTCCGACTTCACCCAGGAATTCGGCTTCGGATCCGGGCAGTCCTCGATCACGGTGCAGCTGTCCCACTGCTCCTTGTCATGCGGCGTCTCGAAGTCGAGCAGGGTCATGTCGTATTTACCGAGGATCGCGGTCGGCGCCCAATAGTAGCCGAGCCAGCCGTCGCCGCGCTCGTTGGCCTTGGCGAGCGAGCCGTCGAGACCGGCCGCAGAGCCCGGATCGACCAGTTCAAATCCACCCTTGTCGAAGCCGAAGGCACGGAACAGGTTGCCGGTGGTGATGCGGCAGTTCCAGCCGGTCGGGCAGGTGAAGAAGGCACCCTTGCTTTCGTCCTCTGCACCCGGGAACAGCTCCGGATGGGCCAGGGCTTCCTTGACGGTGTAGATGTCATGCTCTTCGGCGATCGCGGTGGGAACCCAGAACCCTTCGACGCCACCCTCGTTGAGGATTTCTCCGCCGATGATCAGCGAGCCTTCGGCAACGGCCTTGTCGAGCGGCTCGCGAACCGCGTTGATCCAGAGCTCCGGAGCCATGTCCGGTTCGCCCTTTTCGTTCATGGAGGTGAAGGTCGGCATGGTGTCGCCGGTGACCAGCTCCACATTACAGCCATAGCCGTTCTCCAGGATGATCTTGTCGATGTGCGCGATTGCGCCGGCCGACGCCCAGTTCATTTCCGCAACGGTGACCGTTCCGCATTCTTCCGCCATGGCCGACGAAGCCATACCGATCAACGCGGTCGCGGCGACCGTGACAAACAACTTCTTCATGAGGGTACTCCTGTGCAGTTTGTTTGCATGTTTTTGAATTGGGCACGGCACACGCATGCTCTGAAACAAGCATTCGCCTCGCCGCACATCCAATGGAAAAGTAGAATAGCAGAGGAACGCAGGCGCCCTGCAAAGGTGACTAGATTAAATTTGTTTAATTTAGTCTTCACTTGACGCATATACGCTGTTCTTGCTCCAACGCCTTTCAAATGATCATTCCGCCTTGGCGTTGATCATTGCCGGTATTTGTTCCAGCTCAAGGCTTTACGGTCGACACATTACATTATGCAGCCGTCAGCACAACAGTATAGACGCAATTCTCATACCATTCATATCGCAAATTTCGGCAACCCTCCTGCAAACGACATTTTCATGCTGGATTTCGTCATTCACCCTAATTTTCTTTCTCGAATCTGATTCTCCGAGGCCCCAAAAATCCTTGCGGGAGCGCCTGTTTTTACCCGCATGTCACGCATACCCTTTGGTCACACCACCCCTGACTGCAACCCCGACACAACCAGCTCGGACAAGTGCGTCGTCGCGCTGGCGCGAGGCCTCAGGAACACCATCTTGCGGCTGATCGATTGCTTCAGCTCCCTCAGCGTCACCTCCGGATACTGCTCCGTCAGCCGGCGCCATTGCGGCAGGATGGCCTGGCCGATCCCTTCGGACACCATCAGCGCGATGGTTTCAGGGGCGTCCAGTTCACACAGGATGTGGCCGCTGAAAAAGTCCCGGCGACAGGCCTCGAAGATCCGGCGACCACCCCAGGAGGTCCTGTCGTAGACGATCCAGGGCAGCGGTCCTCTGCCGGTGGCAACGGCGGCCGGCGGGGTCACATGAACGATCCTTTGCTCTGCCAGATCGAAGCTCGCCACCGATTTCGGCAGATCGAAGGGCGCGGCCACCGTGATTGCGCCGTCGAGCGTACCCACCAGAAGATCCTGGTAGAGTGCATCGGATGCTCCCGGCCGGATGCTGAGCACCACGTTCGGCGCTTTTTGCCGAAACATGCCGATTACCCGGGAGGCATCGTCCAGCAGAGCTGTCGACACCGCGCCCAGCCGGAAAGGGCCGCTAAACCCGTCCGGGTCGATCCGGCCACGCAGCCTTTCAGCGTCCCGCACCAGCCTGCGTGCGGCCGGCAACAGCCTCAGACAGGCTTCTGTCGGAGCTGCTGCGTGGGCACTCCGGTTTAACAGCCTTTCCCCAAATTCCGTTTCAAGAACCCTTATCCGTTGGCTGATGGCCGCCGCCGTCAAGCCTTGCTGCCGGGCCGCGGCGGCAATCGATCCGGTTTCGGCAACCGCAAGCAGACTTTCCAGAAACCGCGTATCCAAAATATTTTCCTATGCTGAAGAATAGAAAAACATCCTAAATGTTTTGGATAGGATCTGCTAGCAAACAAGGAACCCCTCAGCGTTTGGAGCCCGTCATGCAGCCCTGCTTCCACCTTGCCTATCACGTCACCGACCTTGACGAGGCGCGCGCCTTCTACGGCGGCCTCCTCGGCTGCGCCGAAGGCCGCAGCACCGAGACCTGGGTCGATTTCAACTTCTTCGGCCATCAGATCTCGCTGCATCTGGGCAAGCCGTTCGAGACCACCAACACCGGCAAGGTCGGCGATCACATGGTGCCCATGCCTCATCTCGGCGTCGTCCTGGCCATGCACCGCTGGAAGGCGCTTGCGGAAAAACTCACGCAGGCTAACCTCGCCTTCATCATCGAACCGACCATCCGCTTCGAGGGCCAACCGGGCGAACAGAGCACCATGTTCTTCAAGGACCCCTCCGGCAATCCGATTGAAATCAAGGGCTTCGCCGAGGAAGCCGGAGTGTTTGCCACATGACAGTCATCGTTCCCTTCGTCTCCGAAGCCAGCCAGGACGAGCGCCAGGCCTGGTGCGAAGCCTTGCCGGAAGCCCTTTCCGGCGTCGCCACCGTCAAGCCCTTCGAGGATCTGACGGACGAGGAACGCAAGCTTGCAACAGTGGCCATCGTTGCCAATCCGGACCCTGCCAAGGTCGCCGCCCTGCCCAATCTCGTCTGGGTGCAGAGCCTTTGGGCCGGCGTCGAACGCCTGACCGCGGAACTGCCCGCCGACGGCCCGCTGATCGTGCGCCTGACCGATCCGCAAATGGCGGAGACCATGTCCGAAGCCGTCCTCGCCTGGACCTTGTACCTGCATCGCGACATGCCGCGTTACCGGGTCCAGCAGGACCGGAAGATCTGGCAGGGCCATGAACTCAAGCTGCCCGGAGAACAAACGGTTGGAATGCTCGGCCTGGGCAAGCTCGGCGCGGCCGCGGCCCTCCGCCTCAAGGCCAACGGTTTTTCAGTCCTCGGCTGGAGCCGGAGCGCCAAGGCGCTCACGGGCATTGCTTGCCACCACGGCGCCGACGGCCTGCGCACGGTGCTGGAGCGCTCGGACATTCTGGTTCTGCTGATGCCGCTGACCGAGGACACGAAAGGCTTGATCGGCCAGGACGAACTGTCGGCCTGCAAGGAGGGCGCGGCGCTGATCAACTTTGCACGCGGTCCGATCCTGGACGAACCGGCCTTGCTTGCGGCGCTCGACAATGGCCCGCTCGGCCATGCCGTGCTCGATGTCTTCGACAAGGAGCCCCTGCCCGCCTCCCATCCCTTCTGGACCCACGCCAAGGTGACCTTGCTGCCGCACATTTCTGCGCCGACCATCACCAGCACCGCTTCGAAGATCGTGGCGGCGAATATCGGCGGCTATCTTGCCGGCGGCACCGTGCCGCCGAGCGTCGATCGCAGCCGGGGATATTGAGGCTCTTTCCGCGGTCAGCGTCGCAATTCTGTCAAGGAACGCGGTCTATCAGGCGATCAGCTCAATTGATCTTGCGAACAGGTGTTTCATGACCGACCTTCCAATCCTTGGCGCCGCGCTGACCCTCGACTCTCTCGAAACGCACCGCAAGCTCATGCTCGACAAGCCGCGCGATCTGGAGCTGCAGGATTTCGTGACCGCGGACGTGCTGAACGGCGACTGGCAGCCGCTGGTGGACAGGGCCAGGGCCCTGCTGGAGGGCCATGAGGGCCGCGTCGGCATTCATGGGCCGTTCTGGGGATTTTCGGTGGACACGATGGATGTCGATGTCCGCGAGGTCGTCAAGAAACGTCTGTGGCAGGGGCTCGACATTTGCGAGGCCCTCGGCGGAACGCATATGGTCGTGCACAGTCCCTTTTCCACCTGGGACCACAACAATCTCGACAATTACGACAGAGGCCTCGAACGCAAGATAGAGCTCTGCCACCTGTCCATGAAAGACGCGGTCAAACGCGCCGAGGACATCGGCTGCGAACTGGTGATCGAAAACATCGAGGACAAGGATCCCTATGCCCGGATCGAGCTTGCCGAAAGCTTCGGATCCGAGGCCGTGAAGATTTCCATCGACACAGGCCACGCCCATTATGCCCATGGCTCCACCGGTGCTCCGCCGGTCGATTATTACGTGAAGGCCGCCGGCAACCGCCTGCGCCACATTCATTTACAGGACGCAGACGGTTATGCCGACCGCCACTGGACCCTCGGCGAAGGCACCATAAACTGGCACTCGGTGTTTGACGCGCTTGGCCAGCTCGACAGCAAGCCGCGCCTGATCATCGAACTGCGCGACCATTCCGGCCTGCCGGCTTCGATTGCCAACATGGCGGCTTTGGGTCTGGCGCAGTAGGGGCGAAAAACCAATCCCCCCTCGACCGTCATTCCGGACAAGTGCGACGCCAGTCGCAAGCCGATCCGGAATCCAGCGCAACAGCGTGAGCGCAGCGAACACTCCAATATAAATAAGGACGCGCTGACGCGCGGATGATCCGCTGGATTCCGGATCAGCGCGCAGCTGCGCTGCACTTGTCCGGAATGACGCCCAGACGGGAAGGCCTGGACCTCAAACCTCAGCCCATTGCCCAGGGGCCATGATAACCGCCGCCGGCCGTGTCGGTGCGCTCGAAGCCATGTGCGCCGAAGAAGTCGCGCTGGCCCTGGAGCATGTTGGCGGTGGAGCGGGCGGTGCGCATGATGTCGAAATAGGACAGCGCCGCGGAAAGCGCCGGCACCGGCAGGCCGTGCAGGGCCGCCTGGGCAACCACCTGGCGCAGCATCGCCTCGGTCTGTTTCAGCTTTTCGGAGAAGAACGGCGCCAGCATCAGATTGCGTTCCGCATCGTCGGCAAGCGCCGAGGACATGTCGTTCAGCATGGCGGAGCGAATGATGCAGCCGGCGCGCCAGATCCTTGCGATTTCCGGCAGGGGCATGGCCCAGCCATATTGTTTCGCAGCTTCCAGGATCAGACCGAAGCCTTGCGCGTAGCAGATGATCTTGCCGGCAACGAGCGCGGCTTCCAGCGCGTCGATGGTGACACTCTCGCGGTCCATGCCGGACGGCGCGGCGCCGAATTCGGCTTCGCCCGCCTTGCGCTCGTCCAGGCGTGCGGACATGTTGCGGGTCGCGACAGCGGCCTCGATGGCGCTCGCCGGCGTGCCCAGCATCAGAGCCTCGATGGCGGTCCAGCGGCCGGTGCCCTTCTGGCCGGCCTTGTCGAGAATGATGTCCAGCATCGGCTTGCCGGTATCCGGGTCCGCGGTCTTGGCGACCTTGCCGGAAATCTCGATAAGGTAGGACTGCAGGGTGCCGCCGTTCCATTTTTCAAAGACGCCGCCGATCTCGGCAGCGGACATGCAGAAGCCGTCGCGCATCACGCCATAGACCTCGGCGATCATCTGCATGTCGGCATATTCGATGCCGTTATGGACGGTCTTGACCAGATGGCCGGCGCCGGCTTCGCCGAGATAGGCCGCGCAAGGCGTCTCGCCGTGCTTGGCGGAAATCGCTTCCAGGATATGGCCGACCTGGTCCCAGGCGTCCTTGGCCCCACCGCCCATGATCGACGGGCCGAAACGCGCGCCCTCTTCACCGCCGGAGACACCGATGCCCATGAAACGCGGGCCCTTTTCGGCGGCGTCTTTCGCACGCCGGTTGGTGTCGTGATAGTTGGCGTTGCCTGCGTCGATGATCAGGTCTTGCGCGTCGAGCAGAGGCCGGAGCGCTTCGATCTGCGCATCGACGGCCTCGCCCGCAGGCACCATCAGGATGACGGCACGGGGCGACTTGATGGAGGCGACAAAGTCTTCCAGCGTCTTGGTCGGCACCAGTTTTCCGGCGAGCTCACCAGCTTTGGCTACGAACTGATCGGTCTTTTCCGTCGTCCGGTTGTAGACGGCGATCTGAAAGCCATGTTCGGCGATGTTGAGCGCGAGATTGCCGCCCATTGTGCCCAATCCGATCAATCCGATTTCCGCACTCTGTGAGCTCATGAACATTGCCTTTCATAAATCGATTAATACCTGGTCGGGCGGTCATAACCGACCGGCGCCCAGCGGGCAATGCTTGCATACGAGCGAACACAATTTTGCGCACTTCGATGTCACCAAAACGGCTGGGAGAGAAAAACAACAAAATCGGGCTGCTCAGCAATTATACCCGGCGGTCAAAAAAATCTGTCACACAAGCCTGATACCCGATGGTCCATCCGCATCCTCATTTTCGCGGTTCTGCGCAAAGGATCTGTCACATGAAAAATCTCCTGATTGCAGCCGGCCTTCTGGCAGCGGCGTCCACCTCCGCATTCGCCGATGATATTACCGGCAAGCTCGTCCTCTACACGTCCCAGCCGAACGCGGACGCCCAGGCGACCGTCGATGCCTTCACCGCCAAGCATCCGGGCGTCGAGGTGGAGTGGGTCCGCGACGGCACCACCAAGATGATGGCCAAGCTGCGCGCCGAATTCGAAGCCGGTGCGCCGAAGCCGGACGTGCTCCTGATTGCCGACATGGTCACCATGGAAGGCCTCAAGAAAGAAGGCCGTCTGCTGGCCCATGAGAGTGCCGATGTTTCCGCCTACGATCCGGCGATCATGGACAAGGACAAGTCCTATTTCTCCACCAAGCTGATCACCACCGGCATCGTCTACAATACCAATGCGTCGATGAAGCCGACCTCCTACAAGGATCTCCTGAAAGAAGAAGCAAAAGACAAGCTGGCGATGCCGTCGCCGCTGACCTCCGGCGCCGCGACCATCCACATGACCGCACTGACCTCCAACCCGGATCTGGGCTGGGCCTATTATGAAGGTCTCGCCGATCAGGGCGCCAATCCGAAGGGCGGCAATGGCGGCGTCTACAAGGCGATTGCCGGCGGCGAGAAGCTGTACGGCTTTGTTGTCGATTTCCTGCCGATCCGCGAACAGCTGAAAGGCGCGCCGGTCGCGTTCGTCTTCCCGGAAGAAGGCGTTTCCGCCGTCACCGAACCGGTCGCGATCCTCTCCACCGCCCGGAACCCGATTGCGGCGAAAGCCTTTGTCGACTTCCTGATTTCCGAAGACGGCCAGAAGCTCGCCGCCTCCCAGGGCTACCTGCCGGCCCATCCGGGCGTCGCGGCACCGGAAGGTTTCCCCGCCCGCGACCAGATCAAGCTGATGGACTTCGATCCGGCCACCGCCCTGGAACAGGACCAGGCCAACAAGATGAAATTCACCGAGATCTTCGGCGGCTAAGGCAACCGTCCTTGATCCGACAGCGGGCAGCGCGGCAAACCTGCGCTGCCTCTCCTATTTGCACCGTCATTCCGGACAAGTGCAGCAACGCTGCACGCTGATCCGGAACCCAGCGCTTAATCCGCGCCGAAGGCGCGACCGCTTCGGGACAGCTTGGGAATTCGCTGCGCTCATCCTGACACGCTGGATTCCGGATCGTCGCGCGGCTGCGCCGCACTTGTCCGGAATGACGACGACAGTTGATGGTCCATACAGTTGCGATCCGCATTCACCTCCGAAAAAACCACCCTTTTCGCGCTCGTGCTTGGTGCCACGCTGATCTGTGGCCTGCCGTTGCTGCTGCTCTTCAAGACCGGCCTGACGGGCCCTTCCGGCCTCGATCTCGGTCCCTTGCTCGAAGCCGTTCAAAGCCGTTCTGTGTTGAGCGCCCTGTGGCACTCGGTCGAAAGCAGCTTCTGGTCGGCCTTGGCCGCGACCATTCTGGGCACCGGCCTGGCACTTCTGGTCGGCCTTACCGACATCCGCGCCAAAGGTCTCCTGGTGTTCCTGATCCTGCTGCCGATGATGATCCCGCCCCACGTCACGGCGATTGCCTGGATACAGGCGCTCGGTCCCGCCAGTCCGGTGCTGCGCTGGCTCGGCATTGCGCCTGAACCCGGCTCGACCCATCCGCTTTATTCCCGCGAAGGCCTGGTGCTGCTTTTGACCCTGCAGCACAGCCCGCTGGTGTTCCTTCTTGTTCGCGCCGCTTTGCGCTCTTTCCCTCGGGAACTGTCAGATGCCGCCCGCAGTTCCGGGGCCGGCGCGGTTTTGATGCTGCGCCGGATCACTCTGCCGCTGCTGGGACCTTCCCTGCTGGCCGGTTTCGCACTGGCCTTTGTCGCCGCGCTCGGCAATTTCGGCATCAACGCTCTGATCGGCATTCCGGCCCGCTATACCACCCTGCCCGTGCTGGTCTGGCGGCGGCTGGCGAGCTTCGGCCCGGATGTCCTGCCGAACGTCGCCGTCATCTCCGTCATTCTGGGCCTGGTGGCGCTGGCCGCGATCCTGATCCAGAGCCTGTTGCAGCGGCGTATGCGTACCAGCCTGATCGGCCTGCCCCAGGACCCGCTGGCGATTTCCCTCGGGCGCAAACGACCTCTTGTGGAAGCGCTGCTGTGGACCTTTGTTGGCTGCGTGCTTTTGTTGCCTGCCGCCTCCCTGCTGGCGACCGCGCTGGTCCGGACCTACGGCCTGCCGCTCTCCCTCGAGGCACTGACGCTCGACAATTTCACCGAGGTTCTCTGGCGCCAGTCGGTCACCCTTCGCGCCTTTGCCAACTCGACCGGCATTGCCGGTCTCGCAGCCGCCGTCATTGCCCTTGCCAGCCTGCCGCTCGGCTATTTCCTTGCGCACAAAAGAGCAGGCCACCGGCGATGGGCCGGACTGGCCCTGACCCAGACGGAGGTCGCCTTCGCGGTGCCGGGCCTGGTCATGTCGATCGCCTTCATTCTGGCCTTTATCCGCCCCCTGCCGCTATTGAACGTCTCGCTCTACGGCACGCTCTGGATCATCGGCATCGCCTATGTCTCGGTCTTCCTGGCCGTCGGCCTGAAGCCGGTCGCTGCGGCTTTCCTGCAGATGGACGGGGCGTTGGAAGACGCCGCCCGGGTCTCCGGCGCGGGCTTCGTCCGGCGCATGCGCCGCATCTTTGCCCCGCTGGCCGCCCCATCCGCCGCTTCCGGCGCGATCCTCGTCTTCCTGACCGCCTATAACGAGGTGACGGTCTCGGCCCTGCTCTGGTCCACCGGCAACGAGACCATCGGCACGACCATCTTCAATTACGAGGATGGCGGCTACACGACCCTGGCCGCGGCGATGTCGGCGGTGGTGGTCGCGGCCACGATTGTGATCATGCTGGCGATGAATGTGCTGGCGAAACGGGTTCCGGCGGGGACGGTACCGTGGAAGGATTGAGAGCAAGTTG
Organism: Roseibium sediminicola; assembly: GCF_023156505.1. Taxonomy (GTDB): domain Bacteria; phylum Pseudomonadota; class Alphaproteobacteria; order Rhizobiales; family Stappiaceae; genus Roseibium; species Roseibium sediminicola. The sequence continues at coordinate 231,037 of NZ_JALNMJ010000008.1, read as the reverse complement.
TTTTGAAACTCAACGTCATCCTGAGGAGGACGTTGAGTTTGGTGTTAAATCTACCCTGGCAAAACCCAGCCGCGCAGGATATCGAGCCGCAGCGTGTCGCCGACCGCCGCCTTCCGGTTCAACAGCATCAGCAAGGGCTGCGAGACGTCGCCGACGCGGACGAACACTTCCCAATAGCCACCACGATAGATGGTTCGCTCGACCGTCCCCTCGAAGCCTCTTGATCCGGTGGCCAGCACCAGATGCTCAGGCCTGAGCAGCAGTGTCGCCGGGCCGGGAATGCAATCCTGCGGACAGTCCACGTCCAATGTGATCTCGCCGAGGCGCACTTGCGCTTCGCCGTCATCCACCCGCTCTACAACAACGGGAACAAGCGTGCTGCGGCCGATGAAACCAGCAACCCTTTTCGATACCGGCCGGCGGTAGAGCGTATCGGGGTCGGCCACCTGCAGGATCTCACCGTCCCACATCACCGCGACCTGATCGGCCAGCGCCATTGCCTCGCGCTGGTCATGGGTGATGAACAGGGTCGTTGCCTCGCTCGCCTTGTGAAAGGCGGCAAGTTCCTCTTCCATCGCGGCACGCAGATGCGGGTCCAGATTGGCGAGCGGCTCGTCCATCAGCACGGTGCCAGCGCCTTGCGCCAGGCAGCGCGCCAGGGCCACCCGCTGGCGCTGGCCGCCGGAAAGCTCCGCCGGCTTGCGATGCATAAAAGGCGTCAGCGCCACACTCTCCAGGCATTCGGCAACCCGGGAGGAAACGGCGGCGCGCCGCTTGCCGGAGGTTTCCAGAGGGAAGGCGACATTGCCGGCGACGCTCATATGCGGCCACAGCGCATAGGACTGGAACACAACGCCGACCTGGCGGTCTTCCGGCGCCAGATGAAACCCGTCCCTTGCGACCGGCAGACCGTCAAGATCGATCTCGCCCGTGTCGATCGGCTCCAGTCCGGCAATCGCACGCAGCAGGGTCGACTTGCCGCAGCCGGACGGTCCCAGCACGACAAAAAAACTGCCGGCCTCGATCGACAGGCTAACGCCGTTCAGGGCCTTGTGGGTACCGAAGGATTTGGTGACGGAGGCAAGCTGGATGGACATGCCTTCTGGTAGCGCCCTCCTGTGACAGGCGCATTACACCGTCATCATTGTCGATAATTGACCTATCGAAGCCGCAGCAGCAGATCGACTTCCTCTTCCAAAGCGCGGCCATAGGCCCGCGCCGCCGGGGCGTTGGTCGTGCTCAAGGTTTCGTGCCGCAGCAGGCAATAGGCGGCCAGCCGCCAGTGATAGGCCGTGCGTTCCTCCAGGAACCGCTCGACGGTCTCTTGTTGCGGGTAGGCTTCCAGGAACATGTCCTCGACATGGGCGACCAGTGGATGAATGCCGTAGAGCATGGCAAGGCCGGGGGAGACAAAACAGGCGATGTCCTCGACCGGATCGCCAAGACCGGCGAACTGCCAGTCGATCAGCCGGGCGCCGTCTCCGGTCGCCAGAATGGTGCCAAGGCAGAAACTGCGATGGACGAGCGAGCGGACGGGTTCCCGGCGAGGGACTGCGTCGGTTTCCGGCCGGAGCCGCAACAGGTTGGCTGCCTTGCGGCTTTGCGGGATAAGCGCCAGCATGTCGTCGCCGCTTTTAAGCACCTCATGATAACCGGACGGCACGATCTGGTGACTGGGAATGGGTTCGTTCAGGGCCGCGAACCGGCCGATCAGCTCGGCGGCCTCCCCCACCTCGATCTCTTCGGATTGGCGCGGCGCGTTGCCGTAGACCAGGAGCGGCGTGCCGGCCGGGCTCTGCGCGAACGCTTCCAGATCCGGCGCAAGCCCATGCCGCGCGAGAACCGCGAGAGCATCGGCTTCCTGTTCCGGCAATGTCGGATAGAGCGGGTTTTCCTCGTTGTCCGGGAAGAATTCCTTGATCAAATAGGATCGCCCCGGCACCGTCAGCCACCAGAACCGGCAGGTATAGCTGACCGGCAGAGGGCGCAGCCGCGCCTCGGACCAGTCCTTCACCGGCAACAGGGTCTTCAGAAAGGCCAGCAGTTCCGTATCTGACAGACGTTCGCTCACGCGCATCCTCTTCGTTCGATCCCGTTCTGATCGCGTTGAAAATGGTTTCCGTCAAGTCGAAGTTTTGTGCGTTCGCCGCTGTTTCAGATCCGAAACGCGCAATGTCGGAGTTGGAGCACTGGCCGTCGTTCTGAGACTGCCCGGAATTCACCCGCTCTCCGCTAACGTGATTTCCAATGGCGCGGAGCGCGAACGGCACAGGTCCGACCGGACGCTCAGGCACCCACCTCATACCTTTATGGCGGACAGAATGACCGACGAGATCGACATGGCTCCCTCCGAGGACACGCAACCGGCCCGGCGTGGCCGGCGCCGCCGGGGCGGTGAGAAGGCGACACCCGACCTCTTTCCGCAAAAACCGTTCAAGCAGCCGCGCAACATCTTTCCTCCGTTGGAGGCGGTCTCGGCGGACGAACTCGAAGCGATCCACAACGCGTCGATGCGCGTGCTGGAAGAGATCGGCATCGATTTCCTGCACGAAGAAGCCAGGGCGATGCTGAAGGCGGCCGGTGCGGATGTAAAGCCGGGCGAAGACCGGGTGCGCATGGACCGGGCCATGGTCGAGGAGCTTGTTGGCAAGGCCCCGGCCGAATTCACGCTCCATGCCCGCAACCCTGCCCACGACCTTCAGATCGGCGGCAACGCCATTTCCTTTGCCAGCGTTGCCAGCGCGCCGAATGCGGTCGACCGGGACGGCGGCCGCAGGCCGGGCAACCAGCAGGACTATCGCAACTTCCTGAAACTGTCCCAGTTCTTCAACATCATTCATGGCGTGATGGGTTATCCGGTCGAGCCGGTCGACATCCATGCATCGGTCCGGCACCTCGACTGCATTGCCGACTTTCTCCGCCTGACCGACAAGGTCTACCACATCTATTCGCTGGGCCGGGAACGCAACCTCGACGGCCTGGAGCTCACCCGGATCGGCTATGGCCTCAGCCACGAGGACTTCATCAACACGCCCTGCGTTGCCACCGTCATCAACACGTCCTCGCCGCTGCGCCTCGACACGCCGATGTTGCAGGGCCTGATCGAGATGGCCAAGGCGGGCCAGGTCTCCATCGTCACGCCGTTCACGCTGGCGGGCGCCATGGCGCCGGTGACGATAGCCGGCGCGCTGACGCTGCAGAACGCCGAGGCGCTCGCCGGCATCGCCTTCGCGCAGATCGTCAGGCCCGGCGCGCCGGTGGTCTATGGCGGCTTTACGTCCAATGTCGACATGCGCTCAGGCGCACCTGCCTTCGGAACGCCGGAATACATGAAGGCCGCCCTGGTCGGCGGCCAACTCGCGCGGCGCTACCACCTGCCCTACCGCTCGTCCGGGGTCTGCGCCGCCAACACGGTCGACTACCAGGCCGCGCTGGAGACCACCCTGTCGGAATGGGGCGCCATCAATGGCGGCGCCAACATCATCAAACATGCCGCCGGCTGGCTGGAAGGCGGCCTCAGCGCCGGTTTCGAGAAATTCATCACCGACATCGACCTGCTTCAGAAGATCGCCGAATACCTGACCCCGCTCGATGTCTCCGAGGAAGCCCTTGCCGTCGACGCCATCCGCGAAGTTGGACCGGCCGGACACTTCTTCGGCACCGAGCACACCCAGGCCCGCTACAAGGACGCGTTCTACGCCCCGATCGTTTCCGACTGGCGCAATTACGAGACCTGGGCGGAGGCTGGCAGCCCAACCGCCTATGACAGGGCCAACATGCTCTACAAGAAGGCGCTCGAAGCTTATGAGCAGCCGCCGCTCGACCCAGCCATCGACGAGGAGATCTCCGCCTTTGTCGACAGGCGCAAGGCAGAGGGCGGCGCCCCGACCGATTTCTAAATTTTACCTCAGACACACGAAAAGCCTGCCAATCGAGAGCGGGCGGTTCCGGAGCGATTTTCATGAAAACCCACACCCAGGTTGTTGTCATCGGCGGCGGAGTAGTCGGCTGCAGCGTGCTTTACCACCTGACCAAGCTCGGCTGGAAAGACGTCACCCTGGTGGAACGGGACGAACTGACCTCCGGCTCGTCCTGGCACGCCGCCGGCGGCTTCCACACGCTCAACGGCGATCCGAATGTCGCCCAGCTGCAGAGCTACACCGTCGATCTCTACAAGGAACTGGAAGAGATTTCCGGCCAGTCCTGCAGCCTGCACCTGACCGGCGGCGTCATGCTGGCCGATACGCCCGAACGCATGGACTTCCTGCGCCTGGCCCAGGCCAAGGGCCGTTATCTCGGCATGGACCTGGAGCTGATCTCTGTGGCGGAAGCCAAAAAGATGTTCCCGATGCTCGACGAGAAACACTTCATCGGCGCGCTCTGGGATCCGATTGAGGGCCATCTCGACCCGTCCGGCACCACCCACGCCTATGCCAAGGCCGCCCGTGTCAACGGCGCCACCGTCTACCGGCACACCAAGGTGGAAGAGCTGGTGCAGACGCCCGACGGCACCTGGGACGTGATCACCAACAAGGGCACGATCCGTGCCGAGCATGTCGTCAATGCCGGCGGTCTGTGGGCCCGCGAATGCGGCCGCATGGTCGGCATCGAACTGCCTGTGCTTGCCATGGAGCACATGTATCTCCTGACAGACGAAATGCCGGAAGTCGTTGCCCACAACGAGGCGACCGGCAAGGAACTGATCGGCATTCTCGATTTCGGCGGCGAGATCTACACCCGCCAGGAAGGCAAGGGCATGCTGCTCGGCACCTATGAGCAGAACTGCCGTCCCTGGAGCCCGCGCCAGACCCCCTGGGATTTCGGCCACGAGCTGCTGGCGCCGGATCTCGACCGGATCGCGCCGGAGCTGGAAGTCGGCTTCGAGCATTTCCCGGCCCTGCAGAATGCCGGCATCAAGCAGATCATCAACGGCCCCTTCACCTTCGCGCCCGACGGCAACCCGCTGGTCGGCCCGGTGCGCGGCCTGCAGAACTACTGGGTCGCCTGCGGTGTCATGGCCGGCTTCAGCCAGGGCGGCGGTGTCGGCCTGACGCTCGCCAACTGGATGATCAACGGCGATCCGGGCTACGACATCTGGGGCATGGACGTCGCCCGCTACGGCACCTGGGCGACGCTCGCCTACACCAATGCCAAGGTGCAGGAAAACTACCGCCGCCGCTTCCGCATCCGCTTCCCGAACGAGGAATTGCCCGCCGCAAGGCCGCACCAGACCACCCCTCTCTATGACCGCATGCTGGCGCAGGGCGCGGTCATGGGCGACAGCTGGGCGCTGGAAACCCCGCTCTGGTTCGCGCCTGAAGGCGTCGAGGCCAAGGACGTCATTTCCTTCCATCGCTCCAACGATTTCGAGCATGTCGGCGCTGAATGCCGGGCCGTGCGCGACAGCGTCGGTGTGACGGAGACCGCCAACTTCGCCAAATACGAAATCACAGGTCCAGGCGCCGAGCAGTTCCTGTCTCACCTGATGACCAACACCATGCCAAAGATCGGCCGCATCATCCTGACCCCGATGCTGAACGAGAACGGTAAGTTGATCGGCGACTTCACCATCGCCCGCACCGGCGAACAAAAGTTCTACATGTGGGGCTCGTCCCAGGCCGAGATCTATCACATGCGCTGGTTCGAGAAACATCTGCCACAAGACGGCTCTGTGACGCTGCGCGCGATTAATCTCGGCTGGGTGGGCCTGTCGATTGCCGGCCCGAATGCCCGCAAGGTACTGGACAAGATCACCGGCGAGGACGTTTCGAATGAAGCCTTCCGGTTCATGGATTTCCGCGAGATGGACGTCGCCAACGCCCCCTGCAAGGTCAACCGGATCACCTATACCGGCGACCTCGGCTACGAGCTCTGGATGGCGCCGGAATACCAGCGCCAGGTCTATGACGCACTGATGAAGGCGGGCGAAGAGTACGGCATCGTCAATTTCGGCATGCGCGCGCTGCTCTGCCTGCGCCTTGAAAAGAATTTCGGCACCTGGTTCCGCGAGTTCCGGCCGATTTACGGCCCGTATGAAGCCGATCTCGGCCGCTTCGTGAAATTGTCGAAGGAAAGCTTCATCGGCAAGGACGCCGCCCAGAAGGAATTCGACGAAGGCCCGAAACGGCTGCGCGTCAGTTTCATGGTCGATGCCGGCGACGCCGACGTCATGGGCGACGAACCGATCTGGCATGGCGGCAAGGTGATCGGCTGGATCACCTCCGGCGGTTTCGGCCATCACGTCAACACCTCGCTCGCCCAGGGTTATGTGCCGGCTGAGCTTGCCAGGGATCTCGGCGACGGCGCCTTCGAGATCGAAATTCTCGGCGAACGCCGCAAGGCAACCATCAATCCGGAACCGCTGTTCGATCCGAAAGCGGAACGCATGCGCATGTAACAACCGTCCTGAGAGTCTGGCCCAAAAATGAAGTCGAAATGGCATGAGAAATGGCGAAACACCGATAGGAAGGGTGCGCGGAGCGGGCTTATTGCCCGGTCAAGCGCGCTGACGACACGGGGTGAGGCCATTTTCATGTCCTTCGGATTTGACCGACTTGGTATTCCTCTGCGTCGCGAAAGGCTTGAAAATGAACCACATTTCCTGCGCTTTCGCTCCTAGATGAAGACCAAGTCGCCTCAAACCATTTCAGCTTCATTTGTGGGCCAGACTCTCAAGAAGCGGCACCACAAGGGAGGAGTGTGGGCAGTCATGAATACGGAACATTTTGGCCGCCACCGGCGCAAGATCATGCCCGCGGTTCTGCCCGCGCATCCCGGAGATCTTGCCGATTACGAAACCCTCGCCGCCTATGCGATGGAAAAGGCAACGGTGCTCAACCGGCATGTGCTGGGCTATGGCGAACTGGCCGAGGCGGAATGGGCGGCGCTCGGCCTCGGCGCGCCCGACCTTGACACCATCCGCGCCTATCGTCTGCAGCGCATCCGCAGCCAGCTCGACCAGCGCGGTCTGTCGGCCGCGATCCTGTGCGATCCGCTGAATGTGCGCTACGCGACCGACGCCACCAACATGCAGATCTGGTCGACCCACAATGCCGTGCGCTACACATTCGTGGCTTTGGACGGTCCTGTGGTCGCCTTCGACTTCCACAATTGCGAGCACCTCGCCGCGCATAATTTTCTGGTCGACGAGATCCGCCATGGCGTGCCCTGGTTCTATTTCGAGGCCGGCCCGCGCTCACAGGAACTTGCGCAAAAATGGGCCGACGAGCTCGCCGACCTCGTGAAGCAATACGGCGGCGGCAATCACCGCATCGCCCTCGACAAGGCCCGCCGCGAAGGCGTCGCGGCACTGGAAGGCCATGGCATCTCGATCCATGACGGCGAAGAGGTGATGGAACTGGCCAGGGCGATCAAATGTCCGGACGAGATCAAGGCCATGCGCCGCTCGATCGCGTCCTGCGAAGCCGCCATGCACGAGATGGAAGCCGCGCTTCGCCCCGGCATGACCGAATGGGATCTCTGGGCGCTTCTTCATGCCGGCAACATCCGCCGCGGCGGCGAATGGATCGAGACCCATCTGCTGTCATCCGGTCCGCGCACCAATCCCTGGTTCCAGGAGGCCTCCGCCCGGGAGATCCAGAAAGGCGAGCTGGTGGCGTTCGACACCGACCTGGTCGGGCCCTACGGCATGTGCTGCGACATTTCCCGCACCTGGCTCTGCGGCGACGGCGTGCCAACCAACGAACAGCGCGTGCTCTACCAGATGGCGGTCGACCAGATCGAGGCCAATATCGGCATGCTGGCACCCGGCAGAACCTTCCGGGAACTGTCACACGATGCCACCAGCTTGCCGGATGAGTATCTCGCCAACCGCTATTCCGTGCTCTTCCACGGCGTTGGCCTGTGCGACGAATACCCGGCTGTGCCCTACCCGGCCGACTGGGACGCCGGCGGCTATGACGGCCTGCTGGAACCGGGCATGGTGGTCTGTGTGGAAAGCTATGTCGGCCGACACGGCGGCCACGAGGGCGTCAAGCTGGAGGAACAGCTGCTGATCACCGAGTCAGGCTACGAGCGGCTGAGCACCTATCCCTGGGATGCGCGGCTGATGGGCGGAGTGGTGCAAAGAGGCGAGCGTCCTACCAAGCTTCCTCGTCCTGCCATGGCTTGACCATGGCATCCATGCCGTTGCCTTGCCCCGCGAAAGGCATTGCGTGGGGCGACCGAAACGGCATGGATTGCCGGGTCAAGCCCGGCAATCACGAAGTGGTCGGGATTTCGCGCGGTGTCGGTGCCTCCCCGGTCCCGGCTCGCGCTGCGCTTGGCCGGGATGACGGTGGAAAGGCTTGGGCCTGTCTGCGTCAGCTTTTTGGGCCTATTTCAGCCGGATGATCTTCGCGCCGAGCTGGCGGGCGTAGTCGCCCTGGCTGAGGATGACCACGTTGGTCTCGGTGACCTCGGTCTGTTTCAGCTCCAGCGGGGTCTTGCCGTCCGGATTGACGATCACCTTGCGGGTCGGCGGCAGGCCGCGGAACACCAGCACGCCGGCTTCCTTGGTGACGATGGCGCCATAGGGCTCGTCATGGACGATGCGGGTGGTGCCGCTTTCGGCCTGTGCAGCAGCTCCGAGCACAAGGCTCAGACCGGCAGCCGCCAGCAGGGATGCGCAGATCGTTTTCATGGTCCGTCTTCCTGTTAAGACTTCATTTACCATGAATCGTAACCGCTCGTTAACTTTTGCGCCAGCCACCGCGTGACCGGCATCCCCTGAAAGCAAAGTTATGGTTAACGCGTCACAGGCTTCGTCCCGCGATGCGCGCCGGCTCGACAGCCGGCGCGCATCTTGTTCGGTGCAAAGAGACTTCAGGCTGCCAGTTTGGGATGGATCTCCACACCCTTTTCGACGAAGTCCGCATTCGCGGCGAGCAGCCCCGCCAGGTTCTCCCGGAATTGCATTTTCATCAACGGCACCATCAGCCGGCCGAGCGGCCCGAATTTGGGCGTGAACTCAAAGCGCATGGTCACGCGGCTTTCGGTCGCCGACAGGGCCTCGAAATCGAGCGTCACCCGCGCCTGCTTGAGCGGAACATTGGCTTCGAAAATATCGACCACCATGTGTTCCTCGGGCCTATAGCCGATGATCCGTTCCTTCAGATAGGTCTTGCCGTCGACATGCCTGCAGATCCGCTCGGCACCAAGACCTGAGGCAGCGCTTTTCGACAAGAGCGGCGACTGATGGATCACCGGATTGAACCGGTAGATTTCGTCGAATTGATCCCAGCTCCGCCAAAGCTCGGCAAGCGGGGCGTTGACGGTTCTGGACACGACCAGTTCAGCCATGATGACTTCCTCCTCCTGAAAAACCTCAAAGACGGCGCAGCCAGTCGGCAATGCCCTGGCCGATGACATGCGGATGTTCCTCTTGCAGGAAATGTGTGCCGGCGCCGACAAACCGGACTTCCAGGTTCGGCACGTTTGCGCTCAGGTACTCGACAACCGGCTTCGGCGCGATGGCGCCCGGCTCGCCGTAAAACATCAGCTTCGGGATTGGACTGGACAGCAGCCAGGCGCCATTGTCGGCGACCTCTTTGACCACACCGGCCGGCTTGCCGCCGATCGGCACTTCCCGCGGCCAGGCGAGCACCGGCTTCCGGCTTGCCGGGGTCGGGAAGGGGCGCCGATAGGCGTCCATTTCGGCTTCCGTCATGTTGCGCATGACACCCAGATTGGGCAGCACGTTTTCGACGAAGAAGTTCTTTTCCAGCACCAGCTCCGCGCCTTCATCGGTGTGCATCAGCCGGAAGAAATCCGCGATCGGTTCCGGCATGGCTTCATAGGACGGCGCTGGCATCGCCGGCGGCACGATGGCCTCCATGAAGACGAGACCGGCAATCCGGTCCGGATTGAGGCGCGCATAGCGCATGCCGAGCGCGGAGCCCCAGTCATGCACTACCAGGATCGCGTTGTTGAGATCCAGCTGATCCAGGAACGCATCGAGATAGGCGGCGTGGTCGGCGAAGCTGTAGTCGATATCAGGCTTGCCGCTGTCACCCATTCCGATCAGATCCGGAGCGATGGCACGATAACCCACAGGCAGATGCGGCAGCACGTTGCGCCAGAGGTAGGACGACGTCGGATTGCCGTGCAGATAAACGACCGGCACTCCCGCCCCCTCGTCGACATAGCTGATCGTTGACCCGCGCACCGCCGCCTCTTTCTTGGCAAACGGAAACTCCGCGGAAATCGGCACGCCGTAGGGCGCATTGGTCCCGGTGTCGGAAGCAGCCGTTTGCGCAAGCGCCGATACGGTCGGGGTCAGCGCGGCTGCTGCGGCCCCGGCAACGACGCCTTTCAGCAAGCCGCGCCGGTTGGTCTTCAGGTCTGGTCGGTCTGTCATCTTCAATCCATCTCGCTCTTGGGCCGGCGGACACCCGCCTTTGCTGAATTGGTGGATTGAATTTGAATTGGGAATACGCTGTTCTTGGCAGGGGTGGATTGAAATCAATCCACCTTCATTCGCGTGAATCCGGCAACAGTGAGCCCTATGAAAAAGACCCTGGACTGGGACCATCTGCGCATCTTCCTGATGGCCATGCGCACCGGCAGCTTCCGGAAGGCAGCGGAGAGACTAGGGGTCAACCATGGCACCGTGCACCGCGCGATCTCGGCCCTGGAAACAGATCTCGGCGCCCGGGTCTTCGACCGGACAACCAGCGGCCTTCGACTGACACAGTCGGGCGAAAGCCTGATCGGGCCGGCGGAAGAAATGGAGGCGCAGGCGAACAGCATTTCACGCAAGCTCTTCGGCCTTGATCTCAAACCCTCCGGCACGATCCGCCTAAGCCTGCCGCCGGCGCTCTCCCATGGCCTCCTGTCCGACATGCTGTGCGGCTTCACCGAAGCCTATCCGGAAATCTCAGTCCATACGATCGCCACCAACCGGATCTCGGATCTGCGCCGCCTGGAAGCGGACGTGTCGCTCCGGGTTGCCCGGACGGTCGACGAGGACGTTTACGGCCGCAAGCTGGTGAAATTCGTCCAGGCGGTCTTCGCGTCGCCCGGCTACCTGAAACGCCATCCCGACCTCCTGGGCTCACAAGGCATGGGTGCGCATTGGATCGCCTGGAGTGAGCACCAGGACTGGGTGGCGGTCAGCCCGTTCCCGAAGGCTGCCGTGCGCCACGTTCTGCCGGAGATTTCCATGCAGATCGAAGCCGCGGCGAAAGGGCTTGGACTGATCAAGATACCCGCCTTTGCCGGTGACGTAGACCCGCGCATTGTCCGTGTGCCGGACGTTCCCGTTCAGAGCGGGTATGACATCTGGATCCTTTATCACGGTGATCTGAGGCGCGTCGCCCGCGTGCGGGCATTTGCCGATTTCGCAATCGACTATTTCAAGCGCAACAGCACACTGTTTACGGCCTGACCCTCACGGTCAGGCCTGCACGCCGAGGCCCAGTTCCTTGAAGAATTCCTCGACATGTTCGGCAAAGGCATGGGTCGCCTTGCCGGCCTTGCCGCTTTCGCGCATGACGATGTGATAGTCGCCGATTTCGGGCAGGCCGTGACGCGCGTCAAGCACCTGCATCGGCGAAACCACGACGCTGGCCGGAAACGGCGCCACCGCAAGATCCGCCAACAGGGCAGCTTCCTGGCCGGCGCTGTGAAAGCTCGTATAGGAAATCCGGTAAGGCTTCTGGGCATCGTCCAGGGCAATGCGCGCGGCGCGCCGCCAGGGGCAGCCGGGCGTCGACACCGCCAGAGGCAGCGGGTCGCGTTCATAGGCAATGCCGCCCTCCAGACCGACCCAGACCAGCGGTTCGGTGAAGACGATCTCCCCGCCCTTGGCAAGACCGGTATCGGGCCGGGCCGTAAACAGGGCGAGATCCAGCTCGCCCTTGCGGATCTTCTCGTCCAGCATCGGGCTGCCGTCCAGATGCACATCCACGTTCACGCCCGGATGGGAGCGGGCGAAGCGGGACAGGATGTTGGGCAGAAAGCGCGTGCCGAAATCGGACGGCGCACCGAAACGGACCTCACCCTCGACATCGGGGTAAAGGAACAGGCCGACGGCTTCCTCGTTCAGCATCAGGATGCGCCTGGCGTACCCCAGCAAGGCTTCGCCCTCCGGCGTCAGCCGCACGCTGCGCCCTTCGCGCGCAAACACGGAAACCCCCAGAATGGTTTCCAGTTTCTTGATCTGCATGGAGACGGCTGACGGCGTCCGGCCGATCAGCTCCGAAGCCTTTGAAAAACTGGACGTTTCCGCGATCACAACGAAGGTGCGGTAAAGTTCCAGATCGATTAGCGGAATGCCCGCTCCTGGCAGTTTCTGCAAGGGATCACCCGACTTGAGTTCAGTTCAATTTTTTTGAACGACTAGATGAATACTATTCGTTTGATTGAATCGCAAAAAACGCCCATATGAGCAGCAACAGGCCCTGATTTTGAGCAGGGCCCACTCATTCTTCACAATCGAACAATTCAGGATCGGGATCGCCATGACCTATCTTGCACAAGCTCTCGGCACCAACCTCATGGGTGTTGTTTCCGGCCACACGGCAGCAGAACTGGCCCGCATGAACCAGGCTCTCCGCCTGCGCGAGACCGCCAAGGCCCGCAAGACCGGCCGCTAACAAAGCCTTTCGAGAGGTGCTTTAGGCCGTTAGGCGAGAGCCGGATAGCCCATCTCGGCCGCCTGCCGCTCCATGGCAAGGATGCCGTCATAGGCGCTGACGTCAAGTTTCGAAAAGCCGCGAATGCCCAGGCGTTCGCGGCTTTTTGCCGTTTCCGGCGCAGCAAAAACCTGCGCCACCGTCTCGCCGATCCGCGCCACTTCCGCGTCCGAAAACCGCAGCGACGTGATCAGCGGCAGCCCGGGCGCGGACGCCGTTTCACCGATTGACCTGAGATCTGCGGCCAGGTCGGGACATTCCCGGCAAGCCAGACCCCAGCTCACGGCGTCGATCGAGGCGATCTCCGCATCGCCGGCCGCGACCATCTTCATCGAATTCAGATGACCGCCGCTCTCGATCACATCCGAGAAGAACACCGTGCCCCTGCCGAGCCGCGCAATCGCGTGACGGAACGTGTTCATGCCGGACTGGCTGTCGGAACTGTTGAAGGCCGCCCGCCGGCCGCGCAGATCCGCCAGCGCCCGATAGGAACTGTTGCGGCGGACAACCAGCTGGCTGCAGTAGTTGGGACCCCGGCAGCCCGGCGCTTCGTAATGCGGGGTACCGATCAGGCGCACCTTGCCGGCAAGCGCATGGGTCAGGGGATAGCCGCATGTCTGGGTCAGAAGAACGTCCGGATCGCTCCAGACTGCGACGATTTCCGCCTCCTCGCTCCGCTCGCGAAAGGCCTTGTCTTCGATCCCCAGAACGGCGGAAAGCGCGCCTTGCAGCGCGCTCTCCAGGTCCGCGGTGGCGTCACGAACTTCCGGCCAGTCATACATCGGCAGACGGACCGGCAGATAGGACCGTCCCGTCAAGAAACCGCCTTTCCGGCTGTTTGCAGCGCGGCCGTTTCCCGGCGCCGGGTCGGATGCGCCACCGGCTCCTTCACCTTGAAGAGATACTGCTTCGCCAGGGCAAAATAACTGGAGAACACATAACCTTCATTGCGCTTCTGCCAGTCCGCGCGGGCCGCGCGGTAGATGCCGGGCAGCTGGTACCAGGGTGTGCGCGGATTGGCGTGGTGCACCACGTGAAGGTTGTTGTTGAGGAACAGCAGCGAAAAGATCGGACAGAACTCCACGATGATCGACCGGGCTTCGGCCTGCTCATGTGCGCGATGTTCGGCAAACGTGCGCAGCATCAGCATGCTCATGGCCGGATAGGACACGCACAGGAGATAGAGCCACAGAGGGATGCCGCCAACAAGAGTGATAAAGGCGATCACCGGAACGATGCCGGCCAGATGGTGCAGCCAGGCACGCATAACAACCCTGTCGCCGTTCGCCATCATCCGGAATTCAGCGCCCAGGAAGCCGACCATCGACACCGCCGGCCCGAGCATAAGACGGCCGAGCAGGGTGTTGTTGAGTGTCAGTACGAAGCGGATCGGTGCCGGCAGGTCCTGCCAGTCGGCCCAGGCCAGATAGAAGCTTTCCGGATCGTCGTACGGGTCCGTCAGACGGTCATTGTTGTGATGGCGCAGATGCAGCGACTTGAAGCGGCGATAGGGGATCCACAGACCAAGCGAACAATAGACCAGGGCTTCGTTGACCGCCGGGCTGCGGGTCGGGTGACCGTGCAGGACCTCGTGCTGCAGGGAGGATTGCAGCGTGACGGACAGCGCCGCCAGCGGAAAGACCACATAAGGCCCAAGCTCGGAATAAAAGCCGATCAACAGCATCCAGGTTACCGACGTGGCCAGTATGAGGGCCAATGTCGGCCATTCGCGAGGTATTGCGCGTGGCACGAAGGTCTCCAAATATTTGATAATACGGTACAAACCGAAGGACTGGCATGAGTATGACCGGCAGGTGAACCGGGTTCAATTTGAGACTTGGGAACAAATTCCACATGAGTTATCAAATTCAACAGATTGTTGAACTTTGAAAACTAACTTTGATTTTTATAAACATTTGAGATGGTATTCCGGAGCTGCACCGCCTTTCGATGGACCGGCGAACCGGACCTGTTAAAGCCCTGAATTGTCGTTGACCGGCCGCTTCCCGGAAAGCGTGTCGTCAGGACCCGCTAATCGCCCTTGGTCGAATCGGCAAAAACGGGGTAAGCAACCCGGGCACTCTTTGAAGGAACCTTTCCGTGGCCTGGTCCCCCCAACAAGATGACGCCCTGCAGCAAACCGCCGACTGGCTGAAGCGCGGCGACCGTCAGGTGTTCCGCCTGTTCGGCTATGCCGGCACGGGCAAGACCACGCTGGCACGGCATCTGGCCGAGGGCATTGACGGTGACGTCTGTTTCGGCGCCTTCACCGGCAAGGCCGCCCATGTCCTGCGCCAGAAGGGCTGTGAGGACGCCGGCACCATTCACTCGCTGATCTACCGTCCCCGCTCCGCCAAGGAGGAAGAGGAGACGGACGATGACGACGAGGACACGGGTCCGCAATTCGCCATCAAGCGCGACAGTGCCGCGGCGACCGCCAGCCTGATCGTCATTGACGAATGTTCCATGGTCGACGAGGAACTCGGCAAGGACCTCCTGTCCTTCGGCACGCCGGTGCTGGTGCTGGGTGACCCCGCCCAGCTTCCGCCGGTCAAGGGCGGCGGTTTTTTCACCGAGGCCGAGCCGGACGTGATGCTGACCGAAGTCCACCGCCAGGCGCAGGACAACCCGATCGTGCGCATGTCCATGACCATCCGAGACGGCGGCCAACTGGATTACGGCACCTTTGGCGAGAGCAAGGTCATTCACCGGCGCGAGATCGACAAGGACCAGATCCTCGATGCCGATCAGGTTCTGGTCGGGACCAACAAGACCCGCCGGCTTTATAATGGCCGCATCCGCGAGTTGAAGGAATTCGACACGCCGATGCCTGCCGTCGGCGACAAGCTGGTCTGCCTGCGCAACGACAAGACCAAGGGTCTGCTCAATGGCGGATTGTGGACGGTCAAACGCCTGCGGCCACCGCGCGGCAACACGCTGCGCTTCGATGTTGTCTCAGAGGACGAACTGTCCCGCACCGCCGTCAAGGTCCGGGTGCTGCCTGCCATGTTCGAGGACGGCGCGGAGGCCATTCCCTATGCCATCCGCCGCAAGGCCGATGAATTCGACTACGGCTACGCGCTGACCGTGCACAAGGCGCAGGGCTCGCAATGGGACAATGTGGTGCTGTTCGACGAGAGCTGGGCCTTCCGAGAGCACAAGAGCCGCTGGCTTTATACTGCGGTCACAAGGGCCGCCGAGCGGATCACTGTCGTAAGATAGGCGCGTTGCGCTCAGGCTCAGAAAACCCCGTCAGCTCGTCGCGCAGAGGCAACGCCTGCAGCCCCGTTTCCACGAAGGTTTTCAGGTCTCTCTCGCTGCAGCCGCCACGCCCGAGCAGGGCAATGGCCGAGAACTGGCCATCGAGAAAGGTCGCCACCCGGTCGATATCCGCGTCGTCGCGCAATTCACCCGCATCGGCAGCCTTCCGCAGGCGCTCACGGATGGCCGCGTAGCGGGAGTCCTTGAGACCGTGCACGACTTCCCGATGGCGCTCCGGGCCATAGGTGCAGTCCACCAGCGCATTGACCAGGAAACATCCTGCCGGCGTGTTCTGATCGAGGGTCAGATCGGCAATCGCGCCCAGAAAATCCCGGAAATCCTCGACAACGGATTTTCTGGCTTCCTTGAGCCGGGCGAAAACCGGCCCGCCATAGGTTTCGAAATAATGCAGAAGCGCTTTTTCAAAGAGGGCTTCCTTATCGCCAAAGGCGGCGTAAAGGCCGGGCTTGGCCATGCCGGACACTTCCGCGAGGTCGCTCATCGAGGTGCCCGAATAGCCGTTCTGCCAGAAGGCGACCATAACCGACTGCAGCGCGTCTTTGGTATTAACTTTTCTCGGCCGACCTCGTGCCATCGGTCTGTCCTCCTTCAACAAACCGTATGCCCAAGACCAGAAGGTGATTGAATAACCCGTGCCTGAGCGTACCCGCAGCGACTTTATCTTGTGTGCCAGCTTCCCACTCAGGCACCATACATCAAAACAATAGCGATTTCATCTGAACGCGAAATACGTAATTTGTTGCACATCGTTCACAAACTCGCCCTCTTTCAACTTTGAAGTGTATATCAACCCGATCTGATTGGAAAGATTTCCGCGTAAAGGTTTTAGGGTCAGGACTCTAGATTGGTCTCTTCGCAAGGTTCCTGCCGGCAGCTGACTGCAACATCCGCGATCAAATGCCAGTGGAAGGACGCATACGATCTCTTTTCCGCCCGATTGAGGGGGATTATCGTCTGCGGCTCAGAAGTCACCATTGAAAGCACCTGCGTATGGCAAGCGTCTCCACCTCCGACCTGACCTCCTCGACCCAGAAAGCCGCGTTGAGCGCGGAAACGGCGCTGCGCATCGCGCATCGGATCGCCGATGAAATCGGCTGCAAGGCCGGGCAGGTCAACACCACCGTGCAGATGCTCGACGAAGGCTCGACCGTGCCTTTCATCGCCCGCTACCGCAAGGAAGCGACCGGTGGCCTGGACGACAGTCAGCTGCGCAAGCTGGAAGAGCGGCTGATCTATCTGCGCGAACTGGAAGACCGGCGCACCGCCATCACAAAGTCGATCGAGGAACAGGGCAAACTCACCGACGGCCTGACAAAAAGCATCCAGGCGGCGGAGACCAAGTCCCAGCTCGAGGACATCTACCTTCCTTACAAGAAGAAACGCCGTACCAAGGCCCAGATCGCCCGCGAAGCCGGCCTGGAACCGCTTGCGGACCTGCTGCTCGCCGACCCGTCAAAAGACCCGGAAACGGAAGCAGCCGCCTATGTCGATGACGGCAAGGGCATTGCCGACACCAAGGCGGCACTCGACGGAGCCCGCCAGATTCTGATGGAACGCTTTGCCGAAAATGCTGAACTCGTCGGCCGCTTGCGCCGCCATGTCGAGGAACGCGGTGTTGTCCAGTCGAAACTTATCGACGGCATGGCCGAAAAAGGCGCTAAATTCGCAGACTATTTCGACTATTCCGAACAATGGTCGAAGATCCCGAGCCACCGGGCGCTTGCTCTTTTCCGGGGCCGCAACGAAGGCATTCTCTCAGTCGACCTCACCGTCGATGCCGACGATGTCTCGCCGGTTATGCCCGCCGTGAAGATGGTCGCAGATACCTATGGCCTTGCCGACCGCGGCCGGCCGGCGGACAAATGGCTGATGGACGTCGCCCGCTTTGCCTGGAAGGTCAAGCTGGCGCTGCATCTGGAACTCGACCTGATGGGCGTGTTGCGCGACAAGGCCGAGGAAGAGGCCATCCAGGTTTTTGCCCGCAATCTCAAGGATCTCCTGCTCGCGGCGCCGGCCGGGGCCCGCGCGACGCTCGGCCTCGATCCGGGCATCCGCACCGGCGTCAAGGTCGCCGTGGTCGACGAGACCGGCAAGCTGGTGGACACCGCCACCATCTATCCGTTCCAGCCGCGCAACGATGTCACCGGCTCCCGGGCGACACTGCTGGCGCTGATCGCCAAGCACAAGGTCGGCCTGATCGCCATCGGCAACGGCACGGCCAGCCGCGAGACCGACAAGCTCGCCGGCGACGTCCTCACCGACATCCCGGCTGGGCAGCGTCCGGTCAAGGTGATCGTCAACGAGGCCGGCGCCTCCGTTTATTCAGCGTCCGAGCTGGCCGCGAAGGAAATGCCGGATGTCGATGTCTCCCTGCGCGGGGCCGCCTCCATCGCCCGCCGCCTGCAGGATCCTCTGGCGGAACTGGTCAAGATCGAGCCGAAATCCATCGGCGTCGGCCAGTACCAGCATGACGTCAACCAGAGCAAGCTTGCCCGTGCGCTCGATGCCGTGGTCGAAGACGCCGTGAACGCGGTCGGCGTCGATCTCAACACCGCCTCGCCGGCGCTCTTGTCGCGAATCTCCGGCCTGTCGGACAGTCTTGCCAAGGCCGTCGTGGAACACCGCGAGGCCATCGGCCGCTTCGACAGCCGCTCGCAGCTGAAGGAAGTGCCGCGTCTCGGCGCCAAGGCGTTTGAACTCTGTGCCGGCTTCCTGCGCATCACCGGCGGCAAGGAGCCTCTCGACACCTCCTCCGTGCACCCGGAAGCCTATCCGCTGGCCAAGCGCATCGTGAAGGCCTGCGGCCGCGACCTGCGCCAGATCATGGGCGATGCCTCCCTGCTGAAAGGCCTGGAGCCGGGTGAGTTCACCGACGAGAAATTCGGCCTGCCAACCGTGAAGGACATTCTTGCCGAACTGGAAAAACCCGGCCGCGACCCGCGCCCGGAATTCAAGACCGCGGCGCTTCAGGACGGCGTTGAGGAGATCAAGGACCTGAAACCCGGCATGAAGCTGGAAGGCACGGTCACCAACGTCACCAATTTCGGTGCCTTCGTCGATGTCGGCGTGCACCAGGACGGCCTGGTGCATGTCTCGCAGCTCGCCGACCGGTTCGTCGACGATCCGCACAAGGTCGTCAAGGCCGGCGACATCGTCAAGGTGACCATCCTGGAGGTGGACGTCGCGCGCAAGCGCATTTCCATGACCATGAAATCCCAGGCCGATTACCAGGGTCAAAGGGAGCGTGGCCAGCAGCAGGATCGCGGTGGTCCAGGCGGTCGCGGTCCGGGTGGCAAGGGGCCGGGCGGACGTGGCCCCGGCGGCAATCCCCCGCGCGGTGGCAAGGGCGGCGCCCCCAAAAGCTCAGGTGGCGACGGCGGCAACAACGCCATGGCGGCGGCGCTGGCAGCGGCAATGAACAAGAAGCGCAAGTGATTTAGGCGAAGACTTCCGTGTCGACGACCGGGATCTCTCCGCGTTCGCGCAGGTCTTTCAGGTAGGCTCTCGCGAAAATCACATAGAGAACCGCTTCCCCGATAATGCCGAGTGCATTCGAAACGATCACGAGCAAGAAACTGAAGGTGTCGATGCTGCCAGCCGGTGTCACCGGCTGCAGCATCGTTGCGCCAAGAATGCCTTCGGCAATCATGAAAGGCACGAAATATCCAAGAAATCGCGGCAGCATGTAACCGCTTTGGCGTACCGTGTTGCACAGTCCTGCCCAAATCTGCCTTTGTTTGCCAACAATCTGCGCAGGCAACACTGTTCCAAAAAAATAGCTTGGGATGAGAATCACCAAAAGAGCGGACAGGAGAAAAGTGGACAGCCAAATTCCCTGATCTTGTGCTTCCGCAGAAAGCGAGCCGTAAGTCTCCGTCACGAGATAGATGCCGACTAGCACGATACCAAATCCGAGCAGGACGTAACGCAATGCAAAGCGCACAAACATCCTCAAATTTATTTCGCCTTGAGCCACCCCCAGAACTGAGCAAAAGAAGAAAAAACTGAAAATTGCTCCAAATGGCGCGTAAAGCAATAAAGTCGCCAAGTTATCTGGAAACCACGTCTCTACAATTGAAACCGCGCAATTCAACCCGAAATAGGCAAAAGTGAGTAAACGCAGTTCATTCAGAGTTTTGAAGCTTTGAGAAAACAGATTTCTGTTTTGATCCACGAGATCCATTCAACCTACTGATATTTTTACCAGTTGTTTGCCGCAAATTTCGGATGATTGCAACTCCAGCGGCAAGGGCGGCGCCCCAGGAAGCTCTGGCCGAAACGGCCGCAACAACACCATGGCGGCCACCCTGGCCGCGGCAATGAACAAGAAGCGGAAATAGAGCCTTTTCCGCTTAGATTGGAGCATTCTGTGTACCGTCCGGCGCGCGATTCGCGCGGAGGGAAACGAAGCCCTTAACAGAGCTATGGGCAAGCGGCCCGACAAATCAGGCTCCGCCGGACGGAAACCCGCAGGGCGGCGCCCGTTTGGTCCAATACCGTCCGGCTTCGCATCGACTGTGCGGCCAGCACGGCCTTGGTCAAGCCCCTCGGCCTTGAACCAAACCGGCTCCGGCAGAGTGCTTCAATCGAACCGGGAAAGTCTCTAGATAAACCGCCGGGGTCGACGCGATGCACTTGACCGGTCTCAGGAGCATTTTTCCTTGATCTGGCCAAGTTGCCCCCGGCCGCGCTTCAGCGCATAAGGAACCTTTCCGCTCGACAGCCGGAACAGGTCGCCTTTGCACGTCGACTTTGCCATCCGTTGCAATTTTGCCTTCGACTTGCAGTTCCAGTCACCAAGCTGCTTGTTCTTCACGGGGTCATAGGTATTGGCGGGATAACGGAAACAGATATGGCTTCCGCCGGAACTGTTTTTCCACTGGCCCCGAACACTGCGCGAGTTTCCCGGATACCAAAGGTAGGAACGACCACCGCGCGCATAGTATTCAACTTGAATACCGTGTCCTCCGCCATAGAAGACTAGCGTCCGGCCGGAAAACTCCAACGGCTGGGAACTCGCCGGTGAGAACATAAGAAAAACGGCAATGCAGAAAAACAGAATTCGAACTGTCACTGAAAACACCTCACATAATCCAGGATAAGCAACCAAAATTGCATAACAAACGCGCATCACGGGCTCAAGGTGCAGCCCGGCCGTTTCGGGGCGATTTTGAGGGCAAACTTGGAGAGATGGAGAGGGTTAAGTTGGCGATAGCCCGGCAACGGTTGTAAACGTCGCCGGGCTGCCCGTCACTGATACTCGTAACAGGTGTCGCTGCCCCAGGGCGCTTCGATGTAGACCTGTGCGCCCTTGCTGTGGATCGTATACGGGCCATCCGAATAGCGGGCACCCGACCCCGAGACGACCTGATCCAGCCTGTGGAGAGGAGCTCCGTCCATCGAAAAGGTCAGGTGACCGTTGCCGCTGTTCACGTAGTTCACGATCAGGGGAATACCTTCGGTGCAGGTGTATTTGACGGTGAGCGCGTTTTGCCCGGCCGGCTGCGGAAGTTCGCCGCCCGTTACCGGCTGGCCGCCGCGCGCCGGAAAAGCGTCCGTGATCGCATAGAGATCCGACTTGGGCCCGTTGCCCTGTCCATAAAGGACCATGCGCCGGTGCAGGTCCAGCTGCAGCGTCACGTTGCGGGACGCATCGTGGAGATAGACGGACCACTCGTCCCGGCCGAATTCCTGAAAATGAAAGCCGATGGTGCCATAGACATCCGTCTCCTGCCACTGGCCGCCACCGACATTGACAAAGCTGCCAGCCGAATGCCGGACGACACCGACATTAGTGCCATTCACCCCCGCGGTTGCCGGCGGCTGCACAGGGGGCTGCTGTCGCGGAGGACTGCCGACCTGAGGGCGCGGTGCACAGACCTGATAGATTCCCGGATAGGGACGCTCCGAGCAGAACAGTCCGCCCCAGTGGTATCCGGTCTGGCCATTCCGGTAGCGGATCTGGAACCATTCGTAACCGTTCATCATGACCCCGGTGCCGGAAAGGATCAGGATGGAGTCGCCCTGGTAAAGGCTGCCGCTCTGGCCATATTGAACGCCGGGACCACTGCGGACCTTGCCACCGTAGGATTGCCCGCTCTGGGGAAAATCAACGTCCGGAGACGCCAGGGACGCGGATCCCGGCATAAAGACAATCGCCACTGCGAGAAGAACTGCAAACCGTTGCATCTAAATACCTGCACTATTGAAACACGTGAAATCGAAATCCGGCTTTTTGCCTGATGCACTTTTCAGTTGCGGGGGTTACGATAGGTCATATGAACCGAGAATGAACGCTTCTTTCCGCTCTTCCGACGAAAGAATAATATGCCGGTGCCAGGGACGATGTAAGCGTCGCGCCTGCGGTACACCGAGAACCTGGCGTCAAGAAACACAAGTGCAGGCGATTTTGCTGCTTGCCATCCAACGTTCCGGAATAGTCCGGCAAGACCTGAAGCGTGACGATCACCCGTGCCCACTGCTCTTGTCTGGTCAAAACTGCCCCTCTGGTAAAGTGCGCGAACTGCTTTAACTTCATAGAAAAGAAGCATGGTCGAGGATCGGCAGATGCCGCAGAAAGATCAGGAAGAGCTCTGGCCCAAGCAGGACATCGAGTCCGGCACCCTGACAGCGCTTGCCCATCTCTACCGGGCGGAAGTGTTCCGCAGCACCCATTGGCGCACCCGTCTCGACAACACCACCAACTGGGCCGTGGTCACCACGGGCATTGCCCTGTCGGCAACCTTTTCCAACATCGACGCCTCGCCGCTGCCGATGGTGCTGGTTGGTCTTCTGGTCACCGTGTTCCTGATCTTCGAGGCGCGGCGCTACCGCTATTACAACATGTTCCGAGCCCGGGCGCGGCTGATGGAAACCGACATCTATGCCCCGATCCTCTATGGCCGGAAAGTGCCCTGGAACAGCGAATGGAGCCGGATGCTCGCCGACGATTACGAGATGCCCCATTACCATATCAGCCTGGCGCGGGCGGCAGGCCGCCGGCTCAGGTCGAACTATTCCTGGATCCTTGCCATCCAGGCGGTCGCATATTACGGCAAGATCGCGATTCATCCCGAACCGCTCGTCAACTTGTCCGAAGCCTTTTCGCGGGCCGCCATCGGCCCGATCCCGGGCGAGCTGGTCATGCTGGCCGGCATCGTCTTTCATTTGAGCTGGGTGATCTTCGCAATCGTCACCCTGCGCCTCGACAAGGCCTATCGCGAGCAGCGCAAGTCGCCAATGCAGGCAATTTGAGGCAGCAGAGGTCAGGAAAACCACATTCGTCGGCCATTGTGACACCCTCACCGCCGTCATTCCGGACGCAGCGAAGCGGAGATCCGGGACCGGGGAGCCTCAGTCTATCGAGTGAAATCTGCCGTTGAAGGCGAGGGTCGTGGCTCCCCGGTCCCGGCTCGCGCTACGCTTGGCCGGGATGACGATGGAAAGGGTATTGGCGGGGGCTGGCCTGCGTCCTTTTCAAAACCGATCCGCGCGAAAAGGCGCCGGATCGATCAATGGGCCTGTGCCGTCGATCATGTCGGCGATCAACTCGCCGGTGACAGCGGACTGGGTCAGGCCGTGATGGGCATGGCCGAAGGCATAGAAGATGTTCGCGTGACCGGATGCCGGGGAAATCACCGGGAGGCTGTCGGGAAGAGAGGGCCGGAAGCCCATCCAGCGCTTGCCGCCCTCGGTCTTGAGGCCTGGATAGAACAGCCGTGCCTTGGCAACCATGGCATCGACCCGTTTCCAGTTCGCCGGCAGGCTCAGGCCGCCGAATTCGACCGCCCCGCCGACCCTGAGGCCGGTTGACAGCGGAGACATGACGAACCCGTGGCCGGGCAGCATGATCATGCGCTTCACCGAAACACCGGGCTCCGGCACCGTTATGTTGTAGCCGCGCTCCGTGTCGAGCGGGATCCGGTCACCGAGCTGCCCTGCCAATGCCCTCGACCAGGCACCGCAGGCGATGACGAGACATTCGACGTCAGTTCGACTGCCGTCTTTCAAAAGAAGTTCGCAGCCGTTTTCCCGAGGCAGAATCTGCGCCACCTCGCCGGTTTCAAAATGCACGCCCTGGCTCTCCAGCCAGCTTGCGATTGTCAGGCACAGCTGTTTGGGCTCATCCACCTGGATCCAGCCGGGCACCAGAGCGCCGCCGACCACGCGCTCCGACAGGTCCGGCTCCAGCTCCCGAAGGCGCGCCGCAGTCAGTTCTTCGACCTCGATACCGTAGCCGCGCTGCTCGGCCCAGCCGCTTCGAGCATCCGACAGCGAAGCGTCTGTGTCGAAGAGCTCAAGGCAGCCGTCCCGGCGCACCTGGTTGTGGGTACCCGATGCCCGCCATAGGTTTTCCCAGGCCGGCAGCGCCGCACCGTTCAGTTCCACCAGCGCCTCGGTGCTGCGCGCCACCCGTTTGCGGCTGGACGCCGCCAGGAAGCGCAGCATCCAGGGAAGGATGGCAAGCGCATAGGCGGGCCGGATCGACAGGGGGCCAAGCGGATCGGCCAGCCACTTGATCGCCTGTTTCCAGAGACCGGGCGAGGCCATGGGCGCCACATCCGTCCAGGCGATGGCCGCCGCGTTGCCCTGGCTGGCACCGGCCGCCGGACCTTCGCGGTCCACAATGGTAACGGCGTAGCCGCGCTGCACCAGGCTGGCGGCCGTGGCCAGACCGACCACGCCGGCCCCGATGATATGGACATGTCCCTTGCTCATGATTTCCGAAAAGGTTCCTGCGAGGCTGACGCACCGTGGCGTGTTGTTGGCGCGCTGGTGGCGGATTGCGCTTCGGCCGTTGCCAACTCTGGCGGCGGCCCGCTCCATTCTGATGCCACAGGAGCCGGGCTCGTTCCAAGCGACAAAGTCTGATATATCAGAGATACATTTTAATAAGACAGAGCGGCTGTTCCATGCCAAGCGACCTCAGTCAATCCGCGCAGGCATATCTGCGCCTGGAAGAAGAAATCGTCACCTTGCGGCTGAAGCCGGGTGAAGCCGTCACCGAGGTTGGGCTGACCAAGCGCACCGGCCTCGGCCGGACTCCGATCCGGGAGGCCATCCAACGGCTCAGCTGGGAGGGGCTGCTTTCCATCCGGCCCCGCCTGGGCATCATAGTCGCGGAGATGAACCCGTCCGATTTCCTGAAGGTTCTGGAAGCCCGGCACGGACTGGAGCGCCTGGTCGCGGGTCTTGCCGCGCGGCTCGCCAGCAAGGACGACCGGCGCACGCTGGAGGCCTGTGCCGAGGATATGCGCGAGGCCGCCGCCCGGTCCGATGTCGAAGACTATCTGCGCCACGACAAGGCCTTTGACGACGTCGTCTCCGAGGCCGCCTGCAATCCATTCGCCACCAAGGCACTTGCGCCGCTGCAGACCCAGAGCCGGCGCTTCTGGTACCGGCATTTCGGCGAGGCAGACCTCAATCCGGCGGCCTGGAGCCATCTGGAAGTCATGCGTGCCGTCGCCAATGGAAACGAACACGCGGCCAGCGAACATGCCGACAACCTGATGCTTTATCTCCGCCGCCAGGCCACCAGCCTGGTCAGCGGACCGAGGTAGCGGCAGAGCGCGACGCGGTTTCGCTGCGGGTCTTCAGCAACCAGGTGAACAGGACCAGCGCAATTGCGGCGCCGATGAACTCCGCGACGATGAACCCCGGCAGATCGACCGGACGGATGCCTGCAAACGTGTCGGTGAAGGCACGCGCAATCGCGACCGCCGGATTGGCAAAAGAAGTTGAGGCGGTGAACCAGTAGGCCGCGGTGATATAGAGCCCGACAAGCCACGGCACGGCCTCGGCCTTGAAGCGAATGCCGGCAAGGATGCTCGCCAGCAGGCCGAAGGTTGCGACCACTTCGGCCACCCATTGTGCCTCGCCCGTGCGCACGGTCGTCGAGGCCTGCCAGACCGGCAGCTCGAACATGACATGAGCCGTCAGTGAGCCGCAGATGCCGCCGAGAATCTGGGACGCGATATAGGCCCCTGCAACGGCAAGTCCGAGTTCACGTTTCAGCCAGAAGACAAAGGTCACCGCCGGATTGAAATGCGCACCCGAGATCGGCCCGAGCATGGTGATCAGCACCACCAGGATGGCTCCGGTCGGAATGGTGTTGCCGAGCAGCGAAACAGCAACATCGTCGGACAGCTTGTCGGCCATGATCCCCGAGCCGACAACCGTACCCACAAGCATGGCGGTTCCGAGCGCCTCGGCAACGAGCCGGCGGGGCAGAGTGAAATCAGACATTCGAAGGATCCTGGCTGTCGGCATTGGCGCCAATGGCCGCGAGCCGCGCCTTGCCGTCCTCTGCGGTGAATACACTGTCGCCAAGCTCGAGCATCGCATTGATGCGGCGTTCCAGGCGTTCATAGGCAAGGTCGAAAGCCGCCGCTCTTGTGGCGTCGTCGCCCTCGACCCCGGCCGGATCCGGGATACCCCAATGAACCACGAGCGGGTGTCCGGGCCAGATTGGACAGGATTCCCCGGCCGCGCTGTCGCAAACCGTGATGATCAGGTCCATTTTGGGTGCGTCGAGGCCGGAAAACTCCTCCCAGCTTTTGGAGCGGAGGCCGGATGCCGGCAGGCCGTGGCGCTCCAGGCAGGCGAGCGCATCCGGGTTGACCGTGCCCCGCGGTGTCGACCCCGCCGAATAGCTCTGAAACCTGCCGTGCCCGAGAAACCGGATCAGCGCCTCTCCAAGGACCGAACGCGCGGAATTGGCCGTGCAGACGATAAGTACATTACGCATGTGAATTGAGCCCCACCATCGATCGCGCCGTCAGCACGATCCTTCCGTGTCGCAGATTTTGCCTGCCGCGATGCTGGCGATCGGAGCGCACAGCTCCGGATTGCCGCCGCAGCAGTCTTGCAGCAAATAGGTCACGAGAACCTGCATCGTCTGCAGGTCCGCGCGGTAACAGATCGAGCGCCCGTCCCGTTCGGCATGCACAAGGCCGGAGCGGGACAGAGCGCCCAGATGGGTCGACAGGGTATTCGGACGCACCTCAAGCGCATCCGAGATGGCGCCCGCGGTCATGCCTTCTTTTCCGGCTTTCACCAGCAGGCGAAAGACGTCGAGGCGGGTTTCCTGACCAAGGGCTGCCAAGGCGTTCAGGGCATCTTCTTTTTCCATAATTCGAGAATACTCGAAATAACGAATAATACAACCCCGCCCCTGAACTTTCACCCAAAAGAAAGGCCCTGCTCCAGGGGAACAGGGCCTTTGCTTCAAGCAGAGCTTTCCGAAACGGCTTAGGCGGCCTTCGCCGCCAGACGCTTGCGGATGCTCTCCACATCCGCCTGCGGCGTCGCGGCAAACAGAGTCTTGGTATAATCGTGCTTCGGGTTTCCGAAGACCTCGTCCCGGGTGCCGTATTCCACCACTTCGCCGAAATACATCACCATCACCTTGTCGGCGATGTAACGCACCACAGACAGATCGTGAGAGATGAAGACATAA
This sequence comes from Roseibium sediminicola, assembly GCF_023156505.1. Lineage (GTDB taxonomy): Bacteria > Pseudomonadota > Alphaproteobacteria > Rhizobiales > Stappiaceae > Roseibium > Roseibium sediminicola. The sequence goes on along the minus strand of NZ_JALNMJ010000008.1, from coordinate 203,662 downwards.
GTGAGCCCCATCTCCTCCTGCAGGTCGGCCAATAGGTTCAGGATCTGTGCCTGGACGGAGAGATCGAGCGCGGAGACCGGTTCGTCCAGCACCAGCAGTTTCGGCTTCATCATGATCGCACGGGCGATTGCGATGCGCTGGCGCTGGCCGCCGGAGAACATGTGCGGATAGCGGCCGTAATGTTCCAGCTGCAGGCCCACCTTCTCCAGCATCTGCAGGGCAAGGTCGCGGCGTTCCGCGGCCGGCATGTCGGTGTTGAGCAGCAGCGGCTCTTCCAGCACATGTCCGATCTTCTGGCGCGGGTTGAGTGAGCCGTAGGGATTCTGGAAGACAATCTGCACCTTCTGGCGCATTTCCTTCGAGATCCCGGTCTTGGAGATATCCATCGACAGGCCGTCGATTTCGATCGAGCCCGACGTCTGAGCGTCGATCATGGTCAGCATGCGCGCGAGCGTGGACTTGCCGCAGCCACTCTCGCCGACCACGGCCAGTGTGGTGCCGCGTTCCACGTCCAGGTTGACGCCCTTCACGGCCGTCAGGGTGGAGGCCTTCTTGAACATGCCACCCTTGATGTCATAGGTCCGGTAGAGATCGCGGACCTTGAGGATCACATCGTCTGACATTTAAAATCCTCCCGCTTCGGCATAATCGCTGACGGTCGGCAGCCGGTCGCCAGTAGCATTTTCCGGCAGGGCCGAAAGCAGGGCCTTGGTGTAGGGGTTCTGCGGGTTCTCGAACAGATCGAGCACGCCGGCCTCCTCCATCTTGCGGCCCTTGTACTGCACGATCACGCGGTCGGCGGTCTCGGCGACAACGCCCATGTCGTGGGTGATCATGATCAGCCCCATGCCGCTGTCCTGCTGCAACTGGACCAGCAGATCGAGGATCTGCTTCTGGATGGTCACGTCGAGCGCGGTGGTCGGCTCGTCGGCAATCAGGAGTTTCGGCTCGCAGGCAATCGCCATGGCGATCATCACACGCTGGCACTGGCCGCCCGACATCTGGTGCGGAAAGGCATTGAGACGTCCGCCCGGATCGGGAATGCCGACGGATGTCATCAGTTCGACGATCCGGTCCTTGATCTGCTTGCCCTTCAGATCCGTGTGCACTTTCAAGGTTTCGCCCAGCTGGAAGCCGACGGTGAAACACGGATTGAGGCTGGCGATCGGCTCCTGGAAGATCATCGAGATGTCTTTGCCGATGACCTTGCGCCGCGCCTTGGCGGACAGGGTGCGAAGGTCAAGGCCCTCGAAATCCATCTTGTCCGCCGTGATCGTCGCGGTGTCCGGCAGAAGGCCCATGGTCGCCAGCATGGCGACGGACTTGCCGGACCCGCTCTCGCCTACGATGGCCAGGACTTCGCCCGCGTCGACCGTGTAGTCGACCCCGTCCAGGGCCTTGAAAGGGCCTTTGGCGGTGTCGAACTCGACTTTCAGGTTCCTGATTTCAAGAAGCGACATGGGCTCAGCTCCTCTTCAGCTTGGGATCGAGCGCATCGCGCAGGCCGTCACCGACCAGGTTGATGGCCAGAACGGTGATCAGGATGGCGAAACCCGGGAAGGTCACCACCCACCAGGCGCGCAGGATGAATTCCCGTGCCTCGGCGAGCATCGTGCCCCATTCCGGTGTGGGCGGCTGCGCGCCCATACCCAGAAAGCCAAGGGCGGCCGCGTCCAGGATGGCGTTGGAGAAGGACAGCGTCGCCTGCACGATCAGCGGTGCCAGGCAGTTCGGCAGGATGGTCTTGAACATCAGCCGCATGTGGCCGGCACCGGCCACCTTGGCCGCGACCACGTAGTCGCGCGACCGCTCCGACAGAACTGCCGCACGGGTCAGGCGCACGAAATGCGGTTGCAGGACGATGGCGATCGCGATCATTGCGTTGATCAGGCCGGGCCCGAGAATAGCCACCAGCACCAGGGCGAGCAGCAATGACGGGAAGGCCAGGATGATGTCCATCACGCGCATGATGAACGTATCGACCGCACCGCGCGTGTACCCGGCAACCAGGCCGAGCACGATGCCGCCCACCAGGGCGATGGAGACAACGACGACACCGATGAACAGCGAAAACCGCGCCCCAAAGATCAGGCGGGAAAGGATATCGCGTCCAACCGCGTCGGTGCCCAGAAGGAACGCGGCCTTGCCGCCATCCTGCCAGACCGGCGGCACCAGGAAACTATCGCGATACTGGACGTCGGGATCATGCGGCGCGATCAGGGGCGCAAACACCGCCATCAGCACCAGCAGCACGAAGATGACGAGGCCGAGAACGGCTCCCTTGTTCTGCGAGAAATAGTACCAGAACTCGATCAGCCGCGCCTTGGTGGCGTTGCGGCTTTCCTCTTCGAGCTTGGCGGTATCGGCCTTGGTGGCCGGGGAGGTATTTGTCATGTCTTATACCCTCGGCTCAATTGTGGCGGATGCGCGGATTGATCAGGCCGTAAAGCACGTCCACGATCAGATTGACCAGCATGATGATCCCGGCAATCATCAAAAGCCCCCCCTGAACCACGAAATAGTCGCGACGGGAGATGCTGTCGACGAGCCATTTGCCGATGCCTGGCCACGAAAAGATGGTTTCGGTCAGAATCGCACCGGCAAGCAGCACTCCGACCTGCAGACCGATGGTGGTGATCACCGGTATCAGGGCGTTGCGCAAGGCATGCAGGCCAATCACCGAGCGCGGCGGCAGGCCCTTGGCCCGTGCCGTGCGCACGTAGTCCTCACCGAGAACTTCCAGCATGGCCGACCGGGTCTGGCGGGCAATCACCGCGAGGGGAATCGTCGCCAGCACGATCGACGGCAATACCAGGTGACTGACCGCGGATGCGAAGGCGCCCTTTTCCCCGGAGAGCAGACTGTCGATCAGCATGAAGCCGGTCACGGAGGGAAAGAAATACATCAGCGAGATGCGCCCCGAGACCGGAGTCCATTGCAGGATGCCTGAGAACAGGATGATCAGCAGCAGGCCCCACCAGAAGATCGGCATCGAATATCCTACCAGCGCGGTGCCCATGATCGCCTGGTCAGCGACAGAGCCGCGCTTCACCGCGGCGAAGATGCCCGCCGGAATACCGATGCAGACCGCCAGGATGATGGCGCACAGCGCCAGCTCGGCGGTTGCCGGAAACAGCGTCATGAACTCGTCGAGAACGGGCTTCTTCGAGGCAAAGGATGTACCGAGATCGCCCTGAAAGACGCCGAGAACATAGTCGATATACTGCTGCCACAGAGGCTTGTCGAAGCCCATCTGCGCCATCAGTTCGGCCTTGCGCTCATCGGAGATGCCGCGTTCGCCTGCGAGCAGGTCGAGCGGGTCACCGGGCAGCAATCGGATGAAGGAGAAAGCAACGAGAGTGACGCCGATGAATGTCGGTATCAACAGGCCCAGACGGCCTAGAAGGAAACGGAGCATGTCAGGTTCCAGATACGAAGAACCAGTGGATACCGTCACTCAAACGCAAGAGCATCCACCGGTCTGAATGGTTGAAGGCGCCGGCATCGCTGCCAGCGCCTCCTTCAAGTTAGGCGGAATTACTCCGCAATGTCCACGCCGTCAAACCAGTGACCGCCGAGCGGGTCCATGACGTAGCCGGTGACCTTGGAGGACATCGGCATGAAGACGACGGAGTGAGCGATGGTTGCCCACGGAGCTTCTTCCTTGAAGACGACCTGCGCCTCCTCGTAGAGCTTGGTGCGCTCTGCCTTGTCGGTCACGGCTTTGGCCTTCTCGATCAGAGCCTGGAAGTCGTCGTTGCACCACTGCGCGCGGTTGGAACCGCCGACGCCATCACAACCGAGCAGAACGGCCAGGAAGTTGTCCGGGTCGCCGTTGTCGCCGGTCCAGCCCAGCAGCACGGCACCGTCACGATCGACATCCTTCGAACGGGAGAGGTATTCACCCCACTCGTAGGAAACGATCTCGACATTGACACCAACCTCGGCAAAGTCGGCCTGAATGACTTCCGCCATGCGGCGGGCATTCGGGTTGTACGGACGCTGCACCGGCATCGCCCAGACCTTCATGGACAGGTCGGACACGCCGGCAGCGGCGAGCATTTCCTTGGCCAGTTCCGGGTTGTAGTCGTCGTCCTCGATCGCGTCGTTATAGGACCACATGGTCGGCGGGATCGGGTTCTTGGCAGCCTGGCCGGAGCCCTGGAACACGGCGTCAAGGATAGCCTGCTTGTTGATCGCGTGGTTCAGCGCCTTGCGGACTTCCTTCTTGTCGAATGGAGCCACTTTGGTGTTGTAGGCGAGGTAACCGACGTTCAGACCCTGCTGCTCAAGGAGCGTCAGGTTGCTGTCAGCCTTGATGTCCGCGATGTCGGCCGGTGCCGGGTACGGCATGACATGACATTCGCCGGCTTTCAGCTTCTGCAGGCGGACAGCTGCGTCCGGGGTGATCGCGAAGATCAGGTTGTCGATGGCTTCCTTGCCGTTCCAGTAGTCGGCATGGGCGCCATAACGGATCACGGCGTCTTTCTGATAACCGACGAACTTGAACGGACCGGTGCCGACCGGCTGCTGGTTCAGCTGTTCCTTGGTGCCGGCAGCTTCGAGCTGAGCGGCATATTCAGCGGACAGCACGGACGCGAAGTCCATCGCCAGGTTGGCGATCATCGGAGCTTCCGGGCGGTTCAGCACGAACTTGACCGTGTAATCGTCGACCTTGACGATTTCCTTGATCAGGTCCGGCATGGACATGCCGTTGAAGTATTCCCAAGCGGTGCCCGGGGTATACTCGTGCCACGCATGGTCTTTCTTCAGCTGGCGATCGAAGGAAAAGACAACGTCGTCGGCATTGAAGTCGCGGGTCGGAGTGAAGAAGTCCGTGGTGTGGAACTTCACGCCCTTGCGCAGGTTGAAAGTGTATTCCAGGCCGTCTTCGGAAACTTCCCAGCTTTCGGCCAGGCCCGGAAGCACTTCAGTGGTGCCGCGCTTGAACTCGACAAGCCGGTTGTAGAGCGGCTTGGAGGAAGCATCAAACGTGGTGCCGGCGGTGTAGAGTGCGGTGTCGAAGCCTTCAGGCGAGCCCTCGGAGCAATAAACCAGGGTTTTTGCAGAAGCGCCGGTTGCTGCAATCACAGCAAGGCTGGCGCCAAGAAGGGTTGCCTTCAAGGTTTTTTGGAAATTCATCAAACTGTTCTCCCCTTGATGAAGAGCCAGGGCTTTGCATCGTTGGATCGTGCAAAGGAGTTGAGCCCAAGCCAGCGCAAACTAAGGCGTTTTTTTGGCAGAAAATCAACTGCCAACATATTTCTAATTTTGGGCTGGTTTTGAAATATTTTTGCTAGGTAAGAGATGCTGCCGTAAATTTTTAACGCAATGCGGTTTAATTTCTGGAAACAAATACCGCAACGGCAGCAATTTCCAAGCTTTCTCTAACCACCTGAAAACAAAAGGCTCTCGCAAATACGAGAGCCTTGTCAATATTCAATCCTGCGTGGTGCGGGTTCGTTTGACGGCATCCTGCCACCCGGCCAGCAAGCGGGAGCGTTCACTTTCTTGTAAGCGCGGTTCGAAGCGCTTTTCCAGTTTCCATTGGGACGAGAACGCGTCCGGCCCGGGCCAGATGCCGGCCCTGTAACCGGCAAGCCAGGCGGCACCGAGCGCCGTCGTTTCCGCGACGGTCGGCCGATCGACCGGCGCGCCCAGAATGTCGGCCAGAAACTGCATGGTCCAGTCGGACGCGGTCATGCCGCCATCGACGCGCAGCACCGGATGCCCGGCCTCCGGCCAGTCGGCATGCATGGCCTTAATCAGGTCGCTGGTCTGGAAGCCGACGCTTTGCAGCACCGCCCGGGCGATTTCCTTCGGGCCGGTATTCCGGGTCAGGCCGAAAAGGGCACCGCGCGCATCCGCATCCCAATAGGGTGCCCCAAGGCCGACAAAGGCCGGCACCAGATAGACGTCCTGATTCGGATCGGCCTGTTCGGCAAGCGACTGAGATTCGCCCGCAGACTCGATCAGGCCGAGCCCGTCGCGCAGCCACTGCACCGCCGCCCCGGCCACGAAGATCGAACCTTCCAGCGCATAAGTGGTCTGGCCGCCGAGCCTGTAGGCAATGGTGGTCAGCATGCGGTTGCTTGAAGCGACAGGCGCCTTGCCAGTGTTCATCAGGGCGAAACAGCCGGTACCGTAGGTGGACTTGACCATGCCAGGCTGGAAACAGGCCTGACCGACGGTCGCCGCCTGCTGGTCGCCGGCGACGCCCAGGATTGGGATCGCCCGGCCGAACAGCCCCACATCCGTCTCGCCGAAGTCATCGGCGCTGTCCTTGACCTCCGGCAACAGACTCAGCGGAATGTTCAGGTGCCGGCAGAGCTCTTCATCCCACGCATTGTCGTGAATGTTGTAGATCAGCGTCCGGGAGGCGTTGGTGGCGTCTGTCGCATGAACCTTGCCGCCCGTCAGATGCCAGATCAACCAGGTGTCGACCGTGCCGAAAGCCAGCTCGCCGCGTTCGGCGCGCGCCCTCACCCCGTCGACATTGTCCAGAATCCAGGCAATCTTTGTGCCGGAAAAATAGGGGTCGAGCAGAAGACCGGTCTTGGCAGTGAAAGCCGCTTCCAGGCCGTCGGCGCGCAGCTTCGCGCAGGTCTCCGACGTGCGCCGATCCTGCCAGACAATGGCTTCATAGACAGGTTCCCCGGTCGACCGGTCCCAGACCAGAGTGGTTTCACGCTGGTTGGTAATGCCGATGGCAGCGACACTCGCGCCACCGTCAGGTGCCTTTGCCAGCGCCTCGCGGCACACGGCCAGCGTGCTGGTCCAGATGTCGGACGGTGAATGCTCCACCCAGCCCGATTTCGGAAAATGCTGCGGAAATTCCTGCTGCCCCACACTGATGGGCTGAAAATCTTCCCCAAACACGATCGCCCGGCTGGATGTCGTGCCCTGGTCAATCGCCAATACCCCTCCGGACATGGCGCACCTCCCGTTTTTCTTGTCTTGTCATGGAAACTGCCGGCGATGCCGGCAGGTCTCGTGGTCCCGTTACTAAAAACTATGCCGCAGCGCCGGTCTGCTCCGCAAGATAGCCGGTCATATACGTCTCCAGGTCCGCCGCCTCCTCGCGGCTGAGCCGCAGGCCCAGCTTGGTCCGCCGCCACAGCACATCGGCGGCCGAGCGCGCCCATTCCCGGCTGATCAGCCATTTCACTTCTGCTTCATAAAGATTGTAGCCGAAGCATTTGCCGAGATCGTCCAGGCTGGCGGCTTCCCCAAGAATGAACCGGGCATCGGTTCCGTAAAGCCGCGTCAGGCGTGTGGCGAAAACAGCAGGCAGGAAAGGATAGTCTTTCTGCAGAGCTGCGACCTGCTCATCGAAGCCGGTCACCTTGAAATCGCCGCCAGGCAAAGGCGCATAGGCGGTCCATACGCCCCGCTTGAACGGCAGGAACGGCTCCAGCTTGGCCAGCACCTGCTCGGCGAGCTTGCGATAGGTGGTGATCTTGCCGCCGAAAACCGACAGGACGGCGGGTGTCTCCGCGCCTCCGTCCAGCTCCAGAACATAATCCCGGGTCGCGGCCTTGGCGTCCTTGGCGCCGTCGTCATAGAGCGGACGCACGCCGGAATAGGTATGCACCACATCGGCCGGCGTCACCGGCTTTTCCAGATATTCGCTGACCGCCTTGCAGAGGTAATCGATCTCGTCCTTGGAGATTTCCACCTTGCCGAGGTCGTCGGTGAAATCGACGTCCGTGGTGCCCACCAGCGTGAAATCGGTCTCGTAGGGGATCGCGAAGACAATGCGGCCGTCGCCATTCTGGAAAATGAAACAGCGGTCATGTTCGAACAGGCGCGGCACGATGATATGGCTGCCCTTGACCAGGCGGATCCTGGAGGTGTTGTTGGAACCGACCACGCCGGTCAGCATGTCGGCGACCCAGGGACCGGCGGCGTTGACGATCGCCTTTGCGGTAACTGTGCTTTCTTCGCCCGTTGAAAGGTTCCTGAGAACAGCGGTCCAGTGCTCGCCGTCCCGTCGCGCGCTGACACATTTGGTCCGGGTCTTGATGTCGGCGCCGCGGTCAGCGGCGTCGCGCGCATTGAGCACGACCAGGCGGGCATCGTCGACCCAGCAGTCGGAATACTCGAACCCCTTGTGAAACAGCTGCTTCAGCCCTTGCGAAAACGGCGCCTGGTCAAGACGCACGGTTTTCGTTGCCGGCAGCAATTTGCGACCGCCCAGATGGTCATAAAGGAACAGGCCGAGACGCAGCAGCCAGGCCGGCCGCAGATCCTTGTGATGCGGCAGGATAAACCGCAGCGGCCACGCGATGTGAGGCGCCATCCGCCACAGCACTTCACGCTCTTTCAGCGCCTTGCGGACCAGGTCGAACTCGTAATATTCCAGATAGCGCAATCCGCCATGAATGAGCTTGGTCGAGGCCGAAGACGTCGCCCCCGCCAGATCGCCCATTTCCACGAGCATGACCGTCGCACCGCGGCCAACCGCGTCGCGTGCAATACCCGTCCCGTTGATGCCCCCACCAATGATCAGAAGATCGTAATCAGCCGCCATACCCAGACTCCGGCTTGTGTGAAATCGCGCGCTTTGCTTTGAAATGAAAATAAAACGAAACTTTACGAAATTCAATCAACAAATGCGCCTCCCGGAAACGAAATCACCCCGGCCCCGTCATCGAACAGGGATCCGGGGTGACACTACAGGAAAGCTGCCACGAATCCGGCTTTGTCAGTTTTCTCCGTCGTCGGCTGGCGCGTCGTCGGCGATTTCCGTTGCGCTGGACGGCAGATCCTTGCGCTGTTTCGCTTTTGCCTGCCCTTCCACGAATGGCGGTGTCGCCGCATGGTATGTGACCTGCGGGAACGGAATTTCGATGTTGCGCTCGTCAAAGACCTGTTTGACGAATTCGTTGTACGCGCGGCCCACGCTCCACTGGTCGCCCGGCAGTGTCTTGATGCGCCCGCGGATATCGATCGAACTCGCGCCGAAATTCGTCACGCCATGCATTTCGAACTCGCCGATGATCTTCGGTCCGAATTCGGTTTCCTGGAGACGCCGGAAGGCCTCCAGCATTGCGTCCTTGGCCTCGCTGATGCTGGTGTCATAGGACACCCCGATCAACGCGACATGATAGGAGAACCCGCGCATGAAGTTGGACACCATGTCGACGGACGAAAACGGAATAATGTGGGTGGTACCGTCGATGTCGCGCATCCGCACCGACCTGACCGTCAGGCCCTCGACCGTCCCGGTGATGCCCGCAACGGTAACCACATCACCTTCGTTGATGGCGTTTTCGATCTGGATGAACGCCCCTGTGATGATGTCCTTGACCAGCGTCTGCGCGCCGAAGGAAATCGCCAGGCCGACAACACCGGCACCGGCGATCAGCGGTCCGATATCCACACCGATCTCCGACAGCGCCAGCAGGGTGGCCATGACGATGATCACGACCGTCGAGGCATTGCGGAACAGCTGGAACAAGGTTCGCTCACGGGCTGTGACAATGTAACCGGAACGGGCCTGCAGCCTGAGATCGACCCAGGACATCACCGCCAGCCACACCGTGAAGGCCACCAGCAGCACAAGGAACGCCGACCCGTAATTGCTGAGCAACTGCACGCCGGCTTCGCTTGCCAGCCAATCCAGCAGGCCGAGAACACCCCAGATTTCGAACAGCAGCAGCACCGTGACGAGGAAGACCGCGAACCGGATGATTTTCAGCAGTCGTGGCACAAAAGCATTCAACCTGTGCTGCAGCGCAGGCAAGGTCTTGTTGAGTTCCTCAGGCAGACGGATACCGCCCTTGATGGCCTTGGTCATCACAAGGGAGATCACCATGCCGCCCATGATGGTCAGAATGGAAAGACCCGTGGCGCGGATGATGATCGTGGTCGCATCGAAGGGACGGGTCACCCAGATGATGAACACGGCCGCGACATACCCAAGCGCCGCCAGATGCCACAAACGCCCAGCCACGGCCAACGCCTTGCGGGCGAGCGCACTCTGCAAATGCTGTGCATAGTCGTTGGCACCATCATGCACCCGTTGCCGGTTTCGCAGCACCAATACGACCAGATAGATCATGCCCAGCAGCACGACAATGAAGCGCAGGGCGTTGCCGAGCACGAACGAGACCGCAACATTGGCGATCGGAACCGCCAGGAAGACACCGTAGATGAGCCAGTACATGAACAGCCGGAGACGGCGGTACCAGTAAAGCGAACTCTCATCGGTGAAGGGCAGCAGACGCAGTTCGGGGCGCCCGGGCGCGAAGATGAAACGCAGGGCAACAAGGGCGACGCCGACGATGAAGAAGGCGTTCAGCGCAAGGCTTTCCTGCAGCGTGACACCGGAATCGAACCCGCCGTAACTGAGAAGCGCCGCGCCGTTGCCGACCGCCCAGCCGATGCCCACCGTGATCCCGTCGACCACTGAGGTCAGAATGAGAATGAAGGCACGCATGAAACCGCCGCCGTAACGCGCATAGACGGACATGCGCGGATAGAGCAGTTTGGCGGCGACCTGGCTGAGCAGGAACCCGGCATAGGCGGCAATCAGGACGAAGATCACCTGAACCACGATTTCCCGGGCACGGTCCCACTTGATCGGGATTTCGCCACGCGCAACCAGCACCAACCCGTTCAGGGACCGCATCGCCTGCTCCAGAAGGTAGCCGGTGTCGTCGACCAGGGTCCTCGTGTATTCGCCGACCCGAAGCGCGAAATTCTCCTGCAGCGCCGGCTGCGCCTGATCCTGACCCGGCGTTTCGGATGCCGCCGTCGCATTGGCGTCTCCTACCTGACCGTCCGACGCGCTTTTTTTCAAGAGCTCCAGGAACGCTGCACGGCTCTCGGGATCGTTCAGAACCTTGATCAGCGCTTCGTTGGCCCGCTCGATCTGTTGCGAGGAAGAAGACCCGGCGGACGCCTCCGGAGCGGCGGCCTGCTGCGCCAATGCAGGTGAAGCGAAGGCAAGAAGAAGCGCCACAAGGGCAAAAAGGCTGCTGCGAAAAGGGATCATGTCCAACTCATTCCGGGTCACTGTCGCTCGGGCAAACCGCCCTCGCCCGGACAATATGGAAGAACCGGCACGGTTGGAAAGGTCAGCCAGTCAACTTCGTGGATTTTTGCACCGCACAAAGAACTCTCGAACAAAAACCGAAGTTTTCATCAATCACATAATATGTAGCAGCGGATTCTTTCGCACTTATCAACTGAAACTGCAAAAATACGCAAGGTGACGCGGCGACATCACTGTTGTGAGTAACGTAATAATAACAATATGGGCGTCAGGTAGAATTCACGAGGAGGAAGGATGCCGCGGTCCTTGATCAAACTTGCCCTGGAAGGGACGGACGAAGCACGCCGGCGCCTGTTTGCGCAGGTGAGCGAGCTTGTCGTTGCCAACCTTGACCAGCGCACCGACCGCGAGCTCGCGATCTTCTCCGAGGTGATCATCAAGCTCTACAGCGTCGGCTCCGCAACCGACCGGGCGAGACTGGCGCAGAAGCTGGCCGCACAGCCGAGCACCCCCGTCGAACTGGCTCGCCAGATCGCCAAGGACGAAGTCAATGTGGCCATGCCAGTGCTCGCCCATTGCCCGGTCTTTACGCAGGAAGATCTGCTCGATTTTGTCGAACACCTTTCCAATGCCCATTTGCAGGTGCTTGCCCGCCGCACGGACCTGTCACCGGAAGTGTCGGATGTTATCGCCGAACGGGGGGACCGGCCGGTCCACCGCATTCTGGCCGGCAACCGGGAAATCCGCCTGTCGCGGGACGCCATGCTGAAGCTCGTGAAATTCGCGACAGAAGACCCGGTGTTGCGCGAGGATCTCTGCCTGCGCACGGATCTGTCTCCGTCCGCCTGCCGTACGCTGCTGCCGCTCGTGGACGATGACACCAAGAAACGGCTGCATCGCATCATTGAAGGGGCCTTGTCCCAGGAGCAGCTTGACCAGATTGCCCGCCTGAAAGTGCTCAGGCGCGAATTCGGCGATGCGCTTGAAAACACCGACATGAGCCTGCTCTGGCGGGAAGCCGAGCGGTCAGAGATCACCGTTAACGAGTTGATGATCCTGCTGCTGCAGGATGGCCGCTTCAACCATGCGATCGAATTGCTCAGCGCACGCGGCCGCACCGCACAGAAGTCCCTGAAAGACGCCGTCTATAACGGCAAGCAGGATCTGGTTCTGAGGTCTGCCGCAAAGGCCGAGCTGGAACTGTCGACCTTCGCCCTGTTCGCGAAACTGCGCTGCGACCATCTCAAGGTCCCGGCGACACAAGGTTCGGAATGGACGGCTGCATACAAGAAGTTTCTGGAAAGCCACGCCGTCACCAAACAGTCCCGCTGCGGCGATTTTCAGGCCAACCGGCGCACGAAGAAACCGCGCCAGGCCGGCAGCCGGGGCGCCGGCCTGGCGGCGATCTGACGGAAGCCGGTCTTCCGGGGTCAGTGTCTGGAACAGAGCGCAGCGGCGATGGCGGTCGACAAGGTCGCGGCGGCGTAGAACCACAGCCCCGGCAGGATTGCAGCGGCGGCTAGACCGCTGGTCTTTGCGGCGAACAGCACCAGGGCCACCAGCATCACATCCAGCATCGACCATTTGCTGACCATCGACAGCAGCGCAAGCGAGCGGGTCTTGGCACCGCTGAGCACCGCCACATGGATCAGCAGGATCTTGAGAGCGGGAAAGCCGATAGAAAACAGGGCAACGATGGCGGCCAGAGCGGCGTCGCCCTCAAGCCACAGGCCCTGCACCATTTCGATCAGGGTCGGCCGGTCCTCCAGGAAATAAAGGCGCTCAAACCGCATCAGCGGCTGGGTCAGCCCGAGCGCGAAGGAGAAGGTCGAAAGGGGGAGCAGCAGGGCCAGAAATAAACGCATGAATTCTGCCGGGTGGGCCTTCGATCTGTCGCATGTATGACAGAGCACCGGTCGCGGTGCCCGTCTGTCGTTCCCTATAGCATTCTGGTCTAAAAGCACAAAACCTGACCGCCGGAAGCTACGGTCAGGCATATAAGACTGCAATCTGTCCCGCGCCAGTCCCGCAACCGAGACCAGCCGAGTTTCTTTAGGGGCCGCGCTTGTTACCGAATGCGCGCCCTGGCGGCGACTTCGTCGAGCTGATCCTGTTCGGCCATTTCCTGAGCGGTGCGTTCACGCTGCTGGTCGCGCTCTTCAAGCTGCTCGAACTTCTTCAGTTCCTCAATCGCTTCACTGAGCTCGTCCTGGGCACGCTGGAGCTGGTCGTCCAGCTCATGGGCCGAATTGCGCAGATTGTCGCGCCGGTCCGCCGCGGCCTTGGCGAAGGTCGGATAGGCAAAATGAGTGACATCCGTAATGCCGACACGTTCCTGCTCGGATTTGATCTGATCGTCGAGCTCATCCGCCATGCGATGGAACTCGGCAATCATGCTCTCGATCTGAGCGAGCTGCCGCCGTTTTTCGTCAACTTGAAACCGCTTCAGACGGATCAAACTGTCTCGGGTTTTCATTACTCAATACTCCCCTAACACGGGCAGTCTACCCCGGAGTCATTTCCAAAAGGTTGGCAAGTTGCTGATACCCGTCAGAAAGTGACGTTGCTTCGTCTTTTCCCTGATTGAGGAAATCATCGATCATTTCAAACCGGTAGATCGCTTCATCCACCGTTGGATCGGAGCCTTTTCGATAAGCGCCCAGCCGGATGAGTTCTTCCATATCCGTATAGGTAGACAGCAACTGCCGTGCCTTGCGCAGGACCGGCAGATGTTCGGGCGGCACACAGCGCGGCATGGTCCGCGACACAGACTTGAGCACGTTGATCGCCGGGTAGCGCCCCCGTTCGGCAATGCCGCGCTCCATGACGACGTGCCCATCAAGGATACCGCGCACCGCGTCGGCGACCGGTTCATTGTGATTGTCGCCTTCGACCAGAACCGTGAACAGACCCGTGATCGACCCGGCCCCCTCCTTGCCCGGTCCTGCCCGCTCCAGCAGACGCGGCAATTCGGTAAAGACGGTCGGCGTATAGCCCTTGGAAGTGGGCGGCTCGCCCACGGACAGGCCGATCTCCCGCTGCGCCATGGCGAATCGGGTGACCGAATCCATCATGCACAGCACATTGTTGCCTTCGTCACGGAAATGCTCGGCGACCGTCATGGACAGGTAGGCGGCCTGGCGGCGCATCAGCACGCTTTCATCGGAGGTCGCCACGACCACAACCGAGCGCTCAAGGCCCGATTCTCCCAGATCATCCTCGATGAATTCCTGGACTTCCCGGCCGCGCTCGCCGATCAGGCCGATCACCGCGACGTCGCATTTGGTGTTGCGCGCCAGCATCGACATCAGCACCGACTTGCCGACACCGGAGCCGGCAAAGATGCCCATGCGCTGACCTTCGCAGCAGGTTACGAATGTGTTGAGGGCCCGGACACCGAGATCGAGCGGCGGCCCGACTCGTTTACGTTCGGAGGCCGGCGGCGGTGAACTTCGCAATTTGCGAGGCACTCCGCCATTTGGAAGGTCTCCTTTACCATCAATCGGTTCACCATGTGCGTTTACCACCCGGCCGAGCCAGGCATTGGCCGGATGCACAACGCTGTCGCGCGAAGCGATCACCGCCTTGCAGCCCATGCGCACCCCTTCGAGGCCGGAAAACGGCATGCACAACGCGTGACCGTGGCGAAAACCGACAACTTCCGCAGGGACCTTGGGGTTATCCTCACCGCTGTCGATCAAAAGCCGGGAGCCCACACTCATCTCGTGAATGGGTCCCGCTATCTCTACGAGAAGGCCCTGAACCGCCGTAACCCGGCCGTAAATTTCGGTCGGCATCAGCGAATCAATCTCGGCGAAAAGCGCCTTCACGTAAATTTCCTTTCCCCGTTAACGGATTCGGTAACTGTTCGTTTACGACTCTGGTTAATCTTAACCTTTGGAAGGCTGACAAGCGAGAGCCATTTCGAAGTCAATACGGCTTTGTTGAAAGGAATCTGAACGGAATCGGTTAGACCCGTTTCTTAAAGTTCAACATTAAGATTTGTGAATCCGGTTTTTTTCTGGGGATTCAACAAGTTGGCTGTTGTTCACAGTTTCCTCTCTTCGAAGCTTGCCGTTACGAATCAGAATTTGTTAACCATTAACCGATAGCTTTGAGTCGGGGTTAATTCAGTCCTTCGTAGCAGGCACCGACAGAGCCGTTGCGACTTGCCCAGGAAAGGCAGAACAAGGGGATTGGCATGCGTGTATTGTTGATTGAGGATGACAGCGCCACGGCGCAGAGCATCGAGCTGATGCTGAAGTCCGAGAACTTCAACGTCTACACGACAGATCTTGGCGAGGAAGGCATCGACCTCGGCAAACTGTACGACTACGACATCATCATGTTGGATTTGAACCTGCCGGACATGTCCGGTTACGAGGTTCTCCGGACGCTTCGCGTTTCAAAGGTCAAGACACCGATCCTGATCCTTTCCGGCAACGCGGGCATTGAAGACAAGGTGCGCGGCCTCGGCTTTGGCGCCGACGATTACATGACCAAGCCGTTCCACAAGGACGAACTGGTCGCACGCATTCATGCGATCGTCCGCCGCTCCAAGGGCCACGCACAGTCGGTGATCGTCACCGGCGACCTGAAGGTCAACCTGGACACCAAGACCGTCGAAGTCGGCGGCCAGCGCGTTCACCTGACCGGCAAGGAATACCAGATGCTGGAGCTGCTCTCGCTGCGCAAGGGCACCACGCTTACCAAGGAAATGTTCCTGAACCACCTTTATGGCGGCATGGACGAGCCGGAACTGAAGATCATCGACGTCTTCATCTGCAAGCTTCGCAAGAAGCTGGCGGCGGCCACCTCCGGCAAGAACTACATCGAAACCGTCTGGGGCCGTGGCTACGTGCTGCGCGAGCCGGACGTCGAGGCCGCCGCCTGATAGGTACCGGCGTCTTCGAACACATCAAAGCCCCGGCACTGCCGGGGCTTTTTGTTTTGAGCGTTTGTCTGGATCAGAGCGACAGCTGGTAGGACGCCGGCACGTAGCGGAAGCCCTCGCCGGCGGTCTCCACATATCCCACCGCCGGGAACGGCATGTGGTAGCCGACAAACGGAATCTTGTCCGCGGCCAGCATGCTGAACACCGACTTGCGGGTGGCGGCAGCCGCCTCCTTGTCCATGTCGAACCGGACTTCCCAGGTCGGGTGCGCCAGCGACCAGACATAGTGGTTCGCGGTATCGGCGGTCAGCGCGAGCTGCTTGCCGCCGTCCTCAAGCATGTAGATCATGTGGCCTGGCGTATGACCGTTGGCGGCCAACGCGGTGATCCCGCCAGTGACAGAACCGCCGTCGCCCAGGAAGGTCATCCTGTCGGCAAGCGGCGTCACGTTGGATGCCAGCAACTTGGTGACGCCGTTGGCCTCCTTGTCCATGGCCGCCCAGAAGTCGTATTCCTTCTGACCGGTCACGTAGCGCGCGTTCGGGAAAGTGGGTGCGCCGCCTTCCATCAGACCGCCAACATGATCCGGATGCATGTGGGTCAGGACAACAATATCGACCTGCGAGGGCGAATAGCCCGCGGCTTCCAGCGCGGACCGCATGTTGCCGCGCGCCGGACGTGCGCCTTCGCCATTGCCGGTGTCGAACAGGACCAGTTCGCTACCCGTGTTGACCAGGGTCGGTGTGAAGCTGATCTGGAAATTGTCGTTCGGCAGGAAGTTTTCCGCGTTGGTGGCAGCAAACGTATCCGCATCCACATTCATGGCGAAGGTTTTTTGCGGCTCCTGCAGGGACACGGCGCCGTCATGGAGCGTCGTCACTTCAAAGCCGCCGACCGAATAGCGGGCCACCGGCGCCGGCAGTGCCCCCTGTTTTTCAGCCGCGGCATGGACCGGCAGCGTACCGGCAAGACTTGCTCCGGCGAGCGCTCCACCAGCCCCCAGAAGCGCCGCGCGGCGCGTCAGTTCAACTTTAATCTCGGTCATGTTCCCGCTCTCCGATTATCTATTTGTTTCGCCGATAGGTCAGAAAATCGATTTTTCCGCTCTAGCACCTCGCCTTGAGAGATGGAGCAGATGCCTCTCCCGGCAAGGTTCCAAGGGGCCTTATCGGATAAACTTCTGGAGAGGGAATTAAGTTAATGAATTCAATAACCTGAAAGAGACAGCCAACCTCAGCGCTATCGAGCGGGGCATCACGAATTCGTGAACAAAAAAGGCGGCCGGAGCCGCCTTTTCAAATCCGCTTGAGCACAGCCTTAGCGCCTCAGGCCAATACCGCCACCGGCGCCGGCGCCGACAGCCACGCGCGGGCTGGAAACGGTACCGGTCGATGCCTGCACGGCCTGCTTCTTCTGGAACAGTCCGCGCTTTCCCGCAACCGGCTTGAAGGCATCGGTCAGACCGACGACCGTTTCGGCCGCGCCGAGCACCAGATAACCGTCATCCGGCAGTGACTTGGCAAGGCGGCCGAGGATCTCGGTCTTGGTCGCCTGGTCGAAATAGATCAGCACGTTGCGGCAGAAGACGATGTCGAATTCGCCAAGATGGGCGAAGCTTTCCAGGAGGTTGAGCTTCTTCCATTCGATCATCGCGCGCATGCCGGCATTGATCTGCCACATGTCGCCCTTTTGCTCGAAATATTTCAGCAGCATCTGAATCGGCAGGCCGCGCTGGACCTCGAACTGGCTGTAGAGACCGGTCTTGGCCTTCTCGAGCACTTCCTGACTGAGATCGGTGCCAAGGATCCGCGTCCGCCAGCCCCCCATTTTCGCGGCGTCTTCCTTCAGGCAGATCGCCAGGGAATAGGGCTCCTGGCCTGTGGAGGCGGCCGCGCACCAGATCTTCAGCTGCTTGCGTGTCGCACGGCTTTGCAGCAGCGCGGGCAACATGGTTTCCTTGAAGTGGTCGAACGGCGTCTTGTCGCGGAAGAAGAACGACTCGTTTGTCGTCATCGCCTCGATGACATCCGTTTCAAGCGCCCGGTTGGTACCGCGCTGCAGCTGCTGGATCACCGCGCTGAGCGTTTCCAGCTTGGAACTGCGTGCGATCGGCAGCAGACGGCTTTCGACCAGATATTGCTTGTCGTTCGAGAGGACCAGGCCGGACTTGGTCTTCAGGAAGTTTTTCAGGAACTCGAACTCGCTTGGGGTCATCTTGTGTTCCCCTTCAGAACGCGCGAGATCTTGGGTCCGATCTCCTTCAAGGGTAGAATGTCGCAACACATGCCTGTCTGCGCGGCGGCGCCCGGCATGCCCCAGACAACGCTGCTGGCTTCATCCTGCGTGATCACGCTGCCGCCACCGGCCGCGATGGTCTTCACACCGTCAGCGCCGTCGTGGCCCATGCCGGTCAGAATGATGCCGAGGGTCGCCGAGCCATAAGCCTTGGCGACGCTATCGAACAGAGGATCGACGGCGGGTTTGCAGAAATTCACCGGCGGGCCATCCGTCAGACGGATTTTCACCGCACCGGCATCCTTTTCCACGATCATGTGCCTGCCGCCCGGCGCGACATAGATATTGCCGGGTTTGAGCACTTCACCATCCTCGCCTTCCTTGGCCGGGCGCAGGGCGGCTTTGCCCATATGCTCCGCCAGAATGGCGGTAAAGGTCGGCGGCATGTGCTGGGTGATGACGACCGGGACATCGTTCATGGCCGTACCAACTTCCTTCATCACTTCCTGCAGCGCCTGCGGACCGCCGGTAGACGACCCGATGGCCAGAATCCGCGGCCGGGCCGAGGAATAGGGGCGCGTCTGGAATTTCGGCGCAGCCGCGGCTGCCGGCTGGGCAGCTCCACGAAAGCTTGCGCGTGTATCTGTTGCCGGGCGCGCGGTGACGGGCCTGACCGGCTGGGCCGTCCGGCCGGCGTTGGTTTCCGCACGCATGGTCCGGGCCGGTCCGCGCATGCGGATGGCGCGGGCGCCGAGCGCCTTGACCTTCTCGACGAGTTCGCGGCGGAAATCGATCGAGGTTGTCACTTCCGACGTGGATTCAGGCTTGGGCACATAATCGGCAGCGCCGAGCGACAGGGCCTTCAGGCTGATTTCCGCGTTCCGGCGGGTGAGCGTCGACGCCATGATGATGACGAGATCGCGCTTCTTGGCGAGCATGAGCGGCAGTGCCGTCATGCCGTCCATTTCCGGCATCTCGATATCCAGGACCACGACGTCGGGATTGCTTTTTTCGATATCTTCGACGGCAAGCTTGCCGTTGCGTTGCGAGCTTACGACTTTCAGACTTTTGTCTTCACCGAGCCAGCGTGTCAGGAGTCCGCGGATGACGACTGCGTCATCGACGACCATGACCTTGATGGGATCGCTGCCCGGACTCGTGCCCGCGGTTATACTTCTTTGCGCAAACGCCATTTAGACTGCCCAACTCGATACTAGATGAGACCGACTTCCTGAAACTTGGCTTCGACGATTTCGCGATCGAACGGCTTCATGATGTATTCGTTCGCCCCGGCGCGGATGGCCCGTGCAATGTGGGCGACGTCGTTTTCGGTGGTGCAGAACACGACGATCGGGTTTTCACCACCTTCTTCCGCACGCAGGCTGGTCAGAAATTCCAACCCGTCCATCACCGGCATGTTCCAGTCCAGCAGGATGGCGTCCGGCATGGTTTTCCGGCATTCGTCAAGCGCCTGTTGGCCATCTTCAGCTTCGGTGATCTCGAAATTCATGTCTTCGAGAATTCGGCGGGCGACCTTACGGATGACGCTTGAGTCATCTACTACAAGGCACTGTTTCATCAGGCGTAACTCCACTTAGGCGGCCGTTTCGGCCTACTTATGCTGCAGCCATGGGTTCGGTGAACATCGAGCCAAGCAGGCGATCCACATCGAGAATAACCATCAACTGGCCCTCCAGGCGGTGCACACCGCCGGAAATCTCAGCCCAGCGGCGATCCAGGTTTGATGGATTGGGCTCGGCCGATGCGGACGGCAGCGTCAGAACTTCGCCAACGGTGTCGATGACCAGACCGTAGCTTTCCTGCTTGTACTCAATGCCCACAGCCATCATCTGCCCATCTTTCAACGGAGGCAAGTGCAGACGGCGGCGCATGTTGATCGCCGTGACGATCCGCCCGCGCAGGTTGAGCACACCCTGGACCTCAGGCGCCGACTTGGGCACCCGCGTCACGCTTTCCGGCACGAACACGTCATGGACCTGGGAGATCGGCAGGCCGAACAGCTGCCCCCCGATCACGACGGTCACATACTGGATCATGTCGCTGGCGGTTTCCTGATCGTCAGGAAGTTTGTGTTCCAGCACACTCATGCTGCAGCTCCCATTTCACCGGAGAAGACATCTTTCAGGGCCGCAATCAGACCCGGACGGTCGAACTTGGCGACATAGTCGTCAAAGCCCGCCTGGCGCCCGCGCTCGATCGAGGCCGGCGTCACCATGGACGACAGGGCCAGGACCGGGATGTTGCGGAACCGCGGATCGCGGCGCAGCGATTCACAGAACTCGAAGCCGTTGATTTCCGGCATTTCGATGTCGCTGACGATCGCATGGAACTTGTCGCCGTTTTCCAGAAGCTCGAAGGCCTGCTGCGGACCGACACAGGTGGTCACGTCATAGCCCGCGGCTTTCAGGACCGGTGTCAGCATGTTGCGGAAGAACGAGCTGTCATCGACGAAGAGAACTTTCTTCGTCAGCGACGCAATGTCCATTTCCTTGCGCATGAACCAGTCTTCGAAGGCCTGCGGCAGGTAGAAGCCGAGATCGATGATCTCCGTCGCCCGTTCCTTGACCACAGCGGAGCCGAGAATACCCGGACGTTCCGAACCGACCTCGATGTTCATGCGGTCCTCGACAATGTCGACGATCTCGTCGACGACGAGGCCCATGGAGCGGCCGGCATCCGAGAACACCAGCATCGGCTGGGTGCCTTCGGTCTTGTGGCAGTCGCCCTCGTTGACATAGACCAGCGGCATCAGAGCACCGCGGTACTGGACCAGGTCGCGGCCGTTGGAGCGCTCGATCTTGGAGACCTCGAACTCTTCCAGGCGCGTGACCAGCGACAGAGGCACCGCTTTCGGCTCCGGCGCACCGGCGCGGAACAGAAGCAGCGAGATAGCGTTCTGGCCGGTCATGGCTTTGCGCTGCAGGTCCTCTTGTTCGTCTTCCTGGTTCTCGGCAACCGCGCTGGATGCATGGCTTGCCATGGCGCTGGCGATGCCGTTCGGATCGATGATCATGATCACCGAGCCGTCGCCCAGGATGGTGTTGCCGGAGAACATGTCGAGCGCACGCAGCATGGTCGACATCGGCTTGACCACGATTTCCTCCGTATGGAAGACACCGTCGACCACAACGCCGAAGGTCTGGCTGCCGACCTGCATGACAACGATGAAGCCGTTGTCGGAGTCGATCGCCTTCTCCACGTCCTCGCCTTCATAGATGTCCAGCAGCTGGGACAGGTGCACCAGCGGAAGCAGCTTGTTGCGCAGGCGCAGGACCGGCGTGTCCTTGATCCGCTCTATACGGTGCTCGGAATTGGTCTGCACCCGGACCAGTTCCACCACGGAGAGCTGCGGGATCGCGAAGCGGTCGCCGCTTGCCTCGACGATCAGCGTCGAGACGATCGCGAGCGTCAGCGGGATCTTGATGATGAAGCTCGAGCCCTTACCCGCAGTGGAGCGCAGGTCGACCGTACCGCCGATCAGCTCGATGTTGTTGCGGACCACGTCCATGCCGACACCGCGGCCGGACACGCTGGTCACCTTGGCGGCGGTCGAGAAACCGGCGGCGAAGATGAACTTGTGGATCTGCGCGTCCGTCATCTTGTCGACTTCGGCTTCGCTCGCCAGGCCGCGCTCGACGACTTTCGCCTTCACCCGGTCGACATCGATGCCTTTGCCGTCGTCGCGGACCTCGATGATAATGTGGCCGCCTTCATGGTAGGCCGCAAGGGTGATGGTGCCCTTCTCCGGCTTGCCGGCTGCGCGTCGGTCTTCCGGACGCTCCAGACCGTGGTCGGCGGAGTTGCGCACCATATGGGTGAGCGGGTCCTTGATCATTTCCAGGACCTGGCGGTCCAGTTCGGTATCCGCACCGATCATTTCCAGATCGATCGGCTTTTCCAGTTCCTGGCTGAGATCGCGCACAATCCGCGGCAGTTTCTGCCAGGCGTTGCCGATCGGCTGCATGCGCGTCGCCATGACGCCTTCCTGCAACTCGGCCGTCACATTGGACAGGCGCTGCAGCGGCACCTTGAATTCGCTGTCTTCATGCCGGCGGACGATTTCCAGAAGCTGGTTCCGGGTCAGCACGAGTTCCGACACCATGGTCATCAGATGTTCCAGCGTATCGACCGCAACACGGATGCTCTGGTTGGAAACTCCGCCACCCTTCTTCTTCTCGGGATCCTTGGCGTCCTTGACCTCGGTCTTGGCCTTGGCCTCAGCCTTGGGAGCCGCTGCGGCGGGAGCCGGCTCGGGCTCGATGTCTTCAACCTCGTCGTGAGCTTCGTCTACATCGATGAGCTCCGGTTCGGCCACTTCAACTTCGATCTCGGTTTCCTGGAAAGCCCGTTCCAGCTCGTCCAGGGAAACTTCACCCGGCCGGAGCGGACGTTCAAGCGCCTGGTCCGGTACGTTGATGTCCGGCTCCACCTCGGCAGCTGCTGCAGCGGGCTCTTCGGCAGGCGCGTCTTCCACGGCCTCCGCCGCGGGCGCTTCCTCTTCACCGCCGCCGGCCATCGCCGCATCCGCTTTCGCGGACATGTTTTCCAGCTTGCCGATCAACTCGCTGTCGTCACCTTCCGGCTCTTCGCCCTCGGCAGATTCCAGCTCGTTCAGAATTTCCTTGATCTGATCGATCGAGATCAGGATCAGCGACACGGCTTCCTGCGTCACAGGCGCGCCGTCGCGGAATTTGCCCATCAGCGTTTCGGCAGCGTGTGCAATGCCTTCTAGCCGGGGGAGACCAAGGAAACCGCAGGTGCCCTTAATGGTGTGCACCAGACGGAAGATGTTATCTAGAATGGTGGCGTTGTTCGGTTCCTGCTCGAATTTTACGAGCTCAACGTCGACAACATCGAGACTCTCGTTCGTCTCGGTAATGAATTCCCTGAGGAGGTCGTCCATGGCCTGCTCTCACCCGACTTGTTACTGGTTCCGCATCCCGGAAAGGATGTCTGGACCGAGAAGTCCATGAGAGCAGGTTGACCTCAAACAGTTAAGATACGCTGAAACAGCCGGAGACTTTTGATGACCCGATTTAGTCTGTCGGCAGGGCCGTAATTTTTACCAATTCTTCTTGTTTATCTATTGTTAATACCATGCCACTTTCACGTGCAAGCAGCAAAGTATAAATCGGCTGAACCGAATGGGCGTCGACGCGCTCCGGCTCCTCTCCGCCCAGAGTTTCCTTCATGCCGAGCGGTATGCGGGGGTTCAGCCCGCTGGCGTGAAGCGTAAAGGACGGCGACTGCGGCTCGCCTTCCATCTCGACCCGGATCTCGCCGCCGCGCGGCACACACTGATTGGCGATCAGAATGAGGTTAAGAAGCAGCTTTACGTAGTTCTTCGGCATCAGATGCCGGGTCAGTTGCCAATTTAGATCGGATTTTTCGTTTTCCATAAACCCGGTCGCAACAACCTGGGCATCGCCCAGGTCGATCTCGGCACCGGCCGAGCCTGCGGCACCGAATGCCAGCCGGGCGAATTGCAGTTTTGCCGAGGCCTGGCGAGCGCTCTTGCGGATCAGATCCATGGCGAATTCGCGCATGTCCTCCGATCCCTCTTCGTCGAGCACCTCTAGCCCGTTTGTAATCGCGCCGACTGGCGAGATGATGTCATGGCAGACACGGCTGGCCACCAGAGCGGCTAGATCAAGAGAGGAAAGCTCTTTAAGTGCGGACATGGCGGTGTTGGGCTCTTGTTGAGGATCTCGGCTAATGCTGATTCGCAGCGTTCCGGCAAGGGTTACACATCAGCAAAGCCGCTGCCAAGGCGACGCGGGGCCGCAACGCACGGTCATCCAGATGAAAGTTTCCCGGGGGAAGGCCCGAATTCAGCTCAGCGGATCGGCACGCAGCCGACCTTGCCGGCATTTTCGTCGGCCAGCTTGACCAGATTGGAACCGTTGACGACGAACAGGAACCGGTTGACCACCGAGTGGAAGAACACCAGGCGGCCATCGACAACCGCATAGATGAACGGATTGCCGGCCGTCGCAAAGCCCTCAGACAAGGCATAGCCGCCACAGCCGGCGAACATGGGCGCATAGGCTTCCGGATCGCGGGCGAAGGCCGCCATATTGCCTTCATTGACGAAGATCCACGCGCCGCCGCCCCATTTATACTCATGCTCACGCTTGCCCTTGCGCGGCTGGCCGTCCACGAAATAGCTCACCGGATCGTGACCGCCGATGGCATAGCCGGTGATCGGATCCGGCACAAAGACCTTGGGACGCGCGACGACTTTCCCCGCCAATACACAGAATAGCAGGATCAAAACGGCGGAAAGACACATCCTTGTCTTTTTTTCAGGCCAGCTTTGCATTGAGTCGGCTTATGTAAGATGCAAGATGACATGCGAATCAGCATGATATTGCGTCAGTTTAACATTGCGCTCCGACGAAGCCGCAACAGTTGGCGGTTCCGAACCTGTTTTGGGGAGAATTTGAATGACACAAAGTTCCTGGCGCGTTGCGTCTCTTTTTTCGGCCGCGTTCCTCGTCCTGTGTGCACTTGTCCTCTCCAGCCCGTCCCTCGCCCAGCAGTCCGGCAACGAACCCATTCCGCCGAACGCGACTTACGGTGAAGACGAGATCGTCAAAACGGGCCACCAGTTTTTCGGCTCGGTCTCCGGCGGACTTGCCTCGGTCGTCGAGAAGGCCTTTTCAAGATATGGCGAACCCAATGGCTATATCCTCGGCGAGGAAGGCTCCGGCGCGTTCGTGGCGGGAGCGCGCTATGGCGAAGGTCATCTCTACACACGCAACGCCGGCAACCACAAGGTTTTCTGGCAGGGGCCGTCCGTCGGCTGGGACTTCGGCGCGGATGGAGCCCGGGTCATGATGCTTGTCTACAATTTGCCGACGGTCAATTCGATCTATGACCGCTTTGCCGGCATAAACGGCTCGGCCTATCTGGTCGGCGGTGTCGGCATGACCGTTCTTTTGAAGAACGAAGTCGTGCTGGTGCCGGTGCGCGCCGGAGTGGGCGCGCGGCTCGGCATCAACATGGGTTATCTGAAGATCACCGACAAGGCGACCTGGAATCCGTTCTGAGGGACAGATGCAACCGGTCGGACAGAAGAGGGTGAACCTGTAGAAATGACGAGACTTGGCGTCAGGCCGGCACTCGTCTAATGATGAAGCGTGGGTTTTGGACCTGAACGGAGCCGGATTTGATTGAAGCAGCGATGTTTGTGGTTTTGGGATTTTGCACGGCCGGGCTGATTGGCCTGGCGATCCTGCCCGCATTCTATCGCCGGGCCGCCCGCCTCACCGAAGAAGCTCTGCGCGCCGTAAACCCGTCAAGCTATGCCGAAGTCAGAGCCGCGCAGGATCAGGAACGCGCCCGTTACGCCGTTGAGCTCCGCCGCGTGGAAACGCGGCTGGACAAGGAACGGGAAAAGGCGGCGAAGTTCCATCTCGAAGCCTCACAGTTGCGCTCCGAAGCCGAAGCACTGAAAAAGGAGCATGAAAGCCAACTGGCCGAATTGCATGCGAAACTGGCGGCGCAGTCGAGCGACCAGCATGCGGTCGACATGCTCTCCGCCGAAATCAAGACGCTGAAGGAAAAACTGTCGGAGTCCGAAAAGGCCCTGGCGGCCAGCTGGACGAAATCCGACGAAGCGCCCTCTTCAAGGGATGAGGTGTCCGCGGCCAGCGAGGCGGACGACGAGCGCGATTGGCTGCCGGCGACGGACACAATGGCGCTGGCCACCATTACCGGCCTGGAGGCCGAGGTCGCCACGCTCAAGGCCAAGCTTGCGCGCTATGAACCGACCGTTGCCAGCGAAGTGGAAGCCACGCTCAAGGATGCGTCCAAATCCCGTCTCGCCGAGCTGGAAGCCCAACTCGTCGACACCGAGAGCAAATACGTCGCCGCCCAAGCCGAAGCGACCCGTCTGTCGCTGCTGCTGGAAGCCGCCGGGTCCGCCGCGGCGAAACCCGACAAGCACCTGGAAGAAAGACTCAAGCAGCTGTCCGGTGAAATCGCGCGCCAGCAATCCGCGCTTCAGGAAAAGGAACGGGTGCAGAAACGCCTGGTCGGCCAGGTGCAGAAATTGCGCGCCGATCTTGAAGTCACTCCGGAGTTGAAAGACCTGCGCAGGGATTTTCGGGCCCTGTCGCAAAGGCTGTCGGCTGCAAGTTCGATCACGGTCACGCCTGTCACCGCCTCGCCTCCGCCGCAGGAACTCAGCCCCCAGCGCAGTGGACAAGCAGCGACCCAGCAAAAAACCGAGGCTTCTGCGCAGAAGGTGAATGGAGCACGACCTGTCGCCACGCCAAGCCCGGAACAGCGACCCGAAAGCCAGGTGCCTGTCGCCGAGTTTCAGGACCCGGGCCAGGCAACCCCGCAGAGCCCGGCCCAAACTTCGGCTAAGTCCGCCGACATAGCCTCGGCTGCCGAAGCACTGGTCAGCCGCATCGTGGCGTCCAGCCGCAACAAGTCAAAGAGCGCAGTCGACAGTGACGCGGCTCCGGCCGCGGCTCCTTCCAAACCCGACACCGGCACACCGAAAAAGTCCAAGTCGGCAAAACAAAAAAAGCGAGATGTGGCTTGATCCGGGTACGCCCCGCCGC
Organism: Roseibium sediminicola; assembly: GCF_023156505.1. Lineage (GTDB taxonomy): Bacteria > Pseudomonadota > Alphaproteobacteria > Rhizobiales > Stappiaceae > Roseibium > Roseibium sediminicola. The sequence goes on along the minus strand of NZ_JALNMJ010000008.1, from coordinate 176,934 downwards.
TCTACTGGCCGGACCGAAAAGCGCATCCCCCGAATGTGAATCAGAGCAATTTCCGTAGATGTTGATTGAACGCCACAATGCCATCCTGGAACTGGCCCGCCAGCTCGGCCGGGTCAGCGTAGACGACCTCGCCAAGCGGTTCGATGTCAGTCCGCAGACCATCCGCAAGGATCTCAACGAACTGTGTGAGCGGCGCCTTCTGGCCAGAACCCATGGCGGCGCGCTCCTGTCATCCGGCATCGAGAATGTCGGTTACGAGGCACGCAGGATCATCTCCAGCCGGGAGAAGGCGGATATCGGCGAGCAGGTCGCCGCGCTGATCCCGGACAACGCATCCATCTTCATCAACATCGGCACGACCACGGAAGCCGTCGCCCAGGCCCTGCTGCAGCATCGCGGGCTGATGGTGATCACCAACAACATCAACGTCGCCAGCCTGATGCGCGGATACTCGCAGATCGAAGTGGTCATCGCCGGTGGTGTGCTGCGCCATTCGGACGGCGGCATCGTCGGCGAGGCGGCCGTCGATTTCATGCGCCAGTTCAAGGTGGATTTTGCCGTCATCGGCGCCTCCGCGATCGATCCGGACGGCTCTCTGCTCGACTACGATTATCGGGAAGTGAAGGTCACCAAGACCATCATGGACAATGCCCGCCATGTCATTCTGGCCGCCGACAGCACCAAGTTCGAGCGTACGGCGCCTGTCCGCGTCGGCCACCTTTCCCAAGTCAGCACCTTCGTCACCGACCATTGTCCGACACCGGGCTTTGCCCAGATTGCTAGGGACGCGGAGGTCAAGCTGATAGAGACGGGACTGCAGGAGCGCGAGGACATCGGCTGACGGTGCTTGGCCGCGAACGGTCCATGACAACCTGTGGAAAGGTTGTAGAAATCTTGTGCACAATCTTTGGAAAAGAATGGCACGCCCAACGGGACTCGAACCCGTGTTTCCGCCGTGAAAGGGCGGCGTCCTAGACCGCTAGACGATGGGCGCGCGGTGCTCGGAGGCGTCTGCCTCTAGCCGAGGTCCGTGCGTATACGGCTGCTCGGCTAAAGACGCAACCCCTATTTTTCATTTTTTTGACATCGGCCCCGAAAACACGCTGCCGCCGGCAAGATTTCCAGCGGAAAACGCGATGTCGCTATCGAGCGACAAAGTCGGTCCGGCCGAGCTCTTTGCCTGTCACCGGATCTAACCGCAAGAGGGCAGTCTTGCTGCCTTCACGCACGAGAACCAGCAACATGCCTTCGCCCGTGCTGACCTGCAGGATGTCTGCATCAGCGCCGACAGCGATCGTCGCGGCAAACGGCGCATCCGACAGATCACTCTTGTTGCTATTGATCTTGTAGAGAATTGCTGCAAAGACAGCGATAAAGCCCGCGATCATGACGAGGGAAGAGCCGAGCAACAGGCGCTTCAACTTTGCCTGGATACGTTGGGCTTCCGGATCGAGCGGCGCCTCACCCGGCCCTCCATCCCGATTTTCAGGTTGTGACATGACAGACAATTCCCTCGATGATCCGGCCGAGCAGGACCAGGATTTCACGTTAACAGTTGATGCAGCCGATGCCGGGAAACGGCTGGATGCGGTTTTGGCGGCGCATCTGGACGCCCTCAGCCGCAACAGGATCCAGTCCCTGATCAAGTCCGGAGACGTCACCGTCGGCGGCGCGAAAATAGTGGAGCCGAAATACCGGGTCAATGAAGGTGATGCCTTGTGCCTCACTTTACCCGAGCCGGAAGACCCCGAACCGCAGGGCGAGAACATTTCGATTGCCGTGGTCTTCGAGGACGAGCACCTGATTGTCGTCGACAAGCCGGCCGGCCTCGTTGTTCATCCGGGCGCCGGCAACTGGACCGGCACGCTGGTCAACGCCCTGATCCATCATTGCGGCGACAGCCTGTCGGGCATCGGCGGCGTCAAGCGCCCCGGCATCGTTCACCGGATCGACAAGGACACGTCCGGTCTGCTCGTGGTGGCCAAGACCGACCAGGCCCACAAGGGCCTCGCCGCGCAATTTGCCGACCACGGCAAGACCGGCCCTCTGGAGCGGGCCTATTCCGCTCTGGTATGGGGAACGCCCTCGGCGCTCAAGGGAACCATCAACGCCAATCTGGCCCGGTCTCAGGCAAACCGGCAGAAAATCGCCGTCGTCAAGACAAGCGGCCGCCATGCGGTCACGCACTGGCAGGTCAAGGAGCGCTTCGGCAATGACGATCAGCCTGCCCTCGCCTCCTTGATGGAGTGCCGCCTGGAGACCGGCCGCACGCACCAGATCCGCGTGCATATGGCCCATGTCGGTCACCCGCTGATTGGCGACGACGATTACGGCGCGGGTTTCAAAACCAAGGCCAACCGTCTGGACGAGCCGCTCAAGGGCCTGATCCAGGGCTTCAACAGGCAGGCGCTGCATGCCGGTCTGCTGGCGTTCGAACATCCGGCAAACGGTAAGACTTTGCGCTTTGAGAGCCCATATCCGGCTGATTTCGCAAATCTTTTGTCAGGATTACAAAAATTTTAGGATCAGTTTCCGATTTCCTGTCATGTAATTGGCCAATTTGAACCTATATTAGGTGCCTTGTGTGCCTGAACGGACACTATTCTGCGTCCGACCTTCCTCCCAAATGGCTTGCTTGCGTATCTCTGCGGGGCAGCGGGAGGAATTGGAACGCAAACTTGACGAAAGGGGGTGCATCACATGGCCCAGAACGTACCGACGCTCACAGCCGGGGAAGGCGGTCTCAGCCGCTACCTGGACGAGATTCGCAAGTTTCCAATGCTGCAGCCGCAGGAAGAATACATGCTCGCCAAGCGCTACAAGGAGCATGAGGACCCTGAGGCCGCCGAGCGGCTGGTGAATTCCCACCTGCGCCTTGTTGCCAAAATTGCCATGGGTTACCGCGGCTACGGCCTGCCGATCGGAGAAGTCGTCTCCGAGGGCAATGTCGGCCTGATGCAGGCGGTCAAACGCTTTGAGCCGGACAAGGGCTTCCGGCTCGCGACCTATGCCATGTGGTGGATCAAGGCCGCCATCCAGGAATACATCCTGCGCTCCTGGTCGCTGGTCAAGATGGGCACCACCGCCAACCAGAAGCGCCTGTTCTTCAACCTGCGCCGCCTGAAAGGCAAGATCCAGGCACTGGATGAAGGCGATCTGAAACCGCATCAGGTGACCGAAATCGCGACCAAGCTCGGTGTCAGCGAAGAAGAAGTGATTTCCATGAACCGCCGCCTCGGCGGCGATGCCAGCCTGAACGCGCCCGTGCGCGCGGAAGCCGATGCCGGCGAATGGCAGGATTGGCTGGTCGACGAAAGCGACAGCCAGGAAACCATGCTCGCCAAGCAGGAAGAGCTGGACCTGCGCCGCAAGATGCTGAGCGAGGCCATGGATGTGCTCAATGAGCGCGAGCGCCGCATCTTCGAGGCCCGCCGCCTTTCGGAAGATCCGATGACGCTGGAAGATCTGTCCGGCGAGTTCGGCGTCAGCCGCGAGCGTGTCCGCCAGATCGAGGTCCGCGCCTTTGAAAAGGTGCAAAAGGCCGTGCGCAACAGCGCCCGTTCGCTGGACCAGCAGCCGTCGGCCTGACGCATTCTGTACCGGAAAAACAAAAAACGCTGGAGCCTCGGCTCCAGCGTTTTTTGTTTTTGGGAAGCCATCCCTCAGTACGAATCTGACTTAGCGGATCTCGACCGCGTAGCTGTCTACCCGCGGCACCTTGCTGATCAGGCCCGCTTCGGCCATGAACTCGGCGAAGCGCTGGTAGCGGCCTTCGTCCAGGGCGGCCGGACGCTTGGCGAAACGCGGCAGCGTGTCCGCCCAGGCGCGCTTGTTCAATTCGTCATTCAGATGCGGATAGGCCTCGATGAAGGCGTTCCAGGCCTCGTCCGGATGGTTGGTCAGATAGACGGTGGCTGCCTCGACCGCCGCCAGGAACTTCTTGAACCTCGGGTCGTCGGTCTTGTCCTTGTTGACCACGTAGATCAGCTCGTCGAACACCGGAACGCCGTTTTCTTCCGGGAAGAAGGCCTTGCCCGGCTTGCCTTCGATCTCAAGCTGGGTCAGCTCGAAATTGCGATAGGCACCGATCACCGCATCCACCTGGCCCGACAGCAGCGAGCCGGACAGCGCGAAATTGACATTGACCAGCTCGACATCGTCCATGGTCAGCCCTTGGGAGCGCAGCATCTGGCCGAGCATGGCGTCCTCGAAACCGGACACCGAGAACCCAATCGTCTTGCCTTTCAGATCCTTGAGCTCCTTGATGGGACCGTCCTTCAGAACGATCAGCGAATTGAGCGGCGTTTCCACCAGCGTGCCGATCCACTTCAAGGGAAGTTCTTCCTCGATCTGGGCGTGCAGCGTCGGCTGATAGGACACAGCGATATCGCCCTGCCCCGCCGCCACCAGTTTGGGCGGCATCGCGGGATCGGCCGGTTCGATGATCTCAACATCCAGACCTTCCGCCTCGAAGAAGCCCTTGGCCTGAGCGGTGACCAGCGGCGCATGGTCCGGGTTGACGAACCAGTCCAGCAGCAGGGTCAGCTTGTCGGCCGCATGGGCCGGGGCCGAGGCCAGCAGGCCGGCGGCAAGCGCGAGGGAAAGGAACTGTTTTTTCATGGACGTCCTCCATTGGGCAGTCGTCAGGTGACGGCCTGCCAGGGCACTAGATATTGGGTGAGACGATTGACGACGAAGCGCATGATCAGCACCATCGCCGCCAGAAGAATAAGGGCCGCGAACATCAGGTCCGCCTGCATGCGGTTGCTGCTCTGAAGCATGATGAAAGCAAGGCCGCCCTTGGCGCCGGCCCATTCGCCGATGATGGCGCCCATGGGCGCGAACACCGCGGCAACACGCAATCCCGAGGCAAAGGCCGGCAGGCCGGACGGCAGCCGGAACAGCCACAATTCACGCAGCCGCGACACACGGTAGAGCCTGGCCAAATCGCCAAGCCCCGGATCGAGTCTCTGCAGACCGTCGAAAAAGGTCGATGTCACGGTGAAGAAAATCACCAGGATCACGACCACGATCTTGGAGGCAAGACCATATCCGAGCCACAGCACCAGGATCGGCGCGATGGCGAAGACGGGCAGGGCCTGGGTGACGAGGATCGGCGGCATCGCCAGCCGGGCGGCAACAGGGAACAGCCACAACATCACCGACAGCGCGGCCCCGGCCAGGGCGCCGAGCCCAAATCCAAGCACCGTCTCGTAGGCGGTGATCCCCGCGTGCTGAAGCAGAAAACCGGCATTTTTGACGAAGGCGGCGGCGACCCGTTCCGGACCGGGCAGGATATAGTGCGGGGTATCGAACACCACGACGATCGCGGCCCAGAGTGCAACGGCAAGCGCCAGACCCGCTAGGGTCCTCAGGAGCGGCATCAGGAAAGGCATCATCGTTCCCGGCCTTTCTGCCCGCCTCTTTTGGCGGAGGCAGGGGCAGGACCTGAAAACGGCACCGACATCAACTGCCGCAATGGCAGATAAAAACGCATAGGATCTCCCGTCTTCGGCCAAGGCCGAAAGTGACACTGGAGATCCGGGAATAGGCTAAAGGTTTCCGTCCCTTCGCCGGCATGACCCGGATCAGGTTCTAAGGGTTCGGCGGTTGCCATCTCAGTTCCGGATACCGGAACACCCCTCGGACCAAGCGGGACCATGCCTTCTTGAGCGGAAAAAGGCAAGCCGCTGATTTGCGGCTTTTTCAGTTTTACGGAGAGACGTTACGGCTCAGAGCGTTTCACGATTAGACTGAAGCCTTCTGTTTGACGTCCGGCGAGACGCATGCGCGGAGGGTTGCGAAACCCATAGCGGGGCTATGGGTGAGCGGCACGACAAAGCAGACGTCCGCCGAACGCGAACCCGGAGGGCCGGGCCGGTTTGGTCCAATGCCGTCGGTCTTTGTCTCGACCGTGCAGGCAGCACGGCCTTCGACAAAGCTCTCGGCCTTGAACCAAACCGACCACGGCAGAAGGTGTCAATCTAACCGCGAAACGCTCTAACCGGCTTGCCAGGCGGTGATGGCCTTCTCGACGGCGTCCTCACCGGCGGCGCCTTTTTCGAGGGTCAGGATGCCGCGCTTGCCGTTCTCATAGAGCATGGGAATGTCGATCCAGCCGCGTTCGCGCAGGAGCGCAAGATTGCGTTGCTGTTCGTTCGGCAGGCTGGACAAGGCGATCCAGAAGAAGCCGGGCGACACTTTCACGGAGGCTCCGATCAGGGCGTCGCCACGGGCTTCCTCGGTCGGCTTCATGACCAGACCGGGCACGTTCACGACATCGCCGGCGGCAAAGCTTTCCGGGAACTCGTATTTGATCTCGACCAGATGGCTCGCCGGCAGCGAGGTGTCGTCATTCGGCTTGATGCGGATATCGACCTTGACATCCCGTTCCGGAATTTCGATGGCGGCGGTCAAAACGGCCTGAGATTCGCCCTCGAGATTGGTTTCCTCCTCGAGGGACCAGACAACAGCACCCTGAGCTGCAGTCCCCGCGCCACCGGCTTCCTCGCCTTCCTCGTAGAGGATCGAGCGTTGCACGCTGTTGTCCGTCGCAACAGCCGTATCGGACGGTGCGGTTTCCTCGGGCGAGATGGCGGCAAGATTGTCTTCCGGCACGGCGACGGGCGGTTGTTCCGGCACCGCCGGCGCACCGTCCGGAGCGGTTTCGCTGCCAGCCGAACTGACAATCGAAGGCTGCGTCGGCACTACGGGCTCGGTCTGCGGCGTGATCGTCGTCGTCGTCACCGTCCGGGCATCGGGGGCGACCACATCACCAGTACCGTCATTGAGCAGTCTGTCCGTGTTCTTGGAGGTATCCTCCGCAGGCGTATCGGTCGCCGGCGCGGCCGGCTCCGGCTGCGTGTCTGGCTGAAGGGCCGTTGCGGTCTGCGTATCTTCGGCCGGTGCGGACGGACCGGAATCGGCGGTCTGGTCTCCGGACGGCAGCAGGAAATAGGCGCCAGCTCCAAGAAGCAGGACCATCAGCACGGCAGCCGCAGCAATCAGCGGGATCTTGTTACCGGAGGATTTCTCCCGCAAGGCATCCGACGCGCTCGGTTTCGACCGGCGGCCGCGGCCGGTTTTCTTGGCCGCCTGGTCCGGTTTGTTTTCGGCCTGCAGCCCGCTCCCCGTCGCGTCCTCCGCGATGGTCGCCGTTTGCGGCTCCGGTTCAAAAAGACCGTCATCCGCCTTGGCCGGGCTGCCGAAAGCCGGCTCCTGCCGGACAGGCGCGGCTTCGACGGCGGGTTGCTCTGCCCTGGGCTCGACCGCATCCCGCGCATTTTGCGTTGCCTGACTGGCGGCCGATCCCAGTGTTTCGGCTTCCGCAAGCGTGTCTTTCAGGGGAGACGGAGTTGCCTCGGCGGGTGCTGCGGCGGCCGGTTGTTCAACGACAGGCGCGGGTGCCGGTTCGGGCGCGGCCGGTTCGGTCTCTGAAACGGGAGCGGCAACCGTCGGAGCCGGTTCAGGCGCCGGAGCCGGCGGCTCGGGTTTCACGACAGGCGCCCCAAGGCCCAGGCTCTCGCGCGCGGCTTCGGCCTCGACCTTGCGGATGGCTTCTTCCAGGCGCAGCTGCTCCGCCGTGATTTCGGACGGAGCCAGCGGCGGTTCGTAGGCTTTCAGCTGGTTGACGATGGCATTGCGGGCACGGCTGTAGACGCTCCGTCGCGCAGCACCATTGTTTTCAGGCAAAGACGCGATCGTTTTCTTCAGAATTGAATAGTAATCAGCCATCTTCCTGCCTACCGGCCGACTGTAAGGAACTGGTACGCGGCCTGAAAAGTCCATACGGTCTCAGGCTTATATCAAGTTTTCGATGAACGGTGCGAATTCTTCAAGGCGTTTGCACCGGCAATCGTCCTTACAGCACTCCTTCCTACTAAAATACAGTCAAGCGGATCTCAAGCGATCCCCCAATGGTGATTGTGCGCCGAGATGATTCGCAGCGCACAGCCGTATTTCTTAATATTGGCCTTTAAAAGACAAATATCTCAATCCTGGAAGGGATTCTGCACAAGAATTGTGTCGTCCCGCTCCGGGCTTGTCGACAGCAGCGCAACCGGCGCACCGATCAGCTCCTCGACGTGACGGACATATTTGATCGCCTGTGCCGGCAGATCCGCCCAGGTGCGGGCACCTTCGGTAGATTCCTTCCAGCCCGGCAGGCTTTCATAGATCGGCTTGACCCGCTCCTGCGCGCCCTGGGACGCCGGCAGATAGTCGATCTTTTCGCCATCCAGCTCATAGCCGATGCAGATCTTGATTTCGTCAAGACCGTCGAGGACGTCCAGCTTGGTCAGCGCAATGCCGTTGATGCCGGACGTGCACACCGTCTGGCGCACCAGCACCGCATCGAACCAGCCGCAACGGCGGCGGCGGCCGGTGACGGTTCCGAATTCATGTCCGCGCGTTCCGAGGAATTCCCCGACCTCGTCGTTCAGCTCGGTCGGGAAAGGACCTTCGCCGACGCGGGTCGTGTAGGCCTTGGTGATGCCGAGCACGTAATTGACCGAACCCGGGCCAAGACCAGAGCCGGTAGCGGCCTGGCCTGCCACCGTGTTGGACGAGGTCACGAACGGATAGGTGCCATGGTCGATGTCCAGTAGCGCACCCTGGGCGCCCTCGAACAGGATCCGCTTGCCCTGACGGCGCAGATCGTCGAGCAGATACCAGACCTTGTCCATATAGGGCAGCACCTTGTCGGCGACGCTGGCCAGCTCGTCATAGATCGCTTGCGCGGACACTTCTTCCTGGCCCAGACCGCGGCGCAGCGCGTTGTGATGGGTCAGCAGCCGGTCGATCTTGGCCGGCAGGGTCGTGAGGTTCTTCAGGTCCATCAGGCGGATCGCCCGGCGGCCGACCTTGTCTTCATATGCCGGACCGATACCGCGTTTGGTCGTGCCAATCCGCGTGCCGGTGTTGGAATTCTCGCGCAATGCGTCAAGTTCGCGGTGCAGGGACAGGATCAGGGTCGCGTTCTCCGCCACACGCAGGCTTTCCGGCGTGACCACCACACCCTGTTTTCCGAGCCGTTCGACTTCGTCGGCCAGCGCATGCGGGTCGAGGACGACGCCATTGCCGATCACGGACAGTTTGCCTTCGCGGGCAACACCGGACGGCAGCAGCGACAGCTTGTAGCTGACGCCGTCAATGACGAGCGTATGACCGGCGTTGTGTCCGCCCTGGAACCTTACGATGACATCGGCCTGTTCCGACAACCAGTCGACAATCTTGCCCTTGCCCTCGTCTCCCCACTGCGAACCGACAACAACCACATTCGCCATTTAGACTTCGCTCTCCTGAAGCAGCTTCCCGGCAGCCCGGTTTCATGACCAAGGCGCCAACACGACAAGCCCCGGCAACCGGACCGGGGCAAACGGCGCGGACTATAGACAGGTTTGCGAGCGCAGGCGAGTCTCCCCGCGCGATTTGAGACCCGCGCAGAGGATTTTTTTGCGCCCGTCTCCGCAGCTTGCGACAAATAACCGCCGCAGCCACTTTCCGGACAGACTCCGCTCCTGTCCGGCTCAGCGCCTCCACGATTGCGGACCGGGGCGCCGGTTATTTGTCTGGCGGCCTTTCGTCCTCCGGCCGGTCGTTGCGGGCAAGCCGGAAAATCATTGGCGACGTCCTGAGCAACCAGACGAAACGATGGCGCCGGTCCGCCGGCACGGCTTCGCGAACGAAGATCCGGACCAGGATAAAGACAACCAGCAGCAGATGCAGGCTCGCGGTGTAGACGAAGAATGCAGACGCCCCGTAGCCGGCCATCACCACCGACGCCAGGAACGGACCCGCCATCGCACCGACCCCATAGGCCAGCGTCAACCCCGCGACCACGTCGACAAACTGACCCGGCTCGGCATGATCATTGGCATGGGCCGCACAAAGCGAATAGAGCGGCAAGGCGAAGCCGCCGAACAGGAACACGCCGGCGAACAGCTCAAAGCGCCCCGACGATCCGGAGATGAACAGGCAGGACAGACCCGCCCCGACCGTAAAGACACTGAGCACCACGCGCCGGTCGAACCTGTCGGAGAGCCATCCGGCCGGGAACTGGAACACGGCCCCGGCAAAGACCCAGATAGCGATGAACGCGGCGACCGTTTCGAGGCCCAGACCGACCTCGTCCACATAGATCGGCCCAACCATGCGGAAGGCACCGTTGGTAAGACCGATTGTCAGGGCGGTTACCAGGGCAACCGGCGACACCCGCCAGAGCATCAGTGGATCGATGAGCCGGGCGGGCGGCGCCTGCGGATTGCGCTCGCTGGTCAGCGAGATCGGCACCAGGGCAAGACAGAACAGGATCGCCAACACGATCAGGATGTCGGGTCCGAGCGGCCCGAAGGCGGGTAGAAGGAACTGGCTGCCCATCACGGCCGTCATGTCGACGATACGATAGACCGACAGAATCCGCCCGCGCGAGGCGTTCGAGGCAATGGAATTGAGCCAGCTTTCCAGCACCATGGTGGTGCCGCAAAACGCCGCGCCGCCAACAAGCCGGATCAGCATCCAGCCCCAGCCCGCGGGCGTGAACGAAATGGCCAGGACGGCAATGGCGCTGATGGCCGCCAGCGTCGAGAAGACGCGGATATGCCCCGCCCGCGCGATCAGGAACGGCGTCAGCAGCACGCCCAGGATCATGCCGCCGAAATAGAAGGATCCGAGCAGACCGACCATCGCATCGGACAGGCCCTCGGTTTTTGCCCGCACCGAAATCATCGTGACGGCAACCCCGTTCGCGCCCAGTAGACAGGCGGCGGCGACCAGAAGCGGGGTCAGGCGTCCGGCGAGCGGTCTTGTTGCCACGGCCGGGGCAGGCTGGGTCATGGGTAAAGAACTCTTGGAAACGCCGAAGCAACCCCTCCGGCGAACCCTCAGCCTTGCCGGACAAATGCCGTCGCGCAAGTCCGTAACGCTCGCTTTTCGGGTGTCGTCCACGCTGGCGTGGTGTTATCCGAAGAGACTTCGAAACCGGAGACAGGAAATGCCACTTAAAAACTGGATCATGCTTGCGGTGCTTGGCGCTATCTGGGGTGGATCGTTCCTGTTCGCCAAGGTTGCCGTTGCCGAGATCCCGCCGCTTGTCCTGGTGTTTTTGCGGGTGTCGATCGCCTGCGCCGTGCTTCTTGCGGTGCTCTGGTATCGAGGTCTGCTCGGCCGCCTCGAAGCGCGTCTCGCTGCCCCGTTCCTGATCATGGGGTTCCTGAACAACGCGGTACCGTTCTCGCTGCTGTTCCTGGGTCAGACCGCGATCGGCGCAGGTCTGGCTTCGATCCTGAACGCCACCACCCCGGTCTTCACCGTCATCGTCGCCAGTCTCCTGGTTCGCCAGGAAACCTTGCGCGCCCACCGTGTCGGTGGCGTCATTCTCGGGGTCGCCGGTGTCGCCGTGATGCTGTCGAGCAGCCTGTCGGGCCTGGCGACGGATCCGGTCTGGGCACAGCTCTGCTGCCTGGGCGCCGCCATCTCCTATGCCTGCGCCGCAACCTTCGCCCGGCGCTTCAGGGACGTACCCGCGCAAGTGGCGGCCACCGGCCAGCTGATGGGCTCCAGCCTGATCATGCTTCCCGTAGCGCTTTATGCAGGCGCGAACTGGTCGCCCCTGGCACCGAGCCTGACCGTCTGGGCCAATGTGATTGCACTTGGAATTCTGGCGACCGCCCTCGCCTATCTGATTTACTTTCGGCTGCTGTCGGAAGCCAGCGCGACCAATGCCTCACTGGTCACGCTGATCGTTCCGGCCAGCGCGCTCTTCTTCGGCTGGCTGATCCTGGGCGAAAATCTCAGCCCGCTGCAGTTCGGCGGCTTCGCGATCCTGTTGATCGGACTTGTCGTTCTGGACGGCCGGATCCTGAAGTGGCGGGGACAGAGCCTCGCGTGACGGCAAGCCCGGCGGCAGGCTGTTCGCCGCCGGGTGCCTGTCCGGCGCTCAGAATCTGAGCGCCTTGACCTGCTTGACGTGGCTGACTGCTTCCAGGCGGTTCATGACCTCGACCGGCACTTCACCATCGACTTCAACCAGACAGATCGCATCGTCGCCCGCGGCCAGGCGGCCGAGATGGAACGTTGCGATATTGACGCCGTTGTTGCCGAGTTCCATACCGAGATGACCGATGAAGCCTGGCTTGTCCTCGTTGGTGATATAGAGCATGTGGGAGCCGAGCTCGGCTTCCATGTTGATGCCCTTCACCTGGATGATGCGCGGTTTGCCGTCGGCAAAGACAGTGCCGGCAACGGAGCGCTCCTGGCGTTCGGTGATCACGGTCAGGCGGATATAGGTCTCGTAGGCGCCCTGCTTTTCGCGCCGGATCTCCTCGATCTTCATGCCGCGCTCCCTGGCCAGGATCGGCGCGGAGACCATGTTGACCGTCTGCAATAGCGGGGTCAGCAACCCGGTCAGCGCGGCAGAGGTCAGGGCCTGGACATTCATCTCGGCCACGGCACCGGCATATTCCAGCCGCACCCCTTCGATCCCGCTTTCGGTCAACTGACCGGCGAAGGAGCCGAGCTGTTCGGCGAGACGCACGAATGGCGCCAGTTTCGGCGCTTCTTCCGCGGAGATCGACGGCATGTTGAGCGCGTTGCGAACGGCACCGTCGAGCAGGTAGTCGCACATCTGTTCGGCCACCTGCAGAGCGACATTTTCCTGCGCTTCCGCGGTGGACGCGCCAAGATGCGGTGTCGATACGAAGTTGGGCGCACCGAAAAGCACGTTCTCCCTGGCCGGTTCCTCGATAAAGACGTCGAAGGCAGCGCCCGCCAAGTGTCCGGTCTCGAGCGCGGCGCGCACCGCTGCCTCGTCCGCCAGACCTCCGCGCGCGCAGTTGATGAGGTAAGCCCCCTTGCGCATCTTCGCGATGGCGTCCGCATTGATGATGTTGCGGGTCTTGTCGGTCATCGGCGTGTGCAGCGAGATGAAATCCGACCGGCACAGGAGCCCGTCCAATTCCACTTTCTCAACGCCGAGCGCGACTGCCCGTTCCGGGGTCAGGAAGGGATCATAAGCGATCACCTTCATCTTGAGGCCAATGGCCCGGTCGGCGACGATTGAACCGATATTGCCGCAACCGATCAGCCCGAGCGTCTTGCCGGTCAGCTCCCGGCCAATAAAGCGGGATTTTTCCCATTTGCCGGCCTGGGTCGAGGCATCGGCGGCCGGGATCTGGCGGGCCACCGCCATCATCATCGAGATTGCGTGTTCCGCGGTGGTGATGGCGTTGCCGAACGGCGTGTTCATCACGATGATGCCGCGCGCGGTTGCTTTCGGGATATCGACATTGTCGACGCCGATCCCGGCCCGGCCGATCACCTTGAGCTTGTCCGCCGCGGCGATGATCTTCTCCGTTGCCTTGGTGGCGGAGCGGATTGCCAGGCCGTCATACTGGCCGATGATCTGAAGAAGTTTTTCCTTGTCCTTGCCGACATCCGGCAGGAAGTCCACATCGATGCCGCGATCCTTGAAGATCTGTACGGCTGCGTCCGACAACTTGTCGGAAATCAGTACCTTGGGAGCCATTTGAGCCTCTCCTTGAACAGTCACTACGACCGGGCGGCGGTCCGCCCGGGATGGTTTTGTTTTTGGAGAAAATGCTCAGGTGGCCTGAGGCAGTTTCGCTTTCTGGGCCTGATAGGCCCAGTCGAGCCAGGCGGTCAGGGCCTCAAGATCGGAGGCCTCGACCGTGGCACCGGCCCAGATCCGCAAGCCGGACGGCGCATCGCGGTAGGCGCCGATGTCATAGGCGACACCTTCCGCATCGAGCGCACCGGCAAGACCCTTGGCAAAGGCGGCCTGATCGTCGGCGCTGAGCGCCTGGATGCCGGGATCCGTCACCTTGAGACAAACGGATGTGTTGGACCGGATTGCCGGATCCTCAGCAAGAAAATCCACCCAGTCCGTGCGCGCGACCCAGTCAGCCAGAACCTTGAGATTGTTGTCCGCACGGGCGCGCAGTGCCGTCAACCCGCCGAGGCCATCGGCCCATTTCAGCGCGTCGAGATAGTCCTCGACACAGAGCATCGAGGGCGTGTTGATGGTCTCGCCCTTGAAAATACCCTCGATCAGCTTGCCGCCCTTGGTCAGGCGGAAGATCTTCGGCATCGGCCAGGCCGGCGTGTGGCTTTCGAGGCGCTCGACGGCGCGCGGGCTCAGGATCAGAACACCATGCGCGGCTTCCCCGCCCAGCACCTTCTGCCAGGAGAAAGTCACCACATCGAGCTTGTCGAAGGCAAGATCCTGGGCGAAGGCGGCCGAGGTCGCGTCGCAGATCGTCAGCCCCTCGCGGCTGGCCGGGATCCAGTCGCCATTCGGCACGCGCACGCCGGACGTGGTACCGTTCCAGGTGAAGACAACGTCATTGGCGAAATTGACCTCGGAAAGATCCGGCAAGGTGCCGTAAGGCGCTTCCAGCACCCGGGCATTGTCGAGCTTCAGTTGCTTGATCACGTCGGTGACCCAGCCGGAGCCGAAGCTTTCCCAGGCCAGCATGTCGACGCCACGGGCGCCGAGCAGCGACCACAGAGCCATTTCCACGGCGCCTGTGTCGGAGGCCGGCACGATTCCGATCCGGTAGTTCGCCGGAACGTTCAGGACTTTGCGCGTCAAGTCGATGGCTTCGGCAAGTTTTGCCTTGCCAGGCTTGGCCCGGTGGGACCGGCCGAGCGGCGCATCGGCCAGTTGGTCTAGCGACCAGCCGGGACGTTTGGAACAGGGACCTGAAGAGAAATTGGGATTGGCCGGACGCAGGTCCGGCTTCGCGGTAAGCTCAGTCATATGTATCTACCCTCACAGATAGGAGCCCCTCGTTGGGGAGGGGTGGCCCACCTATGGGAATAAGGCGTTCCTGACCTTTGGTCAATTCAAATTCGGTAGGAACGCAAAAGGCCGGTCGAATGACCGGCCTTTCCGTCTAGCTGATCGGAAGATCAGAAATTGCTGGTGATCGGGCCCTGCGGCTCGTAATAGACCGGACCGGCCGGGGCCGACGTGGTGTTGAAATTGTAGCGCACGCCAAGGCGGATCTCATGGGCGGTCAGATCGTCCCATTCGACTCGGGTCTCTCCGGTGCCCGCGTCATGCAGCTTCACAGTGGCCGCATCCCCAAGGTCACGATACTGGTAGCCCGCGTCGATCGACCAATTGTCGTTGACGGCATATTCGGCACCAGCCATCAGCGCCCAAGCGAAGTTCCACTCGCTGTGTTTGCCATCGTAGTTGGTGCGGCCGGTACCGCCCGGGTTGATCGAATAGGTGTTGTCGGTCGTCACGTAAGACGCACCGATACCAGCACCGACATAGGGTGTGATCCGGTTCCAGGTGCCGAGATCGACATAACCGTTCAGCATGACGGTCCAGACGTCGACATCCGTGGACTCTGTCGAGAAACCACCCGTACAGGTTCCGCAGACCGCGTAGCCCTTGATGTTGGCCGAGGTTTCGTAGTCCAGCGTCACGTCCGTGCGCAGGTAGTTGTTGATCTGGTAACCGACACCGACGCCGACCATCCACGCATCATCCATGGACTCACGCTGGAACCGCAGATCGCCGATCACCGGATCGTTGAAGCTGCCGCTCGGATCGTTCCAGAATTTGTAGCCGATATCGCCGCGCAGGTACAAACCACCCGCCACGGGAACCTGCGGCACATGTTCGATGACCGGGGTTGGCAGATCCGCAGCGAAGCCCGCAGTGGAAAGCACAACAGCAAAGCCGGTCAAAGACAAACGCTTAAAGAAATTGTCCATGTCCTCGTCCTCTTCCAGTGAGCGCCCGCTTAACCAATGGTCGGACACATCAAACTTGAAAGCATACTGAGGGGAATTCATTAATTGTGACTTAACTCTGTTCTTTAACCCCGTTTTTTTACCTTAAGAAAGGATTAACAGAACTCGGCCTGTTTACCTGACATTAAAAAACCGCCCCTTCCGGGACGGTTTCCTGCAAGTATTTGTCAGATTTTATGCTGCAGAGCTTGCGACCACGCCGGCAATGTCATTGACCACCTGCTTAACGAGATCGGCATCGTCACCTTCCGCCATGACTCGAATCAACGGCTCCGTGCCCGACGCCCGGATCACCAGGCGGCCGGAACTCCCGAGACGGGCTTCGCCATCCTCGATCGCCGATTTAACAAGATCTTGCTCCAGGGGAGCGCCGCCCTTGTATCGCACGTTTTTCAGGATCTGCGGTACCGGCTCGAACCGGCGGCAGACCTCCGACACGGGCTTGTCCTGATCCTTGACGCAGGCCAGAACCTGCAACGCGGCGATCAGGCCGTCGCCGGTGGTGGCGAAATCGGACAGCACGATATGGCCGGACTGCTCGCCGCCGACATTGTAACCGTTGGCACGCATATGCTCGACCACATAGCGGTCGCCGACCTTGGTCCGGGCCAGACCGAGACCGAGATCCTGAAGATACCGCTCCAGTCCGAGATTGGACATCACCGTTGCCACGATACCCGGTGCCGACAGGCGGTCATGGGCCTGCCAGGATTGGGCAACCACCGCCATCAGCTGGTCACCGTCAATCACGGCACCGTTCTCATCGACGATGATCACCCGGTCAGCATCACCGTCCAGCGCGATGCCGATATCGGCGCGCACTTCATGGACCTTGCGCGACAGGGCACCGGTCGACGTTGAACCGCAGTCCTGGTTGATGTTGAAGCCATCCGGCGTCACGCCCATGGTGATCACATCGGCGCCCAGTTCCCAGAGCGCTTCCGGGGCCACCTTGTAGGCCGCGCCATTCGCACAATCGATAACCACGCGCAGGCCTTCCAGGCTCATTTCACGTGGCAGAGTACGCTTGGCGAATTCGATATAGCGTTGCTGGGCGCCGTCGATGCGTTTCGCGCGGCCGAGATCACGTGTGCCCGCCAGACGCGCGCTCACGTCGCTCTCGACGAGTCCCTCGATGGTCTTTTCGATCTCGTCGCTGAGCTTGAAGCCATCCGGACCGAAAAACTTGATGCCGTTGTCCTGGTAGGGATTGTGGGACGCGGAAATCATCACTCCGAGATCGGTGCGCAGCGACCTTGTCAGCATGGCCACAGCCGGTGTCGGCATCGGCCCGAGCAGGAACACGTCCATGCCGACGGAGGTGAAGCCGGCAACCAGCGCGGTTTCCAGCATGTAGCCGGAAAGACGCGTATCCTTGCCGATCACCACCCGGTGCCGGTGCCCGCCATTCTTGAACACCAGCCCGGCGGCCATACCCACTTTCAGGGCCATCTCGGCTGTCATCGGAAACTTGTTCGCCTGACCGCGAATTCCGTCGGTCCCAAAAAACTTACGCATCAATCATGCCTGTCCGGGTTTATTCAGTGCGCCCTTATTAGCGCAATTGAAGCCAATAACGATTCAAAATATGTGAGCAATTGTTACCATTCACAGGCACGTCCGATCAGCTGGAACGACAGAAGCCCGGCACAAGCCGGGCTCCTTTTCGTCAAATCGGCGCTGATCAGGACGGCTGGGGTTCCATGCCGCCGCTGGCTTCGTCGCCGCCGCGTTTGGCACCGGCGGTCGGAACCGCGGAGGACCGTCCGACCGGCTGGTCGTCGTCGGTGTCGCGCACCGGTGGCTTGCCCTTGAGGAGATCCTTGATCTCGTCGCCCGAAAGCGTCTCGTATTCGAGCAGCCCCTTGGCGATCGAATGCAGCTCGTCCTCATGGTCGCCCAGGATTTTCTTGGCAGTCTCATAGCCCTGGTTGACGAAGGACTTGATTTCCGCGTCGACGATCTTCTGGGTTTCGTCGGAGACATGCTGGTTCTTGGCAACCGAGTGGCCCAGGAAAACCTCTTCCTGGTTTTCGCCATAAAGCAGCGGACCGAGCTTGTCGGACATGCCGAACTGTGTCGCCATTGCGCGAGCCAGCTTGGTGGCCATCTGGATGTCACCGGACGCGCCGGACGTGACTTTCTCGTAGCCGAAGATCATTTCCTCGGCGACACGCCCCCCCATGGCAACGGCCAGATCGGCCTTGCACTTGGCACGAGTCAGGGACACCTGGTCCTTCTCCGGCAGGCGCATGACCATGCCGAGCGCGCGACCGCGCGGGATGATCGTCGCCTTGTGGATCGGGTCGGAGGCTTCCTGATGCAGGGCGACCAGAGCATGACCGGCTTCATGATAGGCGGTCAGTTTCTTTTCTTCCTCGGTCATCACCAGGGTGCGGCGCTCCGCGCCCATCATGACCTTGTCCTTTGCGTCCTCGAATTCGGCCATGGTGACCAGACGCTTCGACCGGCGGGCGGCCAGCAGCGCGGCTTCATTGACGAGGTTCATCAGGTCGGCACCGGAGAAGCCCGGGGTGCCGCGCGCGAGCGTCCTGACGTCGACATCCGGCGCCAGCGGCACCTTGCGCATATGCACCTTCAGGATCTTCTCGCGACCGGTGATGTCCGGGTTCGGCACGACGATCTGGCGGTCGAAACGGCCCGGACGCAGCAGCGCCGGATCGAGAACGTCCGGACGGTTGGTGGCAGCGATGATGATGATGCCTTCATTCGGCTCAAAACCATCCATCTCCACCAGCAGCTGGTTCAGGGTCTGCTCGCGTTCATCGTTGCCGCCGCCGAGACCGGCGCCGCGGTGACGGCCGACCGCATCGATTTCATCGATGAAGATGATGCAGGGCGCGTTCTTCTTGGCCTGTTCGAACATGTCGCGGACACGGGACGCGCCGACACCGACGAACATTTCCACGAAATCCGAACCGGAAATGGTGAAGAATGGCACATTGGCCTCACCGGCCACCGCACGGGCGGTCAGCGTCTTACCTGTGCCCGGAGGGCCAACCAGCAGCACGCCGCGCGGAATGCGGCCGCCGAGGCGCTGGAATTTCTGCGGGTCGCGCAGGAATTCGACGATTTCCTGGAGGTCTTCCTTGGCTTCGTCGATGCCGGCGACGTCCTCGAAGGTCACGCGGCCATGGGCTTCCGTCAGAAGCTTGGCCTTGGACTTGCCGAAGCCCATCGCCTTGCCGCCGGAGCCTTGCATCTGGCGCATCACGAAGATCCAGATGCCGAGAATGATCAGCATCGGCAGCCATGAGAACAGGGCGCCCAGAAGCGGCGAGCTTTCCGCCGGCGGCCGGGCGTTCACCAGGACGCCTTTCGAGCGCAGCTCGGGCACATATTGCGCCCCGTCCGGCGCATAGGTCTGGAAGGCACCGCCGCTGTTGTAGATGCCGGTGATCTTCTGTTCCTGGATTGTTACGGATCTGACTTCGCCATTATCGACCTGCTTCATGAAGTCCGAATAGGCAATGTCATTGGTCGCACCATGCTGTGCCGGGCTCTGAAACAGCTGGAACAGGGCGATCAGCAGCAATGCGATGATCACCCAAAGAGCAAAGTTGCGAAAATGTGCGTTCATTTCGTTTCCTTAACCGCCCAACGCGACTTAACTCACGCGGTCTCTTTTCGTTACAGCGAACATAGGTCGCCGAAAGGCCGCTGCCAAGGCGGTGCGCCATAGTTGCGCAGATGCGCTGACTATTTTGTTAAGCCCGGACCTCTATCAGAACTTCCCCACGGGGAAAACTCTAGTTTTCTCCAGGGCCGTTCCCATCGTCTACATAGTTACCGGGCAATTTAGCTTGGAATGGCAGGCGCTCCAATTCCAATTCCTGAAAACTGCGGGAAGTGCTTAGGTCGATATCGGTAGACAGGAAGGGAACCAGCAGCACATCCCCACCCGTCCACACAACCGGCGCGCAGTGAAAGGCTGCTTTTGGCCAGCCCGTCGGCCAATCGACCTGTTTCGACGTGAGCGGCGCCGCGATCATCGGTCCGAGACAAAGACTTTGCGGTTCACCGCTCTCCAGAGGTTGGGGCACCACATAGCTGTAGCGATCGTCCCAGATGCCACTGCCGCTCAGGCCGGACAGTGTTTCAGGCGGTCTGCGTCCCGGCTCTTTCCAGCAGGTGAGCACCGAGGGTCCGCCATCGAACATCGCGCCGCACAGCGTCAGCCGGCACGGCCGGTCGCCGGCAAGCATCCTGTCCAGGCCGGCAAGATTGCGCAGCCTGGGGCGCGGCGCCTGGCCGGTCACCCGGGACATCATCCAGGACAACATCCTCAGCCGGAGCTCTTCGGGCAGGGAGCGGAAGACCAGACGGTCCAGTTTCAGAGGCCCGGCCGGGTGCTCGACAAGATGTTTTTGCATCAGATCGTGCAGAATCGCATCCAGCGCCTCGTCCGCCCGGCGCATATTTGCAGCCGTCCCGGCAAGCCGGTCCGCGGTCAAGCCTTCCTGCGCCAGATGCGGCAAGAGCTGTCGCAGCCGGCTGCGCTTGTATTTCCTGTCGCGGTTGCTCGGATCGGTACACCAGGTCAGGCCGCGCGCGCGAAGACTTGACTCAAGTGCGTGTTTCGAAACGGACAGAAGCGGCCGCACCAGCCGCAGGCCTTCCGGTCCGTCCAGCTCATCCGCCGCCATGGCGCTCAAGCCTGCGACCCCGCTGCCGCGGGTCAGTCTGTCCAGAAAGGTCTCGGCCTGGTCGTCCAGATGATGGGCGAGCAGCAGCGCCTCCGCGCCGGTGTCCTTCATATGCGCCGCCATCAGCCGGTACCGGGCGCGGCGCGCCTCTTCCTGCACATTGCTGGCAGGCTTGGGACCGGACCAGTGCAAAACCGCGCTGGACAGGCCGAGGTCTTTCGCCGTGGCGGCGACAAAGTCAGCCTCGGCGGCGCTTTCCGTCCGCAGGCCATGATCGACCGTAAGGATGTCGATCCGGCCGGGCCAGGCCCGGCGCGTTTGCCATTCGGCCAGGAGCACCATCAGACACAGAGAATCGGCACCGCCCGAGACGGCGACAGCCAGTTGGGAAAAGGATTTCAGCCGGGAAAAGAGAAAATCGACGTGATCGTCCGGGAGCCCGTCAGGCTCGACCGGATTGTCAGGAACATTGGGCACGGCGGCGTTCATCCCGGGCCTGGGTCAGAACGGCGGGCGCGGCATTCGGAAACTTGTTCAGGAGTTCGGAAAACGTGGCGCAGGCTGCCTCGGCTTCCCCCAGGCCGCGCAATGACATGCCGAGCTTCAGGAGACTGTCCGGGCTTTTTTCGTTACCGGGATGCTTGGTGTAGGTCTTCAGGAAGGCATCGGCCGCTTCGCGGTAATTCTGCTGGGCCAGCAGGCTTTCGCCGAGCCAGTATTGCGCATTGGCCGTAAGCTGGTCGTCCGGGTAATTTTCCAGGAAGGTTCTGAAGCCGTGCTCTGCCCCGGCATAATCCCCGTTGACCGCGAGGGAATAGGCTTCGTTGTAGTCCGTCTGCGGATCGCCGCTGCCGATGATGCCGGCAATCTGGTCGTCGTCAGTGGCAAGGCCCGGGTCCTGTGAGAACGTGTCGCCGGTGCCCGGCACGTTTTCAAGCCCGTTGGCCAGCGCCGACAGGTCGATCGGACCGTCCGTCGGCAGGCCATTCTCGTAGCCGCCAGACTGGTCCCAATTAGCATCGCCGGATCCGTCCGCGGGCAGCTGGGCGAGCTCGCCGCCCGGTGCCACCAGGCTCCCCGACTGCGGCACGCCATTGGCGTCGAGGCCCGGGGCGCCCGACCCGGGCGCGATGTCGGACCGTTTGCCCGGGGTTCCCCCTTCCAGCTGCTGGAAGCGGTATTCGTTGTCTTCCTGCATGCGGCGCATCTGGTCCTGCATTTCCCGCAGCTGGAACGACAATTGTTCGATCTGGCCGGTGAGCGCCCGGATCCGTTCTTCCAGCTGACTGATGCGCACGGCGGATTCGTCGTTGCGGCGGCCAAACAACTGGGCTTCGGACGGTGTGGCCGCGGCGATCATGACAATCGCCAGAACGAGACCTGCCAGTCCCTTGAAAATGTGCATTCGTTCCTCCGGTTCGGAAACTCCGTGAACGCCTTGCCCACGGTTCCTTCCGCATGAAGTCTTATCATGACCGGCTATCTACTCAAGTGCAGAAGAGCGCTCCGACTTCGGCCAAATTTTGACGTTTCCGAATGAAAACGAAACGTTTTTGGCACGCCCAATGCCAATCCTGCCGTCATTATTCCGAACGCGGCACAGCGAAGATCCGGGGTCGGGGCGCCAGAGGCCCGCGGAAAGAGCGCACTTCACGACACAGAGATTTCTGGCTCCCCGGGCCCGGCTCGCGCTGGCCTGGCCGGGAAGACACACTGAAGGACTGAACAAAAAAGGCCGGGCTGTTTGCCCGGCCTTCTTCTGCACTGAGTTTTGACGTCAGTTCGTGGCGTTGTTCAGGACCGTCACGGCGCGGCGGTTCTGGGACCAGCAGCTGTTGTCGTTACAGACCGCGACCGGCCGTTCCTTGCCGTAGGATATCGTCCGGATCCGGGAGGCATTGACGCCCTGCGACACCAGATAGTCGCGGGCGGCCTGGGCGCGCCGCGCGCCAAGCGCGATGTTGTACTGGCGCGTGCCGCGCTCGTCCGCATGGCCTTCGACGGTGATCGTGTATTGCGAATACTTGTTCAGCCACTGTGCCTGTTTGGCAAGGGTTGACTGGCCCTGCCCGTTCAGCACGGACTGGTCTTCCTCGAAGAACACCCGGTCGCCGACATTGACCACGAAGTCCTGGCCGGTACCTGGTTTCACATTGCCCACCGGCCCATCGGTCCGTGTCTGGGCACAGGCCGCCAAAAACAGCACGGCAAAACAGACCGCGATCCAACGCGCGCCGGCCACCGCATTTACTCGTTTAAACATTCCAGTCTCCTAAACCCCAGCCCGCAAACCCTGGTTCCGGACCACCCGGTTCTTGGTAAACGCTTTCTAGCCAAAACCGGTAAAAAACGTCTTTTCAAAGATGGTAAGCGAAATCTTAACACGGCGCCCGATGCGCCGTGTCCCCGTTTTCGAAATTCTAGTCGATCAGCGGCGACCAGGACGGGTCCGATGCAAAGGCGGGCGTTGCCAGCCGCTGCTCGTTGTACCCGGTCAGGTCGACCGTCCAGACCTGCGGACCGCCATTGGCGCCCGGCGTGTCGCGGAAAAACACCAGAACACGGCCGTTGGGCGACCAGGCAGGACCTTCATTGTGATAGCCCTCGGTCAGGATCCGCTCGCCCTTGCCGTCCGGCCGCATGACGCCGATCATGAACCGGCCCTGATGCTGTTTGGTGAAGGCGATCAGATCGCCGCGCGGCGACCAGACAGGTGTGGAATAGCGGCCGGGCCCGAAGGAAATCCGCTGCGCCTCACCACCGCCCGCGCTCATCACGTAGAGCTGCTGGGTGCCGCCACGGTCGCTCTCGAAGACGATCCGGGCGCCGTCCGGCGAATAGGACGGGCTGGTGTCGATCGCCGCCGTGTTGGTCAGACGCGTGGTCCGGCGCGAGCGCAGGTCCATCTTGAAGATGTTCGCATTGCCGCCCTGCTGCAGGCTCATGACAACGCTCTGACCGTCCGGCGAGAACCGGGGCGCGAAGGTCATGCCCGGGAAATTGCCGACGATTTCGCGCTGGCCGGTTTCGATGTTGAGAAGATAGACGCTCGGATCGGCCCCGCCATAGGACATGTAGGTGATTTCCTGGCTGGTCGGCGAGAAGCGCGGCGTCAGCACGAGATCGTCGCCCCGGGTCAGGTAACGCACATTGGCGCCGTCCTGGTCCATGATCGCCAGTTTCTTGACCCGTTTGTCCTTCGGACCGGTTTCATCGACAAATACGATGCGGGTGTCGAAATAGCCCTTTTCACCGGTCAGGCGCTCATAGATCGCGTCGGCGATGATATGCGCCAGGCGGCGCCAGTTTTCCGGCGTGGTGTAGAATTGCTGCCCCAGCATCTGTTCGGACGCGAACACGTCCCAAAGGCGGAACTCGGCTTTGAGACGCCCATCCGGCTGCTTGATCACCGTTCCGGTCACCAGCGCCTGGGCGCTGATCTGGCGCCAGTCGCCGAAGCGCGGCGTCGAATTCACACTCATGTTCTTCTGGATGAAGCTGGCCGGATCCAGCGGCCGGAACAGGCCGGAGCGCTTCAGGTCGGCGGCGATGACATTGGTCATGTCGCTGGCCAGCTTGCTGTCGCCGCCTTCGGCGGAAAAGGAGGGCAGCGCGATCGGCAGCGGTTCGATATTGCCCTGGGTGATGTCGATTTCGACCAGCGCCGCGGCCGGCTGCACTGAAAAGACAGCCAGGATCGCGGCGACAAAAGCGAGCCCCAGCGCCTTTCGGCCTGCAAGAACAGAAAGTCTTTTGAAAATTCCGCGCATGAGCAAAACAGCTCCCTTATCGACTTGGGTCCGGTTCGACCGGACTATCCCCCGAGCATCTCCCTCGGGTCAAAATTGATGATCACTTCCTGCCATGCCTCATACTTGGCAATGGGCAGAGAATATGGCTGGCAGCGCATGATTGCACGTGTCGCACTGCTTGCGGCGGCCGAGAACGCCGGGTTGCCGCTGGAATTCAGGATCTCGGGTGCGCCCGTGACCTCCCCGTTCTGGGACAGGTTGAAGCGCACGCGCACCTTCAGGTCTTCCGCGCCGACGGCGCCGACGGGCGGGTTCCAGCACTGGGAGACCTGGCCCCGCAGGGCGTCCAGTTCCGACTGGGTCATGCGGATGTTCTGCGCACCGCTGCGCGAGCCGAGCGACGCCGGTTGCTCAGAGGCGTTGCCGGCCTGTTTCGCAGGATCCGTCTTGTTGAGGAGGGCCGCGATCGTTTCCGTGTCGAGATTCTCTCTTGGCGGTTCCGGCGTCCGGCGCGGCGGCGTCGGCTTTGAGCGCGGGGCCACACTGGTGATGATCGGCTGTGGCGCGGGGGCCGCTTGCTGCTGCGGCGCAGGTTCCGGGGCCGGTTCCGGCTCGGCGGCCGGCGCGGGTTCCGCGGCCGGTGCCGGTGCGGGTGCCGGCTCGGGCTCTGCCACAACAGGGGCAGGCTCTGGTTCCGGAGCGGGCGCGGGCGCAGGCGTCGGAGCCGGAGCAGGTGTCGGCGGCGTCGGCTGCTGAACCTGGCTGTCGCCCGGCTTCTCCGCGGGCTCAGGCGGCTCCTCCGCCGGTGTCTCGCTCGGCTGAACGGCGGCGACATCGCGTATTTCGGCGGTTTTCTCGCCAAGGCGCAACTGCGTGAATTCCTCGACCGGGATCAGGTCGACCGGCAGGGATTCCACCTGCGGCACGGTAAAGCTCTCCGCGTCCGGAAAGGCGATCAAGCCCCAGAGCAGGAGGGCCGAATGACCGGCCAAAGACGCGATGAGACCAGCGCGCATGACGCTTTACGAGTCCCGTTCTTCCAGAGTGACCAGACCGAGCCGCTTGAACCCGGCCGCGCTTATCCGGCCCATGAGACGCATCATGGTGCCGTAATCCGCATCCTGATCGCCGCGCACATAGATGCGTTCCTCGTAGCCGTTCTCGGCAATCGCCTCGAGTTTCGGCACGATTTCCTCGATCGTGATCGGCGTATCCTGAATGAAAATCTCACCGGCGGAATTCACCGAGATCGTGATCGGCTCCGTGTCGCCTTCCAGCGCCTTGGCGCGCGTCTCGGGCAGATCGATCGGCACGCCGACCGTCAGCAGCGGCGCGGCAACCATGAAGATGATCAGGAGCACCAGCATGACGTCCACGAAGGGCGTCACGTTGATTTCGCTCATCGGCGCATGCCGCCGCCGGCGCCGTCCGCGGCGCCCGCCTGCTTGCCCGGAACCGACCTGCATGGCCATGGTCAGCCCCTCTCGTCGATCTGGCGCGACAGGATGGCCGAGAATTCATCGGCAAAGCCTTCCATCCGGGCCACGGCCTTGGCGACATCATTGTTGAACTTGTTGTAGGCGATCACGGCCGGGATCGCGGCGAGCAGCCCCAGCGCTGTTGCGAACAGGGCTTCGGCAATGCCCGGCGCGACCACGGCCAGGTTGGTGCTTTCCGACGCGGCAATCGCCTGGAACGCCGTCATGATGCCCCAGACCGTGCCGAACAGGCCGATGAACGGCGCCGACGATCCGACGGTTGCCAGGATCAGCAGCCGGTTTTCAAGCCGCTCGGCCTCGCGCTGGATGGTGACATCCATCACCCGGTCGATACGCTGCTGCAGGCTGCCGATTGCCGGGCGCGCGCCTTCATGGCTGCGCTTCCACTCGCGCATGGCCGCCACGAACAGCGCCGCCATGGAATGGTTCACCCGGTTGTGCAGCGTGTTGTAGAGCTCTTCCAGAGACTGGCCGGACCAGAACACGGTCTCGAACCGGTTCATCTGCCGCCTTGTGCGGCCGACCAGCATGACTTTGTCGACAATAATCGCCCAGCACCAGATCGAGGCGCTGAGCAAGCCAAGCATCACGATCTTGACGACGATATGTGCCTGCCAGAACAGCGCAAAAAACGAAATGCCGCCGTCCGGCGCTCCCAATGTCGATTCGACAAGTGTTTCCATAAGTTCAATGACCCCTGGGTCGGCTGCCGCGGAATGCGTTCAAGGTTCAAAAACGGCAGCGAGGAACCGGAATCGCTCGACCGGTTCTTATGACCAGTCGCCTCTCTGACGTTTGAATTTGTCAAAACTGGGACGTTTCCTGCTGAAGAAAGCCCCACACTAAAGGAATCAATTAAGGTTACTGCAAGATTAACGTCGAATTTTGTTTTGAAAGTATTTTACGTCCGTCAAGCGGCCTGCCCGCCATTTAAGCGGGCAAGGTCTTCAATTGTCGGAACTTTCTCCCGGTGCATGGCTCAGAAGTTTTTCCGATAGCATCGGCGGCAGCCGTGTCGGACGCCCTTCGGACGTGATCACCGCAACGGTCACCGCGGCGGAGACCAGCAATTCGTCGCCCCGGTGGATCAGCTGGTCGAGCCGGATTCGCGCGCCCTTGTATTCGGCCAGGCTGGTATGCACCTCGAGGACGTCGTCGATCCGGGCCGGTTTCTGGAAATCCAGCGTCATCGAGCGGACGGCGAAAGCCAGTGTGGCGCCGTGGGTGCCGGCGGCCATCTCCGCGTGATGGATGCCCATCAGGCGCAGGAAGTCGGAGCGGGCCCGCTCGAAGAAACGCACATAGGCGCCGTGATAGACGATCCCGGTAAAGTCGGTGTCCTCGTAATAGACCCTGACGGGGAGAACATGCCCCCCCTCTTCCAGGCGCCCCGACAGATCCGGCCAGTCAGACATGATGAAATCCCGTTTCAAGACAAGAAAAGGCCGCCCGGTCTTACGACCGGACGGCCCGACTGTTCCATACCTATGAGCGCGGTCAGGCGGCCGCAACCTCGGAGAGGAATTTCTCGACGGAAGCGCGCAATTGTTCGGCCTGCTGCTTCATCTCGATCGTCGCCGTCAGCATGTCGCCGACCGCCTGCGAGTTTTCCGCAACGCCTTCATTGAGCGAGGCCACCGTGTTGGCGACGCTGCGCGTGCCTTCTGCGGCTTCGGCAACGTTGCGCGAGATCTCGCCGGTCGCCGCCCCCTGCTGCTGAACAGCATCGGAGATAGTGGCCGTGTAGGAATTGACCTCCTCAACCGATTCCGACACCCGGGCGATCTCGTCGACCGCTTCGGTGGTGGACGCCTGGATCGCCGCGATCTGGGCGGAAATCTCTTCGGTTGCCTTGGCGGTCTGCCCCGCCAGCGACTTCACCTCCGACGCAACGACCGCGAAACCCTTGCCGGCATCGCCGGCACGAGCCGCTTCGATGGTCGCGTTCAGCGCCAGCAGATTGGTCTGTTCAGCAATCTCGGAGATCAGAGACACCACATCGCCGATCTTGTTGGCAGCTTCCGCAAGGCCGGAAATCTTGGAATTGGAGCTCTGCGCCGCGGTCGTGGTCTGGGCCACGATGGAGGCCGTCGTCTCGACCTGCCGCGAGATTTCCGAAATGGAGGCGTTCAGCTCCTCGGTGGCCGAGGCCACCGCCTGGACGTTGGAGGAAGCGTTTTCGGAGGTGGACACCGCCGTCCGGCCCTGCTCGGAAGCCGACGCAGAGCGCTGGTTGAGCGCGGAGGAGACATCCTCGACCCGGGCGATGTTGGTTTCCACCAGTTCGAGCACGGTCTGGGATTCGGCCCGGAAGGCGGCAATCAGCGAATCGATCAGCTTCTCGCGTTTTTCGCGGGCAATGTGACCCACCTTGCGTTCCGACGCCAGGCGTTCGCGCTCGACCGAATTGTCCTTGAAGACCTCGATGCATCTTGCCATGCGGCCGATCTCGTCATGCCGCTCAGTCGCCTCAACCGCAACCTCCAGGTCGCCGTCGGCGATCTTGCGAGCTGCCTCGGACAGACGCTCCATCGGAGCGAACATGCGCCGGGTCACCCACCAGATAAGGCCGACGATCGGCACCAGGCAGAGGAAACCGGAAATGACCGCACCGTAGGTGATCCGGTCCGCGGCAGCGGACAGTTCCGTCTGTTTCACCGCGGCAATCACACCAAAGGGCGCGCCGATAAAGGTGTTGCTGGCTTCAGCGAACCGGTAGACACCATCGTCGAGCTGGATCAGGCGATCATCTACCCGGATATCGGTCATGGCATGGACGGCGGCAGCCTCTCCGCCATCGCCGAGCTGAACCAGTTTACCGGCCGCATCTTCGAGAAAAACCTGCTCGCTTTCGCCAAGCCCGGTCTTTTCGTTCAGGAGCACCGCCAGGTGCTTCATGTCGACGGTGAAGGCGACCGCACCGAAGAACCGGTCGAGATAGAACACCGGCGCGGCAAGCACCGCCGTAACACTGCCGTCGTCGGAGGTCACAAAACCGGAGGAATAGATCTGCCCCCCGGCCAGCGTTTCCGCCTTCGAAGCTGCGAACAGCTTGCCCATGGCAATCTGGACCGGGTTACCCGCGATTTGCGCATCGTCCACGTGGAAACCGAATTCAGGCCCCTTGCGGTAGGTGTAGGTGATGAAGCCTTCCGGATTGGCGAGCGCCGCGTCCGAGAACAGACCCTGGCCGATCAGATCCTGATAGATCGGATGCACGACCTTGTGGTTGTTCACGTAATAGTTGGATTCCGCAGGCTCGACCAGGAGATGCCGTTCGTTCGGGTGCGGATTGTCGTCGACAAAGATCTTGCGCAAAAGCGCCGTCTGGCCTTCTTTCAGGTTTTTCCAGCCGACCATGGTCTTCATCAGGCTGTCCTTGGCCCCTTCCAGGGTGACAAAGAAGGCCGCGCTGTCCTTGACCTGCCCAAGCGACAGCTCAAGCACCTTCTGCTTCGCCTTGGTCGCGCTCTGCAGTCCGGCATCCGCCTGGCCGTTGGCCACATCCCGGGAAATGATTGAAGTCACGGTTACGATGGCAACGCACATTGTCAGTGCGCCCGCCAGAAACATCAGAGCCAGTTTAGAAGAAAGCCGCTTCCGCATGGTGTCCCCCACATAGTTAACGGGACAATAGGCGCGGATTCGCCAATAAATGCTTAATCGCTCAACAAGCCTGGCCAGTTTTTACGAGGCGGTCTTTTATTTGCTCTACGGAAGCCTAATCACTGTCTGAAAACAAACCCATTTGCGGCGCGTCCGGCCGTGCCGGCGCCGCCAGGCCGAGATGCTCGAACGCCATCGGGGTCAGGATGCGGCCGCGCGGGGTCCGCTGCAGGAAACCGTTCTGGATCAGATAGGGTTCGACAATCTCTTCGATGGCGTCCCGCGGCTCCGAAAGCGCCGCGGCGATGGTTTCGATGCCGACCGGGCCGCCGCCGAAATTGACGGCGATCTGATTGAGATAACGCCGGTCGAGACTGTCGAGGCCAGCGCCGTCGACTTCCAGCTGCAACAGCGCCTTGTCGGCCAGCGCCCGGTCGACCCGTTCGGCGCCGTCGAAAACGGCAAAGTCGCGCACCCGCCTGAGCAGGCGGCCGGCGATGCGCGGCGTGCCGCGCGAGCGCTTGGCAATCTCGCGGGCCCCGTCTTCCGCCATGCCGATGCCGAGAATCGAGGCGCCGCGCTTGACGATATGTTCCAGCTCCGGGACCGTATAGAATTGCAGCCGCACCGGAATGCCGAACCGGTCGCGCAGCGGCGTCGTCAAGAGGCCGAGCCGGGTCGTCGCCGCCACCAAGGTGAATTTGGCCAGGTCGATCTTGACCGAACGTGCCGCCGGGCCTTCGCCGATGATCAGGTCGAGCTGGAAATCCTCCATTGCCGGATAAAGCACTTCCTCAACCGCCGGATTGAGCCGGTGGATCTCGTCAATGAAGAGCACGTCACGCTCTTCCAGATTGGTCAAAAGCGCCGCCAGATCGCCGGCCTTGGCGATCACGGGCCCGGACGTTGCACGAAAATTGACGCCAAGCTCACGCGCCATGATCTGGGCCAGCGTGGTCTTGCCGAGGCCCGGAGGCCCGACGAACAGGACATGATCGAGCGCCTCGCCCCGTGCCTTGGCCGCGCCGATGAAAACCTTCAGATTGGCGCGCGCCTGGGCCTGGCCGACAAAATCGTCCAGCGCCTGGGGGCGCATGGTGCTGTCGATTTCATCGCCGCGGATCTCCGGCGTCACGATACGGCTGTCATCAGACATAACTTACGACCACAAACAGAAGCACCAGAAGCCCCAGGGAATAGGCCACACGAAGCGCATAGAATTTCTTGTACTGGCGCAGCACGAACGGATCGTCCGTCTCGATTCGCCGGCCATTCATCGAGAACGGCCGATCACCCACTGCCTGGCTGAACCGGTGATCGAGATACATGATACCGCCGAGACCAAGCGTCACAAAGACAATCGCGATGACGGCGTAGGTCACGGCGATCATGCCGACAATTCCTTAAGCCCCAGGCGGATCAACTGTTCCGTGGTTGCCTCCTCGCCGGCGGATTGCATTGCCTTGGCCACCGCCGCGCTTGCTTGCGCCTGGGCATAGCCGAGGTTGGTCAATGCCGAGACGGCCTCGGCAACCGGCCGTGCGGCCACGTTGTCGGCCACATTCTGCGAGACGGCAATCGTGCCGGCATCGACCGTCGCAAGACCCGGCGCCTTGTCCTTCAGTTCGGCGACGATGCGTTCGGCAACGCGCTTGCCGACCCCGGGCGCCCGCGTGATCACCGCCTTGTCGCCAAGTGCGATGGCATTGGCGACTTCGCTCGCCTTCAGGATCCCAAGAATGCCGAGCGCGACCTTGGCGCCGACGCCCTGCACGGTCATCAGGATGCGGAACCATTCACGCTCCGCCTCGGCGGCAAAGCCGTAAAGCCGGATCATGTCCTCGCGCACAATGGTCTCGATGAAGAGCACCGCCGCTTCACCGGCCCGTGGCAGCCCTTGCAGGATACGTGAGGGGCAATGGACCTGATAGCCGACGCCGTGCACGTCGAGGATCACGTGATCCTCGCCATAGCTGTCGACCGTGCCTTTGAGTTTTCCGATCATGCAACACCCATTGCAGCCAGCCGCGCTGTCCCGCTCGCCCGGTGCTGGGCATGGCAGATGGCGATCGCCAGCGCGTCCGCGGCGTCGTCCGAGTTGAAGGTCGCCCGTGGCATCAGAACCTTGACCATCGCCCGGATCTGTTCCTTTTCCGCATGGCCTGTGCCAACCACGGTCTTCTTGACCAGGTTCGGCGCATATTCGGCCACCGGCAGACCGGCAAGCGAGGGCACCAGAAGCGCGATGCCGCGGGCCTGCCCCAGTTTCAGCGTTGCTCCGGCATCCTTGTTGACGAACGTGTGCTCGACCGCCGCCTCGGCCGGATCGAAGCCGCGCACAACCTCGCTGAGGCCGTCATGAAGCTGCACCAGCCGCTCGGCCAAGCTCTTCTTGTTGTCGGAGGTCACGGTGCCGGAGGCAATGAAGGACAGCCTGTTGCCGGCCGCCTCGATCATGCCCCAGCCGGTGCGCCGCAGACCCGGGTCGATGCCCAGCAATCGAATCGCATGTGTCATGGAACAAATCGGTAACAAAACTTCCCCGTTGACGCCAGCCAAAGCGCGGCTTACCACCGGAAAGCCTGTCCATAACATGCCAGAACGGCAGGTCTCGCCGGCACTCCAAGGCCTATCCCACGCTCGGCCGGCCGCCTCACCATCGGGCGGAGCCCTCGTCCAGCCGCACACCCGAAAGCCCATGTTCGACATCTTCAGCTCGTTTCCGCCCTATCTTCTTGTCTTTCTCGCGGCTGTCCTGTTCGTGGCGGGCTTCGTGCGTGGCTTTTCCGGATTTGGCGCAGCGATGATCTTCATGCCGGTGGCAACCAGCGTCATGGTGCCGTCAACGGCGGCGGCCGCGTTCCTGTTCGTTGACGGCATCGTCGCGCTGCCGCTTGTCATCCGGGCGTTCCGGATCTGCAACTGGTCGACGGTCCTGCCGGCGGTGCTCGGCTCGATCGTGTTCGTGCAACTGGGGGCATGGCTGTTGGCAACCTCGGACGTGCTTGTCCTCAGATGGGCGATCTTCATCATCGTCACCGGCCTGTTGCTGCTGCTGATTTCCGGTTGGCGCTACCAGAGCAAGCCCACCAAGCCGGTCTCCTTCGGCGTCGGTGCGGTCGCCGGCATTCTCGGCGGCGTATCCCAGGTCGGCGGTCCGCCCGTGGTCGCCTTCTGGCTCTCCAGCGCAAGGGAACCCGCGATTGTCCGCGCAAACCTGATCGTCTTCTTCGCGCTGGCCAGCATCGGCACGTTCGTCGCCTACACCCTGAACGGCTTCTTCACGCTCGAAGTCCTGCACCTTTTGGTGATGGCCATCCCGGTCTATGCGCTGGCGATTTTCCTCGGCTCCAACGGCTTCAAAAAGGCCGATCCCGGTCTTTACCGCAAACTGGCCTACGGCCTGATTGCCCTCGCCGCCCTCAGCAGCATGCCGGCCCTGGATTCCCTGTTCCGGTAGTCTTGGATTTATCAGTCAGAGCGTTTCACGGTGTCAACCGATGACACCGGAAGCTTTTCCTGCCACTTGGCGCATTTGTCCGCCATCAACCGGTTGAGCTCGGCCTCAAACTCCTCCCGGCTTTCCGAAGCTTGCGCAAGAATGCTCAGCGCCACTATTGCCGCGTCGGCAGCCTCCTCACGCACGTCGGCCAGGTCGTGCCCCTTGTATTCACTGCCCGGTGCCTTGGTCACCGACAGAACCGCCTGCGCCAGTTCCCCGGCCTCCTCGGCCAGTTTCAACGCCCGCTCCTGCAAGGTCTTCGGGTCTTTTTGAGTCAGGTCGTAGATGTTGAACATACCGGTCTCCACGAGGGTGAATTTTTCTCTGCCCCTCTCGATCGTCATCCCGGACGCAGCGCAGCGAAGATCCGGGACCGGGGAGCCGAGGTCTCTGGTTTACCGTTCCGGCAAGCACTTCTGGCTCCCCGGTCCCGGCTCGCGCTGCGCTTGGCCGGGATGACGAAGGAGAGGGCGTTCAAGCAAACAAAAACCCCGGCCGGGCCGGGGTTTTCAATTGAGGTGATCCTTCAAGGGATCAGGACGCAAGCGCCGCCATGGTGTCTTCGTCGACATCGAAATTGGTGTAGACGTTCTGGACGTCGTCGTCGTCTTCGATCATGTCGATCAGCTTCATCAGCGTCTGGGCCTTGTCCGCGTCGACCGGCGTCAGGTTCTGCGGCTTCCAGATGATGTTGGTGCTGTCCGCTTCGCCCAGTGCGCTTTCGAGCGCGGTGGAGACGTCGTTCAGGTCTTCAAAGGCGGTGTAGATAGTATGACCGCTTTCGTCGGACTGGACGTCTTCGGCACCGGCCTCGATGGCTGCTTCCAGAACCGCGTCCGCTTCACCGGCTTCCGGCTTGTAGACGATCTCGCCGACCCGGTCGAACATGAAGGACACCGAGCCGGTTTCACCCAGGGAGCCGCCGCATTTGGTGAAATAGGAGCGGATGTTGGAGGCCGTGCGGTTGCGGTTGTCGGTCAGCGCCTCGACGACCACGGCAACACCCGCCGGGCCGTAGCCTTCGTAGCGGATCTCTTCGTAGTTCTCGCCATCGCCGGTCTGCGACTTGTTAATCGCGCGCTGGATGTTGTCCTTCGGCATGGACTGGGCTTTGGCGTTCTGGACGGCCAGACGCAGGCGCGGGTTGGAGTCCGGATCCGGGTCGCCCATCTTGGCGGCGACGGTGATTTCCTTGGACAGTTTGGAGAACATCTTGGAACGGGCCGCGTCCTGGCGGCCTTTGCGGTGCATGATGTTCTTGAATTTTGAATGGCCTGCCATGGCTCTTCTCGGTTCTCTGCGGATGATGTCGGTCAAAAACTGCGCCGCTTATAGGCAAGTTGGCAGCGAAAATCCAGTTCGGTGAATTTCTCGAGTGATGCCCTCAAGAACCGCCGTTCCAGAACGGCGGCACCACCGGCTCCAGCCGACCGCCGATCCGCAGCGGTGCGATCCGCTCCGCCAGACCCGTGCGGTCGTCCGTTTCGATGGCGACGCCGCAGACGGTCGGATCGCCGGAAGCCGGCGTGAACCGCGAGCCCGGGATCTTGCGCTGGAACCGGTTGACCGGTTCTTCCTTTTCCATGCCGAGCACGCTGTCATAGGCACCGCACATGCCGGCATCCGACATATAGGCCGTGCCGTTTTCCAGGATCTGGTGATCGGCAGTCGGCACATGGGTATGCGTGCCCACGACAAGGCTCACTCGGCCGTCGAGGAAATGCGCCATGGCCTGTTTTTCGCTGGTGGCTTCCGCGTGCACATCGACGATGATGGCGTCGGCGACATCCCCGAGCGGGCAATCATTGACCGCCCTGTCGATGGCGGCGAAGGGATCGTCGAGCGAATCCATGAACACCCGGCCCATGACATTGGCGACCATCACCCTTGCGCCGTTGCGCGCCGTATAAAGATGCGCGCCCCGGCCGGGCGTGCCGGCCGGATAGTTCACCGGCCGCAGCAGGCGGTCCTGGCGTTCGATATAGACAAGCGTGTCGCGCTGGTCCCAGACATGGTTGCCCGTTGTCACCACATCGGCGCCCGCGTCCAGCACATCCTGGAGAATGGCCTCGGTGATGCCGAAGCCGGCAGCGGCGTTTTCGCCGTTCACAATCACGAAATCCAGCTGGTTGTCTTCCACCAGACCGGGCAATTCCTCAATGGCGGCGGTCCGGCCGACGCGGCCGACCAGATCGCCCAGAAACAAAATACGCATTCGTCCCCTCGGACATCAGCCGAACGCGCGATAGCCACGTTCGGTCAGGATTCCAGTCAAGGGCTTGTCATGCGCTTCCACGGGCACGCGGTCAACCTCCTGGATCGCAAAGGCAAGGCCGATACGCAGAACCGGGCCGGTTTTTTCAAGGCTGGCGATGGCATTGTCGTAGAACGCCCTGCCATAGCCGATGCGGTTGCCCTGGCTGTCGAAACCGGCCAGCGGCATCAGCAGCACGTCCGGTCGCAGCTCTTCGGCCTCTGGTCCAGGCTCCATGCAGCCGAAGCCGGCCGGCACCAGCTCCGTGTCCCGGTCCAGGCGCCGGAAAATCAGGTTGGGCCCAACCATCACCGGCAGGCACAGGGCATGGCCCTTCTGACGCAACCGGTCCAGAAGCGGTCTGGCGTCGATCTCGTCCCGGATCGGCCAGAACCCGGACACCATGGCACCACCGGGCAAGGGCAGATCGTCGGCGTGATCGACCAGCTGCAGGCTGCGTTCGATACGGTCGGTCACCGGCATGGCGCTCCGGCGCGCAAGCACGTCCTTGCGCAGCGCCGCTTTTTCATCTGCGGGTGAAAGGAGATCGGTCATGGGCCCTCAAAATGTTTCACTACGGCCCGCGTCCTGAAAAAGGAACGCGCGGCCGCCCGACCGTTGGATCTGCAATCCCGGAGAACCTACAATGTAGGTGGGCGCCGTATGCAACGGACCACGGCCCAGAGCAGGGACAGCTCCCGAAGGAATGCGTAAGGCCCCGGGGATAATGTTCCTGACGTATCGGGCAGCCGCAAGTACCGCATATAATCCGGCCTTGCCGCAATTACCAGAGCGGCATGGATTTCGTCACAAACGAATTCGAAAGAGACTTGGCAGCAAATTGGATGCCTAAGAGACGTCCGACGCCTTCAGGCTCCTGGACAGGCTGTCGGCGAGGCTTTCGATGCGGGCGGCCGCGGTGTTGACGGCCCTTGAAAGCTCTTCCTCGTTCTGGCTCATGTCGTCGAGGGCGGCGACCTGCTGTTTTTTCGCCTCCGCCAGATCCTCTTCCAGACGGGCGACCTTGCGTTCGAGTTCAGACACCTGGTCGGTGGCCATGATGCCGGCCATGACCGTCAGGCGCTGGTCGCCGATTTCGCCGAAGGCGCCGCGCAATTCGTTGATCCAGCCGTCGAAGCGGGCGGCCAACCCCTGGAGACGCTCTTCCTCGCCATCGTCGCAGGCCATGCGGAAGGATTTGCCGTTGATGGTGACCGTGATCTGAGCCATGTGCGCCTATCCTCCGTGCGCGTCGAGCACGCTGCGAATGGTTTCCATGGCTGAGACAAGACGTCGCGAAACATCACGGTTGGCTTCTTCCAGCCGTGAGGCGCGGGCTTGGCTTTCATCGAGGGAGGCGGCAAGCTGGGAGCGGTCTTCCCCCATTCTTTGCAAATCGTCCTGCATGGCATTGAGGGACCGGTCCGCGTCCATGCGTCTTTGCACAGCGGTTTCCAGCTGGCCGACAGCCTGATCCAGGCGTCTTACCGCATCAGCAAGGCTGGTCTTTTCCATGCAGTCGATTTCCGCCATTAATTACGTTGTCCCAAGTGTTTTTGCGGCGGCCCGCCCATCCTTTTCAAGCATCAGACTGGAGATTTGGCGCTTTCACCCTGACGTCTCGTGCATAAATCTTGTGCAAACAGAACCGTGGTCCGCAGTGCATGCATGACGGCGAAAAAGCAAATCTTTATCAGGGCGTCGAGCTTAGGCACCGCAACTTCTCCCAGTCAATGCCGCCATTGGCAGAATCCTCAACCTTCTAACCCGTGGCCGGAAATTTTCTTCCCCAAACAGAAGACTTCGTGATGGGTGCTGCTTTGTTGACTCGGGTGCGGTTCCTGATATTTGTCTGGCGCCTGATCGAAATTGACGATAGTTAACTTTTGAGCAACGTACCTCAAATCTACCTGAACGAGCGTTCTGCTCGGATCAAGGGGCTCCAAAGCAAGCAACGGGAAGAAGATGACCGATCTTGACAAACACCAGCGCATGGCAAATGCGATCCGCTTTCTTGCCATCGATGCCGTGGAACAGGCCAAATCCGGTCATCCCGGGCTGCCGATGGGCGCTGCGGATATCGCAACGGTGCTGTTTACCGAATTCCTGAAATTCGACCCGACGGCGCCGAACTGGTCCGACCGGGACCGGTTTGTCCTGTCCGCCGGTCACGGCTCCATGCTGCTTTACAGCCTGCTGTACCTGCTCGGCTATGAAGACTTCTCCCTTGAAGAGATCAAGAATTTCCGCCAGCTCGGCGCGCGCACGGCCGGCCACCCGGAATTCGGCCACGGCGCCGGCATCGAGACCACCACCGGCCCGCTCGGCCAGGGGCTCGGCAATGCCGTCGGCATGGCGATCG
Source organism: Roseibium sediminicola (assembly GCF_023156505.1). Classification (GTDB taxonomy): domain Bacteria; phylum Pseudomonadota; class Alphaproteobacteria; order Rhizobiales; family Stappiaceae; genus Roseibium; species Roseibium sediminicola. The sequence continues at coordinate 139,506 of NZ_JALNMJ010000008.1, read as the reverse complement.
CCGAGCGGCTGCAATCGACACGCTTCGGCGGCGACCTTGTCGACCATTACACCTACGTTCTTGCCGGCGACGGCTGCCTGATGGAAGGCATCAGCCAGGAGGCCCTCTCGCTTGCCGGCCACCTGAAGCTGAACAAGCTGATCGTCATCTGGGACGACAACGGCATTTCCATCGACGGCAAGGTCGAGATCACCGACAGCACCGACCAGCAGGCCCGTTTCGCCGCGTCCGGCTGGAACACGCTCAGCGTCGACGGCCACGATCCGGTTGCCATTGCCGCCGCGATCCGCCAGGCCCAGGCCAGCGACCGCCCGACCCTGATCGCCGCCAAGACCACCATCGGTTTCGGCGCCCCGACCAAGGCCGGCACCGCCAAGGTGCATGGCGCCCCGCTCGGCGCAGAAGAAATTGCCGGCACCCGTGCCGCCCTCAACTGGCCTCATGAGCCGTTCGAGGTTCCGAGCGACATTCTGGACGCCTGGCGCATTGCCGGACTGCGCTCCGCCTTGGCCCACAAGGACTGGCAGAAGCGCTTCGCCGAAGCCGATGCGGAGACCCGCGCCGAATTCGAACGCCGCAACCGCGGCGACCTGCCGGCCGGTTATGCCGCTGCCATGATGGACTACAAGAAGAAGCTGGCCGAAGAGCAGCCGACCATGGCAACCCGCAAGGCTTCCGAAGCGGTGCTTGGTGTCATCAACGAGGTTGTGCCGGAAACCATCGGCGGCTCCGCCGACCTGACCGGTTCCAACAACACCAAGACCGCGCAGACCGCACCGGTCACCCCGGACGATTTCTCCGGCCGCTACATCCATTACGGCATTCGCGAACACGGCATGGCCGCGGCCATGAACGGCATCGCCCTGCATGGCGGTCTTGTACCGTACTCCGGCGGCTTCCTGATCTTCTCCGATTACTGCCGTCCGTCGATCCGCCTCGCCGCCCTGATGGGCCAGCGCGTCATTCACGTCATGACCCACGATTCCATCGGTCTTGGCGAGGACGGCCCGACCCACCAGCCGGTGGAACATTTCGCCGCTCTGCGCGCGATCCCGAACCTGAACTTCTTCCGTCCGGCCGACATCACAGAGACGCTGGAATGCTGGCAGCTGTCGCTGGAAAACCGCAACGGTCCGTCCGTGCTGGCGCTCACCCGCCAGAACCTGCCGTCCCTGCGCAAGACCTTCGAGGAAGACAATTTCTGCGCCAGGGGTGCCTATGTCTTGATCGACAGCGAAGACGATGCCGCGGTAACGATCTTCGCCTCCGGTTCGGAAGTCGAAATTGCCGCGGACGCCCATAAGGAACTGACCGAAGCCGGCATCGCCGCCCGTGTCGTCTCCGTCCCGTCCTTCGAGCTCTTCGAAGCCCAGTCCGACGACTACAAGGCTGCCGTGATCGGCACCAGCCCGGTCAAGATTGCCGTTGAAGCCGGTATCCGCATGGGTTGGGACCGCTTCATCGGCAACGACGGCGTGTTTGTCGGCATGACCGGCTTCGGCGCAAGCGCCCCCTACAAGCAGCTCTACGAGCATTTCGGCATCACCAAGGAAGCCGTTGTCGCAGCCGCCAAGGAAAAGCTCGGCGCTTAATCGAAATCAATTCCCGGCACCAAGACTTCCTCCTATGGTGCCGGGCCTTCGGGCACAAATGTGCTCATCAAGCGACCACTAGATGTGGTTTTTAAATCGGTTTAGCCTCGTGTGAGGCAAACTGAAGATTGCGGGAGTGGATTATGGTAACCAAGGTAGCAATCAACGGATTTGGACGCATCGGCCGCAACGTGCTGCGCGCCATCGTCGAATCCGGCCGCACCGACATTGAAGTCGTTGCAATCAACGATCTCGGCCCGGTCGAGACCAACGCCCATCTGCTGCGCTATGACAGCGTGCACGGCCGGTTCCCGGCAGAAGTCACCGTTGACGGCGACACCATTTCCGTGGGTGGCGGCAAGCCGATCAAGGTGACCGCGATCCGCGACCCGAAGGACCTGCCCTGGGGCGAGCTCGGCGTTGAAATCGCGATGGAATGCACCGGCATCTTCACCGCCAAGGAAAAGGCGGTGGCGCACCTGGAAGCCGGCGCCAAGCGAGTGCTCGTCTCCGCACCGGCGGACGGCGCCGACAAGACCATCGTCTATGGCGTCAACCACGATGCGCTGACAGCGGACGATCTGGTCGTCTCCAACGCCTCCTGCACCACCAACTGCCTGTCCCCGGTTGCCTATGTTCTCAACGAGACTGTCGGCATCGAAAAAGGCTTCATGACCACGATCCATTCCTATACCGGTGACCAGCCGACCCTGGACACCATGCACAAGGATCTCTACCGCGCCCGCGCCGCGGCCATGTCGATGATCCCGACCTCCACCGGCGCCGCCAAGGCCGTCGGCCTGGTGCTGCCGGACCTAGCAGGCAAGATGGACGGCGTCGCCATCCGCGTTCCGACCCCGAACGTGTCCGTGGTCGACCTCAACTTCATCGCCAAGCGCGCAACCACCGTTGAGGAAATCAACGACGCCATCCGCGCCGCCGCCAACGGCAAGCTGAAGGGCATCCTCGGCTACACCGACGAAAAGCTGGTTTCCATGGACTTCAACCATGACAGCCATTCCTCGGTCTTCCACACGGACCAGACCAAGGTCATGGACGGCACCTTCGTGCGCATCCTGTCCTGGTACGACAACGAATGGGGCTTCTCCAACCGCATGGCCGACACGGCCATCGCAATGGCGAAGCTGATCTAAACAAGACTTCTGAAGACGCCGGCCCCGGTCCGGCGTCTTTTCCCGGCCTCACCGCTGAACCTGTCTCGAATTCAACGGCCAGATATCATTTCAGGCTGACCTCCGCTAAACTTGTGATGCCAGGGTCCTGCCCCTGAGCGCGGTTCAATTTCGGAGGCACTGCCATGACCGCTCTTTTGGTCATTATCGGGTCGTTGTTCGCCGTGGGATGCCTTGTCGGCTTTTACTTCTACAGGGCCGATCTTTCTGAGGAACAGCAACGGATCCCGTCCGATCAGGACTGGGAACCGGATCTCGGCGAGCCCCCAACCGAGGCTTTCACGCACCGGGAAAAGCGGGCCGGAAAGACATGAACCGATGAGAAGAAGCTGGCAATGACCTCATTCGCTGTTCTCATTCCTCTCGTGATCCTCGTCGGGGTGGGCTTCTACGTTCTGGACCGCTCGAAGGAACGCCACAATAAGTCGCACCATCGTTGGCAGCCCGATGTTAACGCCATCAAGGCTGAAACGATAAACCTCGAAACGCCATCCGACCATTAAGCCCTCGCCTTCCGTTCCCGCATTTCCTAAGCCGTGGAGTTTACGTGCTCGAACTTCTCACCGTCATTTCGCTGACCGTTGTGGTCGCCATCGTCCCGGGTCCCGATTTCGCTGTCGTGCTGCGCAACGCGCTGATCGGCGGACGCCTCGCCGGCATCATGACCGCGCTCGGCATTGCCCTGGCGCTCGGTGTCCATGTGACCTACGCGCTGGCCGGCATCGGCCTGATCGTCTCCCAGTCGATCCTGCTCTTCAACGCGCTGAAGCTGATCGGCGCCGCCTACCTGATTTTCCTCGGCGTGACCATGTACCGGACGGCGTCGAAGGAGATGCCGTCCGGCGACGCCCTGACCGGCATGCCGCCGCTCAAGGCGCTGCGCTGGGGTTTCCTCACCAACGTGACCAATCCGAAGGCGACCATGTTCGCGCTCAGTGTGTTCCTGCAGGTCACCTCTCCGGCGACGCCGCTCTGGACCCAGATCGGCTATGGTGTGATCATGGCCGGCGGCGTCTTTCTGTGGTTCGTTCTGGTCACGATGTTTTTCACCTTGCCGGCCGTCCGGCTGCAGTTCATGCGCGCCAAACTCTGGATGGAGCGCTCTTTCGGTGTGCTGCTGACGCTGTTCGGCATCGGCATCGCCGTCACCACCAATTCGACCCGCCCCTGACGACAGGTGTTCTTCCATGGCTTTCAAAACTCTCAACGACCTGACTGACATTGCCGGCAAGCGCGTTCTGGTCCGTGTGGACCTGAACGTGCCGATGGATGGCGGCAAGGTCACCGACACAACCCGCATCGAGCGCGTCCTGCCGACCATCCGGGAACTCTCCGACAAGGGCGCCAAGGTCGTCCTGCTGGCTCATTTCGGCCGGCCGAAAGGCGAGCGGGTCGCCGACATGTCGCTGGCCCCGGTCGCCCCGGCAGTGTCCGCCCTGCTCGGCAAGCCGGTCGTCTTCGCCGATGACTGCATCGGCCCGCTTGCGGAAGATGCGGTCAACGAACTTTCCGACGGCGAGGTCCTGCTCCTGGAAAATACCCGCTACCATGCGGGCGAGGAAAAGAACGACCCGGATTTCGCCAAGGCGCTTGCCGCCAATGGCGACATCTACGTCAATGACGCCTTTTCCGCCGCGCACCGCGCTCATGGTTCCACCGAAGGCATCGCCAGATTGCTGCCCGCCTATGCCGGCCGCACGATGCAGGCCGAGCTGGAAGCGCTCGGCTCCGCCCTCGGCGAACCGGTCCGCCCCGTGCTCGCCGTGGTCGGCGGCGCCAAGGTGTCCTCCAAGATCGACCTTCTGGAAAATCTTGTCTCCAGGGTCGACATGCTGGTGATCGGCGGCGGCATGGCCAACACGTTCCTGGCGGCCCAGGGCGTCAATGTCGGCAAGTCCCTGTGCGAACACGACCTGGCCGACACCGCGAAAAAGATCATGGCCGCTGCCGACAAGGCCGGCTGCGAGATCGTGCTTCCGGCGGACGCCGTCGTCGCGAAGGAATTCAAGGCCGGCGCGGACAATGAAACCGTTGCGCTCGATGCCATCCCCGCAGACGGCATGATCCTCGATGTCGGCGCCGCCTCCATTGAAACCGTAAAAGGCAAGATCGACGCCGCCAAAACCCTGGTCTGGAACGGCCCGCTCGGTGCCTTCGAGATCGCGCCTTTTGACACGGCAACCGTCGCCGCTGCCAAGCACGCCGCGGCAAACACAAAAGCGGGCAAGCTGAACTCCGTGGCCGGCGGCGGCGACACCGTTGCCGCGCTCAACCACGCGGGCGCGGCCGACGACTTCTCCTATGTCTCGACCGCGGGCGGGGCTTTCCTGGAATGGCTCGAAGGCAAGGCGCTTCCGGGCGTCCAGGCACTCGACGCCTGATTGGCACCGGGAGGCGGATATGCTGCGTCAGTTCACCAACATCCTGACCGAGGAGGTCGCCGCGACAGCGGCCTTCTACCAACAGCTGCTTGGCCTGACGCCGCAGTTTTCCTCCGATTGGTTCGTCAATCTGGTCGATCCCGAGACGCCGGGGCTTGAACTCGGCATCCTCAACCAGACCAGCGACATCGTCCCGGCTCGCGCCCAGAAGGCGCCGGCCGGGGTCATCCTCACCTTTGTCGTCGCCGATTGCGACGCCGTCTACGAGCGCGCCCGCACCCTCAACGCGGTCATCGTCGAAGCCCCGCGCGACATGGCCTACGGCCAGAGACGCATGATCCTGCGGGATCCGGCAGGCACCTTTGTCGACATCAGTTCGCCGGTTCAGTAACGGTCCTGTGGACACATACGCCTTTCAATTAATTCGAATATCGAATTAAATAAGCTTGGTTCTTTTCGGGCAGGTCCCTGTATTTAAATTGATTTAAGCGGTCGCGAGCCTCTTTCCCTACCGGAAAATCTTGTTAGAACCACCGGGGATTGACGCACCGCAACAGTGGTGACGTGAAATTTTGATAGCGTTCACCCTGATACGCTTCACGCGACAGGATCCGGACCTTCGGGAGATACTTGATGGCACGCATTACCCTCCGCCAGCTTCTAGACCATGCCGCCGAACACGATTACGGCGTTCCGGCGTTCAACATCAACAACATGGAGCAGGCACTGGCCATCATGGCGGCAGCGGATCGAACCGATTCTCCCGTGATCATCCAGGCGTCGCGCGGCGCCCGCGCCTATGCCCATGACGTCATGCTGAAGCACATGATGGATGCGGTGGTCGAGATCTACCCGCATATTCCGGTCTGCGTCCATCTGGATCACGGCAACGCGCCGCAAACCTGCATGACCGCGATCCAGGCCGGCTTCACCTCGGTGATGATGGACGGCTCGCTCGAAGCCGACGGCAAGACCCCGGCCGACTGGGCATATAATGTCGGCGTCACCAAGACCGTGACCGACATGGCCCATCTCGGCGGCATCTCCGTCGAAGGCGAACTCGGCGTGCTCGGCTCGCTGGAAACCGGCATGGGCGACAAGGAAGACGGCCATGGCGCGGAAGGCAAGCTCAGCCACGACCAGCTGCTCACCGATCCGGAAGAGGCCGTCAAGTTCGTCAAGGAAACCAAGGTCGATGCGCTTGCCATCGCCATGGGCACCAGCCACGGCGCTTACAAGTTCACCCGTCAGCCGGATGGCGAGATCCTCGCAATGAACGTGATCGAGGAAATTCACCGTCGCCTGCCGGACACCCATCTGGTCATGCACGGCTCTTCCTCGGTGCCGCAGGATCTGCAGGACATCATCAACCAGTATGGCGGAGAAATGCCGCAGACCTGGGGTGTGCCGGTCGAGGAAATCCAGCGCGGCATCAAGAACGGCGTGCGCAAGGTCAATATCGACACCGACAACCGCATGGCCATGACCGGCCAGATCCGTCGGATCCTTTCCGAGAATCCGGGCGAATTCGATCCGCGAAAATATCTGAAGCCTGCGCGCGACGCGATGGAAAAGCTCTGCGGCGCCCGTCTTGAGGCGTTCAACACGGCCGGCCAGGCATCCAAGATCAAGAAAATCGCGACCCTGGCCGACATGGCCGCACGCTACCAGGCCGGCGAGCTGGATCCGAAAACCGCCTGATCGGCACCGCCGCGGCGTTGATCGCGGGTCCGGTTTCAGTCACTTTGTTGAAAGAGGGGCCTTGCGTCCCTCTTTCGCCGTCTTTAGGGACAAGAACCGCTTAGACCGAAGAGATCAATCAGGACCGACGACGTGAACCGCCCCCGCCTCTTTCTCGTGACGCCCCCGGCGTTTGACACGGCCGACATCGCCCAGAAGCTGCAGCAGGCCTTTAGGGGCGGCGACATCGCTTGCGTGCTGATCTACATGCCCGGCGCCGGCACCAAGGACGTCCAGGCGACCGCCGACGTGCTGGTCCCCATCATCCAGGCGGGCGGCGCGGCCGCCATCGTCTATCGGGACACCCAGGCGGCGGGTCGCAGCGGCGCGGATGGCGTTCATGTCGACACGTCTCTGGAAGACCTCAAGCTGGCAGTCGAAAGCTTCCAGCCCGACCGCATCGTCGGCACGGGCGGCACCAAGCTGAAACATGACTCCATGGAATGGGCCGAGACCGGGGTCGACTATCTCTTTTTCGGCAAGCTGGACCTTGCCGAGAAGGACTGCGCCCATGACAAGACGCTGCGCAATGCGTCCTGGTGGGCGGAACTGTTCGAAACCCCTTGTGTCGCGATGGCCGGCAACTGTCTCGACACGCTCGGCGATGTCGCCGCGACCGGTGCGGATTTTGTCGCCCTGAAGGACGCCATCTGGCAATCCGACACGGAGATTTCATCTCTCATCGCACACGCCAACACGATCCTGGAAGCCCATCCGTTTCCGGAAACCGAATAGATCTGGAGGCCAAGCAGGACCGATGCCGAAAAAAAGGACGCGCCTTTCCCACCACAAGCGGACCGGTCATCTTCTGGCCGCAACGCTGGCCGCCGCCTTGTCCACCACTTCGGTCCTCGCCCAGCAGACAGACAGCACCGCGCCGGCCGCCATCGAAACGGCTGAGCCAGAGAAAGCCAAGCCTGCGATCGACGTACCGGTGCCCGCGCTGGTTGACGTCACCACACGCGACAAGACTCTGCGCAGCATCGTCGATGCCGGTCCGCCCAAGCTGGAAGAGGGCCAAAAAGCCGTCGCCGATACGGCATATGACGCTTTTCAGCGCGGCTGGTTCCTGACTGCGCTCGGTCTGGCCACGCCCCTCGCCGAACAGGGCGACAAGGCCGCCCAGGCCTTGATGGGTGTCTTGCATGAAGCCGGCCTCGGCATTCGCCAGGACAAGGCCAAGGCCGCTGACTGGTATCGACTGGCCGCCGCCAGCGGCGATGCCGGCTCGGCCATGCAGCTCGGTCAGCTTTATCTGCTCGGTACGGGCGTCGATACCGACAAGAAAAAGGCGGCCGACTATTTCCAGCAGGCCGCCGACGCGGGCAACGCCTCGGCGCTCTACAATCTCGCGCTGCCCTACCAGGAAGGCGAAGGCCGCCCGTTCGACGAGGCCAAGGCCCGGGAACTCCTCGAGGAAGCTGCGAAACGGAACGACCCGGAGGCACAATACGCCCTTGGCCTGTCTTATCTGGAAGCCCAGACCGGGCTGAACGATCCCGGGCAGGGCGCGTTCTGGATAGGCCGAGCCGCCCGGCGCGGCCACACCTCCGCGCAGGTTTACTACGGCATCCTCAGGTTTCAGGGCAAAGGCGTCGACCCGAACGAGGCGGAAGCGGCGGACTGGTTCGAGCGGGCCGCGACCGGCGGCAATCCGGTTGCCATGAACCGGCTGGCGCGGGTCTATGCCTATGGCCGCGGCCGTGAACAGGATTTTGCCGCTGCCGCCGGCTGGCACCTCATTGCCAGAACGCTCGGCGTTTCCGACTTCAACCTCGACCGGATCGTGGAAAGCCTCGACGAAACCACGATGGAAGAAGCGCGCAAACTGGCTGAGCAATATTCGGCAACGTTGATGGCGCCCTCGGAAGATCCGGCACGCGAAACTCCGTAATCCTCGCGAGGACTGCCGGTTTCGTAAGGCTGTTTGCCTTTTTTCCTTGAATTCACCGGGCTTTTGTGGTGGACAGGCGCGAGCAAATTTCCGGCGCCCTGCCCCCCGGCCGCGCCGCTCAAGATCCTAACAATATACAAAGTCGGTCGTTCCATGAAAATCAACGGAAACGAAATCAAGCCCGGTAACGTGCTTCAGCACCAGGACACCCTCTGGGCGGTTGTCAAAGTCCAGCACGTCAAGCCGGGCAAAGGCGGTGCCTTCGCTCAGGTCGAAATGAAGAACCTGATCGACGGCCGCAAGCTCAACGAGCGTTTCCGCTCCGAAGACAAGGTCGAGCGCGTCCGCCTGGAACAGAAGGACTTCCAGTACCTTTACACCCAAGAAGACATGCTGATCTTCATGGACACGGAAACCTACGAACAGCTGGAACTCCAGGCGGATTTCGTCGGCGACCGCGCCGCTTTCCTGCAGGACGGCATGATGGTCACCGTGGAACTGCATGAAGAGCGCCCGATCGGCATCACCCTGCCGCAATTCGTGACCCTGGAAATCCGGGAAGCCGATGCGGTGGTCAAGGGCCAGACCCAGTCTTCGTCCTACAAGCCCGCCCTGATGGAAAACGGCGTCCGCGTGATGGTGCCGCCGTTCATCACCGCCGGCGAAAAGATCATCGTCGACACCGGCTCCCTGGAATATGTCCGCCGCGCGGACTGATCCGGCGCACGCGATACCCTAATTTGGCACGCCCGGATGCGTCCGGGCGGCCCAACAACAAGTGACGACCCATGGCCCGCACAGCTCTCCTCAACGTGATGACCCAAGCCGCGATCAAGGCCGGACGCTCGCTCGTCCGCGATTTCGGCGAAGTGGAAAATCTTCAGGTCTCCCGTAAGGGGCCCGGCGACTTCGTCTCCGCGGCCGACCGCAAGGCCGAGGAGATCGTGCGCGCCGAACTGACCAAGGCCCGGCCGACCTTTGGCCTGGTCATGGAAGAAAGCGGCGAGGTCGAAGGCAGCGACGGTCAGCACCGCTGGCATGTCGACCCCCTCGACGGCACCACCAACTTCCTGCACGGCATTCCGATCTTCGCCACTTCGATCGCTCTGGAGCGAGCCGGCGAGATCGTTGCCGGGGTAATCTACAATCCGGTCATGGACGAACTCTACACCGCCGAGCGTGGCCGCGGCGCCTTCCTGAACGACCGCCGTCTGCGCGTTGCCGGCCGCTCCGACCTGCATGACATGGTCTTCGGCACCGGCCTGCCCTTCATCGGCAAGGGCGACCACGGCCGCACCCTGCGCGAGCTGCGCTACATCATGCCGGAAGTCGCCGGCATCCGCCGGTGCGGCGCTGCCGCCCTCGACCTTGCCTGGACCGCCTCCGGCCGCCTCGACGGCTATTGGGAGCGCAGCCTCAATTCCTGGGACATCGCCGCGGGCATCCTGATGGTGCGCGAAGCCGGCGGTTTCGTCAGCGACCTTCAGGGCAAGAACAAGATGCTCGACAACGGCGACATCGTTGTCGGCAACGAAGACGCCCACAAGCAGCTGCTGCGCCTTTTGAAACAGGCCGAAGCCCCGGCTCAGGGGTAACAGCCGCCCATTTACCAACAAGCTTCCTGCACATTCAGCGTCATCCTGAGGAGCCGCGCAGCGGCGTCTCGAAGGATCCAGCCACTTGTTTTGGACCGTGCGGCCGATCCTTCGAGGCGGACCTGTCGGTCCTCCAAAGGATGAGGCGGTGTGTTGGCTAACCGTACCGAATTCGGCCTTTCCAGACTTAATTGTCCCCTCAACGGCTATAAGAGGTTTCCAAGGCGTTAAAAATCACGCTATCAATCGGTTACGTCTGAAACAGGTGACTGATTGAGCGATATGGCCCGAGAATTTGATCCCTACAGCCTGTCCAGCCCGAGGGCCTATCTGACCTTCATGATCATCTTCCTGGTGATCGTCGCTTTCATCGCCTTCATTCTGTTTCCGCAGATATCGACCGCCTTCATGAGCAATCCGGGCCTCAACGGCCTGATCGTGCTCGTCGGCGTCTTCGGCGTACTGCTCCTGTTCGGCCGGGTCATCCGCCTGTTCCCGGAAATCACCTGGGTCAATTCCTTCCGCATCGGCGACCCGGCGCTCGACACCCGCTCGCCGGTGCTGCTGGCGCCGATGGCCGCGCTTCTCGGCAACAAGGCCGGCGACATGGCCCTGACGCCGACCACCGCCCGCTCGATCCTCGATTCCATCGGCATGCGTCTCGAGGAAAGCCGCGAGATGTCGCGCTACCTGACCGGCCTCCTGGTGTTTCTCGGCCTGCTCGGCACCTTCTGGGGCCTGCTCCAGACCGTCAGCTCGGTCGGTGCCACCATCCAGTCGCTGGATGTCGGCTCTGGCGACGCCAATGTCATTTTCGAGGATCTGAAGGCCGGCCTGGAAGCACCGCTCTCCGGCATGGGCACCGCATTCTCGTCCTCGCTTTTCGGTCTGACCGGCTCGCTGATCCTCGGCTTTCTCGACCTGCAGGCGGGCCAGGCCCAGAACCGGTTCTACAACGAACTGGAAGACTGGCTCTCCACCGTCACCGACATTGCCTCCGAAGAAGGCCTGTTCGACGCGTCGGATTCGCCCGGCGTGGAACAAATTCAGGCCTCAATCAGCGCACTACAAAAGAGTGTCGAGGACGGCGGCGGCAAGAACGCCAACCAGGCCATGGCCAATCTCGCCGAAGGCATTCAGGGCCTGGTCAAGCATGTGCGCTCCGAGCAGCAGATGATGCGTGACTGGGCGGAATCCCAGGGCGAGCAGCAGAAGCGGATCGAGGGTCTGTTGACCTCCATCGCCGCCGCCTTCGACCGCGCCAAGGAATAACAGGAGCGTTTCTGAAATGGCAGGAGGACTGCGCGCCCGCCGAAGGGGACAGCAAACCGACTACTGGCCCGGCTTTGTCGACGCCATGGCAACGCTCCTGCTTGTCATCATCTTTCTGCTGTCGATCTTCATGATCGCGCAGTTTTTCCTGTCCCAGCAGCTGTCCGGCCGGGATACCGTGCTCAACCGCCTCAACGCCCAGATCAGCGAACTGACTGAACTCTTGGCGCTGGAACGCGCCAATTCCGGTGAGCTGGAAGACACGATCCTGGGCCTCCAGGCGAGCCTCACGGACGCCGAAGCCGAACAGAGCCGTCTGCTCGGCCTCTTGGAAAGCAGTTCGGGTGCCGCCGATGCTGCGGGCGGCAAGGCAACGCGCCTTGAGAACCTGCTCGACGACGAGCGCCAGATCAGCCAGGAAGCGCTGGCGCAAGTTGAACTGCTGAACCAGCAGATTGCCGCGCTCCGCCGCCAGATCGCCGCCGCCAATGCCGCGCTGGAAGCCTCCGAGGCCAAGGAAGAGCAGAGCCAGGCCAAGATCGCCAGCCTCGGCAAGCGCCTCAACGCGGCGCTGGTGCAACGGGTGCAGGAGCTGTCGCGCTACCGGTCCGACTTCTTCGGCCGCCTGCGCGAGATCCTGTCCCAGCGCTCCGACATTTCCGTTGTCGGCGACCGCTTCGTGTTCCAGTCCGAAGTGCTGTTCGACAGTGGCCAGGAAGACATCAACCCGGATGGCGAGCAGGAGCTCGACAAGCTCGCGGAAGCGATCCAGGAACTGAGCGCGCAGATCCCCGAAGAAATCAACTGGGTCCTGCGTGTCGACGGCCACACCGACGCCCGCCCGCTGTCGGGCACCGGCCGGCTGCGCAACAACTGGGAACTCTCCGCGGCCCGCGCCATTTCCGTGGTCCGCTATCTCATCGAAAAGGGCGTCGATCCCAAACGCCTTGTCGCCGCCGGCTTCGGCGAGTTCCAGCCGCTGGAAGACGGCGAGACGCCCGAGGCCCTGGCCAAGAACCGGCGCATCGAGCTGAAGCTTACGGAGCGGTGATCGACAATCCATACAGGAATGATAATATTTCACTGCAGAAGAATGATTTGTATCTATTGACCGTCTTTCCTGCTATTTAGGTTGTCTTGGATCCGCCGAATAGAACGTCAGCGCCCCAAGTTTTTTCGTTCCAAAATTCAAGTAATGCTGGTCGGACTTTGACCGCGAACCTGGAATCCGGGTTGTCGCGGTTGTGGGGGCTTGGCACTCGAGCCTGCCGGCAGAACCGCAATGCGGCAAATTCCGGCCACACGCCTGAGGCGCCTGGAGCACAGCCATTGAACCGCTGAACGGAAGAACGAGGCCGCTGTAATCCTCTATCGACCGCAGATCTCAGACCAGCAATTGACGCGGACGAAAAACCGGACCGCACGATTGTCAAGCCATCAGACCGGTTCATGAAAGAGGCAATCAGATGTCAAAAGGCGACAAGAGACGCGGGAACCGCGAGCAGAAAAAGCCCAAGAAGATAAAAGAAAAGGTCTCCGCGACGGCTGACTTCAGCAAAGGCAAGACCCTGCCGCTTCTGGGAGAAAAGAAGGCAAAGTGATCCATCGGGGTGTCGGTTTCCAGGTTCGACACACCGTCGAATCTATGTGACACCCCTGTCCCCGGAATTCGTCGGCGCAGGCACCTGCAGGCAGGTAACGTTGAAGTGGCTGGCTTGCTGTCCTGGCGTGGACCAGGAAGGGAAATTCAGAACCATGACAGGCGATATACGATTCGTTTGCCAGACATACCGGCGCGTGGAGCGTGGCAGAGGGGCTGCCAAAAAACCTGTCCTCGTTCAAGCAGCTGCGATCGAATGCAAGACCTCTTCCGAGGCGGAAGCCCGCGCGCACCGGATGTTTGATGGCGGCTCATACGCCGGGGCCGATGCTTACTCCATCGAAGTTGATGTCGATCTTGGCGATTACAGTGATCCGACCTTCATCGTCCGCCTTGGAGACGTGCCACCGTTGGAAACATGAACCAGGGTGTTTTCCAACGCTGGTCTCGAAAAATACCGGCCACTATTAATCTCCTGCGGCACGGCTGGACGCGGTTCCACGCCAGGATCGAAGGCGCTCAACCGCGTCACGAACGGGTTGGACAAAGTCACCTCGGACGTGTTGATCCAAGTGGTCTTGGTGCGGGTGTAATCCAGCACCGCCTCCCGGCCGCCCTCGCGGACGAAGCCGACGCGATGGCAAGGATGCGCGCCATGCTCTCGGTGGAATCGGGCGAGCTGCTGTTGGAGCTTTGGCATGAATACGAGACCTGCGAGACCCCAGAAGCGAAGTTCGCTCGTGCCCTAGACAAGCTGGAAGTTCAGCATCAGTACAATCCGGCGGATCTGAAAACCTGGACGGAACAGGAACTGGGACTGGTCTATTCCAAGATGGACCGGGAATGCGCCCATGACTCATCCTTGAGCGCGCTTCTTGCGGTCTTCAGAGCGCGCGCCGAAATGAAAATGGTGCAGGCGGGCGTCGATCCCGCAGCGGTCAAGGCACGCGCGGGTTGACAGCAAAAGGCGTTTGCCAAGCTGGAGCTGGATCGAACGACGCACCCCGGTTCTATTTTTTTCTTCAACCAACACTCCTCTCACCACGTTGACAGCAGGCCTGTGGTTCTTAAGGGCTCTCCGAACGAACGAAGGAAAGCTCCGATGAAGAGAACACCCGTCAATCCCTGGGCCTGGTCGCTGAAGCTGGGGTACCATCAGGCCGAAATCCTGGAGGGCGGACACCGGCAGCTGGTCTGCGCCGGCCAGACGGCCGTCGATGCCGAGGGCAATCCGCAACATCCCGGTGACATGCGTGGCCAGATTGCCCTTGCCCTCGACAATCTCGAAGCCGTGCTCGGCGCAGCCGGGATGAACCTGGCCAACGTGACGTCCTTGAGGATCTACGCCACGGATGTGGACGAGGCCTTGAAGAATTTCGATCTCATGGGCATGCGCTTCGGACCGGTTGACGCCGCGCCGCCGATGACCCTAGTTGGGGTGACCCGTCTGGCGCTTGCCCCGCTCCTGTTCGAGATCGAAGCGACGGCCGCCGACTAACCCCAGGCGTTCCTCGCAACGAACCTGGCCGGCAACAGAAAAGGCACAGAATGCGACGCGCGGAACGCCTGTTTCGAATCCTCAACGAGATGCGCACCCGCGATGTGATCCGGGGCAGTGAGCTCGCCGAACGGATGGAAGTCAGCCTCAGCACCATCTATCGCGACATCGCCCATCTTCAGGCCTCCGGCCTTCCCATCGAAGGGGAGGCCGGGATCGGCTACCTGCTGCGGCCGGGCTTTGAGCTGCCCAACATGACCTTCACCCACGATCAGGTCGACGCCCTGGCGATCGGTCTTGCCTTTGTCGAGCGCACCGGCGATCCGATGCTGGCCACCGCCGCGCAGGAAGCCCGCGCCAAGATCCAGGCGGGCCTGCCCAACCCGGAAGACCGCAAGCTTGCCGATGCGCCCTTTTACAGCCTCCAGATCCAGAACAGCGCCCCGCCCACCGTCAGCCTTGTGCGCGAGGCGATCCGCCAGCGTCTCATCGTCGAAATCGACTACCGGGACGGCGAAGGCCAGTCCTCTGAGCGCAGCGTCCGGCCGCTTGTGCTCTGGAATCTGACGGACGGCTGGATGTTTTCCGCCTGGTGCGAGCTGCGCCGGGATTTCCGCACGTTCCGCTTCGACCGGATCGAAAAACTTGCCGTCACCGGCACGGTCTTCGAGGACGACGACACAAAGGGCCTGCGCGCCTTCCTGGCGACCGAGCCATGTGAAGGCGATTGACCTTCAGGGGTCTGACCGGAGTTCCACCTGGACCAGATGATAGCTAGCGCATCACGAAGGGATTGGACATCGGCGCCCCGGACGTGTTGATCCAGGTGGTCTTGGTGCGGGTATAGTCCAGCACCGCCTCCAGGCCGCCTTCCCGTCCGTAACCTGACTTGTTGTAACCACCGAAGGGCGCGATCGGTGAAATCGCCCGGTAGGTGTTCACCCAGCAGATGCCGGCATGCAGCCGTTCCGAGACCCGATGTGCACGAGCGACATCGCTGGTGAAGAGCCCCGAGGCAAGGCCGAACTCCGTGTCATTGGCAAGGGCAATCGCTTCCTCTTCGGTGTCGAAGGGCATCAGCGACATGACGGGACCGAACATCTCCACCTTCAGCGTTTCGATTTCCGCCGTGGGACACTCCACCAGGGTCGGCGCCATGTAGTTGCCCGGCCGGTCGAGCAGCGCGCCACCGAAACGGATTGTCGCTCCCTGAGCCTCCGCCTTGGCAAGCGTCTCGCGGATCCGTTTCACCTGGGCCTTCGTGCAGAGCGGCCCGACATGGGTCGCGGCCTCCAGTGGATCGCCGACGCGGATACCGGCCGCCTTATCCGATATCCTTGCGACCAGCTCGTCGAAAATCTCCCGCTGCACCAGACCGCGCGAGCCGGCGACACAGCTTTGCCCCGACGCGCCGAAATTCCCGGCGATCAATCCGTTGGCGGCGCTCTCCAGATCCGCATCGGCAAACACCAGCACCGGCGATTTGCCGCCGAGCTCCAACGACGTGACGGCAAAATTCTCCGCCGAATTGCGCACCACATGCTTTGCGGTCTCCGGCCCGCCGGTAAAGGCGATACGGTCGACAGCCGGGTGACGGGTGAGCGGAATGGCGCAGTTTTCCGCATCTCCCGTAATGACCGAGACGACGCCGGGCGGGAAGCCCGCCTCTTCAACCAAGGACGCGAATTCGAGCATCGGCACCGGCGCCATTTCGGAGGCTTTCAGCACCACCGCGCAGCCGGCGGCGAGCGCCGGTCCGAGCTTGGTGGCGGTCAGGAACATCTGCGCGTTCCAGGGCACGATCGCCGCGACCACGCCGATCGGCTCGCGCCTTGTAAAGGCATGCATGCCGGGCTTGTCGATCGGCAGCACGGCGCCTTCGATCTTGTCGGCAAGGCCGCCGTAGTAGCGGTAGAAATCACCGACATAGCCGGTCTGGCTCAGCGTTTCGGCGAGCAGCTTGCCGCTGTCTGCCGTTTCCAGACGGCCGAGTTTCTCCGCGTTCCGTTCGATCAGCTCCGCCAGCCGGAAGAGCAGCTTGCCGCGCGCGGTCTGGGTCATGTCCCGCCAGGCGGGATCTGAAAGCGCGCGCCGTGCGGCCGCCACGGCGGCATCGACATCTTCAGGCGCGGCGCAGGCGAAGCTCGCCCAGGCCTCGCCGGTGGACGGGTTTTCGGTGGTCATGACCTGACCATCTGCCCCTTCCCTCCGCTGACCGTCGATATAGAGCTGGTAATGCTGCATGTTTCCCCCTCAGCCGAAGGCCGGCATGACGTCTTCGATAAACCGGGTCAGCGACGCCTTTTTGCGTTCATGACTCATGCCGCTGTCGATCCAGAACGAGAATTCATCATAGCCAAGATCCTCGTAGCGCCTGATCCGGTCAATGACCTCTTGCGCCGTGCCGACAGTCAGGTCCCGGGCCATGTTTGCCGGCGCCATCATGGCATTGGCCGCCAACTCCTCTTCGGAAAGCGCCGCGATCAGGCCCTGGCTCACCGGCCGCTTGTTCTGAAACCAGGCACCGAAATAACAGTAGAACCGCGACAGTTCCCGGGCTGCCAGGGCCGCATCCTCCACGTCGCTGGCCACATAGGTGTGGTGCAGCAGCATGATTTTCGGGCGTGGCCCATCATGGGTGGCGCAAGCAGTATTGAACCGCTCCATCAGCGTCTCGACTTCACCCATGCCCTGCCAGAGTGGGGTCACCTGGATGTTGAAACCGTTGTGGACGCCGAATTCATGGCTGTTCGGATCCCGCGCCGCGATCCAGATCGGCGGGCCGTTTTCCTGCAGCGGTTTCGGCGCAGAAGTCGTCGCCGGAAACTGGTAATGGGCGCCCTCGTGCGCACAATCGCCGCGCCACAGTTTCGGCAGCAGCGGCGCTGTCTCGCGCATGCGCTGGCCGGCCTCCCAGGCATCCATGCCGGGCATCAGGCGCTCGTATTCGTAGGAATAGGCGCCGCGTGCAATGCCGAGTTCGATCCGCCCGCCCGTCATCAGGTCGGCCGCCGCCGCCTCGCCCGCCAGCTTGATCGGATGCCAGAACGGCGCGATCACGGTGCCGGTGCCAAGGCGCGCATTCTTTGTGTGATGGGCGAGATCGACCAGAGACAGGAACGGATTCGGCGCGATGGTGAATTCCATGCCGTGATGTTCGCCGGTCCAGATCGCCCGCATGCCGCCGGCATCGGCGAGGCGGCAGAGGTCCAGGAACTCCTGATAGAGCTTGTCATGGGGCTGGTCCGGGGTCAGCCGCTCCATATGGGCAAACAGCGAAAACTCCATGGCTCAGGCTCCCATGCTCAGGGTCTGTGTCTGACCGGGCCGGAAGAACTGCCCGCCGACATAACCGAGCCCGGCGGCCTCCGTCTGATCAAAGGCGGTCACCTCGCCGATCAGGAGGGCATGGTCTCCGGCCGGCACGATCTGGTGCGTGCGGCAGGAGAACTGCGCGACGGCGCCGGTAAGCAGCGGCACGCCGTGCGCATCCCGGATGTGGGGAACCTGCGCAAAACGATCTCCCTTGAACCCGGCAAAGGTGTTCGCCGCCGCCTTCTGGTCTTCCGACAGCACGCTGACGCAGAACCGCTTGCAGGCGGCAAAGGCCTGGTAGCTCGACAGGAACTTGCCCGGACAGACCAGCAGCAGCGGCGGGTCGAGGGAGACGGAGGAAAATGAATTGGCGGTGAACCCCACCGGTTGGCCGTCAGATCCCAATGTTGTCACCACGGTCACCCCGGTCATGAACCGCCCGAAGGCATCACGCAGCGCGCGCGGATCAAGATCGCTCATTTCAGGCACTCCCTTGCAAACTCCTTCAAGATCGCCGTGACCGCATCGGCATGGGTCATCGGCATCATGTGCGCCGCGTCCTCGATCACCGCGGCTCGTCCCTGCGGCGCAAGACCGGCCATCGCCCGCGACATCGCGGGCGTGGAATTCGGCTCCAGGCCACCGGTCAGGAACAGCGCCGGACAGGTAAGCCCGGCAAGTTCCTCGCCGGACGGCCCGTCTTCGGCGGCGAAAGTCCGGTAGGCGGTCCGGTAGCCGAGCGGATCGGTGGATGTCAGCCAGCTGGCACAAGCCTGCCGTTCGGGCGTGGGCTCGTTGCCGAACCAGCGTTGCAGCGTCGGCTCCGGATCGGGCGCCGTTCCTCCGTCGAGATTGTCGGCGCGCTTCTGGACGGCTTCTTTTGCAGCCTCCGTCCTCCGATAGATGGCATTCAAGGCCGCAACGCCGACGACGTGGTCCGGAAAGCGGATCGCGAGATCAAGGGCGATCATCGCGCCCATGGAATGGCCAATCACCACCACCGGCCGGTCGAGAAACCGGGCAAGGCTGTTGCTGAAATCAGGTAATCCCGGCAGGCCTTCAAGCCGCGCGCTGACACCATGACCGGGCAAGTCCGGCGCGGTCACTTCGAAATCCTTCGCAAGGCCTGCAATCTGCCCGTTCCAGGCCTCCGCCCGGAGACCGACGCCGTGCAACAACAGCAACCGGGGGCCCTCGCCTTCTTGCACAAAGGCGATGCCGCCCGCTTCAGACCGCGGCCGGGTTGTCCAGGTCATGGCCCATCTCTTTCAGATCCTGGTAGCGGTCGCCGATACGGTGGAACGGCCGGCCGGAGGTCGCCCCGCCAAGCACGACGGCAATCTCGTCTGCCCGCGGTGCGTCGGGGATCGCAAACTGGATCGTCAGGTAGTGGGATCGCCGCCCGGCATCGTTCTTGTCCATCAGCGGCACCATGATCGGTGCATTTGCGCCGCCGCGGGTGTTGGTGAAGGCAAGATAGGACTTGGCTCCGACGGCCTCGCGGTAGTGGTTGCCGAACCGGAGCGTGTGGATCAGCGCGGAAGCATGCTCGATCTCTCCGTCCAGCCCGACCACAGCCGCCTTGCCATAGGCCTCGATGGCATCGCCGCTGCCGCCCAGCCGGATCATCCGCTCGGTCAGCAGCGCGCCAAGCTCCGGTCCATAGGCTGCGATCTCGGGCGTCAGATCCTCGACAAACCGGCCCGCCCAGGGATTACGAACGATCGCGGCCACCGCAAACATGCGCCACGGGACCTTGGCCTTTCGGAAGCCCTCGATCAGGGTTTCTTCCTCATAGGTGACGATCTTTCTGATGTCCGGCTGCATGCCTGTCTCCGTTCGCGCGCCCTTAATCCTGGTGGAACTATCCGGCGGCTTGACTTTGTGCACAAACGAATGATTTTGACCCTCTGACATTAGTCAAACTTATGGGTAGATTGCAGATGACTCAAAAGCTGCCGCCGCTGAACTGGTTCAGGGCCTTCGAAGCCGCTGCCAGACACCTGAGCTTCACCGCTGCGGCTGAAGAAATCGGAATGACCCAGTCCGCCGTCAGCCAGCAGATCAAATCGCTTGAGGTGCGTTTGGGTGTGCCCCTCTTCGAGCGCAAACCGCGCGGGCTTGCCCTGACCGATCACGGACGGCGCCTGCTGCCTCAGGTGGATTCCGCGCTGGACACGCTCGCGGCCGCCACAGGGGCTTTCTTTCCCGACCAGCCGTCGAAACTGCTGACCGTGTCGGTTTCGATCAGCGTGCTGCAATGGGTCATCTCCCCGGCCTTGCCCGCGTTCCGAAAAGCCCATCCGGACATTGCGCTCCGCTTCATCAGCGCCATCTGGCCCGACGAGTTCAGCCGCACCATCGCCGATGTCGAGATCCGTTTCGGTTCGAAGAAACAGGCGGGCCCGAAGGCCGTTCTCCTGGGTTCCAACAAGCTGATCGCGCTCAAACCCAAGGACGGGCCAACACGCGCCGAAGACCTGCCGCTGATCGAGGCCGTCGGCATCTCCGGTGGTTGGTCCACCTGGAGCAAGGCGGCGGGCCTGCCCCAGCTGACGCCGTCGATCTATGTCGACAGCTACGGCGCGGCCCTGGACCTGGCTGTGCGCGGCAATGGCGCCTGCCTCGTCAACGAACTCCTGTCTCGCCAGCCGTTGCAACATGGTCTGGTTGAACCTGTCGAGCCGCTCATGATCGACGCCAAGGAAGGCTATTTTCTCTCAATCAATGGCGAAGAGGCAGAGGCGAAGGCCTTCGCAGATTGGCTGGTCAAGATCGCACGTTCCGAGACCGCCGCAGTCTGACCGCCGCTTGACTTTGCCTTCCCGGCAGGGCCCTGTCATGCCATGCAGATCCTCAAGGGCCATTGGCAACTCATCCTGATCACCTTCGTGCTGTTCCTGTTCTGGAACACGGCGATTGTCGTACCGCTCAAGATCCTGGTGGTTTACCTGCACGAATTGTCCCATGCGCTGGCCGCGATCCTGACCGGTGGTTCCGTCGTAGAGATCTCGCTGTCGCCCTATCAGGGCGGTCACGCCATTACACGCGGCGGCAGCCGGTTCCTGACGCTGACCGCAGGATATCTCGGCTCGCTTCTGTTCGGTGTAACGCTGTTGTTGCTTGCGCTGAAGACTGAGGCCGACCGCATCATCCTCGGGTGTCTCGGCGCGTTCACGCTTGTGGTGACGGCGCTCTATATCCGCGACTGGTTCGCCCTCGCCTTCTGCCTCGGCACCGGCGCCGCCATGCTGGCCGCCGCGCGCTATCTCAGTGTCGAGGTCAATGACCTGATCCTGCGGGTGATCGGCCTCTCCAGCATTCTCTATGTGCCCTACGACATTTTCGACGACACCATCCGCCGCTCCGGAATTCGCTCGGACGCCTATATGCTGGCGGAAGAATTCGGCGGCCCGACGATTTTCTGGGGCGGCCTGTGGCTGGCGGCGAGCCTCGCCATCATCTATTTCTGCCTGCGTCACGGCCTTGGCGACAGCAGCAACATGCATTTTGGCAAACGCGGGCAACAATCCTGACCGGCTGCGGCTTGACCCGAACCACCGCCGGGTTTCAAATCCTGAATCTCACATCAAAACGGGAAGACGCCATGCTGGATCTGCGCCCCAATTGCGAATGCTGCAACAAGGACCTGCCGCCCCAGTCGGAAGAGGCCTTCATCTGCACCTTTGAATGCACCTTCTGCGCGGACTGTGCCACGCATGTCCTGAAAGGCACCTGCCCCAATTGCGGCGGCAACTTCCAGCCCCGGCCGATCCGGCCGGACAGCGCGCTCCAGCGCCACCCGGCGTCGACGGAACGGATCTTCAAACCGGAAGGCTGCCACCCCGCGCCGACCGACGCAGCGTCATAGCAGGCCGCCGCCGACAAAAATCACCACCAGCCCGGCCAGGGTGGCGAGCAGCTTCTGCCAAGGCATCTTGAAACCGATCAGGCCGAAGGAAACCAGCGCCAGACCGACGCCGATCTTTGCGGCGGCGATGACCGCGGCAAACGGCGTGGCGGCAAGCTCGATCACGGCGGGATTGGCGATCATCGCCAGCGGGATGACATAAAGACCCACGCCGAGCGCCATCGCGGTCATCGCCACTTTCAGCCAGTTCTCCCCGACCATGCCCGCGGCAATGAAAACCGCGCCACAGACCGGCGGTGTGATGGTCGAGATCAGCGCGAACCAGAAGACGAAGAGGTGCGCCTGTAGCGGTTCCAGCCCCTGCTGGATCAGGGCTGGGCCAGCCACCGAAACGCAGATGACATAGGCTGCCGTCGTTGGCACTTCCATCCCGAGGAAGAGACAGGCCAGCGCTGTCAGGAACAGGGACGGCCACAGATAGCCGCCGGAACCGGACAGGATGAGCGAGGTGATCTTGACCCCGAGCCCGGTGATGGCAAGGACGCCGATAATGATCGAGGCGCAGACGATGATCGCGGCGATCACGGAAACCTGGCGCGCCGCCGTCAGAACGGCGCTTTCCATCCGGCGCAGGATTTGCCCTGCATCGAACGTGCCGCTGGCGTTGAAGAACAGCAGCACGAAGCCCGCGAGAATCGCAAGGCAGGCCGCGTATTGCGGCGTGTAACGCACGACAAACATGCCATGTAGCAGCACCAGGAACGGCACCATGAAAAACGCCGAAGTGATCAGAACCTGCTTGAGCGACGGCTGATCGCCCTGGTCGATCGCGGCGAGATCGAACCGGCGTGCATAGGCATTGATGCCGACCCAGACGGCAAAGAAATAGAGCACGGCCGGCAGCAGGGCCGCCGCCATGATCTGGGTGTAGGGCACCCTTGTGAGTTCGACCATGACAAAGGCACCCGCCCCCATCAGCGGCGGCATGATCTGGCCGCCGGACGAGGCCACCGCCTCGACCGCGCCGGCAAGCCGCTTCGGATAACCGAGCTTCGTCATCGCCGGCAGGGTGATCGCGCCTGTAGAGGCGACATTGGCGGAGGCGGAGCCGGAGATGGAGCCGAACAGGGCGGAGGACAGCACCGAGACCTTTGCCGCCCCACCCTTCAGGCGCCCGGCAGCGGCAGCGGCGACATTCATGAAGCCCTGACCGGCTTCGCCGGCATTCAGCACGGCGCCGAAGATCACGAAGATCGCGACCACATTGACCGACACGCCGGTCAGACTGCCCCAGATGCCGCCTTCGGCAATCGTGAGCGTGCCGAGGAAACTGGCAGTCGGCGTGCCCGAATGGCCGAATTCACCCGGAATATGCTGACCAAAGAGGCCGTAGGCCAGTGCCAGGGCGGCAACGATGGGCAGTGGCCAGCCAATGGCGCGGCGCGCGCCTTCCAGCACCGTGATCAGAAGAACGATGGCGATGACCAGCTGCAGGTCCCCTTCCAGGAACCCGTATTGGTCCGACAGCATCGACTGGTTGAGCGCGACCCAGAAGCAGGCAGCAACCCCGGCGGCACAAAAAAGGGCGCCAGTGATGCGCTGAACAACAGGGCCGCCGGCAAACAGAAAGATCCAGGGCAACGCCAGTGCCAGATGTACAGGACGGCTAACCAGATTGGGTACGAGACCGGAAAAGATCAGCCCGAGATGGAAGACAACGAGCACAATGGCCGACACAAGCATCGCCGTGCGCCAGAGCGGAGTAGAGGCTGGTTCGCCGCGAATCATGATGTTTTGCGTTTTTCAAAGAGGAGCGGTGGGCGCCGCCGGTCTCGAACCGGTCCTGCGCAAAATCCGGCGCGCGGTCCGGTCAGATTCGGAAAGCCGCGCGCCGCAGACGATGGAAAAGAAGCTTACTTCTGGGCGTCCGTCAGAGGAATGCCGGCTTCTTCGTAGTAGCGCACTGCGCCGGGATGGATCTTGCCGGTGATGTTGGCCATCAGGCCCTGGTCAACCCCGTTCCACCAGGGGGCTTCCTCACCCATCTTGGCCTTTTCTTCCCAGAAGGTCTTGGTCAGCGCATAGGCCGTATCGTCATCCATGGCGGTGGTCGTGAAGGCCGCGACCGGCAGAGACGTGGTGACGATATCCGCTTCCTGGCCCGAATAGGTACCGGCCGGAATGACCAGCTTGGTGCGCTTGGTCTCGGCGATCTGATCGTCGGAAAGCGACAGAACATTGACGCCGGTCGAGGCGGCCGCCTCGATCACGTTGGGCGCCGGCCAGGAACCGGCAGTTACGAAGCCGTCGATCTGGCCGTTCTTCAAAGCCGCGACGGCGTTGGAAAGTTCCACTTCGGCCAGGTTCACCTTGCCTTCGAGCCCAAACAGCTTGAGGTATTTCTCGCCTTCATTGGCCCCGAACGAGCCCTTGCCAAGCAGGATCGTCTTGCCTTCCAGACCGGCGAAGTCCGTGACGCCGCTATCCGCCGACATGACAAAATGCATGGTCAGCGACGGGATCGGAAACAGGGCGCGGATCTCGTCGAACTTGGGATCGCCCTTGCCTTCGAACATCGCCTTGCCGCCCTGGGCCAGGGACACGAGCACCGGCGGCGTCGTGAACACATAGTCACCCCCACGCGCGCGCGCTTCCATGACGTTCTGGACGGACCCCTGGCTCTCTTCGACGGTGACGATCATCTCGCCATTGCTGCCGGCCTTTACGGCCTCAGCGATCTGAACGCCCATCTGGTAATAGGACGATGCGGATTTCGCGGATTTATAGGTGATGCGCGTTTCGGCCTGCACCTGTGTGATACCCAGGGCAAGCGCCAGGGCAAAGCCCAGCTTCAAAAGACTGTTTGACATGATGTTCTCCCAGAAAGTCTGGAAGACTATGCCGGGTTCAAAGACGTGGCAACGCGTTTTCACCTCGATCCGGTACGCCCACCAGAACGCCTTCCGAGCAATGAGGGTCATTTGACCGAGACGCGCTGGAAACAGAAAAGCCGCCGGCTGGGTCCAGCCGGCGGCTCTTGATCATGGTCCCGGACAGGGCGGCCTATTTGGTGTCTTCTTCGTCCGCGTCGCCGGTTTCGGCAGTCTCCGCATCTTCATCGGCTTCATCAGCACTTTCGCCGGCATCAGCGTCAGCGGCCGCGTCTTCGCTCTCGCCGCTTTCGAAGACGGAACCGGCATCCATATCGGCAGCCTCTTCTTCAGCAGGCGCGGACTTCAGGGAACCCAGGTTGGCAAAGACGGCATCTGCATCGATTTCCTCTTCTTCCTCGCGCTTGATCGGCTGGCTCGGATCGAAGGAGAAGGCGGCTGCAATCGCATCGTCACTGGTCGTGTCCTCGACCGGCATCAAGGTCTCTTCCGCGCCGGCGACCGGCTGCGGCAGGTTCTTGGCGCCTTTTTCGACTTCCATGTCCAGTTCCAGCTGGCTGCAGAGGCCGAGTGTCACCGGATCGGACGGCGTCAGGTTGGCCGAATTCCAGTGGGTGCGGTCACGGATGGCGGCGATCGTCGGCTTCGTCGTGCCGACCAGGCGCATGATCTGCGCGTCTTTCAGTTCCGGATGGTTGCGCACCAGCCACAGGATGGCATTCGGGCGGTCCTGACGGCGGGACACCGGCGTGTAGCGCGGACCTTTGCGTTTGGTTTCCGGCACCACCACCTTGGAGCCCTGCAGCTTCAGCTGATAGTTCGGATCCTTCTGAGCCTTTTCGACTTCTTCGCGGGTCAGCTGGCCGGTCAGGATCGGGTCGAGGCCCTTGATCCCCTGCGCGGCTTCGCCATCGGCAATCGCCTTGACCTCAAGCGGGTGCAGCTTGCAGAAGCTGGCGATCTGCGTGAAGCTCAGCGCGGTGTTGTCAACGAGCCAGACGGCGGTTGCCTTCGGCATCAGCGGCGTGTTCGCCATCGGATAAATTCCTCTCGTCTGCTCCATCGCCCGGCAGGGCGAAAAAGCGGTGTTCCATAGTCAGTTTCCTGGGAAGTGGCCGGAATATAGGAGAAATCCGGGGGAAACGCAAATGGCAACGCACAATTTGCGTTTCCCCCGTTTCAGCCCGCGATCAGACCTCCACCGTCAGGACGATTTTGCCAATATGGCCAGAGCTTTCCATGCGCCGGTGCGCCTCCGCCGCCTGCTCCAGCGGAAAAGTCGAATCCATCACCGGACCGACCTTGCCCGAATCGATCAGCGGCCAGACCTTGTCGCGCAGGCTGTCGGCGATGGCCGTCTTGAAGGCGTCGCTGCGCGGCCGGAGCGTGGAGCCCGTATGGGTCAGCCGCTTGACCATGAGGCGGGAGAAATTCACGTTCTCGGAAATGCCGTTCAAGGTTGCGATCTGGCAAATACGCCCCTCGACCGCCGCCGCCTTCCAGTTCCGTTCCACATAGTCGCCGCCGACCATGTCGAGGATCACGTCGACACCTTCGCCACCGGTGATCTCCAGGATGACTTTCTCAAAGGCCGCCTCCCGGTAATTGATCGCGTGATCCGCACCGAGTTTCCTGACCGCCTCCGCCTTGTTCTCCGAACCGACGGTGGTGAACACCTCCACACCGAAGGCCTTGGCCAGCTGGATCGCCGTCGTGCCGATCCCGGACGTGCCGCCATGCACCAGGAAGCGTTCACCGGCCTTCAGCCCGCACCGGTCGAAAACGTTGGTCCAGACAGTGAAGAAGGTTTCCGGCAAGGCTGCGGCCTCGACCATGGTGAGGCCTTGCGGGATGGGCAGGGCGTGACCCTCGGGCACCTTGCAAAATTCGGCATAGCCTCCGCCGGGCGCCAGCGCCGTGACCCGGGTGCCGACCGGATGGCGCGCCGCGCCTTCGCCGCACGCCACCACCTCGCCGGAGACTTCGAGCCCGGGCAGGTCGGACGCGCCCTTGGGCGGCGGATAAGCCCCCTTGCGCTGAAGCACGTCCGGCCGGTTCACGCCCGCGGCCGCCACCCGGATCAGGATCTCCCCCGGTCCCAATTCGGGAATCGGCCGCACCTCCGGTTTCAGGACGTCCGGCCCGCCCGGGGCCGAAATCGCGACAACCGTCATGCTTTCCGGCAGTTTTTGCATGGGGGCGCTTCCTTTTTGGTTCATTTTGGGACTGACTAGGCGAACTGTGCCTGGCATATGGTAAACTGTCACCTATCTATCTGCCGGAAACCGGACCGGACAGGCAAGCCGTTCAGGACCTGCCTGACACATGCTTGGGAACGAGACAATGAGCCTATTTGATGATGATGTCCCCAGAAAATCCGCGGGCGGTGCCGTCACCGTAGGGGAAGATTTGTCGCGCCTGTCCGAGGAAGAGCTGTCGGAGCGGATCGAGGCTTTGAGTGCGGAAATTAACCGTACGCAGAAGGAACTTGAACAACGCGGCACTATTCGCAATGCAGCCGATGCGTTCTTCCAGAAATAACCTGTAAATTGTTACGAGATTTATGCAATTTGAGCCAATTTGGCACTGATCACAGTAAACGAGGTAGGTAAAAATTTACTCGTTTACCTCTTATTAATCTTTCCAAAGTATAAATTTAGCTATCCAGTCATCTGGATGTGAGTGGCTCCTGTCCACTCTGTTTGACGCCTCCCTGTTAAAGACTCAGAGCCGCAACCGTGCGGCTCTTTTTTTTGCGCTCGCCTCATAGTATCTTGTCAAAGCTCTGGTTAACGGCCGAGTTTCCAGCTGTCTGGCACGCGCTTTGCTGGATATAGGCCATGAAGACCTGCATCGTTCCAAAAAGGGACACCTTTCACGGGATGTCGTATCCCGGGACAGTTCAAGAAGAGATGCAGGGGCAACCGGAAGAGTAACTGAGGCGTAGCAATCCAATGACGGAAGACACGAACAAAGCCGGTGAACACGTTGGCGCTGTGCATATCGCGCATCATCTTGCCAGCTCGGACAACTTCCAGAGCCTGTTCCAGGAGGGCATGTCGCTGGTCGAGGAGACCGCGATGTATCTGGACGGCGAAGGCCGCGACGAAGCAAAGCAGCTGCCGCGCCCGGCCTCCCTGGCCTATGCGACCGAATCCATGCGCCTGACCACCCGTCTGATGCAGCTCGCCTCCTGGCTCTTGCTGCAGCGCGCGGTCAACGAAGGTGAAATGTCCCGCGAACAGGCCGGCAGCGACAAGAACAAGGTGCGCCTCGACAAGCTTTCCAGCGCGACCGGCGGCCCGGTCTGGGACGAACTGCCGACAACCCTGCGCGAGCTGGTCGAGCGCTCCACACGCCTTCAGGAACGGGTCGTGCATCTCGACACCATGCTCTACCGCAAGTCCGAGGAACAGGCCGAGGAAGCTACCAACGACAACCCGGTTGCCTCCCAGCTCAACAAGCTGCACGCCGCCTTCGGCCAGCTCGGTTGAGACCGGAAAGAACCTTCCGAATTCTTGAAAAGCCGCCGCCAGGCGGCTTTTTTGTTGGTCACATGCTTGATGATAAGCGGTTGCCCACCCCTCTTCCACTGGGCGTCAAGACCGGCGACTTGGCAGAGCAGATTGCACGGGTTGCCGACATTTTTGCGGCCGACGCAGTATACCCCCACCCCTACCCCCTCCCCACAAGGGGGAGGGGGATCAAGCTGTGCCAAGTCGCTCGCAACTGAGAACATTGCGCGTGGTGACTTGGCCTCCCTTCGGGTGCGCGCTGCCTGCGTCTCCCTCCCCCTTGTGGGGAGGGAACAAGGGTGGGAGTCAGCGGCGCAGCCGCCACATCGAAGCCAAATGAGCCCAACTTGCCTCCGGTCCGGACAGCTTGGAAGCGAGCTCTTTTGCGCACCAAATCCGAACCACAAACACAAAAAACCCGGCCGCAAGGCCGGGTTCTTCGTTTGAAGCTGTCGAAGGCTGGAGCTTAGGAGCCCAGGAAACCTGCGAACTTGTTCTTGAACCGGGACACGCGGCCGCCGCGGTCCATCAGCTGACGGTCGCCGCCGGTCCATGCCGGGTGCGACGTCGGGTCGATGTCGAGCGTCAGGGTGTCGCCTTCCGCGCCATAGGTGGAGCGGGTGGTGTATTCGGTGCCATCGGTCATGACGACCTTGATGGTGTGGTAGTCGGGATGGATATCCGCTTTCATGGCCGGTCCTTTCAAACGCCCCGCAACCGTCTTTCCGGGAAAGAAGCTGTCTGGCGCAAAACGAAATGAAGGGCCGCCGATCCGGATGCGGACGCCGCCCTCAGAAACATGAGGCGGGGATATACCCCAAGGCAGCCTGCAAGACAAGGGGCATTTTCCGCCATTTTTACCCCTGTCCAGCAAAGGAATTCCGTGACGGCTCCTGCACTCTGTTTCCGGCGCTCCACAAAAGTCAAAGACATTGAGCGTTCCGGCGAACATGGTATGAGGGGACACAAACAACAAGGAGAGCCCTGTGGCCGACGCGTCTGCTTCCAACGCCCAGACCCAGAACGGAAAAACCCGCAAATCTCTGCGGCCACTGACCCGCCTTCTACCTTACCTCGCCCGGCACAAGGTCATGGTGGGCGCCGCGATCGCCGCCCTGTTCTCGGCAGCACTGATCACGCTGGTGCTGCCGGCGGCCGTCCGCCGCATGATCGACTATGGCTTTGGCGCCGACGATCCGGCGCTGGTGAATTCGTATTTTGCCGTTCTGATCGTGGTCGTCTGTGCGCTCGCGACCGCCAGCTCCGTGCGCTATTTCCTGGTCATGTGGATCGGTGAACGGGTCGTATCGGAAGTCCGCTCCGATGTCTTCGCCCATATGACAAGGCTCAGCGCCTCTTTTTACGACGGCGCCAAATCCGGCGAGATCCTGTCACGGCTGACCGCCGACACAACTCAGATCAAGGCCGCCTTCGGCGCCAGCGCCTCACTCGCCATGCGCAACCTGATCATGTTCATGGGCGCTGCCGTGATGATGGTGGTCACCAGCCCGCGCCTCTCCGTGATCGTGCTCGCCGCCATTCCGGTCATTCTCATTCCCATTCTGGGATTCGGCCGCCAGGTGCGCAAACGCTCTCGCTTCGCCCAGGATACGCTCGCTGATGCGTCCGCCTATGCCAGCGAGATGCTTGGCTCGGTCAAGACCCTTCAGGCCTTCACCCATGAGGACAGAAGCGCCGGGCGCTATGCCGCTTCCGTCGAGGCCGCCTTCCAGGCCGCGCGCAAGGCGATCATGGCGCGGGCGGCGCTGACCGGCTTTGCCATCATGGTGATCGGCGCCAGCATCGTCGCCGTCCTGTGGATCGGCGCCAGCGACGTGTTCTCCGGCCGCATCACGGGCGGCGAACTCAGCCAGTTCCTGCTCTATTCCATCCTGGCTGCCGGATCGCTCGCCGCCCTCTCCGAGGTCTGGGGCGAACTGTCACAGGCGGCCGGTGCCGCCGAGCGCCTGTCCGAACTGCTCGACATCGAGCCGGAAATCGCCGCGCCCGCCCATCCGGTCGCCCTGCCGGAAACACCGCGCGGCGCCATTCACTTCGACAAGGTTTCCTTCGCCTATCGCAATGCCGAGCACATGCCGGTGGTGCGCGACCTCGACCTCAGCATCGCCCCTGGCGAGACCGTTGCCGTGGTCGGCCCGTCCGGGGCCGGCAAGTCGACCCTCTTCAGCCTGCTGATGCGCTTTTACGACCCCGTCTCCGGTGCCATTCGCCTGAACGGCGCCAGCCTGACCGATCTTGACCCGCAGGACCTGCGCCGGCATATCGCCCTGGTTCCCCAGGACACGGCCATCTTCGGTGCCAGCATTGCCGAAAACATTGCCTATGGCCGGCCCGAGGCCAGCCGCGAGGAGGTGGTCGCGGCCGCCCGGGCCGCCCTTGCCGCACCCTTCATCGACGCCATGGCGGATGGCTATGACACCATGGTCGGCGAACGCGGCGTAACGCTCTCCGGCGGCCAGCGCCAGCGCATCGCGATTGCCCGCGCAGTCCTGAAGGACGCACCCGTGCTGCTTCTGGACGAAGCCACCAGCGCCCTTGACGCGGAAAGCGAACGGCTGGTGCAACAGGCGCTCGACAAGCTGATGGAGGGCCGCACCACGCTGGTGATCGCCCATCGCCTGGCAACCGTGCTCAAGGCCGACCGGATCGTGGTGATGGAAGACGGCCGCATCGTCGAGACCGGCACCCACGCCGACCTCAGCGCAGCCGGTGGCCTCTATGCCAAGCTCGCCCGCCTGCAGTTCGGCGCGGAAAAGGAAGCGGCGGCGGTTTAGAGCGTTTCAGGGAAAGCGCAGCAAGCTAGCCATCAAGGATCGGTCCGGCACAGCCTGATCCCCCTCCCCCTTGTGGGTGTACAGACCGGGGACAAGGTGGACGGAGACGCAAGTAGCGATCTGCGTTGGCGGATGCCAAGTCATCATGCGCCGCTCCTTCCCGCCTGAAGCGACTTGCGCGGTCTGCTTCCCTCTCCCCGCTTCGGGAAAGGCGACAGCCGCGCAACCGGCAAAGGATCCAGGCGCACGCTTGACCAAAAGCGCTAATTCGCCTCAAACGTCGTCGGGAACCGCGACGGTGTAGTTGAGCGGCATGCGGCCGCCGTCGGCGAAGATGGTCTGGCCGGTGACGTAGCTTGCATCGCTGGAAGCCAAAAACGCGGCGACGCCGGCGATTTCGGACGGCTCGCCGATGCGCAGCATCGGAGTGCGCGACATGATCCGGTTCTTGGCGGCCGGATCGGAATTCACCGAGGCCAGCATCTCCGTCATGATCGAACCCGGGCCGATGGCATTGACGCGAATGCCGTATTGAGCGAGCGACAGAGCCGCGGTCTTGGTCAGCTGGGTCAGGCCACCCTTGGAAACGCAGTAAGGCACCTGGTTCGGGATCGCCAGGACGGAATTCACCGAAGACATGTTGATGATGCAGCCCGGCGCACCGCCGCCCTGCACTTTTTCGACCATGTGCCGCGCGACCGCCTGGGCGCACAGAAACGCGCCCTTCAGGTTGATCGACAGGACCCGCTCGAAATCCTCTTCTTCCAGATCGAGGAAATCGGCGCCGACAACGATGCCGGCATTGTTGACCAGGATGTCGATGTCGCCATAGGCGTTGAGGGTCTCCGCCACCAGATTGCGCACGTCAAGCCGCTCGGAAACGTTGCAATGGATATACATTGCCTCGCCCTGGCTTTTCAGATCTTCCGCGGCGGCTTCGCCGGCATCGTCATCGACATCGGCAATGACGACTTTTGCCCCATCGGCGACAAAACGCTTGGCAACGGCAAACCCGATTCCACGGGCTGCGCCGGTGATGATGGCGACCTTATTCTCCAAAGACACGGAAACCTCACGGCTGCTAGAGTAATCTCGTCCGCGCAAAACGGCGCGGGCCGCGCTGCGGCGGCCCGACCATAAGTGGCAAAATCGGCTCTGTCGATGGCCCTTGTGGGACTCCAGCAACGTCACCTGGGAGTGTTATGCCGAAATTCCGTGGGATTTCAGGGCGTCGCTGATTTCATCCAGAATCGCTGGATCGTCGATCGTTGCCGGCATCTTGTAGCTTTCTCCGTCCGCAATCTGGCGCATGGTGCCGCGCAGGATCTTGCCGGATCGTGTTTTCGGCAACCGATCCACCGTGATCGCGATCTTGAAGGCGGCCACCGGGCCGATCTTCTCACGCACCAGTTTCACCAGTTCCTTCTCGATGTCGTCGTGGGATCTTTCGACACCGGCCTTCAGCACCACGAAACCGCAGGGCAGTTGGCCTTTCAGCTTGTCGGCAATACCGATCACGGCGCATTCGGCCACGTCCGGATGGGTGGCGAGCACCTCCTCCATGCCTCCGGTCGACAGGCGGTGGCCGGCGACATTGATGATGTCGTCGGTGCGCGCCATGATCGACAGGTAGCCGTCGTCGTCGATCACACCGGCATCCGCGGTTTTGTAGTAGCCTGGGAATTCTGCCAGATAGGCGTCGAAGAAGCGCTTGTCCGCGTTCCAGAGCGTCGGCAGGCAGCCCGGCGGCATCGGCAGCTTGACGACAATGTTGCCAAGTGTGTTCGGGCCGAGCGGATGGCCGGCATCGTCGAGCACCTGGACGTCATAACCGGGCATTGGCACGGTCGGCGAGCCGGGCTTGACCGGCAGCGCGCCGAGGCCGAGCGGATTGCCGACGATGCACCAGCCGGTTTCCGTCTGCCACCAGTGGTCGATCACCGGCACCTGCAGCTGGTCGATCGCCCAGTTGACCGTTTCCGGATCGGCGCGCTCGCCGGCCAGGAACAGGGAGCGAAACTGGGAAAGATCGTATTTCTGGATCAGTTCGCCATTCGGGTCTTCCTTGCGGATCGCCCGGAAGGCCGTCGGCGCAGTGAAGAGCGACACCACGTTGTGGTCGGAGATCACCCGCCAGAACGTGCCGGCATCCGGCGTTCCCACCGGTTTTCCCTCGAACACGATGGTGGTGCAGCCATGCAGCAGCGGCGCGTAGCAGATATAGGAATGCCCGACCACCCAGCCGACATCTGAGGCTGCCCAGAACACCTCGCCCGGCTCGACGTCGTAAAGGTTCTTCATCGACCATTTCAGCGACACCATGTGGCCGCCATTGTCGCGCACCACGCCCTTGGGCTGGCCGGTCGTGCCTGAAGTGTAAAGAATATAGAGCGGGTCGGTCGCCTTGACCGGCACCGGCGCGATCCGGCGCCCGGCGGCAACCGCATCTTCCACAAGCTTGCCGAGATCGTGGTCGCGCGCCTGCCCAAGGTCCGCGGCCAGCTCCTCCCGCTGGAACACCAGGCAGCTTTCCGGCTTGTGCTTTGACAGTTCGATGGCCTTGTCGAGCAGAGGTTTGTAGGCGATCACCCGGCCCGGTTCCAGACCGCAGGAGGCAGCGATGATCGCTTTCGGCGTGGCGTCGTCTATGCGGGTCGCCAGCTCGTTGGCGGCAAAACCGCCGAAGACGACGGAATGGATCACGCCGAGGCGGGCGCAGGCCAGCATGGCCATCACCGCCTGCGGGATCATCGGCATGTAGATGATGGCGCGGTCGCCCTTCTGAAGGCCCTGATCGGCCAATACACAGGCAAAGGCCTCGACCTCTTCCAGCAGTTCCGCGTAGGTGTAGCTGGCGGTCTTGCCGGTGATCGGGCTGTCATAGATCAGCGCCGGTTGACCCGGACGGCCGCGTTCCACATGCCGGTCGAGACAATTATAGCAGGTGTTGCATTCCCAGTCGGGAAACCAGCGGCCATATTGCCCCTGGTCCGGATCGAACACCTTGTCGGTCGTCGAGACCCAGTCGATCTCGCCCGCGGCCGATTTCCAGAACCCGAGCGGGTCGTCTTTCCAGCCCTGATAGACCTCGTGATACCGGCTTGCCATGATGTGTCCTCCCAAACAGCCGACCGGGGGATCGCGCCCCGGCATTTGCGGCCTAGAGTGCTGTAAGGGAACCTGAAAAGGCAAGCCTAGCCGTTTAGACAATTAGACGGTCGGGACTTTACGTAAGCCCTCTGGCGTGATTGTCTGCCGGTCCCTTCTAGGGTCAGGACCCATTAATTTGGGTAAAATGGTAGGGATGAATTTGTTCGGATACGAGGCGCAAAGCTGCAGGAAACCGTCCGGTTTCCCAAGATTTGCAACGACGTTGCCGGGCAAATTCACCCTATCCCGGAGGGACGCAAAACGGCTTTGATTTGCTGCGTCAAACCGCTTAACCGGGCATGAAGCCCGCTTTTCGCGATTTTCCTTGCAACTCGAAGCCGCTTGTTGCGCCATTTCGATCAGATTAGTGAGTCCTGACCCTAAGTTTTCCGTCACGACAGCCTGCCCATGACCCCAATTGCCGATCCCTGGTTTTATGCGGCCGCCATTCCGGCGGTGTTTTTTGTCGGCCTCTCCAAGGGCGGCTTCGGCGGCACCTTCGCCATGCTCGGCGTACCGATCATGGCGCTCGTCATTTCGCCACTTCAGGCCGCCGGCATCATGCTGCCCATCCTGATCGTCATGGATATCGTCGCGCTGCTTGCCTATCGCGGCCGTGCCGACTGGAAATGCCTGAGCATTCTGCTGCCCGCCGCGGTTCTCGGCATCGGCATCGGCTGGGCCACGGCTGCCTATGTCAACGACGCCTTCGTGCTTTTTCTGATCGGCGTCATGTCGCTGACCTTCGTCGCGGATTACCTCTTCAAGCAGCGCAAAGTCACCAGCGCCGCAGCGCATAATCTGCCAAAGGGCACGTTCTGGGGCACGGTTGCCGGCTTCACCAGCTTCATCAGCCACACAGGCGGCCCTCCATTCCAGATGTATATGCTGCCGCTGCGGCTGGCGCCCATGCTGTTCGCGGGCACCGCTGTCATCTTCTTCGCCGCCGTGAACGCCATCAAGCTGGTGCCCTATTTCCTGCTGGGCCAGTTCGACAGCACCAACCTGTCGACCTCGGTGACCCTGTTCCCGGTTGCCCTTGTGGCGACCCTGGTGGGGGTCTGGCTGGTTCGGGTCGTCAAGGCGGAAACGTTCTACGCCATCATCTACATCTTCATGGGACTGATCGGCGCCAAACTGACCTATGACGGGCTGATGGGACTGCTGGCATGACGGTTTTGACGAAAAGCTGACCGCAAGGCGAATTGCACCAGCGACCGTTTCCGGCTTTCATGTCCGAAAAGGATCCGGGAGGATGATCATGGACGCTGCCGCCAATCCGTTCACGCAGGGGCTCGACAAGACCACGGCCAATTACGCCGCGCTCAGCCCGCTCAGCTTTCTGGCGCGCGCGGCCGATGTCTTTCCGGAAACCATTGCGATCGTGCACGGCGAACAGCGGACCGACTACCGCACCTTCTATGCCCGCGCGCGCCGTCTCGGCTCGGCCCTGACCAGGCTCGGAATCGGCAAGAACGACACGGTCAGTGTCATGCTCTCCAACGTGCCGCCGATGCTGGAGGCCCATTACGGTGTCCCGATGGCAGGCGCGGTGCTGCATTCCATGAACACGCGGCTCGACGCGGCGATCATCGCCTTTCAGCTGGACCACGCCAACTGCAAGGTGCTGATCACCGACCGGGAATTTGCCCCGGTGATCAAGGAGGCCTTGACGCTCGCCAGTCTCGATCCGGTGGTGATCGACTATTCCGATCCGGAATTCCCGCAGGACGGCGAGCGTCTCGGCACGCTCGACTACGAGGAATTCGTGCAGACCGGCGACCCTGCATTTGCCTGGGCTCTGCCCGAAGACGAATGGGACGCGATCTCGCTCAACTACACCTCCGGCACGACCGGCAACCCGAAAGGCGTCGTCTATCACCACCGCGGCGCCTACCTGCTGGCCCAGGCCAATGTCATCACGGCGTCCATGGCCAAGCACCCGGTCTATCTGTGGACCCTGCCGATGTTCCACTGCAATGGCTGGTGTTTTCCCTGGTCGCTGTCGCTCGTCGCCGGCACCCATGTGTGTCTGCGCTGGGTGCGGCCGCAGACCATGTGGGACCTGATTGCCGACGAGGGCGTCACCCATCTGTGCGGTGCGCCGATCATCATGTCGACGCTGCTGAACGCTGCCCCGGACCAGAAGCGCGACCTTGACCGCGAGGTCGAGTTCTTCACCGCCGCAGCCCCGCCGCCGGAAAGCGTGCTGGCGGCCATGAAAACCGCCGGCTTCAACGTCACCCACCTCTATGGATTGACCGAAGTCTACGGCCCCGCGGTCGTCAATGACTGGAAGAGGGAATGGGACACCCTTTCGGCCACACAGCAGGCCCAGAAGAAAGCCCGCCAGGGTGTGCGCTACGTTGCCCTGGAGGACCTGACCGTCCTGAACCCGGAAACGCTCGAGCCGGTGCCGGCCGATGGCGAGACCCTTGGCGAAGTCATGTTCCGAGGCAACGTGGTCATGAAGGGCTACCTCAAGAACCCGGAGGCTACCGACAAGGCCTTCAAGGGCGGCTGGTTCCATTCCGGCGACCTCGGCGTCCTGCACCCGGACGGCTATATCCAATTGAAGGACCGGTCCAAGGACATCATCATCTCGGGCGGCGAAAACATTTCCTCGATCGAGGTCGAGGAGGTTCTTTACAAACATCCCGACGTGACGGCGGCGGCCGTGGTCGCGCGGCCGGACGAAAAATGGGGCGAAACCCCATGCGCCTTCGTGGAAATGAAATCCGGTTCGACGGTGAGCGAAGCCGACCTGATCGCCTTCTGCCGTGAGCATCTGGCCAGTTTCAAGGCTCCCAAGACCGTTGTTTTCCGCGAGCTGCCCAAGACCTCGACCGGCAAGATCCAGAAATTCGAGCTCCGCGAACAGGCCAAGGCGCTTTAAGGGAAGAGACTTGGCTCGGCCTTCGCTGAAACCTTAAGCGTCATCCTGAGGAGCCGCGTCAGCGGCGTCTCGAAGGATCCGCAACTTGTTCCGGTCCTCGTGGCCCATCCTTCGAGACGGACCTGACGGTCCTCCTCGGGATGACGATGAGAGTGTTGACAGGTTTTCGACTTGGGTCTGCCGGCATTGGAAGAAATCCGGCCAACCGTTCAAAACCTCTGCCCCTCAATAAAACAAAAACGCCGCGCTGAGCGCGGCGTTTCGAATTCACGGGTTCAAGCGTCAGTGGAGTGTTACATCCTGGCGTATTCGCTCGATCTCGTCCTTGATCTTCAGTTTTTGTCGTTTCATGTCAGCCAATTTCAGGGAGTCAGTACTCGGATGCAACTGAGCGTCTTCGATCTTGCGTTCCATTTCCTGATGACGGCGCTCGAGTTCTGCGAGATGCGACTGCATTGACATGGAAAAACCTCCTGTCTGTTGGCTCAACATTTTCATCGTGCCACAGAAAATCCGGCCTTGTCGATTGTTGAATCCGCATACCTGAAGCGTTTCGCCGTCAAATAACGCATTCTCGCCGATATCCTTAGGAAACCCTGAAAAAGCGCCCGGAATTAACCAGTTCTAAACTCACGAAAAATCCCCTTGAAAGATTTGCCAGTTCACAAGTTTTCCAAGCCGGACTTTTTCTGAACCGCTTATCCGGCCTTCAAACCGCCCATGCGGGTGAAAGCCGACATCGGGCTTGCCAAAGATGCTATCTTGCCCGGCATCGGCAAAATGGATTAGGACTCAGGGTCAGGACTTATCAATTTGAATGAAATGGTAGGGATGAATTTGTTCGGATACGAGGCGCAAAGCTGCAGGAAACCTTTCGGTTTCCAAAGTTTTGCAACGATGTTGCCGGGCAAATTCACCCTATCCTGGAGGGACGCAAAAACGGCTTTGATTTGCTGCGTCAAACCGCTCAACCGGGCATGAAGCCCGCTTTTCGCGCTTTTCCTTGCAACTCGTCGCCGTTTGTTGCGCCATTTCACTCAAATTGATAAGTCCTGACCCGAAGTCCGTTTTGGGGGACATGCATGGCGCAACAGGACAGTGAAGCATTGCGGATGGAGCTGGCGCAGCTTCGTCAGGAGCACAGGGATCTTGACGTCGCCGTCGAAGCGCTGGCGGCGACATCGAACCACGATGCTTTGCAGTTGCAGCGGCTTAAGAAAAAGAAGCTGATGATCAAGGACCGGATCTCGGTTCTTGAAGACCAGTTGTTTCCGGACATCATCGCCTGACGGGATCTTTGCCGAAAAGATTCCAAGCCAATTCAAAAAGCGGCTGTTTTCCGGCGATTCGCGCTTGCGATGTGCGGCTTGCTGCCTATACTCCGCGGCTCTTCTGAGCCGGCGGGAAATTGGAGCGCGAAATGGCACAAGCGGATGTCGCAATCATCATGGGCAGTCAGTCCGACTGGCCGACTATGAAACACGCGGCCGACACGCTCGATCAGCTGGGCGTCAGCTACGAGGCGCGCATTGTCTCCGCCCACCGCACGCCGGACCGCATGTACGACTTTGCAAAAAGCGCGAAGGCAGAGGGTTTCAAGATCATCATCGCAGGTGCCGGTGGCGCAGCTCACCTGCCGGGCATGACGGCGGCGCTGACCCCGCTGCCGGTTTTTGGCGTGCCGGTGGAAAGCCGGGCCCTCTCCGGCGAGGACAGCCTCCTGTCGATCGTGCAGATGCCGGCCGGCATTCCGGTTGGAACACTTGCCATCGGCAAGGCGGGGGCCACCAATGCCGCGCTGCTGGCGGCTGCCGTGCTCGGCCTGACCGATGAAGCTGTTGCCACGGCGCTGGACAGCTACCGCGCCGAACGCACCGCCGCGGTTGCCGATACGCCAAGCGACTCCGATTGAGGCCGGACAGACCCGGCAGGAACAGGATTGCCCACGATGAGCGAAAAGACCCGTCTGCGCCCAGGCGACACAATCGGCATTCTCGGCGGCGGCCAGCTCGGCCGCATGCTGGCCCAATCGGCCGCCAGCCTCGGCCTCAAGACCCACATTTTCTGCCCGGACCCGGCAAGCCCCGCTTTTGACGTCAGCGACACCTTTACCGTCGCGCCTTACGAGGACACGGACGCGCTCGACCTGTTTGCCGGCGCGGTCTCTGTGGTCACCTACGAATTCGAGAACGTTCCCGGCCCGACAGCGGCGCATCTCGACGCCAGGGTGCCGGTGCGGCCGGGTGTGCGTGCCCTGGAAGTTTCCCAGGACCGCCTGTCGGAAAAACAGTTCCTCTCGAGCGCAGGCGTCGCCATCGCCGGTTTTGCGGACATCAACAGCCAGGCCGATCTTGACGCCGCGCTGGAGCGTCTTGGCGGCAAGGGCGTCCTGAAGACCCGCCGCTTCGGGTATGACGGCAAGGGTCAGCAGATGATCCGCGCCGCGGGCGACGCAGAAGGCGCTTTCGACAAGCTGGGCGCCGTGCCGGCGGTGCTGGAACAGCTGATCGCCTTTGACTGCGAGGTCTCGGTGATCGTTGCCCGGGATGTCGACGGCC
Source organism: Roseibium sediminicola (assembly GCF_023156505.1). Classification (GTDB taxonomy): domain Bacteria; phylum Pseudomonadota; class Alphaproteobacteria; order Rhizobiales; family Stappiaceae; genus Roseibium; species Roseibium sediminicola. The sequence goes on along the minus strand of NZ_JALNMJ010000008.1, from coordinate 99,750 downwards.
GCACCGCCTGCTACGACCTTGCCCGCAACCACCATGAAAACCACATCCTGAAAACCTCGACCGTCCCGGCTGGTGTCTCCGAATCGACGGCCTCGGCCGCCCGCGCCATGGCGGAACAGATCGTCACCGGTCTCGATTATGTCGGTGTGATGGGTGTCGAGATGTTCCTGGTGCGCGACGGAGACGGCGAACGGCTTTTGGTCAACGAGATTGCCCCGCGCGTGCACAATTCCGGTCACTGGACCCAGGATGCCTGCCTCTGCTCGCAGTTCGACCAGCACATCCGCGCGGTTGCGGGCTGGCCGCTCGGTTCGGCGGAGCGGCATTCCGACGCCGTCATGGAAAACCTGATCGGCGAAGACACCAATTGCTGGGAGCGGGTTCTGAACGAGGCCAACGCCCGGCTGCATCTTTACGGCAAGGCGGAAATCCGCTCCGGCCGCAAGATGGGTCATGTCAACCGGATTTCGCCAAAGGCCGGCTGAGCAATCAGCCGGTCACCAGTCCGAGTTTTTCGCGTCTGGCAAAGCGCAAATTGGCGAGCACGGCGACGGACGCAAGGCCGCCCGCCAGACCGCACCAGACGCCGACACCGCCCCACCCGGCCAGGAAGCCGAGGCCGAGCGACAGGCTGATGCCGACCACCCAATAGCCGAACAGCGCGTAGAACAGCGGGATGGTGGTATCGCCAAGACCGCGCAGATTGTTGACGCCGATGATCTGGCCGCCATCGGCCAGCTGGAACAGCGCCGCGACCAGCAGGAACGAGACCCCGTAGCTGAGGACCTCCTGCGCCTGCGGATCGTCAAGGTCGAGGTAGAAGCCGATAAGGGTTTCCGGAATGGTCCAGAACAAGACGGCAAATGACCCCATGAAAAGGACGGTCACAACGAGTGAGGTCCAGCCCGCGCGGCCGACACCGGCATGATCTCCCCGTCCAGCGGCCAGGCTGACCCGGGTCATGGCGGCCACCGAAAGGCCAACCGGCACCATGAAAGTGATCGAGGCGATCTGCAGGGCGATGCCGTGACCGGCAAGCGGCAGGGTGCCGAGCCAGCCGATCATGATCGCGGAGGCGGTGAACAGCGACCCTTCCGCGATGATGGTCAGTGCGATCGGCGTCCCCATGCGAACGATCTGGAAGAAGACCGGCCAGTCCGAGCGCCAAATCCGCCCGAGAATATTATAGCGCCGGAGCTTGGGATGCAGCAGCGCATAGGCGAACAGGAACAGGCATGTGGTCGCCGCGCTGAACACCGAGGCGATGCCCGCACCTACCAGCTCGAGCCTCGGAAAGCCGAACTCGCCGAAGATCAACAGGTAGTCCAGGATCGCATTGACAATGGCCCCGGCGATCGTCGCCAGCAGAACCACCTGCGTCCGCTCCATGACAGTCAGAAAGCCGCGCACCGCCATGATCAACAGCGCTGGCAGCATCGTCCATTGCAGAAAGAGCATGTAGACGCCCGCGAGTTCCGCGAGCTTGGGTTCCTGACCAAGGGCCACCAGAATCGGTTCGATGAACAGCAGAACGATCCAGACCGGGAGACAGAACAGGACGGACACCCAGAAGCCCATGCGGACCGCACGGCGCAGGTCGCGCGGCTTGCGCTGTCCGCGTGCCCTGGCCGCAAGCGGGATCACCGCCTGCAGCACGCCCATACCGAAGAACCACAAGAGCATGTAGAAATTGAAGGCCAGCACGGACGCCGCCAGCTCTTCCGCGCCCAGGCGTCCAATCATCAGGACGTCGGTGGTGTTGATCGCCATCTGCGCCAGTTGCGCACCGGCAAGCGGCAGGCCGAGTGCCAGGGTCGGCAGGATGTCGCTCCGCCACAGCGAAGCGCCCTTGTCCGAATCGGACACCCTTGACGCGGACTGCGCCATCGTTTCCTCCAGCAATGTGGGCGAGACCCGGCATTTCTTTTAAATTTTTACGGCCGGGGTGGGACACCCACCACTAAAGGTGATAAACGTTGAAGTCCACTCCGTTTTCGCTGGCGCCCTGACGGCAGATTCTGGCGCAAAGAGTCCGAATTCTTCGCGAATGACTGTGGACACATCAAAAATGCTCTGGTATTAAGCCCGCCAATAGTGAGCGACGCGTCAGCGGCGATTAGGTTCCTGTACACATGTGAACGCACGGTACATCGAGAGTTTCGGTGAGTGTTGACTGCGTGTCTTGGGGAGCAGTCGCACGGATCGTTGGCCAGACCTCGCTTAAATCAAAGTCCATTCTGGCTGCGGATCCTCCGCGGCGCATCGAAAACGGGAAAAAACGCGTGCAGGTTCTGGTTCGCGACAATAATGTCGATCAAGCGCTGAAGGCGCTGAAGAAAAAGATGCAGCGCGAAGGCATCTTCCGTGAAATGAAACTTCGCGGTCACTTTGAAAAACCGTCTGAAAAGAAGGCACGCGAAAAGGCTGAAGCCATTCGCCGTGCGCGCAAGCTGGCTCGCAAGCGGGCACAGCGCGAAGGTCTTCTCCCGGGCAAATCCGCTCGCCGCTAATCCGGCTTGAGTGTGCCCGGCGGCTTGGGCCGCCACTCTCGACAAGAATGCCCTGAGGCCGACCGACATCCCGGTCGGCTTTTGGCGTTTGGCCGAGAAGGCTCAGCTAAGGGCGCGAACGCTCGAACAAGGCCACATTACCGCCCAATTGGAGGCAGATGAACGGCATGTCCAATCGCTTGACTGTTGTAAGAGATCGTCTGTGCCGCATGCGCAAATTTCTGCCTCACGCCACCTTGTTCAGCCTGGCTACCCTTCTGGCTGCCTGTAACACAGCGGGCGTCTATAACGATGTTCCGGTCAATACCTCCGCTGGGTCATCGACGAACATCGCCTCATTGAGTGCGGTGATCGAGGCAAATCCGTCGGATGCCAACGCCTATAGCACGCGCGGCATCGCTTACGGCCAGGCAGGCAAGCTCGACAATGCCGTCGAGGATTTCAATCGCGCGCTGCAGCTCAACCCGCAGTCCTACCAGACCTACGCCAACCGGGCGCTGGTCTACCGCCGGATGGGCCGGACTCAGGAGGCCATCGCCGACTATACCCGCGCGATCAACATCAAGCCGGACTATGACGTCGCCTATGTCGGCCGCGGCAACATCTATCGCCAGCAGGGCAATTACAGCGCCGCCCTCGCCGATTTCAATTCGGTCATCGCCCGTGACAGCTCCGATGCCCGCGCCTTCTACAATCGCGGCCTGATCTACCAGGCCCAGAACCAGGACCAGCGCGCAATCGAGGATTTCGCCACCGCCATCGGCCTCAACCCGAAGGCCAGCGCGCCCTACATTGCCCGCGGCATTTCCTATCTGGCAGTCAACGATCCGAATGCGGCATTCTCAGATCTGTCCATGGCCGTGAACCTGGACCGCGAAAGCTCCGTCGCCTGGGCCAATCGCGGCGTGGCGCTCGAGAAGCTCGGCAAGGCCACCGACGCGCGCCGCAACTACACCCGTGCGATCACCCTGGACAATTCCAACCAGGTGGCCCGCGACGGCCTCGGCCGCCTCGGCCGAGGCTGATCAGAACGGGCAGCCTGCCTGAAAGCGGACTCGCTCTCCCCCAAGCGGATGATGCAGTTCCAGGCTTTCCGCATGTAGTGCCAGCCGGTCCGATGCCGCGAGCGCCTCTCCGGTGGCATAGAAACGATCTCCCACAATCGGATGTCCAATCGCCAGCATGTGCACCCGGAGCTGATGCGAGCGCCCGGTATGCGGATACAGCCGGACCCGGGTGATACGGTCTCCGCGCTCGATCACCTGCCAGCGCGTCAGTGCCGGTTTGCCGAATGCGTGGCTGACCATCTGTTTTGGCCGGTTTGGCCAGTCGCAGATCAGCGGCAGGTCAACCTCTCCGGCGTCCTGCACGGGGCTGCCCCAGATATTCGCGACATATGTCTTTTGCGTCTTGCGGCGCTCGAATTGCAGGCCAAGATGGCGGTGGGCAGCCGGGTTCATGGCCAGAACCATGACGCCGGACGTGTCCATGTCGAGCCGGTGCACGATCCGCGCCGCTGGAAACCGCTTCTGCGCGCGGCTTTCAATACAGTCCGAATGCTCCGCCGCCTTGCCGGGAACGCTCAGCAGACCGCTGGGCTTGTCCAGCACCAGAAGGTCGTCATCCGCATGCAGAACCTGGAGATAGGGTACTAGCGGCGGCGCGTAGAGGAATTCGCTGGGCGCAGGCTGGTTCATAACGCTGTTTCTAAACTTGCCCCCGACAAAACAAAAGGCGCGGCCAGGACCGCGCCTCATCCCTTTGACGGGAATTCTCTGACCAGAAGGATCAGACCGTCAGAATGGCCAGAACACCGGTCAGCACAAACACCAGCGCGGGTGGGATCCAGCCGGAAGCGCCCAGGGCCAGGCCGATGGCGGAAGAAACCAGCATGGCAATCAGCATCAGCCAGCCGAAGACGGTGGCAGCCGTGCCGCCAAAAGCGAACATGATCAGGCACAGCACGATGGTCAGACACGCAATGGTGCCGACCTTGGAGAAGTTGATGAACCCCTCGTAAGTCTGCTCGTGAGCGTCATAGTCCATTGCGGGCGCGGTATCGTCAGACATGAAGTCCCCCAGGAAATTTCGTAAGTTGGCAGCCTTCATACAATAAAGCCAACCGGTTCGGCAATGACCGGAAGCGCAGTTTCAGCCCTTCCGGACGCGACTTTTTGACAGCCGACACTCTCTGCGCCCGATTTCAAAGGCGACCAGACCGCATTTGCCGGACAACGCCCCCCAGTCACGCCGCGTTTGAGGCGCCGGCAAGCCCAGCAGTGCTCAGAACCGCGTCCTGACGGCTTCGCACGATTTTGGCATCGAAACCCTCGATCTGCTCGTTGAACAACTGAAAGAAATTGAGTTCCGCCCGCAGATGCAGGAACACCCCGCCAAGCCCGATGGCGGCCCGGTCCATGAAGACGAATTCCTGCGGAACCGTCAAAGGTCCGAGCGCCTTCAGCGCCGAATGCACCCGGAACGCTTCCTTGCGGCCATATTCAGCCGCCGACACTCCGTCGGCGATCGAGCGCACCCTGTCGGTGAGAAGCGGCCCGTAGATGAAGCGGGCCCAGATGTTGAGCACCTCGATGACTTCTTTCTTGAGATCCTTGAAGCCCCAGCGCTCATAGGCCGCGACCACCCGGTCGTTGTCATCTTCGAGCAGTCCGCGATAAAGCTTGACCACGCCCTCGACAAAGGCCTCCGGGAACACCCGGATGCAGCCATAATCCAGGAGGTTGATCCCTGCCGGCGCACCTCCCTCCTCGAACACCGTGTAATTGCCGAGATGCGGATCGCCATGGATCACGCCGAAATGGCTGAAGGGATGCCACCAGGCGTGGAACATGGTGCGAGCCAGATGATTGCGGTCGTCCTGGCCGTGCTCCTTGAAATCGAGCAAGGGCCGGCCGGTCAGCCAGCCCATGGTCAGGAGCCGCCTGGTCGAGAGCTCCGCGATCACTTCGGGAACGCGGATGGCGTCGGTGTCTTTCAGGATCTGCTGATAGACTGCGATATGGGCCGCTTCGCGGGCATAATCGAGTTCCTCGCGCACCCGGGCGCTGATCTCCTTGGCGATTTCACGCGTGTCGATCGCCGGGCTCATGCGCCGGTGCAGCGAAAACAGCATTTGCAGCTGCTTCAGGTCCGCTTCGACGGCCGAGGCCATGTCAGGATACTGCAGCTTGCAGGCCAGAACCCGGCCGTCATGCCCGGTTGCCCGGTGCACCTGGCCGAGCGAGGCCGCCGCTGCGGGTTCCCTGCCGAAGGCTTCGAAGCGCTTTTGCCAGTCCGGGCCGAGTTCGGCGCGCATGCGCCGCTTGACGAAGGCCCAGCCCATCGGTGGTGCGCTCGCCTGCAGCTTCGCCAGCTCGGTCGTGTATTCGGGCGGCAGCGCATCGGGAATGGTGGACAGGAGCTGCGCCACCTTCATCAACGGCCCTTTCAGGCCGCCCAGCGCCTCGGCCAGTTCCGCCGCGTTCTTGGCATTGTCGAGCTCCATGCCGAACAGCCGTGCCCCGGCCACCTTGGCGGCGATCCCGCCCATGTTGGTGCCGACCCTGGCGTAGCGCCCCATCCGGGCGCTGAAGCGGTTGCTTTCGCGGTCTTTCGGCTCTGGCATGAACGGCGTTGCTCCCTGAAGGCACATGCTGCGGGTCCGTACCCTAGATAGGCGTTACGGCATCGAGGTCCAGTCGGTCCAGCAGCCAAAGCGCCGCAGGTCAATTGGCAAGCGCCTCGAGCGCGTCCGCCAATGCATTCCGTGTCGGTCCCAGGCCCTTATAGGCCAGTTGATCCGCGTCGAGCGCCAGCAGCTGCCGTCTGAGGCCGGCCGCAAGCGTTGCCCGGTCTTCCTGGCGCTCCAACGCGCTGAGTGGATCGTGGTGGATCTTGATCGTGAACAGGATGTCGCCGGAGCCAGGCAACCGGCGCAGGGTCTGGCGTTCCACCCGCAGGAACAGGCGTGCGAGAGCGCCGTCCTCGATCTCGACGCGGATCTGCTTGGGCTGGGGATGGTGCAGGTCGCCATCCGGATAGATCGACCAGTTGAACCGCTCCAGCAGCTGACCGGCTTTGAGATTGTCGAAGATCCGCGCCACCATCTGGCCCATGCGGCCGCCGTTGAAGCCGGGCACAGTGTCATGAATTCCGGTCATCGACTGGCCGAATTTCTCCGCCAGCGACCAGGAGGACGGAAAACACAGCGAGGCCGCCGCGAGCCGGTAGCCGTCCGGTCCGGGGCGCATCAGGACAAGATCCTCCTGCACCAGCCGGGAGGCGGTCAGAAGCGCAGGCTTTCCGGTCAAAGAAATCTGCCGGCCGCTGTCACGCAGGAGCACAGCATTGTCTGAGACAGCGTGGCTCGCGGTCTGGCAGCGCCTCAGGTGTTCCAGGACAAGTTCCAGCACCTCTTGCTGCGCCTTAGCCGTTTCCGGCTCTTCCCGGAACACGACGTCGAGACTTTCCGCAAACAGCCGCTCCTTTTCCGCCAGATGTCGGTTCAGGAACGGGTCCGGTTCCAGCCATGTCCCTTCATCGATCGGCTTGAGGCCGACGGTGAAGGGCTGGCTCGACCCGTCATAGGGCGTGTGCTGAAACGGCGGCTGCGGCATGGACCCTAGGCCTGCTCCAGCGCCTCGAGCTCGTCGATCAGGCCTTCGATCACCGACAGGCCCTTTTTCCAGAAATCCGGATCCGTCGCGCTGAGACCGAACGGGGCGAGCAGCTCGGAATGGTGCTTGGTGCCGCCAGCCTTCAATAGATCGAAATACTTGTCCTGGAAGCCAGCCTCCGCCTCCTCGTAGACCGCGTATAGCGAATTCACCAGACAGTCGCCGAAGGCATAGGCATAGACATAGAAGGGCGAGTGGATGAAATGCGGAATATAGGTCCAGAAGGTTTCATAGCCCTCGCTCAGCTTGATTGCCGGGCCAAGGCTTTCCTCCTGGACGGAGAGCCACAATTCGCCGATCTTGTCCGCTGTCAGCTCGCCGTTGCGGCGCTCGGTGTGGACCTTGCGCTCGAATGTGTAGAAGGCGATCTGCCGGACCACCGTGTTGATCATGTCCTCGGCCTTGGAGGCGAGCATGATCTTGCGCCGCTGCGGATTGTCGGCCTTGGCCAGCATCGACTTGAAGGTCAGCATTTCGCCGAAGACACTCGCGGTTTCGGCGAGCGTCAGCGGCGTCGGTGCCATCAGCGCCCCGTTCGGAGCCGCCAGAACCTGGTGCACGCCGTGGCCGAGTTCATGCGCGAGCGTCATCACGTCCCGGGTCTTGCCCTGGTAGTTGACCAGAACATAAGGGTGCGCGCTCGGCACGGTCGGATGGGCAAAGGCGCCCGGCGCCTTGCCGGAACGGGCGGGTGCATCGATCCAGCCCTTGTCGAAGAACCGGCCGGCAATCTCGGCCATGTCGGGCGAAAAGGTGCTGTACGCCGAAAGCACCGTGTCCTTGGCCTCGTCCCAGGGGATCACCCGCGTGTCGGCGTCCGGCAGCGGCGCGTTCCGGTCCCAGGTGTTCAGCTGGTCCATGCCGAGCCATTTGGCCTTGAGCTTGTAATAGCGGTGCGACAGGCGCGGATAGGCGTCGCGCACGGCCGCCACCAGGGCATCGACCACCTCGCGCTCGACACGGTTGGCCAGGTGCCGGCTGTCGGCGATATCGGAAAAGTTCCGCCAGCGGTCGGAGATTTCCTTGTCCTTCGCCAGCGTGTTGGTGATCAGGGTGAAGGTTCTGAGGTTGTCCTGAAACGTCCTGGTCAGCGCCTCGGACGCCTTTCGGCGCGTCTCCGGCGAGGCATCGACCAGGAGATTGAGCGTCGGCTCGATCGACAGCTGCTCACCGTCGACATCGAAGGTGAGCGAGGCCATGGTTTCGTCGAACAGGCGGTTCCAGGCGCCAGCGCCCGTGACCGACTTCTCGTGAAACAGCTGCTCGACCCGGTCTTCCAGCTGATAGGGCTTGCCTTTCCTCAGATCCTCGATCCAGGGCCGGTAATGGCCGAACTGCGGATCCTGAAGCGCCGCTTCCACGATGGCATCGTCGATCTTGTTCAGCTCCAGCGTGAAGAACAGCAGATGCGAGCTGGCGGTTGTGATCTGTTCCTGGACATCGCCATAAAATTTCTGCGATTCGGGCCGGATGGTGTTTTCCGCATAGACCAGTCCGGCAAAGGAAATCAGCCGCCCCATGAGGTCTTCCAGATCTTCATAGGCCCGAACAGCGGTCACCAGCGCCGGGACATTGTTTTCGGCGAGATCCGCAAGGCGGCCCTTGTAGGAAGCCTCGAAGGTCTTCGACCGGTCCAGAATTTCCTTCAGATCGGCGGCGACTTCCGGTGCGTCGACGGCCGGATATAGATCGGTGAGGTCCCATTCCGGCAGGTTGCCGAGCGCGGCGGATCCGGAAGACTGAGGGGCAAAAACGGGATTCGGCATGGAAATGTTCTTCTCTGATCACCTGGAACCGGAACAAAACCGGTCTGTCTACGACTTTATGAATTAGTAGGCCGGGGAGCCGCGGACCCGCAATCTGTCTGTGAAAACTTTTTTGTCCCGGCCTGGACAATTTGTTTACTCAATTGCGACCAGAATGGCTCGAAACGAGACAATTCGGGACGAGCGAAGCGAACCATGCAGGCACTCAGCGGCAAGATTCTCATTGTTGACGACGATCCGATCCAGCGCAGGCTGCTCCAGGAGGCGGTCAAGAAGTTCGGATACCGCTCGAAAACCGCCGAGAACGGCGCGGAAGCCGTACGCATCATGACCGGGCCGGAAGCCGGTGAAATCGATCTCATCATTCTCGACATGGTCATGCCGGAACTGGACGGCCTCGGCGTCCTGGAAAGGCTGCGCGGTGACAAGATCGCAACGCCCGTGATCGTGCAGACCGCCCATGGCGGCATCGACACGGTCGTCAATGTGATGAATGCCGGCGCTCAGGATTTTGTGGTCAAGCCGGTTGCCCCGGAACGGCTGAACGTCTCGATCCGCAATCTCTTGAAGACCTCGGCGCTCGAAGGCGAGATCACGCGCATCCGCAGCAAGGCCTCCGGTACGCTGACCTTCAACGATATCATCACCCATTCCGCGGCGATGGAACGGGTCATCAATCTGGGCAAACGTGCCGCCGCCTCCAACATCCCCATTCTGATCGAGGGGGAGAGCGGTGTCGGCAAGGAAATGATCGCCAGCGCCATTCAGGGCTCCAGCGACCGCAAGTCCAAGCCAATGGTCACCGTCAACTGTGGCGCGATCCCCGACAATCTCGTCGAATCGATCCTGTTCGGCCATGAGAAAGGCGCCTTTACCGGCGCGGTCGACAAGCATGTCGGCAAGTTCCAGGAAGCCAATGGCGGCACGCTGTTTCTCGACGAAGTCGGCGAATTGCCGCAGGAAGTTCAGGTCAAGCTGCTGAGAGCGCTCCAAGAAAGCGAAATCGACCCGATCGGTGCCCGCCGCCCGGTCAAGGTGGATTTCCGCCTGATCTCGGCGACCAACCGGCGCCTGATCGACCAGGTCAAGGAAGGCGTGTTCCGTGAGGATCTCTATTACCGCCTGAATGTGTTCCCGATCTGGATCCCGCCACTGCGCGACCGTCGAGAGGATATTCCCGCGCTCACCCGCCATTTCCTGGCACGCTTTGCCGCGGAGGAAGGCAAGCCGAAGGTCGCCGGCGTGACCACCGACACGCTGGCCATGCTGCAGGACTACCATTGGCCCGGAAACATTCGGCAGCTCGAAAACGCCGTCTTCCGTGCGGTGGTGCTGTGCGACGGACCGCAATTGACCATCCATGATTTTCCGCAGATTGCCGCGGCAACCGATCAGCCGGCCGTTCCGGTTGCGGCCCCGGCGCCCCCTGTGGCAGGCAGCGCGCCTCAGGAAGCCGTGGCACCGGCCCCTGCCGCCGTGGCGGGTTTGGCCGAGCCGATGGCCGCCGCGCCTGCGGGTTTTGAGCAGTCCGCGCCCTTCGGCTTCATGCGCAACATGGATCAGGAAGGTCATATCCGCAAACTCACCGATATCGAGGAAGAGTTGATCCGGGCTGCAATCAACCATTATTCCGGCCGGATGACGGAGGTCGCCAAGCGGCTCGGAATCGGACGCTCCACGCTTTACCGCAAGCTCAAGGAGTACGGCCTGGAAGACGGCAGCAAGGAAGACGCGGCCTGAAACGGGCCTTGTGAGTGTTCACTGTCCTGACGTTTTCGAGCCTCAACAGTCTCAACACGGCCGGAGCCATTGGCACGGCCGTGTTTTTGCCGTTCGAATTGAGGCAGATCATGGCGGAAAAGCTGGAATCCGACGATATTTTGACGCATTCTCCGGTTATCCAGCGCGCACGGAGAAATTTGCTCTGAAGACCTTGCGGCGTTGCAGTTCTGCCACGATTATCAAGCAAGTGAAATTAGGGTAAAAACTTCTTAACTAGAAGCGACTAAGGTTTGTTTCCTGCTGGGGAGCACGGGATGGGCGAAAGCCCTCGGAAACGGCGAGATAGAGATTGCGTAAACGGTTAGTTGATTTCGACGCCGTCGGAAGGCTGAAACGTGCGGCAACAGCGATTTGCGCACTTGCGATCGGCTGTGTCTGCCTGAGTGCAGCTGCACAGGCCGAGACCCGCACGCTCAAGCTTTACAACACCCACACCAAGGAACGCGTGTCCATCACGTTCAAGAAAAATGGACGCTACATTCCCGAAGGTCTGCGCGAGGCCAACCGCTTCCTGCGCGACTGGCGACGCAACGAAATCATCAAGATGGATCCCGAGCTGTTTGATCTTGTCTGGGAAGTCTACCAGAAGGTCGGGGCGCGGCAGCCCATCCATGTTGTGTCCAGCTATCGCTCGCCGGCAACCAACAACATGCTGCGCAAACGCTCGCGCGGCGTTGCCAAGAACAGCCAGCACACGCTCGGCAAGGCGATGGATTTCTATATACCGGGTGTGAACCTGGCCACGCTCCGTGCGACAGGTCTTCGCAAGCAGGTCGGCGGTGTCGGTTATTATCCCCGTTCCGGCTCGCCATTCGTGCATATGGATACAGGCCGCGTCCGCCACTGGCCGAAGATGAGCCGCTCCGAACTGGCAAAAGTTTTCCCGGATGGCAAGACGCTGCACATTCCTTCCGACGGCAAGCCACTCAGCGGCTATAAGGTCGCGCTTGCCCAGAGTAAGTCCGGTTCGTCCCGCAACACGTCCCGGCCGACGATCGTCTCCTCGAACAGCCGGTCCACAGCGCTGAACACACGTGACCAGAGCCTGACCCGCCCCGGCAAGCCGATACCGGTCGCCGCGCCGGCGGAGGCAAAACCGTCCGGCGGCGGCAATCTCTTCGCCAGCCTGTTTGGCGGCGGGAATGCGAAAGACACCGAGACCCGGCGCCCCGGCGCTGTCGGCACCCAGCCACCGGCGAACGTGACCGCCGAGGCCGCGCCGCTCTTCGAGAGCCCGCCGCCCGTGCCCGGCCGAAAAATTATCGAGACCGACCCCGTGGCACCAGCCAGCGAGCCGATTGCGGTTGCCAGCGCAGAACCTGTGTTGAAACCGCGGACCGAACCGCCGGCTCTTGTTGCAAGTGCGGCACCGCCGCCGGCAGCAAACACGCTTGACGCCCAGCGGGTTGCGCTTGAATCCGGTCAGCCGGCTCTGCCGAACCAGACCCTGGACAGCCGGTTCCAGGTGGCGCGCGCACCTGCCCACAAACCCAACACCGGTCTGAGCGCCGCCGCGCAGGAAGCCGCGGCAACGCTTGGCCAATCGGGCTCCATACCGGTTCCGGCAAGCGCTCCGACGGATGACCCGGTCGCCGCCATTGCCGCGGCAACGGGCACTGCCGTGCCCTCACCGACACCGGCCCCGCGTCCGGAGACAACGCTCGCCTATGCGTCCGCAACCGCGACGCCACCGAGCCTGAACCGGTCGCTGCGTCCGTCGCTCAGCGCGGAGCAGCCCGCACCGGCAGCTCGTCCCGGCAGCGCAGCGGCAGCCGTTGCCCAGAAAACGCGCGCCTCCGTTTCGGGCCGCATCCCGCGTGACCAGATTGTCGATCCGCTCGCCGGCTTCGCGAGCCTGCCGGACAAGTCGGCACCGGCGCTGCTTTCCGGCGCAGGCACCACACGACATCAGGCCTTTGCCTGGCTGAGCCACCCCAATCAGCGCGCTCTGACGAATGTCATGGCGCCGGGCAACCGGTTCGTGTCGGCGAGCTTCGACACAACGCCCTATAGCGGCCTGCGCACGGACAGGTTCGACGGCGGCCCGGCCGTGGTCGTCCTGCCGGTTCGCTTCGCGCGCTAAAAGTTGTTGCCACGACAAACAAAAAAGAGCGGCCCCTGAGCCGCTCTTTTGCGTTTTATGCCGGTGCCACGCCTGTGGCTCAGCTTTCCGGCGCTGCCGCTCCGGCCATGCCAAGCGCGTGCATGTAGAGGTCCAGAACCGCCTCTTCCTCTTCACGCTCATGCGGCTGTTTTTTGCGCAGGCTGACGACCTTGCGCAGGATCTTCACGTCGTAGCCGTTGCCCTTGGCCTCCGCGTAGACATCCTTGATGTCGTCCGCGATGACTTTCTTTTCTTCTTCTAGGCGCTCGATGCGCTCCACGAATGCCCGCAGCTGATCGGCTGCCACTCCACCCGGATCGGACATGTATTCAAGATCTCCTTGTTGTTTCTTCTTTGCAGTCGGATAGCGCGGGCCCGCCCGGGAGCCGCGCTTAAGGGAATTCAGAACAGCTCGGTGCCGTGCCAGACTCGACGGGAGCCGTCAAGCAACCGCCTGATCAAATCCGCCGCCTTTTCAGTGCTGCGGCTTGTTTTTCTCAAAAGCGGCCTTCTGGTCGGCGGTCGCTTCCGTCTGATATTTGGCTTTCCAGTCGTCATAAGGCATGCCGTAGACGATTTCGCGGGCGTCCGCCTTATCGAGCGGCAGCCCCTTTTCCGCAGCCGCGTCCTGATACCAGTTGGACAGGCAGTTCCGGCAGAAGCCGGCGAGGTTCATCATGTCGATGTTCTGAACATCGGTCCGGCCGCGCAAATGGTCTACCAGGCGCCGGAACACGGCCGCCTCCAGTTCCAGCTTCGTCTGTTCATCCATGACCAATAGGTCCTCTTATCTGTCGCCTCATCACCGCGGGCGCTCATTCCGGGTCGCTGCGGGATTTGAACCGCTGAATACGCCGGCAATCCAGGTTGCTGGCAATGTCTTTCAGGATCGGCTCCAGCCGGTCCGCCCATTCCAGCGCGCCCCGCTCATCGGCGATCAGGTCCTGGCGCAGTTCAAGCAGAACATGCGCCAATCCACGGCTGGTGGCGTGCCGGTACATTGTGTCGTTTTTGAGAGCCCCGTCATAGGGTTCGTTGTCGCCCACAACAAGATCGTCCTGCGCTCTCAGACCGTCCAGCATCGGCCGGACGGCACGCGGGTCGCTGTCCCAAAGCACGGTGACATGCCAGGGCCGCGGCACGCCGCGCCAGACCGGCGTGAAACTGTGAATGGAAATGATCACGGGCGGCGGCGCCTTGGCGATCATGACGTCAAGCGTCCGGTCGATCAGCTCATGATAGGGCTTGTGGAAGGTATCGACCCTATAGGCCCGCTCCGCCGCATCCACGCGTGCATTGCCGGGCACGACCGCCCCATCGGACAGGCGCATGACCAGGGTCGGATCGTCTTCGCCGCGGTTGGGGTCGATGAGCAAACGCGAATAGGTCGTCAGGCAGGCCGGCGCCTTCAGACGTTTCGCGAGTTCCGTGGTCACCGCGCGCGCGCCGATGTCATAGCCAATGTGGCGTTCGAACTGCTCGGCGGGAACGCCGAGGTCGCCATAGCCCGGGGGAACCGTATTGCGGGCATGGTCGCACAACAGCAGGAGACCGGTGTCCGTATCTCCGGGGATGTATTCAGTTGGCTGAAAAGCCACGCCGGTTTCGGCAGCAGTTTTTATCATCTCGTCTTCGTGGAAATTCGCGCGGCAGACAATGTGCAGGCGGTCAGGTTTACGTCAATCGGCAATCGGAACCAAGAGCCAATTCATCCTCCCGCGTTGGAATGGGAACAGTTTTTCCGCTCCGGGAAAAAAGATCGCCGAAGGCAGGCAGGTATTTTTGCCAAGGGCGGCACAACGCTGTATACGCTTTATTGACAGCGAAAAACACTGAAGCGCGGCTCGGCCATGATCCCGCCCCATTTCTGGCGACATAGGGATAGGGGCCGCGTTTGGGCGACGATCATAGCGGTTTGGGAAACAAGTTTGGGCGAAAGCTTCCGGATCCTGTTAACGACGTTGACAAGTTCCCCTTGTCCACGCAAAAAGCAAATGTCTGTGAAGCAGCAAAGTGAACGACTGCATATGTTTAAGGTTGGGGAACGGTACCAGGGCGGGTCTCGGGCACGTATGAGCGCGCCTACGAAAACCGTCTGTGCCGGTGCCCTTGCCCTGCTGCTTCTTTCCGCCATCAGCGATGAGGCAAAAGCCGATCTGCGTCTGTGCAACAAGACGGACAGTCAGGTCGGGGTTGCCATCGGTTACAAGGACAAGACCGACTGGGTGACCGAAGGCTGGTGGAACCTCGCATCCAACTCGTGCGAGACGCTCGTGCCAGGCTCACTGGTGTCACGGTACTATTACATCTACGCAGTTGATTATGACCAATTCGGCGAATGGGGTGGCCGGGCCTTCATGTGCACCCGTGAAAAAGAATTCACCATTCGCGGAATTGAAGACTGTGTGGCTCGCGGATTTGAGCGGACAGGCTTCTTTGAAATCGACACGGGCGAGCAGAGCAGCTGGACGGTCCAGCTGACCGAACCCGTGCAACAGGGGACAGGTGGGCGATGAGGCGTAACCGACGAGTCAAGATACTGGCAACTCTCGGACCCTCCTCCTCAGAACAAGACATCATCGAAAAACTGTATTGCTCAGGTGCGGATGTGTTCCGCATCAACATGAGCCATACAGATCATGATCGTCTGAAGATGCTCGTTAGCCGCATCCGTTCTGTTGAGGAGAAACTTGGGCGGCCGATTGGCATTCTTGCCGATCTGCAGGGACCGAAACTGCGTGTGGGCACCTTTGCCGACGGTCCGGTGATGCTGGAGAACGGCGCGACCTTCACGCTTGATGCCGACACATCCGGCGGCAACGTCAACCGGGTACACCTGCCGCATCCCGAAATTCTTCAGGCGCTGGAACCCGGTCATCGGCTGCTGCTCGATGACGGCAAGGTCCAGCTGAAGGTCGTCAAGGCCAGCGCCACCAAGGCGGTCACGGAAGTGGTCGTCGGCGGAAAGCTCTCCGACCGCAAGGGCGTCAGCGTCCCTGACAGTGAAATCAAGACCAGCGCAATGACCGAGAAGGACCACAAGGACCTGATCGCGGCGCTCGACCAGAATGTCGACTGGGTGGCCCTGTCCTTCGTGCAGCGTCCGGACGATATTGCCGAAGTGCGCAAGATCACCCGCGGCCGCGCCGGCGTTCTGGCCAAGATCGAAAAGCCGCAGGCCATCGGCCGGCTGGACGAGATCATCGAACTTTCCGACGCCATCATGGTTGCCCGCGGCGATCTGGGCGTTGAACTGCCGCTGGAACAGGTTCCAGGCCTGCAGAAGCGCATCACCCGTGCCTGCCGCCGCGCCGGCAAACCGGTGGTGATCGCCACGCAGATGCTGGAATCGATGATCACCGCACCGGTGCCGACCCGCGCCGAGGTGTCCGATGTGGCCACCGCCGTCTTTGAAGGCGCCGACGCAGTGATGCTGTCCGCCGAATCTGCCGCTGGCGACTTTCCGATCGAGGCTGTCGCCACGATGGACAAGATTGCCCAGCAGGTTGAGCAGGACAGCAACTACCGCAACATCATTTACGCCCAGCGGACCGAGCCCGAGGCAACCGGTGCCGACGCGATCTCCGCCGCCGCGCGCCAGATCGCCGAAACGCTCAATCTGGCCGCCGTCGTCTGCTACACCACGTCTGGAGCCACCGGCCTGAGAGCGTCCCGTGAACGGCCGGCTTCCCCTGTGATCGTTCTGTCGCCGGTTCTGGCAACCGCGCGCCGCCTGTCCCTCGGCTGGGGCCTGCACTGTGTCGTCAGTGAGGATGCCGCCAACGAGGAAGACATGATCGACCGCGCCTGCCGCATTTCCTTCACTGAGGATTTCGCCAAGCCGGGCCAGCGCATCATCGTCACCGCAGGCGTGCCCTTCGGCACCCCCGGCTCCACCAACATGTTGCGGATTGCCTTTGTCGGCAATGACGGCCAGGGCGGCATTTGAAGATCTAATCGGTTGAACTAATCGATTGAAGAAAGGCGGCCGCGGGGCCGCCTTTTTTATGCCGGCTGCAGGGTCTCCGGCGCGCCTTTGGACAGGCCATCAGCCTCTTTGGCCGTTACCCGCGTCACAAGCCTGTCCAGGGCGGCGCAGATATCCGTTGTGTGCGTGTGGTGGGGCATGTGACCGGCCAGGTCCAGCAGGAGCGTTTCCACGTCCGGAAGGTCGCGGATCAATCCCTCGCAATGGATCGACGGCCAGACCACCGTGTCCTCCGTTCCTGTGACCACCAGCGCCGGCTGGCTCAGCTCGACATAGCGGGCGGCCTGCGTGCGCACCGCTTCCTTGACGCTGCAGATCTGCTCGGCATTCGCCCGAAAACTGTGCGGCCGGAACAGAAGCGGCAGCCGGATGGCGCCAGCATAGTCCGGCACGGCAGGATCGGGATGAAACACATTGCGCATCATCGCCGGTGCCAATCGTTCGCCCACCGGCAACGTCAGCGTCCAGACAAACAGCCAGCCGATGACCGGCAGCGCAGCGAGCGAATAGTACCAGTTGACGCCGCCCGGCCAGACATGGGTGACAGGCGCCAGAAAGGCCAGGCCCTTGACCCGCTCCGGCGCGGCAAGCCCAAGAGCCGTGGTTACGGATCCGGCCAGGGAATGCCCGACCACCACCGCCGTTTCGATCTCCAGCTCATCCAAAAGCCCGGCAATCAGATGCGCCTGCCCGGCCGGCGGCACGTGCTCATCCCGGCCGCGCTCGGAGAATCCCAGGCCGGGCCGGTCGACAAAAAGCACCGGGCTGCGTCCGCGATAGATCGCCTCGAAGGCCAGGCGCGTGTCATAAGCGCTGCCGCTGGCACCGTGCAGAAACACCAGAACGGGGTCTGACTGCTTCTGGGTCGGCACCCGATGGTAGTGATAATGCAGCCGAACCCCGTCAACAGTTGCAAAAGCGCCATCCGGCGCCAAACTGCGGGCCATCAGCCGGGTTCGGACAAGTGAATAGAGGGCGAGTAAGAGCACCAGCGCCAAGACGCAAACAACAATCCAGATCATAGGGCGGACATAGCATTGCCCTGGCGGCGATCAAGTGCACTGCCTGCTGGTATGTGCAAGAAAATGGAAATCAGGTCGGTTCGCCTTCGGCGTCCTTTTCCAGGTCCTCGATCGCCTTGGTGGCGTTTTCAAGACCGGGATTGACCTCCAGGGCACGTTTGAAGGTTTTCAGCGCGTCGTTCTTTAAGCCAAGACGGCGCTGAATGATCGCAAGGCCTGACAGAGCCCCCCAATGACGCGGCTCCAGCGCCAGCGTGCGCTCGATATCGACGAGCGACTTACCAAAATCCTCGCGCATGTAATGAACGGTGGCGCGCCGGTTCCAGCCCTCGGCAAAGGACGGCTTCAGGATCACGACGACATCCAGAAGATCGAGCGCCAGCCCGTGATCCTCGGCCTGGATGGCCTTGCCCGCCCGCGACATCAGGACGTCCACAGTGGGGCTGCCGGATTCCATCCACATGATCTGGATATCCCGCGCGATGCGCTCGGCCGCCTTAGGGGTCTCTGCCTCAGCGAGCCCGGCGAAAAGGTCATCCAGTCGGTCTTCCTCTTCGTCCGGGTCGCTTTCCTCCACGACGACCTGCCCCCCCTCTTCCGGCAGGTCCTCCGGCAGGGGATTGAAGTCCTCGGCAGATGGCGGCTCGGCTTCCGGGCCGAGATCCGGCACGGGCTGCGCGCCCGCGACAGCCGGGCAGAGAATGAAAAGAAGGGCAAACACAAAAATCCGCATGCAGCGATTATGGGTCGCTGCATGCGGCGGTCAATCCGGGAATTTGACACATCTTCGTGCGCCGGTCCTGCAAAGTTGAAAAAGCTCCACGAAGAAGCGGGCTAACCGCTTCTCAATGCGAGCGTTTTCAGTCTGCAGCCAACCTTTGGCGCAGCAACAGGATCAACCCTGGCGTGCTTTGAAACGCGGGTTTTTCTTGTTGATGATGTAGACGCGGCCTTTACGGCGAACCATGCGGTTGTCGCGGTGGCGGGTCATCAGCGCTTTAAGCGAATTCTTGATCTTCATGTCACTGTCCCCCTTGAGGGCCCTGCTTCTTTAAACCAAATGAGCGCCAAAGGCGCTCACATTCGATGGATCGTCCTGGAAGCAGCGGCAACAGATGCGCCTGTCTTCAGATCAATCCGCGCTGCCTGAAACCAACAACCAGCGCAATAATGGTGGGCGTGACAGGGATTGAACCTGTGACCCCTTCGATGTCAACGAAGTGCTCTCCCGCTGAGCTACACGCCCGAATTTCTCGGTAGTCCGGCGCCCCAACGCCGTGGTGGAGTGCGATATAACGGGGAACGGCAAACTGTGCAACCCCCCTTTTTCATCGAACCGTCAAAAATTCCCCAGTCCGTTCCGCCACCCCAACGGGCCCCTTGGTCAGGTCCGCTTTCGCGCGGCCTCAGGCCGCCAGCATCCGCTCCACTTCCTGCACCAGATCCTTCAAATGGAACGGCTTGGACAGGACCTTGGCATCCTTGGGCGCGTCCGATTCCGGATTGAGGGCAACGGCGGCAAAGCCGGTGATGAACATCACCTTGAGATCCGGATCGAGTTCCGTCGCCCGGCGTGCCAGTTCGATCCCGTCCATTTCCGGCATCACGATATCCGTCAGCAGCAAAGAGAACGGTTCCTCACGCAGCCGCTCATAGGCGCTTTTGCCATTGTCGAACGACACGACGTCGTATCCGGCATTTTCCAGCGCCTTCGCCAGGAAGCGGCGCATGTCATTATCATCTTCGGCAAGCAGGATACGCGGCATTGTTATCGACCATTTCCCTTTTGTTTGGTGACGGTACGTTCTTGTTGCCGGTTATAGCTCGAATTCCACAGAATGATAGGGAGAATTGGTTCTCCTGAGGTTTTGATGGCGCCACTGTGGACTGCGTGTTGATTCCTTGGCACCATAGGCAATCAGCCGAACCGGGCGACAAACGGGAACCATAATTTGACGGACGATCAGAAGCCTTCCTCGCACGCCGCCTTTGAAGCCGATTTCAACGGCTTGCCGGCTTTCGACGTTCTATGCCCCGCCGATCAGCGGGTTCCGTTCGTTTTCAACTCTCCCCATTCCGGTCGTCAGTATTCCAGGACTTTTCTCGCCTCGTCCCGCCTGGACGAACGGGCCATCCGGCGTTCGGAAGACGCTTACGTGGATGATCTGTTCGCTCATGTCGTCCCGCTTGGCGCGCCCTTGCTCAGGGCCCATTTCCCCAGGGCCTATCTGGATGTGAACCGCGAGCCCTATGAGCTCGACCCCAAGATGTTCGACGGCCGGCTGCCGACCTACGCCAATATCCGCTCGATCCGGGTGGCCGGCGGGCTTGGCACCGTGGCGCGGATCGTCAGCGAGAATCACGAGATCTACCGGCATAAGCTTCCCGTGGAAGAGGCTCTCAACCGGGTCGAGGAAATCTACAAACCGTATCATTCGACGCTGCGCCGCCTGCTCGCCCAGACGCATGTCACCTTCGGTCACGCGGTGCTGATCGACTGCCACTCGATGCCTTCCAGCGTCAAATGCCAGACAACCGACACACGGCCCGATTTCATCCTCGGCGACCGCTACGGCACCAGCTGCAGCAGCGACCTGACAGATTTCGCCTGTTCCGTTCTGAAGGACATGGGCTACAGCGTCAGCCGCAACAAACCCTATGCCGGCGGTTTCATCACCGAACATTACGGCCGCCCGGCCAGCGGCCTGCACGCCCTGCAGATCGAAATCAACCGGGGCCTCTATTTGGACGAGACCACCCAGGAGCCGTCCGCCGGCTTCGGCGATCTCTTCCACAATCTGCGCAATTTTGCGCGCGAACTGACCTCCATGCCCGACGCGGCCCTTCCGGCCGATTCCATCGCAGCGGAATAAAAAAAAGGCCGCGCTCAAGAATGAGGCGGCCCGAGTCTAGGGAGGAAACGCCCAAGGAGGGCGATGCGACACAACGTATCGCACCGCAATAAAATCGCATTGCACCGCACAAAGGTCAAGCCGTCAGCGGTCCTCAAACTGAACAAAGTATGAGCAGTTAGTCAGGTTTTGCCGATCCTTTTTTTTGCAGAACGGGTTATACAGGCGGCGATTCGAGATTGACCGTTTGCGGGCGGCATGCCGCCCGGTGGAGGATATTGATGTCGCAGCCTGTTTTCAGCTCCCACGCATTTGCCCCTTTCCTGGACCGGCTCGCCGATGCCGCAAGCCACGCGATCATGCCGCATTTCCGGCAGGGATTTGACATCGACAACAAGTGGGAGACCGGCTTCGATCCTGTGACTGTCGCCGACAAAAACGGCGAGACCGCCATGCGCGAGCTGATCAACAGCGCCCATCCGGAGCACGGCATTCTGGGAGAGGAGCACGGACCTGAAAATCTTGATGCCGAACATGTCTGGGTGCTGGACCCGATCGACGGTACCCGCGCCTTCATCACCGGCTTGCCGACCTGGGGCACGCTGATCGGCCTCAGCACAGACGGCAAACCCAGCCTCGGCATGATGGTCCAACCCTATATCGGCGAACGGTTCGGCGGCGATTGCTCCACGGCCTGGTATCGCGGTCCACTCGGCACCAATCAGATCCGGACAAGATCGTGCGCCCAATTGGAAGAAGCGACCATCTTCACCACGACACCAGCCCTCTTCAACGACGCGGAGCGGCCCGCCTATGACCGGGTCGAAGCCAAGGTGCAACTGTCCCGTTACGGTACGGATTGTTATGCCTATTGCATGGTCGCCGCCGGGCACGGCGATGCCGTGATCGAGGCGGGCCTGCAGGCCTATGACATCGTCGCCCTGGTGCCGATCATCGAGGGAGCGGGCGGTGTCGTGACCACCTGGACCGGCGGCGCGCCGTCCGAGGGCGGCCAGATCGTCGCCTCGGGCGATCCCCGGCTGCACGACATCATCTTGAGAGAACTGGCAAAGGGCTGACGCGCTTACCGCAGGCCTATTGCGCCTGCGCGCGCAGCAGGTCCTGTTCGACCTCGTAGCCGGGCACAAACGCGTCGAAGGCGGCCCAGAACTGATCCCGGTAAACGTCCTGCTCCGTCATCAGCTCATGGGCAGCGCCTGCGATTTCCACATAGGCTGCGGCCTTTGTCCGTGAAACGAAATCCTCGATCATCGGCGTCGACACGATCCGGTCGTCGCCGGCGGCCAGAACCAGGCAGGGCAGTTTGATCTTCGGTCCGGCCTCCCGGCGCCGCAAGGGCATCACCGTCCGGCCGACGGCGGCAAGCCAGCCCAATGTCGGCGAACCGATTCCAAGCTCCGGCGCTTTTGCCAGCACCTTGTTGAAGCGTTCGAAGCGGACCCGGTCCGACGTCTGACGGTTCTTTTCAAATGAAACGAACAGTTTGCCGTTACCGCCCGGAACATAGAGCCGGCCAAGGCCGATCAGCGAGAACAGCCGTGCCAGCGGAAACGCAACCCGGTCGATCAGCCAGGACGTCTTCGGTGCCTGGGCCCTGAGCCTGCGCCGGCCGAGCAGTCCGAGGCTCAGGATCCGCAACAAGCCCCGTCCCTTTCCCTGAAGCGTGGGGGGTAAGGCATTTGACGACAATCCGAGCAGCGGCGAGGTGAGCACCGCCCTGTCGAGCATGGTGCGCAGCCGGTCGGTGTCGGACAGGAGCACCAGGGCGCCTGTGGAATGGGCCAGGGCAAAATGCGGTCCGGGATAAGTGGCCAGCGAGACTTCCCTCAGAACCGTTCTGAGATCGATCCGGAATTTCTTGAAACTGGAGACATGGCCGCGTCTCGGATTGCGGGTCAGGCGCTGCGAGCCGCCCTGGCCGCGCCAGTCGAAGGTGACGACTGCGAAACCGCGACCGCGCAGATCCTCGATCACCTCGAAATATTTTTCGATGAATTCAGCGCGGCCCTGCAGCAAGGTCACGGTGCCCTTGCGCGGCACCGGGCCGGCCGGCCAATGGGCGTAGCGGATCTTCTTGCGGTCCGGCGTCACGACGAAACCGCACCGGGCACCTTCCGGCACCGGATTGTCCGGAAGATCGATCAGCGCGGCAGGCGCGCTGTCTTGCGTGGTTTGTTTCCGTTTCTTGGCCAATCGGATACCTGTTTTCCTCAAGACGACTTCTGGTCGGCCCCGATCTTATATCATCTTGAAGCAGAATAACTTACAGGCAAATTGTCCTGTGCCTCTGCCGTGCACTGCCCACAAAAAGTCTGGCCGGCCTCCCGGGGAAGCCGACCATGAAAAACCGAACAGGCGAGAGATCAATACCAGGGACCATGCCAGCCGCCGTTCCAGCCGCCGTTCCAGCCGCCATTCCAACCGCCGTGCCGACCACCACGATGACCGATCGGATGGCTGCGCACGATCTGCGCGTTACGGCTGTCGACCACCAGGCGGAATTTCTGACCGCCCCAGGCACGCGCCTTGACGATGAACATCGGGCCGCGGCGGTCGAGAATGCGGATCTTGTGATAGCCGCGGTGACGCAGGCTGCGTCGGATCTGCTTCGGACCCATGGCGTGGTGCCGGCCACCATGTCTACCGTCCCAGTTCTGGTGACCGTGGCCACGGCGATGGTCGACCTTGACGACCAGCTCCGAAGCCGGCGTCTGCAGTTTCAGGTTCGAAGCCTGCGGCGCGGCGGAGGCAGTGGTGGCGAAACCGACGGAGGCCAGCAGAATGACGCCGGCGATCGGGGCGGACAATTTCGAAACTTTGTTGAGCATCTTGGTCTCTCCTGTCTGTTCCGCCAGCGCCGTGCTGACGTTGGAGAGACATTGCCCCGGACCACTTGAACGCAACCGGAAGGCGCCGTTCATGTGGCGTTCATTTTTTGAATTGCCGGCCCGCAAGGCCCTCTTGAAATGAAAAAACGGAATTCCCAAATCTCAGGATGCAGGCGCCAATGATGGGTCTGCACCGCTATCCTGTCCCGCCAGACCGGGGGACGCCGGAACGCACAAAACAGTGAAGTATCAGTTGCTCAAAGAGAGGACAGACATATGCGTCACTTCGACTTTTCTCCGCTTTACCGCTCCACCGTCGGTTTTGACCGGCTTTTCTCGATGCTGGATTCCGCCGGCAGCGAAGCCCCGAGCTATCCCCCCTACAACATCGAGCGCACGGGCGAAAACGCCTACCGCATCACCATGGCCGTTGCCGGTTTCACCGATGACGAGCTGAGCGTAGAAGCCAAGGAACACGTGCTCACCATCAAGGGTGAGAAGGCTGAAGAAGATGCCGGCCGCGAGGTTCTGTACCGCGGCATCGCCGCGCGCACCTTCGAACGCCGCTTCCAGATCGCCGAACATGTCCGTGTGGAAGGCGCGAGCCTTGAAAACGGCCTGCTTCATGTCGATCTCGTCCGGGAAATCCCGGAAGCCATGAAACCGCGGAAGATCGAAATCACCAGCGGCGGCACCAAACAGATCGAAACGACGGCGCACTAAACGCCGAACACCGCGACTGCGGTTGACGACTACAGGGTGCCTGGGCAACCAGGCGCCCTTTTGATGTTGGCTTGCTGCGCACCGATTGGACATCCATAGACGGTGCAACGAACAGAAGTGTCACCCCGGACGACCGAAGGGAGATCCGGGGCCTACTCGGTTCCAGAGCGCCGATGCTTATATAAGCGGGTCAGCGAGTGGGTCCCGGTCTACACTGCGCTCCGTCCGGGATGACACCGGGGATGACGTAATTCCCGTATCAATATGGAAATTCAAACCGTCCCGGCGAGCACCTTCAGGAACGCATCGACATCCTGATCCGGTGTGGCGAAGCTGCAGACCATGCGGAAGCAGACTTCGTCCTCGGCGGGGGCGTGATCCGGTTCCAGATCCTTGGCCGGCCATTCATAAATCATCGCGCCGGCGGCCTGCAGGGCATTGAACTGGCTGCGTTTCAGGATCGGAAACAGCTCATTGGCTTCGACCGGCCAGGCCGTCCGGCCGCCAGCTTCGCGGATACCCTCGGCAAGCCGGGTCGCCATGCCGTTGGCATGGGTCGCTGTTTCAAGCCAGTTGCCGTCCTCGAAATAGCCTTCGAGCTGGGCGGCGACGAACCGGCTTTTTGAGAAGAGGTGCCCGCCGCGTTTTCGGAAATACTCGAAGCCCCTGGCCGCTTCCGGATCGAAAAACACCACCGCTTCGGCGCACCAGCAGCCGTTTTTGGTCGCGCCGAAGGAGAGCACGTCGACACCGGATTTCCAGGTCATTTCGGCCGGCGTACAGCCGAGCGTCGCCAGAGCATTGGCGAAACGGGCGCCGTCCATGTGCAGCGGCACGGAGCGGGCCGTGCAGACTTCCTTGAGGGCCGCAATTTCGTCGAGCGAATAGACGGTGCCGCTTTCCGTTGCCTGGCTGATCGAGACCGTCGCCACCTGACCGTGATGGACAACACCGTCCGGAAAAGCCGCCATGGCCTTTGTGAGGCCGTCCGGCGTGATTTTGCCGTTGGCGCCGGCAACGCTCACCAGCTTGCCGCCGGCCGTCATGAATTCCGGGCAATTGCATTCATCCACCTGGATGTGCGAATCGCGGTGGCAGAAGATGGCACCGCCCGGCTTCGCGTAGGCCGCCAGCGACAGCGCATTCGCCGCCGTGCCGGTCGCCACGAAATAGACGGTCACCTCGCGTTCGAAGATCTCGTTGAAGGTCTCGGCGACGGCCGCGGTCAGCGGATCCGTGCCATAGGCCGGCGAAAAGCCGGTATTATGGCGGGTCAGCGCCGACATCACCGCCGGAGCCGCACCCGCCCAGTTGTCACTGGCAAAATTCATGATCCGGTTTAAGCAGTTGGCGCGAAACCCGGCAACCCGAATTTAGTCGTAATACATTTCCCGGCGTCGGTAGGACCGGCCGAGCAGCCAGTCGAGCGAGACGACGCCCGGGCCTTTCAGGGTCGGCACCAGCAGCAGGAAGATCCACAACAGGCGGTCATCGGCGATGATCGCGTAAGGCTCGCCGTCGAACAGCGCACCGATCGTCTTGGCATCCGCGCCGTGGCCATAAATGTCGACATAGGTCATCACGCAGATGAAGACGATCATGCCGAGGCTGGCAAACCGCGTGAACAGGCCGACCACCACGAGAACGGGCAGGATGAACTCCCCCCAGGTTCCCAGGAGAACCATAAGCCCGTAGGGAAAGAAGGCGATCTGGCTGGTGTCGTAGCTGACCTGCTCCATCAGTTTGGGCAGCATCTGCGCATAGGCACCGGCCGTCGGCGTGAAGATGTTCATGATATTGCCGCCGATTTTGGTCAGCGCCGAATTCCAGAAAAACTGCAGCAGGACGGCGGCAAATATGAACCGGGCGGCAAGACCGAGAAGCCAGCCGTTGGTCAGCCGCTCCAGGGCCCCGAAAACCATTGTGTACAGGCGTACGAAAAATCCGATCAAAGCACCCATCTCTTATCCCCTTTCCCGGTTTTCTGTCTCGCCGGGTTCAGTCTGTCTGGTTTACAATTAGCTGTTCAAATACGCCGTTGGAAAGACAATCCGAAAGACTGTCGGACAGCGAAAAGT
The DNA here is from genome assembly GCF_023156505.1 of Roseibium sediminicola. Taxonomy (GTDB): domain Bacteria; phylum Pseudomonadota; class Alphaproteobacteria; order Rhizobiales; family Stappiaceae; genus Roseibium; species Roseibium sediminicola. The sequence goes on along the minus strand of NZ_JALNMJ010000008.1, from coordinate 73,400 downwards.
CTGCACTGTGTTGCTGCGCATGGAAAGCCGCTTCCCCCAGGGTTTCCCCGTTGAACAACGCCTGCAGGAACACATCGGCTCCGGGCCGAAGCATCATGAGCTCCACATCGAGTTCGGGACGCGACACCAGAACAGATTGCGGTGTCGCGAGATCAATCACGATATCCGTGCCCGGTTCAAACCGGTTGACGCGCAGAAGATCCCAAACGGGCCAGTCCGATGACAAGACCCATGCCGCCGGATGTTTGGCAAAGCACGCGCCGCCGATGGCGTCCGGCGGCAGCGCGCCCAGCTCGGCCGGATCCAGTGGCTTGGCGTCCGCAGCGTGATAGGCCTGCAGCCAGGCCCACTCCACCCGCGCGACATCGGCGAGATAAGGATAGGCGGCCAAAGGCGGAAACGCCTCGACGAAATCGGGAAATTTGCCGCCATACCAGATCAGAACCGGTGAGGTCGGAGGATGCGCCAGGACGAACGCCCGCGCCAGCGCGTTGAAATAGTCCTCGCCAAGGAGCGTCTTGATCGCCGGAAAACTGTCGGCAAGCGCGTCTCTCAGGCTGACGATCACATTGTTGCGGTAAACGTTGAACCGCTTCGGCGCGTGCTTTCCGTCCGGCCCAACGAGACCGGCCGGGGCCGGCCGCTCCGGATCCAGCAGCGCCGCGCCGAACGCATTCCCGTCAACAGTGTCGGAAAAAGGGTTGGAAGCCATGTCAGCCTGCATGCCTGATGCCGGATGGGTGAACGCGGGCCAGAATATTATCGGCCGCCTGCGCCTCGGCCAACAGCACTGGCCAGGCGGGAATGTCGCTGTCCCATTCCACCAGGGTCGGCAACGGACCATGAGCGAGGATCAGCCGTTCGTAAAGAGCCCAGACGGCGTTGTCGACGGCCCGGTCATGCGCATCGATCAGAAGCGGCCGCCCCGTATCATCGACATCGGGCGCATGACCGCCCAGATGGATCTCGCCGACGGCCTCCATCGGAAATCCGGCCAGATAGTCTTCAGCGGAACGCATATGATTGGTGCAGGAGACATAGACATTGTTGACGTCAAGCAGCAGCCCGCAACCGGTCCGCCGGGTGATTTCGCTCAAGAAATCCAGCTCGCTCATCGTGCTCTGCGCAAAGGCGACATAGGTCGACGGGTTTTCCAGCAACATGCGCCGGCCGACAACCTCCTGAACCTCGTCGATGTGATCGCAGACGCGGCCGAGCGTCGCAGCGTCATAGGGGACAGGCAGGAGATCGTTGAAATAGGTCGTGTCGTGGGTCGACCACGCCAGGTGTTCTGAAAAGAGCCCCGGTTCATAGCGCCGGTTCAGGTCGGCCAGGCGTTGCAAATGCACCCTGTCGAGCGACTGTTCGCCGCCGATTGACAGGCCGACACCATGCAGGGAGACGGGATAGTCACGCCGGATCGCTTCCAACCGGTGATGCGGAGCCCCGCCTGCCCCCATGTAGTTTTCGGCATGCACCTCGAAAAACGCGATCGGCGCATTGGTGCTCAGGATCTCGGCGACATGCTCGGGCTTCAGTCCCGCCCCGGCGCGCGCCGGAATGTCCGTCGGCGCCCGTGGCGGATTGTCTGGATTGGTTTGGGCACTCATGGCTGTTTCCGGGCTGTCCTTCACCCCTGTAACAGGAAAAGCAGGCGGTTCGGGTCCGCCTGCCTGAAATATCAAGTGACTTTTCGGGCGGAGGTCCGCGCCTCAGGCTTTCGGCAGGTCCCGGTCAAGCGCGGTCAAGGAACCGGTACGCCCATCCGGCAGTTCCATCGTGGTGCAGGTGCCTTTTGGCACCAGGGTCCAGGCGTTGCCCTGATAGTCTATGGTCGAGGTACCGGCACAGGTGGTACCCGGTCCTGCCTGGCAGTCGTTCTTGCCTTTCAGCGACACGCCATAGCACTTTTCCTTGGCTTGCGCCTGAGCCGGTGCCGTGGTCGACAACCCGGCGACAGCCGTTGCCACCGCGCCGGCGACGATTGCTGCGGACATGGCCTTATGCTTCATCTCGTTCTCCTCTGGTCGAGTCTGATGTCATCTCTCGGCCATCGCACATCGCAATGTGCGCGGCTCAGCCCGAAAGTGAGCATATTGCCGATAAATAGGAAATCAAACGGCTGTGACTGTTTTGCGAGCAGCCCGTGCAAAGATTAACAAACGAAAGATTCTTACCCAAAAACCGGCGGAAATGACCAATCCGGACGAATGGAACTTTTTGTGCGAAACATTTATAATACCCAAGGACAGAAACACTCTTGCTCCTGTCGGCGAAATCTGTCATGTTCGCGCCGCCCGGAATAGGACAGGGATACTGTCCCAATTACTGGAGGGCGCCAGGGCAACAGCCAGGGCGGACGTGGTAGACGGGCTGACCGATCGGCGGATCCAGGGAGGATCCGCGTGGAAGCGAAACGGGACGTTTCGGCAGCGGAGTGACCGCTGCGTCAATGCGGCGGTTTGTTTTGACGGACCGCTGCGGTTAATACAACAACAGAGCCGGGGCATATTGAGCCAGGGTTCGCCGAGCCGCATTCTTGATGGGATGCGACCCGAACGGAACCGGACGCTTCAAGCCACGGCGACACTGGGGTTAACAGTGAGGGCGCACATGACGAGACGAGAGCTGACGACCAGCACAGCCATGCAAGCCGGGGAGGATGTTATGACAACAACCGCCACCACCCGAACGCTTGCCGACCGACTGGGCACGGCCGCCGACAAAGGGCTCTACGATCCGTCGCGCGAACACGATGCCTGCGGTGTCGGCTTCATCGCCCATATGAAAGGCGACAAGTCCCACAAGATCATTTCCGACGGTCTGCAGATTCTCGAGAACCTGACGCACCGCGGCGCGGTCGGCGCAGACCCGTTGATGGGTGACGGCGCCGGCATGCTTGTCCAGATCCCGCACACCTTCTTTGCCGAGGAAATGGCGAAGGCCGGCACGCCGCTGCCCGAGGCAGGCGAATACGGTGTCGGCTTTATCTTCATGCCGCAGGACGCCGCACTGCGCGCCAAATGCGAAGGGATCATCGAGCGCATCATTGCCGAGGAAGGCAAGGAGCTGATCGGCTGGCGCGACGTGCCGGTCGACAATGCGACGCTCTCCAAGGCACCGGACATTGCCGCCACCGAACCGGTCTCGCGCCAGGTCTTCATCAGGAATGCCGGCGGCGACCAGGACGCCTTCGAGCGCCGCCTCTATGTGCTGCGCAAGGTGATTTCCAACCAGGTGCGCGCCGAATCCGACGCGGTTTCCAAGGGCTTCTACATCGTTTCCCTGTCGAGCCGCACCATTGTCTATAAGGGCATGTTCCTGGCTTATCAGCTCGGCGCCTATTACGCCGACCTGAAGGACGAGCGTTTCACCTCCGCTCTGGCCCTGGTGCACCAGCGTTTTTCGACCAACACCTTCCCGTCCTGGGACCTGTCCCATCCCTACCGGATGGTCGCCCATAACGGCGAGATCAACACCCTGCGCGGCAACGTCAACTGGATGGCGGCCCGTCAGGCCTCCGTCTCCTCGACCCTGCTCGGCGACGACATTTCCAAACTCTGGCCGATTTCCTACGAAGGCCAGTCGGACACGGCCTGTTTCGACAACGCGCTCGAATTCCTGGTCATGGGCGGCTATTCGCTCGCGCATGCGGCGATGATGCTGATCCCGGAAGCCTGGGCCGGCAACCCGCTGATGGACGACAACCGCCGCGCCTTTTACGAATACCACGCGGCCCTGATGGAGCCGTGGGACGGCCCCGCCGCCGTGGCCTTCACCGATGGCCGCCAGATCGGCGCGACGCTGGACCGCAACGGCCTGCGTCCGGCCCGCTACATCGTCACAGACGACGATTATGTCATCATGTCTTCCGAAGTCGGCGTGCTGCCGGTGGAAGAAGAGCGCATCGTCCAGAAGTGGCGCCTGCAGCCCGGCCGCATGCTCCTGATCGATCTCGACAAGGGCGGCATCATCTCCGACGACGAGATCAAGCGCCAGCTGTCGACCGCAAATCCCTACAAGGACTGGCTGCACCGCTCCCAGATCGTTCTGGAAGATCTGCCGGGCGTGCGCCAGCGCGCGCCGGTGGCCGGCGAGAGCCTGCTCGACCGCCAGCAGGCCTTCGGCTATTCCCAGGAAGACATCAAGCTGCTGATGACCCCTATGGCCACCGTCGGCCAGGAGGCCATCGGCTCCATGGGCACCGACACGCCGATCTCGGCCCTGTCGGACAAGTCCAAGCTGCTTTACACCTATTTCAAGCAGAACTTTGCCCAGGTCACCAACCCGCCGATCGATCCGATCCGCGAAGAGCTGGTGATGAGCCTGGTCTCCTTCATCGGTCCGCGCCCAAACATCTTCGACCTGGAAGGCCTGTCGACCTCCAAGCGTCTGGAAGTGCGCCAGCCGATCCTGACCAATGAGGATCTGGAAAAGATCCGCGCGATCGGCGACATCGCCGACAACCAGTTTTCCGCCAAGACGCTGGATATCACCTACAACTCCGAAAAGGGTGCCGGCGGTATGGAAATGGCGCTGGAGGAACTGTGCCAGCGGGCCGAAAAGGCCGTTCTCGACGGCTACAACATCATCATCCTGTCCGACCGCCTGATCAGCCGGTCGCGGATTGCGATCCCGGCCCTGCTGGCGACCGCGGCCGTGCACCATCACCTGATCCGCAAGGGCCTGCGTACCTCAGTCGGTCTCGTTGTGGAAACCGGCGAAGCCCGCGAGATCCATCATTTCTGTGTCCTCGCCGGTTATGGTGCGGAAGCGATCAACCCGTATCTCGCCTTCGAGACGTTGCTCTCCATGCATATGGAGATGGACTTCCCGGAGGAAGTCGATCAGTACGAAGTCGTCGGGCGCTATATCAAATCGATTGACAAGGGCATTCTCAAGGTCATGTCCAAGATGGGCATCTCGACCTACCAGTCCTATTGCGGCGCCCAGATCTTCGACGCTGTCGGCCTTTCGTCCGACTTTGTGAAGAAGTTTTTCTTCGGCACCGCCACCATGATCGAAGGCATCGGCCTTGCCGAAGTCGCCGAGGAAACGGTCCAACGCCACGAGGAAGCCTTCGGTGACGTCGCTATCCTGCGCCGGTCGCTGGATGTCGGCGGCGAATACGCTTTCCGGACCCGCGGCGAAAGCCACATGTGGACGCCGGACAGCATTGCAACCCTTCAACACGCGGTCCGCTCGAAGCTGCCGGACATGTACCGCGCCTTCGCCAAGCACGTGAACGAGGAAAGCGGCCGCTATGCGATCCGTGGCCTGTTCCGGGTGAAGTCCGCCGAGGAACTTGGCCGGGCGCCGATCGACATCGATCAGGTCGAATCCGCAGAAGCGATCGTCAAGCGCTTCGTCACCGGTGCCATGTCCTTCGGCTCGATCTCGCGCGAAGCTCACACGACGCTCGCCATTGCCATGAACCAGATCGGCGGCAAGTCGAACACCGGTGAGGGCGGCGAAGAGCCGGAGCGTTTCAATCCGCTGCCCGACGGGTCCCAGAACCCGCAACGGTCCGCGATCAAGCAGGTCGCCTCGGGCCGCTTCGGTGTGACCACGGAATATCTGGTCAACTCCGACATGATCCAGATCAAGGTCGCCCAGGGTGCGAAGCCCGGCGAAGGCGGCCAGCTGCCCGGTCACAAGGTGGACGCGGTGATCGCAAAGGTGCGTCATTCGACCCCGGGTGTCGGCCTGATCTCGCCGCCGCCGCATCACGACATCTATTCCATCGAGGATCTGGCGCAGCTCATCTACGATCTGAAAAACGTCAATCCGGAAGCCGATATCTCGGTCAAGCTGGTGTCGGAAGTCGGCGTCGGCACGGTTGCGGCCGGTGTCGCCAAGGCGCGCGCCGACCACATCACAATCTCCGGCTATGACGGCGGCACCGGCGCGTCGCCGCTTACATCGATCAAACATGCCGGCAGCCCCTGGGAGATCGGTCTCGCCGAGACCCAGCAGACCCTGGTGCTGAACGGCTTGCGCTCGCGCATCGCCCTGCAGGTCGATGGCGGCCTGCGCACCGGCCGGGACGTCATCATCGGCGCCCTGCTCGGCGCCGACGAATTCGGCTTCTCAACCGCGCCGCTGATCGCGGCCGGCTGCCTGATGATGCGCAAGTGTCACCTGAACACCTGCCCGGTCGGCATTGCCACCCAGGACCCGGTCCTGCGCAAGCGTTTCAAGGGGACGCCGGAACACGTCATCAACTACTTCTTCTACGTTGCCGAGGAAGTGCGTGAACTGATGGCCGGTCTCGGCGTCACAAAACTGGACGAGCTGATCGGCCGGTCCGATTTTCTCGACAAGAACGCGGCCATCGAGCACTGGAAAGCCAAGGGTCTCGACTTCTCGCGGATCTTCTTCCAGCCGGAAGCGGCCCCGGAAGAAACCCGCTGGACGGCGCGTCAGGATCACCCGATCCACGACATTCTCGACCGCCGCCTGATTGCCGCCGCCGGTCCGGCGCTGGAGAAGAAGGAACCGACGGTCATCGAAGAGACCATCTGCTCGGTCGACCGCTCCGTCGGCGCCATGCTGTCGGGTGAAGTCGCCAAGCGATATGGCAACAAGGGTCTGAAAAAACCCGACACGCTGAAGATCAACCTGAAAGGGACCGCAGGTCAGGCCTTCGGCGCCTTTGTTGCCCGCGGCGTCACCATCAACCTGGTCGGCGATGCCAACGACTATGTCGGCAAGGGCCTTGCCGGCGGCAAGCTGATCGTGCGGCCGCCGGAAAATGCCCGGATCGTCGCCGAAGACTCGATCATCGTCGGCAACACGGTGCTGTACGGCGCAACGGAAGGCGAATGCTACTTCCGCGGTGTCGCAGGCGAGCGTTTCGCCGTACGCAACTCCGGCGCAATCGCTGTGGTGGAAGGCGTTGGCGACCACGGCTGCGAATACATGACCGGCGGCGTTGTCGTCGTCATTGGCCAGACCGGGCGCAACTTCGCGGCCGGCATGTCCGGCGGCATCGCCTATGTGCTCGACGAAGACGGCACCTTCGGCTCGCGCTGTAACCTCGCGATGGTCGATATCGAACCGGTCACCGAAGAGGACGACCTTCTGGAGAAGCTCCATCACCATGGCGGCGACATCGAGCACAAAGGTCGCGTGGACCTTTCCTGTGACATGACCCGGCACGATGACGAACGTCTGCGCCAGATGCTGGAAAAGCATGCGGACTATACCGGCTCGACCAAGGCCAGAACGATCCTCGACGATTGGGCCACCTACCGGCCGAAATTCGTCAAGGTCATGCCGGTTGAATACCGCCGCGCGCTGAAGGAAATGGAAGAGCAGCGTCTCGGCATGGTCGCGGCCGAATAACCCGGCACTTGAACAACAGGGCTCTCGGCCGCGTGGCGGCCGATCGAGCCACCTTGTGGACAGATTAGTTTGAGGAGGTCGCCTTGGGTAAGGTAACCGGATTTCTGGAAATCGACCGGCAGGAACAAAAGTATCAGCCTGCCTCCGACCGCATTCGCCATTTCCGCGAATTCACCATTCCGCTGAACGACCAGGAAGTCACCAACCAGGCGGCGCGCTGCATGGATTGCGGCATCCCGTTCTGTCATGGCCCGGACGGCTGCCCGGTCAACAACCAGATCCCCGACTGGAACGATCTGGTCTATCAGGGCGACTGGGACATCGCGCTCCGCAACCTGCATTCCACCAACAACTTCCCGGAATTCACCGGCCGCATCTGTCCGGCGCCCTGCGAGGAGGCCTGCACGCTCAACCTGGAAGACGTTCCGGTCAACATCAAGAGCGTTGAACAGGCGATTGCCGACAAGGGCTTCGAGAACGGCTGGATCGTTCCGGAACCCTCCGCCACCAAGACCGGCAAGGCCGTTGCCATCATCGGTTCCGGCCCGGCTGGCATGGCGGCCGCCCAGCAGCTGGCCCGTGCCGGCCACACGGTCCATGTCTACGAGCGCGAGCCCAAGGCCGGCGGCCTGTTGCGCTACGGCATTCCCGACTTCAAGATGGAAAAGCACTACATCGACCGCCGCGTGCAACAGATGGAAGCTGAAGGCGTAACCTTCCATTACGGCGTCAATGTCGGTGTCACCGTCAGCATGGAAGAACTGACGGCGCGCCACGACGCGGTGATCCTGTGTGCTGGCGCCGAGCGTCCGCGCGATCCGGGCGTCTCCGGCATGGAACTGGAGGGCTGCCATTGGGCAATGCCGTATCTGGTCCAGCAGAACCGCCGGGTCGGTGGCGAGCCCGATGGTGACGAGGCTCCGATCTGGGCTGGCGGCAAGCATGTCGTCGTCATCGGCGGCGGCGACACCGCCTCCGACTGTGTCGGCACCGCGTTCCGCCAGGGCGCCCTGTCGGTCACACAGCTCGACATCCGCCCGATCCCGCCGCTGAAGGAAGACAAGATGACGGTCTGGCCCTACTGGCCGACCAAGTTCCGCACCTCTTCCAGCCAGGCCGAAGGCGCCGAGCGCGAATTCTCCGCCGCAACCCTCGCGCTTGTTGGTGAGGACGGCAGGGTTACCGGCGTCAAATGCGCCCGGGTTGACGAGAAACGCCGTCCGATCGAAGGCACGGAATTCATCCTGCGCGCCGATCTGGTGCTGGCGGCAATCGGTTTCTCCGGTCCGCTGCTGGACACCTATATCGCCGAAGCCGGCGAAGCCCTGGAGCTCGACGGCCGCACCAACGTCAAGGCCAATACCGAGGACTACAAGACATCCATCGACAAGGTCTTTGCCGCCGGCGACGTGCGCAAGGGCCAGTCCCTGGTCGTCTGGGCCATCCGCGAAGGCCGCCAGGCCGCCCGCGCCGTCGATCTCTATCTGACCGGCGAAACGGACTTGCCGAGGTAAGCCGGCAGCAGCCAAAATACAAAAGCCCGCTTGGTCAAACCCAGCGGGCTTTTTTCATACTGGCGACTTGAAGCATCACTCCCCCGGCGGCTGCAGCGTCACGGAGACCCGAGAAGATCCATTTGTCGACGGCGCCGCGGACAAAGGGCCGCGGAGGTCCCTCAAGGACGGTGCGCGGGGCTCGCCGGTTTCCGCGTCCAGCGCCGGGGCCTGTTCCGCCACCTGCAGGCGCGGGTTGTCGACGCGCCCGCGCATCGGCTGCAGCGGCTCGCCATTGACGAAGAAACGATAGGCACGGCTGTTCGGGTCCATGGCCTCGTCCTCCTCGCCGCCGAGAAGCAGCGCTTCGGGCGATGTCGTCCGTCCCGTCAACACGATGAAATTGGGATCGTCCTCAACGCCTTCGAAGGCCAGCCCGCCATAGCCGCCGAGCAGGCGTAGCAGCTCGCGCTCAACGAAAAACGCGACCTTGCGATAGCCCGCCCAGGTAAACCCGATGCGATCGTTGGTTCGGAGCCGGGCATTCTTGCCGTCGACATCCGGCCCGAAGGACGAGTAGGTGCCGTCCTCGGCCAGAAAGATGTCCCAGATATCGACATAGCGCACGCGCCGGTCTTCCGAAACGCCTTGAAAGATCGAATTCAGCTGGGTGAAATCGGCGTTGACCAGCTCATTGTTGGTCGGCGGCAGTCCCGCCCATACCAGCGGTTTTTTCTCCTGACGGACAACGCGCACCAGCGCCGCGACCTTGTCACGATAGGTGTTCAGCCAATCCTCGGTCATGAACTCTACCGGTGGCTCGCCCGGAAATGTCTTGCTCAGATCGTTCTGCCCGATCATCACCACAACGGCCTTCACATCGCCTCCCCGGATCTTGGAGAGGACCTGTGTTGCCCAATCGGTCGTTTCACCGGTGAAGCCGGCCTTGTCGTCGGTGATGGGCTCGACCCGGATCTGCGGCTTTTCCGACAGCATGAATTTCAGACCGTCGGCAACGCCGCGCGCCATACGGTCGCCGACAACAACGATCAATCCGGCATTGGGATCCTTTGGAACGCTTTCGAACTTGGGCGGTGCGCCGGCCGGCCGGCTCACCCGGGGGCGTTGTTGGGTTTGCTGTTGTTTCGGATTGCGACGCTCACCACCGCCGAACAGCCGTTGCAAGGGAGCAAACGGGTTGAAGCCGCGAAACGGACCGTTCTGGGCAACAACGATTTCCTTGCCGGGAACCGTTTGCGCCAGACTTTCCTCAGCTGCTTCAGACAGCAGCGCGAGGCACAGGAGCGCCGAGAGCGCCAAACGCCAGAGCGCCGGTCTCAGGAAACCCGTGTGTCTGTTCTGGATGCGCAATCACAGCTCCCAACCGAAAACGGTATCCAGGTCAGCTTACCCGTCCAGCTTCAGCCGTGCCAGCAAAACCACGGAGGCATAGCCATCGGGGATCATGCCGCGGGACTTCTGATAGGCGCGGATACCCCGGCGGGTCGCCGGGCCGATCTTGCCGTCCGCGGTGCCGACCGAAAAACCGTGCCGGTTCAAAAGCGCCTGCATTTCGGCCGTCTCGGAGCGGCTGAGCGGCAGGTGCTCGCGTGACCAGTCGCCTTCGAGCGGGCCACCACCGATCAAACGGTCCGCGAGATGACCGACCGCGAGGGCATAAGCGGTGGCATTGTTGTACCGCTTGATCACGTAGAAATTCTTCAGCATCAGGAAAGCAGGTCCGCTGGCGCCGGCCGGCAGAACCAGGATGGCATTGTCAGAGGGGCGCGGGAAGTCCTTGCCGTTCGACCGGCGGATACCGTACCGGCCCCACTCGCCCAGGGACAGTGTCTTGTCGCCATCGGCCAGATGATAGTCGAACCCGGCCGGCAATTTGACCTCGTAGCCCCAGGTCTTGCCGGTTTGCCAGCCGTGTTTGTTCAAATAGTTGGCAGTCGAGGCGAGCGCATCCGGAATGGACGTCCAGATGTCGCGCCGGCCGTCGCCGTTATAATCCGCCGCATAGGCTTTCCAGCTGGACGGCATGAACTGTGTGTGGCCCATGGCACCGGCCCAGGAGCCTTCCATGTCCTGAAAACGCACATGGCCGGCCTGGACGACGCCGAGCGCGGTCACCAGTTCCTTTTCCCAGAAGCTTTTCCGGCGCGGCGCGGCATAGGCGAGTGTCGCCAGCGCCTGGATGACGTTGTGCTTGCCCATGAAGCCGCCGTAATTGGTCTCCATGCCCCAGATGGCCAGCACCGCCTCCCGGTCGACACCGTAGCGGGCCTCGATCTGCTGCAGCACAGCCCCGTATTCGCGCAGCATTTCCCGGCCTTTCTCGACACGGGTGTCGGAGACGGCGCTGTCGAGATATTCCCAGATCGGTTTGACAAATTCCGACTGCTTGCTCATCAGCCGCAGCGTGTCGTCATCCGGCTGCATCCCCGTGAAAACGGCATTGTAGGTCTGCGCCGAGACACCCGCAGCCTGCGCCTTGGGCCAGAAGCCGCGCACGAACCTGTCGAAGCCCGGGTCGGCCTCGGCCGGCAGGCTGGCGGTGATCAGAACGGCAGCCGCCGCCACAGTCCCGAGAACCGCCGGTTTCAACCGTCTGCAAACACTGTTCATCTGATTTCCAAATCGGGGCAACGACATGATTCCGTCGGCAGTCCGCCGTTCAAAGCTTCGCATCAGGGCCTCCTTGACGCCCAGGTCCGTGTCTCTTCTGCCCCCGCCCATGAATGGTCTTGATTTGGTTACCGTAAAGTTAATGCCGGAATCTGAGCCCGGCTTCAACCGCGTTCTCGGTATAATCGCTGCCATCCTGCGAACTGTCGAAGCGTCGATGGGTGTAATCGGCCGTCACCGCGATGTTCTGGGTCAGAGCAAAGGTGACACCGCCGAAACCGGTCAGGGTCCGCTCCTCGATCGACACGCCTTCATAGGTCCTGTAGCTGTAGCCAAGTCCCGTTTCCGCGACGAACCGGTCGCTGAAGCCATGGGCCAGCCTCAGGTCACCGGAATAGATAATCGATCCGCTTGCACCGTCAATGTCGGTCGCCTCGAAACTGGTGCCAAGCCCTGCCGTGACAGTCGTCAGGCGGCTCGGCGACCAGACCAATGAGGCATCGACGACCAGGCCGGACAGGGCATCCAGCCGATTGTCCTCGATATCCTCGATCCGCCAACCCGCGCCGAGTTCGCCAGTCACCTTGGGGCCGGAGGCGATGGTGACGCCACCCTTGACCTCATAGCCATTGGCATCGCGTTTTTCGCACAGGCTGTCGCTGCAGGTCTGATCGTAACGCCGGAGCAGCAGCGCCCCCTCGACAAAGGGCGAGAACACGCTGTCGGTGTTGCCGCCGAGGCGCAGCCCGGCGGAATAGAGCGTGTTGTCGCGGCCGCTCTGCGAACCGCCGCCGTCGGAAGTGTAGACATTGCGATCCGCGCCGACGGTCGCGGTGGCGGCGACGATGCCGAGCGCGCGCGTCCCAGCGACGCTTGCGGCAAATTCCTGATCGTAATCCGTACCGGAGCCGGAGGATTCCGCACTGCCATCGTCTTCCTGCGAATAGGAATAGGAGATGGTGGTTGTAACCCGGGTCGCTTCCGTTACGTCCAGGCGCAGGCTGCCTGCCGCGAACACTGTGCCTTCATTGTCGTTGCTGTCACCCGGATAGCCCGTGTAGGACCCGCGCAGGGACAGATCCAGTTCATGCCGCGACCAGTCCGACGTCAGCGACAGATCCGGTGAAATCCGGTACAGCCCGCCGGATGTGCCGGTAGAAGATTGCGACCGGTTGTCGGTGTAACCTCCGGACACCGTCACCTGAGGGGTGAACGTGAACGAGCCCAGGCGGATGCCTTCAGCGGCATCGAAAGTCGTGTCACCGCCGAAAACGCTGTCGTCTATGCCGCTGCTGCCCAGCGGCACCGCCCTGTCAACGGCGGCGATCCGGTCGGAAAACGGCCGGACAGGCGTCACGCGCCCATTCGTGCCAAGGCCGGTCGACCCGGTTTCCGCGGTGGCCGAATTGAGGGTGCTGCGCAGGGAGAAGACATTGGCTTGGGTCGGATTGGTTTCGGTCGGAGTTGCCGCCGCGTCGGCCGCTTCCTCGGACTGCGTCACAGATCCGGGATCGCTGCTGCCGCGCAAATCGCCCAGAGCCGTTTGCGCAGCCGCGGGAACGGTCTGCAACACGGCAAAACTCAACAACAGGGGTAGAAGGCGAAGCATGAAAGTCCGGAACCAGTCGACGTCTTGTTCCCTTTCAAATTGACCAAGCTTGGTTAATGCTTCGTTTCTTTTTCGCAAATTGATAGGTTACACGGTGTTATATAAAGTCAGGCGTTCTAATCGATTTAATCAATCACGGGTCCTTGATCCGGGTGACCGTCTAGCCTAGAGCTGATCCATCAAGAACAATAAAGTTTTAAATCCATGGCAATCTCTCCTACCGACTTGTCCACCGAGGACGAATTCGACATGACATCTCAATGTCTTGTATCCGCCGAACGCACGCTCGAGACAGAGATTGCCGGTCTGAGCGCTGTGCGCGCTGCCTTGAAAAACGGGCTCGCTGCTCCGTTTCAGCAGACCTGTGAGCTTATTCAGAAGAGCCCGGGCCGTGTGATTGTGACCGGGATCGGCAAGAGCGGCCATATCGGCACCAAGATCGCCGCCAGCCTGGCGTCCACTGGAACCCCCGCCTTTTTTGTGCATGCCAGCGAGGCAAGCCACGGCGATCTGGGCATGATCACCGAAAATGACGTCGTGCTCGCTCTGTCCTGGTCCGGAGAGACGCAGGAGCTTGCCGGGATCGTCAGTTATACGCGCCGTTTCAAGGTGCCGCTTGTCGCGATCACGTCCCGCAAGGACAGCACGCTTGGCCGGGCTGCCGACATCGTGATGAAGCTGCCCAGTGTTGCCGAAGCCTGCCCGCATGGGCTTGCACCGACCACCTCCGCCCTGATCCAGCTGGCCATCGGCGATGCCCTCGCGGTTGCCCTTCTGGAAGGCCGTGGTTTTACCGCCCAGGACTTCCGGGTGTTCCACCCGGGCGGACGTCTCGGAGCCAGCCTCAAATCCGCCAAGGACATCATGCATTCCGGCGAGCGCATGCCGCTGGTTTCCGCCAACACGTCAATGAGCGAGGGCATCGTGCTGATGACCCAGCGCGGCTTCGGCGTCCTCGGCGTGACCGACGAGTTGCACCAGCTGATCGGCATCATCACCGACGGTGACTTGCGCCGCCATGTGTCCTCCAATCTTCTCGACAAAACCGCTGGCGAGATTATGACCAGGTCCCCGAAAACCGTTACACCGGACACGCTGTCGGCATCCGTCCTGGAACTGGTCAACAGCCTGTCGATCACCTCGGTCTTCGTCATCGAGGATGGCCGCCCGGTCGGCATCGTCCATCTCCACGACCTGTTGCGGATCGGCGCGGCCTGAGATTCGCGCTCCCAAATGCGCTCACTTTTGCGTCACGACAGGAAAATTCGTTACTTTCCGGCGCCGAACCCAACCGGCATTAGGATTTGATTAGCCATAAGCCTCTTACACTGCACCAAAGTTTCCTTGGCCCGATGGCCACAGACCTTGGTGCGTGTACAGAATGGATCTGGCGACATTAATCGGCATCATCGGCGCATTCGGCGTTGTGATCACCGCTATTTTTCTGGGCGGCAGCTTCGGTCAGTTTGTCGACATTCCGTCGATTCTGATCGTGTTCGGTGGTGGTCTCGCCGCCACCCTTATCCGGTTTCAGCTCTCCGACATGATCACCGCCTTTATCACGGGCTTCAAGGTCGCGCTCTCGGGCAAGGGCGCCAATCCGCGCGACCTGATTTCGGAAATCACCAACCTGGGTGAGATCGTGCGTAAGTCCGGCCCTCTGGGCCTGGAGAATGTCGATGTCTCCGATCCGAACCTCGCCAAGGGCGTTCAATACATCGCCGACGGCTACGAACTGGAGTTCATCAAGGAATCCATGGAGCGCGAGCGCGATCTGCAACTGTCGCGCCTGTCGGAAGGGAGACGCGTCTTCAAGGCTCTGGGTGATTCCGCTCCGGCCTTCGGTATGATCGGGACGCTGGTCGGTCTGGTGCAGATGCTCGCCAACATGGATGACCCGGCCGCCATCGGTCCGTCCATGGCTGTCGCCCTGCTGACGACCCTTTACGGCGCACTGGTGTCAAACATCCTGTGTCTGCCGTTGGTGGACAAGCTGGACGCCAAGTTCGATGTCGACGATCTCAACCAGACCCTGATCATCGACGGCATTTGCCAGATCCGCGAATCCAAGAGCCCGGCCCTGATCAAGGAAATGCTGATCGCCTATCTGCCGGAAAAAATGCGCGCTGAGCTGGCCGACGCGGCCTAACGAGTAGAATTAAACAAAGCGGACGAATGTCATGGCCAAGAAACAAAAAGCGCAAGGCGGCGGCGCCCCGGACTGGCTGGTGACGTTTGCCGACCTGATGTCCCTGCTCGTGTGTTTCTTCGTTCTGATCATCTCCTTCTCCATCCAGGACAAGGAAAAGCTGCAGGTGGTCGCCGGTTCCATGCGCGAGGCCTTCGGCGTCAAGGACACGTCCCGCAAGACCGGCATCATCGAAGTCGAGGGCATTCCGATCCGCGACTACATGAAGGATATCAGCCAGGTCGAGCAGGAAATGGATTCCGATTTTTCCCAGGAGCGCCATGAGAAGCGGCGCAAACAGGGGCCGGAAGCCAACACCCATGACACGCTGGAAGCCGACATTGAAAAGCCGCGCCAGTTTGCGACCGCCGCGGCGTCCCTGCGTCAGGCCTGGCAGGAGATGCCGGAAATCACCGAGATCTCAAGCAACATCATCCTGGAGGAGAACGACGAGGGTCTCAACATCATGCTGGTCGACCAGGATGGCCGGTCGATGTTTCGGGAAGGATCAAAATATCCTTATGAAACAACGCGCCGCCTGATCGCCAAGATGGCACCTGTGCTCGCACAGATGCCCAACCGCATCGAGATCACCGGCCACACAACCGCGGGCCAGCTGTCTGCCAATCCCGACTACACCGGCTGGGACCTGTCAAGCGAGCGGGCCAACATCGCTCGGCAGATCCTCGCCGAATATGGTGTGCCGGACGACCAGATCTTTGCCGTTGTCGGCAAGGCGGACACCGAGCCGCTGTTTCCGAACGACCCCTATCTGGCCGCCAACCGCCGCGTCGGTATCCTGCTCAAGGCCGAGGCGCCTCCGCTGCCCTTGGGCCACAAGCCCTAGATGTGGAGCCTCACTCAGCCGCTCTGACCACCAGCCGCGCACCGTCAATGGACTCCACCCGCACCTTGGTGCCAGCGGGGAGGTCCGGGCCGGTGATGCGCCAGATCGTGTCATCGATCGAGAGATTTCCTGCGCCTTCGCTGAGCGGGGCGGCGAGCGTGAATTCACGGCCGACATATCGGCTACCGCGTTGATTGAGACCCGGATCGCCTTTTTCGGACGCCAGGCGCTGCATCAGGCGGCGGCCAATCAGCAGACTGGCCAGCGACAGCACCAGAAACAGGCTGACATCGATCTGCCAGGCAAAATCGAAGACCAGCGAGACAAGGCCGACCACCAACGCGGACAGGCCGAACCACAGAAAGATGGTTCCAGGTGCCAGGATCTCCAGCCCCAGGAGAATGAGCCCGAGAACAAACCAGCTCCAGGGCCCGAGCGCCTCAATCGTGCTTTCAATCAGGCTCACCGTTCAGGCCCTCCCTCGCCCGGACCGGTGTTCGGAATGCCGGAAGATGTCCGTGAACCGCCCTTGTCATCGCCGAAGGCTTCCTTGGCGATCTCGCCAATGCCCGAAAGCGCGCCAAGCAGCGAGGTGGCTTCCATCGGCAGGATCAGGGTTTTCTGATTGCGCGAGTTTGCCAGTTCCTTGAAGGCCTCGACATATTTGTTGGCGACGAAATAGTTGATCGCCTGAACGTTGCCGGCGGCGATGGCGTCACTGACCATCTGGGTCGCCTTGGCTTCGGCTTCCGCCTCGCGCTCGCGCGCCTCTGCGTCCCGGAAAGCGGATTCTCGCCGGCCTTCGGCTTCCAGGATGAGCGACTGCTTTTCGCCTTCGGCCTTCAGGATTTCCGACTGACGCTTGCCTTCCGCTTCCAGAATATAGGCGCGCTTCTCGCGTTCCGCCTTCATCTGCCGCGCCATGGCGTCAACCAGATCCCGGGGCGGATTGATGTCCTTGATCTCGATGCGGGTGATCTTGATGCCCCAGGGCTCGGCTGCCGCGTCGACCACACGCAGGATCTTGGCGTTTATCTCGTCGCGGTTGGACAGGAGATTGTCGAGGTCCATCGAGCCCATCACCGAGCGGATATTGGTCATGGTGAGGTTCAGGATCGCGTTCTGCAGGCCGAGCACCTCATAGGCCGCCCGCGCCGCATCCAGCACCTGGTAGAAGGTCACACCGTCGGCACTGACGGTGGCGTTGTCGCGGGTGATCACTTCCTGGGTCGGAACGTCGAGCACCTGCTCCATCATGTTCAGCTTGTGGCCAACGCGGTCGATGAAGGGAATGATGAAATTGAGGCCCGGCGTCAGGGTCTTGCGGTACTTGCCGAACCGCTCGATCGTGTAATTGTACCCTTGCGGGACGGTCTTCACCCCGGCGAAGAAGATCAGGATGACCAGCACCACAAGGCCGATCAGGACAATATCCAATCCCGCTATAGGCATGAACGTCTCCCGTAATTCTTTTGAATCGAGCGGCCACTATGCTCTGAATTGTGGCCCCGTTCCAGCGCAATTGACCGGGAATGTAAATACACACACCGCAGCACTGCCTGTGACCCAAATCAGCCACGGACTCAGTCTGAAACGGCCCTATTGATATAGGAATTATTGTCGGAATTTACGAGGTGGAAACGCGGGAAGCCGTGTCTCAGACCCAGCCGCCAAGCTCCCGCCGGACCACATGGGCAATGACCTCCATGCCCAGATCGCTGTCGTTGAGGCAAGGAATGTGGCTGAAATTCTCGCCGCCATGTTCCTCGAAGATCTCGGCCGCCTCACCGGCGATTTCCTCCAGCGTCTCCAGGCAATCTGCGACAAAGCCCGGGTTCATCACCGCGACATTCTTGACGCCGTCCCTGGCGAGTTGTTCCACGGTCTTGTCCGTATAGGGTTGCAACCATTCCTCCGGACCGAAACGGGACTGGAACGTCACCCGGAGCTTCTCCTTGCTCCAGCCCAGCACATCCCGCATCAGCCGTGTCGTCTTCATGCAGTGGCAGTGATAGGGGTCTCCGCGGCGGAAATAGGATTGCGGAATGCCGTGATAGGAAGTCAGCACCACATCCGGCTCGAAATCGAGCGTGGCCAGATGCTGCTCGACGGATTTCGCCAGCGCGGTCACATAGACCGGATCGTCGTGATAGGGCGGCACCGTGCGGATCGCCGGCTGCCAGCGCATCTTGAGCAGCGTCCTGCAGACGACATCGTTCACCGTCGCCGTTGTCGATGCCGCATATTGCGGGTAGAGCGGGAACACCAGAATGCGGTCGCAACCCGCTTCTTTCAGGGTCTTGAGCTTGTCCGGGATCGACGGCTGGCCGTAGCGCATCGCCCAGTCGACCATCAGCTTGCCGTCGCTGTCGCCCATCATCTCAGCGAGCTTGTCCGACTGGCTGCGCGTAATGGTCCTGAGCGGCGACTCGTTTTTCTCGTGGTTCCAGATTTCGTCGTAGGCCTTGCCGGACTTGCCCGGACGGGTCATCAGCACAATACCGTAAAGGATCGGATACCAGATCGCCCGCGGCCACTCGATCACGCGCTTGTCGGACAGGAACTCGCGCAGATACCGGCGCATCGGCCAGTAATCCGTCGCGTCCGGCGTGCCCAGATTGACCAGCAGAACCCCCACCTTGCCGGCTTTGACCGACGGATGGTCGCTCGGCAGCTGCAGTTTCCGGAAATCGGCTTCCTGGGTCGCGGTCACGGGGGTGGACGGTTGAACGGTCATGTGCTGGGCAATTCCTTGAGCGCGTTTCTTGACTTCCGCCTTACATAGGCCATGCGGAGCCGCTGGCCAATGCGGCAATTGTCATACGCGCCTCAATCGTGCTGGATCATGTTGGAACCAGCAGATGCCAAACAAGACCTCAGCCAGGGGGGAGGCCAACTTACTCGCGTCTCGAGGGGGGCTCGGCACGTGGCTCATGCTTCGAGGCGCCGCTTACACGACGCCTCAAGAGGAGGTCAGAGCATGCTCAACCGTATTCCCGCTCGTCCGAAATGACCTTGCCGTCATTGGGCAGCCCTCCCGGCGGGACCAGCTGCACATCCCCCTTCAGCCGGGTCACCTCGCGCAGGGTTTCCGCAACCCGGTCGGAGAGGCCGTTGCCGAGAGCCTCGGTTTCCACGGTCAGCGTCATCGCATCGGCTTCGCCCTGGCGGCTGACCGCGAGACGGGCCTTTTTGACTTCCGGATGCGCTGCCACGATCTGGGCGATCTGCGCCGGATCGACGAACATGCCCTTGACCTTGGTGCGTTGGTCGGCCCGGCCCATCCAGCCGGCAAGGCGCATGTTGGTGCGCCCGCAGGCCGATTGGCCCGGAACGATCCTGGAGAGATCGCCGGTGGCAAAGCGGATCAACGGATAGAGGCTGTTGAAATTGGTGACCACCAGCTCGCCGACCTCGCCTTCGGCCACCGGTTCGCCGGTACCCGGCCGCACGATCTCTACGATATAGTCCTCGTTGACCACCATGCCTTCGCGGGCCTCGGTCTCATAGGCGATGACGCCGAGATCGGCGGTCGCATAGCACTGGCCGACGGTGATGCCCTGGTCCTCATATTCCTGCCTGAGCGACGGGAAAAGAGCGCCGCCGGAAACAAGGGCTTTCTTGATGGAGGAAACATCTTTCCCCTGTTCCCGGCCGCGGTCCAGGAGGACCTTGAGATAGTCGGGCGTGCCGACAAAGGCGGTCGGCTTCAGCACCTCGATCGCTTCCACCTGGGTGTCGGTGTTGCCGACGCCCGCCGGAAACACGGTGCAGCCGAGCGCGATCGCGCCCTGATCCAGAATGAACCCGCCCGGCGTCAGATGATAGGAAAAGGCGTTGAGGACGATATCGCCCTTGCGCAGGCCCGCGGCGAACAGGCTGCGCGCGCCATTCCAGGGATCGAGCCCCGGCGCCTGCGGCTCCCAGATCGGGCCGGGCGACATGAACACCCGCGCTGCGCCCGTCAATTCGCCGGCCAGAAAGCCGCCAAAAGGCGGGTGGGCCCGCTGCTTTTCCATCAGGTCGGATTTT
Organism: Roseibium sediminicola; assembly: GCF_023156505.1. Taxonomy (GTDB): domain Bacteria; phylum Pseudomonadota; class Alphaproteobacteria; order Rhizobiales; family Stappiaceae; genus Roseibium; species Roseibium sediminicola. The sequence continues at coordinate 53,253 of NZ_JALNMJ010000008.1, read as the reverse complement.
CTCAACAGAGGCATCCCCGCCAGAGCCTGCCGGCTCGTGATCGCGCCGGGATCCTGCCCTTCAAAATGCGCCGCCCAGCCCGGTGCCCTTTCGACCGCATGGGCGATCAGGCCGGGCAATTTGGCAAAAAGATCCTGTTCGCGCTGAGCGGGGTCCTGCCGCTCGCGCGCGTCAAACTGCGTGTCGCTCATGGTCGTCTCCGCGTTATGAGGCCTTGGGGTTAGACCCCGGTCAGGCCAGCCAGCGCTTCCTTCGTTTGTAGTGTTTCACGTTCCGGAACGAGCGGCGGCCCTCGCCGCCGACGCCCAGGTAGAATTCCTTGACGTCCTCGTTTTCACGCAGCGCCTTGGCGTCGCCATCGAGCACGATGCGCCCGGATTCAAGAATGTAGCCATAGGTGGCGTATTTCAGCGCCACGTTGGTGTTCTGCTCCGCCAGCAGGAAGGACACACCCTCGTTCTGATTGAGCTGGCGCACGATCTCGAAGATCTCTTCCACCAGCTGCGGCGCGAGCCCCATGCTTGGTTCGTCCAGGAGGATCATCTTCGGCCGGCTCATCAGGGCGCGGCCGATCGCGCACATCTGCTGCTCGCCGCCCGACGTGTAGCCCGCCTGGCTCTGGCGCCGCTCGCGCAGGCGCGGGAAATATTCATAGACCATCTCAAGGTCGGCCTTGACCGCGCCATGCCCGTCCTTGCGGGTATAGGCGCCGGTCAGCAAATTCTCTTCGATCGACAGATGGCCGAAACAGTGCCGGCCCTCCATCACCTGGATGCAGCCGCGCCGCACGAGGTCGTTCGGCGACAGTGCCTGAACTTCCTCGTTGTCGAACAGGATCTTGCCCTTGGTGACTTCGCCGCGCTCTGCCCCCAGCAGATTGGAGACCGCCTTCAGCGTCGTGGTCTTGCCGGCGCCATTCGCGCCCAAAAGGGCCACAATGCCGCCCTTGGGCACGGTCAGCGACACGCCCTTCAGGACCAGGATCACGTGGTCGTAAATGACCTCGATATTGTTCACCGACAGGATCGTTTCCGCCGTATCCGTGGCGGGTGCCGAACCGGGCTGTTCTACATCCAAAAGTGCCATTCCGTCCTCTCCTGAGAGACCCCGCCGCACAAGGGCGCGCGGCGGGGCAGACTGCCTTCTTAGTTCGGGCAGGGTTCGGTGCGCGCCGGCCACGGCGCGTTCTTCTCGGCGTATTCAGCAGCTGCGGCTTCCAGCAGCGGACGGACCAGATCGGTCATCGGCTCGATCCAGCCGGAGGCCTGGCGCCACTTCTTGCCGTCCCATTCCTGGATGAAGACCGGGTGGCTGCCGGCATGGTCGTCGCAGGTGACCTTCATCGGATGCGCAAAGCCCTTCAGGCCAAGCTCCGCCAAGCGAGCTTCGTCAAGATTGAGCGCTTCCAGGCCGAGACGCATGTCTTCGCCGGTGATGACCTTCTTGCCGGTCAGCTCCTGCGCGGTGCGGATGCCTTCGGCGATGATCACGGAGTTCAGGACACCGCGGTTATAAAGGGTACCGCCGATGGTTTCCGCGTCCGTCGAGGACAGACCCGCATCGATGACATGCTTCTTGATGTCGTCGAGAGCCGGGAAGTCGCTGCCGACGCCGGAGAAGTTCATCGCCTTGTAGCCCTTGGCGCCTTCGCCACCGGCAGCCGCGTCGTCATCGCCTGCGGACCACCAGACACCGATGAACTTGTCCATCGGGAAGCGGATCTTGACCGCTTCCTTGATAGCTGTCGGGTTCATGGCGCCCCAGCCCCACATGACCATGTAGTCGGGACGGTCGCGGCGTACATTCAGCCACTGCGACGACTGGTTCTGCATTTCAGCGCCCGGCACCGGGTACTGCAGCAGCTCGAAGCCGTATTTTTCAGACAGCTGTTCCAGAAGCGGAATCGGCTCACGGCCGTAACCGGCATCCAGGAAGATATAGCCGATCTTCTTGCCCTTCAGGTTTTCCAGGCCGCCTTCCTGCTCACCGATATACTTGATGACGACCGAAGCGCCGTCCCAGTAAGTGTCCGGCACGTTGAAGATCCACGGAAAGGTCTTGCCGTCGGCTGCAGCCGACAGGCCGTAGCCCATGGACAGAACCGGGATCTTGTCGACGCCGGCCTTCGGGATCAGCTGCAGGGTGATACCTGTGGAATACGGGTTATAGACCAGCGCGCCCTTGCCCTTGGTGGCTTCGTAGCACTCGACGCCTTTCTGGGCGTTGTAACCGGTTTCGCATTCCTCGGTGACCAGCTTGACGCCGCCAATGCCACCGTCGCGCTCGTTGAGCATTTTCAGGTAGTCGTGCATGCCGTTGGCGATGTGGATACCGGAACCGGCATAAGGCCCGGTGCGGTAGGTCAGCAGCGGCACATAGTTGGCGTCCTGGGCCTGAACCGCTGTCGTCATGGCGCCGGTGAGACCGACCCCGAGGGCAACGGCGGTTCCCAGCGCAAGTTGCTTGAAGTTCCTCATGTTTTTCCTCCCATGCGGGCCGGGCAATCCGACACCGCCAGACCGGTTGCGCCATTCCTCACCGGATCGGTCCTAATCCGGATGGCGGGCGAAAAGGCTGGCAGCCCCCTAGTAGGGGAACGGCCAGACCCTGAGCTTCTGCTTCGCGATCGCCCACAGTCGGGCAAAGCCGTGCGGTTCGACGATCAGGAAGAAAATGATCAGCGCGCCGACGATCATGAAGGTGGCGTGCTCGATGGTTTCCGCGGCGAGATCTATGCCCATCAGACCCGGCACGAATTTCAGGATGACCGGCAGGATCCAGATGAAGGCCGCGCCCATGAAGGCACCGCTGAGGCTGCCCAGACCGCCCAGGATCACCATGAACAGGATCTGGAAGGACAGCCGGATCGAATAGGACGACGGCTCGGCCGCGTTCAGCCAGAAGAACACCATCATCGCGCCGGCCACGCCGCAGATATAGGACGACACGGCGAAGGCCATCAGCTTGGTCCGGAGCGGGCGGATACCCATCAGCTCCGCGGCGATGTCCATGTCGCGGATCATCATCCAGGACCGGCCGATGCGGCCGCGCAGCACGTTGGCCATCAACAGCGCGATGAAGACGGTGATGCCAAGCACGATGAAGTAGCGGGCGAGCGGGGTCGCTTCCGCGCCGGAAGCGACGATGCCGAAGACCTCACGATGCGGCACTTCAATGGCGCCCGAGGCGTTGTAGTTGTAGAGCCACGGAATGCGGATAAAGCACCACTCGAGAAAGAACTGTGCCGCCAGCGTGGTCACGGCCAGGTAGAGCCCCTTGATCCGGAGGCTCGGCAGACCGAAGACGGCCCCGATCGCGGCAGAGAACACGCCGGACAACAGCACCATCACGATGACATTGGCATCGGGAAAGATCGAGGTCAGCTTGTAGGCCGCATAGGCGCCGACGCCCATGAAGGCCCCGGTTCCCAAAGACAGCTGACCGCAGAACCCGGTCAGGATGTTGAGCCCGATCGCCGCCAGCGAGAACACGAGGAACGGGATCATGATCGAGGTCAGGAAGAAGTCATTGGCAGTGGCCGGAATGACGGCAAAGGCAATGATCAGGATAACGGCCAGACCAACCCGGTCCTGGAGGATCGGCATGAGCGCCTGATCCGCCTTGTAGCTCGTCTTGAACTGGCCAGCTTCGCGATAAAACATGTGCTAAAGCCCTACCCTTAAATCCGCTCGATGATGCGTTCGCCGAAGAGGCCCTGCGGCCGGAACAGCAGGAAGACCAGCGCGATGATATAGGCCAGCCAGCTTTCGATGCCGCCGCCGACCAGGCCACCCCAGTAGAGCTCGCCGATCTTCTCGCCGAAGCCGATGATCAGCCCGCCGACAATTGCGCCCGGGATCGAGGTGAAGCCGCCCAGGATCAGCACCGGCAGAGCCTTGAAGGCGACGATTTCCAGTGCGAAGGAAACGTCCGAACGCGCGCCCCACATGATCCCCGTTGCCAGCGCCACCAGACCGGCGGCGAACCAGACGATCGCCCAGATCTGGTTGAGCGAAATGCCGACCGACAGCGCCGCCTGGTGGTCGTCGGCCACCGCGCGCAGCGCCCGGCCGATGCGGGTCTTGTTGAAGAAGATGCCGAGGGCCGCGACCATCAGCACCGCGATCACCGCCGCGGCAATGTCGATATGCTGCAGGATGACGAGGCCGCGCTCGCCGATTTCGAAGGCGGTCGAGCCCGTCGGCAGCCCGAGCTGCTCGGTGATCATCTGTTTCGGCTCGCCGCCGAAGACGAATTCACCGAAGCCGACCAGGAAATATGTCAGGCCGATGGTCGCCATCAGCAGGATGATGTCGGGCTGGTTGACCAGCGGCCGCATCACCACCCGTTCCACGCCGTAAGCAAGCACGCCCATCACGCCGATCGTCAGGATCAGGGCCAGATAGGCGGGCACCCCGTTTTCATTGAGGCCCACCAGAGTCAGGCCGGCGAACACCACCATGATGCCCTGGGCAAAGTTGAAGACGCCGGACGCCTTGAAGATCAGCACGAAACCGAGCGCGATCAGCGCATACAGAATCCCGGCGACGAAACCTTCCCACAGAACCTGCAGGAAGAAATCCGGCATGTCGTACATCTGCACGAAGGGATCGATGAAAATGTCGTAGAGCATTGTTTTAATCCCCCCGTTAGTGGCTCACGCCGAGATAGGCATCGATGACGTCCTGGTTGGCTTGCACCTCTTCCGGCGGGCCATCGGCGATCTTCTTGCCGTAGTCGAGCACGACCACGCGATCGGAGAGATCCATCACGACGCCCATGTCATGCTCGATGAGAGCGATCGTCGTGCCGAACTCCTGGTTCACATCGACAATGAACCGGCTCATGTCTTCTTTTTCTTCCAGGTTCATGCCCGCCATCGGCTCGTCGAGCAGCAGCAGATCCGGCTCCATCGCCAGGGCCCGTCCAAGCTCCACGCGCTTCTGCAGGCCGTAGGGTAGCTTGCCGACCGGCGTCTTGCGGATCGCCTGGATTTCGAGGAAATCGATGATCTCCTCGACCTTCTTGCGATGTTCGATCTCCTCGTTCGCCGCCGGGCCGTGCCACAGGAGCTGCCAGAAGAAGTTCCTGTGCATCTTCAGGGAGCGACCGGACATGATGTTGTCGAGCGTGGTCATGCCCTTGAACAGCGCCACGTTCTGGAAGGTACGGGCGATGCCGTTGCTGGCGGCCTCGTAGGGCTTCATCTTGCGGCGGACCTTGCCCTGCCAGGTGATGGTGCCTTCCTGCGGATGGTAGAAGCCGTTGATGACATTCAGCATCGAGGTCTTGCCGGCACCGTTCGGCCCGATGATCGCCCGGATCTCGCCCTTCTGGATGTCGAAGGAGATGTCCGTGATCGCTTTCACGCCGCCGAAGGACAGCGAGACATTGTCGACCTTGAGCAGGACCTCACGCTTGGCGGTCTCGGCAGCCGGCTCCGGAGCCACCGCCTTTTCCTTTACAATGGCATTCATTCGGCGGCCTCCTGCATGCCCTTGCCGGCGTCGTAAGTGGTCATGTCCCGGATTTCGACAGTTGCCTCGATCGCGCCCTTGCGGCCGTCCTCGTAGGTCACTTCCGTGCGCACATGCTTGGAGGTCGAGCCGTCATAGAGCGCGTCGATCAGCGGTTCATACCGTTCGGCGATAAAGCTGCGACGCACCTTCTGCGTCCGGGTCAGCTCACCGTCATCGGCGTCCAGTTCCTTGTGCAGGATCAGGAAGCGCTTGATCTGCGCGCCGGCCATCATCGGCTCCTGCGCCAGGTCCCTGTTCACCTGGTCGACATGGCTTTCGATCATGCCATAGACGTCCGGATGCGCGGCGAGTTCCTGGTAGGAGGCGTAGTTGACATTGTTGCGCTCCGCCCACGAGCCGACGGCGGTCAAGTCGATGTTGATGAACACCGCCACCATGTCCCGTTCGTGACCAAAGGCGACCGCTTCCTTGATGTTCGGGAAGAACTTGAGCTTGTTCTCGATGTATTTCGGCGCAAACAGGGACCCGTCATTAAGTTTGCCGACATCCTTGGCCCGGTCGATGATCTTCAGGTGACCGTTCTCGGCGATGATGCCGGCATCGCCCGTATGCACCCAGCCATCCGGCGTCTTGGTGCTGGCGGTGGCCTCGTCGTTCTTGAAATAGCCGACAAAGACGCCCGGCGAGCGGTACATGACCTCGCCGCTCTCGGCGATCTTCAGTTCGACATCCGGGGCCGGCTTGCCGACCGTATCGCCGAAGATCTCGCCGTCGGGCTGCAGGGTGATATAGACGCTGGCTTCGGTCTGGCCGTAGAGCTGCTTCAGGTTCAGCCCGAGGGAGCGGTAGAAGCGGAAGATCTCCGGACCGATCGCCTCGCCGGCCGTGTAGCCGACCTTCATGCGGGTCAGGCCCATGCGGTTCTTCAGCGGCCCGTAGACCAGGAATTCGCCAAGGCTGTAAAGCAGCCGGTCTTTCAGGCCGACCTGTTCGCCGTTCAGGATCTTTTCGCCGACCTTGTTGGCGACACCCATGAAGTAGTCGAACATCTTGCGCTTGGTTTTGCCGGCATCCTCCATGCGCACCATGATCATGGTCAGCATGTTTTCAAAAACGCGCGGCGGCGCGAAGAAATAGGACGGTGCGATCTCGCGCCGGTCGACATCGATCGTGTCCATGCTTTCCGGGCAATTGACGCAATAGGCCGCCGTGAAGGCCTGGGCGAGCGAGAACACATGGTCGCCGATCCAGGCCATCGGCAGATAGGCGAGCACTTCCTCGGTCTCGTCGAGATGATCGAAGGCGTTGCCGTTGCGCGCCGAGATGACCAGATTGTCGAAGGACAGCATCACGCCCTTGGGACGTCCGGTGGTGCCGGACGTATAGAGCATCACGGCAATGTCCGAGCCCTTGCCGCCGGCAAAGCCCTTCTCCCATTCACCGGCGAGCGCCGGCGACTTGGCCAGCTTGTCCCGGCCGGTCTGCTGGACCGACGCATAGTCGTGCAGATGGGTGTGGTCGTAGTCCCTGAGGCCGCGCACCTCGTCATAGATGATGTGTTTCAGCGACGGCACCTCGTCGGACATGGAGAGCAGCTTGTCGACCTGCTCCTGGTCCTCGACGATGGCGAAGGTCACTTCCGCATGGCCGAGCACATAGACCATTTCCTCCGCGACGCTGTCCGCATAGACCGGCACCGGCACCGCGCCCAGCGCCTGGGCGGCGACCATGGCCCAATAAAGCCGCGGCCGGTTGGCACCGACAATCGCGATCTTGTCACCGGCCGAAAGGCCGAGCGACTGCAGTCCGATGGAAAATGCGCGGATTTCTTCCGACACCTCGGACCAGGTCCAGCTTTGCCAGATCCCGAAGTCCTTTTCCCGGAACGCCGTCCGGTCACCGAAGACTTTCGCATTGCGCAAAAGGATCTTCGGAAAGGTGTTCTCCCCGCGCGGTGAAGCGCTGGCCGACCCTACCATATGATGTTTCTTCCCTTTAGAAGGCGCCCCGGTTGTCCGGGATCGTTCCCTGAAGGCTATGAAACGCTCTGCCGGACCAACCTTCAACCCGTAAATTGTTAAAGGCGAACCGGCAGGCTGTCCCAACCCGTTAAAATCAGGCTAGGACGCCGCGTTTGCAGCAATATGTTTCAATCATGTCGAAATGTTTCAATTGCGCTGCAGGTGCGAAGGGCTTGTTGATTTCGTCAATTTTCACGCCAGCTTGAGCAACTTAGAGGCGATTGTTCCAGCCGCACTCAGTCGGCATCGATCAACACGCCGGCTAGATGCAACTGCATTTTCTATTATACATTTCAAGAAATCGACAAATCACTCTAAAAAACCAAATTAGTTCGCACCAATTTGGCTGCTCAACCCTAGAGAGTTTTCATGCCCAATCAATTAAAAGCTATAGCGTTACAATTTTACAGAGGAATTGGCGCAGAAGAGCAAATGGCAGGTCCATTTTCAGGAATAAATCTATTTATTGGCGCAAACAATGCCGGAAAATCAACTATCCTTAGCTTCATCAGGGATAGATTGCCTTATTCAAAAAGCACAAAATTAGATCAGCCTCTTGGACCCGCAGAAGAATTTAGAGGGGAGATTACTGGTAAACTGACTGCGTCTGTAGGAATCGAAGTGGAACACTTTGTATCTGAAATAAATTCAAAAATTCAACAAAATGCTTTGTCTAGAATTGGCGGAATAAGTAAAATCCAAGAAATTGCTAAAAAAATCAGCCGAAATGGCTTCATTTGGGTCAGACCAACCAAAGGCAACTACGGACTACAATACGCTACAGAAATCAACACACCAGAAGTAAAAGAATTACTACATATTAGCTTATGGCAGTTTCTTCTACAAAACACAACTAATTACAGCTCAGGCGGAAATCCAGATCAATGGGTCGAAAGAACACTTAACTCTTTCCTACAAATACAACAATTATCTTTTCCAGATGTCGCTCACATTCCAGCTGAACGCAATATAGGCGAAAGTGCGCGTGGCTTTGAAGTCCGGACAGGGAAAACTCTAATTGATGAACTGGCGCAATTGCAAAGCCCAGACCACGACCGGCGCGAAGACAGAATATTGTTCGATAAAATCAATAAATTTGTGAGTGAAGTTACCGGCAAATCAGACGCTGTGATTGAAGTCCCTCACGACCGAAATCATATTTTAGTCCACATCGATAACAAAGTTCTCCCCCTATTCCGACTCGGCACTGGCATTCAAGAAGTAATACTGATCGCGTCATTCTGCACGATTCACGACAATATGATTGTATGTATGGAAGAGCCTGAGATTCACTTACACCCAATACTACAAAGAAAACTTATTAGATATCTAAAACAGAACACAAAGAATCAATACTTCATTGCAACACATTCAGCCTCTTTTATCGACACCCCCGACGCATCAATCTTTCGCGTGCAAAATGATGGCGACCAGACAAGAATTGCTCAGTCAATCTTCCGTGGTGATAAGAAAAAGATTTGCGATGATCTAGGATATAAAGCATCTGATATCCTTCAGTCCAACGCAGTTGTTTGGGTCGAGGGTCCGTCAGATAGGATTTATATTAGGCATTGGCTTAGCGCACAGAACTCGGATCTGGTCGAAGGGATCCATTATACAATAATGTTTTATGGCGGAGCTCTGGTTAAGCATCTAGGAGGAGCCGAAATAACTTCAAAAGAAAATATAAAAGAATTTATCGATCTAAAGTTACTAAACCAGAACATGGCCATTGTTCTCGACAGTGACAAAGACTCTCCCAGAGCAAAACTCAAACCAGCGGTTGATAGAATAAATAAAGATTTTTCAGACAAAAAAGAAAACTCCATGGTCTGGATAACTAAAGGCCGGGAGGTAGAAAATTACGTTAATCCAGATGTTTTACATGATGCCTTAAAAAGAACTCACCCAACACTTTATAAAGGCCCTACTCAGTTTGGGCCGTATGACAATTCATTTCATTTTGAAAGGAACAAAGCAGATAAGGATGGTTGTAAAATTTTTAAGAAAGCTGACAAGGTAAAAGTTGCAGAACTAGTTTGCGAGAGCCCTGCTTATCTTGATGTTCTTGACCTTAAAAAGAGAATATCTGAGTTATCTGCGATGATTGAAAAAGTGAACTTGCTGTAGCTCCTTAATAGTTTCAGAAGCAAGAACTACAAATAGCTCAGTACCCATTGCAATTCCCATTGCCTGAAAAACACACTTGACCTCACCTTAACTTGAGGCCGCACCTTTCAACTCATGAGATTCTGCAGACATTTGGAGACGGAAATGGATTTGAACCAGGTCACACTCGAGGCAATGGATTTCGACGCATCGGTGGATTTTTACAAGCGCCTTGGCCTGCGTCTGATCGTTCTGAGCGAAGGCCGCTACGCACGGTTCGAACTGCCGTCCGGCTCCAGCACGCTGTCGCTGCATAAGAGCGAGCAGCCGGTTGCTCCGGGCGTAATGCTCTATTTCGAAGTCGAGGATGTCGACCGGAGCTACCGCGAGCTGGTCGAGAATGGCGTGACCTTCGACACGCCGCCAACGGAAGAAAACTGGCGCTGGAAGGAAGCCCGTTTCACCGACCCTTCGGGCAACAGGCTCTGCCTGTTTCACGCCGGGCCTGACCGACGGTTTCCACCCTGGCGGCTGGAAAAACCAACGGGAACGCCGGACTGAAACCTCAGTTTCGAAGCAACGCCGTGCTCTTGCGCACCACCAGCCAGGGTTCCAGCTGAGCGCTTGCCGCTTCCGGCGGATGGTGGCCCTTGAGCAGGCTCAACAGCAGCCTGGCAGCCTGTTCGCCGACCGCGCGGCGGGGCTGGTGGACCGTGGTCAGCGGCGGCACGAAATGGGCGGCAATGTCGATGTCGTCGAAACCGACCACCGAAACATCCTGGGGCACACGCAGGCCGGCCTCGTCCAATGCGGAGATGAAGCCGAAGGCGCACCGGTCACTGGCGCAGAACACCGCGGTCGGCCGGTCCTCAAGGGCGAGCCATGCGACGGCGGCCTTTCTGCCTGCCTGGAGCGTGTAGTCGCCTTCGAAGACCCAGGCACCTTCAGCGTCCAGACTGGCTCCCTTCAGCGTCGCCCGGAAACCGTCGCGCCGGTCCCGCCCGGGCTTGTGCGTCAAAAGGCCGGTGACATGGCCGATATTCCGATGTCCGAGGTCGAGGAGATGCGTGACCGCCAGCTCGGCGCCGTGCAGATTGTTGACGACGGCAATCGGAACATCGGGCGTGTCGCTCCACTCTCCCGCGGTGACAATCGGCGGCAAGGTCGGGTTGGACGCCCGGATCTCGGCAATCGAGAAGTGTCCGTCCAGAATGACGATGCCGTCGCAATTGTTGCGGGAGAAGAAATCGCTGAGGTTCGAGCGCGCCATGGACGGCTTGCGCGTGTCCGCGATCAGCACCTTCAGGTTCTCTTCCGCGCAGACCGTCTCGATGCCCTGCAGGATGTTGGAAAAATGCGAGTTGCCGATGTCGGGCACCAGGGCAACGATGGCGCCAGTGTCCCGGCGGCGCAGGTTACGCGCCGCGTGATTGAGCACGTAACCGGTCTTCTCAACGGCTCTGGCGACCTTGTTGCGGGTCTCCTCCGACACCCGGTCCGGGCTCGACAGCGCGCGGCTGACCGTTGCCGTTGAAACACGAGCAGCCTTGGCAACGTCCTGAACCGTTGGGTTTCTTTTTTTGAGATCCGACCTGTGCATTCTCTGAGGTTAGCCGATTAAGATCCGTCTGGAAGCATTAATCCACGCTGGAAAAAACAACAAGAATCCCATTTGCCGGTGTTGACGGGGCACCCCACCTGCGTTGCAAATCTTTTCCTTCGGGACGACCAAGAGCAAAGGAACAGAACATGCCAGACACGCTGCCGATGGATGTCTCGTCCGTCGCTCCACCCGAGAGCTTCTCGCCCCCGCTGAAGGCACTGTGGTGGCTGAAGAAAGGCGGGCTTGATCTTGGTTCGGACTGGGACAGGGCCCACAGCATTTGCCAGGAGGCGGAAGGCGAGCCGGCCCATGACTGGGTGCATGCGCTGTGCCACCTGATCGAGGGCGATCAGGGCAATGCGGCCTACTGGTTTCGGCGCGCGGGAAAATCTCCGGCTGGAACCGATCCGCAAAGGGTCTGGGACGAAATCGCCGCATCGCTGAGCTGACCGCGGACCTCCTCCATTCGGACTAACCTTCTGCAGTTCAGTCCGAAACGATTTTGAACTACTCTGCCGCCATGGAGGAGACACAACAGCTCAAGACGCAGCTTGATCTGATGCAGGCGGCGCTCGACCACATCAATCAGGGCTTTTCGGTGTTCGATGCCGACCTCAAGCTGGTCGCCTGGAACCGCGGCCTTTGGGAGATGCTCGACTTTCCGCAGACCCTGGCGCGGCGCGGCACGCATCTGGAAGCCTTTCTGCGGGTCAATGCCGAACGCGGCGAATACGGGCCCGGCGATATCGAGGGCAAGATCCAGCGCCGGCTGGCACGCGCCAAGCTGTTCGAGCCCCATTATTTCGAGCGAATCCGCCCGAACGGCCAGGTGATTGCCGTGTCCGGCACGCCACTGCCCCAGGGCGGTTTCGTGACCACCTATTCCGATGTCACGGAGGACCGGCGCCGCCAGGAGAAGCTGGAGCGCACGGTCGAGGAGCGTACGCGCGCCCTGCAACAGTCGGAAGACTGGCTGCGGCTGGTGACCGACAACATTCCCGCGCTGATCGCCTATCTCTCTCCTGGCCCGGTGTTCCGCTTCGCCAACCGCCGTTATGCCGACTGGTTCGGCCAGTCCGTGACCTCGATCGCCGGTCGTCCCGCGCCGGAAGTCGTCGGCGAGGACCTGTTCAGGGAGATCGCGCCCCATATCGAACGGGCGTTCGAGGGCAATGCCGTCAGCTACGAATATGAACGCACCCGGCCCGACGGCACGCTGGCCTATATGCGCTCGACACTTATCCCGGACATGACCAAGGACGGTCGCACGCTCGGCATCTTCGTGCTGTCGCTCGATGCCACCGACCAGAAACAGGCCGAGGCTGCGCTGGTTCAGTCCCAGCGCATGGACGCGGTCGGCAAGCTGACCGGCGGTCTTGCCCATGACTTCAACAATCTGCTCGCCATCCTCATGGGCAACCTTCTGACCCTCGGCCGGATGGAGGATCCGGTGTCCAAGGAAATCCTGGACGCAAGGCTGTCGCCGATGCTGGAAGCCACCAAGCGCGGTTCCGACCTGATCCAGCGCCTGCTCGCCTTCAGCCGCGGCAAGGCCATCGATCCGCAGACCGTGTCGCTCGCCGGGATCGTTTCCAGTGCCGGCCGCTTGCTGGACGGGTCCCTGCCTTCCTCCATCGAACTGACAGTGCGCGGTACTGATGAGACCATCGCCGCCCGCATCGACCCGACGCAGATGGAAACCGCGTTGATCAACCTTGCCTTCAACGCCCGCGATGCCATGCCGGACGGAGGCACATTGACAATCGCGCTGGACGAAACCCGCCTGGACGAGCTGGAAGCAAAAGATCTCGGAATTGCGCCGGGCGCCTACGCCCGGATCGCGGTCGGCGACACCGGCAGCGGGATGGATGCCGACACCCAGCTGAAAGTTTTCGAACCGTTCTTCACCACCAAGAGCTTCGGCACGGGTAGCGGGCTGGGCCTCTCAATGGTCTATGGGTTCATCCGTCAGTCCGGCGGCGCGATCCAGATCAGCAGCGCGCTTGGCGTTGGCACCTGGCTGACGCTTTATCTGCCGCTGGTCCGGCTCAAAGCCGTGCAATCCCCGGCAACGCAATCCGGACAGGCGGCAACGTTGAAACGTGGCCAGGGTGAGTTGCTGCTCCTCGTGGAGGATGATCCGGATGTCGCCAACACGGTCACGGACCAATTGCAGAATCTCGGCTACAGCGTGCTTCTGGCGGAAAGCGCGGAGGATGCGCGCACGCTGGCCCTGGAGCTCCCCGAGCTGCGCGGCGTCATCAGCGACATCATCATGCCGGGCCAGGTCAACGGGCTCGCGCTGGCGCGGGAAATCCGCGGCAAGCGCGGCGATCTGGGCATTGCGCTGATGTCCGGATACGCGGACTGGTCATCGTTGTCCGGCCAGGACCGGTCCTGTGAATTTCCGGTCTTGGCGAAGCCTTTCGCGGATGATCAACTGGCGGACACGCTGCAGCAGATTCTCATGAAGGACAGGTAGGAACCCTTGCAGACACATGCAGTCCCATCCCCGAGACGCAAGGTTTTCATCGTCGACGACGAGCCGGAGATCGGTAACCTGCTGCTGGACGCCATGCTGCAATTCGACATGGAGGGCAAGGTGTTTTCAACGGCCCGGCAAATGCTGACGGCGCTGGAGCTTGAAACACCCGACGCCTGCATTGTCGATCTCGGCCTGCCCGACATGGAAGGCATGGCGCTCATCAATGAAATCCGGCGCCGGTCTTCCGTACCCATCATCGTGCTGTCGGCGCGTGGCCATTCCACGGACCGGGTCATGGGGCTGGAACTGGGCGCCGACGACTATGTGGTCAAGCCGTTCGATCCGCGCGAGGTTGTTGCCCGCATCCGCTCCATCCTGCGCCGCGCCTCCGAGCAGGCTCCGGTGCAAGCGCGTGAGGACCTTGCCCGGTTTGAGGGCTGGACCTACCAGCCGTCGTCCCACTGCCTGACCTCGCCAGAAGGCGAGGAGACGTTTCTCTCGACCGGTGAAGCCACGCTCCTGGAAGCCCTTTTGCGCGCGCCTAAGCGTGTTCTGACCCGCGACTATCTCCTGGAACATGGCGGCCGGGACGAAAGCCTCGACCGGTCTATCGACGTACGCGTCTCTCGCCTGCGAAAGAAGCTCACCCGCAAGGGCGAACCGGAAGTCATTCGCACCATCTATGGCTCGGGTTACATGTTCGCGACCGGCGTCAGCTGGAGCGGATGACGTCGCTCATGTGCTTCAGCGCTTTCTGAAAGTTTCCATGAACTCCGCGCCGGTCATCTGATTGGTGTCGTTGGCGAAGGCATAGCAGTCCGGCTTCTGGTCTATGAAAAATTCGGTCAGAAACGGCAGTCCGGTCTGATCGTCGAACAGGCCGAGCGGGATGCCGTGCAAGCCGCTGCCCTTGGGATGGAAATAGAGGCTGGATCCGCAGTTGCCGCAAAAGCCGCGCTCGAAGCCTTCAGATGACTGATAGCGTTTGACCGGCCCCTGGAATTCCGCATGGTCACACGGTACCGCCATGAACGGACCGCCAACCCATTTCCGGCACATCGCGCAGTGACAGGCCTGCAGGCGCGGCCGCGCCTCTGCCGAGAAAGTCGCTTGACCGCACAAACAGCTTCCGGTTCGTCTCATTTGCTTCTCTGCACGTCGCAACGTCTCTTCAGTTCTATCCGGGATCAGCATATGCCGACCGTCAGCCAAAAACAAAACGGGGGGCTTTTGCCCCCCGTTTGCCGATTGCTTGTTTTCCCGGATCAGAAGCTCAGGGAAATGTCCCTGTGATCCGACAGACAGCCGGCGACATCGAGCGCCATGTCCGTCGGCAGACGGTCCTGCGCACGCAGGCCGATATTGTTGATCACCGCCGCGTCATAGGCCTCCAACTGCGGCAGGATTTCCTCCGCGCCCTTGCGGCGCCAGGCGAGATCGGCGTCCAGAGCGGCGATCGACTTGTCGATCTCCGCGATTGCCTCGTCCGCGTTCGGCGTCTTGCTGCGCATGATCTTGCGGGCTTCACTGAGGCCGTCGCGGATATCGCTGGTGCCTTCGGCATCGCCGACCTTGGACCGCATGTCGGCAATTGCATCGACAGCCGCGTCCGGCTCAAGCTGGGCGACCTGTTCCTTCAGAGCCTCCAGTTCCGGCTTGAAGCTGGCGACGAGATCCGCATCCCCCAGGATTGCCTTCAGCTCGAGCACCGGCTCATAGGCCTGATCGACCGTCCGGCGATACGAAAGCCGCGCGGTGTTTTCCGCTTTCTGGATCTTGGCGAAGGTCTGGTAGGTGTCCTTCCACGTGTCCGGGATCTGAGCCAGGATCGCATCATGTTGCGCCGTCAGCTCGTCGATGCGTGCCTGGGCGCGCGCCCCCTGCTCCGCCGTGAAGACCGCGCCCTCGCCGGACCGGTCGACGATGACTTGCAGTTCTTCGATCCGTTCGTCGAGACGGCGGGCATCCCGCTCAAGAGCGCGAACGTCCACATGGACCGGCCTGTAGTCGACCGCCGCAGCCTCGACCGCTTTTTCGGCATCCTTGATCGCCTGCATCTGGGGCAAAGCCTCGCGGGCTTTTTCAAAGCCGCCGGCCATGTCTTTCTGCAGATCTTTCGGCAGGTAGCTCATGTCAATCGCCTCGGCCTTACCGATGGCCGACAGGATGCTGTCGCTGTTCGCCTGGAAGTCCGCGTAGACAAGCTCTTCCATGCAGTATTGCAGGCGCGGGTTCTTCGGCGGCGGCGCGGTTTCCGACAGCAGAGAGGACCGGTTCGGCAGATAGTTCACCAGCTGCGGATAGAGGCCGACAATGCCGAGGGCCACCAGCTGCAGACAGATAAACGCGATCACGCCCTTGTACATGTCGATGGTCTTGACCACAGCCGGTGCGACACCGCGCAGGTAGAACAGCGCGAATCCGAAGGGCGGCGTCAGGAACGAGGTCTGGATGTTCAGGCCGATCATCACACCGAGCCACACCGCGGTCACGTTGGCGGACGGGTCCGCCAGCAGGATTGGCGCAACGATCGGTACCACCACCACGGCAATTTCAATGAAGTCCAGGAAGAAACCTAGAACGAAGATCACCAGCATGACGATCAGGAACTGGGCCCAGAACCCGCCCGGCAGACCTTGCAGGAAGTTCTTGACCAGCTCCTCGCCGCCGAAGGCGCGGAAGGCCGACGTCAGCATCGCTGCGCCGAGCAGGATGATGAACACCAGCGCGGTCGTCTTGGCGGTTTCCACCATGACGCCGCGCAGGGTGTTTTCCAGCGTCAGCGTGCGCCAACCGGACCAGAAAATGGCGATCAGCAGCAGCGACACGGCGATCAGTGCCAGGATCAGAGCCACAAGATCGTCGCTGGTCTGGATCAGCTTGATGTTGACCGAGCCGAAGAAACTGATGACGACCGCCAGGCCGAGCAGCGCCAGGATCGCAATGATCGCGGGCGAATAGGCGCCACGCTTGCCATCGCGCAACCGGTAGCCGGCCATCACCATGGCACCGACGGCACCGATGGCGCCGGCCTGGTTGACCGTCGCAACGCCGGCAATAATCGAACCGAGCACCAGGAAGATCAGCGCCAGCGGCGGCACAAGAGTGATCACCACCTTGAGCGCGAACTTCCGGGTGAATGTGCCTTCTTCATGAACGGCCGGCGCGGATTTCGGATTGAGCAGCGCGAAGCCGAGAATGAACAGCATATAGAGGCCGACCAGGACAATGCCCGGCAGGAAGGCCCCGAGGAACATTTCGCCTGCGCTGGTCGAGACAACGGAGAAATCCGAGGGCATCGACAATTCGCCGGTATTGGCCTTGTAGAGCGTCTGGCGTAGGGAGCCGGCCTGGTCGACGGCACTGGCCAGCTGGTCGGCCAGGATGATCAGCACGATCGACGGCGGAATGATCTGACCGAGCGTGCCGGAAGCAGCAATCGTGCCGGTTGCCAGGGGCACCGAGTATTTGTTGCGCAGCATGGCCGGCAGCGAGATCAGGCCCATGGCCACCACGGTGGCGCCGACAATGCCGGTGGTTGCCGCAAGCAGCGCGCCCACGAACACCACCGAGATACCAAGGCCGCCCGGCACCGGGCCGAACAGCCGCGCCATGGTCACCAGCAGGTCTTCGGCGATCTTGGACCGCTGCAGCATGATGCCCATGAAGACGAAGAGCGGGATGGCGATCAGCGTATCTCGCTCCGCCTCCCAGTAGATGCCCCGGAAGTTGGTCACCCCGGCGCTGAGCCATTGGCTCGGCCCGCCATGGGAGAAGAAGGCGTCCGGGTCACCGGCAAAGAGATAGCCGGAGCCGGCGGCGATGCCGATGGTCAGAATAGCGGACCCCGGCAGCGCGAAGGCCACCGGAAAGCCTGAGCCGAGCGCGAACGCCATCAGCATCACAAGAAGAAGAAGGAAAAAGAGTTCCATGTCCGTTGGTCTCGTCAGGCTCTATTGAACAGTGTGGCTGTCATGATCCCGGCCGCCCGGTTCGCCGCGAATATCGGCGACCGCGTCCAGGAAATACGACACGAACTGGATCAGCATGGAAACGGCGAACACGCCCAGGAACCCTGCCATCAGATATTTCACGTAAAGACCGAAGCCGGCCTGCGTGACCTCATAGGTCAGGATCGGGCTGTTGATGATGTTCTGTTTGCCGCCCATGCCGATGACGAGAATGACCGTACAAAGGCTCATGCCGAGGACCACCGATCCGATGGCGTTGACATAGCCCTTGGTCTTCGCCGACATGCCGGCATAGAAGACGTCGACCCGTACATGCCCTTCCTCCAGAAGGGTATAGGCGCTGGCAAACAGGAACAGGGCGGCGTACCAGAAACGGACGAGGTCCGCGAGGAAAGCCTGTTCATAGGAAAAGACAAACCGGCCGATCACGATCAGCAGCTCCGCGCCAACGACCAGCAGCGCCAGCCAGGTAAATCCGAGCGTGCGCGTGAAGGCGGCGATGACGACCGACAGGCCGATCAGCGGCATGTGCACATAGGCGCCGCGGAATCTCGACTTGCCCAGATCCTCGGCCAGTTGCGCGCCGACGATATCCGGCAGAAATCCTTCGATTCGCAGAAACGAGATCGCGCTGTCCACCAGGCCGACAATCAGCACCGCGAAGAAGGCGGCGCGGATCAAGAAGGCATTGATGTTGCTGATCCGCTCGCTGTCCTCGCGCAGCGTCCTGTCCGTTCGCAGCACATAGGCGACGGCCCACAGGACCAGTGCCGCGTAGAGCGCCATCTGCAGCCAGGACCACAGGATCGGCAGGGATCCGTTGGCGGGCTTGCCGAAGATTGGGTCGATCCCTGGAAGATCTTGCCAATATGTCAGGTAGTTGTTGAGCAGATACGCTGCCATGACCGCAAGGATGATCCAGCCGAACAGGCGGAATTTGCGGGAGCCGCCGGGAGCATGGGCATCACCGGAATTCATGGCAGGCGAGCCGTCTTGAACCGCGTCCAAGGCCGTCATCGTGGCTGTGCCTTTTTATCTTGTCGAAGCAAAGAGGGACGGGATTGCTCCCGTCCCTTTGTCCCCCAGACCGCTGTTAGGACGGAATGCCCAGAACGCGGTTGCGCTTGTTGCTGTAGGCAATGTCGGAGATCGCCATGTAGCTGCCGATTTCCTGGCGCGCCTGAATGAAGCTTTCGAAGATCTTCTTGGAGAGCGGGGAATGGTCCATCGCTTCTTCCAGAACTTCCTGAGCGGCTTCACCGAAGCTGTCATAGATCTCGTCGGAGAACTCACGCAGCTCGACGCCGTGCTCGTTGATCAGGCGGTTGAGGTAGGCACCGTTGTTGGCGTTGGTTTCCGCCATGGTGTTGGAGTTCTCTTCCGCGCAGGCGGCGATGATGATCTGCTGGTCGACCTTGTCGAGACCGTCCCAGAAAGCCTTGTTCATGCCCATCGCGAGCATGGCGCCCGGCTCGTGCATGCCCGGGAAGTAGTAGTACTTCGCGGCCTCGTAGAACTTCATGAAGTAGTCGTTGAACGGACCAACCCACTCGGTAGCATCGATGGCGCCGGAAACGAGGTTTTCGTAGATCTGGCCGCCCGGCAGGGACACCGGAGACGCGCCGAGTTTCGCCATGACGTCGCCGCCCTGACCCGGAATACGCATCTTCAGACCCTTCAGGTCGTCAGCGGTTTCGATTTCCTTGTTGAACCAGCCGCCCATCTGGACACCGGTGTTGCCCATGGCAACGTTCTTCAGGCCGAATTCGCCAGCCAGTTCGTCCCACAGCTCCTGGCCGCCGCCGAACTTGATCCAGGCGTCCATTTCAGTTGCGGTCAGGCCGAACGGCACTGCGGTGAAGGCTGCCCAACCCGGATGCTTGCCTTTCCAGTAGTAGTCAGCACCGATATAAGCCTGAGCGTTACCGGAAGCGACTTCGTCGAAGGAGTCAAAGGCGCCAACGCGTTCGCCGGCGGCGAAGTACTGAACGTTGAGACGGCCTTGGGTCAGCTCGGCGATGCGGGCGGCAAGACGCTGCGCAGGAATACCCAGACCCGGGAAGTCCCGCGGCCAGGTGGACACGATCACCATGTCCTTCACACCCTGGGCAATAGCCGGAGCAGCCAGGGCAGAGCCAGCAGCGATACCACCGGCGCCAATACCAGCCTTTTTGATAAACGAACGACGATCCATTAGTTTCCTCCCTAATCGGACCCGATAGCGGACCGGGTACACACTTGCACCGATCTCGGCGTATGTCTAGTTGACCCAAGGGGCTCAGCGCTATTCGTGGTTCTGCGCAGCTTCTCAGTAATACTACCGAGACTGACGCAACAGAAATGCGGTGCGGCATTGCCTCGCGCAACAAGAGGGCGAATTTGGTGACGTTCAAGACAAAATTGCTGCTCATCACGATCCTGCCATTGGTCGCGGTGTCGCTGCTGATCGGCGGCGCCACCTATTACCAGTCGAGGGAGCTGATCAACGCCCAGACAAGGGAAGTGGAACAGCGCATCCTGTCGGCGAAACGCCAGGAAATCCGAAACTATGTCAGTCTGGCCCTGACTTCGATCGAACAGATCTACAAGGAAGAGCCCAACGGCCGGGAAGCCGCGCAACAGGAAGTCAAGGAAATCCTGCAGAACCTGACCTTCGACTATGACGGCTATTTCTTCGTCTACACGCTGGACGGTACCAACATCGTCCACCCCAAGCTGCCCCATCTTGTCGGCGGCAACTGGTGGGACCTGCAGGACGACAATGGCGACCATGTCATCCGCAACCTGATCGCTGCGGCCAAGGACGGCGGCGGCTTCCACCAATATGTCTGGCACAAGCCCTCCACCGGCACGATCGAGGAGAAGCTCGGCTACGCCATTCTGCTCGACAAGTGGGACTGGATGCTCGGCACCGGCCTTTACACCGACGACATCGCCCGCGAGGTCGCCGCCATTCGCGCCGACTTCGCCCGCTCGATCCGCCAGACGCTGTTCGTGATCTTCATGATCACACTTGCCGCGATCATCATCGCGGGAACGCTGATTGCAGGTGTGCGCTTTTCCGAGCAGCGTTTCGCCGACAGCAAGCTGAAGGAACTGACCAACCGGATTTTCCAGGTCCAGGAACAGGAGCGCAAACGGGTCTCGACCGAACTGCACGACAGCATCTCGCAGCTGCTTGTCTCGGTCCGATATGGCGTCGAACTGATCCACAGCGAGGCCAACCGCGAACCAGATCTGCAGGCCCAGGCCGCCAAATGCCTGAAAACCCTGGACGGCACCATCGCCGAAGTCCGGCGGATCTCGCGCGACCTCAGGCCCAGTGTTCTCGACGACATGGGCCTTGCCGCCGCCCTCGGCAGCCTTGGCAAGGAATTTCAGAGCCAGTCGGGCATCATCGTCAATGTGACCGCCGAACAGTGCCACAGCCGCCTGTCGGAAGGGGCCAAGACCGCGCTTTATCGCGTGGTTCAGGAATGCATGACCAATGTCGCAAGGCACGCGCATGCCAGCGAGGTCACCATCAGCCTCAAGGTCGGCCTGCAGCATCTGGTTCTGTGCGTGGAAGACAATGGCGTCGGCCTGCCGCGGCCGATGCCCAAATCCACCGGTCTCGGCTTCCGCAACATGCGCGAGCGGATCGAGACCTACGGTGGTAAACTGACCCTGAGCCGGCGCGCAGCCGGTGGCACCAAGATCCGGGTCCAGATGCCGCTCGACAATCTGGCCGCAAAAGCGGCATGATGGGTTTATGACAGTGCATTCACCTTCCCCCAGATCCTTCACCAGACCCATCAGGGTGCTTCTTGCCGACGACCATGAGCTGGTGCGTGACGGCATACGCGCCAGATTGCGCAAGGTGCCGGAGCTGGAAGTCGTCGGCGAAGCGACCAACGGACGCGACGCTCTGGCGCTGGCCGAGGAACTGCGGCCGGACGTGCTCCTGATGGATGTCTCCATGCCGGTGATGAACGGCCTGGAAGCGGCCACCCAGATCCGCAAGACGCTGCCGCAGGTCGCCGTCCTGATCCTGTCCGTCTATGACAATCCGGAATATGTGCGCGGCGTTGTCCAGGCCGGTGCGCGCGGCTACATCCTGAAGGACATATCCGCGGCGGAAATGATCACCGCGATCACCAGCGTCGCCAATGGCGGCTATTATTTTTCTTCCGCCGTCGGCCCCACCCTGGTCGGCTCCGGCACCTCCGCGCCGGTGGAGGACCCTTACGGCCTGACGGACCGGGAACGCCAGGTCCTGACAGCGATCGCCAAGGGCCAGCCCAACAAGGAAGTCGCCAAGGAGCTCGGCATCTCCGTGCGCACGGTGGAATCCCACCGTCTGAACCTGCGCGAAAAGGTCGGCAACAAGAATGCCGCCCAACTTTACAAGGTCGCGCAGGATCTGGGATTGCTGGACTGACAAAAGCCCTCTATTTTGTGATCACATTCTAATTTCGAGACCTGATTCTCACTTCTCCGCAGGCTTCCAAATGACCAAACCGCTCGTCCTGGTAACCGCCGATGTGAAATCCATCGAGGGCTATAACTGGCATGCCGCCACCTCGACCTATCTGCAGGCCGTCGTGAAAGGCTCGGACGCCATTCCAATGATCCTGCCGTCCCTCGGCGCCGACCTGGATCTGGACGCTGCGTTGGATCAAGTCGACGGCGTTCTGGCGACGGGATCCCGTTCCAATGTCAATCCGGAGCTCTATGGCGAAGCACCGACGGAAGAAAACGGTCCCTACGATCCTGCCCGCGACAGCACGACGCTTCCTCTGCTGAAACGCGCTGTCGAACGCGGCATTCCGGTGTTTGCCATCTGCCGGGGCATGCAGGAGCTGAATGTCGCCCTGGGCGGAACGCTTCATACGGAAATCCAGGACCTGGAGGGCCGGAACGACCACCGCGCGCCGACCTCCGACCAGCAGGACGAGCGCTTCCGCATTGCCCATCCGGTGGAAGTGAGCAGCGGCGGCTGCCTCGCAGCCGTGCTCGGCGAGGAACCGTTTGAGGTCAATTCCCTGCACCGGCAGGCCGTTGGCGTGCTTGGCAACGCATTGACAGCCGAGGCGGTCGCGGAAGACGGCACCATTGAGGCCGCGTCCATTCGCGACAGCGCCGGCTATGTGCTCGCCACCCAATGGCACCCGGAATATTGGGTCATGACCGATGGGCCGTCGAAGAGACTGTTTGAAGCGTTTGGCGACGCCGTGCGCGCCTACCGGGTCAAGCGGCTCGGGCTGTAATTCGTCTTCAGCCCCAGCCGACCGCCGCGATCAGCAGCGTCAGTCCGAGTAGGAACACCACGGCCGCCCCGACGATTTCGATGGTCCTGTGAATGCGGTTGGCCATCGGGCTGCCTTCTCCGAAGAGCCGGACAGAAAGGTCCTTGGCACCGACGGCAAGTCCGGCCAGCAGCGACACCGTGATGCCCGTGCCGACGGCCATGGCAAGCGTCGAGGCGATGCCGGCCGCGATCATGCCCTGGGACAGGGCAAAGACCAGAACCACGAGTGCGCCGGTGCAGGGACGCAGCCCGACCGCCAGAATGATGGATGCGGCCCGGGCCAGGGTGATCTTGCCCTGGATCATGTCCGGTGTCGGCGCATGCGCGTGACCGCAGGTCGAACAGACCCCATCCGGTCCGATTTCATGGTCATGATGGTGATGCCCATGACTGTGATCATGGTGGTGATGGTGGCCGTGAGAATGACCATGGCCGGCACCGGCGAACGCCAGGCCCTCGTTGGCGGCGCTTCCGGCGAAGCTGGACAACAGCGGTCGTGCCGCTTTCTGCCACAGCAGCCAACCGCCAAGGGCCGTGATCAGCACATAAGATCCGATCTCGAACCAGAGTGCTGTGTCCTGGATGGCGATGCTGGTCAGGTTGAACACCACCGCGAGCCCACCCACCAGAACGATGGCGGTCACCGCCTGCGCGAAGGCGGAGGCGAAGGACAGAACAATGCCCTTGCGCAGCGTTTCATTGTTCGCGACCACGTAGGACGTAATGATCGCCTTGCCGTGACCCGGCCCCGCCGCATGGAAAACGCCGTAGGCAAAGGACAGGCCCATCAGCAGCCATCCGGCATTCGGGTTGCTCCGGAACGTTCTCAGACTGGCGACCAGCGCCTGGTAGAAGTCCTTCTGCTTGGCGGCGATCGTGCCGAAAACCTCATCAAGGAACCCGACCTGCACCGCCGGCTGGTTCACGCCGTCGATAACGACGAGATCCTGTTGAACGGCGGCGGTGACATCGTCCGCTCTTTTCTGTTCGGCGTTTGACATTCCGGGGGCCTCGGGATCGGACGTCGCCGCCGCGATTGCCTCGGCAGCCGTCGTTTTCGGTGCTGCGCCCGCAGGCGCCGCGGTGGCGGCGCAGGTCACGATCATCTGGTTGATCTGGGTCGCGGCCGCTGACTGCAGCTCCGGCGGCAGGTCGCGCTGGTCCGGACCGATCTGG
Organism: Roseibium sediminicola; assembly: GCF_023156505.1. Lineage (GTDB taxonomy): Bacteria > Pseudomonadota > Alphaproteobacteria > Rhizobiales > Stappiaceae > Roseibium > Roseibium sediminicola. The sequence continues at coordinate 29,118 of NZ_JALNMJ010000008.1, read as the reverse complement.
GAAAGCGCATAGGCCGTGGCATCATCGAGCGGCGGCGGCTCATTGCGTGTGACCCTGCAGGTCCCAGGCGCGTTTACGGTGCCGACGGCGTCCGCTTCCTGACCGAAGCGGAAATCGACGTAATAGGTCGGGTCATAGACATCAAGCGTGATCGGCTGGTCGGCGTCGCTGGCGTCCTTGAGCGGCAAGGTGAAATGCAGCTCGAGCAGATCCACCGTTTCCGGCATGGAACCGCCGTTCATGTCGACGTCTTCCCGCATGGCTTCGAAGTCTTCCGGCTTCATCGCCCAATAGTCTTTCAGCGGCACCGTGGCCACTTCGAGCCAATAATCCGTCGGCGCCTTGAAATCGAGTTCGATCCTGGTGTTGTCGCCGAAGGTGAAATAGCCGAAATCGGCCATGCTCTCGATATTGACCTCAGCCAATTCGCTCAACTCTTCGCGCGAATAGACCCCGTCATTGTTTTTGTCGAAACCCTGAATGGCAAAGGCCGTGAAGGCATCGTCGAACCGGAAAACATGGCGGACTGCGACGGCGTCGCCGGCATCGTCGAACACCAGCTTCGAGCGCGCCTCGACAAAGACATGCGGATGCGCCGCAAGCCCGGCCACAGTGGCCAGCAGGACAGCAAGGCCCAGAACCAATCTGCGACCCAGTTTCAGACAGAACCAGTTCAACGGAGCAATTTGGAACCGCACGATCAACGCTCTTCGATTGGAAATGTAATATGTTTACATGGCACGTTCGGCAAGCCATGGCCAGAGAAGACGGCAGGAAGATGACAGGCCGTGTTTCGCGGCGCAAAATCTCGAGGGAATGATTTTCGTTCCTTTCAGCTGATTCAGGAACATTTCAGCCTAGGTATGACGGGAAATGAGGAGAATAAAGACATTATTCCCGGATCTCGGCGTAAAATATTCACAACAACAACCACCTTACTGAGCCAGCTATGAACGCCTTGCACACATCTGTTTATCACAGCGCGGTTTTCGACCATCCGGAAATGAACGGCCATGAAGACGTGGTTTTCGTTCAGGACACGGACACCGGTTTGCGCGCGATCATTGCCGTCCACGACACCACCCTGGGCCCGGCCCTCGGCGGTTGCCGTGTCTGGCCCTATGAGAAGCCGGCCGACGCCCTGACCGACGCCCTGCGCCTGTCCCGCGGCATGACCTACAAGAATTCCCTGGCCGGTCTCGATCTCGGCGGCGGCAAGGCGGTGATCATCGCGGATCCACGCAAGGACAAGACCCCGGCCCTGATGGAAGCCTTCGGCCGGCATGTCGAGCGCCTGTCCGGCACCTATATCACCGCGGAAGATGTCGGCGTTTCTCCGGACGACATGGAAACGGTCGCCCGCCACACCGATCATGTGCGCGGCACCAGTGCCACTGGCCTCGGTGACCCCTCCCCCTACACCGCGCTCGGCGTCTTCGAAGGCATCAAGGCCTCGGCCAAACATGTATTCGGCAGCAGCGATCTCGACGGCAAGACAGTCTCCGTCCAGGGTCTCGGCCATGTCGGCTACGACGTTGCCCGCCAGTTGCACGCCGCCGGCGCCAGGCTGATTGTCTCCGACATTCATGCCCCGGCCGTCTTGAAGGCGATCGAAACCTTTGGCGCCACGGCCGTCGATCCGGGCGAAGCCCATATGGTCGACGCGGACATCTTCGTGCCCTGCGCGCTCGGTGCCGGCCTGAACGCCCGGACCGTTCCGCACATCCAGGCCAAGATCGTCGCAGGAGCCGCCAACAACCAGCTGGAAACCCCGGCGGACGGTATCGCCCTGCGCAAGCGCGGCATTCTTTACGCACCCGATTATGCGATCAACGCAGGCGGCGTGATCTCCATTGCGCTGGCAACGCCCGAAGGCGGCGACAACCTGGTGCGCCAAAAGACCTTTGCCATCGGCGACACCCTGACCACCATCTTTGAGCGGGCCGCAAAAGAAGAGACCACGCCGGAACAGGTCGCCGACACCATGGCGGAAGAGCGGCTGGCCAAGGCCAAGGCCGCCTGACGCATCCCTCAAGAGCCGAAACAGAAAACGGCGGTCAAACCGCCGTTTTTTTGTTGCTGAGAGAAATTTTCAGGAGAGCTGCCGCTCGTTCGCGGATTTGAACATCTGGCGCACCAGCAGCTTGGCGTCCTCGACCGCAGTCTCGCCCATTTCAGCATAGCAGGCGGTCACGCCCTCATGAAGCAGGTATAGCTGGGTCGCGAACTGGTCCTTGCCGGCAAGTTCGCCGAAAAAACGCAGCAGCTCGCCCTTGTGGCGCTTGACCATCGCCTCGATGTCGCCGCTGTCCGGATTGGCCGCCAGTGCCTGACGAAACAGACATTCCTTGCCCTCGGTCATGCGCATCCAGCCACCCAGCTTGTCGAAAAGCTGTTCGGCGGCCGCCAGCCCGGGCTCGCGAACGCCTTCACGCACATATGTCAGGTAGCGGCGGTGGCGGTGTTCCAACGCGCCCAGCACCATGGCTTCCCGGGAGGGGAAATGACGGTAGAGCGTGCGCATGCTGACGCCGACACCGGCCCTGAGTTCGGGCACACTCGGCTCCGCGAACCCCCGGCTCCAGAACACCTGCTCAAGACGAGCCGCAATTTGTTCCTGAGCGTCATTCATGTTTTGACTGTGGGTGTTGCCGAGACAATTTTCAAGTTTTACCTTCGCCTGGAAAAAATATTCTAGAACGATCTAAGTATAACCACGGACTTGGCGCCTACTCCCGGTACGCCCCGCCGTCACGTGCCTGCCTGGATATGGCAGCCGGTGTGCTTTTCAACATCGCAAAAACATGCGAGCCGCCCTGAGAGCAAAGGAATGCTCACGGCGGGGCCGTCAGCACTTGGGTTTGTCCGCATACCACTCCACCAGGAAGTCGACAAAGGCCCGCACCTTGGCGCTCAGGTGGCGTCGATGGGGATAGACCGCGTATATCCCGCGCATCGGCTCTTCATACTCTTCCAGAAGCGTCACCAGCCGGCCGCTGCCTATGTCTTCGGAGACAAAGAACAGCGGCGTCCTGAGAAACCCAAGATCGCACAAGGCAGCCTCGCGGGCGGCGGCGGCGCTGTTGACTTCCAGCGGCCCCTTCACGGCCACCGACTGCCGCTCGCCCTTGTCGTAAAAGGCCCAGTTCTGCTTGTAGCGGTAGTTCGTGTCGATGATGCAGGGACGGGTGGCAAGGTCCTGGGGCACGCCGGGCGCGCCAAAACGCTCGATTGCCGCGGGGCTGGCGCAGACCACCGTCCGGAACGGTGCGATCTTGCGCGCGATCAGGCTGGAATCATCCAGCTGCGTCACGCGAACCGCCAGATCGAAACCTTCCTCGACCAGGTCCACAAACCGGTCCTCCAGCCGGAGATCCAGGTTGATTTCCGGATATCTGACCAGAAAATGCATCATCGCCTGGTTGAGCAGATCATCGCCCATGGAGCGGGGCGCGGACACCCGCAACCTGCCGCGGACTTCCTGATGCGAGGATTGAACGGAGGCCTGAAGGTCGTCGATCCGCTGCAGGATCTCGACCGCTTCCTTGTAATAGGCCTCGCCGACTTCGGTCAGCGACACCTGGCGGGTGGTCCGGTTCAACAGCCGGACACCCAGTTCATCTTCAAGCTCGCCGACATATTTTGAGACCAGCGCCTTGGAGCGGCCCATTTCCCTGGCAGCCGCGGAAAATCCGTTTGAATCGACAACTTGAATGAAGCAGCGCATCCGCGTAATCGCATCCATTCGGCTTCCTTCCCTGACCACTTTGGAGACGTTTGCTTAGCGTACTTTTCGCGCGACCGTCAAAGACCTTCGGCGACCATGGCTCACGGTTTGGGCGGCTCACGGGTTGCGCGGCTTGCGTCTGCGCCCCAGACGACCGATGGCGACCAGGATGCGCATCACCAGGAGCCCGGCCAGCGCACCGATGCCGGCCGCGGCAAAGCCCGTCGCTGTCACCGGCACAGCAGGTTCGTAATCTTCGGCCGTGGCCTGGGCCAACTGCGGATCGAAGCCGCGCGCAAAGATCATCAGCCGCTGAACCGGCCCGGCGGTTTCCAGCTCGCTCTGCTGCTGCTTCAGCCGGCTCAACCGGATTTCGGCATTGATCATGCTGTTGCCCCGCGCCTGGATGAAAGGGTCCTCGGAGGCCTTCTGGCGCGCGATCGCCTCGGCGGAACTCAGACCGTGCGCCGCCGCGTCCCTGTTGAAATCCGCCAGGATCTCCTCCAGCGCGTCAATGGCCCCGCCCAGGCGCTGGCGGTATTGCTGGGAAAATTCCGGCAACTGGGAAGTGGCCGTTCCGCTCATCAGCATGACGATCAGCATCAACACCCGCGCCAAACGCCCCTCCTCCCGTCCCCTTTACTCAGTCCCTGAGACTGACAATTCCGGCTTCGCCCGCCTCGGTGCCAAACACAAGGCGGTCGCCCGCCATGTCCCAGTCCATGCTCGACACCGGCCCCTGGCCGGGCCGCCGGAGCAGGACCTCGGCATTGTCGGCAAACCGGCACATCAGGATCATGCCATCCTGATAACCGACCGCAACCACCTCCTCCTGCGGATGGCAGGCAACCGCGCTGACCAGATTGTCTCCGCGCGTGCCCAGTTGCAGCGGCGTCTGGCCCATCGGACCGGTCTTGCCGAAGAACGGCCACAGGATGGCGGCATTCGCTCCGGACGTCGCCAGATACTTGCCCTTTTGCGACCAGCTGAAGGACTTTACCTTGGCCGGATATCCGGTCATGCGCATGTCCTGGCTATCGGAAAGCCGCCAACCATGCAGGGCATTTTCCTGCATGGACGTGACAAGATATTTGCCGTCGGGCGAAAAACTGACGCCGAGATGGGCGCCCTTCCATCTGAGGTCCACAGGCGCGCCGTCGGTGCCCGCCCACCACAGTGTCGCGCCGTCATAGCGGGAAACCGCCAGGCGCATGCCCTTGGGCGCGAAGGCAAGCCCGCCAACGGCGCGCTCATGGGCGAATTCCTTCTCGCGGCCGTCGCCGAGCCGCACCCAGGCGGTGCGGCCGCTGGCAAAGGCCACGGCGCCGGACGGGCCCGCCGCGATCAGGTCGATCCACTTGCGCGGCCGTTCCGCCACAAGTACGGAAGATCCGTCTCCCGCAGTCCTGTAGATGCAGCCATCGTCCCCGGAGGTGATCAGGCCGGTCGCGTCATGCGTGCATTCCGCAGCGAGCAATCCCGCCTTGTGCGGCCGGCACCGGGTTTCTCCCGTCCCGGAAAAGGCGATCTCGCCCTCTCCCGTGGCAAACCAGGCGCTGTCTTTCAAGAAGCCGGCGCGGACGACGAAGCCGTCCACGTCGATAGGTGCAATTGTCGGCAAGGCGGTCGATCCCTATTGCGCGGCGCAGGCCTGGAAACTGTCTTTCAGCACATCCCAGTTGAGATCGCGGCCGATGAAGACGAGGCGGCTTTCGCGCGGCTCGTCCGCCTTCCAGTCACGCTGATGATCGCCTTCGACGATCATGTGCACGCCCTGGATCACATAACGCTGCGGGTCGTCCTTGAAAGCCAGTATGCCTTTCATGCGCAGGATGTTCGGTCCCTGGATCTGTGTGACCTGGTTGATCCAGGGAAAGAACATGTCCGGGTTGAGATCGCCGGCCCTCAGCGAGATGCTCTTCACCGAATGCGGATCTTCTTCGTGGTGATGATGCCCGTGCCCGTGATGATGGTGGTGATCGTGGCCGTGGTCATGATCGTGGTGGTGATGATCATGGTCGCAGTCCGGACCGCATTCTTGCTCATGATGGCCATGTTCCAGGAAATGCGGGTCGAGCGACAGGATCCGGTCGAGATCGAAGGCGCCTCGGTCGAGCACCTTGGCGATGTCGACACCGCAGCGCTCGCTGCGGTGAAGCACGGCATAGGGGTTGATCGCCTTGATCCGCGCTTCGACGGTGGCGAGTTCTTCCACGCTGACCAGGTCGGTCTTGTTGATCAGGATGACATCGGCAAAAGCCACCTGGTCCTCGGCTTCCTCGGTGTCTTCCAGGCGCTGCAGCACATGGCGCGCGTCGACGACAGCGACGACGGCGTCGAGCTTGGCCGAGGCACGGACGTCGTCATCCATGAAAAAGGTCTGGGCGACCGGCGCCGGATCCGCCACACCGGTGGTCTCCACGATGATGGCGTCGAAGGCGTTCTTGCGCTTCATCAAATTCTGGACGGTGCGGATCAGGTCGCCGCGCACCGTGCAGCAGATGCAGCCATTGTTCATCTCGAAGATTTCTTCGTCCGATTCGACCAGAAGATCGTTGTCGATGCCGACTTCGCCGAATTCATTGACGATCACCGCATAGCGCTGGCCGTGGTTTTCGGTCAGGATCCGGTTGAGAAGAGTGGTTTTTCCGGCTCCGAGATAACCCGTCAAAACGGTAACGGGGATCTGGGCCGGCGCGTCCTGGGTCGCAGTCATTGCGCAACTTCCTGGCGTGAGGGTGGTTTGCTGGCCTGCCTGGCAGGCCTCTTGGGCGCGAATATAAGCATATCGATGGCGCAATGGGAGAGCCGCCGGAAAATTTCCCGGCTTTGCATGCCAGCGAACCATTAGACGGCTTGAACGCCTTTCCAAAAGCTTCGCGCAAGCTTTACCTTCAAACTGTTTGAGACATCGCAGGAGAGCCGCATGCTGCACACGATTGCCGGATTTGACCGGATCGGCGAGGAAAACGCCTTCGCTGTCCTGGCGCGGGCAACGGAACTCGCGGCAAAGGGCCGTGACATTATCAATCTTGGCATCGGCCAGCCGGATTTCAAAACCCCGGAACATATTGTCGAGGCGGCGGTCAAGGCGCTCAGGGACGGCCATCACGGCTACACCCCCGCCACCGGTATCGCGCCCTTGCGCGAGGCGGTCAGCGCGGATCTGCACACACGGCACGGGGTCGCAACCGACCCGGACAATGTCCTGATCGTTCCGGGCGGCAAGGTCACCATGTTCCTGGCGATCCTGATGTTCGGCGAACCGGGCGTCGACATCCTGTATCCGGACCCGGGATTTCCGATCTATCGCTCGATGATCGAGTTCACCGGCGCCCTTCCCGTGCCGGTGCCGATCCGCGAGGAGAACGACTTTGCCTTTTCGGCCGAAGAAACGCTTTCGCTGATCACTGACAGAACCCGGCTTTTGATCCTGAATTCCCCCGCCAACCCGACCGGCGGTGTGACACCGCGTGCCGAGATCGAAAAGCTGGTCCAGGGGCTTGAGCGCCATCCAGACGTCGCGATCCTCTCCGACGAAATCTATTCGCAGATGACCTATGATGGCATAGAGCACGTCTCCCTTCTGACCTTCGAAGCCATCAGGGACAGGCTGATCCTGCTCGACGGCTGGTCAAAGACCTACGCCATGACCGGCTGGCGCATGGGCTTTTCATTGTGGCCGGACAGCCTGATCGACAAGGCCCGCAAGCTGGGCGTCAACGCCTGGTCCTGCGTCAACGCGCCGGCGCAATACGGTGCCCTTGCCGCACTCACCGGGCCGCAGACAGCCGTTCAGGACATGGTCCGTGAGTTTGACGGCCGCCGCCAGGTCACGGTCGACGGCCTCAACGCCATCGACGGCGTCGGCTGCCGGACACCGCTCGGAGCGTTTTACGCTTATCCGAACATCAAGGCCACCGGCTGGAAATCCAAAGAACTCGCATCCGCTCTTCTGGAAGAGGCGGGTGTTGCGACAATCGGCGGGCCGGACTTTGGCGTCCTGGGCGAGGGATACATCAGATTGTCCTATGCAAATTCGACGAAAAACATTGAAGAAGCCCTCAAGCGCATCGGTGATTTTCTTGATGAAAACCCCAAGACATGAACCCTACGTAATATTTACGATTACAATGACAGATAAAATCAGATCAAAGACGCTTCCCGCCCTGTTTCTTCCGTTACGTATCCCTTTTATTAAACTTTTATTGTCTTGAATATATCCGATGCTCGATCAAAGGCGTGACTGCGGGGATGGAAATGGCTGAATGCATAACCCTGGATCTTGAACAATCGTTCGGCGACCTCAACGAATGTGTGCTTGTCACCAATTCCGAGCGAACGATCACCTTCGTCAACAAGGCCATGGAAGAGCTCCTGCGCGCCAGTCGCGACGAGCTTGTCGGCTCGACCACCGAACGTTTTTTTACCGACCCCACGCAATTCGAAAATATGGGCGAGCTTTACAAGTCGCCTTCAGATCAACGCCACCGCAGAGCCTATGATCTGGAGTTGATGCTTGGCAACGGAGAGACCGCCTCCGTCGAGGTTGTCAGCGCGCCATTGTTCGACACCGAGCACAAGTTGAGCGGTCTCCTTTTCATTGCCCGCGACCAGGCCGAGCGGAAAGCGCTGGAATCCAAGCTCAGCGATATCGCGCTCACGCTGGAAGACGCGCTTGAAGCCATCACCGAAGGCTTTGCGCTGTATGACAGCGAAGACCGGCTTATCATCTGCAACGATCAATATCGCGAGATTTACGCACACTCCGCGCCAGCGATGTTTCCGGGCAACAGGTTCGAGGATATCCTGCGTTTCGGTCTGAACAGAAACCAGTATGACACAGACGGTCAAACAGACGAGGAATGGCTCGCCGACCGACTGAACCGCCACCATGCAGCGGACGGTGCGGTCCTCGAGCAGAATCTTGCCGATGGCCGCTGGCTGCGGGTTTCTGAAAGACGAACGAGAAACGGTGGTATCGCCGGCATTCGCGCCGACATCACCGAACTAAAGCAAGCCCGCGCCCAGGCCGAGAACGCCTACCGCAATGTCCATCTCATGGCAGACAACATTGACGCCAGCATCACGGAGGTCGATCCGGACGGGTACTGCGTATTCATAAATAAGACCGGCTGCGAATGGTTTGCTGACGCACCCGAGAATCTCGTCGGCACCCGTCTGCGCGACCGCCTGCCGTGGAAAGAACGCGAAAACGTAAGGGCCATCTTCGAAAAGGCCTCGAAAGGTAAAAAAGTATCCTCGGAAGTCAGTTTTCATTTTCCCGACGGCGTTCATCGTGAGTGTCTGATGAACTGCAATCCGCGCCTTTCCGAGGACGGCTCAGTCGAAGGTATTGTCGTGCTGATCTCGGACAACACCGACCGCAAGAAGACGGAACGCACGCTCGCCGAGCTTTATCAGATCACGTCGACGCGCGAACTTGGCCACGAGGACAAGATCGCCGAAATCCTGCGTCTGGGCACGGAGCATTTCGATCTGCCATTTGGCATCATCAGCCACGTGATTGACGACCACTATACCATCACCCACGCGCACAGCCCCGCGGGCGAACTCGTGCCCGGCACGTCCTTCCCGCTGGAGGACACCTATTGTGTCTTGACACTTAAGTCCAACGAGCCGCTTGCAACCTCGAGCGCCGAAAACTCGGAATTCGTGAAGCACCCCTGCTACGAGATCTTCAAGCTGGAAAGCTATATCGGCGCGCCGCTGCTGGTCGACGGCGAGGTTCACGGAACCATCAATTTCAGCGGACCGGACTCGCGCAAGCGTGCCTTCACGCCGTCGGACATCCAGATCGTACGCCAGTTCGCCGACTGGGTCGGGCACGAAATCGCCCGCCAGCGCGACCACCAGGCCCTGATGGATGCCAAGATCAATCTGGAGCGGGTCGCCAGCATCGACGACCTCACCCAGATTCTCAACCGCCGTGCCTTCCTGGAACGTGCCAACACGGAAGTACAGCGCTTCCGCCGGACCAAGCGCCCCTTCACCGCTGTGATGATGGACATCGACAAGTTCAAGCAGATCAACGACCTGCATGGTCACGCCACCGGCGATGAGGTTCTCAAGCTGTTTTCCGATGTCGTCGGCGGCGCCCTGCGCGCGGTCGATGTCTTCGGCCGTGTCGGCGGCGAGGAATTCTGCATGATCCTTCACAACACCAACATGGACGACGCCATGCTTGTCTGCGAGCGGCTGCGCCTCAAGATCATCGAGGAATGCCAGCTGGCTCAAGTCGATCAGACGGTCACGTGCAGCATGGGTCTCGCTGCCGCCGCCCGTGAGGATGTCGAGTTCTCCACGCTGATGCAGAAGGCGGACACGGCCCTTTACGAAGCCAAATCCACGGGCCGCAACAAGTGCGTTGCCTTTGTGGGGGAGCCTGAGAGGGCTGTGGCTCTCTAGTCACCCGAATCTGAAGTTCGTCTTATTTCCCGGCACACTCGGAACGAGCTTCAGATTCCAAAGGGTGACTAGCAAGCATATGTTTCTAGTGTGGTTTTCGAATTTGAAATTCGCTTCGATGGTCGCTGCAACAATGAGGCGAATTTCAAATTCACAACACTAGCCCCCAAGGACATTCCGACGCTCCCGGGACCGAAATCCGTCGCGTCCCGAAGGGGTTTGGCACGGATCAAGGCCAAATCCCAAGTCCCCATAGCCCCAAACACCCCGAGCCAAAGCTCAATTCCGAGTGCTGACAGGCGCATGTGTCGCCTGACAGCACCATATTGCCGTTCTTTTGACGCAAGCGCCCCTCCATGCAACAGTACCGTTAGTCGGGCGGAGTGATTTCAATAATCGGAACATAAAACAAAACTAAAATAGCGAACTCTCCGCAGGATCACCTCACCGGCTTGACTTGTCATTTCTTGCCGAAACAGACCTGGGAGGGACATTTGTTCAAAAAAATACTCATTCCAATTGACCTAAGTCATGCGGATAAGCTGGAAAAGGCTGTTTCGACAGGCGCTTATCTGGCGAAGCAGGACAATATCCCGGTGGTTTTTGCCGCCGTGACAACTGCCGCACCGAGTCCCCTGGCACACACGCCGGATGAATTCCGGAAAAAACTTGATGCCTTCGCCGCCGAACAGGGCTCGAAACTCGGTATGCAGGCCTCGGGCCACGCCGTCTTCACCCACGATCCGTCCATCGACCTCGACGACGGGCTTCTGAAGGCCGTTCACGAGACCGGCGCGGATCTGGTGGTCATGCAGACGCACATTCCCAACATCGCGGATCATCTCTGGCCGTCCAATGGCGGACGTCTCGCAAGCCATGCGGATGTCTCGGTCTTCCTCGTCAGATAATCATCGCGAACACAAGGAACGCGCCATGAGCGACAGCACAAGCAACCAGGGCATCCCGGATCCTGAAGGGGATGCCAACATCATCGACACCGAATACGAGATCGGCCAGGACAATATCGAAACCAGCGTCGGTCCCTTCAGTCTCGACATCCACAACCCTGTCTTCCTGGTCTCGGGACTGGCCATCGTCGCCTTCGTCTTCTTGACCCTTGCCTTTCAGACGGAGGTCGGCCCTGTCTTCGACGCCATGCGCAAGTGGCTGACATCAAATCTCGACTGGTTCTTCATCATCTCCGGAAACATCTTCGTTCTGGTCTGCCTGGCCCTGATCGTGACGCCGCTCGGCAATGTCCGTATCGGCGGCAAGGATGCCGATCCGGACTACACCTATTTCGGCTGGTTCGCGATGCTGTTCGCCGCCGGCATGGGCATCGGCCTGATGTTCTTCGGCGTTCTTGAGCCGGTCTATCACATGGCCTTTTCCGAACCGATCGGCGTTCCAAAACCGTTCGACGCCGAAGGCAATCTGATCCCGGAAAATGTCGCCGCCGCGAAAGCGGTGGGCATGGCGGCCACGATCTTCCACTGGGGCCTGCACCCCTGGGCGATCTATGCCGTTGTGGCGCTGGCGCTGGCGCTGTTCTCCTTCAACAAAGGGCTGCCGCTGACGATGCGCTCGGTGTTCTATCCGATCTTCGGCGAACGCACCTGGGGCTGGCCGGGCCACATCGTCGACATCCTTGCCGTGTTCGCCACCCTTTTCGGACTGGCAACGTCGCTCGGCTTCGGCGCCCAGCAGGCCAATGCAGGCCTCAACTTCGTCTTCGGCATCCCCGTCGGCAACACCGCCCAGATCGTTCTGATCATCGGCATCACCGCGATTGCGCTGATCTCGGTGCTGCGCGGCCTCGATGGCGGCGTCAAGGTTCTGTCCGAAATCAACATGCTGATCGCGGCGCTGCTGCTGGTCTTCGTCATCTTTGCCGGCCCGACGGCACAGCTGGCGTCTGACTTCGTCTCCAACCTCAGCGCCTATGCCCGGGATATCGTTCCTCTGTCGATGCCCTTCGGCCGGGAAGATGACGGATTCCGCCAGGGCTGGACATCGTTCTACTGGGCCTGGTGGATCTCCTGGTCGCCGTTTGTGGGCATGTTCATTGCCCGGGTCAGCCGCGGCCGCACCGTGCGCGAGTTCGTGGTCTGCGTGCTGATCATCCCGACCATCGTCTCGGTTATCTGGATGACGGCCTTTGGCGGCACCGCCATCGAGCAGGTTCTGGCCAAGGGTGCCGACAGCCAGGTGCATCAATATGTGATCGCCAGCTACAGCCCGGAACTGTCGCTGTTCGGCATGCTCGCCGATCTGCCCATGGCGTCGATCACCTCTTTCATCGCCATCATCCTGGTGATCGTGTTCTTCGTCACCTCGTCGGATTCCGGCTCCCTGGTGATCGACACGATCACTGCGGGCGGCAAGGTTGACGCGCCGGTGTCCCAGCGCGTGTTCTGGTGCACCTTCGAGGGACTGGTCGCCATCGCCCTGCTGCTCGGCGGTGGGCTTGGCGCGCTGCAGGCCATGGCGGTTTCGACGGGCTTCCCGTTCACCATCGTGCTGCTTCTTTCCTGCTACACCATCATCAAGGGCCTCATGGACGAGCCGCGGTGACGCGGATCAACACCTCGGAAAACAAGAACGGGCGGCCGGTGGCCGCCCGTTCTTCATCTGTGATGCCGGATAAGGCTAATCAGCGAGTTTTGGCGCAAGGCGCACGCCCGGCGGTGGCGAACTTTCCCGGATGCGCGCCTCCGGCTCGATCACGATCGGTGTGTTCGGCACCCGGTCACCGGCGATCTGGCGCAGAAGCGTCAGAGCCGCCAACCGTCCGATCTTGTCCGGCTGGGCGGAGACGGTGGTCAGTGCGGGCGTGCGCGCATCGGCTCCGTCGATGTCGTCATAGCCGGTGATGGCAATGTCCGGTCCCGGTTCGATCCCGGCACGGCGGAACGTGGTCATCAACCCGAGCGCGACCAGATCGTTGAAGGCGACAATTGCCGTCGGCCGTTTCTTGGCCTCCAGGATTTTCGGAACGGCGGCCCGGCCGTCGGCCTGGGTCATCAGCTCCGGCAGATCGAGCTGGTCGTCAGGGTTCATGCCGGCATCTTCCAGCGCCTTGCGCCAGCCCGCGTTGCGAAAACGTCCGGTCGAACTGTCCCGGCGGCCGCCGACCATGGCGATGTCCTTGTGGCCCTGCTGGATCAGGTGCTTGGTCATCTGGTAGGTACCGCTCATATCGTCACCGCGCACGCAGGGCGCCCAGACGCCGGGCACTTCACGCGCGACCAGCGTGACCGGAATGCCCTGGTCCACCAGGCGGTTGATCTCTTCCGCGGACGTGCCGACAGACGGACACAGGATCAGCCCGTCCGCACGGTGCTGCAGCAGCGTGTTCACGAAGGCACGCTGGCGCTTGACGTCGTCCCGGTGGTTGCTGATGAAGATCATCTGCCCCTGCTCCTCCAGAACGTCTTCCAGCGCGGAAAACACTTCGGCGAAATAGGGATTGAGAATGTCATGCACCGCGACGCCGACAATCTGGCTGCGCGCGGTGCGCAGGGAGGCCGCGGAGCGGTTGTAGATATAGCCGATTTCCTGGGCGGTCTGCTTGACCTTCTCCCGGGTCTCCTCGGCAACCAGCGGGCTGTCCCTGAGCGCCAGCGACACTGTCGCCGTTGAGATGCCCAGCTGGTCGGCGATATGTCCAAGCGTCAGCCGCTTGCCGGGTTTGGGTGGAAGGTCCGGCATGGCAGGCTTGGATCCGTTGTCTTCAGACATTCATTTTTCTCGGTAACCGCGGCGGCGATGGGAGGAACCGTTATAGCCCCCGGCCACCGCGGTAAACAGGTTTTTCAAGTTTTGTGACGATTGGCGATCAACGGTTACCGCTTCGCCTGAGGTGCGGATTCGTCGAATTCCTCTCTCAGGTTGACAACCACCCTGCGGTTCTGAGACTGGCACGTCACCTCTTCGCAATCGGTGACCGGCCTTTCCACGCCATAGCCTTTGACCCACATGCGCTTCGGATTGACGCCGAGTTTGACCAGCGCCGCCATGACCGCATTCGCCCGCTGCGTCGACAGGGTCTTCTGGGCGGCCTCGCTGCCCGGGTCATCCGCGTGCCCCTGGATCTTGACCAGCCACTTCCTGTTGTTTTTCAGCCAGCGCGCCTGGTTCTCGATGGTGATCGTGGCTTCGTCGGTAATCACCGCCGAGCCTTTTTCGAAATAGACGCGCCGGCCAACGTTGATGATGAACTCTTCTTCCGAGCCGGGCGAAATGGTGCCGAACCCGGCCGCAGGCGCGTTGGTGACATTCGGCGACGAGATGCCGGAGCTGTTGCACCCGGCCAGTGCAAACCCGATGAAGAGCGCAATTGCCGCGCCCTGGCCAAAGCGGCCGAAACGATTATCCAAGGAAGCCCCCACGGTCCTTTGTTGTTGTTTTCCTGAAGGCCGGCCTCAGCCGGCATTCGCCCCCAAGTGCTCCAGCACCAATACCCCGGTGCCTTTCGGACAACGCTGATAGAGATCGATCACGTCTTCCGGGAACATGCGGATGCAGCCGCTCGAGACGTCGTGCCCGATGCTCCAGGGTTCCAGGGTCGAATGCAGCCGATAGCCGAGATCCCGCCCGTCCCGATAAAGATACAAGGCCCGCGGTCCGAGCGGATTGTTGGCTGCTCCGCCCTCGACCAGACGAGGCAGGTCAGGTTGACGCTGCAACATCTCGGGCGGCGGCACCCAGCGCGGCCACATGGCCTTACGATCGATCCGCGCACGGCCGAACCACTGGAAGCCTTCCCGGCCAACACCGACGCCATATCGAAGCGCCGTATTGTTTTCCCAGACCCAGTAGAGAAAGTGGTTGTTGGTATCCACAACAACGGTTCCGGGCGGCTCGTCGCTGAAATACTTGACCATCTGGCGGTGCCAGACCGGATCGATGCGTTTGAAATTGGTCCGGCGGTACTGAAAGCCGCCATCAGGCTGGTAGCCGTTGAAATAGGCATTGGCCGCGGCATTGGCCCGGGCCACATGCGGCAGGGCGAGCGTGCCTGCGACGGCTGCCGCGCCACCGAGAAACATTCGTCGGTTCAGTTCCATGCCATCCCCCCTCAGACAGGCCCCTCAGACAGATTGGTGACCTTGCTGACTGGCGGTAGACCGCCAAAGGGGTATTAAGATGGGAAGACGGCAAACCCGTCAACCGCCCTGCTGAACGGAATGGGGTCGGATCGCGCGGCTCAGATGCCCTTCACCCGTTCCCGGTAAAGGATATAGAGCCCCGAGGCCACCACGATCGCCGCGCCCAACACTGTCGTGAGGGTCGGCACGTCGGCGAAAATCAGATAGCCGAGCGCGATCATCCAGACGATCTGGATATAGATGAAGGGCGCGAGGACAGGCGCCGGTGCGATCCGGTGGGCCATGATGAACAGGAAATGGCCGCCCGCGCCAAAGACGCCGGTGGAGAGCAGCAGCATCCAGGTCCAGGCGTCCGGCGGGGTCTGCCATACGGTCAGGCCTGCGGGCGCCATGGCCACCGCGGCGACGATCCCGGAGATGATCAGCAGTCCGGCGGAACTGTCGGTTGCCGTCAGCATCCGGGTCAGCAACGCATAAAGCGCATAAAACGTCATCGCCGCGACGGAGTAGATCGCCGCCCAGTGCATGCCGCCGATCCCCGGCTGGGTGACCACAAGAACACCGATGAACCCGACGATGATCGCGGCCCAACGGCGCATGCCGGCCCATTCCCCGAGCAGCGGCCCGGCGAGCGCGGTGATGACAAAGGGGCCGGCAAACATGATCGCCATGGTTTCGGCGAGCTGCAGATACCGGACGGCCATGAAATTGCAGATTGTCGTGCCGAGCAGGCAGCAGGCCCGCACGATCTGCAACACGGGCCGCTTGGTTGTCAAAAGGGACGGCTTTTTCCAGACCTGAAACAGAACCAGCGACAGAAACACGTGGCTGACAAAGCGGATCCAGACAATCTGGAGTGTCGGAAGACTAGCGGACAGGTATTTTGCAGTCGCGTCCAGAACCGAAAAACTGAGACATGCCAGAACAATCAGGCCGATGCCCGCAATCGGAGCGGCAGCGGCGGGCACACCGCCGCCAGGCTGTTTCTGAGTATCACCCGCCATCGGGATCAGGCCTTTTGCTTGCTTATCCGCAGATGCCGGACAGAGACAGGTCGATCCCGCGGGATTGGCCTGTTGCGATTGGAACGGCCAGCCATTACCTCAGGTGAAAGACAAGCGGGGGACCGGCATGCCTGTAGCAACTCTTCAAACCTGGCTGGGGCGCCTGTCGATTACCGAACGTGACAGCGCGATCACCCAGATACAATGGAACGGGCCGCCAAGCCAAGACAAAACACCTTTGCTCGACGAAGCCACCCGACAGATCGAGGCCTATTTGGCCGGAGACCTGAAAGAGTTCGATCTGCCGCTGGCGCCAAAGGGCGGCGAGCTGCACCAGGCCGTGTTCAAGGCGATGCTGGCGATCCCCTATGGCCAGACCCGCACCTATGGCGACCTGGCGAAAGAGCTGGACACGTATGGACAGCCGATCGGCCAGGCCTGCGGCGCCAACCCGATCCCGATCGTCATTCCCTGCCACCGCATCCTGTCGGCCAACGGCCTTGGCGGCTATTCCGGCGACGGCGGCACGGAAACCAAGATCGCGCTTCTGAAACTGGAAGGCGGTTATCCGTTCCTGGTCTGATGCCCGGTCGTTCTGTCCCGGAATTCGATGGTCACAAACACCAGGTCTGTCTCACCGATATTGCTGAGGTCATGCACGAAGGCCTTGGCGGGCGACAGGTCGGGGAAATGCCGGGTCTCGCCAGCCTGATAACTGACCTCCCGAATGCCGCCGTCCCCGTCGCGCGACCGGGCCCGGCCATCCGTCAGGACGGTCCAGAAATACGGGCGGTCATGGCGATGAGCCGGTAGCGTTTCGCCCGGCGCGAGGCGCAAGTGCCAGATCCTGACGCCTTGCGCCTCGGAGACCAGTTCGCTGCCGATCCGGTCTCCCGCCGCTTCAATCTCCGACTCGGTGAGTGGTTCAATCATGCCGCCACCGGATAGGTCGTATAGCCCTCGGCAGAGCCGCCGAAAAGCGTGCCGCCGTCGAACGCGGCGAGCGGCACCCCGTTGGCCAGGCGGTGCGGTAAATCCGGATTGGCGATGAATGGCCGGCCGAAGGCAACGAGGTCGGCATAGCCCTTTTCAAGAATGCGGCCCGCTTTTTCCTTCGTATAGCCACCCGCGACTATCACGGTCCCCGAACAGGCGTCGCGCAGCGCGGCCCGGAAGCTCTCCGGCGTCTCCGGCGCGTCGTCCCAATCGGCCTCCGCCAGGTGAACATAGCCCAGGCCCATCCGGTCCAGTTCCCGTGTCAGGGAGAGGATCGTGCCGGGCGCGTCCGGATCGTCCATGCCGCGTTGGGTGATGTACGGCGAGAACCGGATACCGGTCCTATCGGCGCCGAGGACACTCGCCACTGCTTCGCAGACCTCGAGCGCAAAACGCACCCGGTTGACGGCGCCGCCACCATAGCGGTCGCTTCGCCTGTTGGAAGAGGCACGCAGGAATTCATCGATCAGGTAACCGTTGGCAGCATGGATCTCGCCGCCGTCAAAACCCGCCTCTTTGGCGTTCTCGGCGGCGCGCCGGTAGTCTGCAACGATGCCGGCGATTTCACCGGTCTCGAGCTCCCGCGGCACCGGGCATGCCACCATGCCGCCCTCGTTGGTTTCCGGATCCACCATCCAAATCGCGGCATCCGGCGCCAGGGCCGACGGAGCAACGGGCAGGTTCCCGCCATGAAAGTCCGGATGGCTCATCCGGCCGACATGCCACAGCTGCAGAAAGATGCGCCCCCCCGCGCCGTGAACGGCATCGGTCACCTTGCGCCAGCCGGCGATCTGGTCAGGCGCATGGACGCCGGGCGTGAAACTGTAGCCCTGGCCCTGTTGCGAGATCTGCGTCGCTTCGCTGACGATCAGGCCGGCGCTTGCCCGCTGGGCGTAATAGTCGGCCATCATGCCATTGGGAACATTGCCCGGCTGCGTGCTGCGCGAACGCGTCATTGGTGCCATCACGATGCGCGACGGCAGATTGAGCGGGCCAAGGGAATATGTGTCGAAAAGATCGGTCATTTTTGCCTCTGTCATCGTGGAAGAGCATCGCGACCAGCGCGCCTTACTGTCGACGAAACAGATAGAGCTTGCGCCTCAGGCAGATTATTGAGACATTTCCAGAAACCAACTTCGGAAATTCCGAATAATGCTCCTGGAAAATCTCAAGCTGTTTCTGCGCATTGCAGACAAGGGCGGCATCGCGGCGGCCGGGCGCGAGCTGGGATTATCGCCCGCGACAACGTCCGAACGGCTGGCCGCGCTGGAAGGACACTATGGAGTCCGGCTTTTCAACCGCAGCACAAGGGCCATCAGCCTGACCGAGGAAGGTCGGGATCTGCTTGATGGCGCACGTCGCCTTGTCGCCGACAGTCAGGTTCTGGAGGATCGCCTGAAACGGGGCGTCGACAGCATCGCGGGCCCCATTCGCCTGTCCGCGCCACTCGATCTCGGGCGCGCCCGCCTGCGCGCCGCGCTCGACACTTTCCTGGATGATCATCCTGATGTCACGGTCGACCTGCATCTGAGCGACGGCTATGCCGACATCGCCGCTGCGGGCTTTGACCTTGCGATCCGATATGGCGATCTGAAGGATTCGTCCCTGATCGTGCGCAAGCTTGCCGACAATGCCCGCATTCTCTGCGCTTCCCCCGGCTATCTTGACCGATATGGCGCGCCGGAGCATCCGGACGATCTGGCCGCGCATGACTGTCTGCTGATGCGGTTCGGCGAGGACACCGACCGGTTCTGGCCCTTCCGTGTTGACGGCACCGTCAGGCGCTATGCCGTAACCGGCCGGCGGACCGCCAATGACGGCGGGCTCGTGCGCACCTGGTGTCTGGAAGGCCGCGGCATTGCCCGCAAATCCGAGTGGGATATTGTCGGCGATCTGGCCAGCGGCCGTCTTATACCTCTCCTGAGGGACTTCGAACCGCCCGCGGTCGGTCTGCAGGTGGTGTTTCCCAAGGGCAGGTCGCACGTCCGGCGGGTGCGCGCGTTGCTTGAGGCCCTGCAGTCGGAATTCCGAAAAGGCTGATGCCGTCCAGGCAGCAAACGCGGCCCGATCAGAAAATCAGAAACCCGATGAACATGACCACGGCCGCCAGCATGCTCCAGCCGAGAAACTCCTGCAACTGGGCGCGGCGCGACCGGTTGAAGCCATGGGAGCGGCCCGCCGGTGCCGGGCGCAAGCCGAAAGACGGCCGGCCGAAGGAGGTGTTCGAGACATGTGCGAACCGGCGGCGCAACTCAGCGGCACGGCGGGCGCCCCGATTCTCGTTGATCGATTGGGTCTGTGTTGCCATTTCCAGTCTCTCCGCGTGTCTTCGGATCTCGCGGAGAGATGGGTTTGGCTCAAAAAGAATTCAAATGAGCAATTTGTAATGTTTTGCGGAGAACCGCTTCTGAACGGTGCAGCCGGGATCAGGCCGCCGACAGCTCCTTGGACTTCTTGCTGTCCTCTTCGGCCTTGTCGTCGTCGGTATCGAGGTCGGCTTCGTGCTCGGGATCGTCGTCGATGGAGATCGACAGGTTCTTCTCCACCTGACGCAGCAACTTGCGCAGCTTCTTGCGGTCCTTGTCGTCGAGGCCGGACATGGCTTCGCGCTCGAGCCGTTTCCAGGCCTTGTCGACGGACAGGACAAGTTCGCGGCCGACGTCGGTCAGATAGACCCGGGCAAGACGGCCGTCGGAATCGGACACCTGGCGGCGGACATAGCCCTGACTGGACAGGCGGGTGACCATCTTGGTGACGGTGGGCGGCTGAACGCCGAGTGCCAGGGCCAGCTGGCTCATAGTGCGGCCATCTGTATCCGCGAGCACTTTCAGCACCAGTTCCTGGCCCGGATGCAGCCCGATCCGCATCAGATGCGAGCCGGACCGGGCCCGCTGCGCTTTCGCGGCCTGAACCAGTCGAAACGTTATGCTTTTCTTGTAGTTGAAAGCCATCGACACATCCTCGTCCTCAATCAACCCGAATCACGTTTACCTGCGACGCGCGGAACCCTAGCGGGAGTATTTAACCGACGAATGACACTGCCGGTGCTTCTTTTGAAAACCTTGCAGTTATGACAACTTGGCTCCAGTTAGCCCGCTAAGCGGCAGGACGAAAACGGACAGACCTCGAAGGAATTCCGGCTGCTGCCTCCTTGCTGTCGTCTACATCCCGTCCATGGGCACCATGGCGCTCTCCAGCGCGGCCGACACGTCGCGGCAACGCGCGCTGTAATAGGGCGAGGTCCGGAAGCCGTCCTGCCGTGGCCGGGGCGCCTCGATGGCAAGGTCCTGGATCACACGTCCGGGCCGGGCGGCCATCACGACCACACGACTGGACAGATACACCGATTCAAACACCGAGTGGGTCACGAACAGGATCGTCCAGCCGAAACGCTCCTGCAGCTGCAAGAGGTCGTTATTGAGTTTGAAGCGGGTGATTTCGTCAAGCGCGGCAAACGGTTCGTCCATCAGCAGCACTTTGGGCCGGGTGATCAATGCCCGGGCAATCGACACCCGCATCTTCATGCCTCCGGACAGTTCCTGTGGCCGGTGGCCGGCAAAGTCCTCAAGCCCGACGGTGGCAAGCGATTCCATCACCCGGTCACAAGCGGCCGATTTGGAAACCCCCTTCGCCCGCAGGGGCAGCCAGACATTGCTGAAGACGCTCGCCCAGGGCATCAGGGTCGGCTCCTGGAAGACGAAGCCAAGTTCGTGCTGGAGGCCGGCCGCGTCCGCCATCGGCCAGTCGACCGTGCCGGAACTCGGCTCCGACAGGCCAGCGATGATCCGAAGCGCACTGGACTTGCCGCAGCCCGAGGGCCCCAGCAGCGAGACGAATTCGCCTTGCCGCACGTCGAGCGAGAAATTCTCCAGCGCCGTGGTGCCGTTCTCGAAAACCTTGCGGACATGTTTCAGCGAGACGGTCACAGGCGACGTTGCGTTGGCCGACATCAGTTTGTGTCCTGTCCCAGTGGTGTGTGCATGCCCATGCCCTGTCGTTTCCCTGACATCAGGCCCGGACCCTGAGTGCGCCGGCCAGGAGCGGGATCGCCAGCGTCAGGAGCGCGACGGTAGCAAAGGACGCCCGAAGCGACAAAAGATCGCCGACAAACCCGAGCAGCGGCGGACCGAACAGGAAGGCGCCATAGCCGAGCGTGGCAACGGCGGCCAGGGCAGAACCCTTCGACATGTGCGGATCGCCTGCCGCCCGCGACATGGCTAGCGGAAACAGCACCGCATAGCCGAGCCCCATGACAAAACTGCCCGCCCACACCGTCCAGATGTTCAGCCCCGAAACCAGCAGACCGCAACCGAACAGCGCGACAAAGCCGCTCATCCGCGCCACCAGGACCGGGCCGAAGCGGGCAATGACCCGGTCGCCGGCCAGACGCATGATCACCATGGCGATTGAAAAGACGGTGAAGGCGGTTGGCGCCAGCGATTCCGAATAGCCAAGATCCTCGATCTGGTAGAGCGCCGCCCAATCGGTCATCGCGCCTTCGCCGAGTGCGGCCACCAGCGCCATCAGCCCGACCAGGATGAGCCCGCCTTTCGGCAAGGCGAACAACGGCGCCTTGTCCTCCCCCGCCGGCGCGCGCTCCTCCGGCCAGACCTGCCGCCAGAACCAGATCAGGAGCGGCGCCACGACAGCGCTCCACAGGGCAAAATGAACCGCAACGCTGAGACCGAGTTCGATGGCGAGGCCACCAACGAGCGCAGCGGCGCCCGCGCCGAGGCTGAACAGCCCGTGATAGGACGACATGATCGGCTTTCCATAGGCGGTTTCCACTTCCGCTCCCCAGCCGTTCATGGAAATGTCCAGGGCGCCGAAGGTGAAGCCGGCGAAAAACAGCGCCAGTGTCAGGATCGGCACCGAAGGCGCCAGCCCGACCAGCAGAAAAGCGATCACATTGGCGCTTGCCAGGATCTTTGTCATCGGCGCGGCCCCCATCCGGTCTATCAGCATGCCGGTCAGGGGAAACGCGACAAAGGCACCGCAGGCCATCACCAGCAGCAACAGGCCGAAACCGCTCTCGTCCAGTCCGGTCGCCTCCTTCACATGCGGGATCCGCGAGGCCCACATGCCGATAAAGGTGCCGCACATGAAGAAGATGGCCGAAACAACCCGGCGCGCCGCGGAAGCGTGGTGCTTGAGAGCATCTGACATGGATCGAACTGCTTGGAAAGCGGAGGAAGGGGAACGCCTTCTTCTCATGCCTCCGGCCGGGACACAAGCACCGCGGCATTTAAACGGCAGCTGTCTTTGAAAGGTTCAACGTTTGGCGGCGGGAAGCAACTCGTTCACAAGCCGGGTCAAGCGTAAACTGCGCCGCTGGACGAACGGTTGTCCGACGCACGCTGGGAGGCCGACTGGTAGGCGGAAATCGCCGCCGCGCGTTCGGACCGCTGTTCGTCTTCCCCGTTCCGGCCGGCGCCGGCATCGGACGCCCCCGTGCCGGCAGGACCGTTCTCCTCCGGCGCTCCGCCGTCGGGGCCAGTGGCCTCGGCACCCGGCGCGCCGTCCTCGCCGTCACCGCCGCTCAGTTCCTCGGCCTGCTGCGCCCGCAGCTCGGCCTGGGCGTCCGCAAGCTGCGAGCGGGCCTGCTGCGCGACCTTCAGGTCCTGGGAGGACGGTTCGGCCGGCGCGGTGGCCGCGCGGATGACAATCTGCATCTTGCGGATGGTGGCTTCCGGCGTGCGTTCGGCCGCAGTGTCGATCTGCACCTCGCCGCCAACGGCATAACGCTTGCCGTCCGGCCCCTGCTGGAAAGTATAGCTGGGGGCACCGGCATAGGCGCCGCCAACACGGGCATGGGCCTGCTCATGCGCCCGCACTTCCTGGTCCCGCTGCTTCAGCTCCTGGACCTGCTTTTCCTCGGCCTCGTCAAGGCCGTCTCCATCGGAATCCCCTTCCTCTTTCTCCTGACCGGCGGCCGCCTGTCCCTCCTCGGCAGCGGCCTCGTCCTCGGCCGCGTTGACAGGGGTCTGGACAGTGTCGCCTTCATCTTCCGTTACGGTCGCTTCGCCGGCCCGGCCGGCTGAATCGCCGGAACCTTCAGCCTGCTGCAGCGCGACCACGGCTTCGGGGGTCAGGGGCGGTGCGCTGCCGGCGCGTACGGTCACGGCCCTGGAGCTGGCCAGACTGTCGCGCGCAGCAAGCTGCTCCCGTCCGGGAGCATCATCTCCCGTGGCAGGTTCCGAAACACCGGCGACACCATTGCTCTTCAAGAGGTTCGCCGGCGCGTTGGACAAAAGCGCACCGATCATGACCCGAATTGTCCCTCAAGGGAGTCAGCAAAGTCCTAACGCGGGTTAAGAAATGCGCATCATTTCCTCGTGATCGCGCGGATTTCCGCCTTTTCGACCGGCTGCCCTTGCCCGTCCGCATGCTTTGTGCAACTGAAGTCGGACGGTGAATGCAACAAACGGATCGACATGACGCTGCCCCGCCGCATCTGGCAAGACATGACCACGCTCGATTTTCAGGCTGACGGCCGTGACGGCTGGATCGCGGTCCTGCCCGTGGCGGCGATCGAACAGCACGGTCCGCATCTGCCCGTCTCCACGGACACCACCATTGCGGAGGGCCAGATCCGGCGGGTTCTTGAATTGCTGCCGCCGGACCTGCCGGCAACCTTCCTGCCGGTCCAGGCGGTCGGCAAATCGGATGAGCACCTGTCCTATCCCGGCACGCTGACCCTCACCTGGGAAACGGTCACGCGGGCCTGGCTGGAGATCGGCGACTGCGTCGCCCGGGCCGGTATCCGCAAGCTTGTCCTGATCAATTCCCATGGCGGCAATGTACCCATTCTCGACATCGTCGCCAGGGAACTCAGGGTCCGGCACGGCCTGTTCGTCACGGCCACCAACTGGCTGCGCTTCGGCCAGCCGGACGGGCTTTATCCACCGGAAGAATTCGCCTACGGCATCCATGGCGGCGACATAGAAACCTCCCTGATGCTGCATCTGCGCCCCGACCTCGTGCGCATGGAACTGGCCACGGATTTTCCGTCGGAGCAGCAGCGCTACCTGGCGGAATTCAAACACCTGCGCGGCCACGGCAAGGCACAATATGGCTGGATGTCCGAAGACCTCAATCCGGCGGGCGCCCTTGGCAATGCCGCCCGCGCGACGGCGGAAAAAGGGCGTTTGTCTCTGGATCACGCGGCGCGCGGTTTCATTGAACTTCTGCAGGATATCGACGCGTTCGACCTTGCCCGGCTGGGAACTTCCAGCGCCTAGGTGTGGAATCCAATCAGCGAAACTGGCCAAGTCTTCGCCAATATCACAGCTTCCGCTTACGGCTGCGGAAGCACTTCAAAATGATTTTTCCATCTTTAATTACACCAACTCTAGTAAAAACCGACGATACACAAAACTCGATTTCCTTAAGAAGAGTTCACGGAGCCGAGTGTTGACCTTTACCTGAATAGGCGACACATTATTCAATTCAACGTCTGGGAGGGGCGGGCCGCGCGATCACATGAATCTGTCAATTCGGCAATTGGCGACCTTTCGTGAGGTCATGCGCAGCGGCTCGATCTCGGAAGCCGCCCGAACGCTTGGCAGAACGCAACCCGCAGTCAGCTCCACCATCGCCGGCCTGGAAACGGAACTCGAACTGAAACTGTTCGTGCGCGAACAGGGCCGGCTTGTGCCGACCCCGGAAGCGGAATTCTTTCTGGAAGAAGCCGAAGCGATCCTGAAGCGGCTCGAGATTTCCAAGCGCACCCTGCGCGGCCTTGCCAACCGGGAACACGGCCAGCTGCGCGTGGCCGGCATTCCGGAAGCCACCGCCGATTTCCTGCCCAACAGCCTGTCGCGCTTTCTGGCCGACAAGCCAAGCGTCAAGGTCGCTCTCGCCAGCCGGACATCGGCGGAGATCGAGGAACTGATTGCCGCGCAGCAATTCGACATCGGCTTTGCCGAGACCCCTCGAGCCCGCAATTCCTTCGACCAGGTGGATTTCGACCTGGAATGCATGTGTGCCATACCGGCGACCGATCCGCTCGCCTCCAAGGAAGTGATCACTCCTGCCGAACTGGACGGCTACCCGCTGGCCCTGCTGCATTCCGAACACCGCAGCCACAAGCAGACGCTGGCGCGGTTTCGCGATGCAGGCGTCGGCTTCAACCAGCGCTTCGAACTGCAGACCGCATCACCTGGTCTGCGTTTTGTCGAAGCCGGATTGTGTGCGCTGATCTGCGACATGATCACGGCCTATAATGCTCAGGAGAAAGGACGTAGCGGTCTGGGGCCGCCGATGATCGTGTTCCGGCCGTTCCGGCCGCGCGTTCAGAACAGCCTGTCGATTCTGACACCGACCCATCGGCCGATATCGATCGTCGCCAAGGATTTCTGCGATTTCCTGTCCCAGGAAGTCGCGGCGGTGCGCAACGCGATGATCAAGCGCAGCGCCGTCACCTGAAACGGGAAGAATCCCTTAGAGCTTATCGCTGCTCGGGATTTATGCGCGTCCCTTTTGGGTTTCTAGCGCGTGGGCGATGGGGCCAGTGTGCACGGATTGGCTGAACCGGCGACCGGTCAGCCGGCTGCGTTCTGGAAGATCGCGCTGTTGGCCGCGACAATGGCAACAGCGTTGGTTCTGTTTTTGGCGCCGAGACGCGTGATCGCGTTGCGGATATGCGCCTTGACCGTGGCGATCGAGACATCGAGTTCGTAAGCGATCTGCTTGTTCACCTTGCCCTCACACAGCTTCAGAAGGATTTCCAGCTGGCGCGGCGTAACCAGGTCGGTCAGGTTGAGCGGCCAGCGGATGCCGTTTGTCGGACGCGTCGTCATGCCGTCGTGAACAGGGCTATTTTGAAGGGCAAAATGGGCAGTCATGGCTGTGCTCCTCGGGGTTTCAGTCAAATCCGGATCAGCAGTCGATTACTCCCATCCGGGAAACCTCGGCCGATCGATCTTGAAACGGAGTGCATCTTGCGGGTCCTCCGCCCGCAGGATGCAGGCAGGACTTTTCATCATTATCCGGCTATTGTAAAATGTTAAAATGCATACTGCATATTGCAAAATA
This sequence comes from Roseibium sediminicola, assembly GCF_023156505.1. Lineage (GTDB taxonomy): Bacteria > Pseudomonadota > Alphaproteobacteria > Rhizobiales > Stappiaceae > Roseibium > Roseibium sediminicola. Next base: position 2,815 of record NZ_JALNMJ010000008.1, on the reverse strand, counting down.
TTTGCAATATGATTTCGGAGAATACCAGCGTGAGCAAGAAACTCTTTTCCGGTCACACCTTGCGGCAGATTCGCGCTGATTTCGGCCTGTCCCAGGTGGAATTCGCCAAGAAAATCGGACTGTCCACGGCCTATGTCAATCAGATCGAAAACAACAACCGGCCGGTCACCGCCTCCGTCCTCCTGACGATCAACCGGATCTTCGGCGTCGATCTGTCGGCCTTCGAGAAAAACGATCTCGACCGGGTTGTTCAGGATTTGCAGGAAATCTTTACCGACACCCAGTTCCACAGCGCGTCCGTCGGCCGTCAGGAAATCCATGAGCTGGTCACGCGGGCCCCCGCCGTCACTCAGGCGATCATGGATCTCTACGGCGCTCTGCGCACCTATCATGACCGGGCCGCAATCGCGGACGATCTGGTGCAACAGGGGGCCTCCGACGAGGATGGCCACACCCCAAAACAATCCGCCTATGACGAGGTTCGGGATTTTTTCCACTACACGGACAATTACGTCGACCCGCTTGACCGGGCCGCCGAAAAACTGGCCCTGGACATCGGCCTGAGCCGGGCCGCCTCCAAATTCGACGCGTTGACAGGCTGGCTTGGCGACCGGTTCGGCCTGAAGGTGACCCAGTTCCCGGAATATGAAGGCACGCTGATCCGGCAGGACGATTATGCGCGCACCATCTCCCTCTACAGCGCCGTGCCGCAATCGACCAAGAGCTTCCTGCTCGGCTCCGTGATCGCCGAACTCTGCGTCCGCGACCTGATTTCCGATGTTGTGGAACGGGCCCGGTTCAAGACCAAGTCCGCCGAAGGCATCGCCCGGCTGGCGCTCAGGAACTATTTTTCCGGCGCGCTGATCCTGCCCTATGACGATTTCCTGAAAGCGGCCGCCGCCTGCCGGCATGACATCCAGCTGCTCTCCAACCGGCTGGACGCCAGCATCGAAACCGTTTGCCACCGCCTGTCGACGCTGCAGCGCCCCGGCGCCATGGGCCTGCCGTTCTATTTCGTCAAGATTGACCGGGCCGGCAATGTCGTCAAACGCCACAGCGCCACCCGGTTTCAGTTCGCCCGCTTCGGCGGCTCCTGCCCGCGCTGGAACGTGCATCAGGCCTTTGAACAGAATTCCAACAAGTTCACCTCGCAGATTGCTCAGATGCCCGACGGCGTGCGCTATCTCTGCGTGGCGACCAGCATCACCAAACATCAACCGGAATATCGAAGCGGTGAGCGCCGTTACGCGCTTGGGATCGGCTGCGAGGTCAAATATGCAGATGCCGTCGTCTATGCCGACGGCCTGGCGGTCGAGGAAATAGCGTCGCCGGAACCGATTGGCGTCAATTGCCGCATCTGTCCCCGCGACGATTGCGACCAGCGCGCCTTCCCGGCTCTCGACAAGGAACCGGTGATCGACACCGGCCGCCGCGGCATCGTGCCTTATCAGGTCAAGGCGGCGGATTGACGGGGGCTGACAATCGGGAGGGATCAGGCCTAAACTGTCCACATGCTTCGGCCGCATCCAACCGTGTGGCATCCTATAATATATCCGCTGATTGCTGACGGCCTCAAGGTTTCAAAATGTCCGTTAAAGCTATTGTCTTTGCGCTGTCCGGCGCCATCCTCGCACTCCTCCACGGGGCCGCTGCCGCAGAAGACTTCGGCTATGTCAGTGACAATCACAGCTGGTCGCTGTCCTGCAACAAGTCGGGCTATGTCCTGCGCTCCCAGTATCCGGTAACGCGGTTCCGCGAGGCGGGTGCTGCCTCGCAAATTACCAGGGAGCGGGAAACGCTCTATTTGGGCCGATCCTGCGACGCCACAAGCAGCGTCTTGGGCGACGGAAAATGGTGTTGGGCAAATGGCGGATTTTTCGCGGAGTTCAATTCGGCCAGAATGGGTTTTCCGAGGCAGGAACTGATATGTCCAACCCCGGCGTTCGACGTACCCGGGTGCCGGTGCTAGACAGACGGTCTGCGATCTACAGATGGCCGGGTCGGTTCACCGTTGACCCGCACCGTTCCATTCCGACTAAGTGGCAGAAGCGCTAGTCACCCGAATCTGAAGTTCGTCTTATTTCCCGGCACACTCGGAACGAACTTCAGATTCAAAAGGGTGACTAGCAAGCGTATGTTTCTAGTGTGGTTTTCGAATTTGAAATTCGCTTCGATGGTTGCTGCAACAATGAGGCGAATTTCAAATCAACCACACTAGGCTGGCACCTCCAGATCCGGTTCGACGAAACCCGCAAGCACCTTCGCGACAATCTCGAAAGACTTTATGCGGGCGGAATGATCGTGGATCATGCCAGTCACCATCAACTCGTCCGGCCGGTGTTTCTCAATGATCTCGCCGAGTTTGCGCTTGACGGTTTGCGGCGAACCTGTTGCGGAAAAAGACAGCGCCAGATTGACCTGTGCCAAAACCTGATCCGGGATCTCCCGGGACAGATCCTTGACCGGCAATGGAAGCTTGCCGGGGGTGCCGCTGCGAAGGCGCGCGAAAGCCAGGATCTGCGAGGAACGCAGGAAGGCCGCCTCTTCATCCGTCTCGGCGGCACAGACGCCGGCTGCGACCATCGCATGGGGTGCGTCAAGCCAGGGAGAGGGACGGAAGGTCTGCCGATAGATCGCTAGGGCTTCTTCAAGCATTTGCGGTGCGAAATGAGAAGCAAAGGCATAGGGCAGTCAGAGGTGGCTCGGTTTGTCTGAACAGTTCAGGGCGTTTGCTAAGTGGATTTCCGCCTGGATTATGCCGCCGCCATCATCGGCGTCAGCGCGTTGAAGTAGGCCTGATCCGGCGTCTGCCGGT
>NZ_JALNMJ010000007.1 GCF_023156505.1 Roseibium sediminicola | reverse complement strand
AACCGACCGCCGCAAAACGCGGCGGCGGCACCGCTCGGCCTGAAACCGGTAACCCGACACAATCAGAAAACTGCCCGACGGAAACCCATCAAGCGACAACCCTGTGAGAAATGCGGGCTAGGTCTTCCAGGTCCAAGTTGCCTTCAAAGTCGGTGGAGATGCCGGCATGGCCGCCATGGCCGTACCAGCTGCCATAGTGGCTGGCCCAGGCACTGGAACTTGCGCTCGCGGAACCTTCGGCCTCCAGGCCGCCGGACGAGATGCCGTCGTCAGAGCCGGCTTCACCGCCGTCTGCGCGCGCGGTCTGGTTATAAACCGCGTGGTTGGTAGCGGAGGTGTTTTCCGCCGTGTCGTCGTCGGACACCTGGTTGCTGTTGTTCATCACGACACCGGTGTCGTTGCCGGCGCCATTCAGCGAGTTGTTCAGGATGTCCTCGACCGACACATCGTCGCCCGGGTTGTAGTCAATGTCGCCGTTCACGGAGACCAGCAGCTGGTCCACTTCGACATGGTCACCAATGTCCAGGTCAACTACGTCGTCGTCCATGTCCTTGAAAACCCAGTCCTGATCGCGGCTGTAGCTGTCTTCAAGGGTGACATCGAGATCCAGTTCGAAGTCGGAATAGTGGTGCGGATAACGTCTCATGATCTTAATCCTTTAAATGAAGCAACACGCTCTCGACTGTCCCTTGGGACGTGTCATTGGGAGGGTTGCCCGTGTTTGTTCGCTCCGGATGGTTTTTGGCGGGCCGCTTGAGCGGTCGCGGGTGATCCGGGAGATCGGCTTAGGCGTCGTCTTCGCCGACGGTGTCGGTCAACATGCCGCCGCCGACCACGGTCGTGTCGACGAAATTGGCTGCGACATTGGCACCCTGCACCAGCGAGTTGATGAAGGCGTCGGTGTCGTTCGCAGCGTTGGCAGCGGCAGAGGCGGAACCGGAAACGGTCGCGTCATCGCCTGCCCATGTGCTGACATTGCCACCATTCGCAAAGCCGTCATCTGCAAAGGCGTTGCCGCCATTGGCGTAGGCATTCTGGGTGAACGGCGCGTCGTTCTTCACATAGGTGTCGTTGGCATAGTCGACATCCGAAAGCTGGTTGGCGTTGTTGAGAGCAACACCTGCGTCGTTGCCCTGGCCGCCAAGCGCCTTGTTCAAGGCGTTCTCGATGGAGATGTCGTTGCCCGGATCGAAATCGATCGCGCCCTTGGTGACAAGCAGCTGGTCGATATCCGCGCAATCGCTGAGATCGATGTCGAACACGTCTTCGTCAAGATAGGTGTCATTGACGTCGGTTGTGACCGTCTTGGTCGAAGTCGCTTCGATATCGACGTCGATATCGGTCTTGTTCCAATAACTTCCAAACATGGGTCTGTCCTTTGTTCGGACAGCTCGGCAGATCGTCTTCTATCGATTTGCATTGAGCCGTCGGCTTCCGGCGGAGCTTCGCCGCTCCCGTTCAAATTGAAGATGGCAAAAGAACTTCTGCGCCGAGCACACAAAACGCACTCGAACTCACCTTCAAAAGACAAGAAATATCTGGAAAGAGCATCCTCAAATCACTTGAGAACTTACTCATTCAATAACACTTGCCGAAATCGACTATCTCAAAACAAATGAGAACAAGTAAGCCGGAAATCTTTACTAAATATTAACCATCTAAATTGTGTGAATCCGCACCCTATAAGTAAATCAAACGATAGCAAAAAAGACATTGTTTCAGAAGCGCTTACACTACAACCCTTGATACAACTATATCTAATTATTAATGTAACCTCGGGTAAGGCTGGTGTATACATTCAGAGGGGAAACGCACGAAAATTGCAGGGGGATGCAGTGCATCATATTGATAATATTATTTTTTGGGAACGAGTGCCGACACCTGTCCATTGACGGGCAAGCATTTGCAGGCCGCTTTCGACACAATGCACAGTGGAAATATTTCGCTGCCGGCCAGGTTCTCGAAATCAACGAACAAATCTAGAAAATATTTATTCGCCAAATTTTTTAAGTCCGCTTTTTGGGCACCTGGATGGGATCCATCCGATTTTTTATTCAGATGACTTATAGAGGTATTGGTAATGAGTACCGATGATGTAAGACGAACAGGGTCTATTTTTTATATTGGAGCAGCCGAAAAGTTCCCGCCGGAGCTGGAAGGGTGCATTGAACGCGAAATCGACGAGAGCCGGTTCGTTCGCATAACGGAAAAAAAGGACCTCTTTGAGCGCGATCCGCGAGCCGAATATGCCAAACGTCTCTTCCTGATCGACGAAGATTTCAGCGCCGAGCGGAAGGAAGCCATCGCCTGTTTGCGCCGCTCCTTCCCCGAGGCAAACCTGTGCATGTTGATCAACGATGAAGTCGCCTTTCCGAATATCATCCGGGAATACTTCCAGGAAGACCTGATCAAAAGCGTTCTGCCAATGAACCTTCGCATTGACATCTGGCTTGGCGCGGTTCGGCTTCTGCTGAATGGCGGCCATTACCTCCCGGCGGACGCCATCAAGTACATGGGGCAGGAACCCACACCGGCGCGCTCGTCCCTGAGATCGGTCAGGAGGCCCGGCGTCCGGCGGCAGGCAACACGCTTCAAAACGCTGACCAAGCGGGAAACGGAGGTCCTTCACCTGATTTCCGACGGCTTCCAGAACAAGAACATCGCCGAGAAGCTGTCCCTTTCCGAGCACACGATCAAGCTTCACATTCACCATATCATTTCGAAGCTCGGCGTTTCCAACCGGACGGAGGCGGCGGCGATCTTCCTGCAGGCGGATCAGGGCCATTCGAACCGGGAGACCTAGGAAATGAGCGCGCCGGAAACGTCCGCCAAGACCACCGAATTCGAGACCTTTCTGAACCTTGTCGGGCGTCTGAATTACACCTGGACCAATACAGAGAGCCTCCTGATCCACATGATCGCGGGGCTTGCCGGGGTGACCAAGGAGGTCGCCACAGTGATTTTCCTGACGCTCAACACATCACGTGCCAGGCTGGACCTCGTCGAACGTCTGGCAAAACTGAAAGCCGATCGACCGGATCTGAAGGACGAAATCCTCAGCCTGACGAGCGCCATGCAAAAGGCACTGAAACTCAAGAACAAATACAATCATTGCATCTATTCGTTCGACAATGAGGGGCGCAACGCGTCGACGGTCCTCATGCGTATCAGCGACCTGAAAGGACGCATCGAATACGGCAAGACCAGTCCGATAAACACGCGCGAAATCGGGCTGGTCAAGGACACGATCCTCAAGACCCAGACCGTCAACCGGAAACTCTGGGACTTTTTCGAACGGCACCGGTTTCCCGTCTGATTGCCCATCGGGTTCTGTCCCGGATGCTGCTCCGGAAGTTCCTTAGCCAGCAAAAAAGAAGCCGGTTCGACAAAGCGAACCGGCCTTAGGGAGGTAACTTTGGTTCAAGATCAGCCGATGCGGGCCGCGATGCTCTTGGTCTTGCAGTAGCTCTTCAGACCTTCCAGCCCCTTTTCCCGGCCAAAGCCGGACTTCTTGTTGCCGCCGAAGGGCACCTCGATGCCGCCTGCGAAATATTCGTTGATGTAGATCTGCCCCGCATCGATCTTGCGCGCCAGCCGATGGGCTTTGGCGAAATCCGATGTGTAGATGCCGGCAACGAGGCCATACTGGCAGTCATTGGCGAGTTCCAGCGCATGATCCGCATCCTCTGCGACCTGCACCGTCAGCACAGGCCCGAAGATCTCCTCCTGTGCCAGCTCGTCATCGGCGGCGACAGCGTCAACGATGGTCGGCTCGAAGAACCAGCCCTTGCCCGTTGCCGGATCCTGCGTGATCGATCCGCCAACTGCGACCTTCGCGCCACGTGCCTTCGCCCGGTCGACAAAGCCGGCGATCTTGGCAAGGTGCTCTGCGGAATTGACTGGCCCGACATCCGGCTGTTTCAGGCCATGCCCGAGCCTCAAGGCTTTGACCCGCACGACCAGTTCGGCAAGGAACTCTTCGTGAATGCTCTTCTCGATCACCAGGCGCGAGCCTGCCGAGCAGATCTGGCCGGCATTCTCGTAGATCGCGCCGATGACCCCATCGAGTGCCTGTTCCTTGTCGCAATCCGCCAGCACCACCACCGGCGACTTGCCGCCGAGCTCCAGCACCACGCGGGTGATGTCCTCGGCCGCCGCCTTCATCACCGTCCGGCCCGTCTGGACCGAGCCGGTGAAGGTGATGTGGTCGACTTGCGGATGGGACGTCAGCGGCGCACCTGTTTCCGCGCCGGTACCTGTGACGACATTGCAGACACCGTCCGGCAGACCGGCCTCGCTCAGGATCTTCGCCAGAAGCAGCGCCGTGAACGGTGTCTGTTCCGCCGGCTTGGCGACCACAGTGCAGCCGGCTGCCAGTGCGGGAGCAAAACCGCGCGCGGCCGTCGAAATCGGGAAATTCCACGGAATGATATGCGCGGTCACGCCAACGGGCTCATGAATGGCATAGCCGATATAATTCGGCCCAAGCGGGAAGCTGTCGCCCTGCAGCTTGTCGCAGGCACCGGCGTAATACTCGAACGTCCGTGCGGCACCACGCACATCGCCCATTGCCTCCTGCAGCGGTTTGCCGCTGTCGAGGGTCTCGGTGACGGCGAGGAGGTCGAGGTTCTCCAGGATCAGCTGGGAGGCTTTCTGCAGGATCCGCGCCCGTTCGACCGGCGCCATGTCCCGCCACACGGTTTCGAAGGCCTTTTGCGCAGATCGCACTGCCTGGTCGACATCCTCCGCCGTTCCGGCCGTGAAGCGGGCAAAGGCCTCGCCACGTCCCGGATCGAAACTCTCCAGGGTCCGGTTGTGCGCGGGCCGGGTGAAGGCGCCGTCGATGAAATGACCGAGCGGCAGTGCCGCAAGCGTACCGGTCTCGGCGTATTCTTCCAGAAGTTCGTTGGCAGTTAGCATGCTCAGCGCTCCCAGGAACTGATCTTGTAGGTGGATTTCGCCAGCCATTCCGGATTGATCTCGACACCCCAGCCCGGCGCGTCGGTCACCAGCACGTGGCCGTCGGTGATGGCATAGGGCGACTTGACATAAAGGTCGTACTGCCAGGGGTAGTAGTCTTCTTCCTCGATGGAGAATTCCAGGTATTTGCCCGCATTCGGGATCGCCCGGAGCAGATGCATGGTGAACAGGGTCACCAGCGACAGGTTGGCCGCATGCGGGGTGCAGGGCAGGCCCGCCTCGTGGGCCATCCGCGCCACTTTCATGGTGCGCACCATGCCGCCCAGATAACAGACATCCGGCTGGATCACGTCGACGACCCGCTCGTCGATCATGCGCTTCCAGTCGACCAGCGAACAGTCCTGCTCGCCGCCGGTGACGTCGATCTCCAGCGCATCGGTCACTTGCTTTGTCTGGTCGTAATGCCAGTAGGGGCACGGCTCCTCGTAGTGGGAAATGCCGTTGTCCTGCAGGAACCGGCCGACCTCGATGGCCTTTTTCGGCGAATAGCAGGAATTGGCGTCGACCAGCAGCGCGGTGGCGTCGTTGAAGGCCTTGCGCATGGTCGGCACGATCTCTTCCGTGCGACCCGGCCATTCGTCCTGGTCGCGGCCGCATTCAGCGCCGATGCGGAACTTGAACGCGTCGAAACCGAACCGGTCCTGCTGACGCTTCAGCCGGTCGGCCTCGTCCTTCGGCGTGATGTCCCGCTTCATGGAAGAGCCATAGGCGCGCACCTTGCCCGGCGTACCGCCGAGCAATTCGCAGACCGGCTTGCCTTCGGCCTTGCCGCGCAGGTCATAGAGCGCCGTGTCCAGCCCACCCATCGCCCGGCGCAAATAGGAGCCCGGGAACTTGTGCTCCCGGTCCGGAATGATGTCCATCAGGTGTTCGATTGCAAAGGCATCCTCGCCCAGCGCGTAAGGCGCGACCTGCCGGTGCACCACCTCGGCGGTGATGTCCGCATAATAGGGCGCCACCTGCCCCCACCCGGTCGCGCCACTGTCCGACGTCACCCGGACGAAGCAGACAAATTCATTGGTAAATGTCTCTATGGATTGGATTTTCATGTCTTTTGCAGGCCGTTTTTCCGGCCCTTCCCGGCGGGTTTGTGATTGGCTCTTTGCCGAACCTACCCGGAATTGGACTTGAATTAAGGTCCGTTTTGGGCAAAGTCTCATACCAATTGGGAGAGCTAAAGCATGCCCACTCAATCTAGGATCATTTGATGTCGAAAAGCAGTTCACTCGGCGAGGCGCGCCGCGAAGTGCGATGCCGTAAATCGGTCAAGCGGCGTAACGCTGCCGATGGACTGCTTTTCGACACTCAGCGGGCCGGGCTCTTGCGTTTGCTGACCACGCTGGCTTGCGCTTGTGGTGAAGCGCCATGAAACGGCATGCCGGCGCGGTGCTGTCGTCGATCAAGATCGACAAGAACGCCGACAAGAAAATATCGATCCAGCTCTATATGGCCCTGCGCGACCTGCTTCTGACCGGCGCCCTGACGCCGGGCGACCGGTTGCCGGCGACCCGTACCCTGGCACTGGAAATCGGCGTCTCGCGCACCACGGTCATCGACGCCATCGACCGGCTGATCTCCGAAGGCCTGCTGGAAGCGCGGGTCGGTGCCGGCACTTTCGTCAGCGAAGCGCTGAATGCCCGCCTGGCACCAAAGCCGTCCAGGGAGGTCAGCGACACGGTCGCGGTGGTGCCGCGCCTTTCCCACGCCACCCGTCACGCCATTCCGGATTTCACGACGCGCTCGCGCCTGCCGCACAAGTCCCAGGCCTTTGTCACCGCCCTGCCCGCGCTCGACGCCTTTCCGATGGCACAATGGGCCAAGCTCTCCGCCCGGCACTGGCGCAAGGACCGTGACCACATTGCCGGTTACGGCGAACCCTTCGGCTACATGCCGCTCCGCCGTGCAATCGCCCGCCAGATGAATGCCTCGCGCGGCATCAAATGCGATCCGGAACAGGTCTTCATCACCAACGGCGCCCAGCGAGCCTTCTCGGTGGTCGGCGGCATGCTGGTCAATCCGGGCGAGCCGATCTGGTTCGAAAACCCAGGTGCCATCGGCGCCCGCAACGCCTTCATTGCCATTGGCGCCCAGCCGGTTCCGGTCGATGTCGATCTGGAGGGCCTCAGCGTCGAGGACGGCCTCGCCAAGGCGCCGCATTTCCGGCTTGCCTTTGTCACGCCGTCTCATCAGCAACCGCTTGGTCATGTCATGAGCCTGCCGCGCCGGCTGGCGCTTCTGAAAGCCGCCAACGAGGCCGACGCCATGATCGTCGAGGACGATTATGACGGAGAATTCTATTACGGAGACCAGCCGCCACCGACCCTGAAAAGCATCGACACCCATGGCCGGGTGATTTACGTCGGCACGTTTTCCAAGTCGCTCTTCCCGGCGCTCCGGCTCGGCTTTGTCCTGGTGCCGGAAGGCCTTGTCGACAGTTTCGAGAAGGTCTGCCTCACCTGGCTGAGCGGCGTGCCCACCGTTACCCAGGCGATTGTCGCAGAATTCATGGACGAGGGCATGTTCGCCACCCACATCCGCACCATGCGCCAGCTTTACAAGAGCCGGCACGACATCCTCCTGGAAGAGGCCCAGAGCCTGGCGGGCGACATCGACGTCCAGCCGACCAGCAGCGGCTTTCACGCGGTCGGCCTGTTGTCTTCCAGACTGGATGAAGGCAAGCTGGTTGCCAGGGCCGCCGAGCATGGCATCACGACCGTGCCGCTGTCGCGTTATGCGCTCAAGGACATTCCGCAGCGCGGCATCGTGCTCGGTTTCGGCAGTTGCGCGCCGGAAGAGATCCGCAAGGGCGTGCAGGTCCTGAAGAAAATCCTTCTGGGATGCTGCACCGCCTAACAATGCCCTGCGGGCAATTGGACTGCTAAATTATCTGCAATGGATATATTTGGCAGGCCAATTCAATCCTAGGCTTTTTGCGATGCTGCGTGAATTCAGGAGGACGTCATGCATTTAAAGACAACACTTACTGGCCTTTTGGCCGCAACCATGCTTGCCGGCGCAGGCTCCGCCCAGGCGGAAACCCTGCGCCTTTTGACCTGGGGCTCCTATGCGCCCGATGAACTGGTCCAGAAATTTGAAGAAGAATACCCGGACATCGAAGTCGAAGTCACCTTCTCCAACAACGAGGAAATGATTGCCAAGCTGCGCGCGACCGGCGGCGCCGGCTTCGACCTCGCGCAGCCGAGCCATGACCGCATCTACGCCGCTCAGCTGGAATATGACATCTATAAGCCGATGGATCTCAGCAAGATCGACACCGGCGTGATGGAAGGCAAGCTGCTCGACGGCGTCAAGGCCAACACCACCATCGACGGCGAAGTCTATGCCGTGCCGCACCAGTGGGGCACGTCCGGCCTGATGGCCGACAAGACCAAGGCACCGGACCTCAAGAGCTGGGCTGATCTCTGCGATCCTGCCTACAAGGGCAAGACCTCGATGCGCCTGAAGCGCACGATCCTGCTCGGCACGGCCTATTCGATGGGCGAAGACCCGTTCGCGGCCTATTCCGATCTTGAGAAATACCAGGGCATCCTGGACAAGGTCGCCGACAAGCTGATCGAGTGCAAAGGCAACATCAAGGCCTATTGGCAGGGCGGCGACGATCTCTCCGCCATGATGCTGTCCGGCGAAATCGTCGGTTCGGAAACCTGGGATTCGACCGCTTACAAGCTGTTCGACCAGAACCCGAACATCGTCTTCGTGCCGCCGAAGGAAGGCGCGCTTGCCTGGATCGACACCTTCGCTCTGCCGGCCAAGGGCAAGGCCGATGACGCCGCCTACAAGTGGATCAACTTCGTGCTGCGTCCGGAAAACGTCACGCTGATGTCCGCCAGCACCGGCGCCATCGCGGCCGTCAAGGGCGGCAAGGATCTGCTTCCGGAAGACAAGAAGGCCGCCGTCAACGCCGCCTTCACCGATGCCGACATCGACAATCTCAAGTTCTTTGCCAACATTCCTCCGGGCGTCGAGGACATGGAAGGCAAGACCCTTGAGAAGATCAAGGCAGCCACCGGCGGCTAAGCCCGCCGACGTCTGACGACACCGAGGCTGTCAGGTGCGGAACGCTCTGACAGCCTCTTCTTCAAATGGGTCTCCGAGCCCTGAAACGAGGACGCCGCAGTGAACGGCTGTCCCACTCCTATCCTTCCAGCTGGCGCATTCATGAAACAAGACAATCCGACCTACGACCTTGAGTGTCTCGACATTGCCAAGAATTTCGGCTCCGTGCGGGCCGTGAAGGGCGTTTCCTTCGACATTCCGAGCGGCTCTTTCTTTTCCATTCTCGGGCCGTCCGGCTGCGGCAAGACCACGTTGATGCGCATGATCGCCGGCTTCGAGGAACCATCGGGCGGCGACATCAAAATCAAGGGCAAGTCGGTGCTCGGCGTGCCGCCCAACCGGCGCAACGTCAAGATGGTGTTCCAGCACCTGGCGCTGTTCCCGATGATGAATGTCTACGAGAACATCGCCTATGGCCTCAGATGTGCCGGCTTCGGCAAGGACCACATCAGGCGCAAGGTGCATGACGTTTTGGAACGCATCGCCCTGCCCGATGTCGCCGAACGCGAGATCCACCAGCTTTCCGGCGGCCAGAAACAGCGCATCGCCATTGCCCGCTGCATGGTGCTCGACCCGGACGTCCTGTTGCTCGACGAACCGCTCGGCGCGCTCGATCTGAAGCTGCGCGAGGCGATGAAGATCGAGCTGAAGCTGCTGCAGCACCAGTTCAACACCACCTTCATCTACATCACCCACGACCAGTCCGAAGCGCTGGTGATGTCCGACAATGTCGCCATCATGAATCAGGGCGAGTTCGAGCAGATCGGCACGCCCCAGGAACTGTACCACCGGCCGAACACCGCCTTCGTTGCCGGCTTTGTCGGCGACAGCAACCGCTGGTCCGGCACCGTCAAGGCCAGCGACGGCACCGGCGGCAAGGTGGAAACCGAGCAGGGCCTGCCGATGAGCTTTTCAGCCGGGGCCGGCCAGACCATCCGCGACGGCGCCAAGGTCGACATTTTCGTGCGGCCCGAATTCATCCGGACCGTACGCACGGCTGAAGCCGCGGCAATCGCCGCCGACGGCGACAACCGCATGGACGGCGTCATCGACAGCCTGCTCTTCAACGGTGCCAACAGCCGGGTGCTGGTGCGCACCGGCAGCGGCGAACTGATCGAATCCGATGTTACGCTGACCGGCGACAACGACCTGAAACCCGGCGAGGACGTCTCGCTGGTCTGGTCGTCGAAACAGGCCATGTGTTTTGCCCGCCAGGAGAGCGCGTGATGCAGAACAAGGACATCAAACGGCTGACGCTGATCCTCTTGTTCGCCCCTTTCGCGCTCTGGATCCTGCTGCTGATCATCCTGCCCCATATCGGCATGGTGGTGCTGTCGCTGAAGGAAAAGGTCGCCCCGCGCGTCTATGAATACAGCTTCGCCAACTACCTCGACTTTCTCCACGAGCCGATCTACTGGAACACGCTCCTGCGCACGGGTTCGATGTCCCTGCTGGTGACGGCCCTGGCGCTGCTGATCGGTTTTCCGATTGCCTATTACATCGCCAAGATCGCGGGACCTCGGGCGCGTGGCGGGCTGTTCCTGCTCTGCCTGATCCCGCTCTGGGTCTCGGACCTGATCCGCTCCTTCGGCTGGATCCTGCTCCTGCGCGAAACCGGGGTGATCTCCAACTTCCTGCTCTGGACCGGGTTGATCGGCCAGCCGGTGGAGTTTCTCTACAATGACGCCGCCGTCATTGTCGGCCTTGTCTACACCGTGATCCTGTTCATGATCGTACCGCTGGTCTCCACCCTCGACGGCATGGACAATTCCATGATCGAGGCGGGTTACAATCTCGGCGGCAACGGCTTCACCGTGCTGCGCCGGATCATCATTCCCTATGCCATGCCGGGCATCGTCGCCGGCTGCATCGTCACCTTCATGCTGTCGGCCGGCTCCTACCTGACACCGATCCTGCTCGGCGGCAAGAATTCGAGCTGGTTCACCGAGCAGATCTACAACCAGTTCATCACCCGCTTCAACTGGGAGGGCGGTGCCGCCTTTGGCATGCTGTTGCTACTCTTCACCTCGATCGTCATCTGGCTCGGCCTGAAGCTGTCCGGACAGACGCTTGCCAACACCGTTGCCAAGAGCTGAGGAGGTCACAATGCTTGCGCAAAAGAAAACCTCCCCGTTCCTGCTCGGATACCGGCTCTATGTGGTCGCCTTCTTCATCTTCCTGGCGGCACCGCTGATTTCGGCAGGCGCCTTTGCCTTCAATGACAGCCTGTTCCCGGCGCTGCCCTGGCAGGGCTTCACCCTGGACTGGTTCTTTTCCGACACCGAGCCCAAGCTCGGCATGTTCCACGACCGGCGCTTGTTGCAGGGGCTCTACTATTCTTTTGTCATCGCCATCTTCGTGGCGGCCCTGTCGGTGTTCGTCGGCACCACCAATGCGTTTCTGTTCGTGCGCGGCGAGTTTCCGGGCAAGAACTTCTTCTACATCATGATGGTCGTGCCTCTGGTGATCCCCGGCGTGATCCTCGGCATCTCGATTCTGGTGCTGGCCAGCGACACGGCCAATTACCTGGAAGACACGATCGATCTGGAACTGGAGTTCCTGCGTCCCGGCATCCTTCTGGTCGTCCTCGGCCAGTTCTCCTTCATCGCCACCATCACCTCGCTCGTGATCACCGCGCGGCTGAAGAAATTCGACGAGACCATGGAGGAAGCGGCCTTCAACCTCGGCGCCAGCCGCGCCCGGGTGCTGCGCACGATCACGCTGCCCTTCCTGCGCCCGGCCATGATCGCCGCCGGCATCGTCGCCTTTCTGGTCTCCTTCGAGAACTTCAACACCACGCTGTTTCTCGTCGGTTCGGAAGCGCCGCTGACCATCACCATGTATGACCGCATGGCCAAGGTCGGCTCGACCCCTGTGCTGAACGCGGTCTCCTTCGTGCTGATGGTCGGCTCCGGCCTGCTGGCGCTGCTCTCCATCCTCATCCAGCGTGACAAGTCCGCTCAATAGGAGTTTTCATGGCGGAGTTCGACTTTGTCATCGTCGGTGCCGGCTCGGCCGGTGCCGTCCTCGCCGACCGCCTGTCGGAAGACGGCAAATACAGCATCTGCCTGCTGGAGGCCGGCGGCTCGGATCTGAATTTCTGGATCTGGATGCCGATCGGCTACGGCAAGGCCTTCTACAACAAATCCATCAACTGGATGTACCACACGGAGGCCGATCCCGGTCTCAATGGCCGCTCCGGCTATTGGCCGCGCGGCAAGGTGCTCGGTGGCTCCAGCTCGATCAACGCCATGGTCTATATCCGCGGCCAGCACGCGGATTTCGAAGACTGGAAGGCGATGGGCAATCCCGGCTGGGGCTGGGACGATGTCCTGCCCTATTTCAAGCGCTCGGAATGCCATGAGGGCGGCGCCGACGCCTATCGCGGCGGCGATGGTCCGCTCCACGTCTCCGGCATGGAGCACAGCGTGCATCCGCTCTGCGCCAATTTCCTCGACGCCTGCGAAGAGGCCGGTTTCGAGCGCAACCCCGATTTCAATGGCAAGACCCAGGAAGGTGTCGGGCTCTACCAGATCACGGCCAAGGGCGGCTTCCGCATGTCCACCGCCCGCGCCTATCTCTCCCGCGCCAGGAAACGCCGCAATGTCAGCGTCGAGACCCACGCCCACACCACCCGGCTGATCATGGAGAACGGCCGCGCCACCGGCGTCGTCTATCGGCAAGGCGGTGCGGAGAAAACCGTCCGCGCCCGCCGCGAGGTCATCCTGAGTGCGGGGGCCGTAAACTCGCCGCAGATCCTGATGCTGTCAGGCATCGGCGACAGCGAGACGCTGAAAGCCAAGGGCATCACACCCTCTGTGCACGCACCCGCCGTCGGCCGGAATCTGCAGGACCATCTCGGCCTCGACTACCTCTACCGCTCGAAAGTGCCGACGCTGAACCAGCAGCTTTACCCCTGGTGGGGCAAGCTGGCGCAGGGCATTCGATATGTGCTGACCCGCAGCGGTCCGCTGTCGCTCAGCGTCAACCAGGCCGGCGGGTTCGTGAAAAGCAATCCGGACACCGAGCGGCCAAACATGCAGCTCTATTTTTCGCCCGTCAGCTACACAAAGGCGCCGAAGGGCAAACGCCCGCTGATGAATCCGGACCCGTTCCCGGGCTTCCTGCTCGGCTTCCAGCCGACCCGCCCGACCAGCCGCGGTCATATCGGTCTGCGCTCGGCGGACCCGTTCGACACTCCGGAAATCCATCCGAATTCGCTCAGCACCAACCGGGATCTCAGCGAGATGGTCGAAGGCTGCCGGCTGATGCGCAAAATCGCGGCCAGCCCGTCGATGCAATCGGTGATCGATCAGGAAATCACACCCGGTCCCGCCATCCAGTCCGACGAGGAGATGCTGGAGGACGTGCGCAACCGCTGCTCCACCGTGTTCCATCCGGTCAGCACCTGCCGCATGGGTCCCGACAGCACCGAGAACGTGGTCGACGCCCGGCTGAAGGTCTACGGTGTCGACGGGTTGCGGGTGGTCGATGCCTCGATCTTCCCGGCGGTCACCTCCGGCAACACCAACGCCCCGGCGATCATGGTCGGTGAAAAGGGCGCGGACCTGATCCTTGAAGACACGAGAGCGGCATAGGATTGAAGATGGCTGAGACGCTGTTCGCGGACGGGTTCAAGACAACGCCCTATTGGCAGGACACCGCCCCGGCCGTGCCCCTGCCCAATACGGCGCTGCCATCCGAGATCGATGTCCTGATCATCGGCGCGGGCTATACCGGTCTCAACGCCGCCCTGCAGACGGCCCCGCAAGGTCTCGGTACCCTGGTGCTCGACGCCGAGCATCCGGGCTGGGGCTGCAGCCTCAGAAATGGCGGCCAGCTGTCGACCAGTCTCAAACCGTCCTTTGCCGCGCTCGCCAGGCGCTACGGCCGGGAGCTGGCAACCCAGCTTTGCCAGGAAGCCCAGGCCTCGCTCGACTACATGCATGCCTTCTCGCAGGAGGACGGCATCGAGATGGGTCTTAAGGAGGTCGGCCGCTTTCACGGCGCCCACAAGCCGCATCTCTACAAGAAGCTGGAACAGGATTGCACCGCTGGCCATCCGGTCTGGACCACCGACACCTTCATGGTTCCGAAGGCGGAAATGGCCCGGGAGCTCGGCACGGACGCCTATCACGGCGGCATCGTCTTTCCGCATCACTGCAGCATCGATGTCTCGAGCTACCACCCCTCGCTCCTGAGAAAGGCGCTGGCGGCTGGCGCCTTGGTGAAAGGCACATGCAGGGTGCTATCGATCGAACGGCTTGGCACCGGCTTTCAGGTGCTGACCAGCGAGGGCACTGTCAAGGCGGGCAAGGTGATCCTCGCCACCAACGGCTATTCCGGCCCGCTGTCGCCCTGGCACCAGCGCCGGATCATCCCGATCGGTTCCTATGTCATCGCCACGGAAGAGCTCCCAACCGAGGTTGTCGACCGTCTGTTCCCGACCGACCGGGTGCTCTCCGACACCCGCAAGCTGGTTTATTATTACCGCCTGTCGCCAGACCGGAAACGGATGCTCTTCGGCGGCCGGGTGTCCTTGAGCGAAACCGATCCGCGTAACAGCGCGCTGAAACTCCACCGGGACATGACGGCCCTTTTTCCGGAACTGGCCAGTGTGAAGATCAGCCATGGCTGGATGGGCTTTGTCGGATACACCTTCGACACGCTGATGCATGCCGGTGAGGACAAAGGCCTCTTTTTCGCCGGCGGCTATTGCGGCTCGGGCGTCGGCATGGCGAGCTATCTCGGCATGCGCATCGGCCAGAAGGCGGCGGGCCAGGAAAAGGCCCTCTCCGCCTTCGAGCGTATCCCCTTCCCGACCCGTCCGCTCTACACCGGCACCCCCTGGTTCCTGGCCCCCTCGGTGCTGGTCTACCGGCTGCGGGATAAGCTGGGAATTTAGGAGCTATCCCTCACCGCATTGCCGCTGGCAGATAGAGCGCGATTTCCGGGGCGGCGATCAGGGCGACGACCATGGCCAGCATGGCCAGCACATAGGGTGTCGCACCCAGCATGACATCCGTGATCGAACCGCCCTTGCGCGCGCCCTGGACCACGAACAGGTTGAGCCCGACCGGCGGTGTGATCAGCGCCATCTCGATCAGAACGATCATCAGGATGCCGAACCAGATCGGATCGTAGCCGAGGCTGGTGACGATCGGCACCACGATCGGAATGGTGATCACCATCAAGGACAGTGTCTCGATGAAAAAGCCGAGCACGATATACATGCCGACAATCACCAGAAGCGTTTCGAGCGGACCGACGCCGAGCCCTTCCAGGAAGCTGCGCAGCTCCTGCGACAGGCCAGCCGCCGACAGGGTGAAGTTCAGGAAGGACGCGCCGATCACCACCAGCATGATCATCGAGGTGACCTTGACCGTTCCGATGATGGCTTCGCCGATCATGCGTGTGCTCAGCCCGCCAAACAGTGCCGCGATGGCGATCGCTCCGGCGACCCCCACCGATGCTGCTTCGGTCGGGGTCGCCCATCCCTTGTAGATCGACCCGATGATGGCCGAGAACAAGAGGATGATCGGCAGGAGGTCCGCCAGGCCGCGCAGCATCTCCATGACCGGAAACGTGCGCCGCGCACCGCCGAGCTTCGGCTGGACCATGCAGACCAGCGCCGTCACGAGAATAAAACCAAGCGCCAGCAGCACTCCGGGCAGGAGCCCAGCCAGGAACAGCTGCGGGATCGAGCTCTGGGTCAGGAAGCCGTAGACGATCAGGTTGATCGACGGCGGGATCATGATGCCGAGCGTGCCGCCGGCGGCAATCGCCCCGGAGAACAGCTTCGGATCGTAGCCGAGCCGGTCGGCCTGGGGCATGGCGACTGTGGCCACCGTGGCGGCGGTCGCCACCGACGAGCCGGAGGTTGCCGAGAACATGGTGGCGGTGGCGACATTGGCGTGGACCAGCCCGCCCGGCAGCCAGGAGACCCAGCGGTCCAGCGCGGAATAGGTCCGGGCGGCAATGCCGGTGCGCACCAGGATCTCGCCCAGCATGACAAAGAACGGGATCGCTATCAGCGCCGAGTTTTCAGACGTCGACCAGACCATGGAGCCGAGGCCCCGTGTCAGCGGAAAGGCACTGAAAAACTGGTCGATACCGAAGCCCAACAGAAACAGGACGATACCGACCGGGATGGACAGGGTCAAAAGCCCGAGCAGGCCGATGGAGACGAAGGACAGCATCAGACAGTCTCCTCTTCGGGAAAGGCGCCGATGGCCTGTTCGGATTTCTCGAACTGCCCCTGAAAGACCAACAGGAGCGCGGCGATCAGGGTCAGCCACGCGGTGACCGCGAACCAGACCCAGCCGGCGAACCAGGGCAGCTGGACAAGCGCCAGCGGCGTTTCCAGCGGCGTGTTGGCGTGGGAGGAATTGCGCAAGGTGGTTGCAACCACCGGCCAGCACTTCAAGGCGACCACAGAGATAGTGCTGGCCAGCGTGAACATAGACAACAGGTCCAGGACGGCACGGCCCATGGGCAGCCCCACTGAGCGCCTCAAGAAATCGATCCGGATATGGGAAAGTTCCGTCAGCCCGAAGGCCATGCCCCAGGCTGTGCCGATCGCCATCACATAACCGGAAATCTCGTCCGTGCCGCCAAGGGACGCGCCAAGCTGGCGGAGACCTATATCAATGAGAACAAGTCCTGCACAGGTCAGGAACAACAAGCCGACGGCAATCGCGACGGCCCGGTTGATCCGGGACAGGATTGATAGAAGCGTCTCCGCCACCTTGACCTCTCCCGTCCGTCAGTTGGTCTTGATGGTGACGCCGACAACAGCGCCGACACTGTCGTTCCAGCGCGCGGCCCAGTCGCCGCCGGCCCGTTCTGCCCATTCCGGCAGCACCACCGTCTGCAGGATCTCGCGGGCGCGCTCGATGTCGCCGTCGCTGGCTTCGACCAGCACCATGTTGCGGCTGTCGCCGGAGGTGCAATCGCCCTTGCCGGTCAGGCAGGCAATGTCATTGGCGAGCGCGCCCTCGGCGACCGCCCAGGCAGGTGCCTCGAACTGGCTGGCGATTTCCTTTTCGATCAGGGCTTTGGTGTCGTCGCTCAGCGTATTCCACTTGTCGAGATTGATGGCGGTCACCACCGGGTCCCAGCCGCCGAGCGGGATCGGCAGCAGATGGGTGGAAACTTCCCACCAGCCGGCGCTGTATCCGGAGCCGGCCCCCGTCACCGCGCAGTCGACAACGCCTTTCTGCAAAGCGCCCGGCACTTCGGAGAAGGAAACCGTGATGCCTTCGGCGCCAAGCGCTTCCAGGAATTTCGCCGTCATGCGGCCGGACGCGCGCACCTTGAGGCCTTTCAGATCGTCCAGAGACCCGACTTCGGCGTTGCAGAACACCACCTGCGGCGGATAGGGCGCAATCGCCAGAACCTTGGAATTGAAGCGCTTTTCGAAGATCTCCTCGACCATCGGCCGCGCCGCTTCAACAGCTGCCTTGGCCTTGTCCGCGGACATGGCCACCAGCGGCACGTCGAGCCCTTCCAGTTCCGGTGCGTCGGCAACTGCATAGTCGCCGACCGTCATGCCGACATCGAAGACACCCTGGCCAAGCAGGCGGAAAACCTCGCCGACACCCAGATTCATCTGGTTGTGGGTGGTCACCGTCGTCTCGATGGTGCCGCCGGAAGCTTCCGGAAGCTTCGTCTGCCAGAACGGCGCCTCGAACTCCTTGTGCAGCGGCAGGCTGGACCAGCTGCCGACAACAGACAGCTCTTCGGCAAGCGCCGGCGAGGACAGGGCCGCAGAGGCCAATAGGGAAAGCAGGATCTTTTTCATAGGTTCCACTCCGTGAAGGTTTATCTTGGCATGTTCTTGTTTGTTATGATTGGAATTTCCGCCGTATCGGGCACATCGGTGATCAGCATGTGCCCCGGCTTGTGCGTGATCAGCAGCGGCAGCGCCGCTTGCTGGATGACGGCCTGGGGGGTAACCCCGCAGGCCCAGAAAACCGGCGTATGACCCGCCGGTTGAGGCACGCTGTCTCCCCAGTCAGGTGCCGAGAGATCCGAAATACCGATGGCCGCCGGATCGCCCACATGGACGGGCGAGCCGTGTGCCAGTGGAAACCGCGCCGAAATCGCGACGGCTTCCTCGACCCGCTCTTCCGGGATCATGCGCATGGAGACAACCGTCGGCCCGCGGAACGGTCCGGCCGGAACTG
This sequence comes from Roseibium sediminicola, assembly GCF_023156505.1. Classification (GTDB taxonomy): domain Bacteria; phylum Pseudomonadota; class Alphaproteobacteria; order Rhizobiales; family Stappiaceae; genus Roseibium; species Roseibium sediminicola. The sequence goes on along the minus strand of NZ_JALNMJ010000007.1, from coordinate 248,381 downwards.
TCTCCAGGCTGGAGCGGTACATCGGCACGGTGACGTTGTTGGCGATGTGCCAAAGCTCGAAGCCGGCCTCGATCAGGGCGTGTTCGAAGGTGAAGGAACAGCCGAGCGCGAAGGCGACCAGATCGTCGGTCCAGAGATCCCCTATCTCCGTCACCGATTGCACCAGTTGTCCGTTGCGATAGATGTTGTAGGCTGGCACGTCCGTGCGGATGTCGATATCCTGGCCGAGGGTAAACAGGATCGGATTGCCGGTATCCGACGCTCCAATCAAGGGGCACGGTTTCGGGTTGCGCTGGCAGAAGCGCATGAAATCCAACGCGAATTCTTGCGGAATGATGGCCAGGTTCGCCTGCAGCAGGTTCCTGCCGAGACCGGCCGTGTGCGAGGCATAGCCGCCCGAGCGGATCTGTGCGCGGACAGTGGCAATGCCTGTTTGTCTTAGGGTTTCGTAGCTCTGCAACACAGGATTTTCCTCCAGTCAGGAAAGGGTCCCGCAGAGCGCCCATAATCTCAAATCGAAGTTTTTTGGGTGTTTCTATAAAGGATCTTTATAGCCTGAATAGACCTCCGCCACCTCGAGCGCCTTTTGCGCCGCGGCGGCCACCACATGGCTGCGCGGATCGCCGAGATAACTCGCCGAAAACCTCAGGGCATCCGGCACAAAACCGGGATCGAATGCCTCGATGCGGCCGCCCTCCACATAAGGCCGGGCGAGCGCTCTGGGCAGCGCCGCGACGCCGAGCCCCGCTTCCACCAGCCGGAAACAGGCGGACAGGGAGGAAGAGGGAAACAGCTGCACATCCGTCGCCACCCGCTCCTGCAACAGGGTCTTCAGTTCCCGGTAGGGCCGCGTGTGGCGGGCATAGGTGATCACAGGCTTTTCCCGCAGCAGCAGCGCCCCGTCCTCCGCCTCGCTTCCGGCCTGGACATACCAGGCAAGGTCAAATCCGGGCAGCTCGACATTGTCGACCGAATATTCCGAAATCGGCCCAAGCAGCAGCGCCAGATCGATCTCCCGGTCGATCAGCCCGGCGCGCAGGTTCACCGAGATGTCGACATTGATCTCCACGATCAGGTTGGGATAGTCGGCCCGAAGCGCGGCCACCAGGTCCGGCAACCAGCATTGCGCGATGGTCTCCGAGGCACCGATGCGCAAATGCCGGTCGATGCCCTCCGGCGCGACCACCGTCTCCTCGACCTTGTCGGACAGGCGCTCGAACTGTTCGGCGAAAGTCTGCAGCAACTCACCACGCTTGGTCAGCTTGAGGCGGCCGGGCGAGCGCTCGAACAGCTCGGTACCGAGCGATTCCTCCAGCCGTTTCAGCCGTGTGGTCACCGCCGGCTGGGTCAGGTTCAGGATATGCGCCGCCTTGTTGACGCCGCCATGGCGCACCACGGCGAGAAACGCCTTCAACTGTTCGAGATTGAGCGGATGCATGAAGGAAAGCCTTTTGTTTCTTTGGGGCCACCATGCGTCAGGATGGGAAGATTGGGAAGGGCAACTCAAATCTCCCGTTTCGCTCCTCCTGGAACGTGCCACCCCACAGTTGTCATCCCGGACGCAGCGCAGCGGAGATCCGGGGCCTACTCGCGAGTCAGCTTGCTGAAGACCTGGTGCGTGGCATGAGGCTCAATGAAACCTTCACTCGCTCTGGAAATGAGTGGGCCCCGGGTCTCGCGTTGCGCGCCCGGGGTGACACCGACTATGTGGCGAACTTGCCTCCAATTTGCCGGCTAGCCATTCCCGTCACTCTCTCACTTCGTTCGTCATTGCCGGACTTGATCCGGCAATCCATGCCGTGACCTGACCATTCAACGAGACCTTGCAAGCTGGAGACGCAACGGCATGGATCCCATGGTCAAGCCATGGGATGACGATGTGGGACAGAAGACCGCAAACATGCATCCCCATTCCCGCCGAGCGACGTGGCGGAAGTGTACTCAGGGCCTTGAGAGCCGTTCCCATCCCCTCACGTCGTCGACAAAAATCCCCTTGGCGCCAGTGCCTTGTTCGCCAGCCGCCGGATCCTTGCCGGGTCCGGATGGTGTTCGGCGGCGTCCGTCATGCGCGCCCAAAGGAAAGGCAGCAGCGTGCCGCAGGTGAGCGCCATGAAGTCATGGGCGAGTTCCGACGGATCGGCACTGGCCAGCACCTGGTCCCGCGCCGCCTGCCAGGACTGCATCAGCTTCAGGAGCCGGGGATGGCTCGGGCCGCGTGCGCCGCATTCGGCCTGAAGAAAGGCCTCAAAGGCCCGGCCGGCGTCAGCCGGCAGCAGTCGTGTCACCAGAGTGCGCTCGTGAATGCCGTTGGCGCCCTCGTAGATCGCTGCGATGCGGGCGTCACGGTAGGCCTGTTCCAAAAAGTATTCCTTCAAATAGCCATAGCCGCCAAGCACCTGCATGCCGAGCTCGGTCGCGCGCATGCCCGCTTCGGTGCAATAGACCTTGGCGACCGGCTTCAGGAACTCCGCAAACTCGGGGGCTTCACCAACCTCGATCATTACCAGTGTCAGATGGGCAAGAGCCCGCCCGCCGAGCGCCAGCATGTCGATCTCGTCGAGCATGCGCCGGACATCGGCATGGTGATCGAGTGTCACCGGCGCCCCGTCCGCGCCCCGTCCCTGGACGCGCTCCGCCGCGTAGCTGCGGGCAATGTCGGCGGCCCGGGCGGCATGGGCCACGCCCTGCAGAGCGACATCGACACGGGCATGGTTCATGATCGTGAACATGGCCTTGAGCCCGGCGCCCTCCTCCCCGACCAGTTCGGCCTCAGCATTATCGAACCGGAGCTGGCAGGTCGGCGACGCATGCAGGCCCATTTTCTCCTCGATCCGGGTGACCGAGACAGTATTGCGGCTGCCGTCGTTCAACGTGCCCGGACACAGGAACAGGGACAGGCCCTTGAGCCCGTCATCGGAGGTGCGTGCCAGCACCAGGTGATGGATCGTCTCGCTCATGTCCTGGTCGCCACCTGAGATGAAGATCTTCTCGCCGTTGACCAACCATTTGTCGCCCGACGGCGTTGCCCGGCAGCGGATCCGCGACAGGTCGGATCCGGCTTCGGGTTCGCTCAGGCACATGGTCGCCAGCGCGGCGCCGGAGGCAAAGTCCGGCAGGTAGCGGGCCTGCTGGTCTTCGGTGCCAAAATCCATCAACGTGCTGACGGCACCGGGCACCAGACCCGTCACCATCTGCAGGCTGTGGTTCGCACCGGAAAAGATCTCCGAGGTGATGCCCAGAACGGTGGCGTCGAGCCCCTGCCCGCCATGGGCTTCCGGCACCGTCAGCCCTGACCAGCCCTGTTCGGCATAGGCGGCATAGGCGTCCTTGAACCCGTCCGGCATCCGCACCCGGCCGTTCTCCAGCCGGCCCCCCTGCCTGTCGCCAGGCTCGTTCAGCGGCGCCAGCTGGCCTTCGGCAAAGGCGGCGAAATGCGCGCCGATCTCGGCGGCAAGGTCCCTGTCCCAATGCGGCAGGACGGGCGCGCCGGCCACATGTTCCAGCGAGAACAGGATGTCGTCCAGAGGAGCGGAAAAGGGTTTCATGCGCGGTCCTCGCGTGCGCCTGGTTTCCAACCGAAGGTAAGCAGCCCCTCAGCCCCCAACAACGTCATCCTGAGGAGGGCGACAGCCCGTCTCGAAGGATCGGCCGCTTGCGCCCGAATGCGTTGCAGATCCTTCGAGACGGACCTTGCGGTCCTCCTCAGGATGACGCTGTGGGTGTGGGACAAGCCGTTGGCAAGGGACTGATGGAACATCTCAAACCATCCTCACTTGACGGCAAAAAGCGACACCTGGACGGCGGAAGCGAGCCGCCGGCCGGTGCCGACAAAGATCGTGCGGTTGACCCAGGCATAGCGCTGGTCGCCGGTCTCCAGCCGTGCGCTCGTGCGGAAATAATAGAGCGCCGGATCGACCTCCTCGCCGCGCGCAAGCGCGTTCAGAACCTCCGGCGGGCCGTGCCGCACGCCCTTGTTGACGATCTCGATCACCGCGCCGTCATCGGTTTCGAAGGCATAGCGCGTGTCGATATCGGAAGAACCGTCGGCAAGCGTTGTCTGCCAGTCGGCGCCGAGGTTCAGGATGGTGCCCGAGACCTTGCCTGACACCATGCCGCCGACAATCGGAATGATTCGCCGGGCACCGTTCCGGCCCGCGCCCATCTCGCGGACCGGGCCGAGCTCGACCTCCAGATCGCAAAAATGGCTGAGCGCGGGAATAATCATGACAGCCCCAGCAGCCTTGCGGCATTGCCCTTGATGATGTCGGGGCGCAGCTCGTCCTTGATGGCGATCTGCTCGAAATCGGAGAGCCAGCGTTCCGGCGTGATCATCGGCCAGTCGGAACCGAACAGCACCTTCTTCTTCAGGATCGAATTGCAGTATTTGACCAGAATCTCGGGGAAGTATTTCGGCGACCAGCCGGAGAGGTCGATATAGACATTCGGCTTGTGCTGGGCGACGGCCAGCGCCTCCTCCTGCCAGGGGAAGGAGGGGTGCGCCAGGATGATCTTCATGTCCGGGAAGTCGACCGCAACATCGTCCATATACATCGGGTTGGAGTATTTGAGCCGCATGCCGTTGCCGCCGCGCATGCCGCTGCCGACGCCTGTCTGGCCGGTATGGAAGAGCGCAATACCCCCCTCCTCCGCGATCGCCTCATAAAGCTCGTAGGCCATGCGGTCATTGGGATAGAAACCCTGCATGGTCGGGTGGAACTTGAAGCCCTTGATACCGAACTCCTTCATAAGTCGCCGGGCCTCACGCGCACCCAGCTTGCCCTTGTGCGGATCGATCGAGGCAAAGGGAATGAGCACGTCGTCATTCTCGGCGGCGAGCTCGGCGACCTCCTCGTTCTTGTAACGCCGGTAGCCGGTTTCCCGCTCCGCATCGACCGGGAAGATCACCGCGGCGATGTTCTGTTCCCGGTAATGCTGCGCCGTCTCAGGCACGGTCGGCGGATGGGTCCAGGGCGCGCGGAAATATTTCGCCATGGTCGCCTGCAATTCGTCATAGCCGTCGTCCGAATGACAGCCGCAGGGCTCTTCCGCATGGGTGTGAATGTCGATGGCGCGAACCTTGGTGATGTCGACCATTTCAAGCGCTCCTCAATCAGAGTGTGACCACAGCCGGGTCATCGTCGGTGTAAAGCCGCTCCAGCAGCGCCGCCCGGCGCGCCAGAACCTTGCGGATATTCAGATTGCCTTTGGCCGTCATCTCGCCTTCGGGCATGGACGGCGGCTCGGCGAGCACGATGGCACGCGAGACAAGCGTGGAACTGCCGCTGATCTCGCGGGCGCGTTCGGACAGGCGCCGGTGGATCTCGCCCTGCAGCAGCTTGCAGGCATAGGCACCGTCCGCCTCGGTCAGCTCGAAACCTTCGCGGGTCAGCTCGGCCACGTTCGGGAAGATCATCACGCCGATCTGGTTCCGGTCCGCGCCGGTCACCACCAGATCGGACACGAGCGGTGCAAGGCGGGAGAGCATGTCGAGTTTCAGCTGCGCCGCGCGCACCCAGGTGCCCGATTGCAGCTTGAAATCCTCGGAAATCCGGCCATCGAAACGCATGCCCTTGTTGGGATCGTCCTTGTCCAGGAACACCATGGCGTCGCCGGTGATGAAGAAGCCCTCGTCGTCAAAGGCGGCTTCAGTCTTCTCCGGATCGTTGAAATAGCCGGGCATCACGCTCGGTCCCTTGACGCGCACTTCGCAGCGCATGTCCTCGTCCGGAATCAGTTTCACGGTGACGCCGTTGACCGGCACGCCGACAATGCCGGAGCGCGGCGCCGGTTCCTGCTGCATCATGGCCGCGGGCGCGGTTTCGGTGAGGCCCCAGGACGAGGTCATCAGCGGGATCTCGCCCTTGACCTCCAGTGCCATCTGCTCGAAGCCGGACCAGACATCCTGCGGCAACGACGCGCCCGCGTAGAAGACCAGGTCGAGATCTTCAAAGAACCGGCGGCGCAGTCCGTCGTCTTCCTTCAGCGCCTTCAAGAGCATGCCGAAACCGAGCGGAACATTGAAACAGAGCGTCCCGGTTTTCAGGCCGAGGTTTTCGACAGTGCGCTCGAACAGGCCCTTCACCGGCTTGCCGTCGTCGATATAGAGGCTGCCGCCATTTGCCAGCATCATGTTGAAATTGTGCGAGCCGCCGAAGACATGGTTCCAGGGCAGCCAGTCGACAAGCACCGGCGGGCGTTTTCTCAGGAAAGGCAGCCCATCTGCGAGCTGGGCCTGGTTGACGCACATCATCCGATGCGTGGTCAGCACGCCCTTGGGGCTTGAGGTGGACCCGGAGGTCATCAGGATCTTGCCGACGGTATCGGGCGTCACCCCAGCAAAGGCCTCGTCGGCATCGATGCCGCCGTCGCCCTTCAGAAGGTCGTCGAAGGCGGTGACGTTTCTGCCTCCGGGTCGGCTGGCGACGATCTCGACGCCCTCCAGCGCCTCCAGTGCAAGCGCTTCGCCGAACTGCTCCGCGTCGACCACGTAGGCCATCTTCGGCCGGACAAGGCCGATCACTTCGCGCAGACGTCCGTGGGCGCCATGCACCAGGGCATATTGCTCCGCGACCGGCACGATCGGCACGCCGACATATTGCGCGGCAAGGGCGAGGATGCCGTGATCGACGCCGTTGCCGGACATCACCAGGATCGGGGTCGAGGCATCCAGCCCCCGCGCCAGCAGCGCAGCACCGACGGCGCGCACCTTGCCGAGCACATCGGCATAACTTTCCTCGCGCCAGCCGGCACCGCTGCGTTCTGCCAGGAAAATCCGGTCCGGCGCGGTTTCCGCCCACTGGTGCAGCCAGTCGCCGGTCCGCTCGACCGTCGGGGTCAGCGCATGGGTCGATCTCATCAGCATCGATCCGTCGGCACGCTTTTCCAGGTCGACGGAATGGGTCTGAAAGTCCGCTGTGCGTTTCATGACTGCTCCTCCCAAGGCCATCTCAGGTCTCCCGATGCCGGTTGGCTTCAATCAGCTGCATCACTTTCATTGCGGTCCTGAGCGCATCCGGGTTGATGCCCTTAAGCAGGCGCTCTTCATGAGCCTGAACAGCGGCCACGGCCTTCTCGCAAAGCCGTCGCCCGGCCAGCGTCGCCTTCAGCGCATAGGCCCTGCGGTCGCTCGGCAACCGGTCCCGCAGGATCAGGTCGCGCCGTTCCAGCTCGTCGATGATCACGACCAGATTGGGCCGCTCGATATCCATGGCTTCCGCCAGCTGCGACTGGCGCAGGCCCGGATTGTCGACGATCAGGATCAATGCCGTGTAGGTGATCATGCGGAGCTTGAACGGCTTCAGGGTCCGGTTGAGGTCCGACTGGATGACGTTGAAGGCGCGCTTGATCTGATAGCCGTGCAGCGAGCGCAGGGTGCCGTCACTGACACTTGCAGCTTCCATGGGAAGATCGGGCTCGGACAAGGGTTTCTTCATGGCATCACCGGAAGGTTGGGTTACGCTTTTCCAGGAAGGCGGCAAGGCCTTCCAGCGCATCCGGACTGGTCTGGGTGATCGCCGCGCACAGGCTTTCGGTAAAGAGACCGTCGGCCTTGGACATGTCGCCGATCCGCGCAAGCGCCTGGATCATGATGTAGTTGGAGAGCGGTGCGTTGGAGGCAATCTTGCGCGCCAGCTCCTGGGCCTTGGCCAGCGCCTCACCTTCGCCGACCACATAATGGGTCAGGCCAAGCGCAAGGCCTTCCTCCGCGCTGTATTTGCGCCCCGTCAGCATCATTTCCGTCATCCGGTCCGCGCCGAGTATGCGACCGACCCGGACGGACGCCCCGCCGCCAACGAAGATCCCGCGCCGGCCTTCCGGCAGCTGGAAAAAGGCGCTCGGTTCTGCGACCCTTGCGTGGGTGGCCGAGGCCAGTTCCAGCCCGCCGCCGATCACCGCGCCGAACATCGCCGAGACCACCGGCAGCCCACCGAACTGGATCCGGTCCATCACTTCGTGCCAGCCGCGGGAATGGCGCATGGTGCCTTCCGCGTCGCGGGCAACATGCTCGCTGAGGTCGAGCCCGGAGCAGAAATGGCCCGCCGTTCCGGTCAGCACCACCGCCTTCACGCCTTCCGGCGGCTTTGAGAAAAAGCCGTCAATCGCCTCCAGCAGCGCGTCGCACATGGCATTGCGCTTATCCGGGCGGTTCATCGTCAGCGTGGCAACGCTGTCTTCGATGTCGATTTTCAGGATCGGGTCTGACATTCATCTATCCTCAGCGTGGCGGCAGGCGCACGGCGCCGTCCAGGCGGATGGTGGTCCCGTTGAGGAACGGGTTGGTGACGATGTGTTCGGCGAGCAGCGCGAATTCGTCCGGCTCGCCGAGGCGCGGCGGAAACGGAATATTGGCGGCGATCTTGGCCGAGATCTCTTCCGGCAGTCCTTCCATCATCGGGGTGCGGAACAGGCCCGGTGCGATCGCCATGACACGGACACCGTGCTGGGCGAACTCGCGCGCGGCCGGCAGGCACATGGCGGCGATGCCGCCCTTGGAGGCCGAATAGGCCGCCTGTCCGAGCTGGCCGTCCTCGAAGGCGACCGACGCCGTGTTGATGATCACGCCGCGCTCGCCATTCTCCAGCGGCTCTTCCTCGAGCAGGCGCCTGGCCGCATGGCTCATGACGTTGAACGTGCCGAAGAGATTGACCTTGAGCGTCTTTTCAAACGTGTCGAAGGACAGCTTGCCCTCCCGGCCGACGATGCGCGCGGCAAAGCCGACGCCGGCGCAATTGACGACCACCCGCGGCGCGCCCCCCAGATATCCGGCGGCTTCGTCCAGCGCCCGGCCGACGGCGGCCTCGTCGCTGACATCGGCCTGGACGGCTTTCGCGCCAATCTCTTCGGCAACCTTGCCGGCCTTGTCGATGTCATAGTCAAGCAGGACGACCCTGGCGCCCTGGGCGGCGAAATGCCGGGCCGTCGCAGCGCCGAGGCCACTGCCCGCGCCGGTCACCAGCGCGGTGGTCTGGCTCAATTGCATCGCTTCGCCTCCAATTCAGTCTGACCTATCATTGTTATGATCCATATCTATTTTGATACACCGAAACCCTCGCCATTCCTCCGGGCGGCCTAGCCGCCCAGAAGGAACAGGGTGATGGAGGGGAACAGCACCAGAAGAATGACCCGGACGATGTCCGAGGTGACGAACCAGAGCACCGCCTTGTAGGTCTCCTTCATCGGCGTCGACCGGTCCATCGCATTGATGATGAAGAGGTTCATGCCCACAGGCGGTGTGATCAGCCCGACCTCGACCACGATCAGCACGATGATGCCGAACCAGATCGCGACATGTTCCGGGCTCATGCCGAATTCCAGCACACTGATCACCGGGAAGAAGATCGGGATGGTCAGCAGGATCATCGACAGGCTGTCCATCAGGCAACCGAAGGCCAGATAAAACAGCAGGATCAGGGTGAGCACCGTCCACGGGCTGAAGCCCTGGCTGACAACCCAGCCCGAGAGCTCCTGCGGCAACTGGCTGAGAGCCAGGAAGCTGTTGTAGAAGCCTGCGCCCAGGATGATGAAGAAGATCATCGCCGTGCTCATTGCCGTCTGGATCATGCTGTCGAGGAACATCTTCCAGGTGAGGTTGCCGGAGACCAGCGCCACGATACCCGTGCCGGCCGCGCCGACCGCAGCGCCCTCGGTCGGGGTGAACCAGCCGAGATAGATGCCGCCGACCACCAGGCCGAACACCAGCAGCACCGGCCAGACATCGACCAGCGCCCGCATCCGCTCCGCGTAGGGCACCGCCTCGCGCGTGCCGGCCGCCGCCGGGTTGAGCCGGACATAGATCGAGATGGTGATCATGTAGCCGATCGCCGCCAGGATGCCCGGGATGAAGGCGGCCAGGAACAGCTTGGCGATGTTCTGTTCCGTCAGGATGGCGTAGATCACCAGGATCACGGACGGCGGAATGAGAATGCCGAGCGTGCCGCCGGCCGCCAGCGTTGCGGTCGAGAAGCCGCCGGAATAGCCGTAGCGGCGCAGTTCCGGCAGAGCGACCCGGCTCATGGTGGCGGCGGTCGCCAACGATGAGCCGCAGATCGCGCCGAACCCGGCACAGGCGCCGACAGCGGCCATGGCGACACCGCCCTTGCGGTGGCCGAGCCAGCTTTCGGCCGCCTTGAACAGGGAGGAAGACATGCCCGAATGGGTCGCGAACTGGCCCATCAGCAAGAACATCGGAATGATGGTCAGCGAATAGCTCGAGAAGGTCGAGTAGGTCTCGCTCTTCAGCTTGGAGAGAAAGATGTTTGGGCTACCGGTGGCCAGCCACAGGCCGCCGATACCGCAGATCATCATGGCAAGCCCAATCGGCGCACGCAGGAAGATCAGGATCAGCAGAACGGGAAAGGAATAATATCCGAGTTCAAGCAGGCTCAATGGACGCCCCCCTCGGGTTCCGGCGTGTAGCGTTTGCCCGTGATGAGTTCGAGAACCCGGGCAGCTGCGCAATAGACTGCAACGACAGAGGCGATCAGCGCCGCGCCGAAGCTGAGCGCAAAGGCCCACCAGATCGGGAATTGCAGCAGGAAAGTGGTTTCGTTGTAGCGCATCTTGTCTTCCATGCCGACGAACAGCCGCCAGGTGATCAGCAGGATCAAAGCGCTCAGCAGCACTTCCCAGAAGGTTTCAAGGAAGCGGTTCAACCAGCGCGGAAACCCGGTCGCGAAGATATCGACCGTCGCATGGCCGCGGCGCAGCTGGCAGATCGGCAGGAAGGCGAACACCGTGAAGCTTATGCCGGCCTCGACCAGTTCAAAGTCACCGGAGACCGGGCCGACACCGGTCGCGATCAGAGCGTTGCCGATGCTTTCGGAGAGCGATTTCATCAGGTCGGAGTGGCCCAGGGTATTGAGGCCGCGGCCGAGCACGCTGATGCAGGTCAGCGCAATCAGCGCTGTGAGCACCAGCCCGCCAAGGATTGCCATGAAGCGCGCAAGACGCTCCACCAGAGTGAGCAGCATTGTCTTAGGTCCAGTCGGAGCGCTTCCCCCGGAAATCATATCCCGGGAGAAGCTGGTCTATCGGATGGATCAGTTGGCCATCAGCTCTGCGGCACGCGCCTGCAGAGCCTTGCCGTCGATGCCCTTGGCATCCATTTCGGCATACCACTCATCGATGGTGCCTTGCGCACCCGCCTTCCACTCTTCCACCTGCTCCGGCGTCAGCGTGATGATGTTGTTGCCCATCTCGACGGCCTTGGCCCGCGGACCGGCATCGTCGGACTGCATCTGCTTGCCGGCGAACGCGGAGAACTCCTCACCGGAATTCGCATCGATCACGGCCTTCAGGTCATCGGGCAGGCTGTCATACTTGTCCTTGTTCATCGCAAAAATGAAGGAAGTCGTGTAGAGCGCGTCGCCCGGAAACTCGGTGTGGTTCTTGACCAGTTCGTTCACCTTGAGCGCACCAACCACTTCCCAGGGGATGATGGTGGCATCGACCACGCCCTTGGACAGGGCTTCCGGAATGGCCGGAACCGGCATGCCGATCGGAGTTGCTCCGAGATTGGAGAACAGCTTGTTGGTCACGCGGGTCGGAGCACGCAGCTTGACACCGTTGAGATCGTCCAGGGTGGTGATCGGCTTGCTGGAGTGGATCACGCCGGGGCCGTGAACCCACAGGGCGAGCGGTTTGAAGCTGGCGAAGTCCTGATCCATCATTTCTTCTTCGGCCAGCTTCCAGTACGCACGCGACATGGTTTCCGCGTCGCTCATGGTGAAAGGCAGCTCGAAGACTTCGGCGCGCGGGAAACGGCCCGGCGTGTAGCCGGCGACGGTCCAGACGATATCCACGACGCCGTCGACCACCTGTTCGATCAGCTCAGGCGGTTTGCCGCCAAGCTGCATGGACGGGTAGCGCTCAATCTTGATGCGCCCACCGGACTCGGCTTCGATCTTGTCCGCCCACGGATCCAGGATGTTTTTCGGGACATTGGCCTGGGCCGGCAGGAACTGGTGCATGCGCAAGGTGACTTCCTGCGCGAAGCTGGACGAGGCCGTACCGGCCAGTGCAATCGCCGAAACGGCGGCCGCAGCGGCGAGCCTGGCAATCTTCCTGTTCAAGTTGATCATGGTTTCCTCCCTGTTCGATCAACTCCAAAACCCGGCCGAACTCCTCCATCCGGTCAGGTGATGAAATATAATAGTTATACCTTATAATCTTTTTCAAGCTCTATTTGCCGGCCAATCCGGCAAGCTGACGCGTTCAACTTTGCATGCCCAAGTCCGCAGGAAAAGTATTTCATTTTGCCCAACCGCAAACACATCACAAAATCCCGCGATTTTTGGCGATCTTGTGATGAAACGGATCTTGAGGCAAGGCTTTCGGCAGCGGACAGGCGATCAAACCGGCACTGCGCCGTCGCCTCGAAATCCTTTTCGTCTTCAAATGCATCAAGGCTCTGACCTGAAGGGACCATCCGTTTCTTGCGATCCGAACTGTCCCTGCAAAAGGCATTTCCCATGCCGAGATTGTTCAACGAGCCATCCTCCTGCAAGGCGTCACAGGCAACGATACCTGGGAATGCATTTGCACGCTCCTGACAGGCTGGACACTGAATGAACCGAAACAGGAAGTAAAATGAGAAATCAGGTTGTTTACTTTCCAAAAACGGAAAGAAATGGCGTTGACGTATCTGAGCACATTGCCATCAGACACGTCTCGCCCGACGCAACGGCTGCGTCGCAAGCGGTTTTCGAGAGGAAGGTAAAAACCGGCAGGCCACGCGATCTGGCCTGCCGGGAGGTGTCCGGCCTTACGCGGATTGGGAGGAAAGGGCCGGCGTTTCTGTCAGTTGCTCGAACAGGCGGGCAACGGCTTCCGCGCCCGGATCGTTGTGACCGGAAAGGCTCGATTCCGAGACATAGGACGCCCGGCCCGCGCGGGCACGGGTGATCCGGGCAGTCGCATCCGCGCCCTGACGGGCCTCGGCGGCGGCGGCCTCGATGCCGTTTTCGAGCGCGTTCAGAGCCGGCATCAGGGCGTCGATCATGGTGCGGTCGCCCGGCTTGGCGCCGCCGACCTGCATCACCCGGTCGAGCCCGGCATGGAGCGCGCCGATGGCGCCGCGGCCGCTTGACGAGGCATCGCCCGCCGCCGCGAAGAAGATCGCCAGCAGCACCCCGGACGACCCGCCCATGGTCTGGCTGAGTTCCAGGCCAATGGCACGGTAGAGCTGGGTCAGGTCTGCCAGCGGCAGCCGGTCCAGCGCCTGGATCAGTGCCCGGGCGGCGGTCGCCAGCGTGCTGCCGGTGTCGCCGTCGCCGGATTTCAGATCCAGCGCGTTGAGGTCGTCTTCCGCCGCGATCAGAATGTTGCAGCAGCGTTCGATGAAGGCCCGAGTCTCCGGATTTTTCGACGGCAACGGCTGGATCGGGCTGAGCCCATCCGGCAACGGCCGCACGGACACCGGACCGAGCGACAGGCAGCCCGGCCAGGCCCAGGGACCGACAGGTGCCTGCAGCAAGGCCTCTTCCGCCTTGTCCACCGGCAGCAGCGACACGGAAAAGCCGTGCATGTCGAGCGAGGTCATCATCGCGGCCGGGCCGATCACCCAGCGGATCTGGCTGCCGATGCGCGACGCGGTCAATTCCTCAAGCAGCACATTCATCTCCAGCGGTGTCGTGCTGCCGAGATTGTTGAGGATCGCCACATGCGGTCCGGGTTTCAGGTTCGGCGCCAGCCGGTCGACCACCATGGCCATCGCTGTCTTTGCATTGGAATATTCGACCTGCTCGATGCCGGCTTCGCCGTGAATGCCGAGCCCGAGCTCCGCCTTGCCTCTGGCGATCCGGTCTTCTTTCGGCGATCCGGGGATGGTGCAGGTGTCGAGCGACATGCCGATGGAGATCGCGCCGCCGATGGCCTTTTGCGCAGCCGCCGTGATCGTGTCGAGATCCGCCCCCTGATCGGCCAGCGCGCCGGCGATCTTGTGCACGAACAGCGTACCGGCAACCCCGCGCGCCTGCGGCAGGTCCGGCAGGGCAACGTCATCATCGACGATCACCATGCTCACCTTCAACCCAAAGGCCCGCGCCCGTTCCGCCGCCAGTCCGAAATTGAGCCGGTCGCCGGTATAGTTCTTGACGATCAGCAGACAGCCCGCCTTGCCGGTGACCGCCAGGATACCGGCCAGCACCGCATCGACGGAGGGTGAGGCAAAGACCTCGCCGCAGACGGCCGCCGTCAGCATGCCCTGGCCGACGAAGCCGGCATGGCTCGGCTCGTGGCCGGAACCGCCGCCGGAGACCAGCGCGACCTTGGACTTGTCCCAGTCGGTCCTCACCACGACCTTGATATGCGGGTAGCCGTCAAGCCGGGCCAACCGCCCGCCGGCGGTCCGGAGCATGCCGTCGATCGCTTCGGTGACGAGTGTTTCCCTGGTGTTGATGAACTGCTTCATGTCTCGTCTCCTCAGGCAATTCGGGCGCCGCTGGCATCGAAGAACAGCGGATTGCGCGGCTGGATGGCGACGGTGTCGCCGGGTTCGATGGTCGTGTGGTGCTCGGACAGGGTGACGATGTCATGCCCGTCCAGCGACAGGTGCAGGCGGGTCTGGTCGCCCAGATGCTCCACCCGCTTGACGCGGGAGGCCTTGCCCTCCCCTTGTGCGATATGTTCCGGCCGGAGCCCGATCGATTTGGCTCCCGTCGGGGCACCGGCGAACAGGTCCGCCGGCAAGACGTTGATGCGCGGCTGGCCGAGCCGGCCTGCAACATAGAGGTTGACCGGGTTCTCGTAGATCTCCCGCGGCGTGCCGAACTGCACCAGCCGGCCATTGTCGAGCACGCCCACATGGGTTGCCATGGTCATCGCCTCGATCTGGTCGTGGGTCACGTAAAGCAGCGTCGCTCCCAGATTCTCCTGGATCCGTTTCAGTTCGATGCGGAGATCGGAGCGGAGCTTGGCATCGAGCGAGGACAGCGGCTCGTCCATCAGGTAGATGGACGGGTCGCGCAGCAGCGCCCGGCCGATGGACACACGCTGCATCTCGCCGCCGGAGAGGTTGGTCGCCTTGTTGCCCAGCTTGTGCGAGATGCGCAACACTTCCGCGACCTCCAGCACCTTGCGGTCGATCTCCTCTTCCGGCGTTTTCAGAAGCGGCGAGCGCAGCGGGAACGCCAGGTTGTCGCGCACGGTCAGGTGCGGATAGAGCGAATATTGCTGGAATACCATGGCAACATTGCGCTGCGCCGGCGTGTCGTTGACGACCGAACGCCCGCCGATGGTCACATCACCCTGGTCCGGCCGCTCCAGTCCCGCGATGAGCCGCAGGATTGTCGTCTTGCCGGCGCCGGTGGGGCCGAGCAACGTAACAAAGGCGCCGTTCGGAATGGTCATGGTGACGTCGTCGACCGCCACCGTGTCATCGAAGGTCTTGGAGAGACCGCCGAGCTTGACCTCAGACATGGGCGAGCACTCCCTCGTTCAGTTCCGACTTCAATGCCCGGCCCGACTGGTTGTCGAACAGGGTGACGGTGGCGCCGTTGAAGTCCAGGCCGACATATTCGCCGACACGCACCGGCTGGCCGGAGGGGATCCGCGCTTTCAGCTCGCCATTGGCGGTCTTCAGCGTGACGATCTGCGTCGTGCCGAGATATTCGGCGGCCAGAACCTCGCCGCGATAGGTGCCCGTGTCGGTCAGCGCGATATGTTCCGGACGAATGCCGAACACCATGTCGCCCTCGAAGGGTTCCTGCAGGCGCGGCACCGAAATCTCGTCATGATGGATGGAGACGCTTGTCGAGCCGGCAAGCACCTGGCCGTGGAAGCGCAGGAAGTTCATCGACGGCGAACCGATGAAATCGGCAACGAACATGGTCGCCGGCTTGTCGTAGATATCCTGCGGCGTGCCGAACTGCTCGATCACGCCATGGTTCATGACGACGATCTTGTCGCCCATCTGCATGGCTTCGAGCTGGTCATGGGTGACATAGACCGTGGTCGCGCCCATGCGGTCATGCAGCGCCCGCAGTTCCTCGGCCATGTGCTCGCGGAATTCCGCATCGAGCGCGCCGAGCGGCTCGTCCATCATGAAGGCCTTGGGATCGCGCACGATGGCCCGGCCGAGGGCGACACGCTGGCGGTCGCCGCCGGAGAGCCCGCCGACCGGCCGGTCGAGGATCTTGGTGATGCCGAGGATCTGCGCGACCTCGGCCACCTTCTCCTGGACCTGGTGCTTGGGCATGCCCTGGCTGACCAGCGGATAGGAGATGTTCTTGCGCACATTCATGTGCGGGTAGAGGGCGAACATCTGGAAGACGAAGGCGATGTCGCGCTTGCTCGCCGGCTGGCGGCCAACCTCCTCGCCGTCGATATAGATCTCGCCGTCGGTCGGCAGCTCCAGCCCGGCAATCATGCGCAAGGTGGTGGTCTTGCCGCAGCCGGACGGGCCCAGCAGCATGAAGAACTCGCCGTCCTCGATCTTGAAGGAGGAAGACTGCACGGCGGTGAAATCGCCGAATTCCTTCCTGAGGTTTCTGATCACGATCTCAGCCATCTGGATCACTCCGGGAAGTGGCTGACGACGATGAACATCACCGTACCGGTCAGCGTGACAATGAAGGAATAGGTGTAGGCCCACAGAACCAGCGGCTGCATCAGCATGATCACGCCGACGGCGATCAGGATGGACGCCAGCATTTCCCAGGCGCCGCGGCGGAAGTGGACAATGCCATGGACGAAGTCGCTCATCATTTGCGAACCGCTCCGAAGGTGATGCCGCGCAGCAGATGCTTGCGCAGGAGAATGGTGAAGACCATGACCGGCACGAGGAACAGGGTCGCGCCCGCGGCCACCGCCGGCCAATCCTGGCCGCCGACGCCGATGATGGTCGGGATGAAGGGCGGCGCGGTCTGGGCCGTGCCGGAGGTCAGGAGGACCGCGAAGGCATATTCGTTCCACGAGAAGATCAGGCAGAAGATGGCCGTCGAGGCGATCCCGGTGGCCGCCTGCGGCAGCACCACCTTGTAGAAGGCCTGGAAGCGCGTGTAGCCGTCGATCAGCGCCGCCTCCTCGTATTCGCGCGGGATCTCGTCGATGAAACCCTTCAGAAGCCACACCGCCAGCGAGATGTTCACCGCCGTATAGAGCAGGATCATGCCGAGATGGGTGTCCGACAGGCCGAGCGTGCGGAACATCAGGAAGATCGGAATCGCGACCGCGATCGGCGGCATCATCCTGGTCGACAGGATGAAGAACAGCAGATCGTCCTTGAGCGGCACCTTGAACCTGGAAAAGGCATAGGCGGCGAGCGTTCCGAGGAACACGGACAGGAAGGTCGAGCCGAAGCCGATGATCACGGAGTTCAGGAAGCGCTCGCCGTAGCGCGACGGGCCGGCAATGACCATATCGCGGTTGCGCACGATTTCCTCGTACCAGGTCGCCGGCGGCGGCAACGCCTCCAGTTGCTCCTGGGACACCCGTGTCCGGGTCGTGAAGAGGTTCACGTAGCCTTCGAGCGAGGGCTCGAACATGACCTTGGGCGGATAGGCAATCGCGTCGACCGGCGACTTGAAGCCCGTGGTCAGGATCCAGACCAGCGGCAGCAGGGTGATGACCGCGTAGAAGATGACCAGGGAGCCGGCGACCCATTTCTGGCGGGAGGACGGTTCGGTGATGGAATAACTGCTCATCTCTCTTTCACCTTGTTGAGCGCCTTCACATAGATCGAGGCGAGGCCGAAGACGGTCACGAACAGGATGATCGCGTAGGCGGAGGCGTAGCCCGTGCGCCATTTTTCAAAAGCTTCGCGTTTCAGGTTGATCGAGGTGAGTTCCGTTACGGAGCCGGGGCCGCCGCCGGTCAGCTGCACCACCAGGTCGAACATCTTGAAGTTCTCAATGCCGCGGAACAGCACCGCCAGCATCAGGAAGGGCAGCACCATCGGGATCGTGATCGTCCAGAACTGGCGCCACTTGCTGGCCCGGTCGATTTCCGCCGCCTCGTAGATGTAATCCGGGATCGAGCGGAGCCCGGCCAGGCAGATCAGCATAACGAAGGGCGTCCACATCCAGGTGTCCACGATCACGATCGACCAGGGGGCCAGCGCGACATCTCCGATCATCTGGAACGACGACGGATCGACACCGGTCAGGAAGGATATGCCGTAATTGAAGAGGCCGATCTGGGGCTGGTAGAGAAAGGTCCAGAAATTGCCGACCACGGCCGGCGACAGCATCATCGGCAGCACGATCAGGGTGGTCCAGAGATCGTTGCCCTTGAATTTCCGGTTGATCAGCCAGGCCAGCGTGAAGCCGATCAACACCTGCAGGACGATGGTCCAGAACAGGAAATGCGCGGTTGCCTGCATGGTCAGCCAGATGTCGCCGTCGGTCAGGATGCGCTCGTAATTGCGCAGGCCGATATAGTCGACATCCCGGTTCGGCCGGTTGGCCCGGAAATTGGTGAAGCTCAGGTTGATCGTCCAGATCAGCGGAAAGATGTTGACCGCGAGCAGCAGGAAGATTGTCGGCGCGACAAACAGCCAGGCGATGGTGCGATCGGAAAGCCCCCGGATTTTTGACGCGACCGAAGGCGGGGTCGCTTTTGCTACGTGGTCGATAGGTGTCACGGCCATGAGATGCTCTTTTGTGGAAACGGTGCCGGAAAGACCCGGAGAGCCGGGATGGCGGGATGCGCCGTGCGAAGCGCATCCGCCGGATCGGTCGATGGAGGGCCTTTCAGTTGCAGGCGGCCCGGCAGGAACGCCGGACCGCCGGCTGAGCGCGTCGGGCTCAGAGCTTGCCTTCGTCCTCGAAGGTCTCCGTCCAGTCCTCGATCAGCTTGTCGAGGGCTTCCTGAGCCGTGCCCTGGTCCGCCACGACGTAGTCATGCAGGCGTTTCTGCATGGCCAGCAGCAGTTCGGCATAGGCCGGCTCCTGCCAGAAGTCCTTGACGTTGTCCATGGCGAGCAGGAAGTCGGAAGCAAACGGTGCGCTGTCCGGGAAGCTCGGATCGTTGAGCACGCTGACATGGCAGGAATAACCGCCGAGATCCCACCATTTCTTCTGAACGGAGGGCTGGGCAAACCACTTGATATATTCAAGCGCGGCGTCCTGCTTGTCGGAATAGGCGACGACCGAAATCCCCTGCCCGCCGAGCGTCGAGGCCTCGACATTCTGGCCGGGATTGACGAAGAAGCCGATCTTGTCGCCGCCGGTGTCCGGATCGGCATAAAGGCCGGGGAAGAAGGCGAACCAGTTCATGGCCATCGCCACCTGACCGGATTTGAACGCGTCGAGCGACTGTTCCATGTAGCTGTCGGTGTAGCCCGGGGGCGTGCCTGTCTTGTAGAGTTCCTTGTAGAACTCGAGGCCGGCCACGGCTTCCGGCGAGTTCACCGCGCCTTCCATGTCGTATTTGCCCGGCGTCATTTCATACTTGAATCCGAACGGATACATGGAGCTGGTGGCGCCCATGGTGATGCCTTCCGAGCCGCGCTCGGTGAAGATCGCCGCGCCATAGCGGGTCTGGCCGTCGATCTCGCGCTCCTGGAAGAACTGGGCGATTTCCAGAAGTTCGGCCTGGGTCTTGGGCGGCGCCAGGTCGCGGCCGTGTTTTTCCTTGAAAGCCGCCTGGATCTCCGGCATTTCGAACCAGTCCTTGCGGTAGAACCAGCCGTTGGCATCGCCCATGGCCGGCAGCGCGTAATAGTTCGGCGTGCCCTTCGGCCAGGTCGAATAGGCATAGACGGTCGCCGGGGCGAAATCGTCCATGCTGATGCCTTCCTTGTCGAAGAACTCGTTCAGCTTGACATAATGGCCGTTTTCCGCGCCGCCGCCGATCCACTGGCTGTCGCCGATCAGGAGGTCGCACAGCTTGCCGCCGGAATTCAGCTCGTTGAGCATGCGGTCGGCAAAATTCGGCCAGGGCACGAATTCGAAATTCATGTTGTGGCCGTATTCGGCCTCGAATTCCTTGGACAATTCAACAAGGGCGTTGGCCGGATCCCAGGCCGCCCAGCACAGCGTCAGGTCTTCCGCCTGCGCGTTCGATGCAGTCAGTCCGCCGACCGCCACAAGGGCGGTGGCCGCGAGTAGGTTCGCAGTTTTCATGGGTGAACTCCTCCCGAAATGATCGCGCGCCGGCGCCTGCCGGGCGGCAGCACTCCTCCAAGTGCAAGGGCACGGTAATTGACATACGTATGTCACGTCAATCAAAAAACTGACATACGTCTTTCTTTTTGACGTCGAGACAAGCACGAAGCCGCGTCTTCAGAGCCTCAAGCCATTGAGAGAAATGAATTTTACGGAGGAGAATTCACGCCAGAAGTCAGGAAGGCTTCAGTAGAGATTTTCACGCATGATGATCTCGATGCGGATCTTTTCCTGAGCTTCATAGATGTCGGTGCCGTCGCATTTCGCCCTCAGCACCCGCAGCGTGCTGCGCACCAGATGACCGACATTCTGGGCAATCACCGCGTCGAGTTCGCCATCGATCAATGCCTGACGGGTAACCGTCGTCAGATCATGGGCGATGGCGACAAGCTTGCCCGCAACACCATGTTCCCTGAGTGCGTCCAGCATGGCCGCGTTCCCCGACCCCATGGAATAGACGGCCTTGAGTTCCGGATGGGCCTTCAGCGCATGATCCAGGGTTTCGTGAATGCGCTCCGGGTCGTCGTAGAATTCAATTGTCGGCAGCGCCGTCAGTCTCGGATAGTCCCGCGACAGCACCTCGTCGAGGCCGAAGCGCCGCTCGATGCTGTCGCGCGCCACCATGGAATTGGTGGCGACCAGGATGCTGCCCGTCTCGTTGCGCAGGAACTTGCCCAACAGCGCGCCGGCGATCTTGCCGGCCGAGAAATTGTCCACGCCGACAAAATGGTCACATCTGGAGTTCGGCAGGTCCGACACCAGCGCCACCACATAGATGCCGGCGCTCTTGATATGGGCAATCGCATCGCGGACCTGCGGCGTCTCCGGCACCATCATCGCCACGCCATCAAGTGTGGACAGGTCGAGGGCACTCAGAGCCTCGACGATGGCATGGGGATCGGCGGCATCGACGAGCAACACGTCGACGTCGGTCCGGTCGGCCACCTGGGCGCCGGAGGCTTCCTCCACCGCCGTGGCGATGGTCTCGACAAAATGATTGGGCCCCTCCGGCAACACGAACAGAAAGCGATACTGGCGTTGCTTGGCCAGGTTCGCCGCATTCGTATCCCGGACATAACCGAGTTTTTCGACCGCCGCCTTCACCCGCTCGGCGTTTTTCGGCCGCACATCCGCTCGGCCGTTGAGCACCCGGTCGACCGTCGACAGGCTGACGCCGGCTTCGCGCGCGATATCATGGACGGTTGGCTTGGCCATCACACTCCCTCTGAAACAGGCACTGTCGCGCGGCAATCTGACATACGTCAATCAGTTTTGCAGTTACCGCCAACACCAGACAAAATTTTCCCAAGAGTTATCAGAAGCTTGCCGGACGCCTACCAGCGTTCTCCACCACTAGGCATCGATTCGCAATCAAGATCACCCCTTCTCGGGCGTTGTCTCGTGCCCCCGGTGTGGAAGACCGTGCTATCATGGGATTGTTTCCGCGACGCGAGGCTCGATCAGGCAGCGGCGAGCGCCGTTCGGCGTGTCGTCTTGTAATTGTATTTCCAAGAAGACTTGCTAAATAAGAGCTGCAATATTTTTGGACGTTCAGGAGGGGTCGATGGCGGATTTCAGCGCTCAGATCGAAAAGTCGAAAAAGGAAGTCGCTGCCGCGCAGCAGAAGATCAACGAAATGACCTCGAAGATCGAAACCGTGCGCAGCAAGCTCGATTCCGGTCAGGACATTTCGATCGACATCGAGAACGCGACCCTGGACGATGTCCATGCTCATACCGAGCTCATGGGCGCCAACATCGCCGAACTGATCATGGGCCTCGACGATGTCACCGCGAATTTCTCCAAGGACTTCGACGCCATGCGCTCGAAGACCGGCTGGGAGACCTTCATCGGCTTCTTCTCCAAGCAGCGCTCCGACAGCATCCGGCAGGAGCGCATGCGCACCGCCAGCATCGACGACAAGCTGCAGGACCTGATCTCCAAGTCCAACGTCATCGGCCAGCTGCTGCAGGAACAGCTCAATACGCTGAACGAGCATTCCAAGCGGGTTGAAACCAACCTCAGCGGCACGCTCGCCCAACGGGAACAGACCGTCGGCGCGCTGGAGGAGATCAAGCAGAAGCTGGTCGCGATGGATCCGGACATCATCGCGCTGGAAAACAAGATCTCGATGGAGACCGATGCCGCCGCCCGCACCAAGCTGGAAAGCGAGCTGGCGGAGATGAACTCCGAATACAACCGCCTCGCCCAGGAAGAGCAGGTCAAGCTCGCCGAAAGCCAGACGCTGGAACGCTATATCGAGAAGGGCAAGACCTGGGTCGACAGCCTGCAGAACCAAGCCGCCACCCAGATGGTGCTGATCAACAAGCTGCAGACGGACACCAAGCAGCGGGTCGTGCTCTATGATGCCCTGGTAAAATCGCTGAAAACGGCACAGCAGCAGGATGTCGCCCACAAGATCAACGAGATCGGCGTCGCCACCGACAAGGAAGCCCAGTCCGCAATGGCGGCCATCGGTTCCGCCACCAACCAGCGCATGGCCGACATGATGGAAGCCCATGAAGACCACATGGTGTTCGCGCGCAAGGTTCTGGAAGAAAAGGCGAAATCGGACGAGCGCTTCGCCCGCCGGTTCGAGAAGATCGTCGAGAAGCACGACAAAAACGCTTACGGCGCCTGACGGCTTGGCCCGGGAGGTTAAGCCTTGGATCTGACCCTGGACCACAGAACCCTGGAAGAAGCGCATGAAACACGGCGCTACTTCGCCAAGTTCGAGCGGATCATCCATCACCTGAAGGGTGTCGCCGACAGCGTCGTCAATGAAAACACGGCGCTGGCGAGCGAGATCCCGATCCTGCAGGACTATCTAGCCGCCCTGTCGGGCACGTTCACCGCGCTGTCCTACAAGTACCTGCTGGCCGGCCGTGTCTCCGAGATGATGCCGTCGCTGCTCAGCATCGACCGTCAGGACAGCGGCTTTCCGATCTACCAGGAACTCCTGCAGATGGCGAACGACGCCATGCAGGCGGACAATCACTTGCGCTCGCTGCCGGACATGCGCGGCCTGAAACTGGCGATGATCAACCACATCCTGAGGGAGCAATCCTCGCCGACCAACCTGCAATTCGCCGCCTCCCAGCGGCAATATTACGAGGAGCTCGCCAAGGGCGGGCTGTTCTGGGCCAGAAACGATCCCCGGATCTCCTGGACCGGCAATGTCTCGGAAAGCCGCCGCAAATACCGGCTGCACTGGGCAGTCTATGACAGCCAGCAGAACATTCCGCTGGTCTATATCATGGATCTGGAAGACAGCGGCAAGCGGCCGCTGGCCAAGGACGAGCGCCGCTGGCCGCGTATCCAGAGCCACCTGACGGCCCAGGCCGGCGCGTCGCTGAAACTGGTCACGATTGCCCGCGGCTTCGACCGGGATTTCGACGATCTGCATCCAAAGCGGCTGCGGCGGTTTTTCTTAGGCCCGATGTACAGCCACACATTCACTCAGCAATCCGGCCCCTTGCGCGACGTGCTCGCCGAGGTCGACGGCCACCCGGGAGAAGACTGGGCGCTGGCCTGGACCACCGAGACCCTGATCGCCTCCGGCACCGAGCAGGAATCGGCCGGGTTCTTCTCCTCCGTCGAACGGCAGATCTATCAGCTCGACCCGCTGTCGGCACAGAACCCGACCTCCTACGAAGTCCCCGGCCATACCCATCAGCAGCGCTCGCTGATCCTGCCCCAGCGGCCATACCAGGTCCTGCAGGAACGCAATCCGCCTGGCTTCGCCAACATCCGCAAATTTGCCGTCAGCCCCTCGGGCAAGATCCTCAGCTACAAATAGGTTTCGCGCGTGACCCTTTCCAACGACCTCATGGAACTGAAAGAAGACAAGATCCGCGAGAAATACAAGGCGGCGGAAACGCTGCTTCAGGGCTTCGACCACACGCCGCGGATCGCCAGGAAGTCAGAGCCGGACCGCGTCTCCACCGAGCGCTCGCCCGGCCTTGGCTCGCGCCGCCGGTTCCGCTCCACCACGCCGGGCCTGGTGACCCGCTCCACCGCCCGCCCGGAAGGCGTGCAGCTGTCGGCCCGCATCCTGGAAAGCGACGACGACGCGCTGACGACACCACTGCAGGCGAGCGTGCTCCGCGCCCTGCGCCGGGCGCTGTCCGTTGCCCAGGTGACGTCCGACCAGTTCGCCGAGCAGACCGGTCTTGCCGATCTGAAACGGGCGAACCTTGCCGGAACGCTCGACACGTCGCAGAAGCTGCGCTTTGAAAAGCTGCTCAATGCCTCCGCGCTGATCGCCCTGCATGTCTTCGCCAACATGATGGACTTTCTGGTTTCCGGACTTTCGGCCGATGACAGCGAAACGGAGATCCAGTGCGGAGAGGTCGAGGAAATCCTGATCGACAACGATCAGCTGGCCCTGCATGGCGCGCTCTGGGAACTGGACCAGGAAATCGCCGCGGCCGGTGTCGATACCGATGCCGGACTGATCGGCCTGATCACCTCCTTCTGCGAGCAGCTGATGGAAAAGGTGACCCTGCGCGCCGAGGGAATGAACGAGCTGGCACCCTTCTCCGAGGCGCGCTACCGGGTCGAGGCCGACAAGTTCGAGATCACCGGCTTCACCCCGTCGGCCCATGCCCGTTCGACCACGCTGACCATGGCGTTCAAGAAGCCGGAAGAAGTCGTCGGCAATCACATCGCCAAATACCAGGCCATGAAGCTCTCCAAGATGCTGATGGCCTATGATTTCGACCGCAAGCTGAACCCCTTCGCCGAACTTGGCGGTTTCATCTTCACGTTCATGGGCGACGGCAAGCCGGGCACCGGCAAGACCACGCTGATCCAGATGATGGCCGGCATGATCAACGACTATTGCCAGGTCGCCGGCTATCCCTTCCGCTACCAGAACCTCTCCACCGAGAGCATCGACAGTTATCAGGGCAAATCGGCCCAGAACGCCAAGGCGTTCATTCGCAACGTCACCGATCCGAACGCGATCGGTTTCGGCACCATCGACGACATCGACCAGCTTGCCGGAAAGCGCGGCGACCGCCAGTCCTCCGCCGGGCAGCTGGAAATCACGGCCGTGCTGATGGAGAGCTTTGCCGGCGCCAACACGGTCGTGCGCGGCAACTGCACCTTCGGCATGTTCTCCAACTATCCGGAAAATGTCGACGACGCCCTGCGCCAGCGCGCCGGCGCGCGTTTCCTCGTCGACGGCCCGCAGACCCGCGAGGACTATATCGACATCCTGCACCTCCTGATGGGCCGCAACCACTCCATCCCGGTCGGCGAGCACGACCTCTTCGAGGCCCAGGCGATCAAGAAGGCGGTTGCCGCCTCCTATGACCGGCATTCGAAACCCCAGGAAGACGCACTGGCAAAAGTGTTCGAGAAGGTCCAGGGCGAGATCGGCGATCTCGACACGATCGCCAAGTTCGGCACCTATCTGAAAGCCATTCAGGAGGCCGACGAGCGCTTCACCGGCAGGGCGATCAAGAACATCACCGACGCCATCAAGGTTAGGGCGATGGATTTCGAACTGCCCGACGACTGGATGGAAAACCCGGACCTGTTCCTGTTCAAGGATTACGAGACCAAGAAGGCGATGATCGCGGAGCTGGCCCAGCCGATCACCATCGACATGGTCATCCAGGAGATCAACCGCTACGCCGACAGCGAATTCCGCTACGCGGACAAGTCCGATGAGGTCGCCATCGAGAACGCGGTGCGTGAAATGCAGCGCATGGAAGAAGCCAAGCGCCGCTACATGGAAGCCAGCCGCCCATGATGCGTCTCGTCAAACATGGACTGATGTATGGCAACCTCTTCGAGGTGACCTCGCCGTCCATGGTCGCCCGCTACAACCGCGCGCTGGAACACCTCATCGGCAAGCGCACGGACTTGCAGGAATTCCACGTCGACATTTCCGGCTTCTCGCCGGAGATCGGCGACGAGCTGGGCGATATTCACTATCTCAACCCGAGCGGCTGCAATCGCCAGTTCATCCTGCTGTCCACCGATCAGAAGACCGCGCCGCTTCTGAACGCGCGCTTTTCCACGTCCCGGTCGATCCTGCGCCGCTTCATCGACGACAACGAGGAACAGCTCTTTGCGCTGTCGATCCGCGATTGTATCGTCGGCGAGCTGGTCAACTCGGTCTATTCGCTGACCTCGCCGCAGGACCTGTTCGACATCCGCACCATCGAGATCGACGCGGACACGGTTGGCGGGCATGTCGAGGCCGGCGAGGATCTCGGCGACCTGATCGAGCGCTTCATGAAGGAACAGGACGGCTGGTGGGACGATGTGCTGATCGCCGATATGATCGAGCTGTCGAAACATGCCGGCGATGTCATCCGCACACCGCTGTCCATCCGCAACCGCTCGTATGAACAGGGCAATTTCTATACGTCCCACTATGGTGGGCTCTATGTCTTCCGCGATGTGCGCGAGAGCGCCTGCATTGCGCCGAAAGACACCGACATCGTTGTCGACCTGCCGGTGAAACAGGTGCTCACCATGGAGGACCGTCAGGAGATTGCCGAATTCCTTGACCGCAATGCCCTGGTCGAACCAATCACTGAGGCCTGCGGCGCGAGGGCGGAAAACATCCTGCGGCAGAAACTCGATTTCATCGTCATCGATGCGGCGGCCGATCATGACGAGGATCTGAGCGACGTCTCCCGGCGCGACCTGCGCGCGCTGAAGCGCAAATACCATCAGGATCTGCCGGCCGAATATCATGCGCTGGAACGGACCGTCCGGACTCTGGCGCAAGGCACCGGCCAAGGCTGGCCTGCCTTGGACGACCCGGCCTATTTCTATCTGCTCAGATCCCGCAACCACCGGGACAAGCATCTGGTCAACATGCTCCTGGCGGACCTGACCCAACTGGATTTCCGCCAGCTGTTCATCTGCCACAAGGACGCGTTCTACACCCAGTATGCCACCTGGTCGGACGCCAAGAAGAACTACGCCGCCGATTTCCTGGCCGAGGAATACATGGTCGACAAGGTCGGCACCCGCCTGGAGCTGTTCGGGCCGGAGCCGGGCATGGACGAGGATGACGACGCGGCGGACTACGGCTTCGGCCGGAACCGGGGCCCCTGGGGGCCGGTGCCAAGCGGCGATGCTGACGACAGGGACGGAGCAAGATGAAATATCTGAAATGGATCATCGGTGTCCCGCTGATCGTCGTGGTCGTCGCCTTCCTCCACTACACGCTGCCGGGCCGCGACGTGGTGCGCATTGTCGGCACCGACGTCAAGCGCATGGATATCGGGTCCTCGGCCTTCTTCTGGGCGGCGCCGGACGCGGGCACCAACCCCAACTGGACCCGGGACGTGCGCTTCATCAGCACGGTCTGGCCAAACGGGAAACCGCGTGTCTACCGCAACGAGGACACGGACTGGGGCTGGCCGCCCTATTTCAAGTTCGACAGCAGCAACATCACCGCCCAGGCCCAGGATCTGGTGAAAAAGGAGGGCGACGTCTGGGTGGCCGTCACCCATTACGGCTGGCGCATTGAGCTCTTCACCATCTTCCCGAACGCGATCGACATCGATGTCGTCGAAGGCCCGGACGCGCTGCTGATCCCCTGGTTCAACATCCTGTTCGTCCTGGTGCTCGCCGCGCTCGGCATGCTGGTTCTGAAAACCGTCAGCGCCTTCAAGAAACGGAACATCGATCCGGTTGTCGACAGCATTGACGGCTTCATGGACGACGTCGGCGACAATGCCGAGCAGGCCCGAGCCCATGCCACCAGACGAGCAACCGAAGCCACCAGCGGTTTCCGCCGCTGGCTGAAACGCTGGTTTGGCTGAGGCGACTACCCGACAGCTCAACAAAGGCGCCAGCAAATACAGCGTCATCCTGAGGAAGCGCGCAAGCGCTGTCTCGAAGGATCCGCCACTTGCTTCTGTGTTTTCTGCCCATCCTTCGAGACGGACCGTTCGGTCCTCCTCAGGATGACGGTGAGTGTTTTGCGGCTTCTGTAGTCTCCTGTGTCGGGAAGACCTGCGATTGACCGCTCCCACCTTTCGACCGTCACAAGCGGCAGCTCTGCCGCACGCCTGTGAACAGGCATTTCCTTTGACGACGAAGCTTGACCGGCTCGCATCAAACTTTCTAATGTAAATAAAAAATTTTACACGCGGAAACTTTTTTGCGTTTGGCGAATTGCCAGACGCGAAGAGCTTCCTGAAGCCTACACGGCAGAACGGCAAGGCGGCCAGATGACGGATCGAAAAATCAGGAACATGGAGGAATTCGCCTCCGTCAGCGGCATTTCCAGGCCGACGGTGTCCAAATATTTCAATGACCCGGACAGCGTGCGGCAATCCACCAGGGAACGCATCGAACAGGCGCTGGAGCGATATGATTTCCGCCCGAATATCTTTGCGATCAACCAGAACCGGCGCCTGACCAAGAATATCGGCATCGTCGTGCCCTACCTGTCGGATCCGTTCTTCGCCGAGATCGCCCGGACCATAGAGCGGCGCTGTCTCGAGGCCGGATACTGGCCGACCCTGTTCAGCGCCCATGGCGAACAGAAGCTGGAAAACGACATTCTCTCCAGCCTGCGCTCCATGAAGCCGGCCGGCGTGCTTATGGCCCCGCTTGGCCGGGCGTCGGACCGGTCCGAAATCGAAAAATTCTGCAAGGATGTTCCCACGGTCCTGTTCGACAGTAACATCGAGGGAGTTGGCGAAGCCTTTGTTGGATCAGACAATTTCAGTTTTGTCTCGCAAACGGTCGACTATCTCACACGAACCGGTGAACCGCCCTGCTTCTTCGAGATGAGCACGCCCGCCAACCCGAACGCCAACAAGCGCCGGGCCGCCTATCTCAAAACCATGGAGGAGCTCGGGCACGAACCTCACGTGATCAAGGTCGAGGGCGAAGGCTGGGCCTTCGAGGAAATCGGCAGAAACGGTGCGCTGCGGATCCTGGACGTGCACGGCTTCCCCACCGACACGATCCTGTGCAGCAACGACCGCCTGGCCATCGGCCTCTTGTCGGCCTGTTACGAAAAGGGGCACCGGGTCGGCCGCGGCGAAGGCTGCGCCCTGCGTGTCGCCTCCCATGACGACCACCCCTTTTCCAAGTTCACCTGCCCGTCGCTGACCACCGCGGCCCATGATTACGATTCCGTCGCCGACAATGCTTTCAAGACCTTGCAGGAACTGATCGAAGCCGGAGGCTCGTTCCCCGAACGCCGGGAAATGCTGTTTGCCGCCCGGCTGGTGCTAAGGGCCTCGGCCTAAAATTTTACGCGCGATAAATTTTTCTTGACGCCAGATAATTTTTACCTCAGGCTTTGATCAACATCCAAGCCAGGGAGGACATAGGATGTCATTGAAGAACGCATTGCGTGCGGTCACCGCACTTACCTTGATTACCGCCACCACCGGTGCCTTCGCGGAAACGATCACCATCGCGACCGTGAACAACGGCGACATGATCCGCATGCAGGGTTACACCGACGATTTCACAGCAAAAACAGGCCATGAAGTCGAATGGGTCACGCTGGAGGAAAACGTCCTGCGTCAGCGGGTGACAACAGACATCACCACGAAGGGCGGTCAGTTCGACATCATGACCATCGGCATGTACGAAACCCCGATCTGGGGCGCCAATGGCTGGCTCGTGCCGCTTAACGATCTGTCCGAAGAGTACGACGTCAACGATATCCTGCCGGCAATGCGCGGCGGCCTGAGCCATGACGGAACGCTCTTTGCCGCACCGTTCTACGGCGAGAGCTCCATGGTCATGTACCGGACTGACCTAATGGAAAAGGCCGGCCTCGAAATGCCGGAAGCCCCGACATGGCAGTTCATCCGTGAGGCAGCTGCCGCGATGGACGACCCCGAGAACGACATCAACGGGATCTGCCTACGCGGCAAGCCCGGCTGGGGTGAAGGCGGCGCCTTCATTACCGTGACGGGCAACTCCTTCGGCGCACGCTGGTTCGACGAAGACTGGAATGCCCAGTTCGATCAGCCGGAGTGGAAAGAAGCGCTCGAATTCTACGTCAGCCTGATGAACGACTACGGCCCCGAGGGTTACGCGACCAACGGGTTCAACGAGAACCTCTCGCTGTTCCAGCAGGGCAAATGCGGCATGTGGATCGACGCCACCGTCGCGGCGTCCTTTGTGACCAACCCGGACGACTCGACCGTCGCAGACAGTGTCGGTTTTGCACTCGCACCGAACAACGAAGGCGTCGACAAGCGTTCGAACTGGCTGTGGGCCTGGGCTTTGGCCATTCCGGCCGGCACCCAGAAGGAAGAGGCCGCCAAGGCATTCATCGAATGGGCCACGTCCAAGGAATATATCGAGCTGGTGGCAGCCAAGGAAGGCTGGGCAAACGTACCCCCGGGTGCTCGTACTTCGCTTTACGAAAACCCTGAATACCAGAAGGTTCCGTTTGCGAAAATGACGCTGGATTCCATCAACGCGGCCGATCCGACGGATCCCACGGTCAAGCCCGTGCCCTATGTCGGTATCCAGTTCGTGGCTATTCCTGAGTTCGCAGGCATTGCGACGGAGGTCAGTCAGGAATTCTCGGCCGTCTATGCCGGTCAGCAGAGCATCGATGAGGCGCTCGAAAAGGCCCAGGCCTTGACAAACGACGCTATGGAAGCTGCCGGTTACCGGTAAGACTTTCCAGACCGCACTACTGGAGGCGGCTGACGGCCGCCTCCTTTCAACAACAACAAATCACGTCCTTGCACTTATTTGACGCGGGCTCAGCCCGCTCTGGGAGGAGAAGTGCCATGGCTACCCAACACTCGCGGTCGGCAGCCCGCTTGATGATGACACCTGCTGTGGTGTTGCTCCTGGGTTGGATGCTCGTCCCGCTGATCTTGACGCTGTACTTCTCCTTCAAGAAGTATCTGCCCTTGCGTGGAGACTCTTTGGAACGCGGCCTCGATTGGGTCGGTTTCGAGAACTACGTTCGATTTATCAGTTCCAGTTCTTTTTGGCCCAGCGTCCAGACGACATTGATCATCGTGGGCGGGGTCCTGCTTATCACCGTTGTCTTGGGCATTTTTCTGGCGCTGCTTCTCGATCAGCCCTTCTGGGGTCAGGGCGTTGTCCGGATCCTTGTGATCGCGCCCTTCTTCGTCATGCCGACGGTCTCAGCGCTTGTCTGGAAAAACATGTTCATGGACCCAATCAACGGGATCCTTGCACACCTGTGGCGTTTTTTTGGGGCCGAACCGATATCGTGGTTGTCCGACGCCTCGCTCCAATCCCTCATTCTGATCGTGTCATGGCAGTGGTTACCATTCGCTACGCTCATCCTGTTGACCGCTGTTCAGTCGCTCGACAGTGAGCAGCTGGAAGCAGCCGAGATGGATGGCGCCAGCCCGGTCGCGCGTTTTGGATTTATCGTCCTGCCGCATCTCAGCCGGGCAATCACCATCGTCATTCTCATTCAGACCATCTTTCTTCTGTCGATTTTCGCCGAAATCTTCGTAACGACAGGAGGCGCTTTCGGAACACGGACCCTGACCTACCTGATCTTCCAGCGCGTCATCGACAGCCAGAACATTGGCCTCGGGTCTGCCGGTGGCGTTTACGCCATCATCCTCGCCAATATCGTTGCGATCTTCCTGATGCGCATCGTCGGCAAGAACCTGGATCGATAGGAGACTGTCATGGCGCGCGCAACAACCACCCGTCGCAAGATCATCACAACTGTTGCTGCCTGGTCGATCGGATTGCTGATCTTCTTCCCGATCCTCTGGACGATCCTCACCAGTTTCAAGACCGAGGCCCAGGCAATCAACGATCCACCGCTGTTCTTCTTCTTCGACTGGACGCTGGAGAACTACGCGGTGGTTCAGGAGCGCTCGGATTACATGCGCTTCCTCTGGAACTCGGTCATCCTTGCCGGTGGCTCGACCCTGCTTGGCATCCTGGTTGCGATCCCGGCAGCATGGTCGATGGCGTTCGTCCCGTCGAAACGAACCAAGGATATCTTGCTTTGGATGCTGTCGACCAAGATGCTGCCGGCCGTCGGTGTGCTCTATCCGATTTCCCTGCTCTTCGTGCAGTTCAATCTGCTGGACACTCATATTGGATTGATCGTTGTGCTGATGCTGATCAATCTGCCGATCATCGTCTGGATGCTCTACACCTATTTCAAGGAAATTCCGGGGGAAATCCTTGAGGCTGCACGAATGGACGGGGCGACGCTCAAAGAGGAAATCCTCTACATCCTGACGCCCATGGCGATCCCCGGCATTGCCTCAACAGTGTTGCTGAACTTCATTCTCGCGTGGAACGAAGCCTTCTGGACCCTGAACCTGACGGCAGCGAAAGCCGCACCGCTAACGGCATTTATTGCCAGCTATTCCAGTCCTGAAGGGCTCTTCTTCGCAAAGCTGAGCGCTGCCTCGACCATGGCGATTGCTCCCATCCTCATTCTCGGATGGTTCAGCCAAAAACAACTTGTGCGCGGCCTGACCTTCGGCGCGGTTAAATAGGAGACTGATTATGGGTCAGATTACGCTCAACCAGATCACCAAAAGCTTCGGCGACGTTCAGGTGATCCCGCCGCTGGACCTGCGCATCGAGGACGGTGAGTTCGTTGTCTTTGTCGGTCCGTCCGGTTGCGGCAAGTCCACGCTGCTGCGCCTGATCGCCGGCCTGGAGGATGTCTCCAGCGGCAAGATCACCATCGACGGCAAGGAAGCCACCGAAGTGCCGCCGGCAAAACGTGGCCTGGCGATGGTGTTCCAGTCCTACGCGCTTTACCCGCATATGTCGGTGCGCAAGAACATCGCCTTCCCGCTGCGCATGGCCGGTCTCGACAAGGCCGCCCAGAAGGAAAAGGTCGAAGCCGCCGCCAAGGTCTTGAACCTGACGGATTATCTTGACCGGCGCCCGGGACAGCTTTCCGGCGGCCAGCGCCAGCGCGTTGCCATCGGCCGCGCCATCGTGCGCGAACCGGCCGCTTTCCTCTTCGACGAACCGCTGTCGAACCTGGATGCCGCTCTGCGTGTCAACATGCGCCTGGAAATCTCCGAACTTCACCAGACGCTCAAGACCACCATGATCTATGTCACCCACGACCAGGTCGAGGCCATGACCATGGCCGACAAGATCGTTGTGCTTCAGGCCGGTGTCATCGAGCAGGTAGGTTCGCCCCTCGAGCTGTACCACACGCCGCGCAACAAGTTTGTTGCCGGCTTCATCGGCTCGCCCAAGATGAATTTCTTCATGGGCTCTTTCGCTGCCGAATTTGGCGCCGCCACCATCGGCGTCCGTCCGGAACATCTCACGGTCTCTCAGGACGGTGGCAAATGGGCCGGCAAGGTTGGCGTCTCCGAGCATCTGGGCTCCGACACCTTCCTCTATGTCGACATGGACGGCGTAGACGAGCCGATCACGGTGCGCTCTTCCGGAGAGGTCGGCTTCCGCCACGGCGACACTGTCCACTTGACCCCGGATCCGGACAAGATCCACCGGTTCGACAATCAGGGACTGCGGATGGCATGACGCGACTTTCCGGAAAATCCGCGCTGATCACCGGGGCTGCCCGGGGCATCGGCAAGGCCTTTGCCGCGCGTTATGCGGCGGAAGGGGCCAGGGTTGCCATCGGCGACATCAACCTGGCCGGCGCAGAGGCGGCCGCGGCCGACATCGGCCCGAATGCCTATGCGGTTCAGCTTGACGTCACCGACCAGGCCTCCATCGACGCGGCGATCGCTGCCGTCGAACAGGAGGCAGGCGGCCTCGACATCCTGATCAACAACGCCGCCCTGTTCGATCTCGCCCCCATCGTCGAGATCACCCGCGCCAGTTACGAACGTCTGTTCCAGATCAATGTCGGCGGCACCTTGTTCGTGATGCAGGCCGCCGCGAAATCCATGATCAGCCGTGGCCAGGGCGGCAAGATCATCAACATGGCCAGCCAGGCTGGCCGTCGGGGCGAGGCCCTTGTCGGCGTCTACTGCGCCACCAAGGCGGCCGTGATCAGCCTGACCCAGTCGGCTGGCCTCGATCTCATCAAACACGGCATCAACGTCAATGCCATCGCGCCCGGCGTCGTCGACGGCGAACACTGGGACGGGGTCGACGCGCTCTTTGCCAAGCACGAAGGCCTGAAGCCGGGAGAGAAAAAGGCCGCTGTCGGTGCTGCCGTGCCCTTCGGGCGCATGGGCACCGCCGACGACCTCACCGGCATGGCGGTCTTCCTGGCAAGTTCCGATGCCGACTATATCGTCGCGCAAACCTACAACGTCGATGGCGGCAACTGGATGAGCTGACCAATGACAAAAAGACTGAACAACACTGTGCTCGCTACTCTTCCCGATACCGTCAAGGCGCCGGCCTATACCCGCGCCGATCTCTCCGCCGGCATCCTGCATATCGGTGTCGGCAATTTTCACCGTGCCCATCAGGCAATCTATCTCAGCAAGTTGTTCGATCTCGGCGAGGGCCGCGACTGGGCCATTGTCGGCGCGGGCCTCAAACCCTACGACAAGGCGATGCGCGACCGGCTCGCGCCCCAGGACTGGCTGACCACCGTGGTCGAACTCGATCCCGATGGCCTCAGCGCGCAGGTCTGCGGCGCGATGATCGACTTCGTCGATGTCGACACCGCGGACCTGATCGACCGGCTGAGCGAACCGGACATTCGCATCGTCTCCCTGACGATTACCGAGGGCGGCTATTTCGTCGATCCGAACACCGGCGGTTTCGACGCCGCCCATCCGGAAATCCAGGCCGACCTTGCCCATCCGGAGGCTCCCGAAACCGTTTTCGGGATCCTGGTTGCCGCTCTGCTCCGCCGCCGCGACAAGGGCTTGCCGCCTTTTACCGTGATGTCCTGCGACAATCTTCCGGAAAACGGCCACATGGCGAAACAGGCTGTGGCCGGTTACGCGGCCGCCCTGTCGCCGGAAACCGGCACCTGGATCGCGGAGACTGTCGCCTTTCCGAACGGGATGGTCGATTGCATCACACCGGCGACAGGCGACCGCGAGCGCCAGCTGGTCAAGGATAAATTTGGCCTGGAAGACGCGGCTCCCGTTGTCTGCGAACCCTTCCGCCAATGGGTCCTGGAAGACCACTTTCCGACGGGACGCCCGGCTTTGGAAAAGGTCGGGGTCGAGTTCGTCAAGGACGTCGCGCCTTACGAGCTGATGAAACTTCGGATTCTGAATGGCGGCCACGCAGCGATTGCCTATCCCGGCGCTTTGCTCGGCCATTATTTCGTCCATGACGCCATGGCCGACCCGCTGATCCGGGCATTCCTCAAGAAGCTGGAGACGCAGGAAATCCTGCCGACCGTTCCCGAGATCCCGGGCGTCAGCTTCACCGACTACCTCGACACTGTGATCGAGCGTTTCTCCAACCCGGCCGTCGGCGACACCATTCCGCGGCTCTGCCTGGACGGCTCCAACCGGCAGCCGAAATTCATCCTGCCCGCGATCCAGGAACGGCTCGATCAGGGCCTTCCCATCACGGGCCTGGCGCTGGAAACCGCGCTCTGGTGCCGGTACTGCCTCGGCCACAACGAGGCCGGCGAAACCCATGTCATCGAGGACGGCAGCGCCGCCCTGCTGCAGGCCTGGGCGCGGGATGTCTATGAAGGCGCTTCCGACGCGTTTGTCATGCCGGATCTGTTCGGTGCCCTCGGCACGAACCAGACCTTCCTGAAAGCGTTCTGCCACGCGGTGGCCAGGATCTCCGCCGACGGCGTCGCCGAAACGCTGAAAAGCTACATCGACGGCACCTTCGACGACACGGCGACCACCCACCACGCCTCTGCCTGAAGCGCGGTGCGACCCCGAGGAAGAGTCGAGCTCTCTCCTTGCACGGACAGGAAGCACGGCAGTTTTATTAGGCGTAAAATTAGCGGCTGCGCCGCTCACCCTGTTCCCTCCCCGCAAGGCGGAGGGAGGGGCAAGTAGAACACTCCGTGTCATCCCGGCCAAGCGCAGCGCGAGCCGGGACCCACTCGCAGAGCCGCTTGTCAAAGCACATGCATCTTTGCGAGGAGTAGCGTCCCAAAAAGCTCTGCAAACGAGTAGGCCCCGGGTCTCACGGTGTTCGCCCGGGGTGACACCAGTGCTTGGGGCTCTTTTTGGGCCATCGTCATACTGCCGCGCTTTTGCCAACCCGTCAGCTCCTGTCTCGCGATTGTGAAACACTTGTTTGTTGCAGGTCGCCGCGCACGGCTTACCTTTGCCGCAACAGATGTTTTCCGACAGCGGTGAACAGGACCAACCTGGTGGCAGCAAAGACATGACGGACCTCTCCAGACGACATCTCCTGGCCGGTGGCGCGGCGCTGGCGCTGGCGTCGTCGGCCGCCGTTGCGGCGAACACCGACTATCGCCAACTCGGCCTGCTCGAACCCGCCTTCGAGATCGATCCGAAACTCGACATTGCCGATCTCGCCGGCACCACACACCGGATCGGCGACTATGCCGGCAAGGTGCTGATCGTCTCCTTCTGGGCGACCTGGTGTCCGCCCTGCCGCAAGGAAATGCCGAGCCTTGCCCGGCTCGCCCGAGTGCTCGGCCCGGACGGCTATGCCGTCCTCGCCGTCAATGTCGGCGACCAGGAAGACAAGGTCAGGGGGTTTCTAGACGAGATCGACAGCGACGGCTTCACCGTCCTGCTGGACAGCAACAAGTCCATGCCCTCGACCTGGTACCTGCGCGGCCTGCCGGTCACTTACATCCTGAACCGCGACGGCGCGGTTGCGCTGGCGGCAGTTGGTGATCGGGTCTGGGATTCAGACGAGATGGTCGCGGCGATCCGGACGGTGGGGTGAGCCCGAAAACCTGCTCTCCGACTTGTCATCCCGGACGCAGCGCAGCGAAGATCCGGGACCCAGGACTCCCGGGCAAATGATTGTGGCACACTGTTAGAATGAAGGCTCCTGGGTCTCCGCTTTCGCGGAGATGACAACAGAGAATGCTGAAATACCGTGCTTACGCCCGCTCTTCAGTCTGCCCTGCGATTTCCCAATCGCTCCAATAGGTAGCCCAAAGATCCTTGTATTGCGCCGGATCGTAGCCCAGCGTCAGGAACGAAAAGTCGATCCATTCGCCGACATGTTTCATTTCCGTGGCGATGGTCTGCCGGTTCCTGATGTGTTTTGCCCTTATATCCGCCATCAGGGCCGCAAGCCTGAGCGGCAGGATCTCGACGACGAGCGGATTGAAATAGTCAGGAGACTGTTTCAGCGTTCGCGCCCAGTCGTCGCGCTGGCGTTCGAGGTCCTCGAAACTCGTCGCCCCGCTGACCACCCCTTCCAGGACGCCGATCGGATCCGGTTCAACGCCCTTGAAACGAAAGTCCAGCCGGTTGCAGACCGCGAGCAGGAAGCTGATCCAATGCCGGGCAGAGCCTTCGATTTCCGGATTTGTCATGGGAAATATCCAAGAGTTTTTGCAAAAAAAGTTCCCGTCGCCCAACGAGCGGACGGATCAAACAGACAGCAATTCCGCAGCGGGACAGCACGCCTTCAGCCCACCGCCAAAAGTGCACAACCCGAATCGTGAAACAATTGGTTGCAAAGATGGCAAAAATGAGCCGACAGTCATGTTTAGAAGAAGCCTGGGAAGGGATGGCGGCGGCACGCGCCTTAAGATGGCGCAAAGGACCGCTTTCTCTCTCCGTTGACATTCCGGCCAAGCGCAGCGCGAGCCGGGACCCAAGACTCCCGGGCAAAGGTTTGTGGCACGGTGTGACGATGAAGAGTCCCGGATCTCCGCTTTCGCGGAGATGATAGCCGCGGGCGTTATCAGGCCTTGTCCTCCGCCGGTACGATCACCGGCCGTGCCCCCGCCACCGCAAGACATTCCAGCGGAAAGTCATAGGTCACCGAGAGCAGTTCAGGCCGCATCACTTCGTCCCGCAGGCCGAAGGCGAGCCCTTCGCCGTCGCGCATGACCAGCACCCGGTCGGCGAAGGCGGCGGTCAGGTTGAGATCGTGCAGGACAGCGACAACACCGCCGCCGTTTATTGCGTAGTCCCGGGCCAGCCGCATGATCTGATATTGATGCTTGATGTCGAGGCTGGAAACCGGTTCGTCCAGGAACAGCCAGCGCGGCGCGCCGACCGGGTCCAGCGGCTCCCAGACCTGGCACAGCACCCTGGCGAGCTGCACCCTTTGCTGCTCGCCGCCGGAGAGATCCTGATAGGTCCGGCCCTCAAAACCGGAGAGCCCCACCCGGCCAAGCGCCTCGGCAATGCGCCTTTTCCGTGCCTGCCGATCCCGCTGCCCGTCGATCAGGCCGAGGCCGACCACTTCGGAAACATTCAGCGGGAAGGAGATCTGGCTCGCCTGAGGCAACACCCCGCGCACGCAAGCCAGAACCTCCGGAGCCAGACCGCGAACTTCCGGACCACCAAGGGAGATGGTGCCGCGATAGGCCATCTCGCCGGTCATGGCCCGCATCAAGGTGGTTTTTCCCGAGCCGCTTGGCCCGATGATGGCGAGCACCTCGCCGGCTGTCGCCTTGAAAGACAGGTCGCGAACAATCGGCACCTTGTCGGCGGAAACGCTGACGCCGTCGACGACGAGATCCGGGGTCAGCGGCACGGCATCCGGCATTTTCTGATGAAACACGGCAACCCTCTCAAAGGCCGGTCAGGCCGCGCTTGCGCAGCAGGATCCAGAGGAAAAACGGCGCTCCGGCGAAGGCGGTGATGATGCCGATCGGCATTTCGGCGGGCGCAACGATGGTACGGGCAAGGGTATCGGCGGCAATCAGCATCGAGGCGCCCAACAGGGCCGCGGCCGGAAGCAGAAAGCGGTGATCCGGCCCCATGGTGAGGCGCAGAAGATGCGGCACCACGATGCCGACAAAACCGATGCCGCCGCTGACAGCAACGGAAGCTCCCGTGGCACCGGCGACCAGAACGATGCTGAGGTTCTTGAGCCGCTGCACCCTTATGCCGAGATGGGAAGCCGCCGCCTCGCCAAGGGTGAGCGCGTTCAACCCGCGCGCCAGGAACGGCACGCAGACAAGCATCGCCAGGATGATCGGCGCAGCGGAAAGCACCTTGTCCCAGTTGGAACCTGCGAGCGACCCCAGCCCCCAGAACTGCAGATCGCGCAGCTGATGGTCATCGGCGACATAGACCAGAAGACCGGTCATGGCACCGGTCAGAGCACCCAGCGCAATGCCGGCCAGAAGCAGCGTGGCAACGGAGGTGATGCCGCCGCGCGTACCGATCCGGTAAAGCAGCAGCGTGGTGATCAGCCCGCCACCAAAGGCGGCGAGCGGCACCGCGTAGATGCCAAGAAGAGCCATCACCGGCGCAAGCACGGCATTGCCGAGCACGATGAAGAGTGCCGCTCCGAGACCGGCGCCCGCCGAGACCCCGACGATTCCAGGATCCGCAAGCGGGTTTCGGAACAGGCCCTGCATCACCGCACCCGAGACAGCCAGCGCCGCGCCCACCAGCGCCCCGAGCACGACCCGTGGCAACCGGATATCCATGACGACGATCCAGTCGCGCAAGGAGATCCCCTCCGGCGCGCCGTCGAGGTCGCCCAGAAAATAGGCCGCCATATGCGGCAGAAGGTCCAGGACGGGAACCGCAATCGGACCGGTCGCCAGGCTCGCCAGCATGACGGTCAGCGTGACCACCATGAGACCCGCGATCACTGCCCGGGCAAGCGGTTCCCGGTTGCCGTTGCCGGCGTCCTTGAGACCGGACCAGGCAAGGCGGCCCGGAAGCGATGTATCGCTCATCGCCCGTCAGCTCCGGATCTCGGCAAGCTGCACCGAGAGCTCCCGGATGGCTTCGGCCGTGCGCGGACCGAAACCGAGCAGATACTGGCCGCCCATCTTTACCAGCCTCTGGTGCTTGCCGGCCGGCGTTTCGGCAAGGGCCGGATGGGAAAACAGGTCCCCTGCGCCGGCATCATGATCGCCGGTGCGGTCCATCATCAGCACCACATCCGGCGCCGCGCTCAGGATTGCCTCGTCGCTCAGCTGCTTGTAGCCGGCAAAGTCGGCAACGGCATTGTCCGCACCGGCGAGTTTCAGGATGCCGTCGGCCGCCGTCTCCCGGCCGGAGGCCAGAATGCGCCCGCCCTTGGTCGACAGGATGAACAGCACCCGGACACCGGCAGCCTTGCCGCTGGCATCCTGCCGCGCGGCGGCCAGATCCGCTTCCAGCTTGCCGGCAAGGTCCTCCGCCTTGTCCTCGACACCGAGCGCCGCACCGACGGCGCGTACCTTGCCGAGAATGCCCTCCGCCGTGAAGGTTTGCGGAATATCGGCAATGGCGACACCGGACTTCTTGAGAACCTCCACGGTCTCCTGTGGTCCGCTGCCCTCCAGCATCAGTACCAGATCAGGATTGACCGACAGGACGCCCTCCGGCGAGAGCGCACGGATGTAACCGACATCCGGCAATTCATTTGCCTCGGCCGGATAGACACTGGTGGTGTCGCGCGCGATCAGCCGGCCCTGCTCACCGAGCGCGAAGACGACTTCGGTGACCGAACCGCCAATCGCCACGACCCGGTTTGCGTCCTGACCGCCCGCCTGATCCGCGAGGATCGACCTGGCCGGGGTGACCAGCGCCGCTGCGGTCAGGGTGAGCGCGGCGGCAAGGCTGCAGAGCCGGTTGCGAAGAGCTAACGTCATTCCGCTGCTCCCAGTTGAACGGCCCGATCGAGTTTCGGCAGGTTCTCGGCAAGGCCGCGCCAGTCGGCCCGCTCCAGGTTGCCTTCGCCGCGCACGCCGAAGAACTGGATGAACTGCTGGCCGTCGCTGTCATAGGCCTCGATGGAAGTGACATGACCGACATCCGCCGGTTTGCGCACCGCCCAGACCTCGTAGATGTGATCGGTGCGCAAATGCAGATGGAAGGTCGGATCCATCACATTGATCCACGGCCCCTTGTCCATGACCGTTGCGATGGCACCGGAATGGATCTGGATGCAGCCGCGATTGCCGACAAAACACATGATCGGAATGCCTTCGGACGCGGCCAGCCGCAGGAGCGCCGGCACCGAGCCCCGGTCGAGCGGCCAGGCCCAGGTCTCTCCCGCCAGCTCGAAGGCGCTCACGCGGTCAAGGTCGAGATCTCTCAGAAGTCCATGGAACTGATGCGGGTCGGTCATCGCCTGCCAGCGCGCGCGCAGTTGCGCCTCGACGCCGTCGGCGGGCAGCTTGCGGGAAAACGGCTCGGCCGCTGTCACCTCCGGCAGCTGCTCTGGCGTCTGGTCGTCCAGAAGCAGCGTCTCCACCAGCCGATCCCAGGCGACCAGATTCGTATCTGGGCGGGCGTGGATCTTTTGCACGGCATCGCCATGGGCATCGAAGAACTGCAGCGACCGGCGCACTTCCTTGCCGTCCACCTTTTCAACCGCGAAGCCATGCACCCAGTTGGCCGGGAACATGCGCGTGTCGATCTGGTCCCCCAGCATCAGGGCGGCCCGCTTGCCGTTCACGAATGTCTCGAACGGACCGATCTTTTCGTGAACGGCACTCTCGTTGCGGGTCAGCGCCATCACCTCACCGACCTGCTTGAGGCCGGGAAACAGATCGTCGAAACGCGGGTCGATCCGTTTGACGCCGTGCCCGACGAAACTGGCGACCAGCTCGGCTTCGGTGATGCCGAGAACGCGGGCGAGATCCCGCTCGCGCATCTTCGGATTCTGCGCCCGCGCGGTCCTAATATCGGCGGCGCCGGGTCTGGTTTCAGCGGCAATCTGATCGGGTTTCATGGCTCTTGCCCTCGGTGGCTATGGTCTGGTCTTTCGCAAGTCCGCATGGAACCTTCTCGGTAACTCACTGATTGGTTTGCGAAATTTGGAACGCTTCTAAAGTGTTCCTTTTTCGCTGCGGCTGCGAAGCAATACTTGACTCATATACTCATATTTCATTATGACCGCAATACCTGAGTCATTGACTCATGTTTAAAAACGCTGTTTGAGAGGCAGCGAAAAGGACGCGAGCAACGCGCACTCTTGGAGAATTTTATGGGGCTCAATAAGACCTTTCACAGCCGCCTGCTCGGCGGCGTTG
Organism: Roseibium sediminicola; assembly: GCF_023156505.1. Classification (GTDB taxonomy): domain Bacteria; phylum Pseudomonadota; class Alphaproteobacteria; order Rhizobiales; family Stappiaceae; genus Roseibium; species Roseibium sediminicola. The sequence goes on along the minus strand of NZ_JALNMJ010000007.1, from coordinate 206,279 downwards.
CTCTTTGGGGTTTGGTTCATACCGGCGGGGCAGCCGCACAGGACCTGGTGCCGGAAACGGCCGTGACATTGCCGGTGGACGGTGCGACATCGATGCTGCAGCAGATCGTGGTCAGTGCAGGCGTTCCGAAGGTCGCCATCGACACGCCGCAGGCGGTCACAGTGCTCGGCCAGGACGCCATCGACGCGCAGCAGCCGCGCACCATCGGCGACATTTTCAGCGAGGTGCCGGGCGTCACGCCGATCGGCTCGAACTCGGTCCTCGGCGAAAGCATCAACATCCGCGGCATCGGCGAGGCACTGTCCGGCGACGAGACCCGGATCATCATCCAGGTCGACGGCGTCAACAAATTCTACGAGCAATACCGGATGGGCTCGTTCTTCTCAGATCCGGAGCTCTACAAGCAGGTCGAGGTGCTGCGCGGTCCGGCCTCCTCCACGCTCTTCGGCTCCGGCGCCATGGGCGGTGTCGTGACTTTCACCACCAAGGACGCCAGTGACTTTCTCGATCCCGGAGACAGACTAGGCGGCCGGGTGAAGACCTCCTGGGATTCCAACGGTAATGGCTGGCTTGGCAGCGCTATTGTTGCCGCCGAACCGGTCGAGAACCTGGAACTGCTCGGCGCGCTCAACTACCGCCAGTCGCAGGATCTCACAGATGGCCACGGCGACAAGATCGACGACACGGATTTCAACTCCATCAACGGCCTGATCAAGGCGCGCTACACCTTCGGCGAGAATGACGACCAGTCGGTCTTCGCCAGCTACCAGAACTGGTCAAGCGACGAGGACAACCAGACATACGATCAGATCGCCTGGGGCACCGGCTTCGGTGATGTCGACCGGACGGTGACCGACCAGACGGCCATTCTCGGCTATGAGAACGCCTTTACCGGCAATGATCTCTTAGATGTCAAAGCCCAGGTGAGCTGGTCGGACACGCGCGTGAAGCAGAAGAACCAGGACCAGATCTGTTTCAGCCCCACCTTCTGCTACTATCCCTTCGGCCTCAGCTCGGAATATTCCTACGAGACCTGGCAGGGCAAGATCGACAACGTGGCGACCTTCCAGTTTAGCGACAGCTGGATGGCCTATCTCACCACCGGTCTCGACGGCCAGTATCAGGAACGCAAGAACCCGCGTGACTTTGGGACTTACGTGCGCAGCGGTTCCGGCTCCCATCCGGAAGGCAAGACCAAAACCGCCGGCGTCTACACCCAGGCAGAACTGATCTGGAACGACCGGGTCACCCTGATCCCGGGCATGCGAATCGACTACAGCAATGTGCATGTGGGCAGCTATGTCGACGGCACCGGCGCGACGGTCAACCTCAACGAGGACAAGACCAAGTTCGGCTATTCGCCGAAATTCGCCGCCATGGTCAAGATGACCGACTGGCTCGGCGTCTTCGGCTCGGTAGCCCATACCGAACGGCTGCCCTCGCTCGACGAGGTCTTTTCCAACTACACGGTCAACGCGATCGAGAAGGAACAGTCGAACAATTTCGAGGCTGGCCTCACCTTTTCCTTCGACGATCTTGTTGTCGGCGGAGACAGCTTCCGCCTGAAAGGCACGGCCTTCCGCAACAACATCACCAATTATTACGCCAGCTACTGGAACGGCACCACGGTGGTCACCGAGATCATTCCGAAGGCCCGCTATGAAGGTCTGGAGCTGGAGGCCTCCTACTGGACCGACAGCGTCTACGGCTCGCTCGGCGCCTCGCTGATCCGCGGCGAGAACGCCAATACCGGCGGCTACATGAACGCTGTCCCGGCCGACAACGCCTTCCTCAAGGTCGGTTATGTCCACCGCCCCTGGAACCTTGATTTCGGCTGGAAGGGCGACTTCTACGCCGCCCAGGACCGGGTCGGCACGGACGAGAACAGGACCGCCGGCTATGTGCTGCACAACCTCTATGCCGCGTGGACGCCGATGGAAGGCCACCTTGCCGGCAGCGAGGTGCGGTTCAACATCGACAACGTCTTCGACAAATCCTACCGCCACCACCTCAGCAACGACGAAGGCGCCGGCCGCAGCTTCAAGCTGAGCTTCGCCAGAAAATTCTGATCAAAGCCGCCACCCGTTTCGACGGGCGGCGGAAAAGGGGGAGCCGTGACAAAGGTTTACCGCTCCGCAGTTCACCCCCACCCTTAATCCCTCCCCACAAGGGGGAGGGAAACGCGCTTCGATCCGCGGCTACCTCAAGCGACCAGATCAAGGTACCGGGAAACTGAACTCGCCACGTACTCAGGCTGAATCCCCCTCCCCCTTGTGGGGAGGGGTTAGGGGTGGGGGTTGTTCAGGAAATCAAACGCGTTCTGGAACATCGCAGCTCAAGAGCAAGCAAAGCGTTGCCCCCTTCCGGCTTTCTGGAAACAGTAGGGCCCGGGTCGGCGCTTCGCTTGCCCGGGGTGCCGCCTCTGTTTGTGGCGCGTCTCAGAAGATCCGCCCCTACGGCCCCGGAAACGTCGCGCGCCAGCGGCGGAGGAAGGTTTCTCGGGTCAGGGCGTCGAGAGCAACCATAAGCGCCGGCGACAGACTGATGGGACGCAGCGCCGTTGGGCTCAGAACTTCGCCCTCATTGCCTTCGTCGGTTTCCAGGAGCGGGCTGATGAGAAGCGCGGTCCGAAGCGCCAGCGTGCCCTCAGGCGACAGCAGATAGTCCAGGAACTGCTCCGCCGCGGCCTTGTTGGCGGCCGTCTTCGGGATCATCAACGCCCGCGACAACACCAGCGTATAGTCCGAGGGCAGAACGATGCCGATGCGGTCGTCGCGCTGTTGGTAGCCCTGGGCATAGGACCCGAGGACGTTGTAGGCGATCAGGTAGTCGCCTTCGGCAACACTTTGAATGATGTCGGCCGAACAGCAGGTCGAGACCGCGCCGGAGCGGCCAAGCGATTCCTGCAGCGCGCCGAAGGTCGAGGCTTCCTGGGCATCGGCGAAGGCGAAGAGATAACCGAGACCCGACTGCTCGATGTCATAGGTCGCCACCCGGCCCGCGTAAGGCGTCTCCGAGGGGCGCAAGAGGTCGAGCAGGTCGAAGCGGGTCTGTGGAATGTCCTCCGCCGGCACCAGGTCGCGATTGTAGACCATCACCGCCGGTTCGCGGGTGATCCCCCATAATTCGTCCCGCCATCTGAGCGCCGCCGGCAATTGCGCGGTCAGGCGCGAGGAATAGGACCAGGCACAGGCCTCGTTGACCAGCTTCACCATCTGATGCACGCCGGAGCTGATCACCACATCGGCGCCCTGGCGGTCTTCCCGGCAATCCTGACGGCTAAGCCGGTAAAGCTCGTTCGAGCCCCATTGCTCGTAACGCACCTGCAGGCCCGGGCGGGTCGACAGGAATTCCTCGACCACCGGGCCGAACACCGAAATATCGGTTGTCGACCTGAGCACGAACACCTGTGCGGGCGCCGCGGCGCCGAACACACGCACCATTTCCTGGGCATGCGCCGGCGGCACCTGGCCGAGACAGGCAAAGACGGCAATGGCTGCGATCAGCAAGCGTGCCCTCATGACGTCCACTCCGGCGCGGCGGCAAACATCAGCGACGCCCGGAAGGTGTTGTCTCCAGTCTTTTCGAGCGCCAGTTCGCCGCCGAAGGAAACGGCAACGGAATGTGCAATGGCAAGACCGAGGCCGGAACTGGCCTGGCGCGACAAGGTACCCTTGTTGAACCGCCCGCCGAGCTCGGCAAGGACGGCGTCCGCCGGGCCGGTTCCGGCATCCTCGACCCAGATCCCCGCACGATTGCCCTCGCGCGACGCCCCGATCCGCACCGGCGAAGCGCCGTATTTGACGGCATTGTTGAGCAGGTTTTTCAGCGCCTCCTTGAGCGACGGTTCGTCCGCCATCACGATCACGGGCGCATCGCCGATCTCCAGCTGGATATCGAACTCCGGATTGAGCACCTGATGGTCGCCCTCCTCGAAGACATCGAGCGCAATGTCGCGCAGGTCCACCGCCTCGCGCCGGGCGCTGTCGCCGCGATGGATCACCAGCGCCTGGGCCAGCATCTGGTCAAGCAGCCGGCCGAGACTGGCGGTGCGGGTCTGCAGCCGCTCGACGATCTTTTCCTTGCGGGCCATGTCCGCCTCGTCGGTGAAGAGATCCGCCTGGGCGCGCAGCGCCGCCACCGGTGTGCGCAGCTGATGCGCCGTGTCGGAAATCAGGTGGCGCATGGAATTCATCTGCCGGTCGAGCCTTGCCATGAAGCCGTTGAGCGCATTGACCATCACCGCCGTCTCGCGCGGCACCGCCGTATCCATCGGTGTCAAATCATGCGGATCGCGCGCCGACAGGCCGCCCGCCATGGTTTCCAGCGGCTTCAGCACGGAACGGACGACGACAGCAGACAGCAGCACCATGGCCAGTCCGGAGGCGGCCAGCACGTAAAGCGCCTTGCGGGTGATGTCATAGGCCATGGCATTGCGCGCTTCGATCGTCTGGCCGACCACCACCTGGATGGTTCCGTTGAGCGTGCGTTCCGCGAAGCGCCGCGAGACAACCGCGAACCGGGCCGGCGCCCCGAAAAAGCTGCCGTCGAAAAAGCCGTCGCGCAGCGCGTTGCGGCCTGTCGGCAGAACCAGCTCGTCATAACCGGTCAGGGTGCTGCCGTCCGGGCCAATGATGCGGTAGCCGATCCGGTCGTCCGGGGCGAGTGCCAACAGCTCGAAGGCCGAAACAGGCAATTCGATTTCCGGCTGACCGTCCCGCACGGAAATCGCCGAGGCAATGTCGGTTGCCGCCCCGAGCAAGAGCCGGTCATAGGCGCTGCGCGCCGCCTCGCGGCCATAGGCGAAGGCCGCGATCGAGACGATCAGGCCGCCGAAGATCAGGAGGAAGGCAATGCCGACGGCAACACGCGCGCTTAAGGACAGCGTCGCCAACCGGCGCATCAGCTCAGTCATCGGCGGTCAGCTTGTAGCCAAGCCCCCTCTGGGTCTCGATCTTGACCGAACAGTCCGCCAGCTTCTTGCGCAGCCGGGCGATATAGAGTTCCAGCGCGTTCATGCCGACATCGGTGTCCTGGAAACTGAACACACCCTCGAACAGCCGCTCCTTGCTGACCGTCTTGCCGCGATTGTGGATCAGGATCTGCAGCAGCGAGAATTCCCGGCGGGTCAGGCTGATCGGGCTGTCCTCCCGGTGAACCGAGCGGGCGGAAGCGTTGAAGGTCAGGTTGCCGATCTTCAGTTCCTCGGCCTTGTCGCCGAGATCGCGCCGGTAAAGCGCCCGGATCCGGGCTTCCAGCTCGCGGTGGTCGAACGGCTTGACCAGATAATCGTCGGCGCCGGAATTCAGCGACGACACCCGGTCGTCGACGGAAAATTCCGCGGTCAGCATAAGCACCGGGGTGCGGTCGCCGCGCGCGCGCATTTCCTTCAGGAGCTCCGTGCCGAGCCCGTCCGGCAGGTTGATGTCGAGCACGATGACGTCATAACGCTGGACGTCGACACAGCCCCTGGCCTCTTCAAGGGTCTTGGCCAGGTCGCAGGCAAACCCTGAGCGTTCCAGCCGGATCATGATCGCCTCGGCCACGTCGAACGTGTCTTCCACCAGCAGCAAGCGCACCGATTCTGTCCTCCCTTGCCTGAGCATTGCACCGGCGTTCCGCTGCTGGCAAGCGCAGCTGCCGCATGGTGACAGGTTAATGACAGGGAACGGCGCTAGGCTTTTCTCACGTCCGTTGGGAGGACCCGCAAACGAGCGGAACAACGGATCAAAAGGGCTCAGTCAAAGCCTGACTTCATGTGGAGGAAACACATCATGGCATTCAAACCGACCCGCCTTCTGCTGGCGGCCGCTTTTCTCGGCGCATCCGCCTTCGGCGTTGCCGCCCAGGATTTCTCTCCGGAAAATCCCGAGTGCATCGCACCGGCCAACCCGGGCGGTGGCTGGGACTTCACCTGCCGCCAGGTCGGCAAGTCCCTGCAGGACCTGAAGCTGCTCGACAAAACCATGCAGGTCGTCAACCTCGCCGGCGGCGGCGGCGGCGTGGCCTTTGCCGAAGTGGTCAACAAGCGCGGCGATTCCAACGACCTGATCGTGGCAGCTTCCTCGGCCACCGCGACCCGTCTCGCCCAGGGCGCCTATCCGGGCAACACCATGGACCAGGTCCGCTGGCTCGCCTCCATCGGCGCCGACTACGGCGTGATTGCCGTTGCCGCCAACAGCCCGATCAACACGCTCCCCGAGCTGCTTGAGAAGATCAAGACCGATCCGAAGTCGGTGTCCGTTGCCGGCGGTTCCGCCGTGGGTGGCTGGGACCACCTGAAGGTTCTGATCGCGGCCAATGCCTATGGCATCGACGATGTGCGCTCGGTCAAGTACATCGCCTTTGACGGCGGCGGCGAAGCTGTCACCCAGCTCTTGGCCGACAGCGTTCAGGCCTTCACCGGCGACATTTCCGAAGCCAAGGGTTTTGTCGACAGCGGCGACATCAAGGTGATCGCGGTGCTGGCACCGGAGCGCCTGCCGGGTGAATTCGCCGACTTCCCGACCGCCAAGGAACAGGGCGTCGACGCCATCGGTGCCAACTGGCGCGGATTCTACGCTCCGGGCGGCATGTCCGACGAAGCCTACAACGCCTGGGTCTCCAAGATCGCAGAGCTATATGCCAGCGACGAGTGGAAAGGCATCATGGCCGCCAACGGCCTGGCGCCGCTCGATCTGCAGGGCGATGCCTTCCAGGAATTCGTTGCCAACTCGGTCAACCAGATCCAGGGCATCTCCAAGGAAATCGGCATCATCAAGTAAAACCGATCCGAACGACCTCGACCACGGGGCGCGGGCAACCGCGCCCCGAACATTGAGAACCAGTCCCCTCTCCATAGCGTCATCCCGGCCAAGCATCGCGCGAGCCGGGACCGGAGAGCCCCAAGGTCTTCGAATTTCATCGAGACCACGGCTCACAGATCCAGGATCTTCGCGATGCTCCGTCCGGGATGACGAACGAGAGGGTTTCGAAATCTCGAAATGCCTTATCAGCGCTTTTACCTGCGCGCTCCGGGATCACCGGCCGGGTTTCCGGTCTGGATTGTCGGCGCCCCCGGTGGCACAGTGAAGCCGCCGTTCAACAATCAAACAATAGCGGCCACCGGTTGGGGAAGAGCCGCCAAGGGAAGGAAACCATGAGCGACCGCATCTTCGGCGTGGTCGGGCTACTCCTTGCACTCGGATATGCCTGGGCCGCTCTTACCATCGAAGAAAGCTTCCTGTCCGACGCCGTCGGACCGAAAGCCTTTCCCCTGATCATCGCGGCCGTTCTGGGCTTAGCTTCGATCGCCGTCATCGCCAAGCCGGACGCTGCGCCGGAATGGCCCTCCCTGATGCGCTTCCTGGAAGTCGGCGCGGCCATCGTGGTGATGATCCTCTACGCGATCTTCCTGCCCGAACTCGGCTTCGTGATCGCCACCGCGCTCGCCGCCACCTATCTCACCTGGCGCCTCGGCACGCGGCCGATCTCCTCGGTCGTTTCCGGCTGCCTGACCTCCGCCGGCATCTACGCCGTCTTCCATCTCGTTCTTGGCCTGTCGCTGGCCAAGGGCCCCCTCGGCTTCTAAGGAGCAGATCCCATGGAAACTCTCGGCTCCCTGGCTGACGGCTTCGTCATCGCGCTGACCTGGCAGAACCTGCTGCTGGCCCTGCTCGGCTGCTTCCTCGGCACCATGATGGGCGCCCTGCCCGGCCTTGGCCCGTCCAACGGCGTCGCCATCCTGATCCCGCTCGCCTTCACGCTCGGCCTCGGCGCGACGCCCGCGCTGATCCTTCTGACCTCGGTCTATTACGGCGCCATGTATGGCGGCCGCATATCGTCGATCCTCTTGAACATTCCCGGCGATGAACCGGCGATGATGACCTGTCTCGACGGCTATCCGATGGCCAAGGCCGGGCGGGCCGGTGAAGCGCTCGCACTCTCCGGCATCGCCTCCTTCGTCGGCGCGTTCCTGGCGACCTGGGGCCTGATCCTGCTGGCGCCGCAGCTGGTCAAGATCGCACTGCTGTTCGGCCCGGCCGAATATTTCGCTCTCTTCACCCTCGCCTTCGCCACCCTTGGCGGCGTTGCCTCGACCAACCAGGCCAAGACCGCAATTGCCGCCGCGCTCGGCATCGGCCTTGCCACCGTCGGCGTCGACACCCAGACCGGTGTGCCGCGCTTCACCTTCGGCGAAGTCCATCTTTATGACGGCATCGACTTCCTGGTCGCCATTGTCGGCCTGTTCGCCCTGTCGGAAGTGTTCCTGTTCCTGGAGCACCGCCACGGCGATGCCGACGCCGCCGGCCACAAGGTCTCCGTCGGCAGGATGATGCCGAGCTGGTCGCTGATCAAATACTGCACCCCGACCATGCTGCGCACCAGCTTCCTCGGCTTCATCGCGGGCGTGCTGCCCGGCGCCGGCGCCTCGCTCGGCTCGTTCATTTCCTACACGATGGAAAAGAAGCTGGTCGACAAGGATGGCACCTTCGGCACGGGCGACCCGCGCGGTGTCGCCGCCCCGGAAGCCGGCAACAACGCCGCCGCCGGCGGCGCGCTGGTGCCGATGCTGGCGCTCGGCGTTCCCGGCTCCGGCACCACCGCCGTGCTGCTCGCCGTCCTGCTCGCCCTCAACATCACCCCGGGCCCGCTGCTCTTCACCCAGCAGCCGGATGTGGTCTGGGGCCTGATCGCGGCGCTGTTCATCGCCAACTTCATGCTGCTGGCCATGAACATCCCGATGATTGGCCTGTTCACCCGGGTACTGCTGATCCCGCCGCGCATCCTGATGCCGATTGTCGCCATGGTCAGCTTTGTCGGCATCTATGGCATCTCAGGCTCGTCCTTCGACCTGCTTGTCATGATCGGCTTCGGCGTCATGGGCTGGATCCTGCGCAAGCTCGACATTCCCCTGGTGCCGATCATCCTCGGCACACTGCTCGGCAATTCCATGGAGAACAACCTGCGCCGGGCGATCACCATCGACAACGGCAACTGGTGGACCCTGGTCGACAGCCCGCTCTCCCTCACCCTCTGGGCCCTCGCCATCATCGGTTTCGTCCTGCCGATCATCTTCGGCCGCGTGCTGAAGGCGCGGATGAAACACATGAAGCGGGACGAAGAGGGATCGACCATCGACTGATCGGCTCGCTGGTCTCGTGAAACGCAAAACGCCCTTTCCGGATGGAGAGGGCGTTTTTGTTTGGGAAAGCTTCTCGGTCGTCAATCCGGGCGGGCTGCAGTGCAGCTGCATGTCCAGATCCGGACCCCAGCGCATAATTCGCGCCAAAGGCATGTCCTGATTGATGAATGCTGATTGTTGCTTGGTTTTGTGCGCGGTGACAGACATTCGTCAACGCGCTCCCGGGAACAGCCGATCCACCCCTCTTTCACGCGGAGCGGAATCCGAATACCGTGCGCCCTTCTGAAGACCCCGGACGGTTCCTCACCGCTTGGAAAGACTGGAAAACGCAGGTATCGTGGCTGAACTCGCTCTCTCTGGCTCTGTTACACTCGCGTATGTGCTGACCAACATTGACGGCCTCATGGTGTTTGTCGCCCTGTCGGCCTCCGGCAAGTGGAAACAGACAAGCCTAAGCTTTCTGATCGCCCAGGCGACTGTCATCGTGGCCGCCTTTGCGACCGGTGCGTTTGCCTCCGGACTGCCTGTGCATCTTGTCGGATGGCTCGGACTGGCACCGATAGTCCTCGGGCTTTATCAGCTACGCCGCGAATTCTCCGAGACCTCTGGCAGCTCGCCTGGAACGAATGAAAACCCGCTCGGTGCGGCGGTGGTGTTTGTCGCTCTCAGCACCGACACCCTGGTTCTGCTTGCTGCGTTCTTTGCCGACAGCAGAGAGACCTTCGACCACCTGGTCCTGATCGGCGCCTTGCTGGCCGTTTGTATCCTGTTGGCATCCGGTTCCCTGTTATCCCGCAGCCTCGGCTTCAGCGAGGAGGCGATGCGTAAGCTACAGCGACTGACGCCCTTTGTGATGATTGCGGCGGGCGTCTACATTCTGATGGACACGGGCACCGATGCGCTGTGACAGCGGCGCAGCAGCCGAAAAACTCCAGCCATCGCCCCTCCAGGCTTCGGTCTCAGCGCCATCAACCGGCAGATACCGCGCTCAAACGGAAGACTATTGAGCCTCAGGCCAGACCGCAAAAAGTGATCTTCGGGGATATCAGGGCACCTGGCCTTCGTCGCTCTAGATCCTAATTGCCATAAGTGGAAATATGAACATCAAGTACAAAAGCCTGTCAGCTTGACCTTGGCTCATCCGGATTGATGGAGATTGATTTGACACCAGGACAGACCATTTTGCGATCCATGGTGATCGCCTCCGCGATGCTGCTGGCAACACCGGCCCTGGCAGCCTCCTGCATCACCAGCAAGGGACAGTTTCAAGCCTACAAGCAGCAACTGGCGCAACAGGCGGCAAACGCCGGTGTCGGGCGGCGCGGTCTGCAGGCGCTGCAGCAGGCCAAGCTCTCCGGAATCACGTGGAAGTTTGAATCCAGCCCGTCCTCGCAATCCAGCATGCGCTATCGCAGTCCGGAACAATTCCTGAAAAGCCGGTTTTCAAGCGTGAATTCGTTTGTCTCGGGAGCCAGGCAACGGCTCAACCAAAACGCAAGGCTGTTCCGGTCTATCGAAAAGCGCTACGGCGTGCCGGGATCCGTCCTGGTGGCGATCTGGGGCTATGAGACCGGCTGGGGCGGATACACGGGGAAAACGCCTGTCGTCAGCGGCGCCGTGACCCTGGCGTCCTATTGCCGCCGGTCTCCGCGATTTGAAGACGATGCGATCGCGGCCCTGCAAATGGTCGACCAGGGGCTTCTGACAGGCAACAGCCGTGGCGGCCCATCGGGTGAACTGGGGCACATGCAGTTCCTGGCCGGCAACTGGAGCCGCTACGCCGTGGACGGCAATCGCGACGGCCGCACCGACCCCAACAATGCTGCCGACGCGCTTGCAACGGCCGCGAACATGCTGCGCCGGAACGGCTGGCAGTCCGGACGGCCCTTCGGCGAAGGCACGGCCAATTTCCGTGTCCTGTCGGCGTGGAACGACAGCGGCAACTACCAGCGTGCAATTGCTTACGCGGCAGGACTGATCCAACAATAGAGCTCTTCCCCGTTTCAGGGATTGGAGGGTAACCTTCCGTGAATCGACGCGAGCTCGAGCTTGAATGGCCGAGAGCGGGTTGCCCTTGGCCGCATCCGGTTTTCCGATGGGGTCTTGTCGGCATGGACGGCGAAGAAGGAGCTGTCGCCGTGGCTGCTGGGGGCATACGGAATCAGCCATTCAAATGCGGTGACTTTACCCCCTCCAGTCCATCTTTCCAGAATTGGAAAACGACTTCAAAAGTCTTGCCGCGGAACGGCCGCCAGCAAATAAGCGGTTTTGGCGACACACAAAAGACGCCATCAATCAAACGGTGACGCCACCCTGGAAAATCCCTTAGTTTCAAGAATTTCATTCAATAAAAATGTATTTTTAACACAGCCTCCCCTGCCTTCACCGCCATCATGGAAACAAGAATACATAGAGATACATCATCAAAAAACTCTTCCCGCGAAAATTGATTGACTGCAACTAGATTCGCGCGCAGCGTGTTTCGGCAACTAAAAAATGGGGGGAGTGAAACATGTCAGACAAAAACAATTGCACACTGATTTTCAATCGACCGGATGTTTTCACAAAAGTTGAATACATCGACAAAACTCTAGATTGCACACCCGGTCAGCCATGCGACAAACCAGATGTCCATTATGTAAATGAGACAGTCGACGTCAACCTGATCTGTGATCGCGAAGGCAGCGGACAAGTCGCTGAAACCTTCAAAGGCTGGTGCAACAATGATTGGCAACACGCCATAGCAGTCACCCACAACGCTTACCTGCCCGATGAGTTGAATTTTTGCTTCCAGCTTCGGCTTTCCTATCCCAATGGCGCAACACAGGACATCTTCCTTGGTCAAGGACATACTCTGGGAAGCAACAACTGGTGGCTCGGCAGCTTGGGAATTGGCCGAATAGGAGACAATGTCCCGATACTGCACGCGGCCGACGGCACGGATTGGAAGATTATCCCGAACACACACTCCTTTGATTTTGAAGCAATGTGACGGAAACACCTGTTCGCGGTGAAACCACGACCCAAAAGTCATCAGATCGGGCAAGCCTCTGTTGGCACCGTGAAATCATCATGATCGAAGCGGTCCATACGGCGCGGCCCCAATCGGCGGAACGGGCCTTTCGCTGAACAAAGCCGTGACCTGGTCTTAAACGGGGTGGAGGGCGCGCGAACGCGCGCCCTCTAGATTTCCGTCCGCATCCGGTAGCCCGGCGCAAAGATCATGCGCACATGGGTGATCGGCAGCTCGCCGGCCCAGGTGATGCGTTCCATGGCGAAGAGGGCACTGCCCTTGGCCGCATCGAGTTTTTTCGACAGCGTCTTGTCGGCATTGACTGCGAAGAAGGAAATGTCACCGTGGCTGTAGGGCGCGTTGTGGACCAGCCATTCGTTGGCGGTGACGTCGTTGAACGTCATGTCGCGGGCCGTGGGCGCCGCGGCGAGATTGATGTAGCGCTCCTCGAAAGCGTAAGGACGGTCATCGGCGAAATGCAGCGTCTTTAAAAAGAGCACGTCCTCACCGAGGCTCACCTGAAAGGCGCCGTGCAGCATTGGCGGCAGCGGGCGCAGGTCGCGCTCCAGCAGGCTGTGGGAATAGGAGCGGCCGAGCGCCTCGACTTCCTCGCGGATGATCGGGATGGTGAGCGTCGCCCGCTGCGGCGGGTTGAGCGCGACCCGCGTGCCCGCCCGGCGCTTGCGCACCACCAGGCCGCTTTCCGCAAGATCCCTGAGGGCCCGGTTGACCGTGGTGCGGGCGCAGCCGAATTCCTCGGCGAGATCCGCTTCATGCGGGATCTGCTCGCCCGGCTGCCAGACCCGCTCGTGGATCCGCCGCAGCAGCTCCTCGCGAATGCCGGTCCAGGAATTTGTGTCGGTCAGCGTCAAGTCTCAGTAGGTCCCGTCAAAGTCATCATTCAAAGCCGGCCGCGCAAAGAGGCCATGGTGGCTCTGTATCTGGCGCGGATGGCCTCGCCTTTTACATGGTTTCCGTCCGAAACAACATGGCGGCCGGCGGACCAGACCTCTTTGACCATGCGGTCGTCGCCGGCGAAGATCCAGGCATCGAGAATTTCGTCGCCTTCGCGGCCTTCCAGATCGATGGCCTTGCTGTCGAGTGCCAGCAGATCAGCGTAGCACCCTGCCTCGATGGCACCGGACCGGCGCCCGATGGCCTGGGCGCCGCCGGCTACAGTGCCGTCAAACAGCACCCGGCCGGTGGACTTTTCTCTGGTGGCCACCGAGGCCCGGCAGGTGTCGCGCAGGCGCTGGGAATATTCCAGGGTCCGGAGTTCTTCGGAGAGCGCGATCCGGATGTTGGAATCCGAGCCGACGCCGAAGCGACCGCCATGAGACAGGTAATTCACGCCGTCGAAAATGCCGTCGCCAAGGCTGGATTCGGTGATCGGGCAAAGACCGGCAACCGCGCTGGCTTTCGCCAGGCCCTCTGTTTCGGCCGGGGTCATCTGGGTGCAGTGGATCAGACACCAGTTCCGGCCGACGTCGTGATGGGACAGAAGCCACTCGACCGGGCGCTGGCCCCAGGCCGCCAGAACTTCGTCCACTTCCGGGATCTGCTCGGCGAGATGCATGTGCAGCGGGTTGGAGCCGGCAAGCGCGACGGCGCTCTTGAGGCCGTCGTGATCGACCGCGCGCAGGGAATGCGGCGCGACACCGATGACGGCGTCTTCCGGCAGGGTCTTCAGCGCCTTTGCGGCCAGTTCATGCAGCTTGCTGAACCGCTCGGTGTCATTGCCGAAGCGGATCTGGCCCGCAGCCAGCGGGCGCTTGTCGCAGCCGCCATACTGGTAATGAACGGGCAGATGGGTCAGGCCGATGCCGGTGCCTGCCGCCGCTGCGATGATGCGTTCGGAGAGCTCCGCCAGATTGTCGTAGGGCGCTCCGCCCGGCTGGTGGTGCAGATAATGGAATTCACCGACGGCGGCATAGCCCGCCTCCAGCATTTCCATCTGCACGAAGGCGGCGATCGCCTCGACATCTTCCGGCGTCAGCGCATCCAGAAACCGGAACATGATCTGGCGCCAGGTCCAGAAACTGTCGCGCGGCTCGTTGCCGCGCCGCTCGCTCATGCCGGCCATGGCGCGCTGGAAGGCGTGGCTGTGCAGGTTGCTCGGCGCCGGCAGCAGGATACCGACAGACTGCCCTGTCGCGGCCGTATCACGCTCAACGGATAGGATCCGGCCGTCGGCATCAAAGACCACCGCGACATTTTCCGCCCAGCCACCCGGCAGCAGTGCCTTTTCCGCAAAAACCGTCGCGCCAGAAACTGTCGACATGCCCGCTATTCCTCCGTTGACACGTTAATATGTGCATGCATATTATCTTATAACGCAATCTAATCAAGCCGGAGTTGACCGTGACCAAACGCCTTCTCACCAATGCCAGACTGGTGACGCTTGCCGAGAGCGATGCGCCCTATGGCATGATCGACGACGGCGCACTGGTGATCGACAAGGAACACATCTCCTTTGTCGGCAAGGCAGTTGATCTTCCTGCCGACACCGCGGACCTGCCGCGCGAGGACCTTGGCGGTCGCCTTGTCACCCCCGGCCTCATCGACTGCCACACCCATGTGGTTTTTGGCGGCGACCGGGCCCGTGAATTCGAGATGCGCCTTCAAGGCGCCACCTACGAGGAAGTCGCCCGCGCCGGCGGCGGCATCGTTTCCACTGTCAAGGCGACCCGCGCTGCCAGCGAGGAAGAGCTGCTCACCGCCGCCCTCACCCGGGTCGACGCGCTGATCGCCGAAGGTGTCACGGCTCTCGAGATCAAGTCCGGCTACGGCCTGGACACCGATGCTGAACTCCGGATGCTGCGCACGGCGCGAAGGATTGCCAAAGAACGCCCGGTCACCGTCAGGACCAGTTTCCTCGGCGCCCATGCCATTCCGGCCGAGTACAAGGACCGGGCCGACGCCTATCTCGACGAGGTCTGCCTGCCGACGCTGGAGGCCGCCCATGGCGAAGGCCTGGTCGATGCGGTCGACGGTTTCTGCGAAGGCATTGCCTTTTTGCCGGAGCAGATCAAACGGGTTTTCGACGAGGCGAAGGCACTCGGCCTGCCGGTAAAGCTGCATGCCGAGCAGCTCTCCAATCTCGGCGGCACCGCCCTTGCCGCGTCCTATGGCGCGCTGTCGGCCGATCACCTGGAATATCTCGACGAAGCCGGTGTGGCCGCCATGGCCCAGAGCGGTTCCGTCGCCGTGCTGCTGCCCGGTGCGTTCTACACCTTGCGCGAGACCCAGATGCCGCCGATGGAGCTGCTGCGCCAACACAAGGTGCCGATCGCGCTCGCGACCGACTGCAATCCGGGCTCCTCGCCGCTCGCCTCCCTGCTCCTCACCATGAACATGGGCTGCACCCTCTTCCGGATGACGCCGGAAGAAGCGCTTGCCGGTGTCACACGGTTCGCCGCCAGGGCGCTCGGTCTTGAGGACCGTGGCACGCTGGAAGCCGGCAAACGCGCGGACCTCGCCATCTGGAACATTTCCCATCCGGCGGAGCTTTCGTACCGGATCGGTTTCAACGCTCTCGAAAAACGCATCTTTGGAGGCTCTGAATGAGCGCCCTGACCCTGACGCCGGGCTCTGTCACCCTGGCCGATCTGGAACGCATCTACCGGGCGGAACTGCCCGTCACCATCGACCGGACCGCGGAAGCCGCCATCAACCTGGCCTCCGAGCGGGTCGCGGAGGCGGCACGGGGAAGCGAAGCCGTTTATGGCGTCAACACCGGTTTCGGTAAGCTCGCCAGCGTCAAGATCGCTGCGGAAGACACCGCGACGCTCCAGCGCAACCTGATCCTGTCCCATTGCTGCGGGGTCGGCGAGGCCCTCGACCGCACCACCACCCGGCTGATGATGGTGCTGAAGCTTCTGTCCCTCGGCCGCGGCGCTTCCGGCGTGCGTATGGTCGTGCTGAAGCTGATCGAGGATTGTCTTCAGCACAACGTCACCCCGGTGGTCCCGTCCCAGGGCTCCGTCGGCGCCTCCGGCGACCTTGCCCCGCTGGCCCACATGACCGCCGTCCTGATCGGCGAAGGCGAAGCCGAATTCGGCGGTGAGCGCATGCCCGGCGGTGAAGCGCTGGCAAAGGCCGGTCTCAAGCCGGTGGTGCTGGGGCCCAAGGAAGGCCTCGGCCTCATCAACGGCACCCAGTTCTCGACCGCCTGTGCCCTGACCGGCCTCTTCGACGCCTGGCGCCTGGCGGAGGCGACCCTGGTCACGGCAAGCCTGTCCACCGACGCCATCATGGGCTCGACCGCGCCGCTCCTGCCGGAGATCCACGAGCTGCGCGGCCATCGCGGCCAGATCGAGGTCGCCCGCGCCATGCGCCAGATCATGGACGGCTCGGAAATCCGCGAAAGCCACCGCGAGGGCGACACCCGCGTCCAGGACCCCTATTGCATACGCTGCCAGCCGCAGGTGGCCGGTGCCTGTGTCGATCTTCTGCGCATGGCCGCCCGCACGCTCGAGATCGAGGCCAATGCGGCGACCGACAATCCCTTGGTGCTGATCGATGCCGGCCGGATCGTGTCCGGCGGCAATTTCCACGCCGAGCCGGTCGCCTTCGCCGCCGACCAGATCGCGCTGGCGATTGCCGAACTCGGCGCGATTGCCCAGCGCCGCGTCGCGCTGATGGTCGACCCGACCCTGTCCTTCGACCTGCCGCCGTTCCTGGCCAAGGATCCGGGGCTGAATTCCGGCATGATGATCGCGGAAGTCACCACGGCGGCCCTGATGAGCGAGAACAAGCATCTCGCCAATCCGTGTTCGACGGACTCAACCCCGACCAGCGCCAACCAGGAAGACCATGTCTCCATGGCCGCCCATGGCGCGCGGCGCCTTGTCCGCATGAACGCGAACCTTTCCCAGATCCTCGGCGTGGAACTGCTCTGCGCCGCCGAGGGCATCGAGCACCGGGCACCGCTCACCACCAGCCCGTCGCTGCAATCCGTGCTGGCGCGGCTGCGGGACACCGTGCCGAGCCTGGACGCCGACCGCTACATGGCACCGGATCTCGACAAGGCCGCCGAGCTGGTGCGCACCCGCGCCCTCGCCTCGGTCGTATCGCCAGCGCACATGATCGAGCTGGGAGAGACCCATGCAGCCGGTTGAGGTTTTCAAGGGTGA
The DNA here is from genome assembly GCF_023156505.1 of Roseibium sediminicola. Taxonomy (GTDB): domain Bacteria; phylum Pseudomonadota; class Alphaproteobacteria; order Rhizobiales; family Stappiaceae; genus Roseibium; species Roseibium sediminicola. The sequence goes on along the minus strand of NZ_JALNMJ010000007.1, from coordinate 189,007 downwards.
CGGCCCTGTCGTTCTCGGCGTGCCCCATGCCGGCACTTTCGTGCCCGAGGCGATCCGCACAAGGCTCAACGACACCGGCCTGAAACTGGCCGACACCGACTGGCATGTGGACCGGCTCTATACCGGTCTCCTGCCCGGCGCGAGCATGGTGAAAGCCAACTTTCACCGCTATGTCATCGACGCCAACCGGGACCCGGAAGGGGTCTCGCTCTACCCGGGCCAGAACACAACAACCCTTTGCCCGGTCACCGATTTCGACGGACGCCCCATCTACCACACCGGCGAAGAACCGGAGACGGACGAAATCGAAGCGCGGCGCCTTGCCTGGCACGCCCCGTACCACACCGCGCTTGCAGCGGAGCTGGACCGGGTGCGGGCCAGGCATGGCGTTGCCATCCTCTATGACTGCCACTCGATCCGCTCGGTCGTGCCATACCTGTTTGAAGGGCCCCTGCCCGACTTCAACACCGGAACCAACAACGGCACCACCTGCGCGCCCGAAATCGAGGCCGCCGTCGTCAGCCGCACAAACGCCGCCGAAGGCTACAGCTCGGTGCTGAATGGCCGTTTCAAGGGCGGCTGGACCACCCGGCACTACGGCCGCCCATCGGAAGGCTTCCATGCCATCCAGATGGAGCTGGCCCAGAAGACGCATCTGGCCACCGAGGACACGCCCTTTGCCTATGACGAGGCCAAGGCGGAGCGCCTGCGTGTGCATCTGCAAGACATCCTGAGCGCGCTGGAAGCCCTGGCGCCCAAGCTTATCTAATCGAACAAGACACCCGGGAGAGCCCCACATGACCAATCCGCGCCACAACGCCCGCGACATCTTCCCGCCCACCGGCACAGAGCTCAACACCAAGTCCTGGCTGACCGAAGCGCCGCTGCGCATGCTGATGAACAACCTGCATCCGGATGTCGCCGAGAACCCGCATGAGCTGGTGGTCTACGGCGGCATCGGCCGCGCGGCCCGCACCTGGGACGATTTCGACCGCATCGTCTCCAGCCTCAAGAGCCTGGAAGAAGACGAGACCCTTCTGGTGCAGTCCGGCAAGCCGGTCGGTGTCTTCAAGACCCACAAGGACGCACCGCGGGTTCTGATCGCCAATTCCAACCTGGTGCCGAACTGGGCCAACTGGGACCATTTCCACGAGCTCGATAAAAAGGGCCTGGCCATGTACGGCCAGATGACTGCCGGTTCATGGATCTATATCGGCACGCAGGGCATCGTGCAGGGCACCTATGAGACCTTCATGGAAGCCGGCCGCCAGCATTACGAAGGCAACCTCAAGGGACGCTGGATCCTGACCGGCGGTCTCGGCGGCATGGGCGGCGCCCAGCCGCTTGCCGCCGTCATGGCCGGTGCCTGCTGCCTTGCCGTCGAGTGCGACGAGAAGAGCGCCGACTTCCGCCTGCGCACGCGCTATGTCGACGAAAAGACCCACTCCCTCGATGAAGCCCTTGCGCTGATCGAAAAGTGGACCAATGCGGGCGAAGCCAAGTCCGTCGCGCTGATCGCCAACGCCGCCGACGTCTTCTCCGAACTGGTCAAGCGCGGCGTCAAGCCGGACATCGTCACCGACCAGACCTCCGCCCATGACCCGGTCAACGGCTACTTGCCCCAGGGCTGGACCGTCGCCGAATGGCGCGCCAAGGCCGAAACCGATCCGAAGGCGGTCGAGAAAGCCGCCCGCGCCTCGATGAAAGTGCATGTCGCGGCCATGGTCGACTTCTGGAACATGGGTGTGCCGACCCTCGACTACGGCAACAACATCCGCCAGGTGGCGATGGAAGAAGGCCTGGAAAACGCCTTTGCCTTCCCGGGCTTCGTGCCGGCCTATATCCGGCCGCTGTTCTGCCGGGGCATCGGCCCGTTCCGCTGGTGCGCGCTCTCCGGCGACCCGGAGGACATCTACAAGACCGACGCCAAGGTGAAGGAACTGATCCCGGACGACGAGCACTTGCACAACTGGCTCGACATGGCGCGCGAGCGCATTTCGTTCCAGGGCCTGCCGGCGCGCATCTGCTGGGTTGGTCTCGGTCAGCGTCATCGCCTCGGCCTTGCCTTCAACGAAATGGTCCGCAACGGCGAATTGAAAGCACCGATCGTAATCGGCCGCGACCACCTGGATTCAGGCTCCGTCGCTTCGCCGAACCGCGAGACCGAGGCCATGCAGGACGGCTCCGACGCCGTCTCCGACTGGCCGCTTCTGAATGCCCTGCTCAACACCGCCTCCGGCGCGACCTGGGTGTCGCTGCACCATGGCGGCGGTGTCGGCATGGGCTTCTCGCAGCATTCGGGTATGGTCATCTGCTGCGATGGCACCGAAGATGCCGACCGGCGTATCGGCCGCGTGCTGTGGAACGATCCGGCCACCGGCGTGATGCGTCACGCCGATGCCGGTTACGAGATCGCGCTCGACTGCGCGAAAGAACAGGGGCTCAACCTGCCGGCTATTTTGGGGAAATAATCAAGCACGGCGGGACGTTCCGATCGATAACCTGTGACTGAGGGGTAATACCATGAAAAGACGTGATTTCCTGAAAGCCGGCGCGACCGGCACCGCCGCCGTCGCGGCCTCCACGCTGGCAGCTCCTGCCATCGCCCAGGACGTGCGCCAGTGGCGCATGGTCACCGCCTGGCCGAAGAACCTGCCGGGCCCGGGCGTTGCCGCCCAGATGCTGGCAGACCGCATCACCGCGCTCTCCGGCGGCCGCATCGAGGTCAAGCTCTTCGCCGCCGGTGAAATCGTGCCGGGCAATGGTGTCTTCGATGCCGTCGGCCAGGGCACGGCCGAGCTCTACCACGCCGTTCCTGCCTATTGGGGTTCCAAGTCCAAGGGCATCCTCTTGTTCGGCTCCCAACCCTTCGGTCTGACGGCGCCGGAACAGGCCGGCTGGCTGATCCATGGCGGTGGCCAGGCGCTTTATGACGAGATCTATGCCCGCTTCAACCTGAAGCCGTTCCTGTGCGGCAACTCCGGTCCGCAATGGGCCGGCTGGTTCCGCACCGAGATCAACAGCGTCGACGACCTGAAGGGCCTGAAGTTCCGCTCGACCGGTCTTGCCTCTGAAATGTGCTCCAAGCTCGGCATGGCCGTCCAGGCCATGAGCGGCCCGGCCATGTTCCAGGCCTTGCAGTCCGGCGCACTCGATGCCGGCGAGTTCATCGGCCCGTGGACCGACAGCGCGCTCGGCTACTACCAGATTGCCAAGAACTACTACTGGCCGGGTGTCGGCGAGCCGTCTTCCGCGGAAGAATGCGCCGTCAACCTCGAGGCTTACAACGACCTGCCGGACGACCTGAAGGAAGCCGTGCAGCGTGCCTGCGCCAGCCTCTATAACGACGTCCTCACCGAGTACAACACCAAGCACGCCCAGGCCCTGACCCAGCTGGTCAACGACCATGGCGTGATGGTGCGCAAACTCCCGGACGACGTCATCGTCGCCATGGGCAACGCCGCCGGCGAAGTCATCGCGGACCTTCGGGCCAGCGACGACGAACTGGTGGTCCGCATCACGGAAAGCTTCCTCGCCTACCGCAAGCTGATGCGCGACTACATGCCCTATGCCGACAACGGCCAAATGAACGCCCGCGTCATGGACTACGCCTACGACTAAGGTGTTCAATTTCGGAGGAGGGCTTCTCTCCTCCGAACAAGGTGGGCCAGCCCACCCACGGCGTCATCCTGAGGAGGGCCTCAAGGCCCGTCTCGAAGGATCGGCACCTTGTGATTAAGCAAGCGGCCAATCCTTCGAGACAGCGCTCCGCGCTTCCTCAGGATGACGCTGTGGGTGTTGGCAGCTTCCTCGGGGTTTTGGCAAAGGGACATATTTCCTCACCCCGCTTTCCGTCATCCCATGGCTTGACCATGGGATCCATTCCGTTTCCTCTCGTCTCCGGTGAACGTCTCGAGGGAACGGCATGGATTGCAGGGTCAAGCCCTGCAATGACGAAGAACGGAAGGACTGGGCGGCAAGACACGAGATGCTGCGGCGTACTGGGTCCCGGATCTGCGCTGCGCTCCGTCCGGGATGACAAGTGGCAGGTGTTTCGGTCTTAATCCACGATGGCACTCCCGGCAGTCGCCGGGCAACTAACAGGATCCACGAATGGACAGAGTGGCGGGCGCGCTGGAGCGTGTGAATTCGGTAATAGGCAACACATTGTGCTGGGCAGCGCTTCTCATGCTGCTGTTGCAGTTCGTGATTGTGCTCTTGCGCTATGTCTTCGGCTACAGCTTCATTTTCCTGGATGAGGGCGTTCTCTATTTCCATGCGGCGATCTTCATGCTCGGCGCCGGCTACACGTTCCTGGTCAATGCCCATGTCCGCGTCGACATCTTCTATGCCAAGGCAACGGCGCGCAGTCAGGCCTGGATCGACCTGTTCGGCCACCTGTTCCTGCTGACCCCGGCGCTGCTCGTGCTGATCTGGTTCTCCTGGCCGGCGGTGCGCGGCAGCTGGGCCATTCTGGAAGGGCCGATTTCCGTCGGCGGCATTCCTGCCTCATTCCTCCTGAAAAGTCTCATTCCCGCGTATTGCGTGCTGCTCCTGATCCAGGGCGTGGCGGCCTTCATTCGTGATCTTCAGAAACTGAAAGGCGCTGACGCATGAGCCTGCCGCTCGACCTCATCATGTTCGGCGCGCTGATCGCCTTCATCCTGCTCGGTTACCCCGTCGCCTTCACCATTGCCGGTGTCGCCACCGCCTTCGCCCTCATCGGCTGGTGGATCGGCGACTTCAACATCCAGCTCATGGGGGCCATGGGCCAGCGTTTCTTCGGCGTCCTGACCAACCCGGTTCTGACCGCGATCCCGCTGTTCGTGCTGATGGGCGTCATTCTGGAAAAGAGCCGGATCGCCGAGGATCTCCTGGAAACCATGGGACGTCTTTTCGGAAAGATGAACGGCGGCCTTGGCGTCTCCGTCGTCCTGGTCGGCGCGCTGCTGGCCGCCTCGACCGGCATTGTCGGCGCGACCGTCGTCGCCATGGGGCTGATTGCCCTGCCGACCATGCTGCGCAACGGCTACGATCCGAAACTTGCCTCCGGCATAGTCTGCACCGCCGGCACGCTCGGCCAGATCATCCCGCCCTCGACGCTTTTGATCATTCTTGCTGACGTCATGTCCAACGCCTTCCAGCAGGCGCAATATGCGCAGGGCAAGTTCACCATCGAGACCATCTCCGTCGGCCAGACCTTTGCCGCCGCCATGGTTCCGGGCCTGCTGCTGGTCGTGGTCTACTGCGTCTATATCCTCGTCCGTGCCCGTCTGTTCCCGGATGACGCCCCGGCGATGAAGGAACATGTCGACCAACCCTCCGGTTCGGAAATCGCGGGCGCCATCGTGCCGCCGATCCTCCTGATCATCGCCGTGCTTGGCTCGATTCTCGGTGGCATCGCTTCGCCCAACGAAGCCGCCTCCGTCGGCGCCGTCGGCGCGATCCTGCTCGCCGGCCGCCGTCTCGGCATCTCCACAAGGCTGATCGTGCTGGCCACGGCAGCGCTTCTGATCCTGGCGGTCGCGGCCTCCGTGCTGCCGGTGCGCCTGCAGCGCTCCGACATTTCCGCGGGCGGCTATGTGCTCGCCGCGATCTATGCCGGGCTAGCCCTCTTCGCGCTCGGCGTCGTGCTGCGCATCCTGAAAGCCGCCTTCTCAGACGGGCTTTTGAAAGCCTCGCTGATGTCGACGCTGACCGTCACCTCGATGATCTTCGCCACCATCCTGATGGCGAGTTTCTTTTCGCTGGTCTTTGTCGGCCTGGGCGGTGAGGACCGGGTGCACGCGATCCTGAACGAAATGCCCGGCGGACCGACCGGCGCGCTGATCTTTGCGATGCTGTTCGTCTTCGTGCTCGGCTTCTTCCTGGATTTCGTCGAGATCTCGGTGATCCTTCTGCCCGTCCTGATCCCGCCGCTGATCCTGATGGGCATCGATCCGATCTGGTTGACGGTGCTGATCGCCATCAACCTGCAGACCTCGTTCCTGACCCCGCCCTTCGGCTTCTCGCTGTTCTACCTGCGCGGCGCCGCCCCGAAGGAAATCACAACGGGCCAGATCTATCGCGGCGTGGTGCCCTTCATTGCCCTGCAGATTGTGGCCGTCGCGATCCTGTGGCTGTTCCCGATCATCGCCACCTTCCTGCCACGCTGGCTTTATTGACCGGCCGAGAGGGAACAGCGCTCCGGGTCCTGCACAGCCAGCCGGGCTTTGAGTGTCCTTATCCGGCCATAGGCCGCATCGATCTGCTCCCGAAGGGCCGGATTTTCCATCACCGCCTTCAGGAGGATATTCGCGACCTTCGCCGGGATCTCCGGATCCGGCCGCTTGTCATTGGCGAAGAGAAGAATGTCCGTGCTGGCAGCGACCGCGCGCAGAACGGCCTGCTCAAGGGAGAAGCTGCGCCGGATGGCATTCATCTGCAGATCGTCGCTGATGATGACACCGGAATAGCCGAGATCACCCCTGAGCACATCTCGCAGCGCCCGTTGAGACAGCGACACCGGCACACGTGTGCGATCTTCCTGAAGCGCGCGGTTGATGACATGTGCCGTCATGATCAGATCGGCCCGGTCTTCGTCGATCAAACGCTGAAACGGCTTCAGCTCTTTCTCGGACCAGGTTCTGGAGATGTCGACCGCACCACGGTGACTGTCCCGGCGGCTGGAGCCGTGTCCCGGGAAATGTTTCAGAGCCGTTAGCACCCCCTGATCCCGATGGGCATCGACAAAGGCGGCGGCGTAGTCCGCCACGCGTCCCGGATCGCCCGAGAAGGAGCGGTTGAGCCGGCCAATGATCGGATTGCGGGGATTGATATCGACATCTGCAACGGGACCGAGATTGAGCGTGAAGCCCCAATCGGCGAGCCCCCTTGCAAGCACACCGTAAACCAAGGCCGCTTCGGCGGGAGACTTGCGCCGCGCCATGTGTTTCGCCGAAGCGGTCTGCGGAAACCCATGATGCCGTTTCAGCCGCTGCACAGTTCCGCCTTCCTGATCGATCGCGATCAATGGCGGCAGACCGGTAGGGGCAACCGACGACAACGCGGCATTCATCCGGCAGACCGTGGTCCGGTTTTTCAGGTTCCGCCCGAGATAGAGCACACCACCGACCTCACCGGACCGCAGCTGTTCGCGGACCCGTTTGAAGCCTGCGCTGCCGGGCGCATTGCCCAGAAAACCGACCAGGATCATCTGACCGATTTTGGTCTCCAGCCCGATCTTGTCTTCAGCGGCGACCTCGGCAGGCAGATCCGGCCTGTCTGCAAGCGCGGGCCCACGTCCGGCTGACAGGGTCAGCAAGGCAACCAGAACTCCTACGCTAAGCCGGCTCGAGAACCGCATGTCGATCTCCGAACTGTCGGGCATAGGACACCAGCTTAATATATGGCATTTGCGCGCTAGTGTTGTGAATTTGAAATTCGCCTCATTGTTGCAGCGACCATCGAAGCGAATTTCAAATTCGAAAACCACACTAGAAACATATGCTTGCTAGTCACCCTTTTGAATCTGAAGCTCGTTCCGTGTGTGCCGGGAAATAAGACGAACTTCAGATTCGGGTGACTAGGGTCTGTGGACAATTAGGTTTCGGTCTTGGCGCTTGTCGGATTTCGGTCTTCGAGCAGGAGGAAAGTCCGCAGTGGTGTTGCCCACCACAAGGTCTTTCCGACGCACGCGAAACCGAAATCCACAGCGTCCCCCCAGATATTGGCAATGGGGATTTGGCTCAAATGGCTCATTTCGGCGTCGCAAAGGCTTGAAAGGGCCGGCCCTTCCCGCGCCCTTGCTTCTGGAAATTGAGCCATTTGCATCCAAACCAAGACCAAATCCTAATTGTCCACAGACCCTAGGACCCGTTGTCTTTTCCGTCCGGTCATCCCTGGTCAAGCTTTCATCAAAACAATCTTCGGACGTAGCGCCAAAACAGGCTAGGGTCGAAGCGAGCCCGCAAGGCGCGGTGACCAGCAATCAGACCAGGAGAGAATTGCCTATGGATCAGGACCTATTCGAAAAGGGCCTCGCGCAGCGCAAGGCAACGCTCGGCGCAGACTATGTCGAGAAAAACCTCGCCGCCGCCGATGACTTCACCAAACCTTTTCAAGAGGCCATGACCGCCTGGTGCTGGGGCTTCGGCTGGGGCGACGAGGTGATCGACGCCAAGACCCGCTCCATGATGAACCTCGCCATGATCGGTGCGCTCGGCAAGATGACCGAGTGGGAGATCCATTGCAAAGGTGCGATCAACAACGGTGTCACGAAGGACGAAATCCGCGCCATCATCCATGTGGTCGGTATTTACTGCGGCGTGCCGCAAGCGCTGGAATGTTTCCGGGTGGCGAAGAAAGTGATCGACGGTCACGGCGCGCCGGCTTGAGGGGCGCGGAGCATCGTGCTTTCCCATAAACGCACGATGCTCTGGCACTTTCAAATCGATCAGCGTTCGTTCGCGCCCTTGCCGCTAAGGATCTTGTTCCGGAACTTGCCGATGCGCGCGATCCGGGTTGTGGGCGTTTTCGCTGAATTCAGATTGAGGACGTAGCTGCGCTGGCGCCCGGGCGTCAGCGCAAGGAACCCCTCCGCCAGTTCCGGATCTGAATCCATCGCGTCCACCAGTTCTTTCGGCAGGTCCAGTTCGACCGCCTCCTTGGGTGGCAGCACGCCTGCCGACGCATAACCCTTGGCTTCCGCCAGATAAGCCGCGATGACGGGTTTCATGGCCAAGACCTGGGCATTCTCCGTGAACTTGATCACGCCTGGATGCCGTGTGTTCGGTCCCTGCTTGACCAGAATGCCCTCCGGATCCTTCATCGGCGCCGCATTGAAGAAACTGAGGCGGAAATCGCCGCGAAAGGCGGCGATCAGTGCAATGTTTCGGTCGCCCTGCATGTAGCAGGGATGGGCCCACTTGACCGTCTCCGCCAGTCCGGCTTCGCGGCAAAGGCCGCGCAGCGCGACAAGCCCCTCGATCCATTGCCGGGTGGAGCAGTCCGGCGTCGCGAAACGCGCGCAGCGCCCGCATCCCTTTGAAAAGAAGTCTTCAGCGTCGGTGATCATGGTCATATGCGGCTCTCCCCGCCGCGCTTTTAAACCAGAGATTGCCGGCTTCCAATGATGCGAGGCGTTTTTGCACCAGCGGACGTCGTTCATCATTTGGATTCTTATGCGTTTTTTGTTATTTTTTCCGGGCAAGCGGGAGAAACAACGGAAATGGACAGTTTCTGGAGCGCTCTTGGCGGGGCTTTCGGCCTGCTGGTGACGCTGGATCCGGATCTTTTGGAAATCATTGGCCTGTCCATGCAGGTCACGCTGACCGCTGTCCTCTTCGCCTGCCTGATCGGCCTGCCGCTCGGTGCCGCCGTCGCCACGTTCCATTTCCCCGGACGCTCTCTTGTCGCCGTCATCCTCAACGCCCTGATGGGCCTTCCGCCGGTGGTGGTCGGCCTGCTGGTCTATCTGATGCTGTCGGCATCCGGCCCGCTCGGGGTCCTGCGCCTGCTCTACACCCCGACCGCCATGATCATCGCCCAGATGGTGCTGGTGACACCGATCGTTGCCGCCCTCACCCGCCAGGTGATCGAGGACCTCAACCGGGAATATGCCGAGCAATTCGCATCCATGGGCGTCGGCCCAATCGACCGCCTTACCGCGATGCTCTGGGATGCCCGCTACAGTCTCCTGACCGTGGCGCTTGCCGGCTTCGGCCGCGCGGTGGCCGAGGTCGGAGCGGTCATTATTGTCGGCGGCAACATCAATCACGTCACGCGGGTGATGACCACCACGATCGCGCTGGAAACCTCCAAGGGCAATCTGCAGCTGGCCCTGGCACTCGGCGTCATCCTTCTGTTGATCGCGCTGGCCGTGAATGCCGCCGTCATGGCCCTGCGCGCCTCCGCCGTGAGGTCCGCCTATGCGTGAGATGGCTTTCAACCCTGCACCGGGGGCATCTACCCCCGCGACGGCAAACTCCGAAACACCGATGCTTCTGGTGCGCGACGTCAGTTTTTCCGCGGGCGGAAATCGGCTTCTGGCCAATGTCGATATCGACATCAGGCGTGGATCGCGCACGCTGATCATGGGTCCGAACGGCGCCGGCAAGAGCCTTCTGCTCAGGCTGATGCACGGACTATTGCAGCCGGAGACAGGCGCGGTCCTGTGGCAGGGCGGCCGGCTCACCCCGGAAGCCTGCCGGGCGCAGGCGATGGTGTTCCAACGGCCTGTGCTCTTGCGGCGTTCCGTCATGGCCAATCTGAAATTCGCCTTGTCCGTGCGTGGCCTGCGCGGCCGCGAGCGAGCGGAAAAAATCCGCGCGGCGCTCGCCGATGCCGGGCTTGAGCATCTGGCCAAACGTCCAGCACGGGTGCTGTCAGGCGGCGAGCAGCAGCGCCTTTCCCTGGTGCGTGCGCTCGCCCTGGAACCGGAGCTCCTCTTTCTCGACGAGCCGACCGCAAGTCTGGACCCGGCGTCCACGGCCGCGATCGAACAGCTTGTCCTGGAGGCAAACGAGCGTGGCGTTACCATCGTCCTGGTGACCCACGACGCCGGTCAGGCCAAACGGCTGGGACAGGATCTCGTCTTCCTGCAGGACGGCACGGTCGCCGAGATCGGGTCTGTCGAAACCGTCTTGAATTCACCCAAGAGTGAGCCCGTCAGAGCCTGGCGGGACGGCCGGATCTATCTCGGCCCCAACACCAGATCCCTTAAAGATTTTACCGGGAGGTCCCATTGATCAGAAGAGCATTTCTGGCGCTCGCCGCCATCGTCTTTGCCGGCGTTTTTGCCACTCAGTCTTCTTTCGCCGAGGACAAGTTCATCGTCGTCCAGTCGACCACGTCGACACAGAATTCCGGCCTGTTTGACTCTCTGCTGCCGATCTTCAAGGACAAGACCGGCATCGAGGTCCGCGTTGTTGCTGTCGGCACCGGCCAGGCCATCAAGAACGCCGCCAATGGCGACGGCGACGTGCTTTTCGTGCATTCCAAGCCGTCGGAAGAAAAATTCGTCGCCGACGGCCTTGGCGTCTCCCGCTCGGACGTGATGTATAACGACTTCGTCATCGTCGGCCCCGCGGACGACCCTGCGGGCGTTGCCGGCTCCGGCAATGCTGTCGAAGCCCTGCAGAAAATTGCCGAGACCAAGGCGCCTTTCGCCTCGCGCGGCGATGACAGCGGCACCCACAAGGCCGAGCTGCGTCTCTGGAAAGCCGCCGGTGTCGATCCGTCGGGGGCGTCCGGCGACTGGTACCGCGAGACCGGTTCCGGCATGGGCGCGACGCTGAACACCGGCACCGGAATGGGCGCCTATATCATGACCGACCGCGCCACCTGGATCGCCTTCGGCAACAAGGGCGACTATCAGATCGCCGTTCAGGGCGACGACAAGATGTTCAACCAGTACGGCGTCATCCTGGTGAATCCGGAGGCACACCCGCATGTGAAGGCGGAGATGGGCCAGGAGTTCATCGACTGGCTGCTGTCGAAAGACGGCCAGAAGGCGATCGCCGATTACAAGGTCGACGGCCAGCAGCTGTTCTTCCCGAACGCCAACAAGGGCAACAGCTGATCGGCCTGAGCGTTCCAAGCGAGCGGAAACAAGGGCATCTGTGTCGCCATATCCGCTCAATCTGTCCCTCTCCTGCCACACGGGAGAGGGACTTTTTGTTGTCTAGACTGTTGATTTAAAACTGCGCTGCCACGGCAGGATACCTGCCTGAACAAGCGATGCGCCGATCAGGACCACCCACACAAAGACCTGGAAAGTAGAAGTTTGAAGAGCAGAGCCTAGTCGACAAAAAGACAAACCCTTATGCGACCATCGTTGTTCGACAGGGTCTTATCGCTGTCATTGATGCGAAATCTGATCGTTTCACCTGGAAACTTCCGATCGCCCTCGCTCCATTTGCCGACTTCATAGCTTAAAAACCGGAAATTGCCGATCCTCTTGCCGATATTCACCAGAAGGGCACCGAAGATGAATTTCTGATGGTATTTGTTGTGGGCATGAGGTTTCAGCAGGTCTTCAGCTGCCAGATGTCCGTCAGCGTTGGTCAGCGGCAGGGCTTGCGCGTCGATGGTCCAGTATCCCGCGACGTCGATATAGTCATTAAGGTAACCGGCCGGAACGGTGAGGCTCTGCCACCCCTTCGTCGATTCAACAATAATGCAGGCCTTTTGTTCATCGGCATGGGCGGAAGGTACGAGAGAAAAGAATGCAAAAACGAATGAACAGAACAATCGGGAAAACATGTATCCGGCAATCTCCAAGGTTGGTCCGGTGCAACTCTCCCACAAACTCCATTTGATGGTCCAGCCAGGAAATCGGAGATAAATGGACGTGTGAAGCCGTTCTCGGAAGATCAAAACGTCCCGCTATGTCTCCGGACATCACTCTCCCAGCCGCACCGAGGGACTGGTCGTCTGGTCGGCGCTGGAGAAGCCCATATGGGTCAGGGCCTGGTTGGCGCCGACCGAAATCACGATGATGGCCGCAAAGGCCAGAAGCATCGCTTTCATTGTGTGTCTCCTTCGCTCGTTTCACCGGTCGTTGCCGCTTTCAGATAGTCGATCAAATCGTCCCGGTCCTGCAGGTCCACTATGCGCTGCATCGGCATTTTGGACCCCGGAATGAAGTGGTCCGGGCCGTCCAGGAACAACTGGTCGATCGTCTCCGCCGACCAGATGATATCAGACCCGCTCAAGGTCTGCGAATAGGGATAACCCGGCAGAGTGCCGGCCCGGCGACCGAAGATCTTAAACAGCGTCGGCCCGGCCTTGCGGCCGCCATCGGCGGTCACCGCATGGCAGATGGAACATTTGCGCGAAAACTGACGCTCGCCATTGCTCATCTCTTCCGGCTTTTTCAGAAACTGCGGTGTTTCGGTCGCCATCGGGTCATAACTGGCCAGATCGGCGAGCGGCCAGGAATAGACGATGTTCTCGATGCCGCCGGCGTGCAGAACCTCGCCGTCCCTGGAAAATGCCAGCGCCCAGATCGGCCCTTTTAGGGCGGCCCGGAAGTCCGTTTCGATCGCCCAGGTCTCCGTGTTGAGGACCGTGATATAACCATGGCCGTCGCCGGTCGCCAGCTTGCTGCCGTCCGGGTTGAGGGTCAGCGCCAGGATCGGCCGGCGCTCGAAGGCAAAATCGCGCAGGCGCTCGCCGGTCTCGATATCGACGATACGGGTCGTACCGTCCTGGGTGCCGTAGGCGATCCAGCTTTCCACTTCCCCCGAGCCGCCAAGCGCAATCACATTGATGCCGAAGCCGTTGCGGTCGATGACGCGTTTTTCCGTGCGGGTCTCCAGATCCCAGAGCTTGATCGAGCCGTCGACGGAGGCCGAATAGAGCCGCTTTCCGTCGCTTGAGAAGGCGACCGCGTTGACGCCCGCAGTGTGGCCTTGAAGATAGTCCGGAGCGCCGCCCTCAACCGGCCAGAGACCGATCCGCGTATCCCAGCTGGCGCTGGCAATCAGGCTCTTGTCGGGCGAGACGGCCAGTCCCATCACCTTGGCGGTGTGACCTTCCAGCAGGGTAGACGAGGCGTCCGCACGGTTCCACAGGATCAGGTCATTGTCGTCTCCCGCGGAGACCAGCCGGCCGCCGTCGACAAATGCGACCACCTTGACCGCGGCCGCATGGCCTTCAAGCCATTGCGGGGTCCGGCCTGTCCAAAGTCCGACCGAATTGTCGAAACTTGCGGTCGCCACCTGGCCGGTCTCCGCAGACACATCGATGTCCATCACCGGGCCACCGTGGCCTTTCAGGGTTTGAAAATCGGCGGCGTTGGCGAAGGTTGACAGGGTGGCGGTGACAAGTAGGGCAGCCAGAAAACCGTACCGTCTGTCATCCCGGCCAAGCGAAGCGCGAGCCGGGACCAAGGACTCCCGGGCAGGCGTTTTCACGTTCGGCAGGCGATGAAGGTTCCTGAACCCCCACTTTTGCGGGGATGACAGACTGCGCGTGCGAAACGCCAGCGGTTTCTTCAACCAACGCAAACCGTTCATCCCGAGACTGGCCTATTCCGCCGGCAAGGCATTTTTGGCATCTGTCCCGGCCTGCCGCTCGGCTTCCTCGACCTCCTTGACCCAGAGGCCATGGTGTTCGCGGGCCCATTGCAGTTCGACCTCGCCGGAGCCCATGGCGTCATAGGCGCCTTCCATGCCGATCGAGCCGATATAGATATGCGCCAGGATCATCGCCATCATCACGAAGGCGACAATGGCATGCCACAGCTGGGCGTATTGCATCTCCTCATGGGGCGCCAGCGCGGTCGGCAGCGTACCAAGGCCGATAAGCTGCGGGATGCCGAGCGCGTTCAGTTTCTCGAACGTCGCCGCGAACATCGGCATCTCGAACGGGAACAGCAGCGACAGGCCGGAAGCCGACACGGAGACCCCAAGCACGATCACACCCCAGAAGATCATCTTCTGGCCGAAGTTGAACTTCTTCGCCGGCGGATGCACGCCCTTCTTGAGAAGACCACCGCCAACGGCGATCCATTTCAGATCGGTCTTGTTGGGGATGTTGTGCGCCACCCACATGACAAACACCATGACGAGACCGAGCATGAACGCCCAGGCGACGTTGTTGTGAATCCACTTGGAGGCGAGCGCCAGCGGCGCGAAGGCGTCCTTGCCGATCAGCGGAATAATTGCCAGCCGACCGAACAATGTCAGCAGCCCTGTCAGTGCGAGCAGCACGAAGGATCCGGCCAGCAACCAGTGACCAAAGCGTTCGATCGCCTTGAAACGGGTGATGGTACGGCCGGTCTTTTCCCCGTCGATGCGGATACGCCCGCGCAGCAGGTAAAACAGGGCCAGCAACAGGATCGTGGCGCCGAGCAACCAGGCGCCATAGGTGGCGAGCGGACCCTTGCGCCAGGCGAGCCAGCGCATACCGCCATCCTGCATCAGCACGGTAGCTTCTTCTCCGCCGGACGAGACGGTTATGTCGGCGGAACCGTATCTCAACGCCCTCCAGAGTTCCGGATCGGAGACACCGCCAAGGGTGCCGAGCTGGGATGAAATCGCCGCTGCCGAGTCCGGATCACCGGTTGCGTTCCGGCGGAAATCGTAATCGACCGCCTCGCCGCGCTGACGCTTCATGATGTCTTCCAGCGTCTGGGCGCCGCCGGTCGCGGATCTATCAGGCGTCTGGTCCTGTGCCAGAGACTGGGTCAGGAATGCCAGCAGAACCACCAAAGCCAATGCCACCCGTTTCATGGCCGGAACCTCATGTTGTTGTGTCACCGGAGACGCACGGGGCGGCATTGCTGCCGCCCCGCCTACGCACATATTCAGGTTGACCTGCTCCTCGACCGGCCTCCTCTCGTCCGCCGATCACAGAAGACGAGCGTCAACCGCCTTTCTGGCCGTAAGCGGTGCCCCAGCCCCAGGCGCCCGAGCCGAAGCCGCGGGCGACCACGCGCTCGCGGTAGATGGCCGACACGACGTCGCCATCGCCCGCCAGCAGGGCCTTTGTGGAACACATTTCCGCGCAGAGCGGCAGTTTGCCTTCGGCAATACGGTTGCGGCCGTATTTGGCAAATTCCGCGGTCGAGTTGTTCTCTTCCGGTCCGCCTGCACAG
The DNA here is from genome assembly GCF_023156505.1 of Roseibium sediminicola. GTDB lineage: Bacteria > Pseudomonadota > Alphaproteobacteria > Rhizobiales > Stappiaceae > Roseibium > Roseibium sediminicola. Next base: position 173,424 of record NZ_JALNMJ010000007.1, on the reverse strand, counting down.
AAGGTGCATTTGTCCATCTTGCCGCGCGATCCGAAGTTACCCGCCTGCGGGAATTGCGGTGCGCCGAACGGACAGGCGTAGAAGCAGTAGCCGCAGCCAATGCAAAGGTCCTTCGAATGAAGCACCACGCCTTCTTCGGACTGGTAGAAACAATCGACCGGGCACACCGCCATACAGGGGGCGTCCGAGCAATGCATGCAGGCGACCGAGATCGACCGTTCGCCGGGTTTGCCATCATTGATGGTCACCACCCGGCGGCGGTTGATGCCCCAGGGCACCTCATTCTCGTTTTTGCAAGCCGTGACACAGGCATTGCACTCGATGCAACGCTCAGCGTCACAAAGGAACTTAGCCCTCGCTTGTCCAAGTGCCATTTCGCGTCCTCCCTACGCTGCCGAGATCTTGCAGAGTGTGGCTTTCGTCTCCTGCATCTGCGTGACGGAGTCATAGCCATAAGTCTGCGCTGTGTTTGAGCTCTCCCCGAGCACATAGGGGTCGGCCCCTTTCGGGTATTTGGACCGCTGGTCCTCGCCCTGGTAATGGCCGCCGAAGTGGAACGGCATGAAGGCAACGCCCTCGCCGACCCGTTCGGTCACCATCGCCATGACCTTGACCTTGCCGCCCTCCGGACCTTCCACCCAGACCTGAGCGCCGTCCCGCACCCCGAGATTGTTGGCATCCCGAGGATTGATTTCGACGAACATGTTCTGCTGGAGTTCGGCCAGCCAGGGGTTCGACCGGGTTTCGTCCCCGCCGCCCTCGTATTCGACCAGACGGCCGGAGGTGAGGATGATCGGGAAGTCCTTGGAGAAGTCGTTCTTCTGGATCGACTCGTAGAGCGTCGGAACGCGCCAGAACGACTTGTCCGCATAGGTCGGATAATCCGCCACGAGATCCCGCCGGTTGGTGTAGAGCGGCTCGCGGTGGAGCGGCACCGGATCCGGGAAGGTCCAGACCACGGCTCGGGCCTTGGCGTTGCCGAACGGGGCGCAGCCATGGGCAATCGCCACGCGCTGGATGCCGCCCGACAGGTCGGTCTTCCAGTTGACGGTCGGCACCTTGTCCGCCGATCCGGCAACGGCCTCGATCGACTGCCTTTCTTCCGCGGTCAGGTCGCCGTCCCAGCCCAGATCCATCAGCATCTGCATGGTGAACTCGGGATAGCCATCCTGGATTTCGGCGCCGGGGTTGGAGACACCTTCCGCCAGAAGGTTCTGGCCGTCCCGTTCCACGCCGAAGCGGGCGCGGAAGCAGAGGCCGCCTTCGGCCACCGGTAGTGACATGTCGTAGAGGTTGGCGGTGCCGGGATGTCCCATCTCGGCCGTTCCCCAGCACGGCCACGGCATGCCGTAGAACTCGCCGTCGTTGGGTCCCCCGACCGCCTTGAGAGTCGTCCGGTCGAACGTGTGCTGGTTCGCCATGTGCGACTTGAGTCGCTCCGGCGACTGGCCGGTATAGCCGATCGTCCACATGCCGCGGTTGAACTCGCGGGTGATGTCCTCGATGTTCGGCTCTTCCCCGTCCATGGCGATGTTGCGGAAGATGCGATCTTCGAAACCGAACTTCTTGGCGAACTTGGCCATGATTGTGTGGTCGGGGAGGGATTCGAACAGCGGATCGACCACCTGGTCGCGCCACTGGAGCGACCGGTTGGACGCCGTCACCGACCCCCGGGTCTCGAACTGGGTCGCGGCCGGCAGCAGGTAGCAGCCGTCTGTGCGGTCATGCAGGATCGCGGAGACCGTCGGATAGGGATCGACCACGACCAGAAGGTCGAGTTTTTCCATCGCCTGTTTCATTTCCGGCAGACGGGTCTGCGAGTTCGGGGCATGACCCCAAAGCACCATGGCCCGCGTGTTGTCCGGCTGTTCCAGGTTTTCCTTGGCTTCCAGGACACCGTCAATCCAGCGGCTGACCGGGATGCCCTTGAGGTTCATCATCGGCTTGTCCTTGCCGTCCGCGCCCTGAATGGTCGCGAACCTGCCTTTCAGCCAGTCAAGATCCTCTTCCCAGACCCGGGCCCAGTGCGCCCAGGAACCGGCGGTCAGGCCGTAATAGCCCGGCAGCGTGTCGGCAAGCACACCGAGATCGGTCGCGCCCTGCACGTTGTCGTGGCCACGGAAGATGTTGGTGCCGCCACCGGCGGTCCCCATGTTTCCGAGGGCCAGCTGCAGGATACAGTAGGCACGGGTGTTGTTGTTGCCGTTGGTGTGCTGGGTGCCGCCCATGCACCAGATCACGGTGCCCGGCCGGTTGTTGGCCAGCGTCCGCGCCACGCGCTTCATCTGGCTCGGCGGCGTGCCTGTGACCCGTTCCACCTCTTCCGGTGTCCACCGGGCGACTTCCTCGCGGATCTGGTCCATGCCCCAGACACGGGTGCGGATGAACTCCTTGTCCTCCCAGCCGTTGTCGAAGATGTGCCAGAGAATGCCCCAGATCAGTGCAACGTCCGAACCCGGGCGGAAACGGACATATTCGTCCGCATGCGCCGCGGTGCGGGTAAAGCGCGGATCGCAGACGATCAGCGGTGCGTTGTTCTGTTCCTTGGCGCGCAGCACATGCAGCAGCGAGACCGGATGAGCTTCAGCCGGATTGCCGCCGATGATGAAAATCGCCTTGGAATTGTGGATGTCGTTGTAGCTGTTGGTCATGGCGCCGTAGCCCCATGTGTTGGCTACGCCGGCAACCGTTGTCGAATGGCAGATACGGGCCTGGTGATCGACATTGTTCGTGCCCCAGTAGGCGGCGAACTTGCGATAGAGATAGGCCTGCTCGTTGTTGTGCTTGGCCGAGCCCAGCCAGTACACGCTGTCCGGTCCGCTTTCATCGCGGATCTGCAGCATCTTGTCGCCGATCTCGTTGATCGCCTCGTCCCAGCTGATCCGCTTCCACTCGCCGCCTTCCTTTTTCATCGGATATTTCAGGCGGCGTTCGCCATGGGCGTGTTCGCGGACGGAGGCGCCCTTGGCGCAGTGGGCGCCGAGGTTGAACGGGCTGTCCCAACCCGGCTCCTGGCCGACCCAGACCCCGTTGGAGACTTCGGCGATCACGGTGCAGCCCACCGAGCAGTGGGTGCAGACGGATTTGACGAGGTCAACTTTTTCGCCCGGCGTTTGCGCCTGGGCCCTGGTGACGGAACCGCCCGTGGCGGTGATGGCGGCGAGACCGCCCGCGGCCAGACCGGACCCTTTGAGGAATGTCCGGCGGTCGACCGATTTATGTGCAGCGTCTTTCAGGATACTTGCACCCTGGGGGCGTTTCGCTACCCCATTGGTCTTTTTCCTAAGCATGTTGCCCTACCTTGCTTGCATCGGGAAAAGATGCGGCTGGGTTATGTGTGAACCGGCGTTCGGGCGTTTCGCTACCTTGGCCGGGAGATCACAGGGTCCGATCAGAACCGGGCGCTGTCGTAATAGGCGCGGGTGTGCACCGTGTCCTGCATCCTGTCCGACGACGGATCGGGTGCAGCCGCTTCAGCGGTGGTGCCGGCCGTGACCGCGGTCACGGCGACGGGGGCGGAAATCGCCGCCAGCTTCAGGAAGTCCCGGCGGCCAGTCCCGTCTTTGGGCGGTGCCGTTTCGGTTTTTTTCATCGTCGCAATTCTCCTCTCCAAGCGGGCTTTCGCCCAAATTGCAAACGTCCTGTCAGCTCGGCAGCATGTCGAAGCCTTGTGCCTCGATCTCCATGAACTGACGTCCCAGCGACCCGACGGCGCCGTAGAACACCGAAGTGTCACTCGCCTCCAGATCGGTGAAGAAGTGGATCGCCCAGGGTTCGATATGGGCGTTGAAGAAAGTCTTCTGCCCGGCAATGGAGGTCACCTTGCCGAAGCGGCCGAGGATCTGACCCGCCATCATCTCCATGAGCGAAGCGATATTGTCTTCCGGCTCGTGTTTGTCCTCTGCCCGGCCGATGCCGCGCTCCGCCATATCCTGGCGCAGCTTCGCAAGCGGCTTCTCGTTCAGAAACCCGGTCAGGTAGTAACTCGCGAAAGGCAGCAGTTCGCCGCGGCCAAGACCGATGAAGAGCGCGTTGAATTCCCGTTCCGCGGTTTCGGGGCTGGTCACGGCGGCAATCCTTGCAAGCAGGCTGAGCGCCTTGCCAAGGTCCGTTTCGTCGCCTTTCAGCTCGGCAATCTGGCCAAGCAGCTGCGCGTCAGCCGGCCTTGCCAGCACAACGCCCAGAAAATCATAGAGTTCGGACCGTGCCTGGTCCTCGGGATCAATGATGTATTCCCTCGCCACTGCGGACATTCGAGACCGCTCCTCCCACGCTTACAGTTCCAGCTGGCGCAAACGGCGTCTTAGACTTTAGCATTATTCGTAGTCGAAACGCATTCGGCGCCTTCTTGGGAGGCGCTCTCCTAATGGTTCAACTAGCGCAGTTTCGTCAGAGTCAATAGTTCCTATATCACTACTGTGCACCGCCTCGTCACTTTGCGTCAAATGAATAGATGTTTTTCCATTTTGGTCATAAGTGCGTTGCGACGCAGCATGATTTTGCTGCTGCAGTGCAGCAGTTTCACTTTGCCCGGAAAGCATCTCGTCGGTCTCTTCAACCGGAACCTGTTGCGCGGTATCCTGCGCCTTTTCCTCCGGCTCCTCCATCAGGAAGCCCCGCCCCACCTTGTAGGCGGTCCTGACAACATCCATGGCGGACGCCGCGTCGGTAAAATCCTCTTCGTAGTCGTTGAGCCCGTCGAGATTGGCAAGCACCGGATTGCTGACCCACAACCGTCGCAAGGCACGCCGCCGCAGCCGTTCCGGCACCGTCCTGCCAAGAAAGGCGGAAAAATCATCGTCCTTTTGCAGCGTGTCCGGATCCGGCAGGCCCAGCTCCTCCAGGATTTCCTCGTCGCTCTTTTCCTCCAGCTCCGCGCGCTGCCGGGCATCAAGCGCCGCCTGTTCCTGCGCCTTCTCGGCCTCCTCTGCCTGGCGCACCGCTTCCTTGCGGCGGCTCCAGAACCCTTTTTGGGGAGGATCTTCCGGGCTCATTGCAGCGTGTCCTTCTTGGTCCGCCCGGGTGCCCGGTAGACATCGGCCAGCTGCCGGATGCGCGGATCGCCGATACCGTCTTCTTCCAGATCGACACGTGTCCGGTCGCGCTGGCGCTTGTAGAAGATCTCCTCCTGGTGATGCATGTCGACAAAGTCCCGGATCCAGGCAATCAGCCCGGGCGGCATCGGAACCTTTTCGACTATGACTTCGCTGGAATCCGCATAATCCAGCCCTTCATGGGCGGACGCCGTCAGCAACAGGAGCTCCAGCGGCACGCTGTCCTCCCGCTCCGGCGCCGGGCGCATGATGACATAGACCGAGGGCACCTTGTCGGAGAGCGCGATCAGATAGGCCTCCGTTTCCGTGCGGTGCAGTTCCAGGCTGAGCGTGGCGGCGTGATATTCGACCGCCTCGCCTTCCTGTCTCAGGACCGCCCAATCCGCCGGCCCGGCGCCGGGCATCAGCGCGACCGCGCGCCAGCTCCATTTCTGCCAGCGCGTCACACCAGGCAAACGCCTGACAACCACTCCCACGGGCATGGTCCGTGTCCGTTCCGTATTCACGTTGGGCCGTCCTCCCCCAGCCGGTTGAACCGGTTTGTTTCAGTATTGCGTAAATGCTGTCGCATGTCCGACAAATTTCAAGCCCGGCGGAAGTCGAACTTGACGCGGGCCGATCAGAGCCCTTGTTATGAGGAGCGGATCGACCGACACGCCCGGCATCAAGGACGGCGGAAAATCCGTTTGGGGGAGAGGACGCGCACGCGATGACGGAGACAAAGCTGCTGCTTTGCGACTGCCTGGGCAGTCAGACGATCGATGCGGAAGCCATTGAAAGATCAAGCGGACTTCCGTGCTCCAAGGTTTATGGCGAACTTTGCCGCAAGGACGCGGAGGCCGCCGCGGCGGCGCTTCAGGCCGGAGACGTGATCATTGCCTGCCAGCAGGAACGGCGGGCCTTCGAGGACCTTGCCGCCGATCTTGACGTCGCCGACCCGGCCTTTGTCGACCTTCGCGACCGGGCCGGCTGGACGGCGGACACAGCCTCCGTCACGCCGAAGATGGCCGCCCTGATCGCCGAAGGGCTGCTGCCCGTGCCGGGTGAAAAGGTCGTCGACATCACTTCCGAAGGTTCCTGCCTGATCCTTGGTGATCCGGAGGCTGCGCTCGAAGCCGCCACCGCGCTCTGCGATGTCCTCAGCGTCACAGTCCTGCTGACCCCCGAGGCGGAAACACCACTTCTGGACGACCGGCGTTACGACATCGTCCGGGGCCGGCTGCGCACGGCGACGGGCAGCCTCGGGCAGTTCAAGCTCGCATTTGACGCCCTGCAGGAACGCGTTCCCGGCGGACGAGGCACGTCAACCTGGACCGCGCCGCGCGAGGGTGGGCGGACCGAGTGCGGCATCCTGCTGGATCTGCGCCGCGAGCCGCCGCTTTTTCCCGCACCGGAGAAACGCGAAGGGTACCTGCGGGCCGATCCCGGCAACGGCAAGGCTCTGACCAAAGTCCTGCTGGAAGCCTCGCAGCTGGTCGGCACTTTTGAAAAGCCAATCCATATCCGCCTGGACAGTCAGCTCTGCGCCCATTCACGCGCCCAGAAGACCGGCTGCAGCCGCTGTCTCGATCTTTGCCCGACCGGCGCGATCACGCCGGCCGGCGACCATGTCGCCGTCGACACCATGATCTGCGCCGGCTGCGGCAGCTGTTCGGCGGCCTGCCCGTCCGGCGCGATTGCCTATGACGCGCCGCCTGTCGCCCACACCTTTGCCCGGATGCAGACGCTGGCGGCCACCTGGCGCAAGCTCAGCGATGCGCCTGCCCGCTTGCTCGTACACGGTCCCGGTCACGGCGCCGACCTGATCCGGTTGAGTGCACGGTATGGCCGCGGTCTGCCGGCCGACGTGATTCCGTTGGAAATGACAGGCCTTGCCGGGTTCGGCCACGCCGAGGCGCTGGGTGCGCTCGGCTGCGGCTTCGCCAGTGTCACACTGCTGGTCTCGCCCGAGACCGAAGTGGAAGGGCTGCCGTTCCAGGTCGCGCTGGCAAATGCCATTGCGGGCGAGGACCGGACAGAGCTGATCGAGCCGACAGATCCGGACCAGCTGGAAGCCGCGCTTTATGGCGATGTCCACCCGGCCCTCGTCGACCAGCCGATCCTGCCGCTTGGCTCAAGGCGGCAGATCACCCGGCTCGCCGCCAGGGCGCTCCGCCCGGACAGCAGTGCCAGCCTGCCCTTGCCGGCCGGCGCGCCTTATGGTTCGGTAACGCTCGATCAGGACGCCTGCACCCTGTGCCTGTCCTGCGTGTCTCTGTGCCCGTCCGGGGCGCTGAAGGAAAATCCCGACAGCCCGCAGCTGCGCTTCCAGGAGGATGCCTGCCTGCAATGCGGCATCTGCACGACGATCTGCCCGGAAAAGGCGCTCACGCTCGATCCACGCCTGAACCTTGCCGACGACGCATTGCGGCCGATTGTGCTGAAGGAAGAGGAACCGTTCCAGTGCATCGAATGCGGCAAGCCCTTCGGCGTGCGCTCGACGGTGATGCGGCTGACGGAAAAGCTTGCCGGCAAACACTCCATGTTCCAGGACAACAAGGCGGTCAAGCTGATCCAGATGTGCGACGATTGCCGGGTCAACGCGGTCTACCATTCGGAGAACAACCCGTTTGCCATGGGCGAACGCCCGCGCGTGCGCACCACCGACGACTATATCAGCAAGCGGCGCGACCATTGACGCGGACCGGATCTTTTCACTGGTACTGGATGGGCGCACCGAGGTCGGCGGGCGGGATCTGCGAGACGAAGGCCAGAATGGCCTCGAGCTCTTCCAGGGTCATCTCGAGCGGCACGATCGGTGAGGGCCGGCTGACATCGAATGGTTCGGTGACACCGTCAATCAGGGTGAAGGACGGATGCGGGTTGAGCGCGAAAAACGCCTCGAACCGGGCCTGCCAGTCGGAAAAGCCGCGCATCACGGCGAAGGAGGGCGACGAGCCGATTGTCGTCAGCCGCGTTGCCTCGTTGACCATATGGCAGCGGCCGCAATGGGTCACCGCCAGTTTCTCGCCCTCCACCACATTGCCCGGGAGCACAACGGTCTCGTCGTCTTTCTGCCGCGCGACCGCCGCCGTGAACAGCGCCTTGCCGCCGGGCTGGAAGGATTCGATGGTGTTGCGGCCGACCTCGCTGGTGATCCAGTCCTCGAACCGGCCGACATGTTCGTTGCCGGGCGTCAAGGTGACCAGGACCCAATCCGCATCGAGGCCGGCAAACACGGGCGTACCCTTGCCTTCGGCCGCGAACCTGGCATCCGCCTCACCGGCACCGACCAGCTCGATCCGGACCTGGGTTTTCAGGGAAAAGCGCGGCAGCAGATGTTTCAGGACACCGCTGGCAACCAGCGCCTCGGGCGCGCTCAGCCGAAAGGACCGGGACTGGGAATTCCCGGTCGCAGATGCCAGCGTGAAAAACGTCAGGCTCAACAGCCCGACCCAAAAGAGACGACAGCCCACGCGCTCCTCCCTCACGCTGCTGACAGATCACGTTAGGGTAGGTTCCGGACCATCACCCAGTCAATGCACTGACAATTGCAACAGGAGGAAAAGATGAGCGACGATTTCAACATGTCCATGCGCAAGTTTCTGAAACAGGTCGGCGTGACCTCGCAGCAGGCGATCGAGAATGCGGTACGGGACGCCGGCCCGGCGAGCGGCAAGAGTTACAAGGTGAAAGCCGTGATCACCATCGAGGAACTGGGCCTGGAACATGTCGTCACCGGCGAGATCGAGGGGTAGGCCATCGTGCCGTTAAACCGCGAAAGCGTTCTGAAGATCCTGAAATCGGTGAGCGATCCGGCAACCGGGGAAAACATCGTCGCCTCCGGCATGATGCGCGCCCTGCGCGTGACGGACGATACAGTCCGGTTCGTGCTGGAAATCGACGGTGGTCGCGTTGCCGAGATGGAAACCCTTGCGAGGGAAGCGGAGGACAAGCTCAAGGAGCTGGACGGCTGCGAAAATATCCAGATCGCCTTGACCGCCCATTCCGAGCAGGCACCGCCCCCCGCCGAGACAAAACCGTCCGAACCGCAACCGATCAAGCCCCGCCCGGCCCCGCCCGGGACATCGGGGCCGCAAAAGGTTCCGGGCATTGACCGGGTGATCGCGATTGCCTCGGGCAAGGGCGGCGTCGGAAAATCGACGGTGGCTGCCAATCTCGCCTGCGCGCTCGCCGCGGAGGGCCGCAAGGTCGGCCTTCTGGACGCGGATGTTTACGGGCCTTCGCAGCCGAAGATGCTGGGGGTCAGCGGCCGGCCGACCTCACCCGACGGCCAGATGATCCTGCCTTTGCGCAATCACGGCGTCACCGTGATCTCCATCGGCCTGATGACCAGGGGCGACGAGGCCGTTGTCTGGCGCGGACCGATGCTGATGGGCGCGCTGCAGCAGATGATGGCCCAGGTGCAGTGGGGCAAACTCGATGTCCTGATCGTCGACCTGCCGCCCGGCACCGGCGACGTGCAGATGACGCTGTGCCAGAAATTCATCGTCGACGGTGCGGTCATCGTCTCGACCCCGCAGGACGTGGCCTTGCTGGATGCGCGCAAGGGCATCAGTATGTTCAACCAGATGCAGGTGCCGATCCTCGGCATGATCGAGAACATGTCGACCCATATCTGCTCCAATTGCGGCTATGAGGAACATGTCTTCGGGCATGGCGGCGTAGCGGCGGAAGCGGAAAAGCTCGGTGTGCCGCTGCTGGCCGAAGTGCCGCTGCATCTGAACATCCGGCTGGCCGGCGACGGCGGCACGCCGATCGCAATCCAGTCGCCGGAGGCGCCGGAGGCCTCCGTCTTCCGGCAGCTGGCGAGGACACTGGTCGAGAAAGGACACGCATGAGCGAGCTGACATTTCCGCCGCTCTTCCAGGGCGAGCCGCTCAGCGGCCGAGCCGACCCGTTCGACCGGGCGATCGCGCTCGCCATCGCCGGCACGGATGCCGGCACCGTTGTCTACAATCTGGACGGCGCGACCCTGCGCGCCAGTCTGATCTTCACGCCGGAAAAGCCGCTGGAACAGGCAATGGCCGCCCTGCCGGTCTGCGGTCTCGGCCTGCAGGCAGCGCTCGGTGCGCTGGCGCCGCCCGAAGTCGCGGTGCATCTCACCTGGGACGGCGGGGTGAAGGTCAACGGCGCCACCTGCGGGCGTCTGCGCGCCAAGGCCTCCTCCGTGCTTCCCGATGCCGAACCGGACTGGCTGGTCATCGGCCTCGAGCTTGGGCTGACCAGCCCTATGGAAAACCCGGGCGAAACCCCGGACCGGACCTGCCTTCTGGAGGAAGGCTGCGCGGCGATCACGCCTCCGGATCTTCTGGAGGCCTGGGTGCGCCACAGCCTTTACTGGATCAACCGCTGGCTGGAGGACGGTCCGCGCCCGGTCCATGACGACTGGCGTGCCCTGGTGCCGAATATCGGCGAGCCGGTCGAGATCGACGGCACTACCGGCACCTTTGTCGGCGTCGACGAGAATTTCGGCATGCTGCTGCGCCGGGACGGCGACACCACGCTGATCCCCCTGTCCACACAGCTGGAGACCTAGGCCCCATGAAACTCGCCCGCGCCATTCACCTTGACGACAGCGACCGAAACGTCTTTTTCTCGCCCGCCCGCACCGGCGAATGGTGCCTTTCCGGCGGCTTCGAATTCTCCGACTGGTCGGAGGCCGATCTGGAGGGCAAGGCCCGCCAGGCCTTTTCCAATGGCTGGCTGGGCCTGGAGACGTTCGGCCGGGTCACTTTCGTGGCCGTGACGCCGGTCAGCGCGCCCGAGTTCCAGGACCTGGTCACCCGTCTCGCCCAGCATTTCGTCGATCTCTACGGTGCGCCCTCCATTGATGCCGCGAAAGGCGTCGCCGAAGAAGAGCTGCGCTACATGGCCGATCTGTGCGGGGAGCACCCGGAAAACACGCTGATCGCTGTGCAAAGGGAATTGACGGCAGAGGGCGTCCGGGAGGAATTCCGCACCATTGCGGTGCCGGAAGCGGAGCTCGACATGGTCGCCGTGCATGGCGACAGCCATTGAGGCGCGGCGGCATGGTGCCAAAGCACACCCTCTAACCTCGCCCTGAAGCAAGGCCAGCGCATTTTCCAAGCTCCTGCCACCCCCTCAGTGTCATCCTGAGGAGGGCCCAAAGCCCGTCTCGAAGGATCGGCAACCGCACTCCGGAGCAAGCGGCGGATCCTTCGAGACGCCGCTAAAGCGGCTCCTCAGGATGACGTTGTGGGTGTGGCAGCACCTGTTTACCTTGACAGATGTCTACTCTGCCCCTGCAGATCGTTCCTGCTAGGCTGGAGCACGCGACTCAACTGGAGTGACACATGCCACGGACCGACCTTTCCCGCCGCCTGTTCTTGAGCACCTCCGCCGCGTCCCTGGCCCTGATGCCGGTCAACGGCATTGCCCAGACCCTGTCCCCGGCGCAGACGCCGGGCGTCGAGGTTCCTCCGGGCCAGATCGACGCCGCCATTGCCGAACTGCCCCGGATTGCCGCGGACATCATGGCACGCAGCGGCATTCCGGGACTGGCCATTGCCGTGGTCCACGAAGGTCAAACGGTCTTTGCCGAGGGCTATGGCCTCCGGCGCGCCGACCTTGACGACCCGGTCACGCCGGACACCGTGTTCCAGCTCGCCTCCCTGTCGAAACCCGTCGGCGCGACGGTGGTCGCCCGACAGGTCGGTGAGGGCGTGGTCGCCTGGGAGAGCCGCATGCGCGATCTGTTGCCCTGGTTCTCTCTCTCCGATCCGGCGCGCAGCGAAAAACTCACTATCGGCGATCTCTACAGCCACCGCTCCGGCCTGCCCGATCACGCGGGCGACGATCTGGAGGATCTCGGTTTCGACCGCCAGACCATTCTGGAACGGCTGCGCCTGTTGCCGCTCAATGCCTTCCGCACCTCCTACGCCTATACCAATTTCGGCCTGACGGCCGCCGCCGAGGCGGTCGCGCAAGCCTCCGGAAAGGACTGGGCCAGCCTTTCCGAGGAAGCGCTTTACGGGCCGCTCGGCATGACCGGCACCAGCTCTCGCTTCGAGGATTTTATGGCGGCAGAGAACCGGGCCATTCCCCACGCCCGTGACGGCGATACCTTCGCGCCGTTGTTCCAACGCGATCCCGATGCGCAATCGCCTGCAGGCGGTGTCAGCTCCACCGCCAATGATCTTGCCATCTGGCTCAAGATGGTGCTGGCGAACGGCCGGCATGGCGGCGACCAGATCATCGCGCCGGAGGCTCTGCTGCCGGCACTCAGCCCGCAGAGCTTTTCCGGCCAGCCGCGCATGCCCGATGCAAGAGCCGGGTTCTACGGTTTCGGCTTCAATGTCGGCGTGGAACCGTCGGGCCGCGTCAAGCTGGGTCATTCCGGTGCTTTCCTGATGGGCTCCGGCACCTGCTTCTCGATGATCCCCTCGCTCGATCTCGGCATTGTCGTCCTGACCAATGCCGCCCCGGTCGGCGCCGCGGAAGGCATCGCGGCCGCCTTCACGGACCTTGCCCAGTTCGGCCGCGAGACCCGCGACTGGTATTCCGGCTATGCGCAACGCTTTGAGGCCTTTTTCTCGCTGCACGGCCGAACGGTGGGCCAGGAACCACCGGCCGCCGCCGCGCCGCCACCGGCGGCATCGGAGGTCGTCGGCCGATACGCCCATCCCTATTTCGGCACCGTGGAAGTCAACCCCGTCGGCACCGGCCTTGTCTTGTCGGCCGGTCCCGAACCGCAGCATTATGCGCTCAACCCCTGGGATGGCCCGGTGATGGTGTTCGACTTCGTCACCGAAAACGCGCCTCTAGGCTCCCGTTCGACGCTTACTTTTGCGGAGATGGAAAATGGCCCGGCGCAAAGCCTCGAGATCGAACTTTTCGGGGAAGACGGACCGGTGTGGTTTCACAGGGTTTGAGAGACCTTCCTAGAGGACAAACTGCCCTTTCATCCGCAGCGCCGCGTAGCCGCCCACCGAAACGCTGGTGATGTCTTTGCCGGATGTGCCAAGTACCGTGCGCACGATGCTTGGCCGGCCCATTTCAAAGCCTTGTTCCGCCACAAGCACCGCCGCGCCGCCTGCGCCCGGCAGAAGATTTTCCGAGCGAAACAAGTCGCAGGCAAGCGCGCCGTTGGTGGTGCCGCTGGCGGCCTCTTCCGGATCGCCGACCCCGTGGCAGAGATCGCGCAGGCGCACCTTGGCCTTGCCGAGGCCGGAGGCCTGGCGGCACCAGACGCCGATCGTATCGATCGACCGGTCTTGGCAGAACTCACGCAGGGCAGTGTCTTGCGGCTGCAGCGATGCCAGGGTTTCCTGCTCGGCCAGCTGCACGAAAACGTGGCGCAGCGCGGTCGAGGACGCGGTGACCCGCCAGACCAGGTTCGGGTCCAGTCCGAGGAGCGGCGCGATCTCCTCGCGGGATGCCTCATTCCGATCGAAGACCGGCAGCGGCTGGTGCATGGTGACAGCCCCGTCCGGTGTCACCTCGACGCCGATCTCACCAGCGGGTGTTTCCTGGATATAGCTGCCGGGCCCGATCCGGCCATCGTCCCTCAAAGCAGCGAACACCGCCAGGGTGACATGGCCGCACATATCCATTTCAGAGCGCGTGGAATGAAACCGGGTTTCATAGCGCCCTTCTGAGATGTGCCGCACAAAGCCTGTCGTCGGCGCGCCAAGATCCGCCGCGATCCGCTGCCGCGCCGCCGGCCAGAGCGGCAGATCCTCGAACACGACCGCCCCCATATTGCCGCCGGTCTCGTCTGCGGCAAAGGCGGCGTAGAGGCGAACGGGAAGGGTTTCCATGACGGGATCTCGACGGCAGGTTGCAATCAGGGCATCCGATCATGACGCGTGGGCGGAGGCAATTGCATAGGTACGTTTTCCAACGGAACCAGCGAAGTTCACACTCCTCAAAGGGTTTGGTTTCTGAACAACAAAGAACAGGCAAAACCGCTGTGTTCTTCTTCCATCTGCGCCCAATACCGGATGTGGTTTGCGAATAGATCCGGTCTGGTTTTGAGGATTAACGAGATCCGCCTCCACAATCGTAATTCCTCTGCAGAATAGATCTCGCGGATATCATGACCGGCGTCCTGAAAGAGCTCGAAATATTCCTTGTCAAAGGAATTGAGGCGGAGCGCGACGAGGTTGTCGAAGCTGGCGATGATCAGGGCCGCCATGGCGAAGGCATATTCGTCATCACCGGCAAAATCGAAGTAGCGGTCTAGAAACTCGTCCAGCCGACCAGCATCCGCAAGCTCTATCTCCCAGTCCTGCTCGTCGCCACGAGCCGGGAGACATAACACGCGGGTGAGATAGTCCATTGCACGGGCGGTTGTATATTCTATCGACATGGGACGGACCTTACCTTCTTGAAGCGTTCCGAAAAAGCTCCGAGGCACCATCCACGCCGGTCACGCGTCGCTCACAAACGCGTCACGAAACGGGCCCGACAATTTATTTCCATGTGATCGACCGCGCCCCTACCTGACTGTCACCGCAACAGTTCCTCTGGGGGAAGACACCGACATGACCAGCATCGCCTCGAACAGCCGCGCTTCCGCGTCCCTGCCGGCCATCAGTTTCAACACGCTCGGCCTGATGTTCATCTCGGGCTTTTTCGCCACCATTGCCTTCGATTCCTGGGGCCAGGTCGTCAGCCCGGGCATCGGCTTCGCCAACCTGTCGCCGCACGGCCTGGCGCAGAGCCTGCTCGGCAGCCTCGGCCTGCCCAACAATGCCTTTGCCGGCTATTTCGTCCATTTCTATGTGGTTGGCCTGATCGGCTATCCGATTGGCTGGCTCTATATCTTCGCCCCGCTCTGGCGCCGGATCATCGGCAACACATACTGGCTGCTGCCCTCCGCGATCTACGGCTTCGGCCTCTGGGTCTTTGCCATCGGCGGCATCACCTCGGTGGCCGGCCTGCCGTTCTTCCTGAATTTCTCCGGCATCGTCTGGGTCGCCCTGGTTGGCCATGTGCTCTACGGCATCGTGCTGGTCGCGATGCTGAAGCTGATCGAAAGCCGGAACGCCGCCTGAATAACGTATTGAAATGCCCTCGCTGCCGCGTGTTCTCCGGACCGCGCGGCAGCCAGTTTTTTGAAAGGTCGTCACTCGCCGACCTTGAGAGCGTGCCGAAAGGCCGCCACGATCTTGTCCGCGAGTTCCCGGTGTAGCGCCGCGCGGGAACGTGTCCCGCCATCCGCGCAAAGGGCATCCGTCTCACCGATCTCTTTGAGGAACCCGGCCGCTCCCGGTCTGCACTCTGGCAGGAAGCTGAAGTGGACGGCACCGGAGACGTGGTCGAGACTGCCTTTGGGTGCCTTTGCGACCAGATCGTCCGACTTCACGGCAACCGGAACCGTTGCCGGGAGACCGAGATTGACGACGTGGAGCGGAATTTCGACCGCCTCCAGGCTCGACAGGTCAAAGACGGCTGCCAGAGCAGGATCGACCGAGACCACCGCCCGGACCCGCGGATCCCGTTCCGGCTGCTCGAACTTCTCACGGTCAACCGTTCTGAGGTCGAAGGGCGGAACCTCGATTTCCGCGCCGTCCCGATAGG
Organism: Roseibium sediminicola; assembly: GCF_023156505.1. Lineage (GTDB taxonomy): Bacteria > Pseudomonadota > Alphaproteobacteria > Rhizobiales > Stappiaceae > Roseibium > Roseibium sediminicola. The sequence continues at coordinate 157,822 of NZ_JALNMJ010000007.1, read as the reverse complement.
CCCTGCCGCCCCTGAACCATTGGCAATCCGCCATGGCAGGATAGGTCTCGCAATACTGGGCATAGGCCTCTACGGTCGCGGTTGCCCCGACGCTCCTGAGCACCGCGGCACCGCCGAGGGAAAAGCCGAGGCTGCCGACCTTCTCCGCATCGATCCCTGGCCTCCATGCCGGATCCTCCAGCAGCCGGTCGAGCACGGCCGCAAGATCATCCGTGCGTTCCCAGAGCTTCGGCGTGTCTTCGGGCGTACTGTCGCCGCTGGTGGTGCCCGGGTGATTGGGACCGGCCACGATGTAGCCCTCCGCGGCCAGCGCCGAAGCGATCCAGGCCATGCGTTCGACGCTCGCCCCCGAGCCGTGCGACATCAGGATCAGGGGATGTTCCCCGGCCCGGCGGGGTGCCTTGGAGTAGGCCGGCGAGCCTTCAAAGACCTGGTTCTCGCCGACGGCAACCGGCGTCCCGCCCGGAGCGGCCGGATACCAGATCAGGACGGAAAGGTCCTCGCCTCTCGCCTTGGAGTGAACCTGGATATGGTCAACGCCGACCGTTGCAGGCGAACCGGCAAGTGCGGTCGGCGGCGGTGAGGACAGGCCGGTGACCAGTGTCAGCACCGTCGATAGGACAAACCGTTTCATGAGCTTTCTCGCAGTCTGTGGAGCAATGCCTGGAGATTTGGTATCTGACGCAAGGCCGTCGTCCTCAAACGCGATTCAGTCCGGAAAAATCGCGTTTCAGTTCCTCAAAGCAGAGTGTTCTTCTTGCTGTTTGTCCCACTGCCCTTCGTCAATGCGCTGCTGCTCGCTCTGGTCTTCGTCCAGCTGCGGCGGAGCAGCGGCCTGATCGCGACAAGGCCGTTTCTGCTGCTGATCGCGCTCTGCTGCCTGCAATCGGTCTTCATCGGATTGCGCTGGGGGTACGGGATCGAGCCTTTGCGCTATGCCATTCCGGTGCTGGCCGCCTTGCTGCCTCCGGTGACCCTCGCCTGCTTCAGCGGCCTTGCCGGAGACCGTCATCGGGGGTGGTATCTTCATCTTGTCGCACCGGCGGCTGCCCTCGCCATCGCCGCGCTTCTTGTCCTGGCGCCGGAACTGGTGGACACAGCCCTGATCGCGCTGTTCCTCGCGTCCGCCTTCCTGCTGGCCCGGCTCGCCCTGGCTGGTCCGGACGGTCTTCGGCAAGCGCGCTTCGACGGGTCCGCAAATGCCCATCGCGCGATCTGGCTGGCGGCCGCCTGTCTCGGTTTTTCAGCGTGCCTGGATGTTCTGGTGTTGCTGGATTTCGAACGCTCGGGCGGCGTGCATGCCGCCGCTCTGGTCAGCAACGCAAACCTCGTCAGCCTGCTGCTTATCGGTGCCGCTGCCCTGGCCGCCGGGCGTGCACAAACTGAGACGTTTGAAGACGGCCCGGCGGCGGTCCCTGTACCGACACCCGCAGATGCAGACATTGTCGGCCGGCTGGACAGGCTCATGACGGACCAAAAGCTTTATAGGGACGACACCCTGACCCTTGCCAGACTGGCCCGCCGCGCAGGCCTGCCCGCCCGGCAGGTGTCCCAGGCGGTCAACCGGGTCACCGGCAACAATGTTTCGCGCTTCGTCAACGCCTACCGCATCCGGGAAGTCTGCGAGCTTCTGGCCGATCCGGATCTCACGGTGCTGGACGCCATGTACCGCGCCGGTTTTTCGACCAAGTCCAATTTCAACCGCGAATTCCTGCGGGTGACCGGCAAAACGCCGGACATCTGGCGGAAGACGACAGCCGGGTCCCGGTAGCAAAAAGATACGCTCTGCCCGCGTGTGTGTGTTGCAACTCCATTGCCGCACCGGTTCAGCGGGCCGCTGGCCAGCCCTTCTCCAGCAGATCCGCCGCGGTTCGCCCCGCAGCCACGATGCTCTCGGCCTCAGTTCCTGTATCCGCCAGCCGCGCAAGCGTGACCGTACCGACCATCAGCGCGAGCAAAGCCGTTCCCTGAGCGCTGTCTCCGCCTGTCCTAAGAAGCTCGGCAACCCGGTCCACCGCGGCCAGCCCTTCACGCCGACCGCCGTCTTCCCCCCGGCCGAGGTCGCTCGCCAGCGCCGCCAGGGGACAGCCCTCCGCCCGGTTGTCGACATGCGCCTTCGACAGATAGGTCTCGACATAGTCGCGGCGCGCCTTTGTCCGCGCGCCGTCATCCGGCGCCGCCTCCATGTCGTTCAGGACATCGTCGACGGCCGTTCGGAACGCCGCCGCCACGAGCTCGTCCTTCGATTTGAAGTGCCGGTAGAACCCGCCATGAGTCAGTCCCGCGGCCTGCATCACGTCCGACACACTGGTTGCTTCCGTGCCCTGGGCGCGCAGCATGCGCGCGGCCGCCTCCAGTATCTTTTTGTGAGACTTGCGTTTTTCAGCTTCTGACATGCGCGGCATGGCACGAGTTTCTCCAGGGCTTGACATTATAGATTTCGTCTATCATCTATATTTATAGATTACAATAATCATCTAAAAGGTGTCCCGTGACTGTCAGACCCAAAATTCTCGTCACCAGCGCCGGCGGAAAGACCGGCATCCCCGTCACTCTGCAACTGCTTGAAAAAGGATTCCCGGTCCGGGCCTTTCTGCGCCGGCACGACCGGCGCGCGGAGCTACTGGAACGCGCAGGAGCCGAGATCTTCATCGGCGATCAATACGCCCTGTCGGACATGCGCGAGGCAATGCGAGGAATCACCCGCGCCTATCAATGCGCCCCGACCGCGCCGAACGGCCTGCATTTCAATGCCGTCTTCACGGTCGCGGCCAACGAGGCGAGGGTCGAACATGTCGTCACGCTCGGCCAGTGGCTCAGCACGGCAGATCACCCGTCCCTGTTCACGCGAGAAGTCTACCTCTCCGATGCGCTGATCCGCCTGTCCCCGGCGGCATCCGTGACATCGGTCAATCCCGGCTGGTTCGCGGACAACTACCTGATGGTGATCGACATGGCCGCCCATCTCGGGCTGTTCACCATGCCGCTCGGCGACGGCAATACGAAAAAGAACGCGCCGCCGTCCAACGAGGACATTGCCAGCGTCGCGGTCGCCGCGCTGATCGACCCGGACAGGCATGCGGGCCGGAGCTACCGGCCGACCGGTCCGGAATTGCTGTCGCCCAATGACATCGCCCGGGCGATGGGCCGGGCGCTCGGCCGGCGGGTCCGCTACATGGACATTTCCGAAAAGATGATGACCAAGGCGCTGCGGGCCCTGCCGCCTTCGAACTATTCCGAAGCCGCCGTCTCGCAGCTTGCGATCTATGCGGAGGAGTATCGCCGCGGCGCGTTTGCACTGAACGCTCCGACCGACGACGTCCAGCAGATCGGCGGCCGCGTGCCGGAGACCTTTGAAAGCATCGTCCGGCGGCTGGTCGCCGCCCGTCCCGACTTACGTCGCAGCCCTGTGGGCACGGCCCGGGCGGCCCTCGGTTTCATGAAGATCGCCCTTACCCCGGCGCTTGACCTCGCCCGGGTGCAGTCGGAGCGGGACTATGTGCGCCTCGCCGATCCCCGTTTCTGCCAGGACACGCCGGAATGGCTTCAATCGCGCGTGCCCGGCAAGCCCCTTGCCCCCCGCGCCCACGTCGCCTGATTCAGACAACCAGAGGAAACCCGAATGACCGATACGTCCGTTCTCTTCGAACGCAACAGTACCTTTTCAGATGGCTTCGACCAGGCCGACCTGCCGATCCTGCCCAAGCTCAACACACTGATCGTTGCCTGCATCGATGCCCGTGTCGACCCCGCCCATGTGCTCGGACTTGGACTCGGGGACGCGGTCGTCGTCCGCAACAATGGTGGCCGGGTGACACGTGCCGTTATCGAGGAAATCGCGGTTCTGGCCGCGATGGTTTCGAAGATGACGCAAAACCCGCACCCGGCATTCAACGTGGTGCTCATGCAGCACACCCAATGCGGCGCCCAGAATTTCGCCAATCCGGAGTTTCAGGACATGATCCGGACGAAGCTCGGCATCGATGTCACGCCGTCGGCCATCACCGACCAGGCGACGGACCTGAAAACGGATATCGCCCGGCTGCGCGATGCCGGTGAGATCCCTGGCACGCTGACGGTGTCCGCCGTTCTTTATGATGTCAAAACCGGAAGCGTCCGGGAGGTTGCGGAGCCAAGACAGCTTGGCGATCTGCGCGCGAATGTCTGACCAGACCGCCTGCCCGCCTCTTCTCGTCATCCCGGACGCAACGAAGCGGAGATCCGGGATCGGAGAACCGGCGCCTGTCGATAGAAAGACCCTAAAAACACATTGACTTCCGGCTCCCCGGTCCCGGCTCGCGCTTCGCTTGGCCGGGAAGGCGCAGGAGAAGGAGTGCTCACAAAAAAGGCGCGCCAACCGGCGCGCCTTTTGTTGTTTGAGCCTCAGAGGCCTCAGACTGTTCCGGCCTGAGCCTTGTCGAAGATCTCCAGTGCGCCGTCCTTGGTCAGTTCCACCGCATTGCCGCCAGCGGTCGGATCGACGATGGCCATCTCGGCGATCAGCTCGCGCTTGGCGTCATCAACATTGAGACCGGCCAGCGTATGCGGCACCCCAAGATCCGCGCGCAGCTTCAGGATCGCATCCAGCACGCCCTGATAACCGCCAGAAATGCCGAGGAAGCCCGCCAGGCGCTCGAATTTCTGTTCGATGGCCGGGCGGTTGAACTGCAGCACATAAGGCATGAAGACCGCATTGGTCATGCCGTGATGGGTGTCGTAAAGCGCACCGACCGGGTGGGAGAGGGAGTGGATCGCGCCAAGGCCCTTCTGGAAGGCGACGGCGCCCATGGCCGCGGCACTCATCAGGTGGCCGCGAGCCTCGAGGTCGGAGCCGTCGGCGGCAACCTTCGGCAGGTTTTCAAACACGAGGCGCATGCCTTCCAGTGCGATGCCTTCCGACATCGGGTGATACATCGGCGCCGAGTAGGCCTCCAGGCAGTGGGCGAGCGCGTCCATGCCGGTGCCGACCGTGATGAAGCGCGGCATGCCAACGGTCAGTTCCGGGTCGCAGATAACGATGGCCGGCAGCATCTTCGGATGGAAGATCACCTTCTTGGTGTGGGTCGCCTCGTTGGTGACGACGCCCGCGCGGCCGACTTCCGAGCCGGTGCCTGCCGTGGTCGGCACGGCGACGATCGGTGCGATGCCTGCCGGATCGGCGCGGGTCCACCAGTCGCCGATGTCCTCGAAGTCCCAGATCGGCCGGCTCTGCCCGGACATGAAGGCGATCAGCTTGCCGGCATCGAGACCGGAGCCGCCGCCAAAGGCGATGACGCCGTCATGGCCGCCGGCCTTGTAGGCCGCGACGCCTGAATTGATGTTGCTTGCGACCGGGTTCGGCTTGACGTCGGAAAAGACGGCAGCCTCAAGGCCGGCGGCTTTCAGGCTCTCGATCGCCGCGGCCACCATCGGCAGGCCGGCCAGGCCCGGATCGGTGACCAGCAGCGGATTTTTCATGCCTGCGGCCTTGACCGCATCCGGCAATTCCTTGATGCGGCCAGCGCCGAAACGAACGGAGGTCGGGTAGGACCAGTTGACGGAAGGAAGTGAGCTCATGGTCGTCTCGTTGGTTTGAAAGTCTGTTTTTCTGCAACCACATACCGTGATCGCAGCTGCCTTTTTCGACATCACCGCTTGCGCCCCTCTCCCCCCTTGCGGGGGAGATGTCCGCTTCAGCGGACAGAGGGGGGTATCGGGCAGTGCGTGTTAATTCCGGTGCCGGGTTTGCCGAGGGGCTGACACCCCCCTCTGTCTCCTGACGGAGACATCTCCCCCGCAAGGGGGAGAGGAAAGCAAGTCCAATTTCCCAGTTCCAAATGAAATGAGGGAAACCGGGCTTGCTCATATCTGTGTCTCGCCGCCTCAGTGCTCCACGCGGAAGTGGAAGGACTTCGGCCGGGTCAGGTTGTGGAAGCCGATTTCGGAGAGGGCGGCGCCCTTGCCGGTGTCTTTCACGCCGGTCCAGACCAGCGCCGGGTCGAGATAGTCGCAGCGGTTCATGAAGACCGTGCCGGTCTCGACCTTGTCGCCGATCTCGGCGGCGGCCTGAACGTCCTCGGTCCAGATCGACGCGGTCAAGCCGTAGGGGCTGTCATTCATGAATTGCAGCGCTTCCTCGTCGTCCTTGACCTTCATGATGCCGACGACCGGTCCGAAGCTTTCCTCGCGCATCACCGACATCTGGTGATTGACGTCGGTCAGCACCTGCGGCGCCAGATACGGCGTGCCGTCCTTGTCCGCTTCGAACTTGGACGTGTCGATATTGGCCTTGGCGCCCTTGCGCAGGGCTTCCTGGGTCTGCTCGCGCACCCAGGCGGCGAAGCGGGCCTGGGCCATCGGGCCGAGGGTGGTCGCCTCGTCGAGCGGGTTGCCGAGCTTGTACTGGCTGGTCAGGTCGACGAAGCCCTCGACGAACCGGTCATAAAGGCTTTCATGCACATAGACACGCTCGATGCCGCAGCAGCACTGGCCGGCATTGTAGAAGGCGCCGTCGACCAGGTTCTCAACGGCGTAGTTGAGGTCGGCATCGGCGCGGACATAGGCCGGATCCTTGCCGCCGAGCTCCAGGCCGAGCGTCGCGAACGTGCCCGCAAGCGCCTTCTCGATGGCGCGGCCGCCACCGACGGAACCGGTGAAGTTGACGTGGTCGATCAGGCCGGAACCAAGCAGCTTTTCCGTGCCCTGGTGGGTCAGCACGATGTTCTGGAACACACCCTTGGGCAGGCCGGCAATCTCGAAGGCCTTGGCCAGGCGCTCACCCACGAGCAGGGTCTGGGCGGCATGTTTCAGCACGATCACGTTGCCCGCCATCAGCGCCGGCATGATGGTGTTGATGGCCGTCATGAACGGATAGTTCCACGGCGCAATCACCATGACGATGCCGAGCGGCACGCGGCGCAGATAGCGCTTGAAGCCCGGCTTGTCGGTGCGCTCGATATCGGCGAGAGCCTCCGCGGCGGTGCGGGCGCAATATTCGGTGCGCTCGATGGTGCCGCCGAGTTCGCCGCCATAGCGGATCGGCCGGCCCATCTGCCAGGCGAGTTCCGGAACGACATCGTCGTTCATCGCCTTCAGGGCATCGAGGGCCTTTTCGCAATAGGCGACACGCTCGGCAATCGGCAGGGCCGCCCAGCCTGGCTGGGCCGTGCGGGCGGCGGAGACCACGCGGTCGACAGCCGCCTCGTCAAGCGCCGGGCGTTCGGCATAGACCGAGCCGTCGACCGGCGAAATCAGTTTGATCACATCTGACATTTGAACCTCTCAAATCCGCATCTTTCCGTGCGGCTTTCCTGAAAGTGGTTGGCTCTAGGTGTTCCTGTCCGGCCGCTTCCCCACCCTCGTCATCCTGAGGAGCCGCAAAGCGGCGTCTCGAAGGATCGGCCGCTTGCTTGGAGTGTGCCGCCCATCCTTCGAGACGGGCCTGACGGCCCTCCTCAGGATGACGGCGTGGGGTGAGGCGTGCCTTCTCGTCTTTCTTCGCCCTTTACGCCCGCTCGAAGCCGCGGGCAACTTCATAATCGGTGACCACCCGGTCGAATTCCTCCAGCTCCCATTCCGCGGCGCGGGCATAATGGTCGATTACCGCGTCGGAGAAGGCTTCCCGCAGGAACTTCGACTTGCGCATGGTCTCGCGCGCGTCCCGCAAAGTGTGCGGAATTTCCTTGGCTTTCCGGGCGTCGTAGACGTCGCCGGTGGTCGGCGCGTCAAGCGTGAGTTTTTCTTCCATGCCCTTGATCCCGGCCGCGATCTGGACGGCAAGCGCCAGATAGGGATTGAGATCGGAGCCGCCGATGCGGCACTCGATGCGAAGGCCCTTGGTGCCTTCGCCGCAGAGCCGGAAGCCGGCGGTGCGGTTGTCGATGGACCAGACCGTCTTGGTCGGCGCGAAGGTCCCCTTCTGGAAGCGCTTGTAGCTGTTGATGTAGGGCGCCAGGAAATAGGTGTAATCGGGTGCGTATTTGATCAGCCCGGCCACGTAGTTGCGCATGGTCTCCGACATGCCGTATTCGCCCTTGTCGTCGCAGAAGACATTGTTGCCGTCCTTGTCGAAGAGCGACTGGTGCACATGCGAGGAAGATCCCACGCGGTCGTGGTGCCATTTGGCCAGGAACGACGCGGACCGGCCCTTGGCCCAGGCGATTTCCTTCACCGCATGCTTGGCGATGGTGTGAAATTCGGCGGTGTCGAGCGCCGGAGCGTATTTGATGTTGAGTTCTTCCTGCCCGGCTTCCGCCTCGCCCTTGGTGTTTTCCACCGGGATGCCCGCGGCATAGAGGTGGTTGCGCACCGGGCGCATCACGTCCTCTTCCTTGGTGGTCTGCAGGATGTGGTAGTCCTCGTTATAGCCGGAGATCGGTTCAAGGTCGCGGTAGCCGCCCTTGCGCATGTCGTCAAAGCTCTTCTCGAACAGGAAGAATTCCAGTTCGGTCGCCATGATCGGCGTCAGGCCCATCTCGGCAAGGCGCGCCACCTGCGCCTTCAGCATGGCGCGCGGCGAATGCGGCACATCCTTGTGGGTGTGGTGATCCTGCACATCGCACAGCACCATCGCGGTGCCGTCCAGCCACGGCACCAGCCGCAGGGTGTCGAGGTCCGGCTTCATGACATAGTCGCCATAGCCGCCCGACCAGCTGGTCGCGGCATAGCCCTCGACCGTGTACATTTCCAGATCCGTCGCCAGCAGATAGTTGCAGCAATGGGTTTCCTGGTAGGCACTGTCGACAAAGTGCTGGGCGTGGAAGCGCTTGCCCATCAGCCGTCCCTGCATGTCGACGATACAGGTGAGCACCGTGTCGATCTCGCCGGTGGTTACGAGCGACTTCAGCGCATCGAAGGTCAGGTTGCCAGGCATTTTCAGCGTGTCCGTTTCGCGGGTCTAGATCTGTCAGTTCTTGAAAAGCCCGGCCCGGAGGGTTCCACTCCGGACCGGTAGGTATGGCCGCGCCAACTTATGCGGGCGCGGCCGGGCCTGCATCAGCTGTAACGGTATGGGCGCCCGGCTTTCTGCATGTCCTGATTGTACTTCTTGAAGATCTCCACGACCTTGGCCTTGGTCGGGCTTTCCGCCGCGATTTCGTCCCAGAAGGCCAGGGCGGCTTCTTCGACCGTTGCCCATTCGGCGTCCGGGATGGAAGTCAGTTCCATCTTGGTGCCGTTGACGCGCAGGTTGGCTTCACCGCCCCAGTACCACCACTGGCGATAATAGTGGGACGCATCCATAGCCAGCTGCAGCATCGCCTTCAGGTGATCCGGAAGCTCGTTCCAGCGTTCCTGGTTGGCGAAGAAGGAACCGGCCCAGGCACCGGAGATGTTGTTGGTCAGGAAGTAGTTGGTCACATCCGCCCAGCCGACGGTGTAATCCTCGGTGATGCCCGACCAGGCAATGCCGTCAAGCTCGCCGGTCTGCACGGCAACCTCGATGTCTTCCCACGGCAGGGTGACAGGCACGACGCCGAACTGGGCCATGAAGCGGCCGGCGGTCGGGAAGGTGAAGACGCGCTTGCCTTCCAGATCCTTCAGCGAACGGATCGGGTCCTTGGTGGCGAAGTGGCACGGATCCCAGGCACCTGCAGAAATGTGCTTCACGCCGACCTTGGCATATTCCTCTTCCCAGATTTCCTTCAGGCCGTACTGGTTGAACAGCACCGGCACGTCGAGGGAATAGCGGGACGCGAACGGGAAGTAACCGCCGAAGACGGTGACTTCGGTCGGCGAAGCCATGGAGTCGTCATCGGACTGCACGGCGTCGATGGTGCCCTGCTGCATGGCGCGGAACAGCTCGCCCGTCGGCACCAGCTGGTCGGCGGTGTAGAGCTCGATCACCATCTCGCCGTTGGCGGCCTTGTTGAAGGCATCGATATGCGGCTTGATCACGTGTTCGGCGAGCGCCGGACCGGCATAGGTCTGCAGGCGCCATTTGATCTGCGACTGGCCATGGACGGCCGGGGCCGCAAGGGTGGTCGCACCGGCGGCGGCGGCAGTGCCGAGACCGGCTTTTTTCAGAAAATCACGTCTGTTGGTCATCTCAAGTTCCCCTAAGTTCCAGTTTCAGTTTCAGCGGTGTGGCCGTTTTCCGGCTCTGATCTGTCCGCGGTCCAACTCCGTTTCCTCCGGACGTTGTTGTTGTTGCCCTTAGATCCTTCTATCTGCCGTACACCAGGTCCGGCAGCCAGAGCGCGATCTGCGGGAAAGCCATGACGAGGACCAGCGCCAGGATCATCACCGCGACAAACGGCGTGATCGAGCCGTAAATGTCGCGCATGGTGACATCCTTGGGGGCCATCGCCCGCATCAGGAAAAGATTGTAGCCGAAAGGCGGCGTCATATAGGCGATCTGCGTGGTGATCGTGTAGAGCACGCCATACCAGATCAGCACCTCGCCGGCCGGCATGCCGAGATCGAGCGTTGCCACCAGCGGCACGTAGAGCGGCGCCACGATCACCAGCATCGCCGTGTCGTCCAGGAAGGTGCCCATCACCAGGAAGGACAGCTGCATCAGGATCAGGATCATCCAGGGCGACAGGCCGAGCTGGTCGGTGAAAAGGTTCTCGATAGCCTTGACCGCGCCGAGCCCGTCGAAGACAGCGCCGAAGCCGAGGGCCGCCAGGATGATCCACATGAACATGCAGGAAATGCCAAGCGTGTTCTTCAGGCACAGGATCAGGATATCGAGCGTCATGCGCCGGCGCACGACCGAGGCGACGAGCGCCGTCAGCGCACCGATGGCCGAGGCTTCGACCAGGCTGGTATAGCCCATCACGAACGGCACCATCATCGCGGCGAAGATCACGATCGGCAGGATGCCTGCCAGAAGCAGATGGTATTTCTGGTCTTCAGAAGCAGCGCGTTCTTCCTTGGACAGAACCGGACCGAGCTCCGGCTGGATCTTGCAGCGCACGGCAATGTAGGCGATGAAGAGGCCCGCCATCATCAGGCCGGGCACGACCCCGGCAAGCCAGAGCTGGCCGACCGGCGCGCGGGCGATCATGGCATACAGCACCAGCACCACCGAGGGCGGCACCAGGATCCCGAGCGAGGAACCGGCCTGAATCACCCCCGTGACCATGCGCTTGTCATATTTGCGTTTCAAAAGTTCGGGTAAGGCGATGGTCGCGCCGATGGCCATGCCCGCGACCGACAATCCGTTCATGGCCGAGATCAGCACCATCAGCAGGATCGTGCCGATGGCGAGCCCGCCATGGATCGGTCCCATCCAGACATGGAACATCTTGTAGAGATCGTCGGCGATCTTGGTTTCCGACAGCACGTAGCCCATGAAGATGAACATCGGCAGCGTCAGCAGCGGATACCATTTCATCAGCTTCATGGCCGCGGAGAACGGAATGTCGCCGCCGCCCGTGCCCCACAGGCACAGGGCCGCGACCGCGGCAATGCCGCCAATGGCGCCGAAGACGCGCTGCCCCGTCAGGAGCATCAGCATCATCGACGAGAACATCAAAAGAGCGATCAACTCATAGGACATCAGAGAGACACTCCCTTGATCCGGGCAATGTCTTTCAGAAGTTCAGAGACGGTCTGAAGCAGCATCAGGAAGAAACCGAAGATCATGATGAATTTGACCGGCCACAGATAGGGCCGCCAGGCGGTCGGGCTGCGCTCGATATAGCCGAGCTTCTCAGCCGCAGCGTCCGGGCCACCGGTAATGAAGGTAACAAAGAGATCCCACCAGAAACCGATCGAATCCTTGCCGAAATAGCCGAGCGAATAGGCCGTCGAATTGAGCGCGCCATAAAGCAGCACACAGAGATAAAAGATCAGCAACAGCACGGTGAAGGCGTCGAACCAGGCCTTCTTCTTCACGCTCCATTCCGCATAGAAAAGGTCCATGCGCACATTCGAGCCCATCTGGATCGAATAGGGTCCGCCGAGCACATAGTAGGCGACCATGGCAAACTGGGCGATTTCGAGGGTCCACAGCGACGGGTTGAAGAAGGTCTTGGAGATCGACGACCACAGCAGGATCGCCGCCATCACGAAGATGCCCCACATGATCACCTTGCCGAGCCGCCGGTTGAAACCGTCGACGGCGCGGACATAGAGGCAGGCCAGCTTAAGCATGGGCGCCTCCCGCAACCGCTTCGGCCGCCCGCGCCAGCACCGGCGCCAGCAGGTCGCTCCAGCGGGCTTCCTCTTCCGGCGTCGTGATCTCGTCGTTGCGGATCTCGATCATCAGGCAGGGTAGCTGCCGGTCTTCGCCGTGACGGCGGATGGTGTAGTAGACGCCGTCCGCCGGCGAATAGGGCTCATTGTCACCAACCGTCAGATCGCCGCGCGCGGCGAGATCCGCCAGAACCGGATCGGCCAGTCGGCGGTCGGTTTCATAGATCAAGCCGATCTCCCACGGGCGGGACTTGCCCTTGTAGACAGGGGTGAAGGAATGGATCGAGACCACCGCGCTCGGCAGGTCCCGGTCCTTGCGTTCGTTCAGAACCTTGTCGATCGCCGTATGGAACGGGCGATGCGCCAGGTCGATGCGGAAAGACTTTTCTTCCGGGCTCAGGTCGCGGTTGCCGGAAATTTCCGTGGTCTCGCTCAGGCACGGGATCAGGTCGGCCCGGCTTTCCTCGCGGTTGCAGTCGATAATGAGGCGGGAAACGGTGGTGAACACCAGCGGTGCATCGAGCGCCCTGGACAGTCCCCTGGCAACGCCGAGCGCACCCGGATCCCAGGCGATATGGGCCGACTTGTCGGCCTCGCTGACATTGAGGCTGGTGTCATAGGGCGGCGGGAAGAAATTCGAGGCGTGATCGCAGACAAGAACGATCGGACCGGCACCCTCCGCGTTTTCAACCGCGACGGCCTTGTTCATTCCTCCGGTCCGGGGGTTCACGCCCATTCCCAACTCCCTGAAAGATCGACCCTGCTGTTTGTAATGTTTATTACAGGATTGCCGACTTAACTAACTTCTGTAATATTTGATACGCAGATTAGGACCGCTGTCAAATGAAATTCAGCGGCGCCGACGGGAAAAAGGCCCAAGCCCATGGAACGCCCTCTTCTGGAAGATATCCGCGACCGTCTGGACGAATTCACCGCCACGGAAAAAAAGGCCGCCCATGCCCTGATGGCGAATTATCCGATGCAGGGGCTTGGCACCGTCGCGCAGTTCGCGGAAGCCGCCGGGGTCAGTTCGCCGACCATCCTGCGCTTTGTTGGCCGGCTCGGCTTTCCGGGTTTCGCGGAGTTCCAGAAGAAGCTGCGCAGCGAGCTGGAAAGCCAGTTGAATTCACCGCTCGCCCGCAGCACCAGCATGGCCGACGCGCCGGACCGCGATCCCCATGTCAGCCAGCTGATCGACAATGTGCGCGAGACCTTCGCTCATCTGCCCAAGGGCGAGCTGACGGGCCTCACAAAGCTGCTCGCAGACGAGCGCAAGACCGTTCACCTGATCGGCGGCCGCTTCACCGACGGTCTCGCCCGCTACATGGCCGCTCATTTGCGGATCGTGCGGCCGAACGTCAATCACGTCGCCGGTCAGCAGGGCAACTGGCTCGACCAGCTCATCGGCATCGGCCCGAAGGACGTGGTCGTGGTTTTCGACATCCGCCGCTACCAGGCGGAGATCATCCAGTTCGCCGAGGCCGCAGCCAAGCAGGGCGCAACCGTGGCGCTGGTCACCGACAGCTGGATGTCGCCGGTCGGCCGGATCGCCAGCTTCGTGCTGCCCGCCCGCGTCGCGGTGCCCTCCCCCTGGGACTCCTCGCTGGCCCTGATGGCGATTGCCGAAGTGCTGATCGCCGGCGTCACCCGCGAGAACCAGGGCCGCGCCCAGGAACGCATGCGCGCGCTCGAAAAACTGCGCAACGAGATCGATCCGTTGACGGAAGGCCGGGCGATGGGGCCGGATATCTGAGGGTGTCCCCGCGCCCGACGGCGGTCATTCCTGACCAGCCCGAGAACACGCGCTCACAGCACGCTCAGTGGCCCTCCCGGCCAAGCCAAATCCGCTCGACCTCGCCCCGCCCACCGAGGTCATCCCGGCCTTGAGCCGGGATCCAATCCACGCGTCCGCATGTTCCGATGTCTGATTTGGGCAGAGCGTTCCAAACATCCAAACAACCAATACTCCACCGCCCTGGAAACGAGTGGGTCCCGGCTCAAGGCCGGGATGACCACTGAGTGTGCGGCAACGCGTCGTTTCAAATCGCCACCAGTTCAGCGTCATCCTGAGGAAGCGCGCCAGCGCTGTCTCGAAGGATCGGCCAGATGTTCAAGAATGTGCCGCAGATCCCTAGAGACGGGCCGGCCGGCCCTCCACAGGATGACGCTGACGGAGGTGGCCTGCTGTTTCCCGAGGTGATGGACTTGCAGTCGCCCCCTGAGAGGCCGCTCCCTTCCGTGCCCAACTCACCCTTATTCACAGGCTTTTATCGGTTAGCCGGGTGTCCGCGACTCACCTATACTTTGAGCAGTTTCGCCTGGGTGCCGGCAACGGCACGACGTCATGACAGGGCACAAGGTACCGCAGGCATCTGAAGTCTGGATTCCGGCGCCAAAGAAAAGGACGCACCACTATCTCCAGCGACCTTTCCCCTGCCCCGTTCCGCCCCCTGATCCGCTCGACGCCGCGGGCCTTCATATTGCGCGGTGAAAAATTGCTGGTGCAGGAAAAACATCATCCGGTGAAAGGGGTTTATTACACCTTGCCCGGTGGCAAGCAGGAACCGGGTGAGGATCTGGAAGCCACCCTGAAACGCGAGTGCCTGGAGGAAATCGGCGCCGAGGTAGCGGTCGGAAAACTCATGCATGTTGCCGATCTCTACCGGCTGAAATCCGAAGGCACGGAGCGCCAGCACCAGCTCGATCTGATCTTCGAATGCACCGTTCAGGACAGCTACCGGCCGGCACTCGGCAACCACCCGGATCCACACCAGGTCGCCACAAGATGGATCACGGCCGAGGACGCGGCGCAGCTACGTCCGCTTTATGTCACAAAACTGTTTCCACTTGGCTGTACGCGGGGGCTCAAAGTCTATCTCGGACCCCAACATGACTAGAGCGTTGACCAGTCATATTAAACCTTTTGATGAGGTCAAACTGCTCATTCGGCGAGGCGCAGTGCGCAGCGCGATGCGGTGCATCGGGCAAGCGCTGCAACGACACCGATGGGCAGGTTTACCTCACCCGTTCACGACTGTTCCAGATCGGGCAACCCCGATCAGCGGGCCGGGCGATATTGCCCGCTGGCGTCGTTGTCTTGCCTTTGTGGTGATGGACACCACGGCAGGCAATCCGCCTAACCAGCGAACAAAATCGCTCCGGTCAAAAGGGTGAATATGACTGGTCAACGCTCTCGTGTACCGAAAACAATTCGGGAAAATCTCCATTTTCTGTGCGCGGAGATTGACGGCCAGCTGATCCAGCTCGAAGCCTTCTTCAAGGAGCCGACGGCCGCGACCGCGCGCCGGATCCAGGACCGGGCTGGCTATGCGCATAATCTGAAGAGCCGCATCCTGGCCGCCTGCGTGCGCCAGATGACCGGTGCGAAGAAGAACAACCGCAAACACATCACCTTGCGCAGCCTGGAGCTGATCGCCTCCGACCTGCAACGGCTCTCCAACCTGGCGCGCCAGTCCCTGCACCACGTGGAGCGGATCGAAACCTTCGAAACGCTGGAACCGCAGCGCTATCCGGCCATCGTCAAACGCGTTCGCAGCGGCGTCGCCAGCATCGAACAGGCGCTCACCGACAGCGACAGCGAACTCGCCATCGAGATCGGCCAGCTTCAGGACAAGATCGAGGCGGATTACCGCAAGCTGTTCAAGATCTACACCAAGGAAATGCGCAACCCGGACATCCGCCCGGCCGACATTGCCAACAGCCTGCTGGTCGCCAGCGAGATCCAGCGCATGGGCGACTCGCTGAAATCGATCAGCGAAGCGCTGATCTCTGCCAATATCGGCCAGGCCGTCAATTTCGAGCGGTACTTTGCCCTGCAGAGCCTGATGTCGGATCTCGAAGGGCCTGTCGGCAACCTCACGGTCGAGACCATTGCAGAGACCCGCTCGGGCAGTTCGATCTCCGCCATCAAGGACCGCAAGACCGAGGAAGTCGCCGCCGTCTTCAAGGATGGCGAGAAGAGCAAGGTCAAGGAGGAGCGCCAGGGCGTGAAGAGCTGGCATTCGATCTATCCGGGCCTTGCCCCGAAGATCCTGTCCTACGAGAAACGCAACCAGTCCGCCGCGCTCCTGATCGAGCATCTGCCGGGCTTCACTTTCGAGCATATTGTGCTCAGTGAAAACGACGCCCTGTGTGCCACGGCTCTCAACCGGCTCACCCGGACGCTGAAGGATGTCTGGAAACAGACCCGCGCCCAGGAACCGGCGGAACTGGGCAGCATGCAGCAGCTCGCCAAGCGGCTGGGCGAAGTGCGCCGGGTGCATCCGGAGTTCCAGGACCGGAAGGTCAGTTTTTCCGGCGAGAGCCTGCCCGCGCTCGACAAGCTGATCGAACAGGCCACAGAACGGGAGGCCAATGTGCCGGCGCCGTTCTCGGTCTATATCCATGGCGACTTCAACGTCGACAACATCATCTACGACCCGGGCGAGGACCGGATCCATTTCATCGATCTGCACCGGTCCCGCTACATGGATTACGTCCAGGACGTCTCGGTGTTCATGGTGTCGAACTACCGGCTCCAGGTGCTCGACCGCGACACCCGGAAGCGCATCATGAATGTCTCCCAGGATTTCTACAAATCCGCCCGGGGCTTTGCCCGCAAGCAGGGCGACGCGACGTTCGAGTACCGGTTGGCCTTGGGCCTCGCACGTTCCTTTGCCAGCTCCACCCGTTTCATTTTTGACAAATCCCATGCCCGGCGGATGTGGCTGCGCGCCCGCTATCTGATCGAACAGGCGCTCGCCTGCCCGCCCGGCGGTGAAGCCCGTTTCCGGCTTCCGATGAAGGAGCTTTTCGTTGACTGATCTCAAAATCGGCGTCATCGGCATTCCCGGCAAGTGGTCGACCGAGGTGCTGGCCGATGCGCTGGAGAAAGAGACCGGCTTCCGCTGTGTGATCGACATGGCCGATACCGCGCTCGACCTGAAAAACCGTTCGCTGATGGCCAGCGACACCGATCTCTCAAAGCTTGACGGTCTGGTGATCAAGAAGATCAGCCAGCAATACAGCCCGGCCACCCTCGACCGGTTGGAAATGCTGCGCGTGGCGGAAGCGGCCGGTGTGAAGATCTTTTCCTCGACCAGGTCGATCCTCGGCCTCGTCAACCGGCTGAGCTGCACCGTGACGCTTTCCAATGCCGGCATTCCGATGCCGGCCACCTGCGTCACCGAAAGCGTGGATCAGGCGCTCGCCGCGGTCCAGCGGTTCGGCGGCGCGGTGTTCAAGCCGCTCTTTTCCACCAAGGCCCGCGGCATGACGCTGATGGATGCCGATGAGGGCGAGACCGCGCTCCGGCAGAAGATCGAGGCCTTCAAGGCCGGCAATCCGGTGATGTATCTGCAGAAGAAGGTCAACCTCTCCGGCCGCGACCTCGGCATGGTGTTTCTCGGCGGCAAATATCTCGGCACCTATGCCCGGGTTGCCCAGACCGACAGCTGGAACACCACCATCCTTCATGGCGGCAAATACGAGCCCTTCGCGCCAGATGCGGACTTGATCGAACTGGCAAGGCGGGCCCAGGCCCCCTTCGATCTGGATTTCACCACCGTCGATATCGGCCTGACGGACAACGGCCCGATCATTTTCGAGGTCTCCGCCTTCGGCGGCTTCAAGGGCGCCCTGGAAGGGGCGTCGATCGACGCCGCCACGCTTTACGCAACCCATGTGATTGAGAAAGTGCGCGCATGACCGGGATCAGCGTTCAGGATGTTGTCGATGCGCTTGCGCCTAAGCGCGAGACCCTGGCCTCCGACCCGGTGTGCCTCACGGTTGGCGGTTTTGTTGTCGAGGTCCGCTGCACCTCCGCCACCTTGCTGGCCGAACTGCTGCGTTATTTCCAGCATGTCATCTCGGCGCCTGCGGACCCGGACATGACCGTCCATGTCCTCGGTGAAGCGGAGCTGCCGTTTACGGTCGACTATACCGACTGGGCGCGGGAACCGGGCAAGACCGGACGCAAGGACGCAATCGCGGACCTGGAAGGCGGGCGCACGGTGCTGAAGGTGCGTACAGGTGTGCAGTTCCTGCAGGCGCCCGGCTGGGCGATCGCCTTCGGCCCGACGGAGCCCCACCCCAACCAGGTCATCAATTTCATCAACACCCAGATCCTCAATCATTTCCAGCGCGAGGGCTGGGTCGCCTGCCACGCGGCGGCGGTGCGCACGGCGACGAAGGGGCTTGCCATTTCCGGCCTCTCCGGCGGCGGCAAATCGACGACCATGCTCCGGCTGATGGAGATCGCCGGTACGCACTATGTCACCAACGACAGGCTGCTGGTGCGCAATGCCGGCAAGCGCACAGATGCGCTCGGCATCCCCAAGCTGCCGCGCATCAATCCGGGCACCATCGTCACCAATGCGCGCCTTGCCGGCATCATCGACGAGGAGCGCGAGGAAGAGCTGCGCAACATGGAACCAGACGAGCTCTGGCACCTGGAAGAGAAATACGACCTCTTCATCGACGATATCTATGGCCCGGGCCGGATCTCCCACGACACCCAGCTGACCGATTTCTGGGTGCTCAACTGGTCGCGCGACAGTGCTGACCCGACCGCGGTGACCGAGGTGAAACTTGAAGACCGGCCCGATCTCCTGTCCGCGATCCTGAAAAGCCCCGGCCCGTTCTATCAGGCCCCTGACGGTGTCTTCTGGACGGACCATGCCGAGATGAACACACAAGCCTACCTGAACGCTCTGAAGAACGTTCAGGTGTGGGAGGTGACCGGACATATCGATTTCGACGCCCTGTTCGAGGCCGGCGCCGACCTTCTGGGGCAAAAGCCATGACCGCGCGCTACGCCATCCTGGTGCGCCACGGCGCCTATCATCAAAAACCAGGCACGCCGAGCGCATTCCAGCCGTTTCCGTTGACCGAGGCCGGCAAGGCCCAGGCCAGTGATGTCGGCCGGGAACTTGCGGCGCTGGCTGCGGAGAATGGCTGGGCGCTTTCGCCGGAGGTGTTCTGCTCCCGTCAACAGCGCGCCTGGCAGACGGCGACGCTCCTGAGCCAGTCCCTTTCGGAGCTGACCGGCACCGCCTACACAGTCACCGAGGACGAAGCGCTGGCCGAGCGCAGCGTCGGTGCCTTTGCCAACCTGACGATCCCCGAGATCGAGCAGATCCTCGCCGACGATCCGCGCTACGCGGTGCCACCCGAGGACTGGAAATCGAACAGCCACTACAAGCTGCCGGCCCAGGGCGCGGAGAGCCTGCTTGAGGCCGGAGGCCGGGTCGCCGCCTTTCTGACCGCACGGCTCGAGGCACTGACCACCGCATCGGACGCCACCGCGCAGATTTTCGTCGGCCACGGCGCTGCCTTCCGCCATGCCGCGCATCATCTCGGCGTGCTCGCCTTTGACGACATCCGAAAGGTCAGCATGCATCACGCCAAACCCGTTGTTCTGAAATTCAGCCCGGAGGCGGGCTGGTCGCATGAAACCGGTGCCTGGAAACAGCGCCAGCTTCTGGAAACCGGACTGGACTGATTGGAACCGCCAAACACCATGATGATCGACACGCCCCTCACGCCCCTGCTGCCGCCGATTGCCTGCACCCGCAGCAGCGATCTGGACCTGCCAAGGAGCTGCGTGCCCTGGCCGCTCGACAAGGGCCATGACCATCCCTTCGCCAACAACACCGCGACGGACCTTGTCACGAGCCTCGCCAAGGCAAACGAACTCGGCCCCTGGGACTGGCCCGACCGGCCGGTGACCTTCATCTCCGACCTCCATGCCGACGCCGAGGGCCTGCTGCGCTCGCTGGTCGCGGCACGTGCCATCATCCGCACCAGCTCCGGCCTCACCGACTTCGAGCTGACCGCTTTCGGCCGCAGCTGCCAGATCATCATCGGCGGCGATTGTCTCGACAAGGGACCGAGCAATCTCGACCTGCTCGACAGCCTCTCTTTCCTGATGAGGTCCGGCACGGATGTGGTGCTGCTTGCGGGTAATCACGATCTCCGGCTTTTTCTCGGTCTCGAGGCACTCACCGTGAAACGTGGCTCGCTGAATGCCCACATGTTCGTGCGCATGGGCAAGAAGGTGATGCCGCTCCTGAAGGAAATCTTCGACCGCCATGTCGATGCGGATACGGTCTTGAACGACCTGCCGTCGGAAAAGGACTGCCTGCGCCTGATGGTGCCCGGCAAGAAATGGACCAGGCAATTCCCGAAGGCGGCGGCAAGCTACATGAACGAGGCCGCCATCAAGAAGGAAATGGCGCGCCTCAAGAAGAAGACCGACAAGTTCGCTGAGCATGCCGCCGAGGTTGGCCTGACCCTCCGCGAACTCTATGCGGCTGCGCTCAAATGCCGGGAGCTTTTTGTCGAACCCGGCGGTCGCTACACTTGGTTCTTCAGCGGCCTCAAGGCCGCGCACCAGAGCGGTTCGCTGCTGTTCGTTCATGCCGGCATCGACGACAAGATGGCCGAACAGATTTCCCGTAAAGGTGTCGACCACGTCAATCGGCGCTTTCGCAAGGAAAGCCGCAAGGACCCGTTCGTTTTCTATTCGGGCACTGTCGCCAACCTGATGCGCACCAAGTACCGCGATGTTGACCATCCCCTGACCGAGCGGGGTGTCGAGGAGCTGCATCTGGCGGGCATCAAGCTGCTGGTTCATGGCCACGTCAATCAGCACAGGGGACAGGAGCTTCGGTCCAAACACGGGCTGCTGCACCTGGAAGCCGACATCACCCTTGACCGCCATTCCAGAAGTTCCGAAGGTCTGGACGGCATCGGCACGGGGGCTACGATCATCTCGCCGGACGGCAACATTCTCGGTATCAGCCGGGACTTTCCCCATGCCAAGCTGTTCAACCCGGTTGAGATACTCAAGCAACATGGATTGGCGCGATGATGGAACGCAAGGGCCGCTTCCGGCACCAGTCACTTCAGGACAGGAAATCGATCCAGAAACTGCTCGACGCGGTCAAGCGCGGCATTGCCAAGGGCGAACTGGAATTCGGTGACGATACCGGCGAGATCACCCTGGAGCCCAAGGGGCTGATGACGCTGCGCGTCACCGCGACCCAGGAAGACGGCCAGTCCCGCCTCGACCTGCGCCTCACCTGGACCAATGACAGCGAAAACGGCAAGGACAGCGGCAAACTGAAGGTGAAGGGCGGTTAGGCCGCTGGCGTCCGGTCAGACACATCGAATAGTTCTTTCTTGGCATATACTTAGCTCCACCCTCAACCGAAAGTACAATTTTTTGGTGCATAAATACTTTGAAGCTATTCACGGCACGCAAAATACAATCCTGAATAATTTCCTTAAGGTAAGTAAAAACCTCTGATAGCATTCACGCCATTGTCCCGATCGGCATCGGAGGAGGCCGGTACTATGTTGCGTGATATCAATTTGGTTTATGCGAAGGAATTGTCGGATCTGACCGGCGTTCCCCTTGAGCTGGCCATAAAGGCGGTCGCCATTCGCGAAGAGCGCGGTGGCTTCACACGCCTGGAGGAGCTTGTCGAGATCGACGACCGGTTCCGGCCGGATGTCCTGAAAGAAGTGCTTTCGGTTGGAACGGACGACGACCCGCAATCCAAACTCCAGTTGCTGATCGAGCCCGACCCGCCACTTGAGACGCAGCCCGCCACCTTGCATCTGCGCCTGACCTACAAGGCCGCCGATGGCCGCGAGAACAGTCAGCGCAGCCCGCTGGATCTGACCCGCCCCGCCCAGCTCACCGTGGATGGCATCGCGGGGGAGACCCTGACCGGCGCACTGGTGGAAAACAGCCAGGGCTTTGACCTGTTGCGGCTCGATCCGCAAATCGACGGCCAGCGCGCGGTGCTCAGAATACCGACGGCCGGCCCAATAGATGACGCGCTGAAACCGCGCGTGGTGGCTCCGGCTGCCGCCGTGCTGGACAGAAGCGGCCACTACCGCTTTGCCGCGGCTCCGGACACGCGGTTCGACGGGTACAAGCTGATGGCGGCCCTTGTCACCGAGGAAAACAAGAAGCTTGTTTCAGCGTTGCTCGGCCAGGACCCGTTGCAGGGAAGCGCCAGGGCCTTGACCCTGGATGCCGCGGTGACGGCGCAGCTTTCCGCCCTGCCTTTTGCGACCACGGACCTGTCCTTCGACGGCGCTTTCAAACTCGCCCTGCCCCTGGCCGATCCGGCCAAGGTCCTGGGCTGGGCCTGGTACCTGGCGAACGCGGACACGCATTTTGCCGGCTACCGGCAGGAGCCGGTGCCGGCGACGGCACAGTCCGGTGTGGTCGTTCTCGTTCCGGGAGCAGCCCCGGCTGCAAAGGACGCTCCGGCGAAAAAAACGGTAAAGCTCTCGGAAAATCAGCTGATCGAGAATGCGGACCTGTTTTCCGACGACCCGGGAAGTTTCTGCAAGCCGTTTTCCAATCCCAACCGCGTGCTCGGCGAAAAGAGCTTTTCGACCGTGCTTCGCGTCGAACAGCCCGAGATCGAGGCCGAGGGATCCAAGAAGACACCCAAGGCCAAGGCGGGTGGATTGGTCTACACCGCCTTGCGCGAAACCAAGAGCGATACGTCCGGCCTCGCCAGCGGCGGTATGATCACAACGGCGCCGTTTGCAAGGATCCCCGCGATCGTTTCGTTGTGGGACCGCTGGGGCGCGCTCGCCAATCCCAGAACCCCTGTCGGCAAGGACAACCCCATCCCCTGGGAACAGGGCGGGCTGACCTTTCAGGCTGCCAGTATCGCCAGGGGCCATGTTCTGAATTACCGCATGCGCTGGCGCTCCAACGGCTATTCGCTCGGCGACGTGCTGAAGTCCCTGACCCTGGCGCCGCGCCAGACCCGCCGGGTGGTCCAGCTGGACTGGCGCCGGACCGAATCCGCCCGGCGTGAGGAAGACAGCAACTACGCCGAACGTGTTGGCAGAACCACATTTCGTGACCGGGATTATGCCGACGCGGTCCAGTCCAACCTGAACGAATGGAGCAGCGGCCGCTCGCAATCCTCGCAGACCGGCGTTGCCGCCGGCGCCGGCTTCGCCATGGCCGGCTTCGTCATCGGCGGCGGCTTTTCCCACGGCCAGGCCCAGTCGAGCGCTTCCCAGGAAAGCGGGCGGTCGGTGTCCGCCTCGGAGGAACAGCGCCTGCGCGACGCCATCCGGCAATATGCGGACAGCCTGCGCAGCGTGGAAACCTCCGTCATCCAGGAGGTCGAGCAGAACGAAAATGTCACCGGCGTTTCGGAAATCATCCGCAACCCCAACTACTGCCATTCGCTCACCGTCATCTATCACCAGATCCTGCGCCACATCCGGGTCGACACGGAGCTGGTCGGCGTGGACGAATGCCTGTTCGTTCCCTTCCAGATCCTGCCCTTCGACAAGGTGCGGATCGAACGCTGGAAGGACAAGCTCTGGCCTTATCTCAAGCGCCGCGACCTGAGCATCGCCCTGCGATACATCGACGAGTTCAACGCGGGCTGGCCGAATGTGCCTCCGGGCGCGAAGAGCGACCAGAAGCTCACCCGCCTGTCCGGCAGCTTCACCATCCAGCTGGCGATCAAGCGCCCGGATGAGGGCAAGCTGGCCAAGGAGACCGAGGAAGGCGCCAAGGAGGATCTGCTGCGCAGCCCGACGGGCCAGGCCATGCTGAAGACCCTGGCGCCGCTCACCGTGTTCCTGCCCAAGTCGCCTGAGGAAATCGTTACCAACTACCTGTCGGTCACGCCACAGGAGCGCGAACGCTATTTCCAGAGCCAGATTGCGCCCTCGATCGCGCGGGCCTGGCTGGACAAGCTGGTGTTGAAAACCGCCGGCGGCACCATCCTGACCGGCGCCGATTTCACCATGGCCGGCAATTACGGTTTCAACCGCACGGTTCGCGTCGACTTCAATGTGCCGTCGAGCGCGCTTGCCGGCGTCACCCGCGCGGATGTGGCGCGGCTCACACTGGAAGCCACGGAAAAACTGTCAGCTGAAGTCGGCGCGTCCCTGCCAAAAGGCTCCGTCGCCAATCTGCGCGGCGCCACGATCGATTTCACCGCCGAGACCTACAGCCGCCGGGTCGGCCGCGGCGGCGGCGGACAGGACGACCTCGTCAAGCCGGACAGCGGCGACGCAGACTCCGCTGAAGTGGCCTTCCCGCTCGCCTCCTACGAGACCCTGAAACTGTCGGAAGAAGTCGCTCGTGCCCTCGACAAGTTGCAGGAGCATCTCAACAGCGACCTGTTCTACTACCACAAGGCCATCTGGTGGTCGATGGATCGCGATGAGCTCTACACGCTGCTCGACGGCTTCTCGATATCGAAGACCAATTTCCGCTCGATCGCCTCGGTGGTGGATCTCAATCCGGTCGCCATCATGGGCAACAGCCTGGTCTTCCGGGTAGCGCCCGGCGCCTTCCTGGGTATCGACGGCCACAAGGACGCGGCCGCCGCCTTCAAGTTCTACAAGGCCGACACGGTGACGCCGCCCATGCGCCTGAGCCTGCCGACCGAAGGCACCTATGCGCAGGCGCTGATGGATTCCTGCGTGGCGTGCGAGGAGCACCAGGGGTCGACGGACTGGGTGCTCAACGACAAGGACCCGGCGCTGGCGGATTTCCCGTCCAACCTGTTCAACAGCCGCTATCAGAGCCAGACCGACGCCTTGAAACCGACGGCGCCTCCAACGGCCCTGGTGAACTTGCAGAACGCGCCGGCAGCCCCGGCGCCAGCGGGTCTCGGCGACGTTCTGAAGACCGTCGGCAGCAGTGGAGCTTTCCGCGATCTGGCCGGTCTGGAAGGCACCCAGAAGAACGCCGCGGCAGCCATGACCACAGCCGCGAACCTCGCCACCACCTTCGGCAATTCGGCGACAGCCCTGAGACTTGCCGAAATGAAACAGGCCTCTGCCGATCTCGACAAGCAGCGGGCCGCGCTCGGCAAGGCCGTCAAATCCGGGATCATTTCCAAGGAAGATGCCCGCAAGCACTATAACGCTTTGCAGAACAAGGCGACCGGGGTTTCGCTGAACGACAAGCCCACCGACAAGGTCGGCGCCGATCTGGCGCAGGCGCTGAAACCCGGACAATCGGCAACGGTCGCCCGCTCGACGCCAACGACCAACGAAACCGTGTCGGTCACGCAAGGTTCAGGCGACGTTGTTCCTGCCAGCACGGCCAAGGCCACTGGACCGAAAAAACTGCCGGTCAAGCCGAACACGACGTTCGCGCCGCAGGACTGGGAAACGATCACACCGATCCCGGCCCGCGATGCCACCAAATGTCCCGGCGGCATCACCAATCTCGGCACGGTCCTGTTCAGCCATCAATACGAGGCACAATACAAATACCTGCCCTATGCCGGCGCCGACGCCTCGGCCTTCGTCAATAATGTCACCGAGATGATCAATGTGCTCAAGACCCGGGTCGGCACCTGCGGCTGCATCACCGGGCTCATCATCGACGCCCATGGCGGCTGGAGCAACCATGGCGGCTTCCGTATGGGCAAGGACACCAACAACGACGGCAAGCTGCAGCAAAACGAAGGCAAGGACTTTGTGTCGGACGCCAACCAGGCCAAGAAATTCGGCCAGATCCTAAAGGGCATGTTCTGCACTGGTGGCAACAGCTATATTGCCGTTCAGTCCTGTCATGGCGCCGGTCCCGGCAACATCTTCCTGAAGACCTTGGCCAAGGAAGCCAATGTCCAGGTCATCGCCGCAGACACGGATGTCACCACCCATGGCACGCCCAGCAACAGCCCTGGCGGTGGCGGAACGGCCCACTGGAAACTGAAAACCGGCGGCAAACGCATACTCGTCAAGCCCGATGGAACCACCAAGACGGACGCCACCGTCAAGGGCACCGGGTTCTGGAAACCGTTCTGAGGAGAATGAAACATGGCCACGTTTTCAGCGCAGAACAGCGACCTGATAGGCAAGAGCCAGGCAGAGGTCTTTGCCAAGCTGGGCGTCCCGGAACGGCAATCCAGATGGTTCAACCGGGCCAGGGAAGCGCAGGATCCGGACACCAGCGACACCGATCCCGGCGACATCTGGGTCTATCGCAACGGGCTCGTCACGTTCAGCCTGTCCGGCAAGGTGCTGGAACTGGAAGACGATGCCTCGGATTATTTCTCCGAGGAGACCCTGCAGGCTTAAGGGATGCGTGCCGTCTGCATTGATGGCTCGCGTCAGCAGATCCGCGGCAGTTGCTCGCCCGACAGCCAGTCGACCACGCGGGCCCCGCCGAAAGCGGTCTGCATGATCACCATGTGGTCCGGGTCCTCGACGATCTCCCCGATCCTGGCCGCCTGCCGGCCAAGCGGATGCGAGCGCATCACCTCCAGCAGCCGCCCCGCATCGGCCGCCTCGCAAATGCAGACCAACTTGCCCTCATTGGCGACATAAAGCGGATCGAGGCCGAGGAGTTCGCAAGCTCCTTCCACATCCGGCGCGACCGGGATCGCCTCCTCCTGCAGCAGCACGCCGGCACCGGAGGCATGGGCGATTTCATTCAGCGCCGTCGCCAGCCCGCCTCTTGTCGGGTCTCGCAGAACGGCAATTCCCGGCACCGCCGCGATCATGTCGGCGACCAGCCCATGCAGGGCCGCGCTGTCGGAGCGGAGTTCGGTCTCGAATTCCAGGTTCTCGCGTTTCGACAGGATGGCGACGCCATGATCGCCGATCGTACCGGAGAGCAGAACCGCCTGACCGGGTTTCGCGGCAGCCGGCGAAATCGTCACGCCCTCCGGCAGAACGCCGACCCCGGCGGTGGTGATGAAGACACCGTCGCCTTTGCCTTTCTCCACCACCTTGGTGTCGCCGGAGACGACCGGCACACCAGCCTCGCGGGCGGTACGCGCCATCGACATCACGATCCGTTCCAGGTCGGCAAGCGGAAAGCCTTCCTCCAGGATGAAGCTCGCCGTCAAGGACAGGGGTTTTGCACCGGCCATGGCGATGTCGTTCAAGGTGCCATGGACGGAGAGCGCGCCGATGTCGCCGCCGGGAAAGAACAGCGGCGAGATCACGTGGGCGTCGGTGGACATGACCAGCCGGCCGGGAGGCGCGTCGAACACCGCCGCGTCGTGGCCCTGGTCCAGGATCGGGTTCTTCAGGTGGCGATGAAACAGGTCTTTGATCAGCTCCGTCATGGCACGGCCGCCGCCGCCATGGGTCATGTCAACCGCACCGGTGCGGAACCGGGTCTGGGTGTCCATGCTGGTCATGCGGCCGCTCCCTTGGCGGCAAGGACCGCCTCGCGCTTGCGGCCATAGGTCCAGTAGGCCGCGCAAGCGCCTTCGGAGGAGACCATGCAGGCCCCCATCGGATTGTCGGGCGTGCAGACCGTGCCGAACAGCTTGCACTCGGTCGGTTTCTTGACCCCGCGCAGGATCGCCGGGCATTCGCAGGATTTGACCTCCCGGGATTCCTTCGGGCTGAGGGCAAAGCGTTTTTCGGCGTCGAACTCCGCGAAGGCCTCCCGGATCCGCAAGGCGCTGTCCGGCACATAGCCGAGACCGCGCCATTCAAACACCTTGCGCAGTTCCAGCACCTCGGCGGCCAGCGCCTGGGCCTTGCGATTGCCCTCTTTGGTGACGACGCGCGTGTACTGGTTCTCCACCACGTGGCGGCCTTCATTGATCTGGCGGATGAGCATCAGGGTCGACTGCATCACGTCGAGCGGCTCGAAACCGGCGATCACGACCGGTTTCCTGAAGTCCCGCGCCGCAGGCTCGTAAGATGCCCAGCCGATCACCGAACTGACATGGGAAGGCCCGAGAAAACCGTCGATCCTGACGGGATCTTCGCCCGGTTCGGAGGGCGCGTTGACGATATGAGCAATCGCGGGCGGGGTCAGGACGTGGTTGCAGAAGACGGAGAAATTTCTCAAGCCCTCGGCCCTGGCCTGAAGGATCGCGACCGCCGTCGGCGGGGTGGTGGTCTCAAAACCGATGGCGAAGAACACAACCTGACGGTCCGGGTTCTCCCGGGCGATCTTCAGAGCATCCTGGGTCGAATAGACCATGCGGATGTCCGCGCCTTCGGCCTTGGCCCGGATCAGGCTCTTCTGCTTGGTGCCCGGCACCCGCATCATGTCGCCATAGGTGGTCAGGATCACGTTCTGGGTCAGCGCCAGCTCGACCGCGTCGTCCAGCCGCCGCACAGGCAGCACGCAGACCGGGCAGCCGGGCCCGTGAACATATTCGACATTTTCCGGCACCAGGTCCTGCACCCCATAGCGGAAGATCGCATGGGTGTGGCCGCCGCAGAATTCCATCAGGTGATAGCGGCGGTCCGGATCGGCTTCCTGGCGGATCGCCTTGGCCAGCTTTTGCGCCAGGTTGCCGTCCCTGAATTCGCGGATGTATTTCATGCGCCCGCCTCCGCGCCTTCACCCGCCATCTCTTCCAGCTCCTCGGCAAGCACACCGGCCTCCGCCATCAGCCGCAGCGTGCGTTCGGCCTCTTCCTCGCTGAGCTTGTGCAAGGCGTAGCCGACATGGACCAGCACGTAGTCGCCGACGGCCACTTCGTCGAGCAGCGCCGTGGAGACGGGTTTCCGGATGCCTTCGAGCGCGACGGTGGCCATCGCGTCATCGTCTATGGAGACGACCCTGGCTGGAATGGCGAGACACATCTTGGAAACTCCTATTCGGCGGCGAGGCCGGTTGCGGCGGCCGCCTGCATTTTCATCGCCCCCTCCAGCCAGCTAAGCCAGCTGTCGAGACCTTCGCCGCTGCGCGCAGAGACCTGCAGCACCTGGATCCGCGGGTTCACCCGCCTGGCATTGGCGACCGCCGCACCGACACAGAAATCGACATGCGGCAGCAGGTCGGTCTTGTTCAGGATCATCAGGTCGGCCCCGGCAAAGATGTCCGGATATTTGAGGGGTTTGTCCTCGCCTTCTGTGACCGACAGGATCACCGCCCGGACGGCCTCGCCGAGATCGAAGCCCGCCGGGCAGACCAGGTTGCCGACATTCTCGATAAAGAGCACCGAGTTTTCTTCGAGCGGCAGTTTCTCCAGCGCGTGGCCAACCATATGCGCGTCCAGATGACAGCCTTTGCCCGTGTTGATCTGGATGGCCGGTGCGCCGGTCTCCCGGATGCGATCGGCGTCGTTGGACGTCTGCTGATCGCCCTCGATCACGGCGGCCGGCAGCCGGCCGGCAAGGCGTTTCAGGGTTTCCACCAGCAGCGTCGTCTTGCCGGAGCCCGGGCTGGAGACAAGGTTCAATGCGAGCACACCTTTGTCGGCGAGGAGCGACCGGTTCCGCTCGGCATAAGATCTGTTCTTGCCCAGAATATCGGCTTCGATCTGGATGAGCCGCGTCTGGCTCATGCCGGGAACAGACGTCCCGGCTTCACCTTTGCCAAAATGGACATGGGACTCGCCGTGTTCGTGATCCTGTTCATGCTTGTGATCGTGGCTTCCGCCACAGCCGCAGACCGTACACATCACACCACCTCCAGTTCCCGGATTTTCAGCTCTTCGCCACTGACAACCTGCAGGGCATCCGATCCGCATTCCGGGCAGCTATCGAACCGCGCCTTGACCGGCACGGTCTTGAAACAGTTAAGGCACAGGGCCTCGGCCGGCGGCCGTGCGATGTCCAGCACGGCCCCCTCAGCCAGCGATCCTTTCATGACCACGTCGAAGCCGAATTGCAGCGCTTCCGGCTCCACGCAGGAGAGCGGACCGATGTCGACGGCGACCCGCTTCACCTGCGTGAATTGGTCCTTCGCGGCCTGGTCCTTCAGAATGTCGAGAATGCTTTCGCAGAGCGACATTTCATGCATGGGCGGCCTCCCGCAAGGATATTTCGCCAGCTAACCATTTCAGAAAGAAGCTTTCCGCGGCCTCAAGGTTCGCGGCCGCCTTATCTGACAGGCCTTCCTTCACTTCGCCGTACTCATAGCCGGAAATGCCGAGCACAAAGGCCTGCGGGCGCGCGCCGTAGAGGGTCTCGCAAAGCGCCAGCACCGTTTCCGGCACGAGGCTGTGACTGCCGAGTACTTCCGGCGCGCCTGGCCCGGTTTCCCTGAAAGAAAATGCCTCTGCGCCCCCGATCTCCGCGTCCGCAAAGATCACCAGCTCATGACCGGAAACGGCGAGCGCGTGTTCGGCGACCAGCTGGTAATCGGTATCGACCTCAAGACCCGGCAAGGCCCGCGCGGCCATGCCTTCGGAAAAGGCCGGCCCCAGCCCGTCGTCCCCGCGCCCCGGATTGCCATAACCGATCAGAAGCATGGGCATATCCTCGAATCAAAGTCGTTGGAGACCACTTCCGACTTAAAAAACTGAACATTCTCTCCTTCGTCATCCCGGACGCAGCGCAGCGGAGATCCGGGACCGGCGAGCCTAGGCTTCGAGAGGAAACAAGATCCACCGGACAGTTTTGGGGCTCCCCGATCCCGGCTCGCGCTTCGCTTGGCCGGGATGACGACCGGGGAGGAGGATCTTGATTTGGCATTGTCGTTCATTGCGCTCATCCCCTCACCTCAAACACACTGCTCTCTGCTGTCGATCAGCTCACCGCCCGCGCCGAACAGTTGGACCTGCAACGGCATCTGGCCAAGGGCGTGGGTGGCGCAGGACAGGCATGGGTCATAGGCGCGGATGGCCACCTCGACATGGTTGAGCATGCCTTCGGTGATCTGCTCCTTGCCGGAGAGATGCTTGACCGCAACGTCCTTCACCGCCCGGTTCATGCCCTCGTTGTTGTGGGTCGTGGAGACGATCAGGTTGCAATAGGTCACCTGGTCATGCTCGTCGACCTTGTAATGATGGATGAGATTGCCGCGCGGGGCTTCGATCACGCCGATGCCTTCCTCACGCCGGTCGCCCTTGGCGATCAGGTCCGTGCCCTGAAGATCCGGATCGCTCAAGAGCTCACGGATCTTTTCAACGCAGTGCAGCACCTCGATCATGCGTGCCCAATGGTTCGCCAGTGTCGAGTTGTTCGGCGTGCCGCTGGTGACCGCCTTCAGTTCCTGAAGAGCCTCGTTGGCGAGTGGTGTGTCGATGAAACTTGCCGTGTTCATGCGTGCCAGCGGCCCGACCCGGTACCAGCCGGCCTCGGGCCCAAGCGTCTTGATGAAGGGGAACTTCATGTAGGACCAGGAGCGCACATCCTCCACGATCAGCTCGTGATACCTGGTGTAAGGCACCTGGTCAAAGATCGTGTCGCCGGTGGAGCTGAGCGCCCTCAGGTTGCCGTGATAAAGATCCAGCGCACCATCGCTTTCCCGCACCAGCGACATGTAGTTGGACGGGAAGGAGCCGAATTCGGAGACCAGCTCTTCGTGCTCCAGCGTGTAGTCGCGCGCGAGCTTCACCGCGTCTTTCGACCATTCGATCATCTGATCGATGCTCGAAAGGAAATGGTCGCGCCGCTCGATGGGCAGGTTGCGGTTGATGCCGCCCGGAATAGCGCCGGTGCCATGCACCTTCTTGCCGGCGGTCGCCTCGATGATCTCCTGGCCGTATTTGCGCATCAGGACGGCGCGTTTGCCCAGCTCCGGCTGTTCCTTGATGACTTCGAAGATGTTGCGTTTTTCCGCGGGCGCGCCGAAACCGAACAGGAGGTCGGGAGCCGCCAGATGGAAGAAATGCAACACATGGGACTGCATCACCTGGCCGTAATGCATCAGCCGGCGCATCTTTTCTGCTGTCGGCGTCAGCTGGTCGACACCGGCGATCATGTCCATGGCCTTTGCCGCCGCCAGATGATGGCTGACCGGGCAGATGCCGCAGAGCCGCTGGACGATCACCGGCACTTCCCACATCAACCGGCCGCGGATGAACCGCTCGAAACCACGGAACTCGACAATGTGCAGCCGCGCTTCGTCGACCTCGTTTTCCGCGTTGAGGTGGATGGTAACCTTGCCGTGGCCTTCCACGCGGGTGACCGGCGAGATTTCAATCAGTCTGGGTTCGCTCATCTTAAGGTCCCGCCTCAGTCGAACTTGATCATGTCGCGCTCAAAGCCCCGGAACTTTCCGGTCAGGAGCTTGGCCAGCGTATCGAAGATGATGTCGCCGCTCGGCGCGCAACCCGGGATCTGGTAGTCGATCTCGACCACCTGGGAACACGGATAGACCTCGTCCAGGAGCAGCGGCAGCGCCGGATCGTTGGGCACATGGTGGGTCGTGTTGCGGATGTACTTACCGGTGATATAGGCCTCGTCCAGGCACTCCCTCAGCGGCGCGTCGGAGTGCATGATCGCGTTGCGCATGGCCGGCAGCCCGCCCATGATCGCGCATTGGCCGAGCGCGATCAGCACGTCGCAATTGCGCCGGAAGTCATGCAGCACATGCACGTTTTCCTCGTTGCAGCAGCCGCCCTCGATGATGCCGATGTCGCAGCGCTGGGTGAAGCGCTTCTTGTCGGTCAGCGGCGAGCGGTCGACATCGACCAGCTTCATCAGGTCTATCAGCCGCTCGTCAATGTCGAGGATCGCCATGTGGCAGCCGAAGCAGCCGGCGAGTGACGCGGTCGCGATCCTGGCCTTGGGCAGCTCGCTCATTTGCGCTTCTCCTCGATCTCGTGGCCGATCAGCCCTTTGTCGAATTCCCGTTCGCCGATCGGAACAGCAAAACCGACCCGCTTGCGGATGATGCAGCCGACCGGGCAGACCTCCGCGCTGATGGCGTGGTCCGTGACTTCGGCGGTCGTATCCGCCAGGTTCTCGCCATTGACGGCAACACGCCGGTGAATGCCGCGGCCGACATAACCGAAGATGCCCTTACCATCGACATCCTGGGACGCACGGATGCAGCGACCGCAAGAGATGCAGCGGTTGGTGTCGAGCGCGATATCAGGATGGGACGCATCGAGCGCCCGGCACGGCTCCAGATATGGAAACTTGGTGGCCTCGGTCATGTCGAGCCGGTAGGCCATCGCCTGCAGCTCGCAATTGCCGCTGGCCTCGCAGATCGGGCAGAGGTGATTGCCCTCGTGGAACAGCATCTCGACCAGGTCCCGGCGCATCTTGGTCAGATGCTGCGTCTCGTTCTCGACTGCCTGGCCGGGCGCCGCCGGCTGGGTGCAGGCGGCAACACTGCGACCGCCCGCCTTCACCGTGCAGACCCGGCAGCTGCCCTGGTGGCGCAGGCCCTCGTGGTCGCAGAGGCGCGGAATATAGACCCCGGCCTCGTCGGCGGCTTCCATGATCGTCTGGCCGGCAGTGGCCGTGATCTCGATACCGTCGATGGTGAAGGTGAAGCCGGTTTCCTTCTTTGTGCCGCTCATTGGGTGAAATCCTTGTCGAAGATATAGGAGCGGCGCTTGGCGATCTTGCGCGCGCCATCGATGGCCGACTGGATGTCGAACGTGTCGCGAATGCCGTCCTTGCTCGGCTTGGACACCGCCGAATAGACCAGCGGGAAGTTCTTCAGGGTCGACAGGATCGGATTGGGCGAGGTCATGCCGAGACCGCAGCGGCTGGTCTCGATGATCGTGCCGGAGAGCTCCTTGAGGTAGTCAATGTCCTCCGGATTGGCGAGGCCCTTGCGGAATTTGCTGATCGCCTTTTGCAGGAAGACATTGCCGACCCGGCAGGGGGTGCAGTAGCCGCAACTCTCATGCACGAAGAAGGACATGTAATATTCGACGATCTCGAGAATGTTGCGTGCGCCGTTGAAGACGATGATCGCCCCGCCGGTCGCGAGGTCATCAAAAGTCAGTTTGCGGTGGAAGCTGTCGCGGGCGATCATCGTGCCGCTCGGGCCGCCGACCTGAACGGCAGCCGCGTCCTCCGCTCCGACCATTTCCAGCAGCTCCCGGACCGTATGGCCATAGGGCAGCTCGTAAATACCCGGATTGAGGCAGTCGCCGCAGATGGAAAAGAGCTTGGTGCCGTGCGAGCCTTCCGTGCCCATAGCGTGGAACCACTTGGCGCCACGATCGAGAATGCGCGCGGCGTGGCAGAAGGTTTCCACGTTGTTGACCACCGTCGGATAGCCGAGATAACCACGGTTGACCGGAAAAGGCGGCCGGGTCTTGGGTTCACCCGGCAGGCCTTCGCAGGAGCTGATCAGGGCGCCTTCCTCGCCGCAGATATAGGCACCCGCGCCGAGCTGCAGCCGGATGTCGAAATCGAAGCCCTTGACGCCGAGGATCGCCTCGCCGAGCAACCCGCGCCGCCGGCGCTCCTCCAGCACCTGTTCCAAGAGCTCGCGCAGGTAGACATACTCTCCGCGCAGATAGAGGATGCCTTCACGCGCACCGACCGCTCGAGCGGCAATGGTCATGCCTTCGACGAGAAGATGCGGACGTTCGGTCAAGAGCACCCGGTCCTTGAAGGTGCCCGGTTCGCCTTCATCGGCATTGCAGATGACAAAATGCTTTTCGGCGCGCTCACTGGCGGCAAAGCGCCACTTCCGGCCTGTCGTGTAACCGGCGCCGCCGCAGCCCCTGAGGCCGCTCTCCTCGACGGTGGTGATGATCTGGGCGGGTGTCATCGAGACGGCATTGCTCAGCCCAGCGTCTTCCGGCACCGGGCCGAGCAACACCTCGCCGGCATGGCGGATGTTGTTGCCGACCATGTGCAGCGCCCGTTCATGCGGCGTCAGCGAGGCAAAGCGCTCACTGACGAGCTGTTCCGGGGACTGGCCGGCCTTCAGCGCTTCGGCGGCAGACCGGGCCGTTTCGGGCGTGAGCCTGGTCAGCACGACATCATTGACCATGGCTGCGGGCGCCTGGTCGCACATGCCGATGCATGGCGTCGTTTCCAGTGAGAAGGCCCCGTCGGCGGAGGTCTCGCCGGTACGGATGCCGAGCACCTCTTCGAAGACGGCGGTAACGGCGTCCAGCCCGGAATAACGGTCGACGATGTCGTCGCAAAGGCGGATGGTGACCCGGCCTTTCGGCACCAGCGACAGGAAGGAATAGAAGCTGGCGACGCCCTCCACCTCGATCCGTGTGAGCCCGGTCCCGGCTGCAATCCGGTCCATGGTCGAGGGCGCGATGCAGCGGTAGCGATCCTGGACTTCCCGGAGGATATCCAGCATGCGGTGTTTGTCACAGCCGTACCTTGCGCAAATGGCAGCGATCTCTTCTTCCGGCACTTTTGCGACCTCGCAGGCCGGCGCGGCAACACCATTCCCGGTCTTGTGACCGTTCTCCATGGTGAACTCCCTCATGACTTGGCCGGATCGGCACCCGGTTTTGCTAAATCGATTTGAAAGGGACGACAGTTCCGTGACAAAGACATGAACCAGCCGCACCCCTTTTTGAAAAATTCAGGCGCCGTCACGGTCTCCCAGATGCGGCAAAAGGTCTTTGAGCCAGATCAAGCTGCTCAAAATCGGGGCAGGGATTTGCAAGGGCGGGAGGTTTTTACCGGCCTCGCGAACGCCCTCACCGCACACACCATCGTCATCCTGAGGAGCGCGCTCGCGCGCGTCTCGAAGGACCGGCTGCACACTCAGGAACAGGTGGCAGCTCCTTCGAGACGCCTGGCGTTGCCAGGCTCCTCAGGATGACGCTGATGGGTGTGGCAAGGCTTTCTTGGGCTGAACCTGACGGAAAACGTCTTTGAGCCAGATCAGGCTGTTCAGAATAGGCGGAGGCATTTGCGAGGGTCTGTGATTTTCCACCTCCCACAAAACACCTCACCACGAACTCCAACGTCATCCTGAGGAGCCGCGCCAGCGGCGTCTCGCCCCTCAGGATGGTGCTGGCAAGTGCCGCCACTCAGCTGGATGCCCGCACTGCACCGCCGCTATTGCTGCCTGTCCGAGCGCGAGGCCACCGTCATTGGCCGGTACGGTCCAATGCGTAATTGTCTTGAAACGCTCCCGCCGCAACTTGTCGGGGAGCCTCTCTCGCAGCAGCGCATTCTGGAGCACACCACCGGACAGCATCACGGCATCGCCCGTCTTCGCATCGACCCGCAAGAGAATGCCCACCACCC
Source organism: Roseibium sediminicola (assembly GCF_023156505.1). GTDB lineage: Bacteria > Pseudomonadota > Alphaproteobacteria > Rhizobiales > Stappiaceae > Roseibium > Roseibium sediminicola. The sequence continues at coordinate 121,843 of NZ_JALNMJ010000007.1, read as the reverse complement.
CCTCGACAAGGCCCAGATGGAAACGAGCCGAGATCCGCCCCGGCGATACGCCTTTGCGCAGATCCGTGAGGAGTGCACGCCACAGCGGAGCAAAGCATAATCGCAGGGGCTCGCCTCCCGCGATGTCCAGCGGGTAGGCCATTTCTTCGTCCATGAACGGGCGTGCCAGAGCTTCCAGCCGCATGCCGGCCTCGCCTTCGAAACTTTGCCGGTCGAATGAGATTCCGAGCGCCGCAGCCACAGCATCGAAGAGCCGGCCCGCCGACGACGACAGCGGCGCGTTGACACCGCGTTCCATCATCTGCTCGAGCATCCCGGTGTTCTTGCCAGACAGTGCTTCCGATAGCCCAGTCCCGTCAAGATGCTCACGGTAGCTTGTGCCAAACGCGGCACGAAGATGCGCGACGAGATTGCGCCAGGGCTCACGAATGGCGGCGGCCCCACCCGGCAACGGGACCGGCTGGAAATGGCCGACACGCTCGAACGCCGCGTAGCTGCCCTTCAGGATCTCCCCGCCCCAGATCGTGCCGTCCGCGCCCCAGCCGAGACCATCCAGGATGATGCCATAGTCGATCCCCTGCGGCGGGATCTGCCGCTCGGCCATCACGCTTGCAAGATGGGCATGATGATGCTGCACCTTGACCAGCTTCGCGCCGAATTCGCGCGCCAGCTCTTCCCCATACCGGCTGGACAGGTATTGAGGATGAGCGTCGATCGCGATCACCTCCGGGCGGAACTCATAGAGATCCAGATAGAGCGTCAGGAGACGCTTGTAGTCGGCAAAGGTCGGCGCGTTTTCCAGATCGCCGATATGCTGGGACAGGATCGCATCCTGCCCGTTCAGGAGACAGAAGGTGGCTTTCAGTTCCCCTCCCATGGCGAGCACCTTAGGGGCATCCTGAAAGACATTCGCCAGACGGATCGAAGCCGGCGCATAACCGCGCGCACGACGCTGCATCAGCAGGCCTAGCTCGTCCAACCGGACAACGCTGTCGTCGAGCCGGTTGACGATCTCCCGATCATGCATCAGGAAGCCGTCGACAATACTTGCAAGCTGGCGCCGGGCTGCCGCATTGTCCGTTTCCTGCGGATTGTCGGAGAGATTGCCGGAAGTCAGCACGATCGGCCCGTCCAGCTCCGCCATCAGAAGGTGATGCAGCGGTGTGTTTGGCAGCATGACACCGAGCCGGTCGAAAGGGCCGGCCACGCTGTCCGCCAGTGGGCATCCAGCCTTTTCCAGAAGCACGATCGGCGCCGCCGCTCTTTGCAGGAGGGCCGCCTCCGCGTCGCAGACCAGAGCATGTTTCCGGATCTGATCCAAGTCCCTCGCCATCAAGGCGAGAGGCTTTGCGGGCCTGTGCTTGCGGCGGCGCAACTCGGCCACGGCCTCTTCGTTGGCTGCATCGACGGCAATCTGGAACCCGCCGAGGCCCTTCACGGCGAGGATCTTTCCCTGGCGCAGCCAGCCAGCCGCAACGGTAATCGGGTCACCCTCCGTTTCTCCACCTTCAGCCCCTTCGAACCAGAGCCTCGGGCCGCAGTCCGGACAGGCGGTCGGCTGGGCGTGGAACCGCCGGTCGGCGGGATTTTCGTATTCCGCCCGGCAGGCCGGGCACATGTCGAAAACCGCCATGGAGGTGGATGCGCGGTCATAGGGGATGTGCCGCAGGATCGACAATCTTGGCCCGCAATGGGTGCAATTGGTAAAAGCGTAGCGATAACGGCGGTCGCAGGGATCGTTGATTTCGGCCAGACAATCCGGGCAGGTCGCTGCGTCCGGCACGACACCCGTTTGCACCCCGCCTTCCCGGCTCTCCAGAATTCGAAAGTCATCCGGGTGAACGTCGCATTCAGCATCGCGGACCTTGACGCGATCGATCCGGGCAAGGACCGGTTGCTCTGGTCTCAGCCGCCAGACGAATTGCGAAAGACTGTCCGGGCGGCCATGGATCTCGATCTGGACCCCCGCGCCATCATTGAGCACATGGCCCGTGACCCCCGTCTCCCGGGCAAGCCGCCAGATGAACGGCCGGAAGCCGACGCCCTGGACAAGGCCGGTGATGCGGATGGTCTTTGCTGCGATGAGATTGCCGGTTTGGGTCACGTCTTGAGGAAACTCACGAGAAATCAAGCTTCCATTTCAGAACGTGTTTGCCGTGAGAAATCAAGCCGGCCGCAAAAAGGTCCGGGCGCCAGAGGCGCCCGGAGAAAGGTCGACAGGTCTGGAGATATCAGCGCAGAGGGCGCTGGCCGAAGCCGCTGACGGTTTCGATCTTTTCCAGATTGCCGTTGATCGTTTCCAGCCGTTCCAGATTGATGATCGCCGACAGCATCAGCCGGTCCTGGCTCCAGTCGGCCGGTTTCTGGATCGACAAAGCCGTCAGGAAGATGACCGCGGTCATCGGCACGACGGCGAGCCCCATGAAGCTCCAGTGCGGCCGGATCCGGTTGGTCACCAGCAACGCCTCGATGCGGCGGCGCAGTTTCTGGGCCGGAGACCGGCGCAACAGGCGGTCCTGCACTTCGATCAGGGCCACGGCGGCAACACCGACCTCGCGTTCGCGAACCATCTGGTCCTGCCGCTTCTTCAGGCCGGCCTGCGCGGCGCGCAGGAGACACATGCAATAGGATCTGAGATCGACATGGGCGTCCTCGGCGACCCGCTGGTCACAGGCGAGCTCTCGCAGGCGCTCCACTTCCGACTTCCAGACATAGAAGAACGGGTTCCAGAAGAACAACGGCCGCAGCAGCTCCAGGCCGATCTCCCAGGTGACGTCACCCTGGCGCAGATGCTGGAATTCGTGTTTCAGAACCAGTTTCAGATCGTCCGGCTCGCACAGAAGATCAGACGGCACCACCACATAATGGTTGAAAAGGCCGCGCGCGGAAAACGGCACCAAGGCGCGATCCGAGAGCAGCAGATGCACACGGCCCTGACGATGCCAGTCGTGACAGGAGGCCAGCATCCGGTTGAGGCGCACGAAACTCAGCACCAGCCTGGAACTGAACCAGACAAATCCCGCGATTAGGACGCACGCGATGCCGACCCCGACCCCGTTTGCAAGCGTCAGCACATCCTCGCTGACGCGGGCGCGCATGCCGAGCAGGGTCTGGAAGTCTTCTGCCGGGATGGCGACGCCGCCGCGCAGATATTGCGAGACCGCGTAATCTGCCAGGTTGACGGACATGGCCGCAGGAACCATTTCGGCCGCCAGCAGGTGCTGGTAGCCGACCACCGCGAGCGGCGACAACAGGATCAAGGCAAACAGCCCGTTCAGAAGACCAAGCTGGACCGAGAAGTCGAGCTTGTTTCCGATACGGGCCATCAGAAGCTTGACGCTCAGCCATACCAGAGCGGTTATGGCAAGCGTGATGTTCAGATCGATGTAAACATCGAAGACCTGGTTAAGTAGCGTCATCTGTCCTCCTCCTGTCCAGCAACGCTCTGATCTCCTCCAGATCGTCTCCCGAGAGTTCGTATTCGTCGACAAGCCGGGCCACCAGCGACGCAGGTGTGCCGTCAAAAAGCTTTTCCGACAGGTTTCTGAGAGAACGGGACTGGTAGGTATCGCGGGTCAGCCGGGGGGAATAGATGAATGTCTTGCCTTCTTTCCGGCTGTCCACAAAGCCCTTTTCATCCAGGATCCGCATGATGGTGGCGCAAGAGGTATAGGCAAGTTTGCGCTCGGGCGGCAGGGTCGCCAGAATATCCCGAACGGAGCCTTCGCCGAGCTTCCAGAGTTCGGTCATGAACTCCAGTTCGACTTCGGTCAAAAACTCGTTGCTCTTGCGCTTTCTCATTACACTCTTGTGTCCATGTCGGATTGGATGTGGCTTACCGTTTTATTCATGCACCAGATCCGCGGAAATTACTATTCCTTTAGTTAGTCGCCTTTGTTGACAGGCGTCTGTTTCGTCATCCCGGACGCAGCGGAGCGGAGATCCGGGGCCGGGGAGCCACCAATCGGCTTGTGTCCCGGCTCCCCGATCCCGGCTCGCGCTGACGCTTGGCCGGGATGACGACATCGGAGGTTTGCGGGCGGTCGTCAGACCTTCCAGAAGCAGAACACGCCCCAGGCCATGCTCAGCGCGAGCGGCCACCACAGCGGCTCACCCATCAGCCCGAGCCAGGCCAGGAAGATATAGGCCGTGCCCAGAAGCGTGATGAACAGGCGGTCGCCGCGAGTTGTCTCCAGTCCAAGGACACCCTTGCGGGCATGACCGCCGGGGTATTTGAGTTCCACGACTGTCAGGAAACCGATCGCGGAAAAGATGCCGACGAACAGAAGCGCCGTCGGCCAGGTCCAGGCCATCCATCCAAGCATCAGACCCTCCCCAGGGCAAAGCCCTTGGCAATGTAGTTACGGACAAAGTAGATGACGATGGCGCCGGGAATGATGGTCAGGGTCCCGGCGGCCGCCAAAAGCCCGAGTTCATAGCCCGCGGAGGAAGCGGTCCGGGTCATCACGGCGGCAATGGGTTTGGCTTCAACGGCTGTCAGGGTCTTGGAAAGCAGCATTTCCACCCAGGAGAACATGAAGCAGAAGAACGCGGCCACCCCGACACCGGACTTGATGGCCGGCAGGAAGATGGTCATGAAGAACCGCGGGAAGGAATAGCCGTCCACATAGGCGGTTTCGTCCAGCTCCTTGGGTACCCCGCTCATGAAGCCTTCCAGGATCCACACCGCCAGCGGCACGTTGAAGAGGCAGTGCGCCAGGGCGACGGCCAGGTGCGTGTCGAACAAGCCGACAGCCGAATAGAGCTGGAAGAACGGCAGCGCGAAGACGGCGGCCGGCGCCATGCGGTTGGTGAGCAGCCAGAAGAACAGATGCTTGTCGCCCACGAAGGAGTAGCGCGAGAAGGCATAGGCCGCCGGCAGGGCCACGGTGATCGAGATCACCGTGTTGATGGTCACGTAGATGATCGAGTTGATGTAACCCCAATACCAGGTCGGATCGGTGAAGATCTCGATATAGTTGGCAAAGGTCCAGGTCTGCGGGAACAGGGTGAACCCTGACAGGATCTCGTTGGTGGTCTTGAAGCTCATCGCGACGAGCCAGTAGATCGGCAGCATCAGGAAGAGAATGTAGAGGATCGGGACCAGGCTTTTCATGCGCATGATGGGTCTCCTCAGGACTTGTTATCGTTCATCGTCATCAGCGTATAGAACAGCCAGGAGGCGAACAGCGTGATGGCGAAGTAGATGAGGGACATGGCGGCTGCCGGTCCTAGGTCGAACTGACCCAGGGCGATCTTCACAAGGTCGATCGACAGCAGCGTTGTGGAGTTGCCGGGTCCGCCGCCTGTCAGGACGAACGGTTCGGTGTAGATGTTGAAGCTGTCCATGAAGCGCAGCAGCACGGCAATGGTCAGCACCGTTTTCATCTTCGGCAGCTGGATGAAGCGGAACACGGCCCAGTTGGACGCGCCGTCGATTTCCGCAGCCTGGTAATAGGCGTTCGGGATCGAGACGAGACCGGCATAGGCAAGCAGCACCACCAGCGACGTCCAGTGCCAGACATCCATGACGATGATGGTCACCCAGGCGGCAACCGGGTTCTGGGTCATGTCATAGGAAATGCCCAGCGTGTGGTTCATAAAGTAGCCCAGCAGGCCGATATCCGGCAGGGTGAAGATGTTCCACATGGCACCGACCACATTCCACGGAATCAGCATCGGCAAGGCCATGGTGACCAGGCAGAACGGCACCCAGAAGCCCTTCTTGGGCATGGCGAGCGCGATGGCGACACCAAGCGGCACCTCGATGATCAGGATCATCACGGTGAAGAAGAGCTGCCTGCCGAGCGCCGCATGGAAGCGTTCGGAGCGCAGGATCTGCTCGAACCAGCCGAGGCCTTCCCAAAAGAACAGATTGTCGCCGAAGGTCTCCTGGACCGAGTAGTTCACCACGGTCATCATCGGGATGAGCGCGTTGAAGGCGACCAGCAGAAGCACCGGGGTGACGAACAGCCAGGCGCGTTGGTTTTGCGTTTTCATCAGGCACCCCCTCCCGGCGTGCTTGCCAGCCAACCGTCCTTGTAGAGCCGGGTCTGGGTTTGTTTGAAGTCGAGTTTCACGGCGTCGCCGTGATTGGGCGCTTCGCCTTCCAGGATGGCGTGGACGCGCTGGTCATGAGCCACTGCCTCGACCACCTTGTGGCGACCGATATCGGAGACCTTGCGCACGGTGGCGGCAACGCCGGAGCCGTTGGACGAGATCGAGACGAACTCCGGACGGATGCCGATTTCCGCGGCACCGTCGCCGGTGCCCTGGACTGCGCCTTCCAGTTCCACCTTCTCGCCGCCGAAGAAGGCAGCGCCGCCTTTCACGTCGCAGGGCAGCACATTCATGCCCGGCGAACCGATGAAGTGACCGACAAAGGTGTGCGCGGGGCGTTCAAAAAGCTCGACCGGCGTGCCGATCTGAACCACTTCGCCCTCCTGCATCACCACCACCTGGTCGGCGAAGGTGAGCGCTTCGGTCTGGTCGTGGGTGACGTAGATCATGGTCGCCTTGACCCTCAGATGCAGCTCTTTCAGTTTGGAGCGCAGTTTCCATTTGAGATGCGGGTCGATCACGGTCAGCGGTTCGTCGAACATGACCACATTGACGTCCTGACGCACGAGACCGCGGCCCATGGAGATCTTCTGCTTGTTGTCCGGCGAGAGGTTTGCCGCCCGTGTGGTCAGCATGTCCTCGACTTCCAGCATTTCCGCAATCGCCATGACGCGCTGCTTGACGATGTCCTCGTCCCGGCCGCGGTTGCGCAACGGGAAGGCCAGATTGTCGTAGACGGTCATGGTGTCGTAGATGACCGGGAACTGGAACACCTGGGCGATGTTGCGCTTCGCCGGCGGCAGGGCGGTCACGTCCTGATCGTTGAACAGGATCTGCCCTTCGGACGGCACCAGCAGGCCGGAAATGATGTTCAAAAGCGTGGACTTGCCGCAGCCGGAGGGCCCAAGCAACGCATAGGCGCCGCCGTCGTCCCAGGTCAGGTCGATTTTTTTCAGCGCGTAATCAGCATCGCTCGACGGGTTCGGGCTGTAGCTGTGGCGCAGGTTGGAGAGTTTGATTTGTGCCATAAGTCCTCTCCTCAGGCCGCCAGGTCGCCATTTGGCGCAAAGAAGAAACAATGGCTGGGATCCAGGAAGAACGTGTGGACCTCGCCGACGAAATAGGGATGGACCCCCGGCGACAGCGACACCCAGGACTGGCCTTGCATGTCGAAATGGGCGCTGCTTTCCGAGCCCGAGAGCTCGGTCACCAGAACGTTGCCCTGCAGACGCACGCTGTGATGCGGGCTTTCCACCGGCATCACGTGATGCGGCCGGATCGCCAGCGTGTAGGGCCCGTCGCGCAGGCTCGCCGCCGCGCCGGACGCCGGCCAGCGGACGCCGTCGTTCAGGATGATCGTGTCGCCCTGCTTGTTCACCGGCGCCGTGTTGATCGGCGGGTTGGAGAACACCTTGGCCGCATCGAGATCCTTGGGCTTGCGGTAGATATCCGCGGTCGGGCCGAACTGGACGACGTTGCCGTCGGTCATCAGGGCGGTATGACCGCCGAGCAGCAAAGCTTCTTCCGGTTCGGAAGTCGCATAGACCACCACGGCGCCGCGGCCGGCAAAGAGTTCCGGCAGCTGGTCGCGCAATTCCTCGCGCAGCTTGTAATCGAGGTTGGCGAGCGGCTCGTCGAGGAACACAGCGTCGCTTTCCTTGACGATGGCGCGGGCGAGCGCCGTGCGCTGCTGCTGGCCGCCGGACAATTCGTTCGGCTTGCGGTCGAGATAGGGCTTCAGTTTCAGGATGGCCGCAGCTTCTTCCACCCGGCCGTCTATCTCAGACTTGGCAATGCCGGCCACCTTCAGCGGCGAGGCGATATTGTCATAGACTGACATATGCGGGTAGTTGACGAAAAACTGGTGCACCAGGCTGATGTTGCGCTTTTGCGCTGACAGGCGGGACACATCCTTGCCGTTCAGGACGATCTGCCCGGAGGCCAGGCTGTCGAGGCCGGCCATCAGCTTGATCAGCGAGGTCTTGCCCGAGCCTGTTTCCCCGAGGAGAACATTGAAGTGACCCGGTTGCAGCGTCAGGCTCGTTTCCTTGACATGCGTGATGCCGGCAACGCGCTTGCTGACGTTTTTAAGTTCTAGAGACATTGTGCTTCTTACCCGCGTCCGGACTGGGCTCCATTGGCAACCTTGAGCGGTTGCGGCCCGTCACTTTCGGATCGGAGAGGGACCGGGGACAAGCCCCGGTCCGGTTTTTTTAAGTCAACTCAGGGCTTAGTTCTTGGCCCAGCGAGCAACCAGCTCGTCGTAGTTGACGGTCTGGCCCTGCGGCTTCTCGTTTTCGAGCTTGGCCTTCGGAGCACCCGGCTTTGCGAGCCACTCTTGCGGATCCGACTCTTCGTTCAGACGCGGACCGCAACCACCGTAGACGTTGGCGCGTTCGTCGGCCTGCTGCATGCGGGCCATGACGATGTCCATTTCTTCCGCGAGACGGTCCATGGCTTCCTGCGGCGTGAAGGCGCCGGAGTTCACGTCACCGATCTGCTGCCACCAGATCTGGGCCAGCTTCGGATAATCCGGAACGTTGATGCCGGTCGGGGACCAGGCCACCCGGTCCGGAGACCGGTAGAACTCGACCAGGCCGCCCAGCTTCGGAGCGCGCTCGGTAAAGGACTCGTGGTTGACCGTACTGTCACGGATGAAGGTCAGACCGACATGGCTCTTCTTGGTGTCGACCGTCTTGGAGACGACGAACTGAGCGTAGAGCCAGGCAGCTTTCGCGCGGTCTTCCGGAGTGGAGTTCAGAATGGTCCAGGAACCCACGTCCTGATAACCGACCTTCTGGCCTTCTTCCCAGTAAGGACCATGGGGGCTCGGCGCCATCCGCCACAGCGGCGTGCCTTCGTCATCCACGGTGTTGTTGCCTTCGGACTTCGGCTTCACCATGTCGGCGGTGAAGGCGGTGTACCAGAAGATCTGCTGGGCGACGTTGCCCTGGCTGAGAGCCGGCAGGGACTGGTAGAAGTCGAAGCTGGCAGCGCCCGGAGGGGCGTAGTTGCGCAGCCATTCGTCCCATTTGCGGATCGCGTAGACCGCGGCCGGACCGTTGGCGGCACCACCGCGGGACACGGATGCGCCCACCGGGTTACAGGTGCCCGCTTCCATGCGAATGCCCCATTCGTCGACCGGGATGCCGTTCGGCTCACCCTTGTCGCCGGCACCGGCCATGGACAGCCACGCATCGGTCATGCGCCAGCCGAGATCCGGTGCGCGCTTGCCGTAGTCCATGTGACCGTAGATCGTGACGCCGTCGACTTCCTTCACGTCCTTGGTGAAGAATTCGGCGATGTCTTCATATGCCGACCAGTTGACCGGAACGCCCAGGTCGTAGCCGTATTTTTCCTTGAAGGCCGCTTTCAGGTCTTCGCGGTCGAACCAGTCCTTGCGGAACCAGTAGAGGTTCGCGAACTGCTGGTCGGGCAGCTGATAGAGATCGCCGTCCGGACCGGTGGTGAACTGGGTGCCCATGAAGTCATCGAGGTCGAGACCAGGGTTGGTGACGTCCTTGGCAGCACCTGCCATCCAGTCGGTCAGGTTGTAGGCCAGCTGCAGGCGGGAATGGGTGCCGATCAGGTCGGAATCGTTGACATAGGCGTCATAGAGGTTCCGGCCGGTCTGCATCTGTGTCTGCACGGCCTGCACCACTTCCCCTTCGCCGAGGATCTGGTGATTGACCTTGATACCGGTGATTTCTTCGAAGGCCTTGGTTAGAACTTCCGACTCGTAAGAGTGTGTCGGAATGCCTTCTGACAGGACGTTGATTTCCATGCCAGAGAACGGTTCGGCCGCCTTAATGAACCACTGCATTTCTGCAAGCTGCTCATCCTTCGACAGAACGGACGGCTGGAATTCCTGGTCGATCCATTTTTGGGCCGCTGCTTCGTCAGCAAAAGCGGACCCTGCTCCCGCAAGCACAGCACCAGCTGCGACTGCGGAGAGTAGATACTTACGCATCTGCATCTCCTCCCGTGAGATATTTTCGCCGTGACTATCCGGCTGGACATACAAAGTCACAGCCTCGCCACGATGTCAAACTAATTTTTTAGTAGATATCCGGCCCTACGTTATCGGGCTATAACTTGCTGATTTTTATCTGTTATTTCGAACGACCGCGCGTGAAAAACACTGTCACTTCGATGTCATCAGCCCCACCGAACGAGCCTAGTGTGGCATAAATTTGACACGAGAGGTAGCCCGAAATCCGGTTTCGGGTCTTTCAGTTAAAACGCAGAATGACTTCTTTTTAGCTTCGTTTTGCACTGCAAAACGAAAATCAGTCACAAATGCTGCATCGCAACATCAGCGTTGAAAGAGATCCATTGGCGCGATCTGCAGTCAAGTTGGCGCCATTGGCTTTGAAGCTAGGGTCCCGGAACGATAGATATGGATACGTCACCCGGCAGACGTTGACCGGAACAGACCACAGGCTCTCGGTAGACCCTGAAGACTGAACCCCAGGCCCGCCAAAGGTGGAACGAGGACCCAACAAATGACACTTTCAACCGACGCCCCCGTTCTGGTCACAGGCGCCACCGGCTATGTCGCCGGCTGGCTGGTGAAAGAGCTGCTCGAAGCAGGCGTCACTGTCCATGCGGCCGTCCGCGATCCGGCGGCAACGGAGAAGCTCTCGCACCTGACCGCGATTGCCGAAACGGCTCCAGGCGAAATCAGGTTCTTCAAGGCCGATCTTCTGCAACCCGGCTCCTATGAGGCGGCCATGCAGGGCTGTTCCGTCGTCTTTCACACCGCTTCGCCCTTCACGGTCTCAGTCAAGGACCCGCAAAAGGAACTGATCGATCCGGCCGTCCAAGGCACCCGCAACGTTCTGGAAACCGCCGCGGCGACCCCGAGCGTCAAGCGCGTTGTGGTCACCAGCTCCTGCGCTGCCATCTACACCGATGCCATTGACTGCCAGCAGGCGCCTGGCGGCGTCCTGACCGAGGCGATCTGGAACACGACCGCGTCCCTTTCCTATCAGCCCTACAGCTACTCCAAGACGCTGGCCGAGAAGGAAGCCTGGAAAATAGCCGAGAACCAGAGCCGGTTCAGGCTGGTCACCGTCAACCCGTCGCTGGTGATCGGACCGGCTCTTGCCAAAAAGCCGACCTCTGAAAGCTTCAACATCGTCCGACAGATGGGCGACGGCACCATGAAACAGGGCGCGCCGAAACTCGGCATCGGCGTTGTCGATGTCCGCGACCTTGCCAAGGCCCATGTCGCGGCGGGGTTTGTCGAGGATGCGGAGGGCCGCCACATCGTCTCGGGCCACAACACCAACCTCCTGGAACTCGGCAAGGCCCTCATCGATAAATACGGCGACCGTTACCCGGTCCCGCGCAAGTCCCTGCCGAAATGGATCGTCTGGGCCGTCGGACCGATCCTCGGCGGCATTTCGCGCAAATTCGTTTCCAACAATGTCGACATCAAGTGGCGCGCCGACAATTCCAAGAGCAAACGCGCTCTTGGCGTTACCTATCGGCCCTACAAGGAATCCATGGAGGACATGTTCCAGCAGATGATCGAGGCCGGGGTGTTTCGGAGGTAGCCCCCCTAACCGCCATCTTCCCGGCCAAGCGCAACGCGAGCCGGGACCGGGGAGCCCGCAGTTTGACCGTTACATGTCTGATAGCGTCGATACACTCGGGCTCCCCGATCCCGGGTCTTCGCTCTGCTTCGCCCGGGATGACGAACTGAAGGGTTGCCGAACAACAAAAAGGCGCGGCCGAATGGCCGCGCTCTCTCCGTCAATTGGACCTGTCCGACCTACATCTTGCACTCGGCCGCATAGGCGTCCGCGCGATCTTCCAGCGCGGTGCCGATGATCTTGTTGGTGTAGACGTCGCCTTCCTTGATCACCTCCCGGACATAGATGTCCTGGATCGGGTGATGGTTGGGACCGAATTTGAAATCGCCGCGGGTCGAGGCAAAATCGGCCGCTTCCAGCGCGGCGCGGAACGCATCGGCGTCTTTCACGTCGGCCTTGGCCATCGCGGACAACAGCAGGTTGGCCGTATCAAAGCCCTGGGACGCATAGAGCGACGGCAGGCGGCCATATTCGGCCTGGAAGCTCTCGACAAAGGCCTTGTTGGCGTCGTTGTCGAGATCCTTGTTCCACTGGCTGGTGTTTTTCACACCCAGTGCCGCATCGCCGACGGCCTGCAGGATGCCCTGGTCGAACGAGAAGGCCGGACCGGCCACCGGAAGGTCGATGCCGCTGTCGGCATACTGCTTCAGGAAGGAAATGCCCATGCCACCCGGCAGGAAGAAAAAGACGCTGTCGGCGCCCGACGCACGGATCTGGGCAAGTTCGGCGGCGTAATCCGTCTGGCCAAGCTTGGTGTAAATTTCACCGGCCAGATCACCGCCGTAAAAGCGCTTGTAACCGGTCAGCGCGTCCTGGCCGGCCGGATAGTTCGGTGCCAGGATGAAGCTGTTCTTGTAGCCGGCTTCCTTGGCATAGGCGCCTGCGGCCTCATGCAGGTTGTCGTTCTGCCAGGCGACGTTGAAATAGTTCGGATGGCAGCCCTTGCCTGCCAGCGCGGACGGTCCGGCATTCGGCGACAGGTAGAACTTGCCCTGCGCGGTCACGGACGGCACCACAGCCATGGCCAGGTTCGACCAGATTATGCCGGTGAGGACATCGACCTTTTCCGACTGGACCAGCTTGTCGGCGAGCTGCACCGCCACATCCGGTTTGCGTTGATCGTCCTCGACAATGACTTCCAGATCCTCGTTGCCGGCCTGCTTGACCGCCAGCAGGAACCCGTCGCGCACATCGATGCCGAGCCCGGCGCCACCGCCCGAGAGCGTGGTGATCATGCCGACCTTGACCGGTTCGGCCAAGGCACCGCCGGTCAGAAGGGCCAGGACACTGGCCGTGGCTGCAAGCTGTTTGAACATTTCGAAAATCCCCTCTCTTTCAATCCCGTCGAGCCTTCTTGGAGGCTCTTGGCAAGACACTCTATCGGCAGCCTCGCCGATGGCAAACACGCAATTCGGAGAATAAGGAAGGGGTGGAGTTCGACGCCCATGACTCGGCACACCACAACCGGGATGTCCTGACGCAAACGGACATTCGGCCTCTCATAGTCTGCCGAAAGCCCTAACACCGTCTTCCCGGGCGCAGCGGAGCGAAGACCCGGGATCGGGGAGCCCGGGCCTGCATGCTGAAGGGAGCTGAGGATCAAAAGCGTCTGCCTCCCCGGTCCCGGCTCGCGCTTCGCTTGACAGGGATGACGCCGGTGAGTGCGAGTCTTTTTCAGCGCTCAGGTCCCTGCGGCGGGAGAAGTGACATTTCGCGCCCCTTCTCACCTATTGCCCGTCCCGCCTTATCAGTCTCAAAGCGCCGTGCGCACGTGCCAGAGTTCGGGGAAGAGTTCCACTTCCAGCATGCGTTTCAGATAGGAGACGCCGCCGGTGCCGCCGGTGCCGCGCTTGAAGCCGATCACGCGCTCCACCGTGGTGACGTGATTGAAGCGCCAGCGGCGGAAATAATCTTCCAGATCGACCAGCTTCTCGCCGACTTCATAAAGCGCCCAATGGGCGGACGGGTCCCGGTAGACCGTCTGCCACAGCGCCATGATCTCCGGCACTTCCGTGTGCGGTACAGCCGATGGCGTGTCGGTGATCGCCTCCGGCACGGCAAGGCCCCGGCGGCGGGCAAAGGACAGCACCACCTGATAAAGGCTTGGCCGCGCCAGCTCGGCCTTCAACAGCGCGACACTGTCCGGATCGTGCTCATGCGGCCTGACCATGGCGGTGTTGCGGTTACCGAGCGCATATTCGATCAGGCGGTATTGCAGCGACTGGAAACCCGACGACATGCCCAGCGCATCGCGGAACTTGGTGTAGTCGCTCGGGGTCATCGTCCGGAGCACGTCCCAGGCGGAATTGAGCTGCTCCATGATGCGGCTCACCCGCGCCAGCAGCTTCATCGCCTCGGGCATGTGATCGTCGGCGATCGCATCCCGGGCCGAATTCAGCTCGTGCAGCATCAGCTTCATCCAGAGTTCCGACGTCTGGTGCTGGATGATAAAGAGCAATTCGTCCGGTGCATCGGACAGCGGCGCCTGGGCGCTCAGGATCCGCGGCAGACCGAGATAATCGCCATAGGACATCTTGTCGGCAAAGCGCATCTCGGCGCCTTCCTTTTCCGGATTATAGGCGCCGGTCTCGTCGGTTTGCTTCGTCATCGCTCTCTCCCTGGGCTCATTGGAACGCGGCCCTTCCCGGATCTATAGCGCCCCGGAAAGGCGCTTGGATAGGAGAGAATTCAAGAAGTTATGGAAAGATGGTCAGCTGCCCGCCGCCTCAAGGATGGCTTCGGCGGAAAAATCGTAATGGCTGCGGCCGGTACGTGACTTGCAAAAGCGGGTGAAATCGATCTTGTCCCAGTCGCCGTCCCCGAGATGCGTCAGATAGACCTCGACATTGTCCATCGTGATCGGCGACATCTTGAACAGGACGTCGACGAAGACCTCGCCCTTGACGCTCTTGAAGAAATGGTCGCGCAGCATCACCATCGACCACGCTCCGGCAAAAAAGTGGCCGCCGTGACTCATGGTCATGCCGTCGGTGGCGACGGCATCCATGCCGCGCTTCGACCAGTTCAGACCCGCAAAGAAAATGTTCTTACCAGCCACAAGACCGGCTTCCCGGGCAGCCTTCTGCGCCCCCAGCGCCAGATCGTCACTGGCCCCCCAGACAATGTCCACACGGGTTCGCGCTAGAACATCCCTGGTGCGCTGATAGGCGAGCTCTTCGCTCCAGTCCACCGGAATGGCATGAACCAGCTTGACGTCGGAATGATCGGCAACCGCGCGCAGCATACCGAGCTCGCGCTGCAAACCGGCAGGGGTGTTTGTATCACCGGTCAGGGCCAGCAACCGGATCTTGCCCTTGAACGATCCGGAGCGGCGGGCCTTTTCGATCAGGCTCGTCGCCATGTCGTAACCCGCGGTTTCATTGTCCGGAACGATCGAGGCAACGATACTGCGCAGGTCGATATTGCGCCGTTCCAGGTTGGTTTTCTGGTTCGGGGTCAGCTTGTTGAGCAGGAACAGAACCTTGCTGGGATGACCTTCCATCAGCTGCATCAGCCGCGCAGCCGCCTGGTTTTCGTTCACAAGAATGAAATAGTCGGGGAGGTCTCCGCGCTCCAGCCGGTGGCTGAGCAATTCTTCCATGGCATAGGGCCGCCGGTTGGCGTTCAGGATTTCCAGATCGGCATTCAGATCCCTGGCCGCGGCCGACATGGTCTTCGCGACTTCTCCCCAGAACCCGGTGTCGTCGCCCGGATTGATGAAGGTAACGCGAAAATCGGCCGCCTGAACCGCAAAAGAAGCGATCCAGAAACACATTATGCACACGAGCCTGACGAACATCGAAATCCTTCACCCGGTTTCCTGCCGTGCCAAACAGGAATCCCTATCCACCCTGGGTACCAGGCACCCAAGGCCATCTTAGCCACTCACGTTACGTTCTGTAGTGAAAGCAGCCGCTTACGCACATTTTATTCACCTGAAGCAATCGGATTGCTCCGGCATGGTGCCTTTTCACCGGGCTGCTGCGCATGCGCTGGCCCGGCCTGAGCTGCAAACTGCACGTCCTGTGCATTCCGTTTACGTAAAGCAAGACAATTTCAATGCAAGCTCAAAATACAGCAACAGAGGACACATCAGCAGTATGTGCCCGGCAAGATGGCGAAATGCTTAACAGAACCAGTAGAGCCGGAGCAATTTTACTAAAGTTTTCTTTTATTCCTGCAGGCGCATTGTTGGCAAACCCTGCCAGGGAATTCCGCCCGCAGAAAGACGTGGTGCGGTGTGTCATTTTGTGAAAACCTGAAGCCGCGTGATTGATCGGCAGCGGATCGGGGCCCAGGAAATGTCCATAAGAGCAAGCATTTATCATCTCACTCATTACCGATACGACCGACCGGTCACATTAAGCCCACAGATCATCCGGCTCCGCCCCGCGCCTCACAGCCGAACAAAGGTGCTGTCGCATACCCTGAAAGTGTCGCCGTCCAATCACTTCGTCAATCACCAGCAGGATCCCTACGGAAACTGGTTGGCCCGGTTCGTCTTCCCCGAGCCGGTCCGCGAATTCAAGATCGAGGTCGATCTGGTCGCCGACATGACGGTCTATAACCCCTTCGACTTTTTCGTCGAGGAGCGCGCGGAGACCTGGCCGTTCGATTATCCGCCCGAACTCAACGAAGACCTGCAGATCTACCGGCGCCTGGACCCGACCGGACCGCGCATGACGGCCTTTCTGGAAACGATCCCGAAGGACGAAATGCGCACGGTCGATTTCGTTGTCATGCTGAACGCGCGCGTCTCCCAGGCAGTCGGCTATGTCATTCGCATGGAACCGGGCGTGCAGACGCCCGAGGAAACCTTCGAGAAAGGTACCGGCTCCTGCCGGGACTCCAGCTGGCTTCTCGTCCAGGCCCTCCGGCATCTGGGTTTCGCAGCCCGGTTCGTCTCCGGGTATCTCATCCAGCTGAAGCCGGATCTGGAAGCCCTGGACGGCCCTTCCGGAACAGACCACGACTTTACCGACCTGCATGCCTGGGCAGAGGTCTATCTGCCCGGCGCAGGCTGGATCGGCCTCGACCCGACCTCAGGCCTGCTGACCGGCGAGAGCCATATTCCGCTCGCCGCCACGCCGCATTACACCAATGCCGCACCGATCGTGGGCATGGCCAGCAAGGCGGATGTCGATTTTGCCTTCGACATGAAGGTCGCCCGGGTCGCGGAGCACCCGCGCATCACCAAGCCGTTTTCCGATGACGCCTGGACCGCGCTCAACCGGCTTGGCGACAAGGTCGACCGGATCCTCGCCCAGGAAGACGTCCGCCTGACCATGGGCGGCGAACCGACCTTTGTTTCGATCGACGATTTCGAGGCCCCCGAATGGAACACCGACGCGGTCGGTCCGACCAAGCGCGAACTGGCCGACACCCTGATCCGTCGCCTGCGCGACCGGTTCGCCCCGGGCGGCTTCCTGCATTACGGCCAGGGCAAGTGGTATCCGGGCGAGACCCTGCCGCGCTGGACCTTTTCGCTCTATTGGCGCCGGGACGAAAAGCCGATCTGGCACGACCCGGAGCTGATTGCCGACGAGGGCCAGGACACCGGCGCGGATGCGCCGAAGGCCGAGGCCCTGATGAAGGCCATTGCCGACCGGCTTGAGATCGACCCGGATTATGTGGTTCCGGCTTACGAAGATCCCGCGGTCTGGCTGGTCAAGGAAGCCAATCTCCCGGACAACGTCACGCCGGCCAATTCCAAGCTGGAAGACGCCGAAGCCCGTCATCGCATCGCAAAGGTGTTCGACCGGGGTCTGGCCTCGCCGGCAGGTTATGTGCTGCCGGTTCAGCGTTGGCAGGCAAAAGCCGCCGCCGGCAAGCGCTGGCGCTCCGAACGCTGGAAACTGCGCCGTGACGCGCTCTTCCTTGTGCCCGGCGACAGCCCGGTCGGTTACCGGATCCCGCTGGAATCTCTGCCGCACGTGCCGCCGTCGCAATATCCGTACACGAACATTGCCGATCCAACCGTACCACGCGATCCCCTGCCTGACTTTCCGGCGGGACCGAAACCTGACCGCAAGCAGGATGTCGCCCGTTTCACCGCCAGCGAGGCCCAGCAGGACCGGCGCGAACAAAGCCTGCCGGAGGACGAATTCGGCGAAGGCGCGGTTCGCACCGCCCTGTCCACCGAGCCGCGCGACGGACGCCTGTGTGTGTTCATGCCGCCAGTTGAGCGGCTCGAGGATTACCTGGAGCTGGTTTCCGTGGCCGAAAGCGCCGCCGCCGACCTCGGCCTGCCGGTGCATATCGAGGGTTACCCGCCACCAACCGACCCGCGCCTGAATGTCATCCGGGTGGCTCCGGATCCGGGCGTGATCGAGGTCAACATCCATCCGGCCGAAAGCTGGAAGGACTGCGTCGACATCACCGAAGGCGTCTATGAAGACGCCCGGCAGTCGCGCCTCGGCGCAGACAAGTTCATGATCGACGGCAAGCACACCGGCACCGGCGGCGGCAATCATGTGGTGGTCGGCGGAGCAACGCCGCTCGACAGCCCGTTCCTGCGGCGCCCGGATCTCCTGCGCAGCCTGATCCTGCACTGGCAGCGCCACCCGAGCCTGTCCTACCTGTTCTCCGGCCTTTTCATCGGCCCGACCTCCCAGGCGCCGAGGGTCGACGAGGCTCGCCACGACGGGCTTTATGAGCTTGAGGTCGCCCTCGCCCAGATCCACCGGCCACAGGAAGGCCCCGCGCCGTTCCCGTGGCTGGTCGACCGGCTCCTGCGCAATCTGCTGGTGGATGTCACCGGCAACACCCACCGGGCCGAGATCTGCATCGACAAGCTCTATTCGCCTGACGGTCCGACCGGGCGCCTGGGCCTGGTCGAGTTCCGCGGTTTCGAGATGCCGCCCGATCCGCGCATGAGCCTTGCCCAGCAGCTGCTCCTGCGCGCGCTGATCGCCCGGCTGTGGCAGCATCCGCTGTCCGGTAACCTCACCCGCTGGGGCACGGCGCTCCACGACCGCTTCATGCTGCCGCATTATGTCTGGACCGATTTTCTCGATGTCTTGCGGGATCTGGAGCATCATGGCTTCCAGATGAGGCCGGACTGGTTCGAGGCACAGGCCGAGTTCCGCTTTCCGTTCTGCGGCGAACTGGAAATCGACGGGGTCCATCTGGAGCTGCGCCAGGCGCTGGAGCCCTGGCATGTTCTGGGCGAGACCGGCGCCATCGGCGGCACGGTGCGCTACACCGACAGCTCCACCGAGCGCCTGCAGGTCAAGCTCACCTGCAGCGATCCGGAACGCTACACCGTCACCTGCAACCGCCGTATGATGCCCTTGCAGAAAACCGAAACCAACGGTGTCTCCGTGGCCGGGGTGCGCTACAAGGCCTGGCAGCCGGCCATGGCTCTGCATCCGGTCCACCCGGTCGACGCGCCGCTGACCTTCGACATCTTCGACCGCTGGAGCGGCCGGGCGCTTGGCGGCTGCGTCTATCACGTTGCTCATCCAGGCGGGCGCAACTACGACACCTTCCCGGTCAACGGCAACGAGGCGGAGGCGCGGCGCCTGGCCCGCTTCGAGCCGCATGGCCACAATCCGGGTCTCTATATGCCGGGCCTGGAACGGCCCCATCCGGAGTTCCCGTTGACCCTGGACTTGCGCAGACCGCAGAATGTCTGACGATCCTGAAGCATCGCGCGTTTAATCGAATGCAAACAAGATGCTCTATGGTAATGCGTGAGATAAGGTCCGAATGCCCGGCCGGAGATGGTCGGGCATTTGCCACCGACGAACGCACCGCCTGGAAACTGATGCATGAGCCTGGATGAAGACACAGAAAAAGGGGCACTCGATTACAGCCTTTTGAAGGCCTATAGCCCTTTTCCGGGTGTCTCCGACGAGCTCCTGTATCCGGACGGCCGCGTCCGCCCGGTATGGCGGCCCTTTCTCGATCACCTGTCGAAGCTGTCTGCGGACGAGGTCACGGAACGCTTTGCGCGCGGCAACCAGTATCTGAACGATGCCGGCGTCTATTTCCGCCAGTATGGCCAGGACGGCGCCAATGAGCGGGAATGGCCGCTCAGCCACATTCCGGTGATCATCAGCCAGGAAGACTGGCAGGTGATTTCGGACGGGTTAACCCAGCGAGCCGAACTTCTGGAGAAGGTGGTCGCCGATCTTTATGGCCCGAACCGTCTCGTCTCCGAGCGCTACCTGCCTGCCGGCCTGATTGCGCAGAGCCCGGAGTGGCAGCGCCCGCTGGTGGGCATTGAACCGAAATCCGGTCACTTCCTGCATTTTCTGACCTTTGAGATCGGCCGCGGACCGGATGGCACCTGGTGGGTGCTGTCCGACCGTGCCCAGGCTCCCTCCGGCGCAGGTTTTGCCCTGGAAAACCGGGTGGCCACCGGCCGCGTCTTCAACGAATTCTTCGCCAAGGCCAACGTGCACCGCCTGGCAGGCTTTTTCCGCCGCTTCCGCGACCACCTTTTGGAGCTGCGCGCGGAACCCGATAGCCGTGTGTCCATCCTGACACCGGGACCGCTGAACGACACCTATTTCGAACATGCCTATATCGCCCGCTATCTCGGCTTCATGCTGCTGGAGGGCGAGGATCTGACGGTCGAGAACGGCAAGCTGATGGTGCGCACCGTCGCCGGACCGAAACCGGTCAGCGTATTGTGGCGGCGGCTGGACGCAGCCTGGACCGATCCGGTCGAGTTGAACGAGACGTCGCAGATCGGCACGCCCGGGCTGGTGCAGGCGGTGCGCGGCGGCACCGTCTCCATGGTCAATGCGCTCGGCACCGGCATTCTGGAAACGCGGGCGCTGCTGGCGTTCCTGCCGCGGATTTCAGAATTCCTGCTCGGCGAGCCCCTGAAGCTGCCCAACGTCGCCACCTGGTGGTGCGGCGAAGCCTCTACGCGCGATTATGTGAAACAGCATGCCGGTACCATGATGTTCAGCCCGGCGCTGAGCACGGCGCTGCCCTTCGCCTCGGCCCAGACCGATTTTATCGGTAAGGATTTTGACAAGCTGAACCAGGGCATCCTGGACAGCTGGATCGACACCGAAGCCGGCAACCTGGTCGGCCAGGAAGCCGTCACCCTGTCGACGACACCGGCCTATCATGACGGCCAGTTGCTGCCGCGGCCGATGAGTCTCAGGGTGTTTCTGGCGCGCACATCCCAGGGCTGGGAGGTCATGGCCGGCGGCTTTGCCCGGATCGGCCGCACGGAAGACGCCAGCGCGATTGCCATGCAGTCGGGCGGATCGGCTGCCGATGTCTGGATTGTCGGCGGTCAGAAGCCGGTCAAGGAAACGCTGCTGCACCAAACGGAATCGCCGTTTTTCAAGACCCAGAGCGGCGCCCTACCCTCGCGCGCCGCCGACAACCTGTTCTGGCTCGGCCGGTATGTCGAACGGGCCGAGGGCGCCGTGCGGTTGCTGCGCGCCTACCACGCAAGGCTCCTGGAAACGGCGGATCCCGAAGCCCCGCTGGCGGCCCAGACGGGGGAGTTCCTGGACAAGATCGGCGTCGCGCCGAGCGATCCTATTCCGGAAGGCCTCTGCGACATGCTGCAATCGGCCGTTGCCAGCGCCGCCAAGGTGCGCGACCGCTTCTCCGTCGACGGCTGGCTCGCCCTGAACGACCTTGCCCAGACCGCCAATGGCGCCCGGCGCACCATGCGCGAAAGCGCCGATGTGACCCGCGCCATGGGCCTTCTCCTGCGCAAGATCACCGGCTTTTCCGGCCTGGTGCATGAAAACATGTACCGCTTCACCGGATGGCGCTTCCTCAGCATCGGCCGGGCGCTCGAGCGTGCTCACCGCATGGCTGATCTGCTCGCCGAATTCACCGTCGAGGACGCACCGGAAGGGTCATTGGAACTGCTGCTGGAGGTTGGCGACAGCGCCATGTCGATGAGCCGCCGCTACGCGGTGTCGCTCAGCCATTCCACGGTGCTGGATCTTCTGGCCATGGACACAAAGAACCCGCGCGCGGTGCTCTATCAGCTCACCGACATGAAAGACCATGTCAGCGCTCTGCCCGGCGCGGCGGAACACGGTCACCTGTCGGAGCTTGCCCGCTCCGTGCTGCAGATCCATACCAGCCTGGCAATCTCAACCCCCGACACCTTGAGCCCGGAAAAGCTCGGCGAACTCAGAGACCAGATCGCCTATCTCTCCGTGGAACTGACCAGTGCCTATATCCGCTGATCCCAAGGCCGCACCGTCAGTGCGCGCCGGATCCTGGAAACCACAGGTAACGAGACCATTGTGCTTTACGACCTGAACCTCGAAATCAGCTACAAATATGCCAGTCCGGCCAATGCGGGCCTCCATGCCCTGCGGCTGATGCCGGCCACAATTTCGGGTGAACAGCGATTGCTTGCCGGCCAGATCCACCTGCAGCCGGGGCCGTCGGAACGGCATGACCGCGTCGATTTTTTCGGCAACGCGGTCACCGATGTCGCCTATCGCAAGCCCCATAGCGAGCTTACCTTCAAGCTGAAGGCGCGGGTCGACCGGACCGCAATGCCAGAGGAACTGGACATTTCTCCGCCCTTGCGACAACTGGCGAAGGAGCTTTCCGGCGTCCAGTCCCTGGCGCCGAAGGAACCGGTCCATTTCCTCGCCCCCTCGCCCCGGTTGCCGCTCGACCCGGCATTCGCGGTCTATGCCGAGGAGCATGTGTCGCCGGACATGAGCACGCTTGCAGCCGTCGAGGCGATCGGAAAGGCCCTCAATGCGGATCTCAAATTCGACGCCGACGCGACGACAGTGGACACGCCGGCGCTGGAAGCCTTCGAGCGCCGTCACGGGGTCTGTCAGGATTTTTCCCACATCATGATTGCCTGCCTGCGCAGTCTCGGCATTCCGGCGGGCTATATCAGCGGTTTCCTGCGCACGATCCCGCCCAAGGGTCAGCCGCGCCTGGAGGGCGCCGACGCCATGCATGCCTGGGTCCGGGCCTGGTGCGGCATTGAGGTCGGCTGGATCGAATACGACCCGACCAACGCCTTGCGGGTTGGCCAGGACCATGTGGTCGTGGCCCGCGGCCGCGATTATGGCGACGTTGCCCCGGTCAAGGGTGTGCTGCGCACCGCAGGCGGCCAGACGACCAGCCACAAGGTGGATGTCATTCCGCTTTGACCAGGGCCTGCCCTGGTGCGCGGCGTTTCCCACCGGTCTTATTCAGAGATATCCCCCACGGACCTGTCCCGTCCTGTTCCCTAGCGCCCGGTTTTGTTAAACTGTAGTGCGCGACCACGGGTGCGGGAGCTGGTGATGCGTTCAGTCCTTATTGCGATCCTTTTATTATGTGTCTCGGCCGGCGCAAGCCAGGCGGATTACAGGAGCTCGAAGACCTGGTTCAACGAGATGAGCTACCAGGAACGCATCCGCACGCAGTTCCTCCTGGTCTTTACCGGCGACTACGCTTCGATCGTCGACGGCGCCTTCGGCAAGCTGACCTACAACGCGCTGACCTCCTTTCAGGAGCACCGGGAGTATACGCCCGACGGCGTCCTCGATGCCGCCGAAATGCTCGTCCTGCAACGCGACGGCCTGGACCTGGTCAAACGGGTCGGCTTCGAGACCAAGAACGATGCCTCGACCGGGATCACGCTCGGCGTGCCTGTAAAACTGTTCGAGGAACCCGGCCCGAGCAAACGCGGGCAACGCTGGCAGGCCTACGACAACAGCATTGAGCTGGAAACGCTCAGCGTTGCCAGTAGCGAAACGGCCTACAAGGATCTCTACAAGCGTCTGACGCGAAACGGTCGTGACAGGAAAGTCGACACCAAACTGCTCCGCAACGACTATTTTGCCGTCTCCGGCACGCAGGACGGCCGCGACTTCTATGTCAGGATCATGAAAACCTCCGGCGACAGCCGCGGCTTTTCCCTGTCCTGGGATCCGAAACACGCTGTTTTCATGGACCGTGTCGCCGTGGCGATGTCCAACAGCCTGCGGTTTTACGAAGGCGGCCCGGACACGGGCAAGCTGGACGCGATGACATCCGCGCCCGATCTGAATTCAGGGGGAAGAGACCCGGAAAAAGCGGTGCGTATCACCGGCAAGTCGGACCGCGGCCGCAAGATGCCGGCGGGATCCTCCTCCGGGTCCGGTTATCTGGTCACGGCAGCCGGCCACATCGGCACCAACGCCCATGTGGTCAGCGAGTGCAGTTTCCTGGAAGTCGCCGGCCATGGCACGGCCAGCCTGGTGCAGGCGGATCTGGTCAATGATCTCGCCATCATTCAGCTGGACAACAAACATGCCGAGCATTTTGCGCAGTTTAGAGCCGAGCAGCCGATCGTGCGCGGCGAGGAAGTCTTTGTCCTCGGCTATCCCTTCGCGCAGCTTCTCGACAACAATCTGAACTTCACTTACGGCATCGTCTCGTCACTGGCGGGCGTCAGGGGCGACATACGCCATTTCATGGTGTCCGCCCCGGTTCAGCCCGGCAATTCCGGCGGGCCGGTGCTTGATCGGACCGGCGCCGTGATCGGCACCGTTGTCTCGCGGCTGGACAAGTTCAAGACATTGCAGGTGGCCGGCGACCTGCCGGAAAACATCAACTTCGCCATTCGCGGCCGGCTGATGTCCACCTTCATGGAAAGCCTCGGCCTCGCGCCCGCCTACAACACGATCACCCGCCTCAAGAGCCCGACCGTGATCGACGAGGAAGCCGCCCTCTACACGGTCCAGATCCTGTGCAAGAATTGAGATCGGCCGGTTAGAGCGACCTGACCGCCCGCCCCTCCACATCAAAGAAATGCATGCGGGATTCATCGAACTTCAGACCGATTCGCGCCCCTTCCTCGACAGTTTCCGCCCCGCTGATCCGCACGAGAACCGTTTCCAACCCGTCCAGAGCCACATAGAGAAACGTGTCGGCGCCGAGATATTCGGCGACTTCCACCGTCCCGGTGCAATGGCCTTCGCCTACACCGACCACCTGCATGTGCTCCGGGCGAAAGCCGAGCTTTACCGGTGCCTGTGTGGCGCTCGCATGCGGATAGTGCCCGCCGCCATGGCCCTGCAGGGAGAACCGGTCGCCATCGACCGAACAGGGCAGCACATTCATCTTGGGCGAGCCGATGAACTGGGCGACGAACAGATTGTCCGGCCGCTCATAAAGCTCGCGCGGTGAGCCGACCTGCTCGATGGTGCCGCCCTGCAGGACCACGATCTTGTCGGCCAGCGTCATCGCTTCGACCTGGTCATGGGTCACATAGATCATCGTCGTGCCGAGGCTCTTGTGGAGGCGGGCCACCTCGAACCGCATTTCGACGCGCAGGGCCGCGTCCAGGTTCGACAGCGGTTCGTCGAACAGGAAGGCACTCGGCTCGCGCACGATCGCGCGGCCGATGGCAACCCGCTGGCGCTGACCGCCGGAGAGGGCCTTGGGCCGCCGGTCGAGATAATCGTCAAGCTTCAGCACTTCGGCGGCGGCATTGACCTTCCGGTCGATTTCCGCCTTGGGCACACCGGCCGTCTTCAGCCCGAAGCCGACATTTTCGCGCACAGACATATGCGGATAAAGCGCATAGGACTGGAACACCATGGAGAGCCCACGGCCGGACGGCGGCAGGGCCGTGACATCCTTGCCGTCGATGTCGATCGTGCCCCGGCTGGTTTCCTCAAGGCCTGAAATCAGGCGTAGCAGCGTCGACTTTCCGCAGCCGGACGGGCCGACGAAAATCACGAATTCGCCGTCCTTGATGTCGAGGTCGATGCCCTTGATAACCTGCAGATTGCCGAACCACTTTTCGACCTTGTTGAGCTGGATCGCTCCCATCGCTTGCTCTCCTACTCTTAAGCCGCCTGCCGGGCATGTGAGGGCGAGGCCCAGGTGAGCCAGATCGCGGCCGTCCAGGAAAAGGACCCGCCTCCGGCGCCGGCGCCCGTTTCCGGGCTGAAATATTCCGCGAACCCGCTGGCCTCGATGAGGCTCGCCGTGTCCCGGCGCAACCGGTCCGCGCGGACCGTGTCGCCTGCCTCGCGGAAACCCTTGGCGATCATGAAATTGATCATCGCCCAGACCGGTCCGCGCCAGTAGCGCAGCGGCTCGTAGCAGCGGTGATCCGGATCGTAGGACGGCATCATGTAGCGGACCCTCGCGGCGATCCGATCAAAATGGGCCTGGAGCGGTTTGAGCGTCGCGGCGTCCGTCAGGCCGGCATAGAGCGCCAGGAAGGACGCGCTGGAAATGCCGTCGGTCATCTTGCCGGAGCGCTCGTCGATGGCGACATGGGCCTGTAGATCCGGGTTCCAAAGGGTCTTCGCGCCCGCCTCCATAAGGGCAATCCAGCCACGGATCTCGTTGGCCTCTT
Source organism: Roseibium sediminicola (assembly GCF_023156505.1). Classification (GTDB taxonomy): domain Bacteria; phylum Pseudomonadota; class Alphaproteobacteria; order Rhizobiales; family Stappiaceae; genus Roseibium; species Roseibium sediminicola. Next base: position 95,881 of record NZ_JALNMJ010000007.1, on the reverse strand, counting down.
CGGTCCGGTCCAGCTTTTCAGCCAAAGACAGAAGGTCCCTGTTGGCGCGCAGGAAGATGAAGGTCACGCCCGGATCAGCAACGAAGAACGGGCAGGTCTCAGCCACCTTTGCCGGATCCCAGCCGGCCTTGCGGCAGGCAGCGACGATGCTGAGATACCGGTCATAGTCTTCCTTGTGCGGCCGCATGGCCGGATCGACATGCGAGGTGTCCTTGCGCTCGTAAGGCGCGATGTCCTTGACCTCGACCGCCCGGAGCGCGTCGTCCCAATCCGGCAGGTTGTCCCGGCCGGATTCCCAGGGATGGATCACCGCGATCACGCCGAGCCCCTTCGGGTCCCGGTAATTCAGATACCAGCGGTGCCAGGCCATCAGGCCGGGCAACAGCGCGGACGCACGTTCCAGGGCCTTGCCCGTGCGGTCATTCTCCACCAGATCGAGGATCACCGAGGCGGCGACCGGCGGCTGGGAATGACCGGAGCTCGGGATCGGCCCGCCATCCGTTCCCCAGACACCCGGCCCCGGGAAGTAGCTCGGGTCGTCCTTACGGAACAGGATATGCGGCACCATGCCGTCGCGCCATTGGCCCTCAAACAGCATCTCGATCTCGCGCCAGGCGCGGTCCTGGTCGAACTCGGCGAATCCCAGCGCGACAAAGACGGAATCCCAGTTCCACTGGTAAGGATAAAGCCCCTTGGTCGGGATGGTGTACCCGCCCTGGTCGTTGTCCGTCAGGATGGTCTTGGCTTTTTGATCCAGGTCCGTGTGCGACACAGCTAACTCCTTGGGCTCCCTTGACGAGCCCGTTTCTTGAACACTCACCCCTTGACGCTGCCGGCCGTCAGGCCCTGCACAAGGAAACGTTCGAACCACAGGAAGATGACAAGGACGGGCACGGTCGCAATCACCGCGCCCGCCATGAGGTGCTGACGCGGCACCTCGGAGGAATTGAGAGAAACGACACCGCGCGACAGCGTGAAGATGTCCGGATCGTCCAGGAACATGAAGGCGAACAGGAACTCGTTCCAGGCGATCATGAAGACATAGAGCGAGACGGAGGCGAGCGCCGGCAGCGACAGCGGCAACGTGATCTTCAGGATCACGCCGATCCGCGACAGCCCGTCCATCAGCCCGGCCTCTTCCAGTTCCGACGGCAGCCCGCGGAAATAGCCCTGCAGCATGTAAAGCGCGACAGGAATGGTGGTCGCCGGATAGACGATCAGGAGCCCGGTGAGCGTGTTGCGCAGCCCGAGCTGGGAGAAAACCGCATAGAGCGGGATCACCAGCACGATTGCCGGCACCATGTAGATCAACAGCACCGAACGGGCCAGAAACGCCTGCCCCGGAAAGCGCAGCCTGGAGACCGCGTAGGCACCGGGCACGGAGAACAGCAGTGTCAGGACGACGGTCGCGATGGAAACGAAGGCAGAGACCATCAGGTAGCGGCCGAAATTGAACTGGGTGAACAGCTCCACATAGGAGCGGAACAGGCCGTCGATCCCCTGACTGACATCGATGGACAGATCAAGCGGGTTGGCGAGCAGCGCCTGCTGGCTCTTCAGCGAGGTCATCACCATCACGTAGAACGGCAGGGCCACGATGATGGTGAAAACGACAAAGCCGATGCCCTTGGCAATGCGGATATAGATGACCTCGCGCTCATAGCGGCTCATCTGCCCAAGGCGGGCTCCGGACAGGGTGACCCGGTTTGCGGCGGTCACACCGGCGACAAAGGCAATCAGGCCGAGCCCCTGCCACACCGGCGTGGTGCCAAGCGGCAGACCGAAGGGCGCGGCGAAAGAGGCGGTCATCAGCACCAGAAACAGGATGGCGGCAGAGAGGGCCCAGGCCGGAAGACCTCCACCAGCTCCAGATGATCGCCACCAGACGAAAGCCAAGGCGCTAACAAGACCGGCAAGCCCGGCGACGGTTGCCTGCGGCAGGGCGACTTCACCCGTGATCAGGGTGAGGGTCACCGCGATCACCACCATGGCTGTGACGCCCCAGATCAGGCCGGTGAGCGCGGCGAGGATGACACTGCCGGGTCTCATAGCCCTTCCTCCTTCGGCGAGAAGCGGATGAACAGGGTGGCGAAAGTGACCAGCACCACGAAGACGACGACGGCAACGGCCGCGCCCGCACCAAGATTGGACAGCGCGAAGCCCTGTTCATAAACATCGACGGTCAGCGTGCGCGTGCCCGCATTGCCGCCGGTCAGCAGGAAAATGTCGTCGAACTTGTTGAAGGTCCAGATGAAGCGCAGCAGGAACAGCACCGACAGGATGCCCATCAGCTGCGGCAGCGACAGGTACCAGAATTGCTGCAGCGGCGTCGCGCCATCCATTTCGGCGGCCTCATACATGTCCGTGTTGATCGACTGCATGCGAGCGAGAATGAACAGGAAGGACAGCGGGAAATAACGCCAGGCCTCGAAGGCGATCACGGTGGTCAGCGCCAGCGGAAATTCCATCGGAATGCCCAGGAAAGAGAATTCGATGGCGCGTTGACCGAAGAAATTGATCGGATCGGCGACGACCCCCATCTTGGTCAGCAACGCGTTCAGGGTTCCGGAAAACGGGTCGAACAGCACCACCCAGGTGAAGGCGACCGCAATCACCGGCGAGACATAGGGAAACAGGAACAGGCCGCGCAGGACGCCGCGTCCCGGGAACACCGTGTTGAGCAGCTGGGCCGCGAAGAGGCCCAGCACCAGCGCGCCGCCGGTTCCAAAGATCGTATAGTAGAACGTTACCCGCAGAACGGACCAGAACTCGTCGGCGCTGAAGATCCTGCGAAAATTTTCCAGAGTGAAATCGAAATTGGTGAGGATGTTGTTGGCCTCGCCGGCGATCTGCGGCTCGCTTTGCCGCTCAGGCCGGTCTGCGTCCAGAAAGACCTGGGTCACCGTACCCTCTAGCTGCAGCCGGTCCCGCCAGCCGGGTGCGACCGTACCGAGGGTACAGGTCAGTTTGCCGCCGTCCACTGAACAGGGCTCCGGCACCTCGGCAATGTCGAAACCCGCCGGGATTTCGTCGCTCAAGACAACATTGCGGATCTCTTCGTCTTGCGAAGAGTTGCGCAGGCGGTATTCCAGTGTGGCGCTGTCACCGACAGCTTCAGGACCGCCGCGCACCCGCTCGTTCACCAGCACGGTTGGTGGTCTCAGGTCGGCGAGCTGCACCGGTTTCACGCTGATCCAGAAATTGGCCAGGAGCGGTCCGGCGACGATCATCAGGATGATGGCGAAGGTCGGTGCCAGCATGAGATAGGCCAGCCACATTTCCCGCCGCTGCATGGGGCCGATGCCCTTGGGCGGGCCGGCGGAAGCGCTGTCGTGAGTGTCTGTGGTCATTGTCCCGGCCAAGTGTCTGGAGCGTGAACGTCAGGTCGGTCCAGGCGTCCCCGGTGCAGATGCGTCCCGGCTGACACCTTCCCCGATCTCCCGCGCCAGGCGCGGGAAGTCTCGTCTTGAAGGACCGGGCACCTCGGGCGGGCGCCCGGTCCTGTGCTGGGATGGTGAGCAATACCCCGCCTCTCGAATGGGTCCAGAGAGGCGGAATTAGATTACTGGATCTTGGCCAGTTCCTCGTTGAGCTTGGCAACGGTTGCCGCAGCGTCCCGCTCGCCGTCGATATATTCGCGGACATAGCGGTTGATGACCTGGCTGTTGATCATCTTGGAAGCGAGCGACAGCTGGCCTTCCTTGACGCCCCAGCGGCTGGCGGTGTCGAGACCGGAGACGATCGTGCTGATGGTCTCGGCGTCATAAAGGTCCGTCAGCGGTGCCTTGCGGTCGACCCCGACCGGCAACTTCGCCCAGCCGTCGACAAATTCCGTGGCGTTGTCGGACGTGCCGCGCCGGATCGGAAACTTGCCTTCCGGTGCAATGGAGAGCGTCGACATATAGCCGTCATCCATCGAGAACTCGACGAACTGCATGGCGGCTTCCGTGTCCGCATCGTTGGTGATGCCGAAATAGCGGATGTCGGCCCAGGCGGCTCCGTCCGGATTGGACGGACCCTTCAGCGTGGTCACGACGCCGGTCTTGGAGGCCAGTTCGGTCGAGGTCGGATCGTCGGTGATGGTCGGCGGAGCGCTGTCGCGCAAGCCGGCCAGCTCGTCGAGAATGAACGGCGACCAGATGATCATCGCCGCCTTGCCGGCGAAATAAAGCTCGCGCGACTGTTTCCAGAAAAGGTCACCCGGGGGCGAGGCCTCCGCAATCGCCTTGTAGAATTCCAGCGCCTCGATGGTTTTCTTTTCATCGAGGGCACTGAAGCCGTCGCCATTGACCGGGCTGACGCCATTGGCCAGGAACACATGTTCCAGAACCTGGCTCATGAAGTTCTCGTCGATCTTGGTCGCGGCGACAAAGCCGAACATTTCTGGCGGATTGTGCAGTTTTTCAACCGCCGCCAGGATCGCCTCGTAGCTGTCGGGCGCGGCCAGGCCGTTTTCCTCGAACAGGTCCTTGCGGTAGACCACCATCTGGGTCCAGCCGTCCACCGGCACGGAGGCGACGCCATCCTCGACGGCGGCCATGGCGACCGCGCCCGGCGCAAACGTGCTGGCGCCGAGGTTTTCAAGCACTTCAGTCGCCGCTTCCGTGTCCAGAATGCCGGCTTCCGCCCAGGGCAGCGCGTATTGCAGCGTGTGATAGATCACGTCCGGCAGGTCGCCGGCGGCAAAAGCCGCGGTCGTCCGGGTACCCAGATCGGATTCCGAAACCGGAATGACCTCGACCTCGATGCCGGTCTTGTCCTTGAAGGCCGCAGCCATTTCTTCCTGCTTGGCCAGCCGCTCCGGCTGTTCTTCCGTTGTCCAGAACCGAAGCGTGTCCGCCTGTACCGCCGTCAGGCCAAGCGCAAGCACGCCTGCCATGGTCGAGGCCAGGAATGTCGTCCTCCCAAACATCTCATACTCCCTTACTGCCAGAATGTGGCTGTTGCTTCAGCCGGTCCCGGAGCGCTTCGGAGAGCGCGGCCGGTGTCATGCTCGGCGCGCCATCGGAGGCACGCCGGATCAGGGTCGCCTGTGCGAGCGCCTGCAAACTTTTGGGATCCTTGCCGTCGAGCACGTCGATCAGCATGCGGGCGACCCGTCCGCCTGCGTCCTGCGCGCTTTGCGAAAACGTGGTCAGCGGCGGATCGAGATATTCGCCGACCGGCAGGCCGTCATAGCCGATCACGGTGACGTCGGAGCCGACCTTCAGGCCGAATTTGCGGCAGAACTGGACCGCGCCGATGGCCAGCGCGTCGGTGACGCATAAGAGCGCGGTCGGCGGCTCGGACAAGGACAGAAGTGCCTTTGCACCGGCAAACCCGCCCTTCTCGCCGACATCCTGAAGGCTTTCGAGCTCTGGATCATGTGCGAGCCCGAGGGCCTCGAGACCTTGCCGGTAGCCGTTCCGGCGCTGCAGGGCGAAATTCAGGTCCAGCGTTCCGCCGATCAGGCCGATGCGCTCATGGCCGAGGCTGTAGAGATGCCGGACACCGTCCGCAAAAGCGCTTTCGTTGTCGATGTCGAACCAGGCATATCCGGACGGGTCGCGGGTCCGGCCGTGCGCAACGAACGGAAACCCCTGTTCCAGGAGATGGGCAATCCGCGGATCGTCGACTTCGGTGCGCGTGACAATGAAGCCATCCACCTTGCGCCGCGCCATCAGGCGTTGCAGCGTCTCGATCATGTGCGTGCGCGAATGGGCCGTGGTCACCAGAAGGTCCAGCCCCAGCTCGTCGAGCGCGCGGGCGATGCCGTCGATGAATTCGGACAGGAACGGGTCCGCGCCGCTGCCATGGCCGACCGGAATGACGATGCCGAGCGTATCCTGGCGGCCGCGCTTCAGGTTCCTGGCAGTCGCCGACGGTTGATACCCGAGATCCTGAACCGCCTTCAGGATACGCTTGCGGGTGCCTTCGGAGATGTCGGTGTAATTGTTGAGGACGCGGGACACCGTTCCCTTGGCCACGCCGACATGGCGGGCGACATCGTCAATCGTGACGGAACCGCGTAAGCGCGACATCAATCCTCCCCGGAGCCTCCCGGCTCGATTCCCGCCGTCTTTCCGTTTTACGGCAACGCTTCATTTTGTTGGATTTAGTCTTACAAAACCGATTTTGTAAGTCAACAAAATCGGTTTTGTTGCCGCGCGATAAATATTTTGCAGAGCGGGAAGACACTGTCTTTGCAACAAAACACAGCCCCGCGGCGGTTTCGACACGCACTCAGAAACGAACCGCCACCGGCTTCACGCAGGAAACCGGTGGCGGCTGTCATACGGCTTGTGGATTTTTGCCCTTGGGCGATCAGAAGGTGACGCCGGACACCAGAATCAGATTGGCGTAAGGCGTACACTCGCCTGTGCGGATCACTGCTCGGGCCCGCCCGCACTGCGCCTTGAAACCCTCGTGCGGCACGCGGACATGTTCGATCGGCTTGCCCGTTTCGGCCGCCCAATGCGCCAGCCTCACTTCAATCTCGGTGGTCAGCTCCGGTGACGCTTCGTCGGCAAAGATCGCCTGTTCGATGATCAGTTCGTCGACCAGCGCGTCGAGGACATCGAACAGGCCCGGCATGCCCGGGCTGACCGCCAGATCGATAACACCGACATTCGGTGGCACCGGCAGCCCGGCATCGGCCAGCACGATCTCGTCCCCATGCCCGAGCGAGGCCACGAGCTTGCTCAGATGCCGGTTCAACAACCTGGTTCGTTTCATGGCCTCATCCCTTTCATTGGCGCACCGGTCATGTCAGTGACACCAGCGCCTCGCACAACGGCACCGGATCATAATAGGGCGCGGACACCTTGCTGACGAGATCGAGTCGCAAGACGGCAATACCGCGTGCACTGATTTCAAGCGTCTCTTCTTCCGGAACGCTCCGATCGACAATCACGCAAGTGAGCAGCTTGTGCGCCGGGCAATCCGGTCCGGCATCTTTCAACAGATAGGTCAGCAACGTGTGCACCTTGTCCGCCAGGCTCATGTCGCCGGTTTCCGGATCCCAGCCAATGCTCGGCACATAGACCTTCGGCACCGTGCGTCTGGCGATGGCCTTGCCAACGCCCTCGGGCAGCAGGTTGGCGACCAGGCTGGTATAGAAACTGCCCGGCGCATAACAGATCAGGTCGGCCGAGCCGATCAGAGACCGGTTCCGGTCCGGAAAGACGGAGTGAGCCGGATCCTTGCCCTTCAGCCCGCGATTGAGGAAGAAGTCCCTGATCGGCGAGACGAGTGGCGGATGCTCCTTGCCGGTCAGAAAATGCTGGCCGATCACAACGTCGCCATTGGCGAGTTCCGCGCCAAGATGCAGATTGTCGTCCGTCACGGCGCGCACGGTGCCCTGCACGCCGACAAGCTTGGAGACCAGAAAGATGATCGGCTCGAGCTGCTGGTTCTGGTTGAGATAGCCGCCGGCGAGGATCAGGTTGCCGATGCTGGCGCCGCGCAGATCGAAACTCTTGGGACGGGCGGCATGAAACATGCCGAGCTGGTTCTGGATCAGCGTGCGCATCGGCTGTTCGATCGCCCCGACCAGCGGATGGGTGCCCGCGATCATGGCCTCGAGCTCACCCGCGAGATCCGCCTGCGCCGCCGATTTGGAAAACCGGTGCGTGAACAGCCGGAACACTTCCGGATGGCCGAGCACGGTTTCATCGGCCAGTGCCATCAGCCGGCTCCGGAGATCGCCGATGGCCGGCATGTTGAACGCCAGCCGCAGTCCCTGGGAGCTGCCGCCGCTGTCGAACGGCGTCACCAGATGAATGGAATTGTGCGTGTAGCGCTTGAGGTGCTGGGCAACGCCGTTGGCCGCCGAACCGCCGCTAAAAAACAGCAGCCGCGGCCCGAGTTTCGGATTGGACAAGAACCGTTCGATCCGGAACGGATCCGGCATGCGCACGGCGCGGGTGATGGTGAATTCAGTCAAGTCCAGATCCTGTTCCGTCCATCCGGCTTACGAAGCCTAACCCTATTCGATCCAGATGGCGCGGAAATCATTGACATTCGTTAGTGTCGGTCCTGTGACCACCTGATCGCCGATGTCGGCAAAAAAACCGTGGGCGTCATTGTTGCCGAGGGCGTCCCGCATGACCCGTCCCGCCTTTGCGGCACGCGCAGGTGTCTCGGGACCGATCACCGCACCGGCCACTTCGGCAGCGCCATCGACACCGTCCGTATCGCAGGCAATGGCATGGATTCCCGGCGCGCCATTCAGCGCGGCGGCGAGCGCCAGCGCGTATTCGGCATTGGGGCCGCCGACACCGTCCCCGCGACGGGTCACGGTCAATTCGCCGCCGGAGAGCAGCAACAGCGGTTGGCTGTCCGCCTGGCGTTCCGCCTGCTTTTTCAGCGCCAGTGCCGCATGTTCGGCGGCAACTTCGCGGGCTTCGCCTTCAAGCGCATCGCCCAGGATCTCGACCTCGCAACCACGTTCTTCCGCCAGGGCTTTTGCCGCCTCCAAGGACTGGGACGGGGCGGCAAAAACCGTATTGGTCACGCGGGAGAGTTTTTCGTCCGCCGGATCGAGCACGCCGGTTGGTCCATTCAGCACGGCCTCCACCGACGCCGGCACATCGATCTTCCAACGCGTCAGGATCGCTTTCACGTCCTCGGCCGAACTGGCATCGCCGACCGTCGGACCGGAACCGATCTCCGCCGGATCGTCGCCCGGCACATCCGAGAGCAGCAGCGCCAGCATCGTCGCCGGATAGGCGGCGGCGGCAAGCTGACCGCCCTTGACCCGGCTCAGGTGTTTGCGCACCACGTTCATCTGGCCAATCGGCGCACCGGAGGCGAGCAGGGCCTGGTTGACCGCCTGCTTCTCCACCAGCGTGATCTCGCCTGCGGGCGCGGTCAGCAGCGCGGAAGCGCCGCCGGAAATCAGCGCCAGTATGAAGGTTTCTTCGCCAAGTCCACCAACCAGATCGAGCAGCCGTCGCGTGGCCTCAAGCCCGGCGGCATCCGGCACCGGATGCGCCGCCTCGACAATCTCGATGCTCTGGCAGGGCCGGCCATAGCCGTAGCGGGTAATCACAAGGCCGTCACAAGGCCCCCAGACGGCCTCGACCGCCTCCGCCATCCGGGCGGACGCCTTGCCGGCGCCGATCACCACGACTCGGCCCGCCGGTTTTTCCGGCAGATAAGCAGCCAGGCTTTTCATCGGATCGGCCACTTCGACCGCCCGCTGGAACAGTTGCCTCAAAAAGTCCTGAACCTTGTCAGCCATCCGGCCCGCCTCTCCCGCGAATATCACTGCAGTGTTTTGAGCGCAGAACCGGCCGTCTTTTCAAGGTCAAAACGCGGCAATTCCGATCCGTGCGCATCGAAATCGCCGGAAACACTTCGCTTGCGACTTGAAAGTTTTTTGCGTTTCCGGCCCATCGACCACACATGAAGGGGAAGAAACGGGAGGACCTGATGACACTGCAAACGACACCCGCCCTGGAGGGGGCGATCCGCAATCCGGACAATCCGGACCATCTGATGGTCATCCGCGACGTGCCGCGCCGCATCCGTGTCTACGACGGCGCAGCCCTCATCGCGGACAGCAAACATGCGCTGCGGGTCTTGGAAATCGGCAAGTCCTTCTACGATCCGGTGCTCTATATCCCGGAAGCGGATCTGAAGACCCGGCTCGGTCATGTCGACCGCACCACTTTCTGCCCGATCAAGGGCGAAGCCAGCTATGTGTCCCACGAAGCCGAGGAAATCGGCTGGGTCTACCGGTCGCCGATCGCCATGGCCAACCGGTTGAAAGGTCACTATGCCTTCTGGTCGGCAAAGGTGCGTGTGGTGGAAGGGGAATAGCCTATCGGCTCATACCAACCTCAATAGATAGGAACCCATCTGATGGCGCTGATCCGGTTTGTCCGGCAAGGCGCGTTGCACAGGACGGCCTGGTTGGCCGTTCAAGCGGCGCAACGCTGTCCGGCGGGCCGGTGCAGGCCACCGAAGGCGGTGTTTGGGGACTGTTCAGCGGCGTCCCAGGTTTTGAACGATAATCCATATCGCCCTGCAACCTGCTCCTTGCCGAACAGTCCCCAAACACAGTCAGATCGGTTCCTATCTATTGAGGTTGGTATCAGCCCTTGCCGACATCCTCGACATAGACCAGGGCCCGGCCCTGGCAAATGCGGGTGCCGTCGGCGGCAACACAGAGCGTTTCCAGATCGACCAGATGTTTCTCCGGCCGCAGCCTTGTGATCGTCACGGACGCGGTCAGCGGTTCGCCCACCGGGGCCGGCGCCAGGAATTCCAGGCTCTGCTTCAGGTAATTTGTGCCCCGGCCCGGCAGCTCGACACCGAGCAGATAGGAAAACAGCCCGCCGATCAGGGGCCCCGGAACGGAAACCGGAACGGCCGCGCCGTCGCCGGCCAGAGCCGCGAAGTCGCGCATGTCCTGATCCGTATAACTGCGTGTCAGCTCGGCGCGTTGTCCAAGGTCCAGGCTCATGCGCGCGCTCCCAGTTTGCAGCTTCCCGACAGGGTGACGGCACCGTCGGCGCTGCGACTGACCTCGATTTCGATCCGTCCGTTTTCCTCTTCGCTTTCCCGAAAGGAGAAAGTCAGCTCCTCATCCGCATAGGACGGGTTCGGAAACATCAGCGTCTGCACCTCGTGGCTACGGCCTGGAAACAGCGCCTCCAGATGGGCGAACACGCGGGTATAGAGCAGCATGCCGTGGGACACGGTTCGGCCGAAACGCGTGCGCGCGGAGAACTCGGGATCGACATGGATCGGATTGTCATCGCCGGAAAGTCTGGCGAAGGCATCGAAATCCGCCTGCCGCGGGACCCAGGTGAATGTCGCGCTCAGGGGCGCGTCTGCGGCAAGACTCATGGTCATGCGTCCTCCGGTGTCTTGTCGGATTGAAACCTGTCTTTCAGAATATTCTTCCGCACCTTGCCGGCGGCGGTGCGCGGCATGTCGTCGACAACGGCAAAACTCTTCGGGATCTTGTAGGGCGCCAGGTGGGTACGGCACCAGGCGGGCAGAGCAGCCGTATCGACCTCCATCCCCGGACGTGCGATCACGAAGGCCGCGCCGACTTCGCCCCATTTCTCGTCGGCAACGCCGATGACCACCGCCTCCAGGATCGCCGGATGGCTGACCAGCACTTTTTCGACCTCGGCCGGATAAACGTTCTCGCCACCGGAAATGTACATGTCCTTGATCCGGTCGACGATGTAGTAATAGCCGTCCTCGTCGCGGCGGCCGATATCCCCCGACTTCAGCCAGCCATCGACCGTGAAGGTGGCGATGGTCGCTTCCGGATTGTCCATGTAGCCGGGCGTGATGTTGGGTCCGCGGAACTGAAGCTCGCCTTCTCCCGGGCCTTCGACAATCCCGCCATCGGTGTCGATCAGCCTCACATCCGTCATCAGTTGCGGCTTGCCGACCGAGCCGATCTTGCCGGCCGCGTTGGCCTTGTCCATCAGAAACACGGTCGGCCCCGTTTCGGTCATGCCCATGCCATTGCAGATCGTGACGCCCCGCCCCTGGAATTCGGTCAGGAGATGCTTGGGCACGGGCGCGCCGCCGCAGCCGAGCGAGCGGACGGCGTCGAACCGGGTCGCACCGATCCCGGGCGACAGGGACAGCGCCTGGTAAATTGCCGGAACACCGAAAAAACAGGTCACTTCGCCAGCGTCGATCAGCCCGAGAACCGTGTCGGGATCGAACTTGCGCAGGACGGTCGAGGAACCGCCATTCAAGAAGATCGGTAGCGTGGGAAGATTGATCCCGGCGGTGTGAAACAGCGGCAGGAAATTGACGCCCTTCTCACCGGTCGAAAGACCGGCCGCCTGGCCGTAATTGATCATGTTGGCATAGGCCATGCCGGCGGTCTGGATGACCGCCTTGGGCAGGCCGGTGGTGCCGGACGTATAGAGCAGGTACCAGGGCGCATGAGCCTTGATGCGGCCGCAGCCGATGGCGGCCGGGCTGGCGGCGGCCAGCAAGGGATCCAAAGCGCTGGTCTGACCTTGCGCGGCGCCAAACGGCAGCAGCTCGACACCTGTTTGCGCGGCCAGCTGCCGCGCGGTCTCGGCAAAACCGTCATCGTGAAACAGCAGCCTGGCGCCGGAAACCTCCAGGATGGGTGTCAGCTCGGCCGCGGGCTGGCGCCAGTTGAGCGGCACCAGCAGGATACCGGTCTTCTGGGCGGCGAACAGCAGCACGAAGAAGTCGGGATGATTGAGGCACAGCACCGCCATGCGGTCGCCGCGCGACAGGCCGCGGCCAAGCAGCAGATTGCCCAGCCGGCTGGCGCGGTCATTGATCTCGCCGAAGGAAAACCGCCTGCCCGTCTCCTGATCGGCAAAGGCAAGCGCCTCCGGGGTCAGCTCGGCCCGCTTGGCGGCCATATCTGTCAGAAAATCCATGTGTCCTCCCAAACACCTGGCGCGCGTTTCCCTCAGGCGCGCTGTTTGGTAAAGTCCTTCATGCCTTCCAGTGTGCCCTGACGGCCGATCAGGTCGAGAAAGCGTGTTTTTTCCTGGTCAAGCCGCCTGCGCACCGCCTCGCGCCGCAGGTCGTCCCAGATGTTCTGGCGAGTTGCCTGATGGGTCTGGGCAAAGCCCTTGCCCAGATCCGCGACCCAGCCGTCGATCATGCCGCGGAGTTCACCCGCTGGCCCCCTTCCGGCGGCAAGCCCCATCTCCACCGCCTCGGCAGCTCCGATACGGGTGTTGCGGTACTGGATTGCCAGGGCGCGCGCGGTGCCGATCCGGTCGGGCAAAAGCGCCGTCCAGCCGCCGTCGGGCCCGAACCCGACTTCGCTGTAATAGGGCTGCACAAAGGCATTGTCCGCGATGGCGACCATGTCGGCGGCCAGCATCAGGCCCGTCGAACCGCCTGTGACCGGACCGTTGATCGCGGCCATGACCGGTGCCGGAAAGGCAAGCAGATCCAGGATCGCGTCATGCAGCCCCCCGACCAGAAGATCCGCATAGGCCCTGAGCTCGATCTGCGAACGGGCATGATCCAGGAACCCTCCAAGATCGCCACCGGTCGAAAAACTGTTGCCGCGGCCCGAAAGCACCAGTGCCGCCGGATCCTTTTCCGCTGCTTCCGCAAGTGCCGTGCGCAGATCGAAGATCAGTGCCGGGATCAGTGCGTTGTGCCGGTCGGGCCGGCTCAGCCACAGCCAGACGGCCCCTTCCCGGTACTCGGTCTCGACGAAACTCATCCAGCTCGCCTCACGGCTTGATTCCGTTTTCGATCAGGTCATAGGCACTGGCGACCAGTTCCGGGATCGGCTTGTCCGACTTGAACACCACCAGCTGTTCGCCGAGCGACCTGGCAATGCCCATCAGCGCCCAGGCGCGGGTTTCTGAATCGCCCTTCGAAATCTGCCCCGCCGCTTCGGCTGCCTCCAGACCGCTGCGATAGCCGGCGGCGAAGGTCGTGTAATATTCCTCATAGGCCGCCGGATCGACGAACAGCGCTTCCTGAACGATGCGGTAGAGGTCCGGATGGGCCTGCACAAAATCCAGAAACGCATAAAGGCCGGCTTTTTCGGCCTCCAGACGGTTGCCGATGCCCTGGGTCGCCTCGGCGATCGTGTGCCGCACCAAACGGCCCATTTCCAGCACCAGTTCGGAAAAGACCTGCTCCTTGGTGGTGAAATAGATGTAGAAAGTGCCTTGGGCGACACCGGCCTCGCTGGTAATATGGCCGATGGAGGCGTCGTTGTAGCCCTTGGCGCCGATGACCTTCTCGGCCGCGGCCAGAATCGCGCGTCGCGTGGCTTCTCCGCGCGCCGTCTTCGGCTGATTGACCGCCGCCTTCGTCGGCATGTCCGCCTCTTCGGCCGGTTTGCGCACGTCCTCGTTCCTCCCGAATTCCTGAAACATGAATCAGTATTCATGTTTGACGCCTGAAAGCAAGAAACTTCTTCCCGAAACGGCCGAATTCGCGGATTTTCGAGCCAATCGGGACATTTGCCGGATAGATCCGGGCATTTGCCGGATGGATTCAAACGAAAAAACATGCAAAAAATAATATATGACGTTTGGACGCAGGCAGGCATTTGACCTTGATCAAGGCCAAAACTTTGCTAAGCAGTTTTGAATAGCATCAAATGAGCTGCTAGCCTCGGCCAGGACGGAACGGGTCGAGACTGGAAAAAGCCGCGCGGGACGCATGTTGCGCGGGCAGGAGAGAGACGCTGGCAAAGGTGCCCGCGAAGAGAGGATCCTGAGAATGGACGTGAACGCGTATCTGGAAGAGCGCCTCGGCAAACTGCATGACAACGGTAATTACCGTGTGTTTGCGGATCTAGAACGTCAGGCCGGCGATTTTCCGCGCGCAAAACGCTACCGTGAAGACGGCTCCGTCCAGGATGTGACCGTCTGGTGCTCCAACGATTATCTCGGCATGGGCCAGAACGACAAGGTCGTCGCCGCCATGCAGGACGTCCTGTCGAAATGCGGCGCCGGCGCGGGCGGCACCCGCAACATCTCCGGCACCAACCACTATCACGTGCTCCTGGAAAACGAGCTGGCGGATCTGCACGGCAAGGAAGCCGCTCTGATCTTCACCTCCGGCTATGTCTCCAACTGGGCCGCCCTCGGCACCCTAGCCTCCCAGGTCCCGGGCATGATCGTCTATTCGGATTCGCTCAACCACGCCTCCATGATCGAGGGCATCCGTCATGCCCGCTGCGAGAAGCGCATCTTCAAGCACAATGACGTTGAGGATCTGGAGCGCCTGATGGCCGCCGACGATCCGGACGCGCCCAAGCTGGTCGCCTTCGAAAGCGTCTATTCCATGGACGGCGACATCGCGCCGATCAAGGAACTCTGCGACGTTGCCGACAAATACGGCGCCCTCACCTATCTCGATGAAGTCCATGCCGTCGGCATGTACGGCCCGCGCGGCGGCGGCGTCGCCGAGCGCGAAGGCCTGATGGATCGCCTGACCATCATCGAAGGCACGCTCGGCAAGGCCTTCGGCGTCATGGGCGGCTACATCACCGGCTCGAAGACCGTGGTCGATTTCATCCGCTCCTTTGCCTCCGGCTTCATCTTCACCACGGCGCTGCCGCCAGCTCTGGCCGCGGGCGCGACCGCCTCGATCCGGCACCTCAAGGACAGCCCGTTCGAGCGCAAGGCCCACAAGGACCGCGTTGCCCAGCTGCGCGCCGCCCTCGACAAGCGCGGCATCCCGCACATGGAAAACCCGAGCCACATCGTTCCGGTGATGGTGGGCGATGCCAAGAAATGCAAATGGATCTCCGACATCCTGCTTGAGACCTACGGCATCTACGTCCAGCCGATCAACTACCCGACCGTCCCGGTCGGCACCGAGCGCCTGCGCTTCACCCCGACCCCGCTGCACACGGCCGAGGACATCGAACACCTCGCCTCCGCGATCAACGACCTCTGGTCGCAATGCGCTTTGGCACGGGCGGTGGCTTAACGCCAGTCCGGACCGCTGAATTTAGGAAACCCGCGTCTCGATGAGGCGCGGGTTTTTTATCACTGTGATCCCGGACAAGTGAGGCGTAGCCTAGCGCTGATATAGTTATTGGTAATTTTCGGTGAAGGCTTGCAGCAAATGTGTGCTGTTAGAGATCAAGATCCTTCGCATTCCAGTCCGACTAAATTCATAACTTTAGAGGGTCGCCGTTCCCCTTTTAACTCTCGTGCTATTGGCGAAACTTGCATGACATGTCCTTGCCCACTGACACAAACGAAACTTTCAACCTCAAAAAGGCTTTCACCGTTCTTACTTGCTTCAAACTTGAACAAGAATGCCCAATCGTCCCTCTCAGGTTGGTAGAACAGGTTCTCGACAGTGGCCCGCAATACGGAGCTCTCTTTGACGTAAACGAAACTCTCATGACATTCAGGATCGGTGGTTGAAATCGAACAACTTTCGCCTTTGCCCACTTCGTTTGCCACTGACATTTCCAGTCTGGCAAGCATGGGGATAGCCGCTGCATCCCGTGCCTTGAGCAGCACATCTCTGAAGGCGCCAGCACGTCTGGATATTCGCATGATTGGACGAGTTTCCACATATTCACCATACGGAAGTCTCAAGCCCAGTTCCGTTAACACAGGAACCGTCGTGCACGCCCTGACCAATCCTTCATGCGGAAGTGGAACCACCTTGTTCTGACAGAAGTAGCCGCCGTTTCTATCCTGCAATTTTCCGGTGCTGCGATACATTGCCTGCACAAAGTCGCTTGCATTCGGTAACTCAAGGTTCTTTTGAATTAAGTCCACCGCACGCATATTCAGATCGCGCTCAATACGGCTAAGATCCAATTCACCCGTCAAATCAAAGGTTAAGGAGATTGCCGACTGGACAGGCTCGGCCCTTCGTCCCATGCCTACTAGTGGCACATCCTGTTCTTGATACAAGTACATCTGAAAAAGGTACCTGCCTGGAAGAATATCTTCGCAAGGCATTGGGCCGTCAGCGGGAGCCCACCAAGTAGCACGGCCATTCCACTCGAACTCTTGCACACCTGTGCCACTTAAAGAGATTGTTTTGCGCGAAAGTGGTCCATCGCAGCCTGGATTCCAGACACCGTGAATTGGCGGATTATTCTCTGGCATAACAGGCACCAAGAATATTCCGACACTTGAGTTCGGCGGAATCCGGTGCTTGAAAATCCTGACTGTGATTGGAGCGTTCAGCAGAAACTGGCCGTCAATGATCTCAAGTTTAATCTCAGGACCACTTCCAGGTTCGGCTTTTTCGGTGCGCGCTGCTGCTCCAAAGGTGGAGGCTCCTGCCACAAAAAACAGACCCAAAAGCAAGTAAAAGATCCGAATAACAGAATAATCAGACAAACATCTCGTCCTTGCAAACGTCGGCACCTTACTATCATGCAAATCAAATAAGTTAAAACTTTGAATTGCATGAGACGGGAGTTCGAGAGTTGCATGCAACAGATTGACCTTCAGCCCACTGCTTTTTCCGAACCCCGCCCTAGCTACCTTCAGGTGCCTATTTCAGGGGAGCGATGCGGATGCGGAGTGTTGTGGCTGTTGTTTTCTGGTGCCTGCTGATCGCACCGCCCGCCCTTTCCGAGGAACTCGACCTCGAACTGGTGCTCCTGGCCGACGCCACCGGCTCCATCGACGAGAACGAGATCCGCTTCCAGCGGCGCGGCTATGCCGAGGCGATCACGTCAGCGCCCGTGCTCAATGCCATTTCCTCCAACATCTACGGCAAGATCGCCGTCACCTATGTCGAATGGGCCGACATGTTCTCCCAGGATGTCGTCGTCGACTGGACGGTGATCGACGGTCAGGCCGCCGCGGACGACTTCGCCGCGAGGCTGATGGCCGCTCCCCGGAGGGCCTATGGCCGCAACGCCATCGGGGCGGCGCTGCTGAAAGGAAAGGAGCTGATCGACGGCAACGCCTATCAGGGCCTGCGCCGGGTGATCGATCTCTCCGCCGACAGCGCCAACAACTGGAACGGTCCGACCATTGCCGAAGCCCGAGAGACCGTCGTCTCCTCCGGCATCGTCATCAACGGCCTGGCGGTCCTGTGCCGTCATTGTTCCGGCCGGCCTGTCGCCTACGACCTGGAGGACCGGTTTTTCCGCACCATCATCGGCGGCCCGGCCGCCTTTGTCGTGACTGCCGACAGCTCCGAAACCTTCGCCGAAGCGGTACGCAAGAAGCTGATCCTGGAGATCGCGGCAATGCCTGAAGATGGGGAGCGTATCCTTCAAAGGGCCGCCCTTCTTGGAAGTGCCAACACCAGCCAACGCACGATCCCGGTGCGCCTGTTACCCAAGTAAAGTTCCCATAGGGAAATTCACGATTGCCACACGGGAGTGTCATCTGCTTATGATTTGAGTTGGCGGGCCCAAGTCGCCCTAATGCCGCCGTGGGCTCTGGGAGAGAGATTTATGGCCACCGGTCTTTTGATGCTGGCACTGTTTACCGTCTGCTACACGTTGCTGGCCAAAACCCTGTCCAACGGCATTCTCACCGCGCCAATCCTCTTTATCGGCTTTGGCTATCTGATGGCCCAGACGGACCTCTTTCCGCTGACCCAGGCGGAAAGCCTTCTGCATGTTGTTGCCGAAATCGCGCTGATCGTCCTTCTGTTTCTGGACGCCGCGCAGACCAACCTGAAGGCCTTGCGCGAGCGGCATCAATGGCCACTGCGCATGCTGGCGGTCGGCCTGCCGGTCGCCATCGTGATCGGTACGGCCGCCGCCGCCCCTTTTCTTTCCACTCAGCCCCTGATCGTTGCCGCGCTGGCCGCCGCCCTGCTGGCGCCGACGGACGCCGCGCTCGGTCAGGCCGTGGTGACCAACAAGGCGGTTCCCGAGCGGGTCCGCCGGGCACTGACGCTCGAAAGCGGGCTCAATGACGGGCTGGCGCTGCCGGTGATCCTGCTCTTTGCCAGCCTGGCCGGCGAAATGATGCAGCCGGCCGCAACCGACTGGCTGATGTTCGGCGCCAAGCAACTTGTTTTGGGCCCACTGGTCGGCGGCCTGACGGGCGCGGTCGGCGGCGTGTTGTTCCTGGCCGCCAAGCGCCGGGCGATGACCACGGCGACCATCGAAGGCATCGGCGCCATTGCCATGGCCTGCGGCGCTTATCTGGCCGCGGATCTCGTCGGTGGCAACGGCTTCATCTCCGCCTTTGTCTCCGGCCTGTTCTTTGGCAATGTCATCAAGGGCCAATGCGCCTTCATCTACGAGTTCACCGAAAGCGAAGGCCAGATGCTGTCCTGGGCCGCGTTCTTCCTGATCGGGCTCGCTCTTGTGCCGACCGCCGTCGCCCATCTTGATGGCGCCACGCTCGCGATCGTCCTGACCAGCCTCTTCGTCGTCCGCCCGCTCGCGGTCTGGCTGTCGCTGGCCGGCACCGATGCCGCGCCGCTGACCAGACTGTTTTTCGGCTGGTTTGGTCCGCGCGGGCTGGCAACGGCCCTGTTCGCGCTGCTGGTCGTCGATCAGCTCGACCACGAAATCGGCGAACAGCTTTTGAATCTTGCCGTCAACGCCGTCTGGATCAGCGCCGTTCTTCATGGCGTCACCGCCGTGCCTTTCGCCAAGTGGTACGGCGCGCGCCTGTCGGAAAATGAAGGCGCCGCCGAGATGAAGGAAATGCCGCCGATGCGGCCGAAGATTTCGATAGACGAGATTTGAAAACCGAAGAGCCAGGGCAAATCGCCGTTAGCCGGGGGAAAGCATGAAAAAACAAGTCGTTGCCACCATGAGCACTTTGCCGGACCGCGACCCGCAATACGCGCTTGTTGCCGATGTCGATCTTGTGGTCGTCCGTTTCGACGAGGACGTGTCCGTGTTCTACGGCCGTTGTCTGCACCGGGGCGCGCTGATGTCCGACGGGTATGTTCAGGGCGACAATCTGATCTGCGGCCTGCATTACTGGGATTACCGGCTCGACAGCGGCGTTTCGGAATACAACAACTCCGAGGCCTTGCCGAAATTCAGCGCCTGGATTGAGGGCGATGACGTGCTGGTCGACGCGGACGAGGTCGCCGCCTGGGCCAGAGACCATCCGCAGCCGTTCCAGCGCGAGAAATACCTCGGCCTTTATGCCGACACCAGCCACGGCACCGAGGAAGAGCCTTATACGGGCCTCATCCAGCAATATGCCCGCGACGGTCTTTCAAAAACCGGTCATCACGGCCGGGTCGAGGCGATGGGTGTGCCGAGGACGCAGCTGCCGGATTGGGACGACATCCAGATCCTCACCGCCCAGCTGCAGCGCTTTCCGCTGTTGGAAGACGCACCGGTCGGCACGGATGTTGTCATCGGTCCGAACGCGCAGAAGCCGTTGCACCTGAAGATCCCGCTGTTTGTCTCCGACATGAGTTTCGGCGCCCTCTCCGAACCCGCCAAGATCGCCATGGCCCGGGGAGCGGAACTCGCCGGCACAGGTATCTGCTCCGGCGAGGGCGGCATGCTACCGGAAGAACAACAAGCCAATTCGCGCTATTTCTATGAGCTTGCCTCGGCCCGCTTCGGCTTTGCCTGGGAGAAGCTCGACAAGGTGCAGGCCTTCCATTTCAAGGGCGGCCAGGGCGCCAAGACCGGCACCGGCGGCCATCTGCCGGGGGCCAAGGTCAAGGGCAAGATCGCCGAGGTAAGGGGCCTGAAGGAAGGCCAGGACGCGATTTCGCCGCCGCGCTTCCCGGACTGGACGGATTGTTCCCAGGTCAGGGACTTCGCCGACGAGGTGCGCGGGCGCACCGGAGGCATCCCGATCGGCTACAAGCTCTCCGCCCAGCATATCGAGAAGGACATCGACGCCGCGCTCGAGGTCGGGGTCGACTACATCATTCTCGATGGACGCGGCGGCGGCACCGGCGCCGCGCCGATCATCTTCCGTGACAACATTTCCGTGCCGACCATTCCGGCGCTCGCTCGCGCCCGGCGACATCTCGATCAGCTCGGCCGCAAGGATATCACGCTGGTGATCACCGGCGGGCTCAGAAAACCGGCCGACTTCGTCAAGGCCATGGCGCTCGGCGCCGACGCGATCGCCGTGTCCAACTCCGCCATGCAGGCCATCGGCTGCATCGCCATGCGCGCCTGCCACACCAACAATTGCCCGGTCGGCATCGCCACCCAGAAACCGCATCTGGTCAACCGCTTGCAGATCGAGAAATCCGCGCGCCAGCTGACCAATTTCTTCGAGGCGTCGGTTGAGCTGATGCAGGTGATGGCGCGCGCCTGCGGCCATTCGCATCTCAACCAATTCCGCCTGGACGATCTGACGACCTGGAAGCGGGACATGGCGGATCTTTCCGGCGTTGCCTTTGGCGGTGTCGCCTGATCGGACTAATTTGGGAGGAAGACGATGGACGCTCAGAATCTCGACTGGATCAAGGTCGGCACCACCAGCGACCTGGCCGAAGGCCGGGTCAAGACGGTCACCGCCCGCACCACCTCAATCTGCCTGTCGCATTTCGACGGTCAGTGGGCGGCGATGGACAATCACTGCCCGCATCAGCGCGGCCCGCTCGGTGAAGGATCGATCGAAAAGGGCACGGACGGCAAATGCTGGATTCGCTGTCCCTGGCACGGCTGGGACTTCGATCCCCTCACCGGCGCCCCTCCGGGCGGTCACGAGGACAGCGGCCAGAAGCTCTATCCCCTGAAGATCGAGAACGATGAGATCTTCGTCGGCCTTGATCCCGAACCGGAGCACGAACGCACGGTCACCGACATCATGGCCGAGACCATGGTCAATTGGGGGGTGCTGCGGGTGTTCGGCATGGTCGGCCACTCCAATCTTGGCCTCGCAGACGCCATCCGCCGGCAGGTGAACGCCGGCAATCTCGGGTATGTCGGCATTCGCCACGAAGGTGCCGCCGCCTTTGCCGCCTCCGCCTATGGCAAGCTCACCGGCCGGCCTGCGGCCTGCCTGACAATTGCCGGACCCGGCGCCACCAACCTGCTTACCGGCCTCTGGGACGCCAAGGTCGACCGGTCGCCGGTGCTGGCCCTGACCGGTCAGGTCCAGACCCAGGTGTTCGGCCCGGGAGCCTTCCAGGACATCGACCTGAAATCTGCCTTCGAGGCGGTCTCGAAATTCTCCCAGCCGGTCCTGTCGACGTCCAACCATGCCGAGCTGATGTCGCTGGCGCTGAAGACCGCGCTGGTGGAACGGGACGTCGCCAACCTGATCTTTCCGGACGATGTCCAGACCCTGCCGAGCGGCAAGGACGCCGGCACACCGGAGGGCCGCCTCGGCGGCATGGAGATCACGCCGTCTTCCGATGATCTCGAACGTGCCATCGAGATGATCAACGCCTCGGAGCGTCCGGCCATCGTGCTCGGTTACGGCGCCAAGAATGTCCGCGACAAGGTGATCGCGCTCGCGGAGAAGATCGGCGCGCCGGTGATGACCACCTTCAAGGGCAAAGGCCTGATCCCTGACACCCATCCGCTCGCCGCCGGGGTGCTTGGCCGCTCCGGCACGCCGATCGCCAGCTGGTTCATGAACGAGGCGGATCTTATCATCTCGCTTGGCTCGTCCTTTGCCAATCACACCGGCATCGCACCCTACAAGCCGATCATCCAGGTCGATTTCGAACGCATGCAGCTCGGCAAGTTCCATCCCGTCACCCTGCCCGTCTGGGGAGAGATCGGCACTTTCTGCGAGGCCATCATCGATGAGGTGCTGAAACCCGCAAACGCGCCCGACCAGAAAGCGGAACTCATCGAACGCTGGGCGTTCTGGCGCGAGGAGAAGGAGCGGCGTCTTGCCGAAGACCGCGGCCAGGGCATTCATTCGGCAGCCGTCTTCAAGGCGCTGACCGAACTTTGCCCGGAAGACGCGATCATCCCCGTCGATGTCGGCAACAACACCTATTCCTTCGGCCGCTATTTCGAGCCGCGCGGCCAGCGCATCCTGATGTCCGGCTATCTCGGCTCCATCGGCTTCGGCCTGCCGGCCGCCATCGGCGCCTGGTGCGCCACCCAGGATTTTGTCGACTACAAGGGCCGCAAGGTGATCTCGATTTCCGGCGACGGCGGCTTTGGCCAATACGCCATGGAGTTCACCACAGCCGTGAAATACGGAATGAACATCACTCATATACTTCTGAACAATTCCGAACTCGGCAAGATCTCCAAGGAGCAGCGCTCCGGCGAATGGCCGGTCTGGGAAACCAGCCTCACCAACCCGTCCTTCGCCGCCTTTGCGCGCTTGTGCGGCGGACACGGTCACCGGGTTACGGAGGTTTCGGACTTGAAGGACGCCATTGCGGATGCCATCAATTACGACGGCCCGTCCCTGGTGGAAATCATTACCGACGCGGATCTGGTGTGATGGCGGCAGCCCATTGCCTTTTGTCATCCCGGACGCCGCGCTGCGGCGAGCCGGGACCCAGGGCTCCTGGGAAGAACTGCTGTGATCATGCGGCCGGCCATGAAGGCTCCTGGGTCACCGCTTCCGCGGGGCTGACAGCAGAGGGCAACACATCCCTCACCACGTCATCCCATGGCTCGACCCACTTGTGTCCGGTTTAAACGACTATGCTTTCAGCAAGATGCTGGAACGACTTGACTATCTGAGGTGAACGGCTTGTCGGACATGAAACGGATCCACCGCTTGCTGCCGTCTCCACCCTTGCGGGCAGGGCAATCGTATTTGGAAGAGACGCGCCACAAACATCGGTGTCACCCCGGGCGAACGAAGTGAGACCCGGAGCCTACTCATTTGCAGAGAGCTGGAGTGAAGGCACCATTTCAGACACACCATGCGCTTTGACAAGCGGCTCTGCGAATGGGTCCCGGCTCGCGCTGCGCTTGGCCTGGATGACACCGTAGGTGACGTCTTTGACAAAAGCTGTGATGAAGAATTGCAAATGCAATTGCCCTGCTCTCCAGGGGGGAGACTGGAACAAGCGGTGAGGCCCGTTTGCGGTCAGAGGCTCCCGCTTAACCGGACAGCAGTGGGTCGAGCCATGGCATGACGAAGCTGCATGGCTTACCGCCTATTGGCATCACGGCATACTGAGCTAGTGTGGTGTCATCACGTTGGCAGCTGGACCACGGAGACCTGAAATGCAGTCAGCAACCTTATTGCTAGAAATCAGCCGCTATTACCTGATCGCTGGCGCCGTCGTCGCGGCCGCCTTTCTGGTGATCGGCATCGATCGGGTCGAGCCTTCCGCGCGCGGGTCCTATGTCTTCCGGCCGCTGCTCATTCCCGGCATCTGCCTGATCTGGCCGCTGGTGCTCTATCGCTGGTTCCGGCTGGAAAAACACGGCGAGGGCGCAAGATGAAGCGCGCTCACCGCACAGCCCATGCCCGCATCTGGACCTGGCTGGCCCTTCTGCTGCCGCTTGCCCTCTTCGCCTTGCTGGCGCTGCGCCAGTCCCCGCCCGCCGACCGGCCCGCGATCCTGATCGAAGCCCCCGCCGAGGAGACCGCGCAATGAGCGTGCAATACATGCCGGTCATCTGGAACAGGAACAAGATCGTTTATGACGCGGTCCTGCTGATCGCGGTCGCTCTCTACCTCTTTCTCTATATCAGGGTCGCTCCCGCCTTCGAGGACGTCACCCGCCCGATTGACGGCGCCATCCTGCGCATGCGCGCTTTCGGGAGCTGCGCCTTCCTGATGCTGACCGTGATCCTGTGTATCGGCCCGCTGGCCCGGCTCGACCGGCGCTTCCTGCCCCTGCTGTACAACCGCCGCCACTTCGGTGTCATGACCGCCGGCATTGCGGCGGTTCATGCCAATTACGTGCTCGGCTGGTATTTCAATTTCTCGCCGACGGACCGGTATGTCGCCCTGCTCTCGTCCAACACGAATTACGGCCAGCTGCTCGGCTTTCCGTTCGAGGCCTTCGGCATCGCCGCGCTGATCATCCTGTTCGTGCTGGCGGCGACCAGCCATGATTTCTGGCTGAGCTTTCTGGGCGCACCGATCTGGAAGGCGCTGCACATGTTCATCTACGCGGCCTATGCCTTTGTGGTGCTGCATGTCGCGCTCGGCGCCCTGCAGGGACCCGGCGATCCGATCTTTACCGCCATCGTTGCCGCCAGCGTCGTTGCGGTCTCCGGCCTGCATTTTGTCACCGGCCGCATGGAGGCAAGGAGAGACCGCGGCGAGCGGACCGCCCAGGCCTCGCTTGAGGAACAGGGCTGGGTGGTTGCCGGCGACCTCGACGAGATCGACGACACCTGCGCCAAGGTGGTGACACTCTCCGGCGACGAGCGCGTGGCGATCTTCAAATATGACGGCAAGCTGTCGGCGATCACCAATGTCTGCGCCCACCAGAACGGCCCGCTCGGCGAGGGCAAGGTGCTCTGGGGTTGCATCACGTGCCCCTGGCACGGCTATCAATACAATCTCGCCGACGGCCGCGCCCCGGCGCCCTTCACCGAAAAGATCGCCACCTACCGGCTGAAGCTGATCGGCTCGACCATCCTGCTCGATCCGAATGCCCTGCCGCCCGGCACCCATGTCGATCCGGTCGAGTTCGGGGGTGTGGCATGATACCAACCTCAATAAATAAAAACCCATTTGATGGCTTGATCGGACCCGTCGGCAAGGAGCGGCGCGCAGATCGGCCTGGTTGGCCGGTCAAGGGACGCAACGTAGTCCGGCGGGCCCGAACAAGCCACCGGAGGCCACGACATGAAACCGCTCCGCAGCGTCTCGCGTCTTGGCCGATGACCCACATCGCTCCGCGACACGCTCCTCGCGGAACAGTTTCATGTCATGGTCAAATGGATTTTTATTTGTTGAGGTTGGTATGAGCTGGAAACAGACCAAGGTCGCTCCCTTCTTCGTCGGGTATCTCAACAAGGTACCGAAACCGCTGGTGATTTTTCTCGGCGTCTTTTCGCTGTGTTTCACCGCCGGTCTCGGCCTTGCCGCGCTCGCCCTATCCTCGACACAGAACGACCCAGGCAACGGCGCCTTTCAATGGGGCAACCGCTTTGAACAGGTCGGCCTTCTGGAGCTGCGCCCCTATCCGGTTCTGCGGGTGCCGGGCGATGGCGACACGCCCGCCCGCACCTACATGCTGGCGGGGCAAGGCAAACGCGGTGTCTTCGACCAGGCCGAGGCCAACAAGGCGACGCCGGTCTCCCTGCGCGGTGTGCCGGTCAAGCGCGGAGATCTGACCATGATCCAGGTTGGCGCTGTTGAGCCGGCCGAGACCCGTTTTGAGGGTGGATTCCCGTCCAAGGCCATCCCGCTCGGCCGCTGGAAACTGACCGGCGAGATCTGCGACGGCAAGTGTTATGCCGGCGCCATGCGCCCCGGCCGGGGCCTTGCCCACAAGGCCTGCGCCGACCTCTGCCTCACCGGCGGCATCCCGCCGGTCTTTGTCTCCTCCGGCGATGTGAACGGCCGCAATTTCTTCCTGATGGCCGACAGCGACGGCAAGCTCCTCGGCGACGACCTCAAACCCTTGCTGGCGCTCTTTGTCGAGGTCGAAGGCGAGGTCGAGCAGCTGGACGACCTGATGGTGTTCAAGGTGGATCTCAAGACCGCGAGGGTGCTGAAATGAGCGACACACCCAACAGACCGGCCTGGCAGACCATCCTGACATCGCTCGTCGCAACCGCGCTTTTCGTGGCAATCGCCTATGCCGTCTGGACCTATGCCAATATCGGCGTGCGCAGCTGGGACATCACCAACGGCTCCCTGCTGACGGACCTGCGCTTCTTCGTCGGCCTGCTTGCCGTCTTTCTGGTGCTGACATTGCTCGACCGGCTCGTGGAATTCGTGAAGTCGAAACGGGGCGGCGGACACTGACCAGCACCTCCTCTCCCGCCCCCCACGAACGAGGAACGAAGGCAGAAGAACAACACATTCAACGTCATCCTGAGGAGTTGGCTTAACCCCGTACCAGGTCCAGCAGCAACTGATTGAACTTCTCCGGCTCTTCCATATGCGGCACGTGGCCGGAGGCCTCGAAGCCGTGGAAGTGGTAATCCGGCACGTTTTCCCTGTGCCAGGCATGGACGCCCGCGCCATAGAGCTGGCTCTTCAGACCGGCGGCCAGGTGAAACGGCACGGGGAAGGATTTCAAGAGCGGCCGGAAATCCTGCGCGGTCAGAGAGGCCCACATTGGCCGCAGCATTTCCGGATCCGACGCGGCAATGTCCTTGCGCGCCAGGGCGACCAGATCCGCGTCGGGTTCTTTTCCTTCCGCGAACAGCCGGCGCGCGATCCGGCCGGGCAGTTTCGGCCAGTCGGCGACCATTCCATCCAGGAAATGGGTGTTCAGCTCGGCATTGAGCCCGTTCCGCGTGCCATGAGGCCAGTCCGCCGAATTCAGAACCTTCGGCGACATGTCGACCGCGACGAAACGGGAAATCCGGTCGGCACCATAGCGTTCGATCAGGGCATAGGAGACCAGCGCGCCCATCGACCAGCCGACGAGGACAATCTCCTCAAGCTCCCGTTCGACCAGGGCGGCATAAACCGCGTCGGCCGCCGACGCGATGCTGAGCGGCAGCCGCCCGCCGGTCTGCCCATGCCCCGGGAGATCGGGAACGATGCAGCGCGTCTCCGGTATAAGAGCGTCGACCTGTGCCTGAAAAAAGGACCCCGGACAGGACCAGCCATGGATCATCACCAGAGGCCGGCCGGATCCTACATCGCGGATATGCAGCAAGTTGTCGTTCACGCACGCCCTGCCCGTAATCGCCCGACAATGCCCGTCGGGAAGAAATAAACCGACAAAATAAACAAGACGCCCAGCCAGAGCAGCCAGCGCTCGGGCGCCACCAGCGTCGACACAAACGGCAGTGCGCTGGTTGCCTCGGCCGCCACGCCCATCAGGTTCTGCAGATAGGTCTGCGCCAGGATGAACAAGGTGGCCCCAAGCACCGCTCCATAGAGCGTTCCCATGCCCCCTATCACGACCATCAGCAGAATGTCGATCATGATTTCCATGGAAAGAGTGGTCGCAGGACCGGTGTAGCGCAGCCAGATCGCCAGCAGCGAACCGGCCAGCGCCGCCATGACGGCGGAGAGCACCGTTGCCGTGGTGCGGTACCAGACGACCCGGTAGCCGATGGCTTCCGCCCGGAAAGCATTGTCTCGCACGGCTTTCAGCGTCCGTCCGAAGGGCGAGTTGACGATCCGAAGCATCACCAGGAACAGTATCGCGGAGACGAAAAACACCAGGTAATAGGCCATCAGCTTGCCGTTGATCCGCACATCGAGGATCTTCTCGTCGATCAGCTTGAAGGCCGGCGTCAGCTCGCGCGGGATCCTGTAGTTGAGCCCGTCCTCGCCGCCGGTGAGCCAGGACATCTGCGACACCAGAACGGCAAAGGCGCTCGCGACCGCAAGTGTCACCATGGCGAAGAAGATCGCCTTCACCCGCAGCGAGAACAGCCCGATGATCAGGGCGAACACCGCCGCCACCACGGCACCGGCGACGGTGCCCCAGATCAGCGAGGTGTAGGTCGGCCCGGTCGCCGACAGGGCCAGTGCGGTGCCATAGGCGCCGATGCCGAAGAACATGGTGTGAGCGAAGGAGACGATCCCGGTATAGCCGAGCAGGAGATCGTAGCTCGCCACCAGCACGATGAAGATGCAGATCCGGGCCGCTGTCTCCAGCGACTTGGTGCCGGGAAACAGGAACGGCGCAAAGGCCAGCGAGATCAGAACGATCAGAAGAAGCGCGGTCAGGAGGCCGCTGCGGGGCGTGTCGCCGGAGAGAAGTCTGGTCAGCATGATCGTCTCTCCTATTTCGCCTTGACTACGGGATAGAGCCCCTGCGGCCTCCACATCAGGATCGCCACCATCAGCGCGATGGTCGAGATCAGCGCCACCTTGGGCGCCAGGAAGGCGGTGTAGTTGGCCAGTAGCCCGACCAGCATCGCGCCGATGAAACAGCCCTCGACCGAGCCGAGCCCGCCGATGATCACCACGATGAACACCAGAACCATGATCTCCGAACCCATATGGGCCGTGATCGTCTCCTGATAGAGCCCCCACATGACACCGCCAAGACCGGCGAGTGCCGAACCGGTCATGAAGACGATCAGGAACAGGCGGCGGATACGGTAGCCGAGCGCCTCGACCATTTCACCGTTTTCGACCCCGGCCCTGACCAGCAGGCCGATCTTGGTGTTCTTCAGGATGTGGCGCATGGCGACGAAGAGGGCGAGGCCGATGCCGACCGCGACCAGGCGGTATTTTTCGATCGCCGCCTCGCCGATCACCCAAGAGCCCTGAAAGGCCTCGGGGCGCGACAGATGCAGCTCATCCGGCCCCCAGACCACGTAAATCATCTGCTGGGCAACAATCAGCCCGCCCATGGTGACCAGGATCTGCTTCAGGTGTTCGCCGTAGACGGGCATGACGATGACCCGCTCGAACGCAAGGCCCAAAAGCCCGGTGATCGCCATGGCCACCAGGATCGCGATCAGGACAGCGGCAAGGTTCATGATCACCGACGGCGAGGTCGTCCAGCCCGCCAGCCAGGCCAGCACGGTGAAACCGACAAAGGCGCCGACGGCCACGAACGCCCCGTGACCGAAATTGATCACGTCCATCAGGCCGAAGACCACCGTCAGGCCGGACGCCATAATGAAAATCATCATGCCCATGGCGAGACCGGCCACGGTCAGGGTCAGCCAACTGGCCGGATTGCCGATGGCAATCAGCCCGGCAACGGCCAGGAATGGCACCAGCATCACCGGCAGTTTCTGGAAAAACTGCTCGCTCAAGGGGACCTTCTCGATCCGCGGTTTGATCGATGTCTCGCTCATTGATGCGCCTCCAGGCTCAGCCCCATGAGTTTCTCCTGCAAGGCGGCGTCCCCCGCCAGTTCGGCCATGGATCCGGAATGTATGATCCTTCCATCATCCATCACGGCCACCGTGTCGCCGATGCTCGAGGCCATGGCAAAATTCTGTTCCACAAGCAGGATGGTGGTGTCGGTTTCCTTCAGCTCCCTGAGCGCATCGGTCATCGCCTTGATGATCGCCGGCGCGAGACCTTTGGTCGGCTCGTCGATCAGGATCAGCCGGCGCGGCTCGATGATGGCGCGGGCAACCGACAGCATCTGTTTCTGTCCGCCCGAAAGCGTGCCGGCGGACGAATTCCAGAAAGTGCCGATCGGCGGGAACAGCTCCTTGATCCAGGCCAGGCGCTTGTCGTCGATCGGGCCATTGGCGGCCGCCAGCAGCATGTTTTCCCCGACCGTCAGGTCGGTGAAGATGCCCATGTCCTCGGGCACGAAGGCAATGCCGCGCCGGGAGATCTCCGGCGTCGACAGCCGCGTGATGACATGGTCCTCGAACCGGACATCGCCTTTGCTCGCGGTCCACAGACCCATGATGGTGCGCAAGGTGGTGGTCTTGCCGGCGCCGTTGCGTCCGAGCAGGACCGTGACGCCGCCCACCGGCACGGTCAGGTCCACGCCCTGGAGGATGTGATAGGGGCCGATATGGGTGTGCACGCCGGAAAGGCTCAGAAGATTGTCGGCCATCACGCAGCCTCCCCGGAGGCTTCCGGCGCCTTGCCGAGATAGGCTTCCTGCACGATCGACAGCGCGATCACCTCGGCCGGATCGCCGTCGGCGACCAGCTCGCCATTGTGCAGGACGATGATGCGGTCGGCGAGCGAGCGGATCACGTCCATCTTGTGCTCCACCAGAAGGATGGTGCGGTCCATGTCGGCTTTCAGTTTCTGGATCAGTTCCAGGATCACCGGCACCTCGTCGACGCTCATGCCGGCGGTCGGTTCGTCGAACATCAGCACCTGCGGCCCGAGCGCGATCAGGAGCGCCACTTCCAGCTTGCGCTGGTCGCCATGAGGCAGGGCCGACACGATCTGATCCGCCTGGTCGATCAGCCGGACTTCCGAAAGCACATGATCGGCCCGCTCCAGCAATTCGACATGGCTTTCGGCAACGGAAAAGAGATCGAAGCCCTTGCCTGCCTTGGCCTGCGCCACCAGGCGCACGTTTTCGCGCACGCTTAACGTCGGAAACAGGTTGGTCAGCTGGAAGGCCCGGCCGATGCCCCGGTCGGTGCGTTCGGGCACGGACATGCGTGTGATCGTCTCGCCGTTCAGAAGCACGCTGCCGGAGGTCGCGGTCAGCTGTCCGGAAATCAGGTTGAAATAGGTGGTCTTGCCCGCGCCGTTCGGCCCGACGATGGCGGTCAACGTGCCCCGGTCGAAGCTGCAGGAGACATGATCGACCGCCACATGCCCGCCGAAGCGGATGGTCAGGTCTCTTGTTTCAAGAATCGGGTGTTCCTTGGCCACGATTGTGTTCCCAGGTCGGTCAGAGCGCCAAAACTGTATCGGATGGAGTGCCGGCTGCCCAGTAAGCGGCAGACCGGAAGCGCGGGTCGCAAGACCCAGGGCGCGGGCCGGAGGGGCCCGCGCCGGAGCCGTTACTGGTTGCGGATCGGGATATTCATGTCCTCGATCTTCAGTTCGCGGACCAGTTCTGGAATGCCCCATTCGACATCCGGGTCGACCTTGATCTTGAAGTGATACATCGGCTGCAGCGCCTGATGGTCCTCGGCGCGGAACACCATCTTGCCCTTCGGCGTCTCGAACTCCATGCCCTCCATGGCCGCGATCAGCTCTTCGGTGTCCGTGGACCCGGCCTTGCGGATGGCTTCCACAATCGCGATGCCCGCGGACATGCCGCCCGCGGTGAAGAAGTCGGGCGGCGCGTCGAAGCGCTTCTGGTGCTCGGCGACCAGCCAGTCATTCACCGGATTCTTCGGGATCTCGTAGTAGTAATAGGTCGCGCCTTCCATGCCCGGCAGTTCCTTGTAGGCCTTCATGGCCGCCAGGATGTTGCCACCGGTCGCGATCTCCACGCCGAACCGCTCCGGTTCCATCGCCTTGATCTTGCTGATCGGATTGCCGCCGCCGGCCCAGATCACGAACAGGAACTTGCGGCCCGGCTCGTCCTTCAGTGCATCGAAGACGCGCTGCGCGTTGGCGGTGAAGTCCTTGGTGTCGGTCGGGGCATATTCCTCGAACACCAGCTTGGCGCCGGTGCCTTCGAGCGCTTCCTTGAAGGCGGCCACGCCGTCACGGCCAAAGGCATAGTCCTGGGCGAGCGTCGCGATGGAGACGCCTTCCTGGCCAAGCGCGACCGCGTTGGAAATCGCGTCCTGGGACGAGTTGCGCGAGGTGCGGAAAATGTAGCGGTTCCAGTTGGCGCCCGTGATCGAATCGGCGACCGCCGGTTCCACAATCAAGAGCTTTTCGTATTCTTCCGCCACCGGCAGCATCGCCAGCGCCACGCCGGAGGAAACCGGTCCGACGGCAATGTCGACCTCGTCGTCGCCATAGGCCTCAGCCAGCGCCGCCTTGCCGATGTCGGGTTTCAGCTGGGTGTCCTTTTCGATCACCACCAGCTTGCGGCCATCGACTTCCATGGTGCCGTCGGTGGCATATTCCAGGCCCATCATCAGGCCGGTATGCGACTGTTTCGCATAGGCCTCGAACGGTCCGGTCTTGCCATAGACATGGGCGATCTTGATGTCCTCGGCCAGGGCGCCTGTCGCGCCGGCCGCCGCGATGCCGAGGCCAGCCAGAACCGGCATCGCCCAGCGGAATACGCGTTTCGTCATGAATTCTCCTCCCGTTGCGCGCAAGGCCGGCGTCTCGATCGGGCCGCTCCCACAGCCCGCACAACGCCAAATTGCCGCCTGACGCTGCAGCATATGACACATGAATCAGTATTCATGTCAAGAAAGAAAACTCAAGGAATGTGGGCGGTTTGGCGGAACAGGTGACCGGCGCCCAGCAATTCTGGGGCGCGAAGAGCCGGAAAATGCCAGCGCTTTCAACTCCTAGCGTTCTCCTGACACCATATGATGACAGAGGCAACGCAAGCCCTGCAACCGGGAAGTGGTATTAAGCGAAACGCATCGCCCAACCTCCGACATTAGAGCTTGGTGCCCGGCAGGGCAGGATGGTTGCGACCCCATCGACGAATGGACCTGGTCACGTGCATTGCCGTCATCTCCGCGAAAGCGGAGACCCGGACCCCTCATCGGCAGCCGCTTTGCGCTGAGGCAACCTCCCGGAATTCTTCAAGACAATCGCGAGTTCTGCGCCTATCATCGTCAAAAATAACGATCTATTGGGGGGAACACCACATGCCACTCGCCAAGCGACGACAGCTCTTGCCTCTCCTTCTGGCGGCCACGAGCCTCCTTGCACCTTTCCCTACCAGCGCAGCGGAAACGACAATCGTCGATTTTCCGAGCGCGTCCACGCCGCCGAGCAAATTCAAGATCAAGCAGGCCAAGGCCAAGGGCATCGAATTGAAGCCCAAGCCCGGATTTCCGATTTCCGGCAAGCTGGGCCTTCCGGATGGCGACGGCCCCTTCCCCGCCCTGGTGCTGCTGCACGACTGCCAGGGGCCGCAGGCCTTTCAGGACGACTGGGCCGCAACGTTTCGCGCGTCGGGCTATGCCACTCTGCAAGTTGACAGTTTCTCGCCACGCGATGTCTCGGGAACCTGCGAGGATGTGCTCGGCGAAGGGGTCAGCGGCCTCGGCGGCGAGCGGGTCATGGACGCTTTCGGCGCACTGTTTTACCTGAAACAACATCCGGCCGTTGACCCGAACCGGATCGGCGCCGTCGGCTGGTCGCGCAGCTCGACAACCGGCAGCGCACTCCGCGACGGATCGCGGCAGTTTTTCGCAGAAGGCTTCAGGGCGGTGGTGTCGTTCTACCCCAATTGCAAATCGGTCGCTTCCGCGGTCTTTGCAGATCCGATTCTGATCCTGAATGCCGGCAAAAACGACTGGACCCAGCCGGAACTCTGCTCGTCCCTTGCCGAAGTGGATGCAAATGTGGAGATCGCCGAATTTCCGGACGCGTTGCAAGGTTTCGACGATCCGAAATGGGGTCAGGAAACGGTCATGCCGGACTACCAGAACACCCTGAAAAGCCCGACCTTCGGCGTGACATTCGGGTTCAATGCCACCGCGCATGACAAGGCTGAGAAAGCAGTATTGGAGTTTCTGAAGGAGAAGATGTAGGCGGTCGAGCGCCACCCGCCTCCCAGTTGTCTTCTCCGCGAAAGCGGAGAACCAGGAACCTTCATCGGCGGCCGTTTTGCACAAACGCTACCGCCCGGGAGTTATGGGTCCCGGGTCTGCGCTACGCTGCGGCCGGGATGACAATAGTGGGGTAACCGTTTTTCACCGTCATTCCGGACAAGCACAGCATTTGCTGTGCGCCGATCCGGAATCCAGCGCATCAGTGTGAGCGCAAGCGAACTCTATTCGACTATACGAGGACGCGCCTTCGGCGCGAAATACATCTGGGTTCCGGATCTGGCCATGCAGCTTCGCTGCAGACCGTCCGGAATGACGACCCATCTAATGTCTTTTAGCGCAGCCGTTTTTCGCTCTTCGCATCGAAGAACAGCGCCGAGGCCGGGTCGAAGCTGATCGCGACCGTGCCGTCGGAGACCGGGGCGTCCTCACCCTTGGTTTCGACGATCACGCGCTCACCGGACGGGCAGACGAGATAGGAATAGGCGACGCCGCCAAGCTGTTCGCACAGATCCACCCTGGCGCCTTCGCCGGCCGGCGCGACCTGCAAATGCTGCGGCCGCAGGCCGACCAGAACTTTCTCGCCCCTGGCCGGCAAGGTGACGGAGGTCGGCACGGAAATCCCGCCGAAGGCGGCAATCGTGACGGCGCCTTCGTCGGCAATGCCTTCGACAAAATTCATGCTCGGGCTGCCGATAAAACCTGCGACGAACTTGTTGTCCGGATCGGAATAGAGCTGCATCGGGGAACCGACCTGCTCGATATTGCCACCGCGCAGCACCACGATCTTGTCGGCAAGCGTCATTGCCTCGACCTGATCGTGGGTCACATAGATCATGGTTGCGCCGATATCCTTGTGCAGGCGGGCGATCTCGACACGCATGTCGACACGCAGCTCGGCATCGAGGTTGGAGAGCGGCTCGTCGAACAGGAACACTTCCGGGCCGCGCACGATCGCCCGGCCGATGGCGACGCGCTGGCGCTGACCGCCGGAGAGTGCCTTGGGCTTGCGCTTCAGATAGGGATCGAGCTGCAGGATCCGGCTGGCTTCGGCGACCTTTTCCTGGATCTCGGCCTTGGGATGGCCGTTCATCTTCAGGCCGAAGCCCATGTTTTCCTCGACCGACATATGCGGATAGAGCGCGTAGGTCTGGAACACCATGGCAACGCCCCGTTCCGCCGGATCGGTTCGGGTGACGTCCCGGCCGCCGATCTGAATCATACCGGACGTGGTCTCCTCCAGGCCGGCGATCATGCGCAGGAGCGTGGACTTGCCGCAGCCGGACGGGCCGACAAAAACGCAGAATTCGCCATGCTCGATCTCAAGGTCCACCCCGTGGATCACTTCCAGATCGCCGTATTGCTTGACGGCTTTTGTCAGTGTGACGCCAGACATGAAATTCTCTCTCCCAGGACTAAAGTTCAGGCAGGAAACTGCCAATCCTCGACTGCCGCGGCAATCTTGGTGGCGGTTTCCAGAAGGGCCGGACGGATGCTCATCAGCTCGTCCAGGCTCTTGCGCTGTGTGGATGTGGTGACCGACAGGGCGCCGATGGGCCTGCCCTTTGAATTCAGGATCGGTGCGGCAATGCAGATGATACCGGGCTCGTGCTCCTCCCGGTCGAAGGCAACCCCTTCCTGCCGGATCTTGTCCAGATCGGCGCGCAGCTTCGCTTCGGTGTTCAGGGTCTCCGGCGTATAGGCATAGAAGGACTGCTTGCGCAGCACGTGGTCCAGGTCGGACGGCTCCAGGAACGCCATCAGCGCCTTGCCGACGCCGGTGCAATAGGCCGGACCGACCTTGCCGGCCTGCGAGAACATGTCGATGGCATTCGACGGGTTGCGCTTGTCGACATAGAGCACCTGACCGCTGTCGAGCTGGGCCAGGTGAACGGTTTCCCCCGCCTCTTCCGACAGCGCGCTGACAAAGGGGCGCGCAATCGGCGCAATCGAGCTCTGCCGCCAGGCCGCATGCGCCAGACGCACAAGCCGGATGCCGAGCGAGTAGGTCTGCGCCGTGTCGTCATAGGCCAGCATGCCCTGGCTCACCAGGGTCTGCAGCAGACGGTAAAGCGTTGCCTTGGGATGGGTGCTGTCGGCCAGAAGCTCCGTAAACCGCACGGGCCGCCCCACGGCTGCTACACGATCCAGGACCTCCAACGCTTTTCCGACCGTCCCGTCACCGGTCGCCGGGCCCGCCTGTTTGTTCATGCATTCCTCCTTTGGCCCGTTTCTCTCGCCGAGCCTGTTGACAACCTACCCCGCTCGCATCAAAGTATCAATATACGAAATCAAGTTTCACATAATGGAACCGAAAGGGAGGACACCATGCGTTCCATGCTGAAAACGTCCGTAGCGGCATTTGCCATGTTGGCAGCCGCGATGGGCGCAGCTTCTGCTGACGGCCTGACGGGCAATCTGAAAATCTTTCTCGACACATCGAACCCGGCGCCGCGCGCGACCATGGAAGAGATGATTGCTCAGTTCCAGGAGAAGAACCCGGACCTGACCATCGAGACCACGGTGATCGACCGGGAGGCCTACAAGACCCAGATCCGCAACTTCCTGACCGCCAACGCACCGGATGTTGCTACCTGGTATGCAGCGAACCGCATGCGTCCCTATGTGGAAGCCGGTCTCTTTGAAGACGTGTCCGATCTTTGGGACGGCACGGAGCTCGGTGAGAACCTCGCCTCGACAAAAGGCGCGATGACCATCGACGGCAAGCAGTGGGGCGTGCCCTACACCTACTATCAGTGGGGTGTTTACTACCGCAAAGACATCTTCGACGAGCTGGGCCTCTCTGAACCCGCCACCTGGGAAGAGGAAAAAGCCAACTGCCAGAAGATCATCGATGCCGGCAAGAAATGCTACACGATCGGCACCAAGTTCCTCTGGACCGCCGGCGGCTGGTTCGACTACCTGAACATGCGCACAAACGGCTTCGACTTCCACATGGACCTGCTCACCGGCAAGGAAAAGTGGACGTCCGACAAGGTCCGTCAGACATTCGCCAACTGGCGTGAACTGATCGACATGGGCGCCTTCATCGACAACCACCAGACCTATTCCTGGCAGGAAGCCCTGCCGTTCATGGTCAAGGGCGATGCCGCCGCCTACCTGATGGGCAACTTCGCGGTCGCCGCGCTGCGCGACGGCGGTCTCACCGACGACCAGCTTGATTTCTACCAGTTCGTGGAGATCACCCCGGGTGTTGAAAAGGCAGAGGATGCTCCGACAGACACGTTCCACATTCCGGCGAATGCCGAGAACAAGGAAAACGCCCGCGAATTCCTGAAATTCGTGGCCTCCGCCGACGTTCAGACCTGGATCAACGACGGCAAGCATCTTGGCCAGCTTCCAGTGAACTCCAAGTCCTCCGTCGACCAGGACAAGTTCCTGGAGCAGGGCTTCGAAATGCTGTCCTCGAATTCCCCGGGCGGCGTCGCCCAGTTCTTCGACCGCGACGCACCGGCTGAAATGGCCAAGGTCGCTATGGAAGGCCTGCAGGAATTCATGGTCAAGCCGGACAACCTGGACAAGATCCTGGACCGTCTCGACCGCGCTCAGGAGCGCATCTACAAATAAGCACCGCTTAGCGAACCCGGACGGGGGCCCGCCCCCGTCCACCGTTCCGTTTCAGCCGTCGCGCGTCCGAGAGATCCAAAATGGCCCAAGCGTCCGTCACCGAGACCCGCCAGAGTTCCTGGTGGCACCGCAACCAGCAACAGCTGACACCCTGGCTGTTCCTGGCTCCGGGGATCCTGTTCTTCCTCTTTTATGTGATCTTCCCGATCTTCCAGTCCTTTAATCTGTCGCTCTACGAGTGGGACGGGCTGGGTCAGGCGGAATTTGTCGGTCTCTACAATTACGACGAACTCTACTATGACGACGCGTTCTACACATCGCTGAAGAACAACGTCATCTGGCTGCTGCTGTATTTGCTGGCAATCCCGGCCGGTCTTTTCATCGCGCTGTTTCTGAACCAGACCGTCACGGGCATCCGGCTCTACAAGTCTCTGTTCTTCTTTCCCTTCGTGATCTCGCAGGTCGTTGTCGGCCTCGTCTTCACCTGGTTCTACGATCCGACCTTCGGTATCCTCAACGTGCTGCTCGGCGCCGTCGGCCTGCCGCCGATGAACGTGCTCGGCGACGAGAACTGGGTGACCGTCGGCATTATCGTCGCCGGTCTCTGGCCGCAGACCGCCTATTGCATGATCCTTTACCTGACCGGTCTCAACGCCGTCGATCCGGAGCAGATCGAGGCCGGCCGCCTCGACGGCGCCAAGGGCTGGCGCATGCTCTGGTACATCATCGTGCCGCAGCTGCGCCCGGCGACCTTCATCGCCTTCGTCGTCACCATCATCGGCGCGCTGCGCTCCTTCGACCTGATCTCGGTCATGACCAATGGCGGCCCCTTCGGCGCCAGCCGAGTGCTCTCCTTCTACATGTTCGAGGTCGCGCTCTCCGAATACGGCTTCCGCATGGGCTACGGCGCGGCGATTGCCGTGGTGCTGTTCCTGATCATGCTGGCCTTCATCGCCTACTTCCTGTGGTCGATGTACAAGGAGGAGCGTGCGCGATGACCGGACGCGACCTCGTCAACGACATTTGCGCGCGGTTTCCAGGCGCGGAAGTGTCCGACCCCTGGGGCGGAGGACACGATGCCTGGAAGGTCTGCGGCAAGATGTTCGCCTGCATCGGCTCCGTCGGCGACGGTGTCTCGGTCAAGTGCCGCGACATCGAAACGGCCGCCATGCTGATCGACGCGGGGGTGGCCCGCCGCGCGCCCTATTTCCACAAGAGCTGGGTCAGGCTGGACTGGGACGCTCCGGAAGATGAAATCCGCCACCGCCTTGAAATGTCCTACGACACCATCCGCGCGAGCCTGACAAAAAAGCTGCAGGCCGGCCTCGCACCGAGGGAGGAGGCATAGATGTTTCCGACACCGATCGAACGCACCTCCCGCTCCTGGCAGGTCACCTATCAGGCCCTCCTGCCTCTGGCGCTGATCCTGTGGCTGCTACCGCTGATCGCGGTTGCGATCTTCTCCGTCAAGCCGGACGCGGATTTCGCCAACGCCAACTACTGGGGCTGGCCGTCCTCCTTCGAGGGCTTCACAAACTATGCGCTGGTCTTCACCGGTTCGGACATGCCGCAATATCTCCTGAACTCGTTCAAGATCACCATTCCAACCGTGATCGGTGCCGTGGCCCTGTCCTGCATGACCGGCTTTGCCCTCGGCATCTACAAGTTCAAGGCGAATATCTGGCTCTTCTTCATGTTCGTGGCCGGCAATTTCGTGCCGTTCCAGATCCTGATGGTGCCGGTGCGCGACCTGACCCTGCAGATGGGCCTTTACAACACCATCACCGGCCTGGTGCTGTTCCACATCGCCTTCCAGACCGGCTTCTGCACCCTCTTCATGCGCAATTTCATCCGCGCCCTGCCCTTCGAGCTGATCGAGGCGGCCCGCGTGGAAGGCATCGCGGAATGGAAGATCTTCTGGTACGTGGTGCTGCCGCTGATGAAACCGGCCATTGCCGCTCTCTCTGTGCTGATCTTCACCTTCATCTGGAACGACTATTTCTGGGCCGTGGTCCTGACCCAGGGCGTTGAAAGCCAGCCAGTCACCGCGGGCATCACCTCCTTCAATGCCCAGTACCGCGCCGCCTATCACCTGATGAGCGCCGGTTCGATCGTCGCCGCGCTGCCGCCGGTTGCCATGTTCTTCCTGATGCAGCGGCACTTCATCGCCGGACTGACGCTGGGAGCCGTGAAGTGATCAGCCAGCCTGTGAAAACCTGGCATCTCGGTGACAGGCACCAGAGCCTGGTGCTGGCCAGCTTCGACAACAGGTTGCCGGAAGCCGTCTACTGGGGTCCCGCCCTTCCTACGGGCGAGTCCACAGAGACGCTTTCGGCAGCCGCGAAGCTGGATGTCACCGGCGGCATGGTCGATGAAAACGCCGCCATCAGCCTTTGCCCGGAAGCCTCGCAGACCTTTTCCGGCCAGGCCGGACTGGCAGCCAGAAGCCGGGACGGCAACCCGCTTGCGCCCGCCTTCCGTCTAGAAAGCGAGGCAGCTTCAGAGCATGGCCTGACGCTCGTCTTTGCCGACAAGACCCTCAACCTGACCCTCGTCTTCGACCTCACACTGACGCCCGGGACCTCGCTTCTGAAGCTGCAGACCCGGCTGGAAAGCGCGGATGTCATCCAGGTCGACTGGCTGGCGGCGCCTGTTCTGCCCGTTCCGGCCCATACCGGTGAGATGATCGAATTCTCCGGCCGCTGGTGCGCGGAATTCCTGACCAATCGCCTGCCCTTCGCGCCGGGCGCCCGGGTGCGCGACAACCGCACGGGCCGCACGGACCATGCCCATTTCCCGGGTCTGATCGTCTGCAACAGGGCCACCACCAATACCCAAGGCGAGGCCTATGCCTTCCATTACGGCTGGTCCGGCGGGCATCGGATGGTC
The DNA here is from genome assembly GCF_023156505.1 of Roseibium sediminicola. Lineage (GTDB taxonomy): Bacteria > Pseudomonadota > Alphaproteobacteria > Rhizobiales > Stappiaceae > Roseibium > Roseibium sediminicola. The sequence continues at coordinate 55,923 of NZ_JALNMJ010000007.1, read as the reverse complement.
GCCGAGGAGCTGGCCGACGGCCGCCGTCAGGTCCAGTTCGGCCATGCCTCGGGATCCGAGGCCGCCGGCTGCCACTTTGTCACCGCGCCGCTTTATGCCACCTATTCCCAGGACGGCCTCAACGGCACCGCAGTTCGGTTCCAGCGCCACCTGCGTGACAGCATTATCGAGGGTGCGCGTGCACCGCGCCCGGTACATTACAATTGCTGGGAAGCGGTCTATTTCGATCACAAGATCGACGAACTGAAGGAGATCGCGTCCCGCGCGGCCGGACTCGGCGCTGAACGTTTTGTACTCGATGACGGCTGGTTCGGCCGGCGCGACGACGACACATCGTCTCTCGGCGACTGGGTCATCGATGCCCGCAAATACCCGGACGGCCTCACCCCGCTGATCGACCACGTCAAATCCCTCGGCCTTGAATTCGGCATCTGGTTCGAGCCGGAAATGGTCAATGAGAACAGCGAGCTTTACCGGGCGCATCCCGACTGGGTGCTTGGACCAGCCGACCAGATCCGCGGCCGGCAGCAGCTGGTGCTCAACATGGCGCGCGAGGACGTCCGCGCTTACCTTCATGCCCAGATCGCGGCGGTTCTGAAAGATAACGACATCGGCTACATCAAGTGGGACCACAACCGGGTGCTGCCCGTGGTCGAGGCAGCTCAGACCGAAGGTCTTTACCGACTTCTCGACCAGCTGCGCGCCGAATTCCCGCAGGTCGAAATCGAGAGCTGTTCTTCCGGCGGCGGCCGCATCGATTTCGGCATTCTCGAACGCACCCAGAGGGTCTGGCTCTCCGACAGCAACGACGCTCTGGAACGCCAGCGTATCCAGCATGATGCCGCCCTGTTCCTGCCGGCCTCTGTCACAGGTTCTCATGTCGGGCCGCGTCATTGCCACACATCCGGCCGGACCCTCGACATCCGAATACGCGCCTGGACCGCCGCCCAGCGGCATATGGGCTTCGAGATGGATCCGCGCGAGCTGACCGGCGAAGAAGCTGAAATCCTGCAGAAGGTCACCAGCTGGTGGAAGGACAATCGCGGCTGGATGATGCGCGCCGACATCCTGCGCCTGGACAGTTCCGACCCGGCGGTGATCGCCGAACAGCAGCTTGCCGAGGACGGCAGCCGCTTCGCTGTCTTCGCCGCGCTGACCAGGCCGTCCGACCAGATCCTTCCACATCCTGTCCGTCTGACGGGTCTGGACCCGGCCGCCACATACAGGCTAACACTCGCCAATCGGGACGACGCCCCCCGCCTGTCACGCGGAACGCCGCTTCTCAAAACCCAGGACCTTCAGACCAGCGGACAGTATCTCATGTCCCACGGCGTCACCTTGCCGTGGCGGTTTCCGGAAACCGTCTGGGTGCTGGAAGGTCACCGCATCTGAGGAGCGCCCCTCAGGTAAAATCATTTTCGGCTCGTGCCGCCCAACGCATTAAGGAAGTGCCATGTACGCGACTTTTCCGGATCTCAGGTACGCTTCGGTTTTCATTACCGGCGGGGGCTCCGGCATCGGTGCGTCCCTGACCGAAGGCTTCCTCGCGCAGGGGGCAAAGGTCGCCTTTGTCCAGCGCTCGGACGCGGCCGCCTTCTGCGAAGAGATGGAACAGAAACACGGCCACCGTCCGCTGTTCCTGCCCTGCGACATTACCGACATGACCGCACTTAAAGGCGCAATGGACAAGGCTGCGGAAACCCATGGCGCTATCACCGTCCTGGTCAACAATGCCGCCAATGACAAGCGCCATGCCACCGAAGACGTCGACGAGGCCTTCTGGGACTGGTCCCAGGCGATCAACCTGAAGGCCTATTTCTTCGCCTGCCAGCACGTCATTGCCGGCATGCGTGCCAATGGCGGCGGCTCAATCGTCAACTTCACCTCGATTTCCTACATGATGGGCAATGCCGGTTACGCGGCCTACACCACGGCGAATTCCGGCATCAACGGCATGACCCGCAGCCTCGCCCGCGAATTCGGCCCGGACCGGATCCGCGTCAACGCGATCGCACCGGGCTGGGTCCTGACCCAGAAGCAGAAGGACATGTGGGTGACGCCGGAAGGGCTTGCCGCCCATATCGACCGACAGTGCCTCAAGGACGAACTTGCGCCTGAGGACATGGTCGATCCGGTCCTGTTCCTCGCCTCCAAGGCAAGCAAGGCGATGACCGGCCAATCCCTGGTCGTCGATGGCGGGGTCGTGGTGACGGGATGACTTCAGAGACCGACATGGACTGGATCGCGGTGGATTGGGGAACGACCAATCTGCGCGTCTGGGCGCAAGACGATGCCGGCAGGACGCTGGCCCATCGCCAGTCCGAAAAGGGCATGGGCAAGCTTTCCCGCCAGGACTTCGAACCGGCGCTCCTCGAACTGGTCGCGGATCTGCTGCCGGCGGGCGGCAAGAGACCTGTGATTGTCTGCGGCATGGCCGGCTCGCGCCAGGGCTGGGCCGAAGCGCCCTACAAAACGGTGCCGTGCACGCCGCCTTCGGTTGAGGATGCGACCCGCGTCGAGACAACCGACCCGCGGCTTGACGTTCGCATCCTGCCCGGCATCAAGCAGATGTCCCCGCCGGACGTTATGCGCGGCGAGGAAACCCAGATCGCCGGCTTCCTGGCCGATAACCCGGATTACAGCGGAACGCTGTGCCTGCCGGGCACCCACACCAAGTGGGTTGCTCTTGAAAACGGCAATATCGAGCGGTTCCAAACCTTCATGACGGGGGAGAGCTACGCGCTTTATTCCAGCCAGTCCGTGCTGCGCCACGGCCTGTCGGCGGACGCCCTCGACGGAGCAGCCTATGAGGCAGCGGTCACGCGCCTGCTCGATAAACCGACGCGCTTTGCCGCGGAGCTCTTCGGCGTGCGCGCCGGAGGCTTGATCGCCGGCCTTACACCTGAACAGGCCAGCGGCCGGCTGTCGGGCATCCTGATCGGCGCGGAGCTCGCCGCCGTCAGGGACGTCCTTGACCTGAGCGACGTGACGCTGCTCGGCAGCGACGGCATCGCAAAGAGCTACCGGACCGCGCTGAATTGCCTGGGCCATGACGCCAGGCTGCTCGACGCCGGAACCATCACCCTGAAGGGCCTTGCCCTTGCCTTTTCCCGCCTTTCAAAGGTGTCTTCATGAGCCGCAACCTGATTGCCATTCTTCGGGGGCTCACCCCGGACGAGGCCCTGCCTGTCACCGACTGCCTGATCGAGGCCGGCATCACCCACATTGAGGTTCCGCTCAATTCGCCGGATCCGCTGACAAGCATCAAGGTGATGGCGGAGACGTTTTCAGACCGCGCCGAAATTGGCGCCGGCACGGTGTTGGAGCCCGAGCAGGTCACCGAGGTCAAGGCCGCGGGCGGCACGCTGATCGTTTCGCCCGACTGCAATCCGGATGTCATCCGCGCCACCAAGATCTGTGGCATGTCTTCCTTTCCGGGCGTGATGACACCGACGGAATGTTTCACCGCCCTGCGCAATGGCGCCGACGGGCTGAAATTCTTTCCCGCCTCGCTGATCGGACCCGACGGCTTGAAGGCAATGCTCGCCGTTCTGCCGAAAGGCACCGCCACTTATGCGGTTGGCGGCGCCGGGCCGGACAATTTCGGCGACTGGATCAAGGTCGGCGCCGCGGGATTCGGCATCGGTACGGCGCTCTACAAACCCGGCTTTTCCGTCGCCGAGATCCGCGACAGGGCCAACACGATTGTCGCCGCCTATGACGCGGCTGTTGCAAAGGAGGCTTGAGGCCGATGAGCACGCTTTTCGACGACCGCCAATGCACCCTTGGCGAAGGCCCGCTGTGGCACCCGGAGCGCAGCCAACTGTTCTGGTTCGACATCTTGAACAGGCAACTACTCAGCCGGGAAAACGGTGCACCACGCAGCTGGCAATTCGATGAATATGTGTCCGCGGCCGGCTGGGTCAGCCGCAACGAGCTGCTGATCGCCAGCCAGACCCAGCTGTTCCTGTTCGACCTCGAAACGGAGGAATCCCAAAAACTCTGTGACCTGGAAGCGGACAAAGCGATCACCCGCTCCAATGACGGCCGCGCCGATCCGAAAGGCGGCTTCTGGATCGGCACGATGGGCATCCAGGCAGAGCCCGGCGCCGGCGCCATCTACCGCTATTACAAGGGCGAACTGCGCAAGCTCTACGGTGACATCACCATTTCCAACGCCATCTGCTTTGCGCCAGACGGCAGCACGGCCTGCTTTTCCGATACCGCCAGGCAGACGATCCAGAAGGTCGCCCTGGATGCCGATGGCTGGCCGGCCGGGGACCCCGAACTTTTCGTCGATCTCGGCCCGGAGGACCTCAAGCCGGACGGAGCTGTCATCGACAGCGAAGGCCATCTCTGGAATGCCCAGTGGGGCGCCAACCGCGTGGCCCGCTACGCCCCCGACGGCAGCTTCGTCGAGGCAATCTCCTTCCCGGCCAAGCAGGTCTCCTGCCCCGCTTTCGGCGGCGCCGAGCTGGCAACCCTCTACGCCACAACAGCCGCGGAAGGCCTCGACGGCGAAGATGAAGGCAAAACCTATTCCGCGGACGCCAGCGCCCGAGGCCAGCTCGAGCACCGGGTGGTGCTGTAGCAAACAATTGTCATCCCGGACGGAGCGCAGCGAAGATCCGGAACCCAGGACTTCTAGGCAACGGCAAACAGCAAGATTTCAAAGGACCTATGAAGGGTCCTGGTTCTTTGCTTCCGCGGGGATGACACGGAATGTGTGGCAGGGCACGTCGGTGAATGTGCCGTTTGCCGACCAAAACATCAGTGAGCACACGTCATGAAACGCACCCTTGGCACCTGCTATTATCCGGAACACTGGCCCGAGGAGATCTGGGAGGCCGATGCCAGGCGGATGGCGGAAGCCGGGCTGACCTGGATCCGGATCGGCGAATTCGCCTGGTCACGCCTGGAACCAAGCCCCGGCGATCTCCGCTTCGACTGGCTCGACCGCGCCATCGAGGTCCTCGGACAGACCGGCCTCAAGGTGGTGCTGGGCACGCCGACCGCGACGCCGCCTCGCTGGATGATCGACAGGCACCCGGACATGGTCGCGGTCGATGTCAATGGTCATCCGCGCAAGTTCGGCTCGCGCCGCCACTATTGTTTTTCCCATGAGGGCTACCGCCAAGAAAGCGACCGGATCGTGACGCTCATCGCCGAGCGCTACGGCAAGAACCCGCATGTGGCCGCCTGGCAGACCGACAATGAATATGGCTGCCACGACACGATCATTTCCTATTCGGAGGCCGCCCGGGACGCCTTCCGGCTGTGGCTGAAGGCGCGCTACGGCACCGTCGAGGCGCTGAACCGCGCCTGGGGCAATGTCTTCTGGTCGATGGACTATCTGTCCTTCGACGACATCGACCTGCCCAACCTGACGGTGACCGAGCCGAACCCGTCGCACACGTTGGCTTTCCGCCGGTTCTCCTCCGACCAGGTCGTCCACTTCAACAAGCGTCAGGTCAACATCATACGCGCCCATTCCGACGCGCCGATCAGCCACAACTATATGGGGCGGATCACCGATTTCGATCATTTCAAGGTCGGCGACGATCTCGACATCGCCACCTGGGACAGCTACCCGCTCGGCTTTCTGGAGGACCGTGTCGGTGCCGACGATGCCCACAAACGCACCTTCATGCGCCAGGGCGACCCGGATTTCCAGGCGTTCCATCACGATCTCTACCGGGCCGTCGGCAGGGGCCGCTGGTGGGTGATGGAACAACAGCCCGGCCCGGTGAACTGGGCGCCCTACAATCCGGCGCCGCTTCCCGGCATGATGCGCCTCTGGGCCTGGGAAGCCTATGCCCATGGCGCGGAGGCCGTCTGTTATTTCCGCTGGCGCCAGGCACCCTTTGCCCAGGAACAGATGCATGCCGGCATGCTGCGCCCGGACAATGCCGACGCCCCGGCCCTGATCGAGGCGCGCCAGGTCGCCGACGAACTCCGCAACGCGCCGGATGTCTCCGCGCCGCAAGCGCCGGTCGCGCTGATCTTTGACTATGAGGCCGACTTTGCCTGGACCACCCAGCCGCATGGCGCCGGCCTGTCCTATTTCCAGCTGGTCTTCGACACCTACAAGGCCCTGCGCAAGATTGGCGTCTCCGTCGACATCGTGCGCGGCGAAACCCGCGACTTTACCGGTTATCGCATCGTCGCCGCGCCGGGCCTGATCTACATGCCCCAGGATCTGAAACAGGCGCTGGCCGAGGCCAATGCGCCTGTGGTGCTCGGTCCACGCACGGCGGCGCGCAACGCCGACATGGTCGTCCCCGTGCCATTACCGCCGGACATGCCGGGCCTGGAGGTCACTGTCTCCAGGGTGGAAAGCCTGCGCCCGGACATGCCGATGGCCCTCACCGGCGGCGGTGCCTTCTCGGGTTATCGCGAGGAACTGGAAACCGCGGCGGACGTGGTGCTTAAGCTGGAGACCGGTGAGCCGGCCGTCGTCCGCCAGGATCACCTGATCTATGTCGGCGGCTGGGGCGATGCGACCGCCTTGCAAAGGATCTACCGGCCCCTCTGCGAAGAAGCCGGCATCGCCACGCGCGAGCTTTCGGGAGGCGTCCGCTGCCGTGACACGGACGGTTTCAGGATCTGGACCAACTACGGCGCGGAGGCTGCCGAAACACCTGCCGGCCGGATCGAGGCGGCTGGGGTGTTGTTTGAAAAGCTGTGAAGCCATCAACAAAGACAGCGCTTCCCCAAATTCAGCGTCATCCTGAGGAGGGCCAACGGCCCGTCTCGAAGGATCGGTAAGCACTCCGGAGCAAGCAGCCGATCCTTCGAGACGCCGCCGAAGCGGCTCCTCAGGATGACGCTTTTGGGTGGGGCACCCCAGGGAAGACCGCTATGCCGCCTCGCCGTCCACCAGCTGGCGGATGATCGATGCATAGTTCTCCGCGCCTTGCGCGCCGGTGATCAGATGCCGGCGTTCGAAGATGACGGCCGGGACGCCTTGAATGCCGTTCTGGGTCCAGAAGGCCTCTTCCTGGCGGATCGCATCGGCATAGCGCCCGTCCTCCAGCACCTTAAGGGCCTCGGCCCGGTCGAGGCCGATACTCTCGGCAACGTCGGCCAGCACAGCGGGGTCGTTCAGATCTTTGCCATCACGGAAATAGGCCTGAAACAGCGCCATTTTCAACGGATGTTCCTTGCCTGCGGGGCCGGCCCAGTGGATCAGCTGATGCGCCTTGAACGTGTTGACCATGCGCATGTCGTCGGTAAAGCGGAAGTCGAAGCCGAGATCCGCGCCGATCGCCGTCAGGCGGTCCCGCGCGGCCTGGGACTGTTCTGCGGTCGAACCGTATTTGCGCATGATGTGCTCACGCAGGTTTTCACCGCCCTCTTCCATGTCCGGATTGAGTTCGAAGGGATGCCACTTGATCGCCGCCGAAACCCCGGTCTCGCCGATGGCCTGTTCCAGCTGTTTGAAGCCGACGATGCACCAGGGGCAGACGACGTCGGAAACGATATCGATCTGCAGCACGCTGTCGTCGAGGCTCTGGCTGTCTTGAGACGTCATATGAATTCCTTGTCTCCGGCCATCATCTTGGGTGCCGGAACCGGTGTCCTGTCTTGCCCTGCCATATAGGAGCCGGCAACCATCGGCAAAAGGCAGCGGTTACCGGCAAGTAACCGCATTCCGGCTTAGAATATCGAGGAACCTCCCCACTTCACAAGGTCGCGTCTCCCTTGGGCGGCGGATTCCAGCCGCGCTCGGTGCGTTCATGGCGTTCGTCGCCCCGATCGACCCGCATGATCTCGAACAACGTATCGGATTGGGCGCGCATGGCGTCGATATAGGATTTGTCGACACCACCGTCATTGTAGTTCTCACGGAGATTGTCGAGCATCGCGAGGTCGTGCTTGCGGAACTCCTGTGCTTTCGTACGGGCCCGGAACGGATGGCGGCCAAGCTCGGCAAAGGCCCGCCGTCCGAGGGCCAGTGCCCCCTCGAACACCTCTCGCTCCGCGTAATGCGCCCCGGCATTCTCAAGTTCGTAGATATGATGCCGGTCACGCGCCCGGGCCAGTATCTTTACCTTCGGATAGGTCCTTGCGACATGCTCGACCATCAGCGTCTGTTTTTCCCGGTCGTCGATCGCCGCGATGAAAAGATCGGCCTGGTCGAGACCCGCCCCGTGCAAGAGGTCCGGCCTTGTGGCATCGCCATAAAAGGTGCGGATGCCGATCCGCGCGAGATTGTCGATGGTCTGCGGATCATGGTCCAGGATGACGACGTCATAACCGCTGGTAAGCAGCATGCGCGAGACGATCTGGCCGAACCGGCCCATGCCGGCCACCACCACCCGGCCGCGCTTGTCAACCGTGTCCGGTTCCCGGTCCGACTTTGCAACGGCGCGCGGCGCGACCACCTTTTCATAAAAAATGAACAGAGCCGGCGTCAGCAGCATCGAAATCGCCACGACCAGGGTCATGGTTTGCAAAAGGCTCTGTTCCAGTGCCCCGCTGCTGCTTGCAAAGCCGAACAAGACGAAGGCGAATTCACCGGCCTGGGCAAGCCCCAGTGCGAACAGCCAGCGGTCCGCGCCCTGCAGCCTGAACAGGGCACCAAGCGCGAACAGCACACAGAATTTCACCGCCATCAAGCCGATGGCAAGGCCGAAGATGGTCAGCGGCGCACCGAACAGAAGGCCAAAATCAATGCCCGCCCCGACGGTCAAAAAGAACAGGCCGAGCAGCAGCCCCTTGAACGGTTCGATATCGGCCTCCAACTCGTGCCGGTAATCGCTGTCGGAAAGCACCACGCCTGCGAGGAACGTGCCGAGTGCAGGTGACAGGCCGACAAAATCCATCAGGAGCGCGATGCCGATCACCAGAAGGAGTGCGGTCGCCGTGAAAATTTCCCGAAGGCGCGCCTCGGCGATGAACCGGAACACCGGCCGCAACAGATGCCGTCCAGCCAGGATAATCGCGGCGATCACCGCCAGGATCACCAGCGCCTGCGCCCAGCCCGGCAGCGCCGCCAGGGCCTCGCCGCCATGGGCAGCGGCCTCACCATGCCCCTCCGAGCCTTGGTCGCCGCCACCATGCCCGACCGCGAGCAAGGGCAGAACTGCCAGCATCGGGATGACGGCGATGTCCTGGGTCAAGAGCACCGAGAAGGAGCTCTGCCCGCCCTGTGTCTTCAGCCAGCCCTTTTCGTTCAGCGTCTGAAGCACGATTGCGGTCGAGGACAGCGCCAGGATCATGCCGAGCGCGACGGCGCTTTGCCAATGGAGCCCGAAGGCCAGCGCGATGCCGGAAAAGACGGCTGTGGTGCCGAGCACCTGCAGACCGCCCAGCCCGATCAGTTGCTGGCGCATCTTCCAGAGCATCGCCGGCTGGAGTTCCAGACCGACCAGGAACAGCATCATCACCACACCGAATTCGGCAAAATGCTGCACGTCGGTGGCTTCCGATCCGACAATGCCGATGACCGGGCCGATGACGACGCCAGCGATCAGATACCCGAGCACCGAGCCGAGACCGAGGCGGTTGGCGATCGGCACCGCAATCACCGCGGCGCACAGATAGACGAAGGCTTCGCTGAGCAGGGCCATCAGACCGCCTCCCCCTTGAGAATGAAATCATCGAGCACATCGGTAAGGAGCGCCGCTTTTGAGGCCTTGTCCAGATCGAACCGGTCGGCGACGAGCGCCTTCAGGAGATCGTCATAGGCGTTGCGATGCACAGTCACGCGGTCTTCTTCCCGCGCCCTGCCGGCCCCGAACATCACGAAGGGTGCCAGATAGCGCATGCCGCAGAGATCGGCGGTTTTCTCGAACGGCCCAAGCAGGCTGCGCAGCTCGGCGTGGTTCATGCCCTCCGTCGAGTAGGCCTCCGGCCTGGCGCCGGTCGTGATCGCGTTCAGGAAGATCTTGCCCTGCAGCGCCTTGCCGTGAAGGCCGTAGGCAAAGCCGTGTTCCAGCACCAGGTCCTGCCATTCCTTCATGATGGCCGGCGCCGAATACCAGTAGAGAGGATGCTGGAAGACAATCACGTCATGTGCCACCAGCCGGGCCTGTTCCCGATCAATGTCGATGCCGAAATCCGGATACTCGGCGTAAAGATCGATTGCCGAGACGCCCTCGACCGCCTGTGCGGTTTGGAACAGCGGCTGGTTCACCTCGGACGTGTCCGGTCTCGGATGCGCGAAAAGAACAAGAACCTTGGCCAAGATGCCCCCGCTTTGCAAAAAATGCCCCTGCGGCGGACATCGCCGCGTGGGCGATGCCAACCGATTGACTGTCCTTAGCTTATAGGGGATCAGGCGGGGTGTTAAAGACCGTCCGGCCGGATCGGAGTGTTCACGCTTAGTGAACAGATAGGGCTGAGCTCAGCCGACCTTTACCCGCTGACCACGCTCGCTGCTCTCGGCGATTGCATGGATCACCGCTTCGAAATGCAGCGCTTCCCTGAAGGACGGCACGGCTTGCCGGTCCTCGGCGATCGCGCGCAGGAATTCATGCACCTCGATCACCTTCAGATCGTTGAAGCCGAGCTGGTGGCCAGCTGCCGGCACGAACTGGCCATAGGGCGGATGGGCCGGGCCGGATAGCAATGTCTTGAACCCCTGCTCGGCGAGCGGGCCGCGGTTCTGATAGAGACGCAGCTCGTTCATGCGCTCCTGGTCAAAGATGATCATGCCCTCGGTGCCATGGACCTCGAAGCCGATATAGCTCTTGCGGCCCCAGGCACTGCGCGAGGTTGAAATCACGCCGTGTACACCCTTCTCAAAGGTCAGCAGCGCCGAGGCAATATCCTCATTCTCGACCGGTCGCCGTTCGCTTGACCCGTCGCCCATCGGCCTTGTCTCATGCACGGTTTTCGTTTCCGCGATCAGGCTTTCGACCGGACCGACCATGGCCGTTGCCAGCGACACCAGATGACAGCCGAGATCGCCGAGCGTGCCGAGACCCGCATCGGCCTTGGTCGCCCGCCAGGTCCAGGCGAGTTCCGGATCGGCCTGATAATCCTCGTCGACCATGCCACGGAAATGCACGACCCTGCCGATGGCGCCGTCCGCGATCAGTTTGCGCGCATGGGCAATCGCCGGATTGTGCAGGTAATTGTAGCCGACTATGGTCTTCACACCGGTCTTTTGCGCAACGCTCAGCATCTCGCGGGCATCGCCCAGGGTCAGCGCCATCGGCTTTTCCAGATGCACATGCTTGCCGGCCTCGAGCGCCGCGAGCGCCATCTCCTTATGCACCTTGTTCGGGGTGGTGATGCAGACGATGTCAACCTTCGGATCGGAAATGAGATCCCTCCAGTCGCTGGTGCCCCGGGCGAAGCCGAACTGGTCGGCAAAACCCGCCGCCTTCTCCCCCGGCACGTCGCACAGCACTTCAAGCCGCGTTGCCGGCACATCGCCGAACACCGCCTTGACCGAGCCATAGGCAAGCGCATGGCATTTGCCCATGAAGCCGGTGCCGATCAGTCCAATGCCGAGGCTTTCCATGTCCCGGTCCTCCCGAATGGTTTGCTGCTGCTACGCGAGTTGCTGTCAACGCACAGGCGGGCTGTTCAATCAGCCGCTGCGGGTTTTCCCGGATCCGCAGCTCTTCGATCTTGTTTGATCGTCATCCCATGGCCTGACCATGGGATCCATGCCGTTGCGCGTCCACCTGTTCGGTCTTGACTGTGGCACGGTCACGGCATGGATGACCGGGTCAAGCCCGGTCATGACGGAAATAGGGGAACCTGGTTGTCCCTCAGATCTCGTCCATACCGACGGCACGGCGTTCGGCCACCGACTTCAGCGCCGCTTCCGCCAGCGCCAGGGCCTTCATGCCGTCCTCGCCGCTTGGCGACGGCGCAGTGCCCTTTTCGATCGCCTCGACGAAGGCCGTGATTTCGGCTGCATAAGCTTCCGTGTAGCGGGTCATGAAGAAGTCATGCAGCGGCGGGCGCTGATAGCCCGCTTCCGTCGCGACCTCGATCGACACGGCTCGCTGGTTTTCCGCAGAAACGACGCCCTTGGAGCCATGCACCTCGATGCGCTGGTCATAGCCGTAGGTTGCCCGGCGTGAATTTGAAATCGAACACTGCTTGCCGGACGCCGTGGTCAGCACAACCGAAGCGCTGTCATAGTCGCCGAGTTTGCCGATTTCCGGATCGACCAGAACCGAAGCCGTCGCATAGACCGTGGTGACCTCCTCGCCGAGCAGGAACCGCGCCATGTCGAAATCATGGATGGTCATGTCGCGGAAGATGCCGCCGGAGACCTTGATATAGGCCGGCGGCGGCGCGCCCGGATCGCGGGAGGTGATCTGGACCATCTCGACCTCGCCGATGCGGCCGGCATCGATGGCCTCGCGCACCGCCTTGAAATGCGGATCGAAACGGCGGTTGAAGCCGAGCATCAGGGTCGCACCGAGCTCCTCGACCGTCTTCAGGCAGGCCTTGACGCGCTCAAGCGACAGATCCACCGGCTTTTCGCAGAAGACCGCCTTGCCGGCGCGGGCGAATTGTTCGATCAGGTCCGCGTGCGTGTCCGTCGGCGTGCAGATGATCACGGCGTCGACATCGTCGGCGGCAGCGATTTCGTCAATGGAGCTGACGCGGGCGCCATAGCCTTCGGCAATGGCCTCGGCGGCCTCCGGAAAGGCGTCGGCGACGGCAACGAGCCTTGCGCCGGGTGCGGCACCAATGGCCTTGGCGTGGACCTTGCCGATGCGTCCGGCCCCGAGCAGGGCGACTGAGACGGCCATGATGTTTCCTCCCGGATAGCATTGCGGCAACGCGAGTCACTACCGCTTGCCAATTTAGAATAAAAATTCCAAAATCATTTTCAACTGAATGAGTCAAGTCAGAAAAGAAGAACACATGACCGAGATTGGACCGGACCAGACCCCGCCCGACACGATCGACGCCTTCTTCAAGCGCCTCGGGTCGACTGCGGACAGGCTGCCGAAACGGCTGAAGCAGTTTGCCAATTTCATAGCCGCCAATCCGGACCGGGTGGCGGTCTCGACCGTAGCCGAGCTCGCGGAAGGCGCGGATGTGCAGCCGTCCGCCGTGATGCGGTTCTGCCAGGAAATGGGTTTTTCCGGCTATTCGCAAATGCAGAAGCTGTTCCGCTCCGATTATTCGCAGAAATGGCCGGATTACAGCACCCGCCTCGCCAAGCTTCGGGAACTCGGCAACGAATCGCCCTCCGCCCTGCTGGCCGAATTCGTCGAGGTCGGCCGCAGTTCCTTGGAAAACCTGCTGACAACGGTCGACCCGATTGCCCTGCAACAGGCGGTCGACGTGCTGGCACGTGCGGAAACCATTCACATGATCGGCTTCCGCCGGGCTTTTCCGGTGACCTCCTATCTCGCCTATGCCTTCGAAAAGATGGATGTTCCAGCCGTTCTTCACTCTGGCATCGCCAATATCAACATGGAACACCTGATCCGGCCCAATGATGCTGTGATCGCGGTGACCTTCGCGCCTTACACGGAAATGACCATCGACATGGCCACAAAGGCCCGCGCCACGGGAGCGGACATTGTCGCGATAACCGATGTCGTCACCAGTCCGCTGGCGCGTCTCAAGGCCATCCAGTTGCTGGTCTCCGAACTGGATGTCGGCGCCTTCCGGGCCCTGTCCGCAAGCCTGTCACTGGCCATTGCGCTCGCGGTCTCCGTCGGGGCGCAGCGCAACGGAACCTGACTTTTTTGGAAAAAATCTGTTGCATTAAATAAGAAATGGAATTTAAATTCCAAACGCAGCTCCGGACCTGTCGGAGCCGACGAGACTTCTGATGACGCGGGTGGGATAGATGTTAGGCCCGCGGCAACGTTCTGGGAGGAACACCATGAAGAAGACACTTATCGCAATGGCGGCAGCCGCCGTTGCCTTCACCGGTCTGTCTGTACCGGCTTCCGCCGATGGCGAGCGTTTCGTGCTTGTCAGCCACGCACCGGACAGCGACAGCTGGTGGAACACCATCAAGAATGCGATTGCCATTGCCGGCGACCAGATGGGCGTCGAAGTGGAATACCGCAACCCGCCGACCGGTGACCTGGCCGACATGGCCCGCATCATCGAACAGGCGTCCGCGTCCAATCCGGACGGCATCATCGCCACCATCGCCGACTACGACGTTCTTTCCGGCCCGCTCTCCAACGCGGTCGCCAAGGGCATCCCGGTGATCACCATCAACTCCGGCACCCAGGAGCAGTCCAAGCAGCTCGGCGCGCTTATGCATGTCGGTCAGCCGGAATACGACGCCGGCAAGGGCGCGGGCGAAAAGGCGAAGGCCGCCGGCGTGACCAAGTTCCTTTGCGTGAACCACTACATCACCAACCCGGCTTCCGTTGAGCGCTGCCAGGGTTATGCCGATGCACTCGGCGTCGAACTCGGCAGCCAGATGATCGACAGCGGTCAGGACCCGCAGGAAATCAAGTCCAAGGTCATGGCCTACCTCCAGGGCAACCCGGACACCAACGGCGTCCTGACCCTCGGCCCGACCTCCGCGCACCCGACGCTTGCCGCCCTGGAAGAACTTGGCAAGTCCGGCACCATTCACTTCGGCACCTTCGATCTCTCCGGTGAAATCGCCGAAGGCATCAAGTCCGACGTGATCGCCTTCGCCATCGACCAGCAGCCTTACCTCCAGGGCTATCTGCCGGTGGTGATCCTGACGAACCTCGCCCGCTATGGCGTGGTTCCGGGCAACTCCATCAACTCCGGCCCGGGTTTCGTCACCAAGGCGAACATCGCCCTCGTTGAGAAATACGCAGGCGAATACCGCTAAGGGCCGGTGCAGCCCACATCCGACAGCCCTTGCGGCACTTTGGAGAGGCGGCTTGCTGCCTCTCCCTTTTAGAAAACACTGCGTTCCCTTGAGGTGAGCGCTCACATCCGGAACAATTTCTGCGGCCGGGCCGCAGGGAAGCGACAGAGCTTCAACGGCAGCCGGCCAGTCCGGCATGCAGGAGGAAACCTATGGCTGAGCCACACACCACAGCCGCCCCTGAAAAAGATGAACGCGTCCGCGAAATGTCGGCCGTGCGCAAGGCCCTGATCCGCCCGGAACTGGGCGCGATTTGCGGTGTCGTCCTCGTCTTCATGTTTTTTCTGGGCATCGCCCGAGACAGCGGCATGTTCGCCCCGGAAGGCATCCTCAACTGGGGCAACGTTTCCGCTCAGTTCGCCATCATCGCCGTCGGTGCCTGCCTGCTGATGATCGCCGGCGAGTTCGACCTTTCGGTCGGTTCCATGATCGGCTTCTCCGGCATCGTCATAGCCTTGATGAGTGTTCAATGGGGATTCCCGATCTGGGTGGCCATCCTCACCGCTTTCGCGATCGCTCTCGCAATCGGCGCGCTCAACGGATACCTGGTCATCAAGACAGGCCTGCCCTCCTTCATCGTCACCCTTGCCTTTCTCTACATCCTGCGCGGCCTGACGATCTTCATTGCCATCGCCACCACCCGCAAGACCATCATCGGTGGTGTCAAGGACGTCGCCGAAGGCGATCCGATCGCCTGGCTGTTCGGGGGCAAGGTGTTTTCCGGCCTGTTCGTCTGGCTCGCCGATCTCGGCATTGTCGGCAAGTTCGTCGCCGGCCCCAGGGCCGGACAACCGGTCGTCGAGGGCGTACCGATGCTGATGATCTGGGCGATCGTCCTGATCGTCATCGGCCACATCCTGCTGACCCGCACCCGTTTCGGCAACTGGATCTTCGCAGCGGGCGGCGATGCCCAGGCGGCGCGCTATGTCGGGGTCCCGGTCAACCGGGTCAAGATCCTGATGTTCATGCTGTCCGCGTTCTGCGCCACGGTCCTGGCGACTTGCCAGGTGATGGAATTCGGCTCCGCCGCCGCAGACCGCGGCATGCTGAAAGAATTCGAAGCGATCATTTCCGTGGTCATCGGCGGTGCTCTGCTCACAGGCGGCTACGGCTCGGTCATCGGCGCCGCGCTTGGCGCGCTGATCTTCGGCGTCGTCCAGCAGGGCCTGTTCTTCGCCGGCGTGGAAAGCTCCCTCTTCCGGGTCTTCCTCGGCGTGATCCTGCTGCTCGCCGTGATCCTCAACACCTATATCCGCCGCATGATCACGGGAGAACGCTGACATGACCGCTCCATTGATCGAACTCGTCGACATCGAAAAACACTTCGGCCCGGTGATTGCCCTCAATGGCGTCTCGGTCTCGGTCAAGGCTGGCGAGTGCCACTGCCTTCTGGGAGACAACGGCGCCGGCAAGTCCACCTTCATCAAGACCATGTCGGGCGTGCACAAGCAGACCGCCGGCAAGATCCTGATGGAAGGCAAGGAGGTGAACTTCAACTCGCCGCGCGCGGCCATGGAAGCCGGCATCGCCACAGTCTACCAGGACCTGGCAATGATCCCGCTGATGTCGGTCACCCGGAATTTCTGGATGGGCCGCGAGCCCCAGAAGCGCGTTGGACCGTTCAAGTTCTTCGACTTTTCCGAAGCCAACGAGATCACCATGACCGAGATGGCCAAGATGGGCATTCGCCTGCGCTCCCCCGACCAGGCGGTCGGCACGCTGTCCGGCGGCGAACGACAGACGGTTGCCATTTCCCGGGCGGTCTATTTCGGCGCCAAGGTGCTGATCCTCGACGAACCGACTTCGGCCCTTGGCGTCCGCCAGACCTCCAACGTGCTGGCAACGATCGACAAGGTCCGCAAGAAGGGCATCGGCGTTGTCTTCATCACGCACAATGTACGCCATGCCATGGCCGTCGGCGACCGCTTCACGGTGCTCAACCGCGGCAAGACCCTCGGCACGGCGGAGCGCGGCGAGATCAATGCGGAGGAACTGCAGGACCTGATGGCCGGCGGCCAGGAACTGGCCGAACTGGAAGGCTCCCTCGGCGGAACCATCTGACGGGTCAGGCAACAAGACGGAATGTGCACGTGACGAAACTCGATGTCATCACCATCGGCCGCTCCTCGGTCGATCTCTACGGCGCCCAGGTGGGCGGCCGCCTGGAGGACATGAATTCCTTCAACAAGTATATTGGCGGCTCGCCCACCAACATGGCCACCGGCACGGCTCGTCTCGGCCTCAAATCCGGCCTGATCACCCGGGTCGGTGACGAGCATATGGGTCGCTTCATCCGCGAGGAACTGGAGCGGCACGGCGTCGACACAAGTGGCGTCGTCACCGACAAGGAGCGCCTGACCGCGCTCGTGCTTCTCGGCATCCGCGACCAGGAACAGTTCCCGCTGATTTTCTATCGCGAGAACTGCGCCGACATGGCGCTGTGCGAAGACGACATCGACCCCGCCTTCATCGCCTCCGCCAGGGCGGTGGTGGCCACCGGCACCCATCTGAGCCATCCGCAGACGGAGACCGCCGTCCTCAAGGCTCTGCATCTTGCCCGCGAGAACGGCGGCAAGACGGCGCTCGACATTGATTACCGCCCCAACCTCTGGGGCCTGTCCGGCCATGGCGACGGCGAGAACCGCTTCATCGCCTCCGATGCGGTCACCGCCAAGCTGCAATCCACGCTGCACCTGTTCGACCTGATCGTCGGCACCGAGGAAGAATTCCACATTGCCGGCGGCACCACCGACACGGTCGAAGCCCTCAAGAACGTGCGCAAGGTCTCTGCCGCGACGCTGGTCTGCAAACGCGGTCCGATGGGCGCCGTCGCCTTCGAAGCGGAGATCCCCGACAGCCTGGACGATGGCGTCTCCGGCCCGGGTTTCCCAATCGAGGTCTTCAACGTGCTCGGCGCCGGCGACGGTTTCATGTCCGGGCTCCTGAGAGGCTGGATCACAGGCGAGGACTGGGTCACCAGCCTGACTTATGCCAATGCCTGCGGCGCTTTCGCCGTCTCACGTCACGGCTGCACCCCGGCCTACCCGAGCTGGGAGGAGCTGCAGTTCTTCCTGAAGCGCGGCGTCAGGGACAAGGCCCTGCGGAAGGACGCGGATCTGGAGCAGATCCACTGGTCCACCAACCGGTCACGCCTGCATGGAGGTGACTGGTCGACCATGCGGGTCTTCGCCTTCGACCACCGCATCCAGTTGGAACAGATGGCCGCAGATGCGGGTGCCGATCGCGCGCGCATCGGCCCGTTCAAGAATCTTTGCCTCAATGCTGCGCTGAAAGTCGCGGACGGACAGCCGGGCCACGGCATCCTGTGCGACAGCCGGCTTGGCCGCGAGGCGCTTTATCGGGCCGCCGGAACCGGCCTCTGGATCGGACACCCCGTGGAGTGGCCAGCCTCCCGGCCACTGTCACTGGAACCCGAAATCGGAGCCGATTTCGGCGGCCTGGCCGAATGGCCGGCGGAACATGTGGTCAAGGTGCTCTGCTTCTACCACCCGGACGATCCGGACGACATCCGGGTCGACCAGGAAGACGTGCTCACGCGCCTTTTTGCCGCCTGCCGGCGTCACCGCCTGGAAATGCTGCTGGAGGTCATCCCCTCCAAGGTCGGGCCGGTTGACGACAACACCACCGCGGACATCATCCGGCGCATCTACGAGATCGGCATCTATCCGGACTGGTGGAAGCTGGAGCCGATGACCTCCGCCGCCGCCTGGGACAAGGCCTGCAGCGCCATCACCGACAACGACCCATACACCCGCGGTATTGTCGTGCTCGGCCTCGACGCGCCGGAAGACGAGCTGGCCGCAAGCTTCGCCGAAGCCGCGCGCTTCCCGCTGGTCAAGGGTTTTGCAGTTGGCCGCACGATTTTCGCCGACGCGGCCCGCAAATGGCTGGCCGGGGAATTGACGGACGAGGCGGCTGTCGCCGACATGGTCGGCAGGTACCGGCGCCTTTGCCACATCTGGGACAATGCCCGCGCGGAAGCGCGCCTCAACGAACCGCAAGGAATACCCGCATGACCTCAACGATCCGTTTGACAGCGGCCCAGGCGATGGTCCGCTACCTTTCCGCGCAGATGGGCGAGGACGGCGAGCGCTTCATCGACGGCGTCTGGGCGATCTTCGGCCACGGCAATGTCGCCGGGCTCGGCGAAGCCCTGGAACAGGCCGGCAACGCCCTGCCGACCTGGCGCGGCCAGAACGAGCAGACCATGGCCCATACCGCGATTGCCTATGCCAAGGCAAAGAAGCGCAGCCGCGCCATGGCGGTCACCTCTTCCATCGGACCGGGCGCGACCAACATGGTCACCGCCGCCGCCCTTGCCCATGTCAACCGCCTGCCGGTGCTGCTGATCCCCGGCGATGTCTTTGCGGGCCGCGCGCCGGACCCGGTGCTGCAGCAGGTGGAGGATTTCGACGACGGCACGGTCTCGGCCAATGACTGTTTCCGGCCGGTGTCGCGCTATTTCGACCGGATCTCCCGGCCCGAACATCTCCTGACCGCGCTGCCACGCGCTTTCCGGGTGATGACCGACCCGGCCAATTGCGGTCCCGTGACGCTCTCCTTCTGCCAGGACACCCAGGCCGAGGCGTTTGATTATCCGGAAAGCTTCTTCGAGCCGAAGGTCTGGCGCATCCGCCGGCCCGAGCCGGATGCGCGCGAGATTGCCGATGTTGCCGAGCTGATCAGAAATGCGAAGAAGCCGGTGCTGCTGTGCGGCGGCGGGGCGATCTATTCCCAGGCCGAGGAAACACTCGCCGACTTCGCAACGAAACACGGTATCCCGGTGATCGAGACCCAGGCCGGCAAGGCGGCGCTCGCCCAGGCCCATCCGATGAATTTCGGCGCCGCCGGCGTCGACGGCGCGGAGAGCGCAAATAACCTGGCAGAGGCCGCCGATCTCATCATCGGCGTCGGCACCCGCTTCCAGGACTTCACAACCGGATCCTGGGCGCTCTTCAAGGCCCCGGGCCGCAGGCTCGTTTCCATCAACGTCCAACCCTATGACGCCGGCAAGCACGGCGCGGTCGGGGTTGTCGGCGACGCCAAGGTCTCGCTGGAAAGGCTTTCCACCACCCTTGGCGGTCACAAGGCGGATGCCTTCGATCCTCAGGCCCGTCTCGACTGGCTGGCCAAGGTCGACGCCCATTGCAGCGCCCGCAAGAATGTGCCGGAAGACTACCTGCCGCTCGATGCCGAGGTGATCGGCGCGGTGCAGCGGACTTCTTCCGACAAGACCATCGCCATGTGTGCCGCAGGCACCATGCCAGGTGCGCTGAAGCTGCTGTGGCAGGCGCCTCAGGGCGGCTATCACATGGAGTACGGCTTTTCCTGCATGGGCTACGAAATCGCCGGAGCCATGGGGCTGAAGCTGGCCCAGCCGGAGCGGGACGTCGTCTGCTTCGTCGGCGACGGCTCCTACATGATGGCGAATTCCGAACTGGCGACGGCGGTGATGCGCCGGGTGCCGTTCACGGTGGTTCTGACCGACAACCGCGGCTTCGGCTGCATCAACCGGCTGCAGATGGGCACCGGCGGCACCCAGTTCAACAACCTTTATCAATACTGCAATGTCGAGGCCCAGCCGGAGATCGACTTCGTCGCCCATGCGGCGGCCATGGGGGCCCATGCGGTCAAGGCAAAGGACATTGCCGACCTGGAAGCGCAGATCCGGGCCTCGAAGGACAGGGCCATCCCGACGGTAATCGTCATCGACACGGACCCGATGCACGGACCGGGCGAGAATGGCGGCGGCCATTGGTGGGATGTGGCGGTACCGGAAGTCTCAGACCGGACGAGCATCAACGCGGCCCGCGAGAAGTTCCTCGCCGGCCGGAAGCACCAGAACCTGGTGGATTGAGGCGACAGAAATAACGTGACCCACCTCCACTCCACACGACGTGATCCCATGGCTTGACCATGGGCCTGCCCTCGGCGGGATCGGGGGATCCAAGCCGTTCACGACCACGACGCAGAGCCTCGCTTGTGGCACGGCAACGGAATGGATTGCCGGGTCAAGCCCGGCAATGACGATTTAGGAAGGGCCTCGGGATGAGGTCCGGATTTAGTTTGCAACAACAGACGCTCCCAGGAGCGTCACAGGACAACAGCCATGATCCTTTACGGCACCAACCCGATTGCCTGGGCCAATGACGACGACCAGAGCCTCGGCGCGCATATTCCGACGCAGCAGATCCTGAAGGAAGCGTCAGACATCGGCTTTGACGGTATCGAGAACGGCCACCGCTGGCCCGATGAGCCGGAAGCGCTGAAACAGCTTCTCGGCAGCCACGGCCTGAAATTCATTTCCGGCTGGTACTCCCTCAATCTTCTGGCCCAGTCGGTCGAGGACGAGAAGCGGGCCATCCAGCCGCATCTCGACAAACTCAAACACAATGGCTGCAAAGTCTGCATCGCCTGCGAGACCTCCAACACCATCCAGGGCTCTGACACCGACATCAATGGCAGCCCGGTCCTGTCGGCGGAGGAAATGAAGGACTTCGGCGCCAAGGTCGAGGAACTGGCGGCCTTCTGCACCGAGCAGGGCATCGACCTCGTCTATCACCATCACATGGGTACGGTCGTCGAGACACCGGCGGAAATCGACGCCCTCATGGCGGCGACCGGACCGGCCACCAAGCTGCTTTTCGACACCGGTCATTGTTACTTCGGCAGCAACGGCCAGGACCCGGCGCCGGTTCTGCAAAAATACGCGGACCGTGTAAAACACTTCCACGCCAAGAATGTCCGCCCGGCGGTGATGAAAGAGATCCGCGACAGCAGGAAGTCCTTCATGGACGGTGTGCGCGCCGGTGTCTTCACCGTGCCGGGCGATGACGAAGGCGGCATTGATTTCGCCCCGCTTTTGAAGATCCTGAAGGAGACGGGCTACCAGGGCTGGATCGTCATCGAGGCGGAACAGGACCCGGAGGTCCGCAATCCGTTCCAGTATCAGAGCCTGGGTCTGAAAACCCTGAAACAGCTTGCAAAGGAAGTGGACCTGACATGAGCAAACTCCTGGTCAAACCGTCCGGCACCTCCGGTAAGGTGCATGATATCACGCCGCAAAGCGCGCATTGGGGCTATGTCGGCTTCGGCCTCTATCACCTGAGTGCGGGCGAAAGTGCCGCTGAAGAGACTGGCGACACGGAAGTCATCCTGGTTCTGGTCGAGGGCAAGGCGATGATCTCGGGCGCCGATAAGAGCTTTGGCGAGCTCGGCGACCGCATGAGCGTCTTTGAACGCAAGAAACCGCATTGTGTCTATGTGCCCAACGGCTCGAACTGGTCCGCGACGGCAACGACCGACTGTGTGCTTGCTGTCTGTACGGCGCCGGGCAAGGGCAATCATGAAGCCCGGGTAATCACCGATATCGGACTTGTGGAACGTGGCAAGGGCGCCAATACCCGCTACATTCATCCGATCGCCATGGAGGAAAGCGACATTGCCGACAGCCTGCTGGTGACCGAGGTCTTCACCCCCCAGGGCAACTGGTCGTCCTATCCGCCGCACCGGCACGATGAAGACAATTTCCCGGACATGACCTATCTGGAAGAGACCTACTATCACCGCCTGAACCCGAAACAGGGTTTCGGCTTCCAGCGGGTCTTTACCGAGGACGGCGAACTGGATGAGACCATGGCGGTCGCCGACGGCGACGTCGTCCTGGTGCCCAAGGGCCACCACCCCTGCGGCGCGCCCTATGGCTACGAGATGTATTATCTCAACGTCATGGCCGGCCCCATGCGCAAGTGGCGCTTCCAGAACCACCCGGATCACGACTGGATCGCCCAGCGGGATGCGGGGTGAGGTACAGAGAAAAGGCTGACAGTCCCCTGCCAGCCTTTCTTCCTATCGGTGTCATCATCCCGGACGAGCGCAGCGAAGATCCGGGACCGGTGAGCCGAGACCCTAGTCACCCGAATCTGAAGTTCGTCTTATTTCCCAGCACACTCGGAACGAGCTTCAGATTCAAAAGGGTGACTAGCAAGCATATGTTTCTAGTGTGGTGAATTTGAAATTCGCTTCGATGGTCGCTGCAACAATGAGGCGAATTTAAAATTCACCACACCAGGGCAATTTGCGAGACTGGGTGGCTCCCCGGTCCCGGCTCGCGCTTCGCTTGGCCGGGATGACGACACCGAAACTCTAAACGTGCCTCTAACTACTTTTCACAAGACCTAACAGCACATTTCACAAAACAACAACTATAATTTTTGAAATTGCTTCAAACAAATCAAGACAATAAAGCCAAAAACGCGCTATTCCATTAATATTTCCTCATGGAGAGCCCCATAGGCTTCCACGTCAGTCGCTCACGACTCACACATGAGGTGAATATGGCTTACGATTTACTTGTCCACGTAAAGAAATACACCAGGCAGGTCACAATCGCCGCAACCCTGGCTTTGACGCCGGTCACGGCACTGGCCGATGAGGTGCTCATCGGCGTCGAAGACCTGACCTACTACCCGCATTACACGTTCGAAAACGGAGAATATTCCGGCTTCGGCCGAGCGGTGCTGGATGCCTGGGCCGGGGACCGCGGCCACACCGTCACCTACAAGGCCTTTCCGATCAAGCGGCTGATGTCCATGCTCGTGGACGGTGAGGTGGATCTCAAATATCCGGACAATGCCTATTGGTCCTCCGACCTGAAGGACGGCAAGAACGTCACCTATTCCGAGGCCGTGGTCGAGTATATCGACGGCGTCTCGGTCAAGCCGGAGCAGGTCGGCAAGGGCATGGGCTCTGTCAAGAAACTCGGCACCGTGCGCGGTTTCACACCCTGGGCGTGGCTCGACGAAATCAATTCCGGCGCGGTGGAACTCTCCGAACTCGGCGCTCTGGACGGCCTGGTCAAGCAGGTCCTGGCCGGGCGTATCGATGCCGCCTATGCCAATGTCTCGGTGATCCAGCACCAGCTGGACCAGATGGGCGAAGCGGGCGCTCTGACCTTCGACCCGGACCTCAAACACACCCGCGACTTCTACTATCTCAGCACCACCACCAAGCCGGCCCTGATCGAGGATTTCAACAGCTGGATGGCCGAAAACGCCGACAAGGTCGCGGCCCTGAAGGCCGAATACAACGTGACACTGGACTGACCTTCCCGCGTCACGCCTGCCATGAAAAGGGCGTCAACCAGCGCTTTTTTCGCACCTAACGTCTCCTCTCGTCATCCCGGACGGAGCGTAGCGAAGATCCGGGACCGGGGAGCCAGGGCCTTGCGGAGGGGAATGCACTGTTCCCGGCAGAACCTGTGGCTACCCGGTCCCGGCTCACACTTCGCTTGGCCGGGGTGAAGACGGAAAAGCAATGTCACAAGAAAAGGGCGCCCGAGGGCGCCCTTCGTCCATCAGCTGTTTGCCGGTGCCCGTCAGGCGGCGATCAGGATGTGATCGTCCGGCAGCCGTTCGGCGAATTCCACGCCGCAGCCTGATCCGGTTTCGCGGACGACCGTGCCGTGCAGCACCGTTCCATCGAGGAAATTGAGCGTCATCTTCTCACCGACCGGAATGTCGTGCATGTCCAGGATCTGCGCGCCGGAAATACTGACGTCGATCAGCTGGGCCGTACGCCGTGCCCCGGTTGCGAAAGTGATCGTGACATCCTCGGAAATCGCCTTGCGCGATGCCCGGCGGCGGTCTTCGACATCCCTGGTCACGTCCGCCAGGAATTTCTCGACTTCGACGGCGAGATTGTCGCTAGCTTCCGAGACCAGGGTGGACGCGTTGTTCACCGCACCGGCTTCGTCGGACGTCTGCATCACCGCCCCGGAAACCGTCGACATGGAATTCGCGGCTTCCCCGGTGCTGTCGCTGGCCGAACGAGCCGAGCGGGCGATTTCCTGGTTGGCGGCGCGCTGTTCCTCGATGGCCCCGGCGACCGAACTGGTCAGCGTCTTGATCTCGGAAACCTTTTCCGCAATGTGTTCGATCGCGCCGGCGGCATCCTTGACCGAGGTCTGAATGCCGGTGATCCGGCCGGAAATCTCGTCCGTCGCCTTGGAGGTCTGCTCGGCCAGTTCCTTGACCTCGGAGGCGACGACCGCGAAGCCGCGTCCCGCCTCGCCGGCCGCGCGACCTATGCAGGTTCCAGGACATCCACGAGCGCCCCCCGATGCTGGATCACCCGCCCTGCAAGACCTGCGCCCGCATCCACGCTGGCGACTATATCACCCGTGACCAGATACTCGGCCAGAAAGGCGGCATTGAAACTGTCACCTGCCGCCGTCGTATCGACTATGCCGCTGACAGGTTTTGGCTGGAATGACTGACGTTGGTCCTCCGTGGCACAGATGACCTGTTCCGGCCCGTTCTTGACCACCACCATGCCCGCGCCGGCGGCCAGATACCGGTCGGCGCTTGCATCCGGCGTCGGATCGGAAAAATGCGCCAACTCATCCTCGAAGGAAGGCATGACAAAATCGCACAGGCCCGCTGCCTTGGTGACGCACGCGCGCATGGTCTCGGCATCCTCCCACAGGCGCGGCCTCAAGTTGGGATCGAACGCCACTTTGGCACCACCCGCTCGCGCCTTGTGCAAGGCCTCCAGAAATGCGGTCCGGTCTTCGGCCGGCAGGATCGCCAGGGTGATGCCGCTGAAATAAATGAGACCGGCCCGGCCCAGCACGTTGTCCAGATGCGCCCGGTCGGACGCCAGGCAACGGGCCGCCGATTGCGACCGCCAATAGGCAAAACTGCGTTCGCCGTCCTTCAGCTGAATCATGTAGAGCCCGACGGTACGGTCATCTCGTTTCTGGATGGCGGATGTCTCGATGCCCGCGCCCTCCAGAAAGGCCAGCATCTGGTCGGACACCTTGTCGTCCCCGACGGCCGTGCAATAGCCGACGGTCCAGCTCGCCGGCAGACACTTGCGCGCGTACCAGGCCGTATTCAGCGTGTCGCCGGCAAAGCCCATGGCGAAAGTGCCCTCGCCTGTCGGCGCCATTTCGACCATGCATTCTCCAATGGCTAGAAACTGTGTCGACACGGGGGGCTCCTGAGGCTTGCGGACCGGAAAAACTTAAGGCGGAAACCCCGCAGAAATCCGGGATTTAAATCCATTAGCATAGTTTATTTCAGATGAGAAACCGGACCAAAGACGCAATTCGGCCGCCAAAGCGGTTTGACCAGCCACGACGGGTTCCAAGATCCCTCGAAATCCGGGGATTTGCGGATTTTCAGAATTTTTTCCGGCTATTTTATACCGGCCCGCATGAAGCTCTGCACGAACTGCCGCTGGAACAGCAAGAACGCGATCAGGAGCGGCCCGGAGGTCATCAGCGTGGCCGCGTTGATCACCGACCATTCGACGCCGCTGTCGATCGCCGAGAAGATGCTGAGGCCGACGGTCACCGGCCGGGTGTCGACCGAATTGGTGACGATCAGCGGCCACAGGAAATTGTTCCAGTGGTGGCTGACCGAAACGAGGCCGTAGGCCAGGTAGGTCGGCTTGGCGAGCGGGATATAGACTTTCCACAAGACGCCCAGGAAGCTTGCGCCTTCAACGCGCGCGGCTTCATCCAGTTCGCGCGGAATGGTCATGAAGGTCTGTCGCAGCAGAAAAATACCGAAGCCAGAGGCGATATAGGGCAGCGCGATCGCCGGGATCGTGTCGACCAGATTGAGGAGCCGCATGGTCTGATAGTTCTCGACCATCAGGATGTCCGGCATCACCAGGAGCTGCAAAAGCACCAGCGTAAAGAGGAAAGTTCGGCCTGGAAATTCGAACCTGGCAAAGGCAAAGGCAGCCAGTGTGCACAGAAAGAACTGCCCGGCCAGGATCAGGCTCACCAGCAGGAACGTGTTCAGGAAATAGCGTGCGAACGGCGCCGCGTTCGAAGCTTTTTCAAAATTGTCCAGCGTCAGCGGCGCAAGCAACTCGAAGCGGGCTTCAAAGGCGGCCGGGTGAAACGCGGTCCAGACCGCATAGGCGAGCGGCAGCACCCACAAAAGCGCCAGCGCCCAGGCCGCGAGCGTGTTCAGGAGGCGGTCGAGATCGAAGCCGGTGCCGGTCATTTGTAATGCACCTTGCGGTCAAAGAAGAAGAACTGGCCGATCGCAAGCAACGACAGGAGCACCAGGAGGGCGACGGTCAGCGTCGCGCCATAGGCGGTTTCCCAGAAGCGGAACGCCACTTCGTAAATGTAGAACAGGAGCAGCGCGGAGGCGTTGTCCGGCCCGCCGTCGGTCAGGATGAAGATATGATCGACCAGGCGGAAGGAATTGATCACCGCGTTGACACAGACGAACAGGGTTGTCGGCATCAAAAGCGGAAAGGTGATCCGCCAGAAGATCGTCCAGCGCCCGGCGCCTTCGATCTGCGCGGCCTCCTTCAGCGTTACAGGGATTGCCTGCAAGGCAGCCAGATAAAAGATCATGAAGAACCCGGCTTCCTTCCAGATGGTCACCACGATGATTGCGTTCAGCGCCGTGTCCGGATTGCCGAGATAATTGGACGCCGGCCAGCCAAAAAGGGCGCCGGTGATCTGGTCGACCAGGCCGAAGCCGGGCGTATAGAAGAACATCCAGATATTGGCGACGGCGATCAGCGGCAACACGGTCGGCGTGAAATAGGCCATGCGCACAAAACTGCGCCCGGTCAGCTTCTCGTTGACCCAGAGTGCCATCACGATGGCAAGGCCCACGGACACCGGGATTGTGCCAAGCGCGTACCAGAGATTGTTCCAGAGCACCTTCCAGAACACCGGATCGCCAAGCATGCGCTCGTAATTGTCAACGCCGATGAACTTGGCCGGACGGCGCCCGCGCGGCGTCGAGAAGAAGCTGTTCAGGAACGTCGTAACCGCCGGGATGTGGGTGAAGGCAAACAGGAACACCAGTGCCGGCAACAGCAGCAGCCAGCCATAAATCCAGTCGCGTTTGAATGTGAAATCCCGCATGCGTGTCACGTTTGCCGGTTTGATGTTGTTCTGGGCACCAAATGGGAAAAGACGGCGCGTCGGGGTGGGATGCCGGCGCGCCGTCCTTTGAGAGATCCTAGCGGTATTCCGCCAGGATCTCGTCAGCCTGTTTCTGAGCTTCCTTCAGGGCCGTTGCGGCGTCTTTCTTGCCGGTGATGGCCGCGGCCAGGGCATCGTTGAAAATGCCGGTGACGCGCTGGTTCTGATAGGTGGAGAGCTCGGCTTTCGCGAATTCCAGCTGATCGCGGGCAACGAGGGCCGGAGCGAAGTCGGCGGTATAGGCCTTCATCGTCTCGGTTTCCCAGGTCTCGGCGCGCGGAGCGACATAGCCGGTGGCAATGGTCCATTTGGCGGACTGTTCCGGTGCGGTGATCCACTGCACGAACTTGACGGCCGCCTTGCTCTGCTCTTCAGACGCGCCCTTGAACAGGTAGAAATTGCCGCCGCCGGTCGGAGCTCCGCGCTGTTCCTTCTTCGGCAGCATGGCGACCCCGAACTTGAACGGAGCATTGTCCCGCACGTTGGTCAGGTTGCCGGTGGAAGTCCACATCATCGCGGTCTGGCCTTCGAAGAAGGCTTTCGGGGTTGCGCCCCATTCGATGATGCCCGGTGCCATGACCTCGTCCTTGGTGGAGAGGTCCACAAGATACTGCAGGGCCTCGACCACTTTCGGATCGTCGAAATGAGTCTTGTTGCCCTCGGCATTGGCCAGGGTCGCGCCGTTTTCGATCGCGAGGCCCTGGAACAGCCAGTAGGGGAAGCCGGAGGACGGGATGCGTACGCCCCATTGGGTGACGTTGCCGCTGGCGTCCTTCTTGGTCAATTTCTTGCCGAACTCGACCATTTCAGCCCAGGTGGCCGGAGCCACGTCCGGATCGAGGCCGGCGGCTTCGAAAGCTTCCTTGTTCCAGTAGAGAACCGGCGTGGAGCGCTGGAACGGAATACCGTAGGTCTTGCCGCCGGTCTGGCTGTTTTCCATGAAGGCCGGGTAGAAGCCATCAACCCATTTCTTGTCTTCCTCGGTGGTGAGGAAGTCATCGAACGGGATGATCAGGTCTTCATCGATCAGCGTGAACATGTCGACCGACAGGATCACGGAAAGCTGGGGCGGGTTGCCGCCGCGCGAGGCGGTGATCGCCTTGGCAACGGTGTCCTGGTAGGAACCGGCATAGACCGCGTCGATGGTCACATCCGGGTTCTGGGCAACATAGGCGTCCGTCAGTTCCTGGATGGTCTCGGCAGCCTTGCCGCCCACGGCGACCGGAAAATAGAATTGCAGATCAACGGCCTGAGCAGAGGCCCAGGTGCTAAAGGAAAGCGCCGTCGCGGCAACGGCTTTCAGAAAAGTGGACTTCAACATCAGTTTCATCCCTAAGGTTTGAACATCCGCATGAAAGCGGCTGGTCTGCGCGGGCACGCACAGCTGGTCAGGAGCGCAAAAGCGTTCCGAATTCGGCAACAAGATCATCCCGGCGACGGCCGGAATCGGCATCGAAGACATGAAGGGCATCCGGCTCGAACCCAAGCTCGATCCGCTCTCCGGGCGCCACCGGTTTTGCGGTTGGTAGGCGCACCTGAAAGGACGTTCCGGCCACGACGCAATCCGCCAGAATGTCAGCACCCAGATACTCGACGGTCCGGATATCCGCCACGAGCGGCCCACCATCGTGAGGGTGAATGGCCTCGGGGCGGACACCGAGCTGGAAATCGGGCGCGGTCGAGAGTTTCTTGAAGGCGTTGGCCGGAAACAGGTTCATCGGCGGCGTTCCGATAAAACGGGCCGTGAACGGGTTGGCCGGCTTTTCGTAAAGCTCGCGTGGCGGTGCTGCCTGCTCCAGCCGGCCCTTGTTCAATAGCACCACCTGGTCGGCCATGGTGATCGCTTCCACCTGGTCGTGGGTGACATAAACCATGGTGAAGCCGAGCTGCTGCTGCAGGGCGCGGATCTCGACACGCATTTCATGGCGCAGCTTGGCGTCCAGGTTGGAGAGCGGCTCGTCCATCAGGCAGATCGGCTTTTCGCCGATGATCGCCCGGCCGAGCGCGACACGTTGCTGCTGGCCGCCGGACAATTGCCCAGGCTTGCGGTCGAGCAGCTGGCTGAGACCCAGAAGGTCTGCCACCTTTTTGAGGCGCTGGTCCCGGTCCCCGCGCGCCACCCGGCGCACTTTCAGCCCGAAGATGATGTTCTCCGCCACGCTCAAATGCGGAAACAGGGCATAGGACTGGAACACCATCGACAGGTCGCGTTTCGACGACGGCCGTCCGGTGACATCCTCGCCGCCGATCAGGATCCTTCCCGAACTGACGCTTTCCAGCCCGGCAATCATCCGCAACGTCGTCGATTTGCCACAGCCGGAGGGGCCAAGCAGGGCCGTGAAGGAACCGGCCGGAATGTCGATCGACAGGGCATCGACGGCAGTCGTCTCGCCCCAAAGGCGTGAGACGGTCTCGAGCTGGATCGGCTTGCCTGAGTTGGCTGGGAACGCGTCGGCTTTCACACCCTGTCCCCCTCGTCCGCCACAAAGACCTCGGTTTTGGCCCCCTCAAGCACCGCCAGATAGTCTTTCGGCACCGGCCGGTCCGTGAAGATCCCGTCGACATCGGCGAGCTGGCCGCCGCGCACATGGGCACTGCGCCCGAACTTGCTGTGATCGAGCACCAGGTAGGACTTGCGGCAATTGGCCAGGATCGACTGGCGCGCGGCGACTTCATCCTCGTGGAAGTCGAGCAGAGTGCCGTCCTCATCGACACCGGCCACGCCGAAAATCCCGATATCGACCTTGTAGTTGGCGAAGAATGCCTGCGCCGCGGATCCCAGCACGTCTCGGTCGCCGTGTCGCAGCCGGCCACCCGCAATGGTGACCTGGAAGGACGGGTTGCCGGAAGCGGAGAAGGCGACGTTCAAATTGTTGGTGAACACCGCCAGCCTGTCATGGCCGGTCAACGCCTGCATGACGATTTCCGGGGTCGTGCCGATGGAAAAAGCGAGCGACTGATTGTTGTCGACATGACCGGCAACCAGTTTGGCAATCAGCTGCTTTTCGGGAAGATTGAGGATCTGCCGGGTGGAATAGTGAATGTTGGAGGCCGGCGCCGGCGGCTCGACCCCGCCATGGGTGCGGCGCAGGATGCCGAGTTCGCACAGCCCGTTCACATCCCGGCGAATGGTCTGGGTGGTCACTTCGAACCGCTCCGCCAGTTCTTCCACGGACGCGAAACCGGCTTTTTGCACCAGGTCCGCAATTTCGGCCTGACGTTTTGAAATATCTATCTGCCCAAGCATGTTTTAGGTATCCGACATTATCCCGCCCGGTTCGGCTGTGGCCGAAGCCGGGATTTTCAAGGGCATCATGTTGACTCGAAAAAGCCTGACTTCGAAGCCCGGTTAAATCATTTTCATATGAACCTTATTCGACGCTCATATGAAAATGATATGACAGTTTGCGGAAAGGAGGTGGCAGTCCGCCATCAGTCGCATACACGCCAGAGGCGCAGCAATTTTCTTTTTCGTCCGGAAATACCGGTTTCCAGGAGAAGTCCGGGGCGAATGATTAGTCGGGTAATTTCAAAAAGGACTGATGTTCAGCAACTACAGTCATGGCCAGAAATTTTGCCGGCACATAAAAGACAAGATCGCTAGCGTTATGTAATATAATTACAAATACACTTCGTCATCTAACTGTCAATCATTTGTCATCCACGATTCTTAAGTAACTCCCGGGTTCCCCCCACACTCTCGGGAGATGTCATGAAAACGATCATTAGTTCCACGCTGGCGCTCGCCCTGACCGGCTCCGTCGCCTTTGCCCAGGACGCCCTGCCGCAGCAGGACAACGACTGGTTCACCGCCGCCCAGGCTCAGCTCGAAGCAAAAGCCGCCGTCCAGCCGAACACCAACAAGGCCAAGAACGTGATCATCCTGATCGCGGACGGCAACGGCGTCGGCACCAACTACGCCACCCGCCTGTTCGACGGCCAGCAGAACGGCAA
Organism: Roseibium sediminicola; assembly: GCF_023156505.1. Taxonomy (GTDB): domain Bacteria; phylum Pseudomonadota; class Alphaproteobacteria; order Rhizobiales; family Stappiaceae; genus Roseibium; species Roseibium sediminicola. The sequence continues at coordinate 24,184 of NZ_JALNMJ010000007.1, read as the reverse complement.
TTACGGCGACGAACACGTCCTGCATCACGAGACGTTTCCGCACCTGGCATTGGCCAAGACCTACAACGTCAACGCCCAGACACCGGATTCGGCCGGTACGGGCACCGCCATGCATTCCGGCGTCAAAACCAAGGCCGGCGTGATCGGCGTCGACGAAACGCTGAACCGCGGTGACTGCTCGCAGGTCGAAGGCGCGACTGTTGCCAATGCCGCTGAAATCTACACGGCGATGGGCAAGGCCGTCGGCGTCATCTCCACCGCTCGTCTGACCCACGCGACCCCGGCTTCGGCCTACGCGCATTCCGCTGACCGAAATTTCGAAGACAACAGCAAGCTGCCGGAAGGTTGCCAGGTCCCGGACATCGCCACCCAGATGATCGAGGCCGTCAAAGCCGGCCGCGTTGACGTTGCTCTCGGGGGCGGCCGCCGCCACTTCATCCCGACCGATGTCACCGACGAAGAAGGCAAGGGTGGCAAGCGTACAGACGGCAAGAACCTCATCGAAGAGGCAAAAGCTGCTGGCGTACAATACGTCTTTGACGACGCATCGTTCGAGGCAGCCAAGCTGGACGGCACTCCGCTGGTCGGTCTGTTCGAATCCTCGCACATGAAGTACGAAGCCGACCGCACCGGTGAGCCGAGCCTCGCCGAGATGACCGAAGCTGCCATCAAGGCGTTGCAGAACAACGAGCAAGGCTTTTTCCTGACCGTTGAAGCAGGCCGCGTCGACCACGCCAACCACGACGGCAACCTGGCCCGCGTCGTGCGCGACGGTGTCGCCTTCGCCGAAGCCGTCGCCAAGGCCGACGAGCTGACCAATGACGAAGACACCCTGATCATCGTCACCGCCGACCACGAACATGCGATCGCGTTCCAGGGTTATGCGGGCCGCGGCTCCGACATTCTGGGCCTGTCCATGAAGATCAACCCGGCCGGCATCGAGGCGCTGGACGAGCCGAACACGGCTGCCGACAACAAGCCCTACACCACGGTTGGGTATCTGAACGGGTCCGGCTCTATCCTGACCGAAGACCAGGACTGGACCGGCACCCGCCCGGCCCTGACCCAGGAAGAAGCCACCGACCTGGACTATGTCCAGCAGGCCCTGATCCCGATGTCCTCCGAAACCCACTCCGGTGAAGACGTTGCGATCTATGCCAAAGGCCCGTTCGCCCACCTGTTGAACGGTACCGTGGAACAGAACTTCGTCTTCCACGTCATGCACCACGCCGCGACCGCTGAATAAGCAGCGTTCGCGCCTTGGGTTGAAGGGCCTGCTCTCGAGTGGGCCCTTCTCTTTTCTGTCATCTGGCAGCGCTATTCAGTTACCGGATGAAACCGTCACCAACCTGGACAGAACCATGGACCGCAGGCAATTACTTTTCTCCGGGCTCGGCCTCGGCCTTACGACAGGCTTCAGCCTGACCAGCACTGCCAAGGCCGCCGATGGCCCGCTCAAACTGCGCGAGCTTTACAACAAGGACAGGAGTTTTTCCGAGCTTGCCAAGTCCCTGGCAGGCCACCGTATCGCCGTTGATGGCTTCATGGCACCGCCGCTGAAGGCGGAGATCAGTTTTTTCGTGCTGACCAAGAAACCCATGGCCGTCTGTCCGTTCTGCGAAACCGAAGCGGAGTGGCCCGAGGACATTCTCGCGATCTACACCAAACGCACCGTGGAAGTGATTTCCTTCAACCGGAAAATCGAGACGAGCGGCATTCTTGAACTCGGCACCTTAAAGGACCCGGACACCGGCTTCGTCAGCCGGGTACGCCTTGTTGATGCTGTTTATGGACTGGCGTGACCAACCACATGTCCCTGCCCCTCCACGTTGAGAGCCTGTCGGTTCGCGCCCCGAACGGCCGCCTGCTGTTGACCTGCCCGACATTCTCCGCCGCCCCCGGCGATGTCATCGGCCTGCGCGGTCCCTCAGGTGCAGGCAAATCAACCTTCCTTTATGCGCTTGCAGGCCTGCAATCCACGATGTCCGGCAAAATTGACTGGGGCGGAACCGATCTCGCCCACCTGGGCGACGGCGCCCGTGCACGTTTTCGCCGCGAAACCATCGGCATGATCTTTCAGGATTTCCTCCTGTTCGAGGAACTCAGTGCCCTCGGCAACGCCACCCTGGCGACCGCCTTCAACGGCGCAGACAAACGCCGTTCGATCCGCAAGACCGCCGAAGGCTTCCTGGAGAGGCTGCGCGTTCCAAAGGACAGGCGCACGGTCGACAGTTTTTCAGGCGGCGAACGCCAGCGCACAGCGATTGCCCGTGCCCTCGCCCATGATCCGGCCATCATCCTGGCGGACGAACCGACAGCCAGCCTTGACCGGGACACCGCGAATGCCCTGATCGCGGATCTCATTGACCTGACCCGCTCGGAGCAAAAGACCCTGATCGCCGTAAGCCATGACCTGCACCTGCTGGAGCAGATGGACCGGGTCATCGATATCGCCGACGGCCGCCTCTTGAGCGAGGCTGCCCTTGCCTGATCTCATCACGAATAACTGGCAATCGCTGTCGCCGCTGGCCCAGGACAGCCTTTGGCTTGCCCTGCTGCTCCTGCCGACTTTTCTGGTCGGCATGGTCGTCCTGTGGGGCTTCCGTCCGCAGGCGCTGGTCGGCGCCCTGCTGTGGCGCTTTCGCTGGACCAATCTGACCTTCGTGCTATTGATCGCCGTCTCCGTCGGCATCGGCGTCGGCCTGATTGCCCAGGAACGGGGCCTTCGGAAAGGCACGGCCCGCGCCGCCGACAAGTTCGACCTGATCGTCGCCGCGCCCGGCAGCGAGATCACCATGATGTTCGCCGCCGTCTATCTGCAGCCGAGCGACGTCCCGTTGCTGAGCGGCGAGGCTTTCAATGACATCGCCACCCATGAAAGCGTCGACCTGGCGGCGCCGATCGCCTTCGGCGACAGCTATCGCGACTCTCCCGTCGTCGGCACCACGGCAGAGTTCATCCGCCATCTGTCCGGCGGCCTCGCGGAAGGAAGGCTGTTCGCCGTCAGCGGCGAAGCCGTGGCCGGTTCGTCCGTGGATCTGGCGCTCGGCGCACAGTTCGAACCGGCCCATGGTGTCGGAGATGCAGCGGAAGAAGACGCCCATGCCGGTACGGAGCTCACCATTGTCGGCAGGATGCCGCCGACCGGCAGCCCCTGGGACCGGGCCATTCTGGTGCCGGTCGAAGTCGTCTGGGAAGTCCATGGCCTCGTCAACGGCCACGCCCCGGACCGCAGCAGCCAGATCGGTCCGCCTTTCGACCCGGACTTCTTTCCCGGGACCCCGGCCGTTCTGGTGCGCGCCGAGGCGCTCTGGGCGAATTATGCTTTGCGCTCGGACTTCACCCGAGACGACATGATGGCCTTCTTCCCCGGCGCCGTGCTCGCCCAGCTGCATTCCCTGATGGGCGATGTCCGCCAGGTGATGTCAGTGATGGCCATCCTCACCCAGGTTCTGGTCACCGCAGGCGTGCTCACGGGCCTGATCGTGCTGGCGCGCCTGTTTGCCCGGCGCCTGGCATTGCTGCGCGCCCTCGGCGCACCCGGACGTTTTGTCTTTGCCGTGGTCTGGACCTATGCCGCCACCCTGATCGTCGCCGGATCCCTGACAGGTCTTGCGATTGGCTGGATCGCCGTGCGCGTCATCTCGGACGTGGTCACGGCGCGCACCGACATTCTGGTCCGGGCGACGCTCGACTGGCCCGAATTCCATCTGATCGCGGGATTCGTCAGCCTGACGGTCCTGCTGGCGCTTCTGCCCGCCTTCATGGCGATGTCACGTAATATCATTACAGATCTGCGCGCCTGATCCTCTCACACATAGGTGCCCCATGCGTGCTGCTGTTCTTTTCCTGTCCGCCCTGTTTCTGTTCGCCCAGCCTGCCTGGGCTTCCGACACACAAAAAACATCGGAAGAACACACACACGAGGAACGTTACGACAAAGACGGCCACGATGATGAGCACACGGATCACACGGCCAGCGCTCATGGGGTTACCGCCCTGCATGCCTGGATCCGGGCGACGTCCGAAAAAGAAGCGCTGCTGTTTGTCGAGATCAACAACGGCTCGGACAAGGACGTGAAGTTTCTCGGCGCCGAGACAGAGATTGCCGACACTGTCGAGTTGGTTGGTTTCCAGCTGAAGAACGGCGAAGCGGACTATGTCGCGCTGCCCGTCATGCCGGTCAAGCCGGGCAAGGAACTGGTCCTTGCCCCCAACGGTCTCGCCCTGCGCCTCACCGGTCTGAAACAGGACTTTGAAAAAGGCGACAGCTTTAAGATCGAACTGGAATTCGACGTCGGCCATCTCGACATGACAGTCCAGGTCGAAGCCGAAAACGCCACGCAGCATAGCCACGCCGGGCACCAGCACTGATTTTCACGCCGTCAATGTGTATCCGGCAATGGCGCGAGAAACCCCACGTCTAATCCCTGCCCTTTGGATAGACCTGGGACAAAGTGGACGGGTGTTCGGAGACATGGTGGACACCTTCGACGGTCGAAATGTCGACGAGGCTGTACACCCCCACCCTTGTTCCCTACCCACAAGGGGGAGGGAGACGCCGATAGCGTACCTACGAACAAGCGGCAGGATCCGTGTCCCTTGTCCACGGAAAAAGTGCAGGACTTGGCAGGGCCTGATCCCCCTCCCCCTTGTGGGGAGGGGTTAGGGGTGGGGGTCTCACAAAGATGTGGACCATCGCCAAGGGTGGGGTCTCACCTATCCCATGACCCCCGAAAGCAAATAGGTCTCAGGACCAAACGCGACGCTCCCTTCACCGGTACAGGAACGATTTCCCGTTGCCGTCGAACAGATGCAGCTTTTCCGCCGCGGCCGTCAGGCGGACAGTAGTGCCCCGGCTGATCTGGTGAATGCCCGGCAGCTTTGCGATCAGGCCCGGATCGCCGTTCTGGGCCATGAAATAGAGCACCGTCGTCTCGCCGAGCGCTTCCACGATATCGACATTGGCGGACACCAGATAGTCGTCGCTGTCCGTGACCGTAAGGTCCTCAGGTCGTACGCCGAGCTTGACCGTCTTGTCCTTGTCGCTGTCGACGGAAGCGATAGGCACATCCGCGTGACCACCATCGGACATGACGACCGAGGTCTGGCTACCCGTGGCACTGACCTTGGCTTCCAGAAGGTTCATCGCCGGAGAACCGATGAACTGGGCAACGAACGTGTTGGCCGGGCGTTCATAGAGCTCCAGTGGTGCGCCGAACTGTTCCACGTCGCCGCCATGCAGCACTACGATGCGGCTGGCGAGCGTCATCGCCTCCACCTGGTCGTGGGTGACGTAGATCATCGTGCTTTCCGGCATGCTCTCTTTCAGCTGCGCAATCTCGATCCGGGTGGCAACACGCAAGGCCGCGTCGAGGTTGGAGAGCGGTTCGTCGAACAGGAACACTTTCGGATCGCGGACAATCGAGCGGCCAATGGCGACACGCTGGCGCTGCCCCCCGGAAAGCGCCTTCGGCAGCCGGTCAAGATAAGGACCGAGCTGCAGTCGGTCGGCGGCGGCGCGCACCGCCTTGTCGATCTCGTCCCTGGATTTGCCCGCGAGCTTCAGCGCGAAGGCCATGTTGTCGTAGACCGTCATATGCGGATAAAGCGCATAGGACTGGAACACCATGGCGATGCCGCGCTGCGCCGGCGGCACGTCGTTGACCACCATGCCGTCGATTTCAAGCTCGCCGCCGGTGATCTTTTCAAGACCGGCGATCATGCGCAGAAGGGTCGATTTTCCGCAGCCCGAAGGCCCGACGAAGACGATCAGCTCGCCTTGCTCGATGTCCAGGTTGATATCGCGCAGAACTTCGACGGTCCCGTAGGACTTGCTGACATTTTTCAAGGACAGGGACGTCATGCCGGCTGCTCCCAATTTTTGATCTTGTTCATGTTATTTGACCGATCCCGCGAGTAGCCCGCGCACCAGATAGCGTTGCATCAGGAAGAACACGGCGAGCGGCACCGCGATCGAGACGAAGGCGGCCGTTGCCAGGATTTCCCAGTTGCCGCCGCGTGTTCCGAGCAGCTCCACGATCTGGTTGGTCATGACGGTGGTCGAGCCGGTGGCATCGATCAGGAACACCTTGGCCACAAGCAGGTCGTTCCAGGTCCACAGGAACTGGAAGATCGCGAAGGATGCCAGCGCCGGGAAACTGAGCGGCAGGATGATCCTCGTGAAGATCTGGAAATCCGTCGCCCCGTCGACCTTGGCGTTTTCGATGATGTCCCGTGGCAGGCCGACCATGTAGTTTCGAAGCAGGTAGATCGCGAGCGGCATGCCGAAGGCCGTATGGGCCAGCCAGACGCCGAGATAGCCCTTGCCGATGCCGATGCCCAGATGCAGCCGAAGGAGCGGGATCAGCGCCAGTTGCAGCGGCACCACCAGGAGCGCGACCACGGCGGCGATCAGAAGCGCCCGCCCCGGAAATTCCATCCAGGCCAGTGCATAGGCGGCAAAGGCCGCGATCACGATCGGGATGATCGTCGCCGGGATGGTCACGGTCAGCGTGTTGAAGAACGCCTTGGCCATGTTGTCCTGGCCGGAGCCGGAAAACAGGATGGTCGTGTAGTTTTCCAGCGAGAATTCCGGAGGCACGGTCGCGGTGATGAAAATGCGCTGGCCGCGGCCGGAGATCTGTTTGTCATTGCCGCGCCAGACATAGTTGCCGTCCGGCTGCAAGGTCACGCTTTCGCCGTCCTTTAGTTCGGCGGTCTCGCCAGGCTGATAGGCGGCGACATCGCGCGAGGACACGCCCCAGGCCTTGATGTCGCGCGGCGCTCCTTCGAAGATATTGCCGGTGACCACGAATATGTCGCCATCGGCCACCCGCTTATCGCCGGGGTCGGCGGTGCGGTAGACCTCGTTCTGTTCCGAGGGGAACAGCGCCGCCCACCAGCCCGAGCTGGAGATCTGGTCGGCGGAGCGGAACGACGACACGAACAGGCCGACGGTTGGAAACAGCCACAGCAGCACCAAGGCCGCGACGGAGATGTGAACGGCCCAGGTGAGCCCGGACTTCTTGCCTGCGATGCTGGCCATTATTTCATCTCCTTCCGGGCGTTGTAGACGTTCCAGACCAGGATCGGCGTCACCAGCAGCATGATGACGATCGCGCTGGCGGACCCGATGCCCCAGTCATTGGCGCGGAAGAGCTTGTCGTACATGTAGTTGGCCAGGACCTGGGTTTCCCACTGGCCGTTGGTCATGGCAAAGACGATGTCGAACACCTTGAGCACGGTCAGCGTGATTGTCGTCCAGACGACCACGATCGTGCCCATGATCTGCGGCACCTTGATCTTGAAGAAGATCTGGAACGGATTGGCCCCGTCGATGATCGCCGCCTCGATGGTTTCCTCCGGAATGCCGCGCAGGGCAGCCGACAGGATCACCATGGCAAAGCCTGTCTGGATCCAGATCAGCACGACCATCAGGAAGAAGTTGTTCCAGAAGGACAGGGTCAGCCAGGTCTGCGGTTCGCCATAGGGCAGCTCGGTGATCCAGACGCCGACCGCCGAACTGACGGAAAGCCAGACCAGCCAGACGCCCGCGACGCCGACAAGCAGGCGCAGCGGCAAAAGCCAGACCGAGCGGTCCTGCCCCTTGGCAACGATATCCTTGACGAACAGCCAGGCGACATACGCAACGATGGCGGCAAAGGCCAGATACATCAACGTCGGCAGCACCTGCAGCATCAGCACCGAGCCGATGCCGCCGTCGAATTTCAGCCAGACCGCATTCAAGACGCCGATCTGATTCTGGTCCGCCGGGCGGGTGTCATAGATCAGCTTGAAGATCACCGATGCGCCGACGAATGAAATCGCCATCGGCATGAAGATCAGGGATTTGGCCAGGTTGCCCCACCTGATCCGGTCGGTCAGCTGCGCCACCAGAAGCCCGAAGGCGGTGGAGGCCGCCGGCACGACAATCAGCCAGAGCATGTTGTTGCGCACGGCTTCCCAGAACTTCGATTCCGCCATCATCTTGCGGTAGTTCTCGAAGCCGACAAAGGCGCCGTCCAGCGACCGGTCGGTCAGCGACAGGCGCAGGGTCTCGACCACCGGATAGGCGAGATAAAGCGACAGCGCGAAGATCGCCGGAAACAGGAACAGCCACGGGCGCACCATGTTGGCGCGGTTGATGTTCCGTCCCGCGTTCGGACCGGTGGCCGGAAAGATCACCTTGTCCAGGACGACATTTGAAAAGAAGAAATACCCGAGGCAGGCGCCAACGCCGATAACGATGGTCACAAGCCCCAATAAGGCCGGGTTGTCCGTAAGCATGACCGTTCCCTCCCGATTGATTATCAGGCCGTCCGTAGGCCGGGCGCGCCCTTATTTCGAGGAACTTTGATTTGGACGTATTTTTGGTCTTGGACGCGTGCGTCGGTCCTTCAGAAAAACGGCCGGTCTCCCGAAGGAGCCCGGCCGCCTGGAGGAACTTATTTAAGCGCGTCCCAGCTTTTCTGGATCTCGCTGGCGACTGCCTTGGCGTCCTTGCCGCCGGTGTAGTCGACCATGCCGGTCCAGAAGGTGCCTGCACCGACGCCGCCCGGCATCAGGTCGGAACCGTCGAAGCGGAAGGTGCTGGCATTGACGAGGATCTCGCCCTGACCGCGCAGCGTGTCGTCCTTGTAGGCCTGCGGGTTGACACCCTTGTGCGGTGTCAGGAAGCCGGTCTGCGCCATCATCACTTCATGCGCGATCGGCAGTTCGAAGAACTTCATCAACTCGTTGGTCGCGTCGGACGGGTTGGTGATCGCCATCAGTGTGCCGCCGCCCAGGACCGGGCTGCCAAGATCCTTCTCGGCATAGGCCGGGAAGTAGAAGAAGTCGACATCCGTGCCGAATTCCACGCCGTCCGGGAAGAAGGCCGGGACGAAGGACGCCTGGCGGTGCAGGTAGCATTGCGGCGGCGAGGAGAACAGGCCTTTCGGGCTGTCGCGGAAGTCGGTCGAGGCCACCGCGCCGGCACCGCCGGCCACCTTGGCATCGTCGCGTGCGAACCAGCCGAATTCCTCGATCGCCGCGACAACGCGCGGATCGTCGAACGGGATCTCGTTCTTGGTCCACTGGTCATAGACGTCGGCCGGCTGCGTGCGCAGCATCAGGTCTTCGACCCAGTCGGTTGCCGGCCAACCGGTGGCGGCGCCCGATCCGAGACCAATACACCAAGGCGTTTCGCCATCGGCCACGATCTGCTCGGTGAGTGCCTTCAGGTCTTCCATGGTGGCCGGCACTTCGTAACCGGCATCCTCGAAGTTTTCCGGCACGTACCAGACCAGGCTCTTGACGTTGACGTTGTAGAAGAAACCGAACAGCTGGTCGTTGCCGTCCTTGTCCTTATAGGTACCGAGATCGACCCAGCTGTCGCCGGCGCCGTAATTGTTGGCAACCCAGTCGGCCATGCCGTCGGGCAGCGGCTGCAGCAGGCCGCGCGCGGCCATGTCCGATGCCAGGCCCGGCTGCGGGAACACGGCGATGTTCGGCGCCGCGCCGGCTTCGGCGTCAATGACGATCTGCTGTTCGAAGGAATCGGACCCGGTGTAGATCACTTCCGCGCCGGTGGCTTCGGAAAAATAGGCGAGGACATTGCGGAAATAGCCGTCTTCCGGCTGCAGCCACGGACCGGCAATGGTCACGGTCTGACCCTTGAGGTCGGGCGCGCTTTCCGCCCAGCTGTTGTAGCTGTCCCAGTTGAACGGGCCTTCGCCCGGAGCGAATTTCAGGTCGGCCGCAAGAGCGGTGCTCATGCTGAAGCCGACGCCCAGCGCCAAACCAGCGGCACAGGCCATCAAACGTGATTTCATGTCTATCCTCCCAGATTGTCCCTATGCTGGGACACTCCATCTAAAGTGGCACAACTCGCTGTCCGGCAGCAATACCCACCCCAGGGCTGCAATCTGCAATTCTACCGGAACCGGTCATCCAAACCGCTTTGGATTTCGCCCTAACCATGTCGTCAGGCTTCGGTCTTGTCAAGCACGCAACTCGCCAATTATTGTTGCGTTTCAATAACAGCCTGTTGGGAGGGACGCTTTCAAAGCGTTTTGGGCAGAATGAGCAACGGTGTGAACCTGAAAGAACTGTCGCAACGGCTGAACCTGTCGCAGACAACCGTCAGCCGGGCGCTGAACGGCTACCCCGAGGTCAGCGAGGAAACCCGCCGCCGCGTCAGCGAGATGGCCGAAAAACTCGGCTACGCCCCCAACAGCCAGGCCCGCCGTCTGGCGACCGGCCGCGCCATGGCAATCGGCCATGTCATACCGCGGTCCATTCACGAGATGATGAACCCGATCTTCCTGGAGTTCATCGCCGGGGCCGGCGAAACCTACTCCAACCATGGCTATGACATGATCATCTCCGTGGTCGATGACGATCATGAGGAAGACGCCTACCGGCAGATCTCGTCGCGCAAGAAGGCCGACGGCGTAATCATTCACGGACCGGCCAATGACGAGCACCGGCACAAGCTCTTGAAGGAACTGAAACTGCCCTTTGTGGTGCACGGCCGCATTCCGGGCGCCGAGAGCGAAACGTCCTGGATCGACATGAACAATCGCCGGGCGTTCGAGCGGGCGACCAACCTGCTGCTGGATCTGGGCCACACGCGCATCGCTCTCCTGAACGGGCTGGAACATATGGACTTTGCCCGCCGGCGGCGCAAAGGGTTCGAGGAAGCGCTCGCCGCCCGTGGACTAGCGCCCGACCCGGAGCTGATGCGCTGCGCCGACATGACCGAACCCTATGGCTGCGACAGCGCCATGGAAATGCTCCGGCGCGACACGCCGCCAACCGCCTTCCTGGTCTCTTCCATGATTTCGGCGATCGGCGTCGCAAGGGCTGTCGGCCAGTGCGGCCTCAGGACCGGCAAGGACGTCTCGATCATCACCCATGACGACGCGCTGTCGTTTTTACCCAACAGCGGCGAAGTGCCGATTTTCACCTGCACCCGCTCTTCCGTACGCTATGCGGGACAAAAGGCGGCGGAGCTGCTGCTCAACATGATCGCCAACCCGGCAGCCGAGCCGACATCCCTGCATCTCGATGCGGAACTGATCATCGGCCAGTCCACGGGGCCGGCCCCGGCTTAAGAACGAGACCTAGATGTGGAGCCTCAATAGGTTGTCCGGGTCCCTGTTGAGGCTCCACATCTAGACGTGCGACAGACCGCAGCTTTCGAGCACCGCCTTCATCCGCGTCAGGCCGGTCAAGCGGTGCACCCTCGCAATTTCCGCAGCAGCATCCCCGTCACCGGCTTCAATGGCGTCAACAAGACGGCGGTGATCCGCGGCATTGGAGGCCGGCGCCTTGTTGAGGCGCAGCAAAACGTTGCTCGCCCGGTAGGCCTGATCCAGAAAACCGGCAACTTCGGCCTCGAGGCGGGCATTGCCGCTGACGCTGGCAACCCATCTGTGAAAACGGTCGTCGAACACGGCCCAGGCTTCGATATCGCATTTGTCCAGCGCCTCATCCGCGCGGTCCAGCAGCTCCCGAACACCATCGACCGCGTCACCGCCGCGCTTGGTCGCCGCCGAACGCGCAGCAAGCGCTTCCAGGGCCGACAGGATCTGATAGATCTCACAGATGTCCTTGCGCGACATGGGCAACACCTTGGCGCCACGCCGCGGCACAAGCCCGACCAGCCCATCGGCTTCAAGGCGGATCAGCGCTTCGCGCACAGGCGTCCGGCTCATACCCAGCCGGTTGGCAATATCCGGCTCCGGCGCCTGAAACCCGGGCGGAAGGTCGCCCTTCAGGATTTCAGATTTCAAGCGCTCATAAGCGTTGTCGACACGTGTGGATTTGGCTTTCGATGACATCGCGGGATGCACCCAGTCTCCTGATGTGTGAATGTGCAAATTGCATTGTCCCGCACGCTATTTAGCGAGGTCGGCACCTGTTTTTCGAGCACCGGAAGGATCCCTCCCGGCGCGGCCGACCTGTTTTGAAGGCAAATTAAATGCCGTATCGATAAAAAAATCTTTAGAATTTTATCAAAATGCCTTCCTCAACGGCACATATAGGCTGCAAATCGCGAAAACGAAGCGCTTGCCCCTTGATTTTTCAGCAAAAATCACTCTACCGCCTGTTGAAAAAAATATTGTCAAAAATGACGGTGCCGCAACTCAAATCGGCAGCGCCCCCGCTTGCGGAGCGCTGGGCTGATTGAGACCAGTTGCCTTTGGTGATTCATGTGGCATGAACGGATTCGCGGCTCTCTATGACCTGGGAATCATCGAACCGGGAGCTGCGCGTTCGGCATGACAGTGGAACCGACATAGAATTATTTACCAGCAGGGTAAAAAATAACAGTGCTCAAGCTTGATTGCTTACTTCGAGCATGCGCATTAACTACAATACTGAGCACCCCCAAGAACAATCACCAAACCATTCCGGAGAAATACTGTTTGTTATGGTTTTTACGCTCTAATAGAAGCATCCGTTGGCGGGGGCTTTTATGGAACGAGTTGCGGCAAGTCTGACTACTGAGCATAACTTTGCCCTTCTTGTGCTCGCAGCCACACTGTGCCTGGGCGGAAGCGCGTTTTCTCTTTCTCTTTTGTCAAAAGCTTACCGTGATGCCAGTGCAACACGGTTCATCTGGCTTGTCTGGTCCGCCATGGTCGGGTCCAGTGCCATTTGGGCGGCGCATCTTGTCGCGCTCGGGGCTCGCGTTTCCGCCGTCAATGAAAGCTTTCAGCTCCTGACCGCGCTGCTCGCGCTCGCAGTGGCCTTTGCCGGTGTCCTGGCGGGCTTTTCCCTGTCAACAAGGCGCAACATCCGGCTCGCGCCTGAATTCGGCGGTGTCCTTTTCGGTCTGACAGTCGCCGCAATGGGCGCGATCACATCGGCTGCGCACGAGCGCGCGGGCCTGGCGGGATCTTTCAGCACCGTGAGCCTCTGGTCGCTGCTGTTAAGCGCGTGCCTCGGCGCCATTGCGCTCAGCTTCGTACCGCAGCTCAGATCACGGCGCGCGACCGTCAGCGCGACACTGTTTTTGTTTCTGTCGGTGCTCACTTTGCACCTGTCTACCGCCATGCCAGACGACGCCGCCGGACACTTCAGCCGTCAGCCTAATGCCGGCCTGTTGTCCGAAGGCCAGATGATTGCGATTGCCCTGACGATCTTCGGCCTGACCACTGCCTTTGCCGCATCGGGCGTCCGGCTCGAAAAACACAAAAAGGAATCGGCCCGCCGGGCCTATCAGCATTTGTCGCTTCAGGATTCGCTGACTCACTTGCCCAACCGGCACTATGTGCAGAAAGTCGCCGCGGATCTTTTGAAATCGGCGGATCACGAGCGCAAGGCCTGCGCCGTCGTCCTGATCAGCCTCGATCAGTTCAAAGCCATCAACGACCTGCATGGATACGAGGTCGGCGACACGGTTCTGTGCAGCATGGCGGAAACGCTGAAATACAATCTCAACGACAAGGTTCTGATCTGCCGCTTCTACGGCGATGAATTCCTGGTCATCAATCCCGCGCTCGACTCGATCGACGAAGCGGTCGAATTCGCGCGGCTGGTCCGGTCTCTTGCCCGCCGGCCGATCCAATGGCGCTCCTACCGCCTCTCCATCCGCTCCAGCATCGGCCTGGCAGTGTTCCCCAGGGACGGTAGCGACCTGACCAAGCTCGTGCAACGTGCCAATCTCGCGGCAAAACAGGCAAAATCCATCGGCGGCAATCTCATCCAGCCTTATGTGACCGGCATGGAGGAATCCAACCGCTGGGAAGCCAGTCTGGCCTCCGACCTGCGCAACGCCGCACTGGAGAACCAGCTGAGCCTGGTCTTCCAAAAACAAAATCTCGCCAGGACCGGCGATCTGATCGGTTACGAAGCCCTGGTTCGCTGGCGGCATGCGGAAAAGGGACCGATTGCCCCGGAGGATTTCATCCCGATCGCGGAAAGATCCGGCATCATTCTCGACATCGGCAACTGGGTTCTGGAGGCGGCCTGCGTCGAAGCCGCCACATGGGCGGAACCACTGACCCTGGCCGTGAACGCCTCGCCGCTGCAGTTTTCGCGCAGCGATTTCGCCGGCCTGGTGTCCACTGTTCTCATCAAAACCGGTCTGCCAGCCGATCGGCTTGAGATCGAACTCACCGAATCGACACCGATCGAGGACCACGAACGGGTGCACGAGACCATCCAGTCCCTGCACAAGATGGGGGTACGGGTGGCCATGGATGATTTCGGCAAGGGCTATTCTTCGCTGAACACGCTCCAGGCTTTCCCCTTTGACAAGATCAAGGTCGACCGGGCCTTCACGCAGTCCCTGGAAACCAACCCGCATGCAAGGGCCATCCTGCGCTCGGCCATTCTTCTTGGCCACAGTTTCGGCATACCGGTCATCGCGGAAGGTGTCGAGACGGACCGGCAGCTGCAATTCCTGCAGGAGGCCGGTTGTCTGCAGGTTCAGGGTTTCCTGTTCGGCAAACATCTTCTGCCGTCACAGATAAAAAAGAACCAGGCCGGTTTACAACAGACCGGAAGCTGACAGCCCCACGAGCACGTCTTGACGCATTGTAGTTTTACACCTTGTAATTAATACCAGTAAACGCACAATTCGAGTAAAACGCAAACTTCCGCTTGGTAATTACTAACAAATATTAACCATAAAACCTGCCATCAACTTACCTTTGATTAACTATAAAAATTTACCGTAAGAGCAGACAACAAACAGGTGCTGCAATGACAACCTTCTTTGCCACAACCAAACTGATGCACATCGCCCGGACCGGCCTTGCCAGGCTCCTGGCGGGTGCCTCGTTGATCAGTTTGAGCATTGCCAGTGTGCCTGCATCCGCGACGTCCCTTGAAGAGGCCATGGCGGCAGCCTACGCCATCAATCCGGGCCTCAAGGCGGAACGGTCGAAATACCAGGCAACCAACCAGGGCATCTGGACGGCAAGATCGGAGTTTCTGCCCACGGTGACCGGGAACTATCTCGGCGAGCACAACGCCTTCAAGACACGCAGCGGCACAAGCGACCGCGCCTTCTTCCACGAGCTCGGCATTTCCATGTCCCAGACCGTGTTCCAGGGCTTTGCCGGGGTCAACCGGCTGAACCAGGCTCATGAAGAAGCGAATTCCGGCCGCAATCAGTTGATCGGTGTCGAACAGACCCTGCTGTTCAACACGGCCGATGCCTATCTCCGCGTGGTCCGCGACCGGGGCATTCTTGCGCGCCTGAAAGACTACACCAACGTGGTGCATCGCGAAGTCAAAGCCGCACGCGCGCGCTACAAATCGGGTGACGCCACCCGCACCGACATCGAACAGGCCCTGGCCCGTCTGGCGGAAGCACAAGGCAACAAGGACCAGGCGGTGGGCGACCTGGAAGCTTCCGAGGCGCTTTATGAGCGCCTGACCGGACAAAAACCCGGCAAGCTCGGCTGGCCGGGGATCCCCAAATCGATAGAGCCCGCCGGCCTCGACGACGCCATCTCCGTCGCCTATCAGAACAACCCGTCCATCCGGGCGGCGACCAATGACGCCCGCGCCGCCCGCTACGCGGCCCGCGCCGCGGTCGGCGACATGCTGCCGCGCGTGACCCTCGAAAGCGAATGGGAAAACGGCTATCGCGGCAATCTCGGCAACCGAGATGAAGAGGATTTCCGCTTCGGTGTCCGGGTTACCGCTCCGATCTTTACCGGCGGGCGCAACATCGCCTCGGTCAAGCGCGCCAAATACACCGCCTCGCAAACGGAATACGAGCTGGACGACACGCAGCAGATCATCAAGGAAAACGTGATCCGGGCGATGAAACAACGGGCCGCCTCGCGCCTGCGCGCCAAGGCCGGCCAGCGCGCCATCGACGCCAACCGCCGCGCGGTCAAGGGCCTGCAGGTGGAATTCGACAGCGGCCAGCGCTCTCTTCTGGATGTCCTGGACGGGGAACGCGAGCTGCTGCTCAGCCAGGTCGATTATGTCCGTGCCCGCTATGATGCCCGTATCGCCGACTTTTTCCTTCTGGCCAATGTTGGCCGCCTTGCCCCGCAACATTTCTCGATTGTCGAGGAACGTCCGGACCCGATTCCGCGCATCATGCCGGAATTCAACACCTGGGACCTGCGCCTCGGGCCGACCGAAAACGATCCGTTCCAGTCCGGCGTGATCGAGGTGGCAACGTCGGAACCGGTCGGAGAGCCCGTCGTGGTGATCGACACCCAGCCTCTGCCCCCGATCCAGTAACGCCCCCAAGGCAACAAAAAAGGCGGGCCCAGTCGGACCCGCCCTTTTTTTTGTGTTGCCGGCGAGCCGGTTAGTACTGAATGCCTTCCAGGTCGGAGAAATCGATCCGGCCGCCATCGGCAAGCTCGATATAACCGCCGGCATCCTGCGACAGGGTGATCTCGCCGCCAAGGGCATTCACTTCTTCGATCGATCCTTCGGTCATGGTGATCGACCAGTCGGTTCCATAGTCGCCGAGTGCCGTTCCGTCCGGTGCGTTGGCCAGGTCGACAATGTCGATCCAGTTGCCGCCTGCACCGCCATAGACCGAATCGTGGCCATCGCCGAGCATATAGGTGAACAGGTCCGATCCGTCTCCGCCAACCATCAGGTCGTCGCCGGTGCCGCCGCGAATGATATCGTCGCCGGATCCGCCGTGGAGACTGTCATTGCCACCCTGTCCAAGCAGAATGTCGTTTCCGCCGAGGCCATAGATCGCGTCGCCGAAATCGCCACCGACGATCGTGTCGCCACCGCGGGTTCCGGTTTCGCAAATGGCATTTTCATCCGCATCCAAGACATCCAGCGTGATCGTCTCCGTATCGGAGAGACCGCCACTGTCCGTCGCCGTGACGTCCAGGGTGATGCTCTGCTCGGTTTCGTAATCGACCGCGGCGTCGTCTTTCAGTTTCAGCAGGTAATTGTCGCCGTCGGAGACAACCTCGAACCGCTCGTCGGACACCGTGAAGGTGTGGGTATCACCGACATCCGGATCGACGACGGACAGCTGCACAAGCTCCACCCCGGCCTCGTTTTCCGGTACGAAGTAACCACCCTCGTCGTCGGTATGACCATGCGGTTTGACATCATCATCGTCATGGTCATGCCTTCCTTTCTTTCCGTCGTGGTGATGGCCATGGTGATCATCGTGATGATCGTCGTAGTGACCACCGGACTTGGGCGGCTCGTAGATCGCTGCACCGACAATCAGATCCGGCGGCGAATTGTCCGTACCGCAGGATTCGACCTCGATCGGGAAGACCGCGCTGGACTCAGAACCATCGCTCGACGTCGCCGTGATGGTGACGTTGATGGTTTCGCCCTGGATCAGCGCTGCCCCATCCGCGACTGTGACGACGCCCGTATCCTCATCGATGTCGAAGCGATCGTCATCGATGGCATAGGTCACCGTATCGCCGGCATCCGCATCCTGGGCAAACGCCGTCAGACCGACCACCATGCCTGCTGCCGCTGTCGCAGCCACCAGGTTCTGAGCGGTGTCCGTGTCGCGCACCGGACCGATCGGCGCATTGTTGTTGACCGGGTCTTCCGGCTCCACATCAATGACCTTTATCGTTACAGTTTCAGTGTCCGAAAGACCCGTGCTGTCTGTAACAGTCACGTCCAACGTGACGGATTGCTCTGTTTCGTAGTCCAGCGAAATGCCGTCCTTCAGTTTCAGAACATAGCCCGCGCCGTCTTCGACAACCTCGAACCGATTGTCCGTCAGACTGAAGGTGTGGGTGTCTCCTACATCGGGATCAACCACGGAAAGCTCAACAATTTGGGCGCCTGCCACGTTTTCCGTCACGTGGATACCTTCAGCATCCGTCAGGCAAACGTTGTCGATCTGCGTACCCTTGTAATTGCTCTCGCCAACTTCCTTGAACTCGAGCTTGTCGTATTTGTCACTCGCAACTACCTGGTAAGTGTAGGTGTGCCAACCTTCTCCTTGCTCGAGAGGAACAACGGTATCGATAAGTTTACCGCTCCAGTAAATCTCGACAGCGGCATCACCGTCTTCGCCGCGGTGCCTGATGTCGACAGACAAGGTATAGGTATCTCCTTCTTCCAGATCCTCGATCTTCTGGTAGGCCTTGCCGTTTTTCTTGTCGTTGGCGAGATCAAGACGGTGATCGCCATCGGTGGTCCCGAGACCTTCCCAGCCTGAGCTGTGAATGTCGGTGTAGCTTGTTTTCCAGTAGGCTACATCGGCGTCGCCATACCAAATGGCGTCACCGGAACCACTTTCCTTGCCCGAGGATTCAAACACCTCAAACGAACCGTTCTTGATGTAGTTGTGATCGTTGCATGCATCACCAACAATCAAGTCCGGCGGTGAGTGACCGTCTTCCGGCTCGACATCAAGAACATCGATGACAATGGTTTCCGTATCCGACAGGCCGCCGACGTCCGTCACCGACACATCTACCGTGACCTGGGTTTCGGTCTCGTAGTCGAGGGCCTGATCGTCCTTCAGCTTGAGCACGTATTCGCCATTCTGCGCGACCACCTCAAAGCGGTCGTCGGAGACGGTGAAGGTATGCGTGTCGCCGACATCCGGATCGAACACCGAGAGCGTACCGACCTCGGCGCCGAGCTGTTCCTCGTAGACCGCCGCATGCGCATCGGTCTCCTGGGTGGTCTGGTCGAAGACCACATCGTCGAAGTCCTCGTCTCCGCCGCCGGCAATGTCTTCAAAGCCGATCCTGATGCCGCTCTCGACCGTATAGTCGTAGCCGTTCGGGTTGAGCGCGCCGTCGCCGGAGAAGAACACATTGGCATCCTTGCCGGTGAGCGGTGTGCCATTGTGCACTGCCTGCCAGTTGCCATTGCCGTCCTTCTGGAATGTCACCTGGTCGCCACTGGCCAGCGCGTTGTAGTCGGCGCCGTCCGGAATGATGAAATATCCGATTTCAGCCGATTCCACACCCTCCAGGTAAATGGTCGCGGTGTCGCCCGGGGTAAGGTCGTTCTGGTTGACCCAGACGATCTCGCCGCCGATCGGATTGCCGTTGCCATCCATATAGAAGACGCCGAGCGAGTTGCTGTAACCGGCCTGTTCCTCGACAAAGGTCAGCGTCACGGACGTGCCCGGGCCAAGCTCCGGATCGAAGTCCAGATCCGGTGCCTCATTCACATCGGTGATGTTGACCGTGAACGTGCCCGTCGAGGTGGAACCATCGCTGGAAGTCGCTGTGACCTCGACATCAACGCTCTGAATGGCTTCATAGTCGAAGCTGACACCATCCTTGACGCTGAGCACACCGGTATCGGGATCGATCTCGAAGCGATCGTCCGTGATCGAATAGGTCACGGTATCGCCGCTGTCGGGATCCTCCGCGAAGGCCGTAATGCCGACATATTCGCCGCCTGCACCGTTCTCGGCAACGCTGTTGAGCGTGTTGTCGCTGTCGGTCACCGGACCGATGCTGCACTCGTTTTCGTCGTCGATGTCGATCCGGAAGGTCTTCGAGGTCGAAGAGCCGTCCGTCGAGGTCGCCGTGACGTCAACGTAGATATGAGAATTTGCCTCATAATCGATGACGGCGCCGTCCGCGACCGTGATCACACCAGTGTCCGGATCTATATCGAACCGGTCGTCGTTGATCGAATAGGTCACAGTGTCACCGGCGTCCGGATCATCCGCGAAGGCGGTGATGCCGACCACCGTGCCGCCGGCCGCGTTTTCAACGACCATGTTGGCTGTGGCGTCGGTATCCGTGATCGGACCGATCGGCGTGTTGGTGTCGTCGATGTCGATGACGTCGATGACCACGATCTCGGTGTCGGACAGGCCGCCCTGATCGGTCGCCGTGACCTCGACGGTGACCTGAGTCTCCGTTTCGTAGTCGAAGGCCTGGTCGTCCTTGAGTTTCAGCAGATACTTGTCGCCGGAAACCACCACCTCGAAGCGATCGTCGGAGACCGTGAAGGTGTGGGTATCGCCGACATCCGGATCGATTACCGACAGCGGTGCGATATCCGCGCCGTAAAACTCCTCGACCACCGCGGTGCGGTTGTCGGAGACGATCGAGACGCTGTCAATCAGCGCGCCGCCGTTGTTGTCGGAGCCGATCTCGACAAAGGTCAGCGTGTTGGAGCCGTCGCCGGAGCCGCCGACAATGTCGAAGTCATAGGTCTGCCAGCCGGAGCCCGTGGTTGCCGGATCGATCGTGCCGATCAACTCGCCGTTCCAATAGACTTCCGCAACGCTTTGGCCTGCGCCGCCACGCGATTTCATGTCGAAGGACAGATGATAGACCTGGCCGTCCAGCTGACCTTCGATCTGCTGTGACGCCCAGCCATTGGTCCGTGCTGCCAGATCCAGGTGATGGCCACCGTCCGTCGCACCGTAATTATTGTGACCGGCTTCGTGGACGTCGACATTGTTGTAGGTCCAGCCGTCGATGGAATTCGGGTTCTGGTACCAGCCGGTACCGGTTCCGCCGCCATGCGGGCCGTCGAAGATCTCGAAGCTGCCATTGACCACGAACTGCCTGGCACCGTTTTCCAGGTGCACGATCAGGTCTGGCGCCTCGTTGCCGTCGACAACATCGACCGTGAAGGTCGCGCTTGAAGACGATCCGTCGGTCGAGGTCGCCGTGACCGTGAGGTCGATCGACGGCTCCGTTTCCGCGTCGAAGCTGGCACCGTCCGCCACCTTGATGACGCCGGTTGTCTCATCGATCTCGAACCGGCCGTCGCCGCTGAGCTGATAGGTAACCGTGTCACTCGCATCCGGATCGGTTGCGAAGGCCGTGATCCCGGCCAGCTCGCCGCCGGTCGCGGTTTCCGAGATGGAATTGCCGGTGGCATCGATGTCGGTGACCGGACCGATGCTGAACTCGCATTCGTCGCCCACCGTGATCCGGAAGGCTCCGCTCGAGGTCGAGCCGTCCGTCGAGGTTGCCGTGACCTCGATGTCGATAAAGGGCGTTGCCTCATGGTCGATGACGGCACCGTCCGCAACGGTGATCACGCCGGTATCCGGGTCGATCTCGAAGCGGTCGTCGGTGATTGAGTATGTCACCGTGTCGCCCGCATCCGGATCGCTCGCAAACGCCGTCACACCGACCACCGTGCCACCAGCTGAGTTCTCCTGGACGAAATTCCGGTCGCCGTCGATATCCGTGACCGGACCGATGCTGAACTCGTTTTCATCGCCAATCTCGACACGGAAGGTGCCGGTCGAGGTGGAGCCGTCGCTCGAGGTCGCCGTGACTTCGATATCGATATGCGGCGTCGTCTCCTGGTCGATCACCGCGCCGTTCGCGACCGTGATCACGCCGGTGTCTGGATCGATCTCGAAGCGGTCGTCGGTGATCGAATAGGTCACCGTGTCGCCCGCATCCGGATCTTCCGCGAAGGCCGTCACGCCGACCACCGTGCCGCCACCGGAATTTTCCTGGACGAAATTCTGGTCGCTGTCCGTGTCGCTTACCGGACCGACCGGCCCGTCGTTCTCATCGACATCCAGAACGTCGATGACAATGGTTTCCGTATCCGACAGACCGCCGGCATCCGTCACCGTCACGTCGACGGTGACCTGGGTCTCGGTCTCGTAGTCGAGTTTCTGATCGTCTTTCAGCTTGAGGACATATTCGCCGTTCAGCTCGACGACTTCGAAGCGGTCGTCGGAAACGGTGAACGTGTGCGTGTCGCCGACATCCGGATCGAATACGGACAGGCCGCCGACCTCGGCACCGAACTGCTCTTCATAAACCGCCGCATGGGCATCGGTTTCCTGGCTGGTCTGGTCGAATACGACGTCGTCGAAGTCTTCGTCGCCGCCGCCGGCCAGATCTTCAAAGCCGATCCTGATGCCGCTTTCCACGGTGTAGTCATAACCATCCGGATTGAGCGAACCGTCTCCGGAGAAGAACACATTGCCGTCCTTGCCGGTCAGCGGCGTGCCGTTCAGAACCGCCTGCCAGTTGCCGTCGCCGTCCTTCTGGAACGTCACCTCATCGCCACTGGCCAGAGTGTTGTAGTCGGCACCGTCCGGAATGATGAAATAGCCGATTTCACTGGCCTCCACGCCCTCCAGGTAGATGGTCGCGGTGTCGCCCGGAGTGAGTTCGTTCTGGTTCACCCAGACAATCTCGCCACCGATCGGATTGCCGTTGCCATCCATGTAGAAGACGCCGAGCGAGTTGCTGTAGCCTGCCTGTTCCGAGACGAAGGTCAGGGTCACGGACGTGCCCGGGCCAAGCTCCGGATCGAAGTCCAGATCCGGTGCCTCGTTCACATCGGTGATGTTAACCGTGAACGTTCCCGTCGAGGTAGAGCCATCGCTGGAGGTCGCTGTGACTTCGACATCGACGCTCTGAATGGCTTCATAGTCAAAGCTGACACCATCCTTGACGGTGAGCACGCCAGTATCCGGGTCTATCTCGAAGCGGTCGTCCGTGATCGAATACGTCACCGTGTCGCCGCTGTCGGGATCCTCGGCAAAGGCCGTGATGCCGACATATTCGCCGCCCGCACCGTTCTCGGCGACGCTGTTGAGTGTGTTGTCGCTGTCGATGACAGGACCGACGGGGCCGACATTCTCGTCGATGTCGAGCACATCAATGACAACGGTTTCCGTATCAGACAGACCGCCGGAATCGGTCACGGTCACATCCACGGTCACCTGGGTTTCGGTTTCGTAATCAAAGGCCTGGTCGTCCTTGAGTTTCAGGACGTATTTGTCGCCGGACACCACGACTTCGAACCGGTCGTCGGAGAGGGAGAAGGTGTGGGTGTCGCCGACATCCGGGTCAAAGACCTGCATCGGCGCGATTTCCGCACCATAGAATTCCTCGACCACCGCGATGCGGTTGTCAGGCACCATCGCGACGCTGTCGATCAGCGTGCCGCCATTGTTGTCGGAGCCAATTTCAACGAAGGTCAGCGTGTTGGAACCGTCGCCGGAGCCGCCGACCACATTGAATGTGAAGGTCTGCCAGCCGTCGCCGGTTGTTGCCGGATCAATGGTATCGATCAGCTCGCCGTTCCAGTAGACCTCCGCAACGCTCTGGCCTTCGCTGCCGCGCGATTTCATGTCGAAGGACAGCTGATAGACCTGACCATCGAGCTGGCCTTCGATCTGCTGCGAGATCCAGCCATTGGTCCGCGCGGCGAGATCCAGGTGATGGCCACCGTCAGTCGCACCAAAATTGTTGTGACCGGCTTCGTGGACATCGACATTGTTATAGGTCCAGCCGTCGATGGAATTCGGGTTCTCGTACCAGCCGGTGCCTGCACCGCCGCCGTGAGGCCCGTCGTAGGTCTCGAAGCTGCCGTTGATGATGAGTTGGCCATCTTCCAGACAGATCACCAGATCCGGCGGTTCGTTGCCGTCGGTAATGTCGATCGAGAAGGTGCCGGTCGACGTTGAGCCGTCGGTGGATGTCGCGGTGACCTGGACGTCGACGCTGTCATCGGTCTCGTGGTCGAAGGCCGAGCCGGCTTTCACGGTGATGACACCTGTGTCCGGATCGATCTCGAAGCGATCGTCGCCGCCGGTGATTTCATACGAAACCACGTCGGTCACGTCCGGGTCGTCCGCGAACGCGGTCACGCCGGAATATTCCCCGCCCGTAGCAAATTCCGAGACCGCATTGGTCGTTGTGTCGCTGTCGGTCACGGGGCCGATCGGGAACTCGTTCTCGTCGGTGATGCAAATGGTGAACGTGCCGACGGAGGTCGAACCATCGGTCGACGTCGCCGTCACTTCAACATCGGCAGAGCTTTCCGTCTCCGCATCGAAGCTGGAACCCGCCTTCACCGTGATTTCTCCGGTATCCGGGTCGATCTCGAAACGGTCGTCGCCGCCGGTGATTTCATAGGAAACAACGTCGGTCACGTCCGGATCGTCCGCGAACGCGGTCACGCCGGTATATTCGCCGCCGGTCGCAAACTCGGAAACATGATTGACGGCGGCGTCGTCGTCGGCAACCGGGCCGATCGGGAATTCATTCTCGTCGCCGATAGTAATGGTGAAGGTGCCAACTGACGTTGAGCCGTCGGTCGAGGTCGCCGTCACCTGGACGTCGGCAGAGCTTTCCGTCTCGGCATCAAACGAAGAGCCGGATTTGACCGTGATCTCACCTGTATCCGGGTCGATCTCGAAACGGTCATCTCCACCGGTGATTTCGTAGGAAACGACATCAGTGACATCCGGATCGTCCGCAAACGCGGTCACACCGGTATATTCGCCGCCCGTGGCGAATTC
>NZ_JALNMJ010000062.1 GCF_023156505.1 Roseibium sediminicola | reverse complement strand
CAAGATCTGGAACCGTTACCGACGCGATGGGATGGAGGCGCTTTGCGACCGGTCTCGCCGTCCGGTGCGTTACGCCAACCAGCTTCCGGAGCAGGTTGAGCGGTTGATTGTCTCCACGCGGAAGGACAAGCCGCACTGGGGCGCGCGCAAGATCCGGGAGGTCCTGGTCAGGAAGCTTGCCGGTGACGTTCGTATTCCCGCGCAAAGTACGGTGCATGCGGTTCTTGACCGGCACGGCCTTGTCAGCAGAGCCCGCAAGAGGCGACGCGCCAACAAGGCCGAAGGCACGCCGCTTTCGGTTGGACCTGCCCCCAACGATCTTTGGGCCGCAGATTTCAAGGGAGAGTTCAAGCTGGGCAACCGGCTCTACTGTTACCCTTTGACAGTCACCGACCATGCGTCCCGCTACTTGCTGAGCTGCGAGGCCTTTGACTCGACGAAGGAAAAGCCGGTCATTGAGGCCTTCCTCGCCTTGTTCAAAGAGCGCGGACTTCCCACTGCGATCCGCACAGACAACGGCTTGCCTTTCGCCTCGCCAAACGGGCTCTACAATCTTTCAAAGCTGTCAGTGTGGTGGCTGCGCCTGGGTATCGGCATCGAACGCATCAAGCCCGGCCATCCCCAGCAGAACGGCCGTCACGAACGCATGCACCTGACCTTGAAGAAGGAAGCCACCCGGCCTCCGGGCATGAACAGTCTGCAGCAGCAGGCCAAATTCGACGCTTTCGTGAAAGAATTCAACGAGGAACGTCCTCATGAAGCGCTCAAAATGAAGACGCCGGCGGAAGTCTACACAGCCTCATCAAGGCAGTATCAGGGCCTGCCGGAGCTGGATTATCCCTTCCATGACAGGGATGCCTTGGTCACCGCATGTGGACGGATCTGCATGCATCGCAAGAAGATCAACGTCTCGACCGTTCTGGCCGGTCAGAAACTCGGGATCAAGGAAGTGGAGGATGGAATTTGGCTGATCAGCTTCATGAGCTATGATCTGGGATATATCGACCTGGAGCAGAGAACCCTACAGACAATCGACAACCCGTTCGGCACGAGGTTGTAACCCATGTCTCCGGTACAAACTGTTACCTATGTCTCCGGATCGGACA
>NZ_JALNMJ010000061.1 GCF_023156505.1 Roseibium sediminicola | reverse complement strand
CGCAGATACAGTGTGTTGGCATCGGACCCCGCATCAGAACCTGATAACTCTCTGTTGCAAAAGAATGTTCTCAGATTCTTGGGGCCGATGCACCTAATGCTTTGAGAAATGCGGGCTAGCTCGGAAATTTCAACTTTTCTCCAGAACTACAAATAACCCGGCTTTTTTTGTGTTAGGTTTTAGGGCTGGTCCCCCCTTGCCTTTCCAGTCATTCCCACTTATTCAGCCTGTCCAGTCCATTTCCAGTACTTGTTCCCGTGCCCAGACCGTCCCTTGCGGCCATGTGTCCCGTAGCCGTTGTTAATTTGAGAGGTCACGCCATGCCCCACACCATCGGCCTCGATTTCGGCACCTCCAACACGGTCGCAGTGCTCGCCGACGGGACTGCGGCGACTACGCTGGTCACGTTTGCGGACGGGCCGGATGGCTTCACCTCGCTGCCGACAGTGCTGAGTTTCCTTGACCGGGGCGCCGCAAGAGCGCTCAACGCGGAGGTCGGGCCCTGGGCGATCAAGCAATTCCTGGAAAGCCTCGGCGACGTGCGTTTCATCCAGTCGCTGAAAACCTTCGCGGCCAGCCGGGTGTTCAAGGGCACCGGTGTCTTCGGCGTGCGCTTCGAGTTCGAGGATCTGATGGCGACCTTCCTGTCGCTGGCCTTTGAGCGTGCCGGCGCGGCCTTCGACCCGGCCTCGACGCGCCTCGTCGTCGGCCGTCCGGTGGAATTCGCCGGCCACAATCCGGATGAAGAGCTGGCCATGGCGCGCTACCGCAAGGCATTTCGCAAGGTCGGCTTCGAGGACATCCTGTTCGTGATGGAACCGGTCGGCGCAGCCTTCTCCTTCGCCCAGTCGCTGCAACAGGACACCACCATTCTGGTGGCCGATCTCGGCGGCGGCACCACCGACTATTCGATCATGCGCTTCGAGACCGAGGCCGGTCATCTGAAGGCAACGCCACTTGGTCGCGGCGGTATCGGCATTGCCGGCGACACGCTCGACTATCGCATCATCGACAATGTCATCCTGCCGAAGCTCGGCAAGGGATCCCACTACAAGAGCATGGGCAAGGTTCTGGAAATGCCGCCCAATCTCTTTTCCAACTTTGCCCGCTGGCACATGCTGTCGATCTTCAAGACCTCCGACGACTTCAAGGAAATGAAGAAGCTGCTGCGCTACTGCGTGGAGCCGGAGAAAATCGAACTCTTCATCGACCTTGTGGAAGAGGACCAGGGCTACCCGCTCTACAAATCCGTTTCGGAGACCAAGGCGCTGCTGTCATCCGAAGACGAAGCCGAGCTGAACTTTGCTCCGCTTGGCGCCAGTTTCCGGGCAGATGTCAAACGCGCGGATTTCGAGCGCTGGATCGCACCGGATCTTCGCAAGATGGACAAGGCGCTCACCGCCACGCTCGAAAAATCGAGCCTGCAGGAAACCGATATCGACCGGGTGTTCATGACCGGCGGCACCTCGTTCGTGCCGGTCGTTCGCGCCATGTTCGCCGAGCGTTTCGGACAGGAGAAAATCTCCGGCGGCAACGAGTTGACCTCGGTCGCCAACGGCCTGGCCCTGATCGGCGCCCGGGAAGACGCCGGCGACTGGGCGCTGGCGGCGTAGGCGACTTCCTAGGACCTGTTGACAAAGTGGATTCCCAAATCAGCTGAGCTGTGATTCAAGACTGTCTTTTAGGAGGCAGTCTTGGCACGTGGCGATTTGACGGACGCAGAATGGGAATTGATTGAAGC
>NZ_JALNMJ010000060.1 GCF_023156505.1 Roseibium sediminicola | reverse complement strand
TCACGCGGCTGGAAAAGCTCGTTGCCGCATTCAAGCAGGCGGCCTTCGGACGCAAGTCCGAAAAGCGCGATCCGGATCAGTTCGACCTGGCGCTTGAGGATCTGGAAACAGCTATTGCGGCGTTTCATGCCGAGGAAGAGACAGACAGCCCCGGCGACAAACGAGCTTCCAAACGACGTGCGGCCAATCGCGGGGCTTTGCCCAAGCATCTTCCCCGTGTTGAAGAGGTCCTTGAGCCGGACAGTCTGATCTGTTCCTGTGGCGGCTGCCTGCACCCGATCGGCGAGGACGTATCCGAGCGGCTGGACGTGATCCCGGCCCAGTTCCGCGTCATCGTTACCCGCCGACCGAAATACGCCTGCCGCTCCTGCACCGATGGCATCATTCAGGCACCGGCGCCGGCGCGGCTGATCCAGTCTGGCCTGCCGACCGAGGCCATGATCGCCCATGTGCTGGTCTCCAAATACGCCGACCACCTGCCTTTATACAGGCAGGCGCAAATCATGAGCCGCCAGGGTATCGATCTCGACCGGTCGACACTTGCCGACTGGGTCGGCCGGGCGGCATTCGAATTGCGTCCCGTCTTTGATGCGTTGATTGCAGACCTGAAGCGGTCCACCAAGTTGTTCATGGACGAAACCCGGGCTCCCGTGCTTGATCCCGGTTCCGGCAAAACCAGAACCGGATACTTCTGGGCATTGGCGCGGGATGACCGGCCGTGGAACGGCGGAGCGCCGCCCGGTGTCGCATTCACCTACGCACCTGGACGCGGAGGACACCATGCCGAACAGATATTGCAGGACTTCTCGGGAGTTTTGCAGGTCGATGGCTATGCCGGATACAATCGGCTCATTGCGCCTGATCGGGTCGGACCGGAAATCCAGCTGGCCTATTGCTGGGCACACGCCCGTCGCAAGCTGGTTGAGATCACCCGGACCGGCTCTGCGCCGATTGCAGAAGAAGGCGTGAAACGCATCGGCGACCTCTATCGCCTCGAAGCCGAACTGCGCGGGCTCGATCTCGAGACGCGTCTGGCGATCCGGCGGGAGCGAGCAGCGCAGCTCATCGCCGATATGGAAACATGGCTCACGCATCATTGCACTCGTGTCGCCGCCAAATCGCCCCTGGGCGAAGCCCTGAAGTATATCGCCAAATACTGGCAGGGCTTGTGCCTGTTCCTGACCGACGGGCGGATCGAGATCGACAACAACACCGTTGAACGCACCATCAGACCCATCGCACTCAACAGGAAAAACGCTCTCTTCGCAGGTCATGAGGCCGGAGCTGAAAACTGGGCGGCAATCGCCTCACTGATCGAGACCTGCAAGCTCAATTCCGTCGACCCGCAAGCCTATCTGGCAGCCACACTGACCGCTATCGTCAACGGCCACAAACAAAGCCGGATCGACGAACTCCTGCCGTGGAACTTTATCGGCAAGCGCAATGAGAACATCATTGACGGATTTACGGAAACCGACTGACATTCGGGTTCTGGCAGTCAGTCATATTGATGCTGCCCGATCGAATTCCGCAGATTCAGGTTTTGTTATGAGACTGATTATATTGCTGTTTTTTCTGCTTGTGGCACCATCCGCATTCGCGGCCGTACCCCCAGGGCCTCCACCGTGGTTTTGCAGTCTCGTCCACGCGTGTGACGACAACAATATGTGTGTCTCGGTCTTTGGACCATCAATGGGTTTTAATCTTCGCTCGATTGAGAACGAAAATAACAAATTCGTCTTAGAAGGGCTTTATGGCAAAGAACGATTTGCAGCGGTTTTTTCTTCTCGGGATGAGGCTCGGCTTCGCATCGAAACTGACAACTCGATTGAGCGAGGCACGATAATCCTAATTCCGAACAACAAAGTCGCAGATGCCCGCAGCTTTTGGGCTCATATTGCCAGCGACGGCGGTAACGGTGAGCTTTTCCTAAGCACCAAACATCTTCTGATCGCCTGTGACAAGATACCAAAAAAGTTGCTCAGATAACGTCCAACAGTCTGGAAGACTCAAACCAGGCCGGTGGGGTGAAAACATCGCTTACCTTTCGCCGAATAACGTCCTGAAGCATCTCGTCGGGTAACAACCCTGCATACTTCTTTTTCCATTTGAAATATGTCGCCTGGCTGTTGCCCGCCTTCCGGCAGATCTCTGCAACCGGAACGCCATCGTCCCCCGCTTTAGAATGAACGCCTTCTGCGCGTCCGAAAATTTCGATGCCTTCATCGCTTCCGCTCCATCTCCCAGCCGGGAGCCTAGCTGTGCTTTCCAATGAGGTTGTTCACTGATTGGGGATCAGACGTGTCCGTGGGGTGAAGCCGGTCTTCATGGCTGCCTCGCGCTCTGTTACGCTGCCTTTGCAGCGTAACACCATGGCATGAGGTCGTTGATGCGGTTGATCTTGTGGTCAGCGATTTGTGCG
>NZ_JALNMJ010000006.1 GCF_023156505.1 Roseibium sediminicola | reverse complement strand
CCTGCACCAGGAAGCTCCTGACCATTCTCAACGCCATGGTCAGAGACGACAAGGAATGGCAGCCTATGATCACATAACAAACACGGTTGCTTCGAGACGCCGCTGACGCGGCTCCTCAGGATGACGCATCGGGGGAGAAAGGCTGACGAACTATGCTGCGCAAACGCGATTCACCCAAGCTGCCGGGCGACCTCTTCCAGCACCCGCACAGCTGCCGCTTCCACCACGGCAAATGATGGCCTGACGTCCTGCGGGCCGTCCGGTAGGGCCGGGACATGGACGAAGATGCTGGGGATGCCTGAGCCGATGGAATCCCAGAGGGTCGCGTTGCAGAGATAGGTGCCGGCATCCTCGGACAATTCTGCCGGTGCGCCCGCGGACCGGGCGGCTGCGCACAGGGCGTCCGCAGGCAAGGTTGAAAGCCGGGCGGCTTCGGCACCGGCTGCCAGTTCCGCCTGCGGGGAGACCGCGCCAGAGGCATCCAGGCGGACCTGTTCGGCCTTGTTCACAGCGCGCGTCTCGATATTGATCGTAGGTCTCGTCCCGTCCACGCCGAAATGGACGATGGCATCCGGCTGAAGGTCGCGGCGCAATTTGTCTGTGACCTCCTGGCGGCCCACCCAGGTGGTCGGCAGGACGTGGAAGTGAAAGTTTGCCGACGAGGAGAGGTCGGCCAGACGGTCGGGCAGGGATCGCATGAGGTGCTGGGTCGGGTTGACCGGCGCGCCGGGAAAGGGCGTAAAGCCCGTGACCAGGATGGTTTTCAGCGGCTTGTCGCTCATGTGTTCAGCCCCATCAAGGATGCCAGTTCATCGACGGCAAGTGAGACGGCGGTCTTGCCGTCGCGCACGTCCGCCTCCAGGGATTTCAGCCTATCGGCCGTGTTCGAGTTGGTCTTCAACGCTTCCATCATGCGCTGCTGCAGCATGTCCCACATCCAGGCCACCTGCTGCCGGCTGCGCTTGTCCGCCCATTCGCCGCTCTTTTGCATGCGTTCGCGGTAAACCTCGATCTGCTCCCAGAGATGATCGAGCCCTTCATTGGCAAGGCCAGAGATGGTGATTACCGGGGGCGTCCAGTTGGGCGACTTCGGTGCCAGGATATGCAGGGCGGCGCGGTAGTCGGAAGCGGCGGAACGGGCGCGCAGGGCGCCGTCGCCTTCCGCCTTGTTTACAGCGATCATGTCGGCGATCTCCAGAACGCCCTTCTTGATGCCCTGGAGTTCATCGCCGGCGCCCGGCAGCATCAGCACCAGGAAAAAATCGACCATGTCGGCGACGGTGGTCTCGGACTGACCGATGCCGACGGTTTCCACCAGGATGACGTCGAATCCAGCAGCCTCGCACAGGAGCATGGTCTCCCGGGTCTTGGCGGCGACACCGCCGAGGGTTCCGGCCGAAGGCGAGGGACGGATGTAGGCGTCGGGATCAACGGCGAGCCGCGCCATGCGGGTCTTGTCGCCGAGGATCGAGCCGCCGGTGCGCGTGGAGGAGGGATCGACGGCCAGAACGGCGACCTTATGCCCGGCCGCGGTCAGGTTCGAGCCGAGCGTGTCGATGGTGGTCGACTTGCCGACACCGGGCACGCCGGTGATGCCGACCCGCAAGGCCTTGCCGGTGCGCGGCAGCAGCTCCTGGATCAGATCCCGGGCGAGGCGACGATGCTCGGCCTTTTTCGATTCGACCAGCGTGATCGCGCGCGCCAGCGCCGCGCGTTTGCCGGCGCAAAGATCCGCGGCAAGTTGCGCCGGGTCGGGAGAAGAAGCCTTTGCAGTCATATCAAAGGCTTTAGCGCAGGAAACGGCAAAGGTCACTGTCGCCAAAGGGAGAAGTTTCCGGACCCTCATTGAGATGTGGGACAAATCCGCGCCGTATCAGCCCAAAAGATTGATTGCACCCGGGAAAAGCGTGTTAGATACGGCGACTTCGAAACAACTGATTTCCGGTGCCGTATGTCGCCTCTATCTTATCTGAAAGCCCCGTTCTGGGTTCTTGGTCTTGCCGGAACCGACAAGTCGCCGCGCAAGAATCCGCTGCTCGGCAGTGAAACGCTCAACAGCTGGGGCCTGCACAAGAAGCGCGTGAAACTGGCGGCCGACCTTGCCGCAAGCCGGCGCGCGCGGTTGGCAGACCTGGTCGATCCGGATCAGCGGGCGTTTTTTGACGAGAACGGCTATTTCCTGGTGAAGAATTTTCTGCCGGACGAGACCTACCGGCAGCTGAAGGAAGAAGTGTTCAACCAGCCGTTCGAGGCCCGGGAAATGCGTCAGGGCCAGGCGGTGACCCGGATGACGCTGCTGCCGCCGGACGTTCTGGCCAGGAACGCGGCGCTCGGTCAGGCCGTGCGCGATCCGCGGGCGATCAACATGCTCCGCTACGCGGCCTCGCAAGGCGGCCAGCCGCTCAATTTCATCCAGACTGTTCTGGTGGAACCGAAGAAGGTGAAAAAGAAGGATCCCCAGTCGGACGCCCATGCGGACACGTTCCACGCCACGTCCAAGGCCTGGCTGTTCCTGCAGGACGTCGGCGAGGAGGATGGGCCGTTCTTCTTTGTGCCCGGCTCCCACAAGCTCACCAAGGAGCGGCTCGCGTGGGAATACGAATGCTCGCTGACGGCAGCCAGGGACAAGCGCTCGCATCATGCCAGCGGCTCCTTCCGGATCCGCGCCGACGAACTCGCCGCGCTCGGGTTGCCGGAGCCCAAAAAGATGGCGGTGCCTGAAAACACGTTGATCGTCGCCGACACCTTCGCCTTTCACGGTCGCACGCCGTCCGACAAGCCGACAATCCGCTCCGAGATCCACTGGCACATGCGCCGCAACCCCTTCCTGCCCTGGACCGGCGGCGACGTGATGAGCCTGCCCTTCCTGAAGGACCGCGGCATGCCGTTGCTGATGGATCTGGCCGATGTCGCGGAAAAGACGGTCAAGATGCGTAATGTCTGGCGGCCGGTCGGCGAGGTGATGGTACGCTCGGAGCCGCATGTTTAGGGCGACCGTGTGAGGGCCGGAGGTCTCGGCCTTGCCGACACAAACCACCTCATCCTGTGAGTTGTCATACCCAACAGCGTCATCCTGAGGAGCCGCGAAAGCGGCGTCTCGAAGGATGGGCGACACATTCCAGAACAAGTAGCCGATCCTTCGAGACGGACCTGACGGTCCTACTCAGGATGACGGTAGAGTTTGTGGTGAAGACTGTGCCATTAAGACTGGCTTTGCCGAGAAACTCAGCTCTTCGGCGTCCATAGAATCCGCTGCAGCTCGGCGTCGAAAAGGTCGTTTTCCGCCGGGAGGCGGTCGAACGGGCCCTGGTAGCCCGGAATGGCGTAGACCAGTTCCACATTCGGATGGCCATTGGAATGGCAGATGGCCATGCCGCGCCACAGGTTCTTGCCGACCCGGCAATCGGCACGCGAGGAGCCGATCTCGGAGAAGGTCATCCCGATGCGCTCGCCATTCGGGCCCTGCAGGTGGTGTGTGACGCCGTGGACGCTGCGGACCTTGCCATTCTGGCCCTTGAACACCTGCAGCACCTGGAAACCGTCGCTGTTGAAAGCGGCCAACGCCCATTCGGTGTTGTTCTCGACCGCTGTCTGGATGCCTTCGGTGGTGAAGCCGGGCAGGGCGGCCTCGATCGCCTTCTGACCATAGGCCGTGTCGCCGTTGATACCGCCGATATGATCCTCGGTGATCTGCACCAGCGTCTCGTTCGAGGTGCGCACCAGCCGGCCGGAGGTGCCGTCCAGCTCGCCCGTGGGCGTACAGGCGGCAGCCGCAGCTGCAAGGACAAACGCAAGGCCGATGACACTCAAACGCATGATGATACTCAGGTTGACAGATCAGCGCCTCGTAAGCCGGCGCCCTGAGGGATTTACCAACTAGAGTCCTGTTTGCAAAGCGGTGTTGTGTCCCTGTGGAAAGTTCCTGACAGGTTCCGCAGGGGTTTGCATGGCTTGTCGAGTGCGGTCAGGTCTCGTCCCGTTTGATCCATTTTGGAGCCGAGGGCGGCGTGTAATTCTCAAACAGGGAGATCATCTCCTCGGGCGTGCCGGCGATCTGGACCATGGCGCGCATCACGTCCTTGGTGAAGCCTTGCTCTGTCTGATGGTCGAGGAACCGGATCAGGTCGTCGTAATAGCCGTCGATGTTCAGAAAGCCGCACGGTTTCTGGTGATAGCCGAGCTGGCCCCAGGTCCAGACCTCGAAGATTTCCTCCAGCGTGCCGACACCGCCGGGCAGGGCGATGAAGGCATCGGAGAGGTCCGCCATCTTGGCCTTGCGTTCGTGCATGGAGCCGACCAGATGCAGTTCGGTCAGGCCCTGGTGGCCGATTTCTTTGTCTTCCAGCGCGCGCGGCAGTACCCCGATGACCTTGCCGCCTGCCTCTAGCGCCGCATCCGCAACCGTACCCATCAAGCCGACCTTGGCGCCGCCATAAACCAGGGTGTAGCCCTGCTCGGCGATCACCCGGCCGGTGGCCCTGGCGGCGTCGGCATAGGTCTCACGCGTGCCATAGCTGGAACCGCAAAAGACGCAGATGGCTTTCATGTGTGTCTCCTCGCAAAGAGCGCGCGCGGCCGGAGCCGCGCGCCTGACCGATCAATCCTCGGCCAGTTCCTTCAGGACCCGCGCCCAGGAGCGGATGCCCTTGTGGTAGCTGGTCAGGTTGTATTTCTCGTTCGGCGAATGGATCTGGTCGTCTTCCAGGCCGAAGCCGATCAGCAGCGAATCCATGCCCAGCATGCGCTTGAAGTCGCCGACGATCGGAATGGAGCCGCCCATGCCGATCAGGGCCGCTTCCGTTTCCCATTCGTCCTGGAGCGCCTTCTTGCCTTTTTCCAGTACCGGCATGGCGAAGTCGAGCCGCAGTGCCGGGCTGCCTTCCTTGGCGATGAACTCAACGCTGCAGTCGGCCGGGATTTTCGAGCGCACATAGGCGCGGAAGGCGTCCTGGATCTTGTCCGGATCCTGGTCACCGACCAGGCGGAAGGTGAATTTGGCGTGGGCCTCTGCCGGGATCACCGTCTTGGAGCCCGCGCCCTGGTAGCCGCCCCACATGCCGTTGACCTCGACGGTCGGGCGGGTCCAGATATGCTCCAGCGGCGTGCGGTCGTTTTCTCCGCGCGGATATTTCAGGCCGACATCGCCGAGGAAGTCCTCGACGGAAAAGCCGAGCGTGTCCCACATGGCCTTGACGTCGTCCGGCATCTCGATGACGCCGTCATAAAAGCCCGGCAGGGTGATCTTGCCGTTTTCGTCATGCAGGCCGGCAATGATGCTGGCGACGATGTGGTTCGGGTTCTGCGCCGAGCCGCCATACATGCCGGAGTGCAGATCGCGGCTGGCCGCCTTGACGATGATCTCGTCGCCGACCATGCCGCGCAGCATCACCGAGATCGCAGGCGTCTTGGCGTCCCACATGCCGGTGTCGCAGACCAGGGCCAGGTCGCAGGAGAGCTCGTCCTTGTTGGCTTCCAGGAACGGATGCAGGGACGGCGAACCCGATTCTTCCTCGCCCTCGAACAGGATCGTGACGTCGACCGGCAGGTCGCCGGTTTCCTCGATATAGGCGCGGGCGGCCTCGACAAAGGTCATCAGCTGGCCCTTGTCGTCCGCAGACCCGCGCGCGATGATGATCTTGCTGCCGTCTTCCCGGGTCTCGATGACCGGATCGAAGGGGTCGCGGTTCCAGAGCTCGAGCGGGTCGACCGGCTGGACGTCGTAATGGCCGTAGAACAGCACGTGTGGGCCGGGTTTTCCCGACTTGCGGTGGCCGACGACCATCGGATGACCGGCCGTGTCGCGCACGGAAGCCTCGATGCCGATGCCGGTCAGCTCTTTGGCGAGCCAGTCCGCGGCTTCGCGGCAGGGCGCCTTGAAGGCCGGGTCGGTGGAAATGCTCTTGATCTTGAGAAGGTCGAACAGGCGCTGAAGGCTCTGGTCGAGATTGGCATCGATGCGTGCCAGGACCTTGTCGATGGAACTCATGACGGATCCTTGAGAATTGGAACTGAATGATGGGGCCGGAAGACTCAGGCCCGTTGAGAAGGCCCTAACAGGCCACAACGCGGCGGGCAGCGCAAATGGATATTGGCGACTGGTTCCCGTCCGCTTCGGCCTGGCCGTTGCCGGTCAAGCGGCCTGGGTGCCTTCCTCTTCCGAATTGGCTTCTCCGTCCCGGGCATTCTCCGCTGCCAGCCCCTTGTCTCGGGCGAGATAGACTGTGGACGAGGGAAAAGCGAATTCAGAGCCGTTGGCTTCGATGATGGCGCGCATGTCGAACAGCATCTCTTCCTGTATGCCCAGGAAGTCTGCGTTGGACGAGGCCAGGACATAGGCATAAGCCTCAAGGGTGACGGCATAGTCGGCATAGCTGATCAGGCGGACCCGCGAGGTTTCGGCAAGCACCTTTTCGTGGTCTTCCAGATAGGCGCGAAGGGCAGCCAGTATGTTTTTCAGTTCCGAAGCGCCGGTTTCATATCGAAGACCAAACCGGTGCCGGAAATGGAATTGGTCCCGCTGGCTGTAGTTGATGATTTTGCGCTTGGCGAGGTCTGCGTTGGCCACGGTGATCAGCGTCCGGTCAAGGGCGCGGATGCGTGTCGAGCGAATGCCGATGGATTCCACCGTGCCAGCGAGGTCGTCAAACTGGCAGAATTCCCCGACCCGGACCATACGGTCGGCATAGAGGATGATGCCGCCGATCAGGTTCTCGATCGTCGGCTGCGCGGCGAGGGCAATGGCGAGGCCGCCGACACCGAGGCCGGCAATGACGCCGTAGATCGGGATGCCGATGCGGGTCGCGCCATATCCCAGAACGATCAGGGCAATGGCCAGGGAAAACACCCGGAAACCCGTGCGCAGCAGACTGGCGTCGAGCCCCTGACGGGCCGGACCGGTGGTGCTTGCGAACCAGACATAGAGCAGTTGCAGGATCTGATAGACCAGCCAGGCGGTTGCCGACCAGACGATTGCGGTCGTGGTCGTGCCGATGATTAGGAGCGCGGTGCCGGTGATGTTGATCTGGTCTTCACACAGATACCGGAACAGGTTCGCTGCCAGGATCACGAGAACCGGATTGAGCAGGGCCTGGACAATCCTTTTGCCCTCGTTGACGGAGACTGCACGCCACCTTCGCCAGCGCACGTAAGCGCCCAGCACCAGTATGTAACAGGTCAGCAGCAGGAGCAGCGCCAGCCACTGCCAATATGCCTGGTCGGACAGGTGATAGTGAAGCCAGGACGGCCCAGCCTCGATCACGTCATACCAGAGCGGCGCGATCAGGTTGCCCGGCGTGTAGATATAGTATTCGAACAGGTCTTCCCCGCGGTCGGCCCGAAGCGGCAAGACACGCACGACGGCATAGTCGTCCGGTATGCGGGCAACGGAGTCTTTCGAAAACAAATAATGCCCGCGGGTTTCGCCCGTCTCCTGGCGCAGGATGCGTATGCTGGTGCCAGGTATCGTCCAGTGTCCGGGAAGGCCGGTTTCACTCCCGGTGTGGTGGAAGCCACCAGCGGACGCTCCCGGGATATCCGAGAAGACGAGTGGGGGGATCCGGTCGAGAATTTCCTGCAGCTGCAGCGCAATTTCGATGCTGGCGTTTTCGCGCGAGGTGACCGGGATGTCGCTGAGGTCGAAGGTTTGCGCGGCCTTCTCCAGCAAAGCCCTGACGAGAAAAAGCTTTTCGCGCTCTTCGGGGGTCAGGAACAAGCGATTGCTGTCATCATAGGACTGGCGCACGGCGAGCCAAAGCGCGTTGACTTCGTTCATGACGAATACGAAGCTTTCCAGGGTTGCGCGTGGGCTAGTCGTGTCGGGTGGCGAAATGGGATTGTCGCGCAGGTAGGCACGGGCGCGGCTGACCCGGTCCGGATCGAGCGCTCCGGGGCCTTCTTCGGCTTGCGGAAGAGCCGCGTCCTGGGCGTAGGATCGTTGTTGCAGCCCCAGAACCGTCAGAGCCAGAACCAGGCAGCAAAGCAATGTTGCACCGGTAGCGGAAAGCCGCTTGTTCACATGGCCCTGGTTGAATGAAAAACCTCGCCAATCGTCCCGAATGCGCATTTCAGTCCACCTGCGGTTGATCTTTCTGCAGGTTTAACGCTCATGGGTAACTATCTTGTTACCCAAGGGAAAATCGAACTGGTCAGCCTGTCCTGCCCGCGGGTTTGAGGCCGTCACTCGCCGTCACGACGATTTCCGCGCGGGTCGCGCCGATCAGATCTTCCAGCCGCGCGGCCAGGAGATCGCGAAATGCGTCCACGTCGGCGGCCGCGATCGGCCGGTCCGGATCCAGATACACAACAACCCAGTGCATGCGCCCGGCCTGGAGAACGGCGGCGCGATGAAATCTGTAGCCCTTGTCCCTGGCGAGATCCCGGGTGGCACGGGCGACCTTGGCATGGGTGCCGCTCGGGGCACTGACGCCGGCAAGATCGGCAAGCGTGGTGCGGAAGGTGGCGAGAGGCTGCCAGATGATGGCCAGGATCAGGACCAGTACGATCACCGCGTCGCCGATCGGCACATAGGGGCCGAGAACCGTTCCTTCCAGAAAGGGCAGGGACAGGAGGGCCGCACCGGAGCCGACGCTGAGCGCACCGTCAATCAGTGCTGCGCGGGCTTCCGTCTTGAGGATCGCGCTGCGCTTGCCGGTCTTGCGATAGGCCCGGTGAAAATTGAAGGCGAGCGCGAGGCAGATGGAGACGATCACCACCGCATAGACAGCAATCGGTCCGAACACCAGTTCCGGCACGCTGCCGCCGGAGAAAAACGTCCAGATCTTCATTCCGGAAACGACGGCCGCAAACACCAGCACCCCGATCAGGATAAGGCTGCGGAAGGTGACGTAGAGCACCTCGTCGAAATCATGCCCCCAGGGACGCGCGCGCGTTGGCGGCAGGCCGACCCTGGCTCCGATTTTCGCGGCGGCGATGGCGGACACGAAATTGACGGCCGAATAGAGCCCGTCGACAAGCATGGCGTCGGAGCGGGAAAGCCAAGCGGTCAGCAGGCCGGCAAAGGCCATGAACAGATTTGCCCATTTCCCGACCGTGAGCGCTCTGCGTTCAACGGTCAGGTGCTGTGCCTTGTCTCCGCTCATGGTCAGGCTCAATTGCCGCGTTTCAGCGATCCGAGCAGGCCCCGGACCAGCGCCCGTCCAAGCGAGCTGCCAAGGCTTCTGGCAGCCGATTTGAGACCGGCTTCCAGCACCGTGTCCCGCTGGCTCTGCCGGTTGCTGCGCCGTTTTCGGCTGTCCTGGCGTGGCCGGTCGTCCCGGCCGAAGTCGGGAAGCTGGAATCCGGAGCGGGACCGGCGTGGCTCGCCATGTTTCTTGGCGTAATTGTCTTCCTTGTCCCGCCGTTTCTGTTCCTGGCGCTGTGTTTCTTCCGCGCGGCCGGCAAGCACTTCGTAGGCGGAAACGCGGTCTTTGGTGCGGTCGTAAATTCCGAAGACGGGACTGGTCTGGATCATGCTCCTCCGCTCGGCCTGCGTTACCGGTCCGAGACGGGAAGAAGGCGGGCGGATCAGCGTTCGTTCGACGATCGAGGGAATGCCTTTGCCTTCAAGGGTAGACACAAGTGCTTCGCCGACGCCAAGTTCGGTAATGATCCGTTCGGTGTTGAGATCCGGATTGGGCCGGAAG
This sequence comes from Roseibium sediminicola, assembly GCF_023156505.1. Lineage (GTDB taxonomy): Bacteria > Pseudomonadota > Alphaproteobacteria > Rhizobiales > Stappiaceae > Roseibium > Roseibium sediminicola. Next base: position 260,369 of record NZ_JALNMJ010000006.1, on the reverse strand, counting down.
GTCTCGGCGGCGGCGCGGACGGCTTTCTGGTCGCGCGGGGTGAAGGCCCTCAGGGCATGCTGGATGCGGTTGCCGAGCTGGGCGAGCACGGTTTCGGGCACGTCGAGCGGGTTCTGGGTGACGAAATAGACGCCGACACCCTTTGAACGGATCAGACGCACCACCTGTTCCACCTTTTCGATCAACGCCTTGGGAGCATCGGAAAAGAGCAGATGAGCCTCGTCGAAGAAGAACACCAGGCGCGGTTTGTCCGGGTCGCCGACTTCAGGCAGTTCCTCGAAGAGTTCCGACAGCAGCCAGAGCAGGAACACACCGTAAAGCCGCGGCGAGGTCATCAGCTTGTCGGCGGCCAGGATGTTGACGACGCCGCGGCCGTCCGGGGCGGTGCGGATGAAGTCGCGGATATCGAGAGCCGGTTCGCCGAAGAAATTCTCGCCGCCCTGGCGTTCCAGAACCAGAAGACGGCGCTGGATGGCACCGACAGAGGCCTTGGAGACATTGCCGTAGATGGTCGAAAGCTCGGAGGCGCGCTCGGCGACATGGGCAAGCATCGCTCTGAGATCTTTCAGATCCAAGAGCAGCAGGCCTTCGTCGTCGGCCAGTTCGAACAACACGTTCAAAACGCCTTCCTGGGTATCGTTCAGTTCCAGAAGGCGCGCCAGCAGGAGCGGGCCAATTTCCGACACCGTCGTGCGGATCGGGTGGCCCTGTTCGCCCAGGAGATCCCAGAACACTGCCGGAACGGCTTCGTAGGTATAGGTCTTTTCGAGGCCGACTTCCCTGGCGCGCTTTTCCAGAAAATCCTTGGAGACACCCTCGGCGGCAAGCCCGGACAAATCGCCTTTGACATCGGCGCAGAAGACCGGCACGCCGGCTTTTGAGAACCCTTCCGCCAGGATTTGCAGCGATACGGTCTTGCCGGTGCCGGTCGCGCCGGCGATCAGCCCGTGGCGGTTGGCAAGCTTGAGGGCCAGGGTTTCGTCCCTGGTGCTGGCACCGATGAAGATACTGTCTGTCGCCGTCACGTTTTCCCCCGAATCCAAACACCTGCCGGCAGCCTAGAGCGTTTCACGACTAGATAGAACTGTTCAGTTGCGCGGGACGCGATACAGGCGCGTGAAATTTGCCGTGATGACGCAGGGGCGCCTGCGGCAATGTCATGCACCGCGCCAATTCACCATCGACGGGACCGCTTTGGGACTTGTATAGAAGAGCCGGACGGGCGCAGGGGAACCAGGCGCCAAGGGGATAATTCAGGAGAACTCCATGGAAGAGCTCATCAAGCGGATCATGGCAGCAGCGGGCATTGAAGAAGACACTGCGAAAAGCGCCATCGGCATCATTCTCGGTTTTCTGAACAAGGAAGGTCCGGAAGACAAGATGCAGCTCATTTTCGACGCTTTGCCCGGTGCGCAGGAACTGGTGGCCGAGCGTCAGGCCAATGGCGGCGGCGGCGGTCTTCTTGGTGGTCTGGGCGCCATGATGGGCGGCCAGATGGGCGCCATGGCGGCCTTGAGCGAGCTGAATGGCATCGGTCTCGACATGGGCGGTGTGCAAAGTGTTGCCAAGGAACTCATTTCCTATGCTAAGGAAAAAGCAGGGGATGACGTTGTGAATGAAGTGGTTTCACAAATTCCGGGGTTGAGCCAAATCGTCTGACTGCCCCAGGGTCGGCTTCGGATTGATTGAGGGAGTTCTGTGCGGATGTCTTATTCCATCGATGAAATCGAGGGCATCGGTCCGACCTATGCGGCCAAGCTCGGTGAGCTGGGCATCAAGACGACCGAGGCCTATCTGGAACGTGCCAAGGATCCGAAGGGCCGCAAGGCGCTGGAAGAGGAAACCGGCATCGAAGGCAAGCGGATCCTGAAATGGGCCAACATGGCCGACCTGATGCGGATCAGCGGCGTCGGCGAGGAATATTCCGAACTCCTGGAAGCGGCCGGTGTCGACACCGTCAAGGAACTCAAGCACCGCAACGCGGCCAATCTGGCGGCGAAAATGGCCGAAGTGAACGAGGACAAGAAACTCGTGCGACAGGTGCCGAGCGAGAGCCAGGTTACCAAATGGGTCGACCAAGCCAAGGATCTGCCGCCGATGATGACCTATTGAGGTCACCGGCATTCCAATTGGATAAACAAGAAAAGGCGCGCCGTTGAGCGCGCCTTTTATTAGCCCCTGAATTCAATCAGCTTTGCTTGCGCCAGTGTTAAACGCTGATCTGGCCGTAACGAAGCGCTTCAACAACCGTGTGGGTCTTGTTGGAAGCGTTCAACTTAACACTGGCATTTTGCAAATGCGCATGCACCGTCCGCTGCGAGATGTCGAGCACATCGGCGATTTCGCCAGCGGTCTTGCCATAGGCCGTCAGTTCCAGGACTCTGCGTTCGCGGGTCGACAGAGCGCCCGGACGCTGACCGGAGATGACGCCGAGTTCCCTGAGACGCGAGAACGCCGCAGCCGACAGCACTTCGAGGTTCGACAGGTCGTATTTGTTGACCTGCAGCGAGGGGCCGCTTGCGAATACGAAGGCCTGGAACGGATAGAGTTCCGTCACCGGAACCACAACAATCTGGCTGCCTTCACCGGCGGAGGCCAAAAGGTCGGAATGTTCCATGTCGCCCGCGCTGATGGTCCAGACCCGGGCGCGGTTTGAGCCAAGGCCAAGCATCAAGGCACTGTCGTTTGCCGACAGAGAGGTGCTTTCAATTCCGTCATTGCGTTGATCGGGCCACCGGAAGCGTTGCACCAGATTATCAATCGGGCGGTTCGGCATCGGCAGGCCAGTTATGAGGATATGCGTCGCCCCCATGCGCCGGAGATTGGATTCCAAGATGTCGAGAACATGATGGGCGGCATTGGCTTCTGAGATAGCTCTCAGTTTGCTCTTCAATTCCGTTTGATCAAGCATTGTGCACATCCTTTGCGGCTTGAGTCGCCGCTTTTCTGCGTCCGCTCCGATGGACACCGGGGCAGCCGCTGATGGGTGAAAACGCATCCTGCCGCAATCCGGGACGGTCTTGGCTGGATCCGATAGCCGCGCATTTCTTATGAGGGTAGAAATTCCCATGCGTCAGCACCTATACGCTACAATACAATTGATGATCGTACCAATAGGGAAAACTGGCAAAGTTGGCTTATTCCGCCAAAAAATTGGCAATTAGTTGTCATTTTACGCCAATTTAGTTGCCTTGTTAAAAGTTCAATCATGAGGGTTGTTGCGGTTTCGGTGCACAATTTCCGCTATAGGCGATTTTTTCGACTCCCGAATTAAGTATAGGCGAATTTGATTCTTTCCGGTGCAAGGAAACGCGCCGTCCAAATGCCCGGTTGAAGCGGATTGCTTACCCTTTCTGATGAGTTGCCATCCTTTGCGGCCAAGGACTAAAACGGGACCAGGGAGAAGACACACATGCCCAACAGTTTTACCGGTCCTGATCATTTCTATACCTCCGACGAGGAAGCCTGGTGGCAGGCCGTCGACAAGGCGCTCAAGGGCGCCCCGCGTCAGAAACTCTTTGGTGCCACAGATGACGGGCTGGAAATCGCGCCGCTCTATGCGCGCCGCCTGGACACACCCGCCCGCGCCTTGCGCGGGGCGCAGCAGGACTGGTCCGTCGTGCAGCGTATCGACATTCCCGACGCGGCCCAGGCAAACGCACAGATCCTGGAAGATCTGGAAGGGGGCGCCAGCGGGCTCGATCTGGTCTTCTCCGGGGCCGCGGCCGCCTATGGCAACGGCATCCAGATTGAGGATCTGGCCGGGCTCGAGACACTTCTGAAAGGCGTTCAGCTCAATCTGATCGATCTGCGCTTCGAGGCGGGACGGGAAAACATTGAAGTTTTGGCGCTGCTTTTGGCCTATTTGGAAAAGCACGGGATCGACCCGGCAAGCGTCCGTCTGACGGCCGGGTTCGACCCTTATGGCTGGATCGCCGCCAACGGAGTGGCCCTGAAAGATATGGAGAACGCCTTCCGGCACTTCCGGGACGCCATCGTCTCGGCGCATGCCTTTGGCAGTCCAGTGCGGATGATGAAGGCCGACGGCCGGATCTGGCACGAAAGCGGTGCGACACCGGCGCAGGAACTGGCCCTGGTGCTGGCTTCGGCGACCGCTCATATGCGCATGCTCGAAGGCACGGTGCTTGCGCCGGAGACCTGGGCGGACCGGATTTCTCTCAGCGTGATCGCGGAGGCGGATCAGATCGGCACCATCGCAAAGGCGCGTGCGATCCGGGCCTTGTGGTCCAGCGTTCTGGACGGCGCCGGACTGCCGCAAACGAAGATGCCTTTGCATATGAGCACCTCCTTCCGGATGCTCACGCGCCGGGATCCCTGGGTCAATCTGTTGCGTAACACCGTCGCGGTGTTCGCGGCCGGTGTCGGCGGCGCAGACAGCATCTCGGTCCTGCCGCATACGCTCGCCGTCGGTTTGCCGGACGGATTCGCGCGCCGCCTTGCGCGCAACACCCAGTCCATCCTTCTGGAAGAAAGCAACCTTGCTAAGGTCACCGATCCGGCGGCCGGATCAGGCGCGATCGAGGACCGCACGGACAAATTGTGCGGCAGCGCCTGGGCGTTCTTCCAGGAGATCGAGGCAGCCGGCGGGCTGATGGATGCCATCCGCAAGGGACTGGTTCAGGACCGGATTGCCGCTGCCCGGGACACGCGCGCAACCGATATTGCCCGCCGCAAGCGGCCGATCACCGGTGTCAGCGAATTTCCGGATCTCTCCGAGAAGAGCGTTTCGGTGCTGATCCAGAAAGACACAGATCTGGCTGGGCTGGCGCCGTCGCCGCAGGATCTGCCGGAACCCGGAAACGGCGAACGGTTCACGGCGCTGCGCAAGCTGGCACTTAAAGGCAGCCCCTTGCAACATCTCGGCATGCGTTTGGATCAGCTGCCGCGCGATACATCCCTGAAGACGCTGACTGCGGCCCGTCTGGCGGAACCGTTCGAGGCCCTCAGGGCCAAGGCGGAAGCTTTCGAAACCAGCACAGCGATTGCGCCCAAGGTGTTTCTGGCGACGCTCGGCAACCTTGCCCAATTCACTGCCAGGGCCACCTGGACGGCCAATGCTTTTGCCGCTGGCGGCGTGACGCCGGTTGGCATGGCCGTCTATGATACACTTGAGGATCTTGTCCAGGCCTATCGCGACAGCGGTGCGGTGCTTGCCTGCCTGGTGTCTTCTGACGAAGTCTATGCGGAGCAGGCGGTCGCCGCAGCCGGGGCACTCAAGGTGGCCGGGGTCCACCAGCTTTTCCTCGCCGGCCGGCCCGGCGCCACGGAAACCGAACTGAACGCAGCCGGGATCGACGCCTACCTCTTTGCCGGATGCGATTTGCTGGCGCTGCTTGGCGCCGCGCATGACCGGCTGGAGGCCGTCTACGGCACGGAGCTTACCGATCTGGAGGTCCAACAATGAGCAGGATCCCGAATTTCGCTGACAAACCGTTTCGCAACCGCGTGACGGAAGCCGGGGCGGGTGACCAAACCGGATGGGAGACACCGGAAGGCATTGAAGTGCCGCCCGTCTATGCCAATTCTGATCTTGAAGGGCTGAAGCATCTCGACAGCTGGCCGGGCCTGCCGCCGTTCCTGCGCGGGCCGTATCCGACCATGTATGTGCAGCAACCCTGGACCGTGCGCCAATATGCGGGCTTCTCGACGGCGGAAGATTCCAACGCCTTTTACCGGCGCAATCTGGCCGCCGGCCAGAAAGGCCTGTCGGTCGCCTTCGACCTGGCGACGCACCGGGGCTATGACAGCGACCATCCGCGCGTGGCCGGCGATGTCGGCATGGCCGGTGTGGCGATCGATTCCATCTATGACATGCGCACGCTTTTCTCCGGCATCCCGCTGGACAAGATGAGCGTCTCCATGACCATGAACGGTGCGGTGCTGCCCGTTCTCGCGCTCTATATTGTCGCTGCGGAAGAACAGGGCGTTCAGCAGAAGGATCTGTCGGGCACCATTCAGAATGACATTCTGAAGGAGTTCATGGTCCGCAATACCTATATCTACCCGCCGCAGCCTTCCATGCGGATCATCTCGGACATCTTCAAGTACACGTCCCAGAACATGCCGCGTTTCAACTCGATCTCGATTTCCGGCTATCACATGCAGGAAGCCGGGGCGACCGCGGATCTGGAGCTGGCTTATACGATCGCCGACGGCATCGAATATGCGCGTGCCGGCGTTGCCGCCGGCATGGATATCGACCAGTTCGCTCCCAGGCTGTCGTTCTTCTGGGCGATCGGCATGAACTTCTTCATGGAAGTCGCCAAGTTGCGCGCCGCGCGCCTGATCTGGGCGACGCTGATGGAAGAGAATTTCCAGCCGAAAAACCCGAAATCCCTGTCACTCCGGACCCATTCTCAGACCTCCGGCTGGTCGTTGACGGCGCAGGATGTCTTCAACAACGTTGTTCGCACCTGTGTCGAGGCGATGGCGGCCACGCAAGGCCACACCCAGTCCCTGCACACCAACGCGCTTGACGAAGCCCTCGCGCTGCCGACGGATTTCTCCGCCCGGATCGCCCGCAACACCCAGCTGTTCCTGCAGCAGGAAAGCGGCACGACCCAGGTGATCGATCCCTGGGGCGGCTCCTATTATGTCGAGAAGCTGACCGCCGACCTTGCCGAGAAGGCAATGGCCCATATCCGAGAGGTCGAAGAGCTCGGCGGCATGGCAAAGGCCATCGAGAAGGGCATTCCGAAATTGCGCATCGAGGAGGCCGCCGCCAAGACCCAGGCGCGGATCGACAGCGGTGCGCAGACCGTGGTCGGAGTCAACAAGTTCAAGCCGGAAAGCGAACAGGCCATCGACGTTCTCAAGGTCGACAATGCCCAGGTGCGCGCGGCGCAGATCGACAAGCTGAAACGCCTGCGCGCCGAGCGCAACGAAGCCGAGACCCAGGCCGCATTGGATGCCCTGACACAATGCGCCGCTTCCGGTGACGGCAATCTCCTGGACCTGTCGGTCAAGGCGGCGCGCGCCAAGGCCACGGTCGGCGAGATTTCCCTGGCAATGGAAAAGGTCTTTGACCGGCACAAGGCCGAAATCAAGTCGATTGCCGGCGTCTACAAACGGGAGGCCGGTGCCATGGCCGACACGATCGACAGAGTGCAGAAGCTGGTCGACACTTTTGAGGATAATGACGGCCGCCGGCCGCGCATTCTGGTGGCCAAGATGGGCCAGGACGGTCATGACCGCGGCCAGAAGGTGATTGCCTCCGCCTTTGCCGATCTCGGCTTCGACGTCGATATCGGCCCGCTTTTCCAGACACCGGAAGAGGCGGCCCGCCAGGCGGTGGAAAACGATGTCCATGTGGTCGGTGTGTCGTCGCTGGCCGCAGGCCACCTGACGCTGGTACCGGCACTGAAGAAGGCGCTTGCCGACGAAGGCCGGGAAGACATCATGATCGTGGTCGGCGGGGTCGTGCCGCCTCAGGATTATGATGCGCTTTACGCAGCAGGCGCCGCAGCGATCTTCCCGCCCGGAACCGTTATTGCGGAAGCCGCCATCGGCTTGATCGGCAAGCTGAACGAGCAGCTGGGCTATGGTTCCGCGGAAGCGGCGGAGTAAGCACGCAATCCGGAAGAAATATTGGCGCTAGAGGCCGTTGGCGGCGCGCTTGGCGAGCACGCTCAACGGCACCGGCGGATCGAGATACGCGATCTCCAGATGCGGGCGTGAGCGCTGCTGCACATGGGCGAGGCCCAGGCTCAGGTCGCCCTCGTCCTCGATATAGAACGTGTCCGGCAGTTCCGGGCCGTTTTCGGGCAGAATGATACCGGTGTTGCCGTTTACCAGATCATAGAGCGTGCAGGGGCTGATCAGGTCCTTGGCCATGTCCCTGAGTTTGCCGCTGCGCGTTCTGGCGCGGGTCGCCGGTGCCGTCCGGCTTGCAAGTTTCGTGTCCCGTAAATGCACTGTGCGGTCCTCAGCGATCCGAATTACAACCAGTGTAGAAATTACCGAGGGGACTTATACCGGAGGAAGCTTTTGCAAGGCTTGAACCGGTAAGTCGCAGTTGAATCGGATTTTAGCGATCGGCGAAAGGGTGCGGTTATTCCGCAGCTGGCTCGTCCGGCTGATAGATCAGAATGTCACCGGGCTGACAGTCCAGAACGTCACAGATTTTTTCAAGCGTTTCGAACCGCACACCCTTGACCTTGCCTGACTTGAGCAGGGACACGTTCTGCTCGGTAATGCCGATACGCTCCGCCAGTTCCTTGGAGCGCATCTTGCGGCGGGCAAGCATGACATCCAGTTCTATAATGATTGGCATGAAAGGTCCCCGGCGCGCTGTCGCTATATTATTTGTCGATTTTCTTCTGCGAGCAGGGCGGCCTCACGCATGATCCAGCCAAGCAAAAGCATGAGGGCCCCAAGAATCATGCAGGATATTTCACCGCCATCGACCGTAACGTCAACAATCCTTTGCGCTTCCGGGAAGTCCATTGTGGCGATGAGTGCGGCGACCGGGTCGCTGGCAACGTCGAATATGGCATAGGAGATCAGCCAGATGCCGGCAAAGGCGACCTGTTTAAGTGTTCTGGGGGAAAAGAAATCCGCCTTTTGAAAACGGGCGCACAGGTTGCGCAAGGTCCACAAGGCGCTGGTGAGCAGTATGAAGGAGATCGCAGCCAGGAAGGCCAGAAGTGCCCGCTGTACAAGCGGCATGTCTCGGAAGGCCCGTTCAATATTGCCGGTGGAGATACTGTCGACACCATTGAACAGGGAATAGGCGGGCAGAAGAATGGACAGACAAAGGGCAATGCCAAACACGAGTTGAGCCACGACAACAAACGTCAGGACCCATTTGACGGCCCTGGCGCAGCCGCGGATGCGCTTCAGCCGTTTCGTTTGTTGGTGTTGTTCCTGTGTCGTCATCCACAACCGCTCCCAGGTTTACTGCGTCATATGAATTGCCGGTTTTCGTCGGCAATGAGTGCGGCCTCGCGCAAGATCCAGCCGAACAGCAGCATCAAGGCGCCCAGAATCAAGAAGAATATCTCGCCGCCATCCAGGGTGAGGTCCACTGCACGCTCTCCCGGTGGGTAGTCGTAGGTCAGCATGACAGAACCGATCGGGTCGCTGATGAGGTCGAAGACGGCAAAAGCAATCAACCAAACCCCGAAGGAGATAACGTTGGAAAGGGTTGTTGGTGAAAAGAACTCCATTTTCTGAAAGCCATTGAACACCTGGCGGATTTTCCAGCCAGCGGCGGTCAAAAGTGCAAAGGCAATCGCGGTCAAGATCGCAAGGCCGATGCGTTGGATATGGGGCACATCGCCAAGCCTTCGTTCGACGTCGGCAACGTCGAGCGTTTCGTCCGCCGCGATCAAGAGATCGTTCGGAAGGGCTATGCCGATGGTCAACACCACGCCCAGGACCAAAATAATCGCAAGAACAACGGTCACGACCCATTTCATAAAGGCCGATACCCTGCGGATCCGCTTCAAACGCACTTCCCTGTCGGTGGCTTCTGACGACGTCATCGTGGCCTCTTAAAGACGTATTTCATACAAATTGGCGGTTTTCGTCGGCGATCAGCGCTGCCTCACGCAGGATCCAGCCGAACAGCAGCATCAAAGTTCCCAACACCGTGAAAAAAATCGCGCCGCCGTCGATGTTCATTTCAATGATCCTTTGATCTTTCGGCAAGTCGAGGGAAGCCAGAAAACAGCAGATCGGATCGTTTGCGGCACCCAAGGCGCCAAAAGCAATCAGCCAGATGCCGATTGCGAACACGGTCGAAAGCGTGGCGGGGGAAAAGAATTCGGTTTTCTGAAACTGTGCGAAAATGCGCCGAATATGCCAGAACGTCCCCGTCAGCAACAGGAAGGCGATGCCTGTGAGGGCCGCCAGCCCGAGCCGCTGAAGCAGGGGCAGCTCGGCAATCGGTCTTTCGACCAAGCCGAAATCGATGGTCTCGCCGCCGGCGCCGAGAGGCTCCGGCCAGATCAGCGCCGCGATCAGGAAGAGTCCCGTCAGCACGAGCACTATAAAAAGAGCGGCAACGACCCATTTCATGACGCCTGCCAGACGGCGAATCCGGTCAAGTCTGCGGTCTCTGTCCAGGTCCAGGCTGCTCATGGCTGTCTCACGCATCTTGGAAAAGTTGATCCCAGGGTGCTGAGTACGCCGAACCAGTTTTTTTTGCAAGCGCGAAACAAAGTGGTTGACAAAAAAATTATTGTGATCATTTTGCAAATTATCGTTTCACAATAATAAATCAAGTTTGTGATGCGGTGAAAACGTCATCCATGAAGCGAGTTCACTGATGGTAAGTTCTTTTGCCAATTATGATTTTCCCGCTCGAGGCCAATCCGGCGGCCTGAGCAGGAGCGTGCGCCGTGGCATTGTCCGGCGCATATTGCGCAGTCACTGGGTATTGGAGCCGCTGGTTCTGTGCGCGGTGCTTTTGGTGCTTCTGTCAGGAGCCTTTGCCGCCGATCTCGACACCTATCAGGAGCCGGTCTTTCAATCACCGGCTCCGCACTCCCTTTGGGCCGGTCCCTATCTCGGCTTGGAAACCGGGGTTTCCCAGACTGTGACCGATGTTAAGTCGGGTGGACGCAAGAAAGACTTTTCCCGGGTCGACGCGGCCTTCGGTCTGTTCGGTGGCTACAACTGGGAAGTCTCGCGTTTTGTCCTGGGGGTCGAGGGCGGTGCCGCCTATCTGGGAAGCCGGGAAAAGGGTAAACACCCGACGCTCGGTATCGTGGAGACCGGCGCGAAATGGACGGTCAATGCCAAGACCCGCGTTGGTCTGCCGATCAACAATTTCATGCCCTATCTCAGCCTCGGCATCGCCGCGACCGAGCACAGCTTGAAAGCCAATGGCAAAGAGAAGAACTCGGTCTCCATCGGGCCGGTTTTCGGCGGCGGTCTCGAAGTAGCTGTGAGCGACGACTGGCATGTACGTGCGGACTATTCGGTCACCGGCATCCTTGACGAGACATCGCTCTATGGCGGCTCCAAGGTCAATCGGACCTCGGCCAATCATCGTCTCATGATCGGCCTGTCACGGTCATTTTGAGGTGTTGCCGGACCAGTTCGTTCGGCAGCCAAAGGCATCTGCGTCTTATCCCACGAGGCGCAGATGCTTTTTTTGTTGCGGCGTCAGCCATAGACCAGGTTGGGCAGCCAGGTGATCAGGCCGGGAAACAGCATGCACAGCACCAGTCCGACGATCTGCAGGGCCAGGAACGGCAGGGCGGATTTGAAGATGTCGGTCATCGGGATTTCCGGCGGCGCGACGCCGCGCAGATAAAACAGCGCGTAGCCGAAGGGCGGTGACAGGAAGCTCATCTGCATGTTGACCAGGTAGAGGACGCCAAACCACAACACCAGGTCATCCGGACTGTCGAGGCCGAAGGAGGCAGCCCCGAGCGCCTTGATGATCGGCACGAAGATCGGCACGCACAAGAGCAGGATGCCGACCCAATCCAGAAACATGCCGAGCACCACCAGCACCACCTGCATGATGATCAGAATGCCCCAGGGGCCGAGGCCGGTCGCTTCCAGGGCGCCTTGCACGAATTGCTGGCCGCCTTCCAGGACATAAAGTCCGACAAAGATGGTCGCACCGAACATGATCCAGATCACCATGGCGGAAGCCTTCAGGGTGGTGAGCGAGGCTTCGCGCAGGGTCTGCCAGTCGAGATTGCGGTGAATGGCGGCAACGATGATGGCACCGAAGGTGCCGATGCCTGCGGCCTCCACCGGGGTTGCGACGCCCGTGAAGATCACGCCGAGCACGATCACGATCAGCACGATGGGTGCGGCCATGTTGGACAGGAGCCGGATTTTCTCACGCATCGGAATGCGTTCTTCCATCGGGATAGGCGGCCCTTTTTTCGGATCGATCATGCTGCTGACGATCACGTAAAGCACATACATGCCCGACAGCAGCAGACCGGGGATCACCGCGCCGATGAAAAGCTCGCCGACTGACTGTTCCGCCACGACCGCGTAGATGATCGCCAGGATCGACGGCGGGATCAGAATGCCGAGCGTGCCGCCGGCCATGATCGAGCCCATGGCGATCTTTGGATCGTAATGGCGTTTGAGCATGGCTGGCAGGGCAATGATGCCCATTGTGACGACGGCCGCGCCAATGACGCCGACCATCGCCGCCAGCACGGTGGAGGCGATGATGGTCGCCGCCGCAAGGCCGCCCTTGACCCCGCCGAGCACCTTGTAGATGACGTCGAACATGTCGTTGATGATGCCCGCCCGTTCCAGCATCGAAGCCATGAAGATGAACAGCGGGATCGCCGACAGCTGGTAGTTGGTCATCAAAGGGAATATGCGCGAGGGCACAATATTAAGCGCCCGTTCGTCGCCGAGCACGAAGAGGAACACGCAGGCAAGGCCACCGGTGACGAAGGCCAGCGGCAGGCCGGCCATAAGCAGGACCAGCAGCGAGCCGAACATGATGAGTGTCAGCCACTCAATTCCGATTTCCAAACCCATCGCTTCAAGCCCTGCCCGTCAGTGCGCGGATGTCCTGCGCGAATTTCGATATGCCCTGGAGCACCAGGAGCAGCCCGCCGAGTACCATCACCCATTTCATCGGCCAGAGCGGCACTTCCCATTCGTTGAAGCTGATCTCGCCCCAGCGGATGTTCGGATCGGTCCATTGGTCCAGGTTCCAGCTGGCAACGACCTCACTGAACCCGATCTGGCCGCGCGCCCAGTCCGAAATCAGGGAATTGCCTGAGGGCACAGCAATGGCGTCGAAGGCGAAGATCCAGGACGTTGCCAGCAGCGTGCCTGCGAAGATGAAGAAGAACACCGAGGTCAGCAGGTCGACCAAGGCCCTGCGGCGTTTGGACAGCGGCGCATAGAAGACATCGACGCGGACATGGGATTCCGTCAGCGCCGCATAGGAGCCGGCGATCAGGTACTGCATGCCGAACATCAGATACATGGCTTCATGCGCCCAGTTGGTCGGGCTGCCGAAGACGTAGCGGCTCATCACCTCGAAATAATAGACAATGACAGCGATCACCGCCCAATAGCTGACGAATTCGCCGCAGAACAGCGAAAGCCGGTCGATCCAACCGGTCCAGCCCGCAGAGACATGGTCGGCGTCGTCCTTGCGCTCGGCTTCCTCCAGTTCCTTCAGTTTCTTCTCGGCCTCGCTGAGTTCGCGTTCCGGCGGCAGGTTGGCGTTGGCGCGGCGGATCAGGCCAGGCAAGAGAAAGGCATCGACGACAACGCCGGCAAGCAGCAGCCAGAAGGCGTATTTGGCGACATTGCCCCAGAAGGTGAGCGTTTGCCGGGCGTCGGTCGCCGCCGGCCTTGCGGTTTCGAGCGCCGTTTCGGCTTCCGAAACGCGTTCGCGGCCCTGTTCGATCCGCTGCTCCGCGCGTTTTACGTCGCGTTCGGCCCGGCGCAGGGCAAAGCTGCCTTCTTCCGCTTCGGCTTCGGCTTCGGCCAGTTTCCGCTTCAGGCCGGGCAAATCGGCTTCCGCGGTTTTCACCCGCTCGCCCTCGCGCTGGAGGGTGCGTTCGGACTGCCGCACCAGATTGTCCATGTCGGAGACGACGGAGCGGGCATCCTGGCTTTGCGCGTTTGCGAAGAGAATGCAGATGAAGACCGGGATATAGACCAGCCCGATCAGGTTCTTCAGGTAGAACCGGTGCAGCCCGAGAATGCCACCGGTGACCAGAATGAAATATCCCAGGCCAAGCGTATAGCGGCGTTCCTTGGGCTTCGGCCGTTTGGCGAGGCTGGCCGCGATGAGCGGAAACAGTATCAGGCCGAGCCAATAGGCCCAGTGCGGCAGCGTGAAATCCAGGTGAGGCATGCCTCGTCCTTCCCTTACGGAAGTTGTGTCAGCCGAGTTCGACAGAACCCGCGCAGAGACCTGCGCGGGTTCTTTCTTCGGAGCGTCGTGAAAGGCTCAGAGGTCGAGTTCCAGACCTTCGATCTGCTCGGGCGTCACATAGCCGAGTGAACCGGACATCATGTAGTCGAGCTGGATCTTGAAGATGCGGGCGCTGTCCTTGTCCCGGTTCGCATAATTGAACCAGATCGGAACGGCCACTTCGGTCATCAGTTCGACGTCGTCCTGGCTGAGGCGGGTGATTTCCGTGCCGTCGGCCTCGAACTTCGCCCAGGCCTCCTGGTCCGCCTTCTGGATCGCCGCATGGTGCATGTCCGAATAGACATGGGTTTCCATTTCGACGAATTGCTGCATCTGCGGGCTGAGGGCGTTCCAGGCGTCCATGCCGACGGTGATGTCCATCAGGTCGACCGGCTGGTACAGCGACATGAAACCCGGAGGGCCCATGGAGATGTAGTTGGTCACCTGGCTGAAGCCGAGAGCGTAGTTGACCGCCGGTCCGACATAATCGGCAACGTCGATCGTACCTTTTTCAAGGGCAGGGAAGATCTCAGATCCGGGCAGAACAGTGGTTTCCGCGCCGATCTCGGTGAAGACTTCAGCGACCATGCCGCCCGGCAGGCGCATCTTGCGGCCGCGGAAATCGTCGATCGAGCGGATCGGCACCTTCGAGTGGATGATGTTCGGGCCGTGATGCACGGGGCCGACGAATTTCATGCCCTGCGCTTCATAAAGCTCGCGTGCGATCTCCAGGCCGCCAAGCGAATAATAGAAAACGTCCCATTCATGCGGATTGCGCAGGCCCAGCGGATAGCTGGTCAGGAACGTGGCGGCCGGGATGATGCCCTGGGCGTAGATCGTGAACGGGTTGACTGCGTCCAGAACACCGTTTTTGACCGCGTCATAGAGCTGGAAATCGCCCACGACGTCATTGGCGCCGAACGGCTGGAAGGCCAGCTCGCCTCCAGTTTTTTCCTCGATTGTCGCGCACCAGTCCTTGAAGATCTGCAGACCTGCGCCTCCCGGCCAGGAGGTCTGGATCTTCCAGGTTGTGGTCTGGCCCTGGGCCGAGGCGATGTGCGGTGCCGCGAGTGTGGCAGCACCGGCCGTTCCGGCCCCTGCAAGTGTCCGCAGAGCCTGGCGCCGTGTCGTCATCTTTTGCATGTTTTCCTCCCAAGCAGTTTAGGAGAAACGAGTGGCCGGTTGAGGGCTTTCGATGTAGCCCTTGATCTTTCCTGACGTCGCAGTGCCCATGCGAATAGTTTTATGTTTTTGTTTTCAATGGGGTTTTGCGTGACTTAACGTAAGATCGCCGCTCTTCTATTCTCCCAACTGAAGAAAGGATATTACAGTTTCAATTTGCCGCAACCTTTACTAAGACTCAAAACATCTTTTCTGAAATGGAAATAATCAGAGAGACTGTTAGACGAAAGTTGAAGATTGGCATTTGAGTAACGTTGCGTCACTTGTGGGTGTTGCCGATCCTTCGTTCCGTCCCGCGCCGAATGAGGGGGAGAAACGGCGGATGGCTTCAGTGCGGTGATCTGGCTGCATTCAGCTCAGCGCCGCAAGTCCTGTCAGATCGGCGAGCACCGCCTTGGGCGCCAGATCCGCATATTCGTCGGGCATGCCGGCACGGTTCATCCAGACCGTGCGGAAACCGAAGGCCGTCGCGCCGGCGATGTCCCAGCGGTTCGACGACTGGAAGGAAACTTCCTCCGGGTAGATCCGGAAATGCGTCGTCACCATCTCGTAGACCAACGGGTCGGTCTTGAAGGTCTTCAGTTCATCGACGGAAAAAATCTCGTCAAAGAGTTCAGTCAGGCCGGCAGCCTTGGCGGCGGCCTCCAGCATGGCGGGCGAGCCGTTGGACAGGATGGCGATCTTGGCGCCGGTTGCCTTCAGGTCTGTGAGGACCTGCGGCACTTCCGGATAGCAGTCGAGTTCCCAATAGGCGCTGAGGAGATCGTCGCGCATCGCCTTGTCTGCGGTCGGAACCAGAGCGAATGCTGTGTCGAGCCCCTGCTGGGTGAGTTCCCAGAAGTCCAGATATTTGCCCATCAGGGCGCGCACCCAGGAATATTCCAACTGCTTTTCCCGCCAGAGTGAGGACAGGCGTTGCGCATCGGGCCCAAGTTTTTCGGCATGTTTGCGCACGGCCGCATGCACATCGAACAAGGTGCCGTAAGCATCAAACACATAAGCGGCATGCGCCATCTTCCGACTCTCCAAGCTTTTTCCGGAAACGGAGGAAGAGAACAGCCTGGAACTCGCTGCGTCAAGCGCAACGACCTGCGACTAAAGTCAGAGGCACGGGAACCCGTGCTTATTGCTGCGGCGGCAAAGAAACCGCTCCGTCCGGCCCGACGGTCCAGAACGGGTTGTGGGCAATCTCCAGAAGATGTCCGCCCGGCACCTCCACATAAGAAGAATAACCGCCCCAAAAGGCTTTCTCCGGATGTTTGACGGCTTTCGCGCCCGCCTTCAGCGCTTCCTGAAACACCTGATCGACTTCCTCTTCCGACCGGCCGTTCCAGGCCAGTGTCACGGCGCCCGTGCGGTTGTCTGAGACCTCTCGGCCGATTTCCTCGGCAAGGGCTGTACGGCTGTAAAGGGCCAGGACACCGCCGATTACCTGAAAGAACACCACTTCCGGAGACGGCGCAGCGGCGACCTGCCAACCAAGGCCTGTCTCGAAAAAGCGTCTGGCTTCGCCGATGTCATCGACCACAAGCGTGGTCATGGATATGCGCTGTTCCATGTCGGATCTCCCGTTTTTTGATTGGAACATAATGAGAACATTTCAGGGCGGTCGTCAATTGCGCATTTGCCCGTCGCCGCTCAGGCGTGTGATCGGAGCGGAGCGGGAAGTGGAAAACCGGATTGGAAGAATGCATTCGTCAAATCGCGAAGAGCGACCGATTTCATCTCAAAAATCATGGGAAGTGCGAAGAAAACCGGCAAGTTTCCGGATTTCTGCGGTAAGCTATTGACCTTAGGAGTTCGCCGGTGTTGTGTCGGCTCACGAACTGCACAAGCGCAGCGGAGAAAAGGGAAGAGACATGAGCGGATGGAGCGACACCTGGACCTGGATTGACGGGACTTGGCATGAGGGCAATCCACCGATCATGGGGCCGCGCACCCACGCGTCCTGGCTCGGCTCGAGCGTGTTTGACGGTGCCCGCTTCTTCGAAGGCGTGATGCCCGACATCGATCTGCATTGCAAACGGGTCAATGACAGCGCCTCGGCGCTGGGCATGAAGGCGACCATGCTGGCAGGTGAAATGGCCGAACTCACCAAGGAAGGCTGCGCGAAGTTCAAGAGCAACCAGCAGATCTATGTCAAGCCGATGTATTGGGTTGAGGGCGATGGTCCAGGCGTCATTGTCGGCGATCCGGAAAGCACCCGCTTTTGCCTCTGCCTGTTCGATGCGCCGATGGCCCCGAAGGACGCGGCCATGAGCATCACGCTGTCACCCTATCGCCGCCCCACCATGGAATGCATGCCTGTCAATGCCAAGGCCGGATGCCTTTACCCCAACAATGCCCGCGCCATGGTGGAAGCCAAGGGCAGGGGCTTCGACAACGCGGTGGTGCGCGACATGCTCGGCAATGTCGCGGAACTGACCTCTGCCAATATCTTCATGGCCAAGGACGGCAAGGTACATACGCCGGCGCCGAACGGCACGTTCCTGAACGGGATCACCCGTCAGCGTGTCATCCAGCTGCTGAAAAAGGCCGGATATGACGTTTTTGAGCGCACCATGGATTATGGCGAGTTCCTGGAAGCCGACGAAATCTTCTCCACCGGCAACTACAACAAGGTGACGCCGGTGAAGCGCATCGAGGACCGCGACCTGCAGCCCGGCCCGATCGCCGCCCGGGCCCGCGAACTCTACTGGGACTTCTCGCACGCCTGATCGGGCTTCAGCGAAAGGCCAGAGCTGCCGCGACCAGAAGCGATGCCGCGGCGGCCAGGGACGCTGCCGAGAAGGACCCGGTGGCATGGTGCAGCTGCCCGGCAAACCAGGGTCCGATCACCTGTCCAAGGCCAAAGCTGGCGGTCAGCACCGCCAGCATCTGCCGGATGGCCGAAGAGCCATCGGCGCAGGTCTCCCGCCTGGCTTCCATGAGCCCGAGGGCGGTGATGCCCATGAAGGTCCCCCCAAGCAGACCTGCGCCCAGGAGAAAGAGCCCCGGTGACAGTGTGATTGCCGTCAGGGCGACACCGGCCGATTCCAGCACGCAGGCAAGCGCAAAGGCCTTGCGGGCCCCGAGGCGGGCCGCGATCCAGTTCCAGAGATAGATGGAGGGCGCCGCGCAGAGACCGACGGTGAGCCAGACAAACGGCTCGGTCGGCTGCAGCTCGGGTGTGGTCCGGGCGATCGCATTCACGAACGTCGCCGTGATCACATAGCCGAAGCCGAACAGGCCATAGGCCAGGATCAGGCGGATGCGGCTGCCGCTTGAAAAGGGCGAGACAGGCACGGCCGCGCCGGCGTTCTTGGCCTGTGTCGCAGCGGCCGGTGCTTCGGAGGGAACCAGCAGGGCCGCCAGGGCGAGAAAGACAAGCGTCCCGGCGGCGCTCGCCAGCCACAGGAAACGCCAGTCCGCGGAAATGCCGGCAACAATGGCCACCAGAAGTGCCGAAAAGGCGATGCCGCAGCCGACCCCGGCAAAATGAAACGCCGACAGGCCCGCGCGGCCCGATGCCGCCAGACGCTCCAGGATCAGCGTGGTCGAGAACACCAGGACGAAAGCGCTGGCAATGCCGCTCAGGAACCGGATCGCCAGAAAGGCGGCGAGCGCGGTTGTCATGGCCATGGCCGCACTGGTCAGCGCGCTGGTCATCAGACCGCCCAGGAACCAGAAACGCGGGCTGCCGGGGAGCGAGCGAGAGGCCCCCATCAGGGCTCCGGCCAGATAGCCGACAAAATTGGCGGAAGCGATCAGTCCGGCGTCGTCCGCGGGTAGCCGCAGGGCATCGCCCATGAAAGGCAGGATCGGGGTATAGACAAAGCGCCCGATGCCCATGGCTGCTGCCAGCGCGAACAATCCGCCAAACGCAAGCGCGACCGGTGAGCGGGGGGAGGGGGCCATGGTGTCCTCATGCGCAGGAAACGGATGCCGCCGCGACGAGGTCACGGTGCCGGAAACGGGATCCGCAATCTTGCATGTGCGGTACGCATTGTCATGTCGGCTCAATGGCCGATAGGCTGTTGTCGCGCCTCAAAGGAAAGACGCGGCGGCAAACGGGCATTCCGCCCGGATTTGCTTCGCGCCGCGCCCGTTCCGAACCGTCACCCGGGTTCTCTAGTAAATCGCCTGGGCCACAATCATCAGGATACCTGCACCGACAATATAGCCGCCGTCAACGGCAATTGCGGCTGTCGATTTCCCGGCAAAGGCCCCATTGGACATGGTCAGGCAGGCTGCGGCCAGGATCGCCAGCAGGGCGGTGATGAGAGCTTCGATCGTAGCCGTCACGCCGACGACCGCCGACAGACACAAAAGGCCGATAATCTGAAGGACCATGGCGCCCAGGGGCGGCTTTCCGCCGGGTTCGACCTCCACGCCGGAGCCTTCGGCCCAGACTTTGAAAAACAGAAGCGGTGAATAGACCAGCCAGCCGAACAGAAAGGCGGCGACGGCTCCGGTGATGACGGCAATCCAGCTTACGGTCTCGAATTCCATGTTTGCCTCCCCTGGCATTGAGCGCGCCGGGTATGGGGACCGGGATCCGGTCTTCGATGTGCTGCAGGCGCCTCGACAAATCTACCGATATCAAACCTAACAGTCAACCAATTGGTTTAGTGAAATAGGCGGGTGATTTGTTGCCTTGTGGGGTGATCGCATCGGCGCTCGCGCCGCAGAAACGCGAAAGCCCTGCAAGCGGTCTCGCAGGGCTTTTCGCAAAGAGGGCAGAAACCGGTTAGGCCGGTGTGACCTTGACGGGGTCGGCTCCGCACTGGTCCGCGACGCCGTTGGCGCAGCCTTCCTGAGGTCCGGACGTTGTATCGATGCACAGCGCCGCCAGGTTCTTTTTACAGTCTCCCAGCTTGCTTTCGACAATATGATTGTTTTCCGAAGTCATCGTGGTGGCGAACGCTATGCCGACGGCGACAATGGCGGCGATACCGTAAGTACTATTGAAGTTCATCTTGCTCTCCAATTGTTCGGGTGATCGTCTCTCTTCATGGTCATTATTTTATGTGCGCCGAAATGATTTGGCAGTGCTGCAGGTCACACGATTCAATTTTGCGGCATCGCGAACTGTCTTGGCGGATTTGCTGTCGCTGATGTGGCGGAGCCCAGGTTTTGAGCCGGTGTGCGTTTTTAAAAAGAAAAAATTTCTTTATTTTCGCGATCCGTCCTTGCCCACATGGCTCTGCGATCCTATTTTGCCGCTCGACGCGGTCTTGCAGGGCGTACCGCCCGCGCCGCCGGTCACCGACCACTTAAGGAGTTTGTCATGTCTTTCGAATTGCCTGACCTGCCGTATGCATATGATGCGCTGGCCCCTTACATGTCTGCTGAAACGCTCGAGTTTCACCATGACAAGCACCACCAGGCCTATGTCACCAAAGGCAACGAGCTGCTCGCCGGCAGCGGCCTGGAAGGCAAATCCCTGGAAGAGATCGTCAAGGAAAGCTACGGCAAGAACGCACCGCTGTTCAACAATGCCGGCCAGCACTACAACCACATCCATTTCTGGAAGTGGATGAAGAAGGACGGTGGCGGCACCTCCTTGCCGGGCGCTCTCGCTTCCGCCATCGACAGTGACCTCGGCGGCTACGACAAGTTCCGCGCCGACTTCATCGCGGCCGGTGTCGGCCAGTTCGGCTCCGGCTGGGCCTGGCTCGCCGTGAAGGACGGCAAGCTGGAAATCATGAAGACCCCGAACGGCGAAAACCCGCTGGTCCATGGCGCAGCGCCGATCCTCGGCTGCGATGTGTGGGAGCATTCCTATTACATCGACTACCGCAATGCGCGTCCGAAATACCTGGAAGCCTTCATCGACAACATGATCAACTGGGACTACGTCCTGGAGATGTACGAAGCGGCCAAATAAGCCGTTTGAACATCCGGTTGTACAGAAACCCCGGTTCGAAAGAGCCGGGGTTTTTCGTGACTGTTTCCTCACCATTGACGGTGTGTTCAGGAAATTTGCCCGAGTTCACAGGAGCTTGATTTTATTGCCGACCGGTATGTGCGCTGTACTCCCGGTTGAGAGGGGCGTCCCCGGCGCCAGCAAAGAGGGAGAGGAAGAGATGCATTATTTCCGGAAATTCGTTGTGGCGGGACTGGCCGCCGGACTTGGGTTTGCTGCCATTCCGGCGCAGGCCTCCGACGACCCGGTCGCTGTGCGGCAGTCGTTGATGGCGTCGATGGGAGCCGCAGCCGGGCTCGCGGGCGGCATGATGAAAGGCGAGATTGCCTATTCACCGGCAGCCGGAAAATCGGCGATTGCGACCGCGCGCGCCGTCTCCCTCAGCTTTGGCGACTACTTCCCGGCCGGCTCCGACCAGGGCAATACTGGCGCTGCGCCGAGCATCTGGGAGAATGCGGATGGCTTTGCCGCTGAGCTTGCCAAGTTCACCGACGCTACTGCAAAGGCCACGGAAGCTTCCGGCAAGGATGGACCGGCCGATGTCGAAGCCTTCAAGGCGGCCATGGGACCGATTTTCGGCACTTGCAAATCCTGTCACGAGACTTACCGTAAAAAGAACTGACCGGAGGAACGCAACCTTCCGGTGAAGCTGAAACAACACCTGGAGAGGCCCGTTGAAAAAAGCGATCATTGTCATCCTCCTCCTTGGCGTGATCGCGGCCGTAGCCGGCTGGGGCTTCTCCGCACCCACACGCCTAAGCGAATCTCAGGCGGCTACCTTGGATGAGGGTGACCCCGCAAAGGGCGAGCTGGTGTTCTGGGCCGGAGGCTGTGCGTCCTGTCATGCGGCCAAGGGGGCCAAGGGCGAGGACCTATTGAAACTTGGGGGCGGACTTCGTCTGGAGACGCCCTTCGGCACCTTTGTTGCCCCGAACATTTCTTCAGACAGGACGGACGGCATCGGCGCCTGGTCGCTGGCCGACCTGGCCAACGCGATGACCCACGGCACGTCCCCGGACGGGCGCAATTATTATCCGGCCTTTCCCTATACGTCCTATGCACGCATGTCCGACAAGGACATCGGTGATCTCTATGCGTTCCTCAAGACGGTTCCCGCCGTGGAGGGCAAGGCGGCGGATCACGAGCTCGGCTTTCCCTTTAACATCCGGCGTGGCATTGGCCTATGGAAATGGATGTTTCTGGATCCGGCGCCGGTGATTGCCGCGCCAGCCAACGGAACTGAAATTGACCAGGCACTCTGGGCGCGTGGACGATATCTCGTCGAAGGTCCCGGCCATTGCGGCGAATGCCACACGGCCCGCGATTTTGCAGGTGGCCTGATCCTGTCAGACTGGCTCGGCGGTGCCGCCGCGCCGACCGGGGAGGGGCGCATTCCCAACATCACGCCGGTTGAAGGGGGATTCGGCAGCTGGAGCGCTGCCGACATCGCCTATTACCTGGAAAGCGGCTTCACCCCGGAATACGATTCCGTTGGCGGCGAGATGGTGCATGTGCAGGAAAACATGGCCAGATTGCCGGCTATCGACAGGGATGCTATCGCAGCCTATCTGAAGGCTATCCCACCGGTTCCGCCCCCCGGATCCTGACCTTCCAGCATCGAGACATCTGCGCCTTCATGACCATAAACTCTGCTTTCGCAATCTCCGCCGTGAGCGACGCGGACGACTTGGACACCGTGAGAACCTTGTTCCGCGCCTATGTCGACTGGCTCGGGATCGACCTGTCCTATCAGGGCTTCGAGGAAGAACTCGCCGGGCTTCCCGGCAAATATGCGCCGCCGGCCGGGGGGCTGTTTCTGGCGCGGCGGGCAGACGGTACCGTCCTGGGCTGTGTCGGTCTAAGAGCCTTCGGCGACGACGGGGCAAGTGAAATGAAGCGTCTCTACGTCCTGCCGGCAGCCCGTGGTCTTGGCGTTGGCACGGCCCTGGTTGCGCGCGTGATCGAGGCCGCGAAAGAGGCGGGCTACCGCGAAATGCTTCTGGACACGCTGCCGACCATGACGGGCGCGATCAAACTCTATAAGGCTGCGGGATTTGAGGATGTGCCGGCTTATTACGACACGCCGATCGCGGAGACGGTGTTCTTTTGCAAGAAGCTGGCGGACTGAAGCAGGCGGTCAAACAAAACCACCTGCGAACAGGTGGTCAGTGAGTTTTTGTTTTTTATGGGTCGCAATGCCCGTGCACAGTCTTTTCGATTTCAGCGTCATCTTACCTTGGTTGTAGGGCGGTTGTAATACTAAACAACTAAGGGAAAACACGTATACGGGGTTGCGTGTCCGAGGCTTTGCCGTCACTCGAGGGCAAAGATAGCCTCAATCTCGACTTTCAGGTCCGGCGCGAAAAGGCCCGAAATCATCACCAGGGAACTGGCCGGCACATTGCGGCCATAGCGCTCCGTCAATGCGGTGCGGATCCCGGGAATGTCATGCGGGTCCGTGACAAACACGGTCACCTTCACGAGGTCCGCAAGCGAGCGGTTAAAGTCCCGGGCCAGCAAGTCCAGCTGGTCCAGAACCGCATGGGCCTGTTCGCCGGCGCCGGCCGCCTGGGCGTCTGTGCCGAAAGCGGTGAAGCCGGACGTATAAAGGATGTTGCCGTGGACCACCGCATGGGTGTAGGGGCCGACCGGAAGGCCGAGTTCTTCGATATTCTTTCTGACGAGAGGCATGGAAGCTCCTTTTCGGGTCAGGGAATCCTGTTGGTAAGAAAGACCGTCGCCTTTTGAACAGGCGGGCCCAGGAAGAAGGCGATGACGGCGGCGGCGGGCCAGGCCAGCCGGAAGGCGGCCATCCAATGGCTCAAGAAGGTTTCCGAGAGACCCAGATTGAGGAAAGTCACCCAGCAGGACATCGTCAGCGACAGGCCAAAAGACATCAGCAGGGTTGCAATCAGACGGCTTTTCATCCGGTCAAGCCTCAACGGGAACTTCGGCGCCGATCTCTCCCAGTTCCTCGATGTAGCGGACCTGAGTGAGGTTCCGAGCGAGGAAAGCCTTTGTGTGCGGCATCTCGAAATGCGCGGCAAGGGCAGCCTTGTCGGTCCAGCATTCCCAGAGGGTGAACCTCGTGCGGTCCTGCAGGTTCTGCCGGATTTCAAAAAAGTGGCAGCCCGGTTCGTTTTGGGTCGCTTCAACCAGTTTCTTCAGACCTGCTTCCGCGGTGCCAAGATCCGCGCCTTCCTGAAGTTCAATCCCTGCACTGATGAAATAGCGTGTCATGTCGGTCTCCGTTTCGAATGCGATGAAGAGAGACCTATTGATTGATCATGTGATAATCTATATCGAAAAACGGCTGTTTTAATTTCGAAAATGGAATCATGCTCGACGACATTGCGCTGTTCATCCAGATTGCCCAGAGACGCAGCCTCGCGGCCGCGGCCGGTCACTTGGGTTTGCCTGCCGCAACGGTGACGCGCCGGCTGCGCAAACTGGAGGAAGCGATCGGCGCACAACTGGTCCACCGCTCCGCGCGCAAGTTCTCCCTGACCGCTGAAGGCGAGGCCTATTTCGAGGCTTTCGCGGATCTGATCGTACAAGCCGAAATAACGCGGCGCGCGCTGAGTTCGGATCTGCATGCCTTGCAGGGGGCGCTGAAAGTGGCGGCGCCGACCAATATTTCCGTCGGTATCCTGCAGCCGATGTGGTCCGGTTTCCTGAAAGCCCATCCCGATATCCGCCTGACTTTGACACTCAGCAACGAGAACAAGGATCTGCTGGAGCATCAGGTGGATCTTGCCCTGCGTGCCGGGTCACAGACCGATATGCGCCTCTACCAGCAGAAGCTCGGCAGCATAGCAACGGTTCTGGTGGCCGCGCCCGGCTATCTGGAAGCTGCGGGCAGCCCTCTCGAGCCTGGTGATCTGAGCTGTCACAAGCTCATCAAGGTGGTGGCGCTGGCGCGGTGGGAGCTGAAGCACGTCGTCACGGGGGCTCGGGAGACGATCCACCTGAACCCGTTTGTAACGGTGGACGATATTGGTCTTGCCCGGCAGTTGGCGGTCGATGGCCACGGCCTGGCCCTGTTGCCGGTCAGCGAGATTTCAGGGGACCTTCAAACCGGCCGGCTCGTGCCGGTTCTGTCCGACTGGCAGGGGCCAGGCCGGGATATTCTGGTCGTCTGGCCAACCGGGCGTTTGCTGAGTGCGAGAGCGAAATGCCTGCGCGATTACATCTCGGCCCATGTCAGTGGCAATCCCGTGTTTCAGGGCACCTTGCCGTGACGCCTTGAAGGGCCTCAGGCGCTGTGCGGCGCACAGCGCATGTAGCGGGGCACGTCGATATAACCGCGCATTACCATCAGCCAGGCCTGGCATTCGTTCTGGCTCTTGAAGCAGCCGGCCTGGGACAGCTGGTAGTCCTGGCCGAAATTGTGGATCCGCCCGCTGGCGATGCCTTTCCAGCCGTTGCCGGTGAACGCCCGGCAGTCATATTGCGTGTTGGCCGTATAAGGCAGGTCCGACCGGTTCTTGGAGAAGGTCGGCGCGAACAGGAGATCGGAAGGTTTCTGGAACTGCGACTGGCAGGCGCCGAGTGCGAGTGAGACCGCAAGGACCGCCGTCACACGCATACCGGTCTTCAAGCCGCTGGTTGCGGCGGCAGGGCTGTGAATACGGCGGGACATGTCGGGCTCCAGTGATCGGTGCGGACCCGTTGAAAGGCCCTTAACAGACTGATTTGCAATACCGCTCACATGATCCGAAGACTTGGACAAAATCAAGTCACGAGTGGAGCGCCCTCCGTTCCCGGGAACGGAGGGCCTTGTGCGGATCAAGCCTTGCCGGTCACCATCAGCGCGAAGGCCTGGTTGCGGGCGACTTCCTTGAGGCGGTCGAACCGGCCCGAGGCGCCGCCATGACCGGCTTCCATGTTGGTGGTCAGCATCAGCAGGCTGTCGCCGGTCTTGGTCGCGCGCAGGCGTGCGACCCATTTGGCCGGCTCCCAATAGGTGACGCGCGGATCTGTCAGGCCGGCCACCGCGAGGATCGCCGGATAGTCCTTCTCCGCGACATTGTCGAAAGGCGAATAGGAGGCGATATAGTCGTAGGCGGACTTGTCGGTGATCGGGTTGCCCCATTCCGGCCATTCCGGCGGCGTCAGCGGCAGCGTGTCGTCAAGCATGGTCGACAGAACATCGACGAAGGGCACTTCGGCGATGATGCCGCCGAATTTGTCAGGCGCCATATTGGCGACTGCCCCCATCAGCATACCGCCTGCGGAGCCGCCATGGGCGACGATCCGCTCATAGGCGGTGAACTTCTCCGCGACGAGATGATCGGCGGCGGCGATGAAATCGGTGAAGGTGTTTTTCTTGTTTTCCCGGCGGCCGTCCTTGTACCAGCGGAAGCCCTTGTCCTTGCCGCCGCGAATATGGGCAATGGCATAGACAAAGCCCCGGTCGACCAGGGACAGGCTGTTGGTGTTGAAGCTGGCCGGCACGGTGATGCCATAGGAGCCGTATCCATAGAGCAGCAGCGGCGCGGAGCCATCCAGCTTGGTGTCCTTGTGATAAAGCACGGAGACCGGCACGGTCTCGCCGTCGGCCGCCGGCGCCATCAGGCGGCGGGTGACATAATCCGACACCGCGTGTCCGGACGGCACTTCCTGTTCTTTCATCAGGACACGTTCGCGGGTGTCGACATTGTAGTCGAAGGTCTGCGAGGGCGTCGTCATCGAGGAATAGGTGAATCGGATCGTCGACGTGTCGAATTCGTAGCCGCCGCCAAGACCCAGCGAATAGGCCTCTTCGTCGAAAGAAATCGCATGTTCGAGATTGTCCGCCAGGCGCCGGATCACGATGCGCGGCAGGCCGTCCTCGCGCTCCAGCCGGGTCATGAAGGTCTTGTAGACGCAATGCGACAGGATCAGGCAGCCCGGCTTGTGGGGCACCAGGTCGGTCCAATTGTCCTTGCCCGGATTGGCCTTCGGCGCGGTGACGATCTTGAAGTCTTCCGCGTCGCCGGCATTGGTCAGGATGTAATAAAGGTCGCCGTGATCGTCGAGAGAGTATTCCACGCCGGTCTCGCGCGGGGCGATCAGTTTTGGCGCCGCGGTCGGATCGTCGGCCGGAATGGTCCAGACTTCAGACGTCTCGTGGTCGTGAATGTCGATCACGATGGTGTCGCCGGACTGGGTCTTGCCGACGCCCATGAAAAAGCCGGCATCCTTTTCCTCGAAGACCAGCACGTCCTTTGCCGGATCGGTGCCGATCTCGTGTCGGAACAGCTTCGACGGCCGGTGATTGGCGTCGAGACGGATGTAGAAGACAAATTTGTCGTCCGCGGAAAAGACGCCGCCGCCACCGGTGTCCTCGATTACGGTGTCGAGGTCCTTGCCGGTCGCCGTGTCGCGCAGGCGCATCGTGTAATATTCCGAGCCCTTGTCGTCATAGGCCCAGGCGAGGAGCTTATGGCCGGTCGACTGGCTGACGGCGCCGAACTTGAAATAGGCCTTGCCGTCGGCCTCGTTGTCGCCGTGAACGAGGATCGTTTCCGCGCCGCCGTCCCGGGGCGTCCGGAAGAAGATCGGCTGCTGGCCGCCGGTCTCGAATCTCAGGCCATAGGCATAGGGGCCGTCAGGGGAGGGGACCGAACTGTCGTCCTCCTTGATGCGGCCGCGCAATTCGGCAAAGAGCTTGTCCTGAAGGTCCTTGGTCGGGGCCATCTGGGCTTCCTGGTAAGCGTTTTCCGCTTCCAGATAGGCGCGGATATCGGCGTCGAGCACCGACGGGTCGCGCATGACCTCCTGCCAGTTGTCAGCTCGCAGCCAGGCATAGTCGTCCTGGCGCTTGGTGCCGTGGGTCTCAAGGGTGACGGGGCGCGCTTCGGCGCGCGGGGGAAAAGCATCCTGTTTCATGGTTTGGGAGGTAGGCGCTTTGAATGGGGATGGCAAGGGGCAACGAAGGGTGGACAGGCGATGTCCCTTGGAGGGCTCCGCCTTGCCCGCGGGCGGCACCTTGCGAAACCTATTTCATGACGACCGGATTGCGCGTCTTGTCCAGATTCAGTTTTGAAGCGGCCTTGTGGCTGGTGTTCACGTAAAGCGTGGCCTCCTCGGCGGAGATTTCGTTGATCGGGAGATCGTTGGGGGACATGCCGTCCAGCAGTATTTTGGCCGCCAGTTCCGCTGCGGCCTCGCCGCGCTCCCAGTATTCGGTTCCGAAGGCAACCGTGACGCCTTCACTAAGGGATGCAGTTGACGATCCGATACTGACGACGTCGGGAGGAAGGATCTGTTTCAATAGGCCCGAATTGGCAATGAAGGAAGAAGTGGCCGTGACATAGATGACGTCCGCCGACTTAACCTGCTGCTCGAGCGCTTCAATTTGCAGCTGGCTTGTCTTCGCGTCCGGCGACAGCCTGAGAAGAAGCACTTCCTTGCCAAGCGCCTCGCAGACAGCTGTCAGCTTGTCGACTTCCGAAACCGCATTGTCTTCGCGCGGGTCGAACAGGATAGCGATCCTGTTAAACGGATAGAGCTGTTCAAGCAGCTGGATATTGACCTCTGGCGACAGCGCCATTTTCGCGCCCGTCACCCCATGGACAGGGGAAACATGCGAGGCGGCGATGCCGACGCCGACCGGGTTGGCGACAATGTTGAAGACATGCGGGATCTGATCCGGGTTCAAGTTCTTGACGGTCTTGGTTGCCGTTGTTCCGAATGTGTAAATCAGGTCTTTTGTTTTCAGCCTGTCGCGGTTTTCTCGCAAAAAGCCTGCCAGCCTGTTCTGGTCCCTTGCCGCGTCGAAGACCTCATAGTCGGCGTCTACGCCCAATTCCTTCAGCCGTTGAATGAAGCCGAATTCCGCCTGTGTCTGCCCCCGCCATGTAATCATCAAGACAGACTTGCCGTCAGCATGCGCACTGGCTGAAAAGACAGAGCACAGCAAAACAAACAGACATGTCAGCCTAGTCAGCAATGGGGCGCACTCCTGATGGTGCGATGTTATTTGGCGTAGATGCTCATAGCATGCGTGCAATAAACCTATCCTGAAAATTGGGAAGCACCTACCTTGCTTTCTGCTTTGCTAAGTTAAAAATCGATGCATCCATCCCAATAAAGCTGCCTTGTGTTACTTTGGGTTGTAAAGTTCTTCGGAGGATGCTCGCTTGGGTAGGTTCGCGGTCCCGTAATGCCCGGTCCAGTTCCGTGCCGAGACTTCCTGTCGATGTCAGGGGAGCCAAGCGCCGGACGATTGACAAGGGGAGGCTCTTCCAGCAATTAGATAAGAATGGTTTCCGAATCCGGACACGGATCGGAATTAAAAGGGAACACGGTGCGGCGTAGCCAGAAGGCACCAAATCCGTGACTGCCCCCGCAACTGTGAGCGGCGAGCGACCCTGGAACGCCACTGGGTAATCCCCGGGAAGGACCAGGCAAGCTGTGACCCGCAAGTCAGGAGACCTGCCATTTCATCTTCAACCTCAACCCGGGCGGGGTGTCCCGGAGGAGCGAGTGACATGGCAATTCAGCACCTGCTGACGAAAAGTGACATTCGGTTCGACACGGCCCCGCGCAATCGCGGAGGGCGATATGAACCGGACATGCAAGACACACGACGAGACCCATTCCACCTTTTTGAAGACTGCAGGCAGTCTTAGCGATCGTGCGGCCAGAGCCATGCTCCCGAACGGGCTGAAGGAAGAGCTTGCCAATCCCTTGTTTGGTAATGTAATAACATTACAGATAGATAATGGGTCACGGCAGGCTGTGCCTCGAGTGGAAGGCGGTCCCGGGATCCTCCGGCGGCATCCCATGAACAGCAAACAGGACGGAAAGGGGGCACGGGATGACAGCTGACACGCACAAGATCTTTGTCTGCACCTCGTGCCGTCACAGAGGCGAAACCTGCCGGCCGGGCTATGAGTTGATCCGTAAGCTGCAACACGCCCTGAAGCTGGCCGCGCCTGTCGTCGGCGACGATTTCGAGATTTCCGGTGTCGCCTGCATGGCCGGCTGTACACGACCCTGCACCGTGGCCTTCAGGGCCAACGAGAAGGCGACCTACCTGTTCGGCGATATCGACCCTGAAACCGATATCGACGATCTCGTCGCCTTTGGCGAACAGTACCGGAGCCTGGAAGACGGCTGGTGCTCGTCCGGTGAACGGCCGGGCAAATTGCGGCATACAGCGCTTGCGCGCATTCCGGCGGCAATGATCATGACGGAAGCCGATAGGATCGTGGTCTCGTGAGCGGGGCGGCGCTGTCCGTGCGCGATGTCAGCTGGCGGCCGGGCCGGGGAGCTCTTCTTCTCGACCGGGTCGGTTTCGAGCTGGAAGCGGGCAGGGTTCTCGGAGTTGCCGGCGCCAATGGTGCCGGAAAGTCCACGCTGCTGCGCTTGCTTTACCGGTTCCACAGGCCGGTGACGGGCGCGGTCCATTTGGATGAGCGGGACATCTGGTCAATGCCAGCCAGAGACTGCGCGCGCAAGGTCGCCGCGGTGCTGCAGGAACAGCCAACGGAATTCGCACTGTCGGTGCGGGAGATCGTGGCGCTCGGCCGCCGTCCGCACAGCTCAGGTATCTCAATAGGCGGTCGCTGGGACACGGAGCTGATTGATGCTGCGCTGGAACAGATGGGGGTGTCTGCGTTTGCGGGCCGTTTGTTCGGTAGCCTGTCGGGCGGTGAGCGTCAGCGGGTGATGGTGGCCCGGGCGCTTGCGCAGGAGCCGCAGCTGCTCATTCTGGACGAGCCGACCAACCATCTCGACATCCGGCATCAGCTGGAAATCGTCGCGCTGATCGGCGCTCTTGATATCACGGTGGTCACCAGTCTCCACGATCTCAATCTCGCCGCGCGCGTCTGCGACGAGGTTTTGCTGCTGCATCGGGGCCGCCAGGTTGCCCATGGCGCGCCGGAAGAGGTGCTGACGCCAAAGAATATCGAACATGCCTATTCGGTGAAGGTTATGCGGCAGGAACTGTCCCTCAGCCGCGATCCGCATCTCAGTTTTCATCTTTAGCCACGGAGTATTTCATGAATCGTCTGGTCCTCGGCCTGGCCGCGACGCTTGCTGCAAGTTCTGCAGTTGCTCAGACCACCGTTCAAAGCTGCGACCGCGAGGTCACCTTCGAGGCGCCGCCCAAAGCCGCCGTTTCCAACGACGTTAACCTCACAGAGATGATGCTGGCGCTTGGTCTGCGCGACCGGATGGCCGGTTATACCGGTATTTCCGGTTGGAAGACCCTGGATGAGGAGATGCGCGCGGGTGTCGCGGAACTGCCGGAGCTCTCGGAAAAATATCCGAGCAAGGAGGTGCTGATCGGCGCTGATGCGGATTTCTATTTCGCAGGCTGGAACTACGGCATGAAGGTCGGCGGAGAGGTGACGCCCGAGACTCTGGCGCCGTTCGGGATAAAGGTCTACGAACTGACGGAATCCTGCATTCATATCGGCGACAAGCCGAAGGCCTCCATGCAGGACATGTATAACGACCTGCTCAATCTCGGCAGGATCTTCGGCGTCGAGGACACTGCCTATGACCTGGTCGCCGCCTACAAGCTGGAACTGGACCGTATCACGTCCTCGATCGGCGCGGGCGGGAAACCCAGGCGGGTGTTTGTCTACGACAGCGGCGAGGACAAGCCCTTCACCGCCGGGCGCTACGCCATGCCGACTGCACTGATCGAGGCGGCTGGCGGCGTCAACGTGCTCGACGATTTCGACAAGAGCTGGGCGCGGGTCGACTGGGAGACCGTGGTCGACAAGAACCCGGAAGTGGTCGTGATCGTCAATTACGGCAGTGTCACCGCCGAGCAGAAACGGGGCTTCATGAAAAACAATCCGGCGCTGGCGGGTATCGATGCGGTGAAGAACGATCGCTTCGTCACTCTGGACTATGTCGAGGCAACGCCGGGGCCTCGCAACATCAGGGCAGTCAAAAAACTCGCCGAAGCCTTCCGGGGGGACTGAGCCTTGCTGATGCGACCGGCCGCCGGTCCCGGGACGGTTCCCATGAAGCCGGCACGCCGGTCTTGCCTTATGTCCACCGGCGGATTGTTGGTTCTCGGACTTGCCCTGCTGGTGCTTTCCATTGTGGTCGGCGTATCGGTCGGGGCGGTGTCCGTTCCGGCGGAGACCGTGTTGGGCATTGTCGCCAACAAGCTCTTTCCGGGAGCTGTCGAGCCGCTCTGGACGGCAGGACGCGAGGCGATTGTCTGGGAGATCCGTTTTCCGCGCGTGCTGCTGGCCGGTCTGGTCGGGGCCGGCCTTGCCATGGTCGGGGCGGCGCTCCAGGCGGTGACGCGCAATCCGCTGGCCGATCCGCATCTCCTGGGCATTTCGTCCGGCGCTGCGGCCGGTGCCATTCTGGCGCTGCTTCATACCGGTCTTTTCCTGGGGCTTCTGACCGTGCCGCTGATGGCGTTTGCCGGTGCGCTCGCCGCCACGCTGATCGTTCTGGGCGTTACCCGGTTCGCCTCGGCGACCAGCGCGGACAAGCTGGTGCTCTCCGGCGTTGCCGTTTCCTTTGTGATCATGGCCTTCGCCAATATCCTGATCTTTCTGGGCGATCCGCGGGCGACCCATACGGTGGTGTTCTGGATGCTCGGCGGGCTGGGGCTTGCGAAATGGAGCCACCTCTTGTTTCCGCTCGGCATTCTCGCGCTGACCACACCCTATTTTTTGGCGAAATCTGCGGATCTGAATGCCATGACCGTCGGCGACGAAACGGCGGCAACGCTTGGCATTCCGGTGGCCCGGTTCCGGTTGACGGTCTTCGTCTTCGGCGCATTGGTCACCGGCGTGATGGTCGCCTTTTCCGGGATCATCGGTTTTGTCGGCCTGATGATCCCGCATATCGCCCGGGCGCTTGTGGGCGGCAGCTACTTGCGTGTGCTGCCGGTCTCGCTGCTCCTCGGCGCGGTGTTCCTGATCTGGGCGGATATCCTGGCGCGCACGCTGATGGCGCCTGAAGACATGCCGATCGGCATCGTCACGGGCCTCATTGGAGGCGTGTTCTTTATTGCGCTGCTGCGATCGAAGGCCGGCGTCGGCGGCCGCTGAACAGGATGAACACCATGATCGCCATGTTGAGAAGGTTCCAGGCGATGCCGTTCAGGAAGGCCATGGAATAGGACCCGGTGAGATCGTAGATCCATCCGGAGAGCCAACCGCCAATGGCCATACCGAGGATGGTCGACATGATCACCAGGCCCACCCGCTGGCCGGCCTCGCGTGCCGGCAGGTATTCGCGCACGATCACGGCATAACTCGGCACAATGCCGCCCTGGGAAAGCCCGAAAATCAGCGACACTAGGTAGAGCGACGCGAGACCGTTGAACGGGATATATAAAAACAACGCCGCGCATTGCAGCACCGAGCCGATCAGAAGGGTTTTGACGCCGCCGATCTTGTCGGCAACGAAGCCGGACGCAAGACGGCTGATGATGCCGGCGCCAGTCATCAGCGCCAGCATGTCCGCGCCGGGGGCAACGCCGAAGCCGAGATCGACGCAATAGGCGACGATATGGACCTGGGGCATCGACATGGCGACGCAGCAACCGATGCCCGCCAGCACCAGCAGCCATTGCAGTGCCGAAGGTGACAGGCCGGTGGTTTGCGCGCCGAAGGCAGGGGTGCCGGGGGCTGTGGCAAAGGCGGTTTCGGGCGGCGGGCGGCGCAGGATCAGGGCAAGCGGCACCATGGTGATCAGGCATATCGCCGCGATCATCAGATAGGTCTCGCGCCAGTCGTGGGTCGCCAGGCTCCACTGGATGAAGGTCGGCCAGAGCACGCCGGCGAGATAATTGCCGCAGGCGGCGCAGGCAACGGCGAGGCCGCGGCGTTTCACGAACCAGTGCGAGATATCGGCGATCAACGGGCCGAAGGTGGCCGCCGTGCCAAGCCCGACCAGCACGCCCTGGGCAAGGGAAAACAGCCAGACATCCGGCGCAATCGCCGCCAGGGCAAAGCCCGCGCCGAGCGAGACGGCGGAACCGATCACCGGAGGCACGATGCCGAACCGGTCGACCACCCGGCCGAGCAGGTAATTGCCGGCGGCAAAGCCGAGCATGGTCGCCGTATAGGGCAGGGAGGCACCGGCCCGGTCAATGCCGAAATCGGCTTGGACTGCGGGCAGCACAACGACGACCGCCCACATGCCGGCTCCGCCGAGCGTGCTCAGCAGAATAGAAATGGCCAGGCGGAACCAGGCATAAGGGCCGTCCTGGATAAAAGGATCGGGCGCGGTGGCGATGGTCATCGGCAGCTTTCCGGAAACAGGTCTTCCTTGCCTAGCAGGTCGCGCGAGCCGGAACCAACAAATATCCTTGAAGCCATTGAACAGTTTTTGAGATGGGTGGTATGCACCTACGAACTCAATTTGAGGACGAGAGTGGCGGAATGTTTTCACAGACTTGCAGGTTTTCACCATACGTCTTCAGGATGCGCATGGCGATTAACGTTACCCAGCGGCTGGCTCGGCGTGGTGGTTCCATCACTACATGGACCTTGCCGGGAATAGCGGCGGCCCGAAGCCAGTAGCCCCCGGGCTTTCTTAGGGAAACCAGTTTTGCAAGCGCCTCAGTCATACGTGCGTCAAAGGTGGTTCCGTTGCTGCGGAAAGTGTCGAATGCCCTCAATGTGTTGTATTTCCAGCGTGCTGGAAAAACCGGATTTAAAAACTCGGTCTTGATGATTTCGCCAGTGCGGTGTGACCGGAACATGTACCGCGCCAAAATGGTTTCGGTGGCGCTCTGCAGGCCGTTCGTCACCTCATCAGACCTGTAACTATGTCCCTGTTTCAGATATTCGGAAAAACCTTCGATCACCGAAAGCGTGGAATGCAGCGAACTGACGTCGGCACCGGAGCGGTTGCGCATGCAGTTGAAGCCGCCATCGGCCATGCGCTCGCCGAGC
Organism: Roseibium sediminicola; assembly: GCF_023156505.1. Taxonomy (GTDB): domain Bacteria; phylum Pseudomonadota; class Alphaproteobacteria; order Rhizobiales; family Stappiaceae; genus Roseibium; species Roseibium sediminicola. The sequence goes on along the minus strand of NZ_JALNMJ010000006.1, from coordinate 225,514 downwards.
AGGAAATCGACTATTGCTTCCAGCCGGGGGGTCTCAGTGCCGAAATAGGCGGCGTAGCTCAGGAAAAGAGCGTTTATGCAAACGTCACTCTTCCTGTCGCCAGGTGACACGGCGATGCCTCCGTCCATGCTTCTAGGACGGTTGAGGAGCCGATTTAGGCTTTCGGCGACGGTCGGGTGGCCGCTGGGAAAGCAAAGGGCCTTGAGATCAAGCAACGTGTAGTGACTGGACGTCCACATTGGCCGGTAGAAACCCTCTCCCCAGGAACCGTCGGCATTGCGCGCCTCTAGAAAGGCCTTGCCCCAACCTTCCTGGGGAATTCGCTCCTGCAGGTCCGGCCGGTTTTGTCCCAAGAGGTCTCGAAAAGTCTGAAAGGCGATCGAGGGATCGCCTTTCAGCAGCCACTGGATCACCTCAGAGTGTCCTGATAGGTCGAGTGGGAGAACTTGTTCTGGAGGTTGCTGCATGACGGCTTGTGACAGAGACCTTCGTTTCCGCCACAAGCCTAGCGTATTTCGAACGCCGTCGCAGTCCGGATGAGCCCGGATGAAATATCCGGGGGGTTAGCCCGCGATTTGTTGAGTCGGAACCTGCGCCAACGCCTCGGCGACGAAGTGGCTCAAGGTCCGCGTCGGATGACCGATCAGGGTCTCCAGATCTGTGGAGATGGTTTCGAGTTCACCGGCTGCCGTGCCCCTGTCGGCGTCGGCCAGGGCTTTGGCAAAGCCCTCGGGCAGACCGGCCTGGACCAGGATGCCCGCATAAACGTCTTCCGGCAGATTGTTGAAGGGGATCTCGCGCCCGCTCTGGCGGGAGAGTTCCGCGGCAAGGTCGCCGAGCGTGAAGGCGGGACGGCCGCCAAGTTCATAAGCGCGCGTTGAGAGATCGTCGCCCGAAACCACCCGGGCAGCCGCTTCCGCGTAGTCCGTTCGGCCGGCGGCGGAGATCTTGCCGTTGCCGGCAGCTCCGGCAACCGCGCCATGGGCGAGAGCCGCGGCGATCGATCCGGCGTAGTTTTCAACGTACCAGCCGTTGCGCAGCAGCGCGTGGGCGAGGCCGCTCTCGGCCAGCAGCAATTCGGTTGCCTTGTGTTCCTGGGCCAGGATCAGGCTCGAGACAGGCGTGTTCAAGATGCTGGTATAGGCGATGAAACGGACGCCGGCAGACTTGGCGGCGTCGATCACGGCCTTGTGCTGGGGCACACGTTTGCCGACCTCGGAGCCGGAAATCAGCAGCAGGCGGTCAACGCCGTCAAGCGCCGCGGCAAGGCTGGCCGGATCGTCATAATCGCCCTTGACGACCGTGACCTGGTCCGAGGCGAGATCCTGCGCCTTTTCCGGCGAGCGGACCAGGGCGCGGACCGGCGCGCCGGTCAGATTCGCCAGATGGTTCAGGACAAGACGGCCCAGCTGGCCGTTGGCACCCGTGACTGCGATCATCGTGTTTCTCCTTGGATGATGTGATCGGTGTTCCGTTCGGATGCGTCCCATGTAGACTGGGTACTTACTTTTTGTTAGTACGTACAAAAAGGTTAGTTTTGAGATTTTTGGATCTCGCTTGAAAAAGACAGGAAAACCGATGGCTGATGAGATCGAAACGCCGCTCGGATGTGCGCTCTCCGGCACCAGGCCGTTATCGGAGATTGTGCGACAGGGCGAACTCTTTAACCGCAACTGTCCGTCCCGGGAGGTTCTGAAACACCTGACCAGCCGCTGGGGCGTTCTGGTCCTAATCGCGCTTTTGGAGCGGGAACACCGGTTTTCCGAACTCAGGCGCAAGGTTGGCGGTGTCAGCGAGAAGATGCTGGCCCAGACGCTGCAGACGCTTGAGGCCGACGGTTTCGTCAACCGCTATTCGCATCCGGTGGTGCCACCTCATGTCGATTACAGCCTGACGCCGATCGGACGGGAAGTGGCGGGCAAGGTGCGCGATTTCGCCGACTGGATCGAGGTCAATATCGGCCGGATCCTGGCGGCACAGAACGGGCAGCGGACCGAGGAGCCCGCCTAGGTATCTCACTGCCTACTCGGCGGCCTTGAGACCTGCCTGGGCACCGGCGGCAAGCAGACAGGTTTCGGTGCCTTCGTCCATGGGCACCATCAGTTCGATGGTCATGCCCTCGATCACCGCATCCTGGACGGAGGCGAGCTGGCCGAGGAGAGAGGTGACCCGCAGCCGGCCGCCACCGGGCGCCATGACCTCGACGGGGACGAAAACCGGAACATCTTCCCGGAAGGTCTCGTCCAGTCCGTCCAGCAGACCGCTGGCGCGCGCTTCCTCAAGAAGGCTTTCAAGTTCGGGATCCTCGGCGGCTTCCTTATAGAGCCGCGCGGCAAAGATCGGCGCGGCTTCCCGCCAGTTCAGGATGCGTTCGCGAAAGGTCTCGGACAGGAAAATCCGGAAGAGATTTGGCGGCTCGTTCTGCGTTCCGGTGAAACCGGCAAGGAACAGTTTTCCGGGTGCGTTGGTGCGCAGGATGGTCCAGCGCTTGTCGAGCACATAGGCCGGGAAGGGCCAATGGGCGAGGAGCCGGGTCTCGATCAGGTCGAGCGCCTCGACCACGTCGTGCGAATCTTCCGCGCGGTGCTTGTAGGGGCTGGCAAAGCCGGCTGCCTCGAAAAGCACCTGGCTGCGGCCGACCGGCAGGGCCAGTTCCCGCTCGATCCGCTGGAGCATGTAGCGGCTGGGGGTAGCCCGGCCGGTTTCCAGGAAAGAGACATGACGCTGGGTGGAACCGAGCCTGTCCGCAAGACTCGCCTGCGACAGGCCGCGTTCCCGGCGGAGCGCTTTCAGGGTTTTGCCGAAGGGCGAGCTTTTTGTCGTCATCTGCCGGACCGCCTTATACCAACCGCAATAAACAGGAACCCATCTGACCGTATTTGGGGGCTGTTCGGCAAGGAGCAGGTTGCAGGGCGATACGGGGTATCGTCCAAAATCTGCGACGCGGCAGAACAACCTCCAAATGCGGCCTTCGGTGGCCTGCTCCGGCCCGCCGGACAGCATTGCGCCGCTTGAACGGCCAACCAGGCCGTCCTGCGCAACGCGCCTTGCCGGCCAATCCGGACCAGCGCCATCAGATCGGTTCCTGTTTATTGCGGTTGGTTTTATTCCCTGTGAAGGAATTGCCGAGGGTTTCAGAAGATTTAGGCTCCACGGCGAATTCGCGCAACACACGAAGACTGGAGCAATTGATGACCACCTGGATCCTGGCCGTTCTTCTTCTCTATCTGGCACAGATCTATCTCAGCGCCGTGCTCTTCCTGCCGGCGGAAAGCATCTGGCAGCATGCCGGCGGCCGCGATGTCCTGCCGGAAAAGGGCAAATATGCCGGCCGCTCCGACAAGGCTCTCGTCAACATGAAGGAAAACCTGCCGTTCTTTTTGGTGCCGGCGGTGCTGGCCTATGTCCTGCCCGGAACCGACATGGCGCTCGCCGTGACGGGGGCCAAGGTGTTTTTCTTTGGCCGGCTGGCTTATGTGCCCTTTTATCTCAGCGGCATTCCCGGTCCGCGCTCGCTCTCATACGGAGTCGCTTTTGTCGGTAACGTCCTGATGGCCTGGGCACTGCTGGGCTGATAGGGCAGCCGCTACTTGGAATATTGGTCGACGATCTGCCAGTAGCGCGGATCGCGCCAGACCCTGGAAACTGCCGCGGTCAGGCGGGCCCGGATTTCGGGATCCAGATCCTTGTTGGCGACCAGCCACTGGGTCCCGTGGGTCACCGGGGCGCCGATCACCAGATCCCGCGGATCGAAGCCCTGTTGCCGGTAGACGTAACTTGCCCGCATCGACATGGTGTACCAGGCGTCAATCCGGCCGGTCCGCAACATGGTGCTCATCTGTTCGGCCGTGGGGATCTCTTCAACATTGCGGATGCCGGAGCGCTGCAGGATCTGGCTGCGCTGGCTGCCAAGATGGACGCCGATGACCTTGCCCGTCTCGATGGCCTTTTCAAATGTGTCCAGTGGCTGATCCAGCGTGATAAAGGCGCTTTCCGTATAGATCAGAGGCGCAACATACTGGAACCTGTCCCGGCGGGCCTTTGAATAGGCGGCGGTGAACAGCAGGGATCCAGAGGTGGTCTCGGCAAGAATCTGGGCGCGTTTCCAGGGGGCGAACCGGATGTCGAGTTCGACGCCGGCCTCTTCGGCCACAAGTTCCATCAGCTCGACGGCGATGCCCTTTTGCCGCTCGTCAATGGACAGGGGCGGCAGGTAGCCGGTGAACGCGGTCAGCCGCAGTTTGGCGTCCGCTTGAAGCGGCGAGGCCATCAACAGGGCAAATCCGGCCACCAGGATGCGGACACAAGCAGTGGAATATCTCCGCAGAAAAGACAAGGAAACCCCCGAGCGATGTTTTTATCTCATCGCTATTTATGCCTAGGTTTTGTAACTGAAGTCTAAAATTCCGAAGAGTTTTTTCCGCGTTACTTGATGCAATGCCCCGGTCAGCGCACCGGCCGGGGGTTTTGACTGTCTGCTGCCGGGTTACGTCTGACCGTCTTCGCCGCCCGAAGGCTTTTGACCGCCGTGAACGAAGCTCATGGCATGGCCATTCATGCAATAGCGCAAGCCGGTTGGCCTCGGGCCGTCCGGAAAGACATGGCCGAGATGGGCATCGCAATTGTTGCAGCGGATCTCGGTGCGGATCATTCCGTGGGACTGGTCTTCCAGCTCCCGGATGGCTTCCGGGTGTACGCTCTCGAAAAAGCTCGGCCAGCCGCAGCCGCTGTCGAATTTGGTGTCCGACATGAACAGTGGCGTGCCGCAGCACACGCAGTCATAGCGGCCGATCAGGGAATTGTCCCAGTAGGGACCTGTAAAGGGACGCTCCGTGCCGGATTGCCGCGTCACGTAGAACTGTTCCGGAGTCAGCTGCTCCATCCATTCCGCAGTGGTCTTCTTGACCTTGGGTGCCGCGCTTCGCTTGTTGGTTGCATTGTCGCTCATGGTGCACTTCCTTTTGGTCTTTTTCAGAGACATAGGCGCACAACCGCGTGTCGGCAAGCCGTTCCGAATAACGTCTCCGTCAACGACAAGGCACCGTGGCTTGGATGTATCGCGCAGTCATCGCCTGGCAATTGGGCAGGATGTTACCGCGACAGGAAATTCATTACGGACTTGACCCGGTTGCCGCCTTCCTGGCGGGCTTGGAAGACGCAGTTTTCCGCGGCCGCCAGGATAAATTCCGAGCTTTCCGCCACGCCGGTCTGGTCGGCAACAGCACAGGCGGCGCCGACGGAGGCTGTCACGACGCCATTGCCGGCGGTGTTTTCCGGATTGGGAATCCCGAGATCCTGGATGGCGATGTGGATATAGGCGCTGATGGTCTCGGCGCCCATCTCATGGGTGCGCGGCAACAGCAGCGAGAATTCGGAGGTCGCGGTGCGGGCGGCGATGTCGGCCGGGCGGCGGGCCGTTTCCTTTAAGGTGTTGGCGACCTTGTTGAGGCAGTCTTCCGCAGCGCTTGGTCCATATTGGTCGGCGAGGGCCTCAAACCGGTCAAGCGACACCTTGATCAGGCTGGTATGGGTTTTTTCGCGCAGGGCAATCGCCCATTCCCGTCTCAGACTGTCTTCGAAAGCCCGGCGGTTATAAAGACCGGTCAGCGGATCCGTCTGGGTCGCGGCGTCGAGCAGCCCTTCAAGCTCCTTGCGCTTGGCGATGCTGCGGAAATAGACCGCAAAGGCATAGGGCTGACCGGAGGGATCTTCCAGAAGGTGGGTGGTCACCTCGGCCCAGACCAGAGAGCCGAAGGCGGATCGGAGCTGCAGGTCGGCATGGGGCAGGGGGGCGTCGAGATCGCCGGCGCCTGACAGGATCCGGTGCAGCAGTTCGGCATCTGCATTGGAGCTGCCGATATAAACAAGATCGCTCAGATGGTCGGTGAACTTGTCGGCGCTCCAGCCAAACAGCCGTTCCGCAGCGGGGGACATGAAGGCCAGCTCACCGCCGAGCGACAGCAGAACAACGGCATCTCCGCTGAGTTTGACGAGCGTTTCGAAATCGATGCTGGTCGGGTGGAGCAATCTCTGCCCGGCAGGGGTTTCCTTGTTGCTGTCCAACACCATCTTCGCCTCGCACAGAGTTCTGTCGGCAACACATCGCTACCCTGAAACTCAACGGCATTCACGCTGTGAAATCAAGTGGCAAGGGTGGTCTGCACGTAGTGCCGACGGCAAAGAACGGCGCAGAATTGACCAGCCTGTGTGTATTTTTCCGACAATCCGTCAGCGAACGCGTCTTTATCTGGCTGGCGCATAAGCAAAAATGGCACGGGAAAAACCAAGGGATCTAGAGCGTGGCTACGCTGACGCAAGTAGCGGGCCGAAAAAATTCGAAAAACGGCAGTGCCAAGCTTGAAGACGCAAAATCAACTGCCTAAGACATGTGCTAACCCGTTTCGTCCCGCTATTATCCGGTGGGTCAGCGCTGATTCTATTTGATCGGCGGTCGCCGTTTCTTGTTTACCTGCAACGAAAGTTCAGCATGACGCCAGCAATGATCGACGACACCACTCTTTATGCTGTGCTCGCCCCCTTTGCCGCGGCCGTGGTCGCGCCGGCCCTGACGCGCTGGTTCAAACACAATGCCGCCTGGCCGCTGGCGCTGGTGCCGGCGCTGATCTTTCTGCATTTCACCGGCTTCATCGAGCCGGTGTCGCAAGGCGAGCGCTTCGTGGCCAGCATGGCCTGGGCACCGAGCTACGGCGTGAATTTCTCGGTCTATGTGGACGGGTTGTCGACGCTGTTCGCACTGCTGATCTCCGGGATCGGCACGTTCATCATTCTCTATGCCGGCGGATATCTCAAAGGCCATCCCCAGCAGGGGCGGTTCTTTTCATTCCTGTTCATGTTCATGGGCGCGATGCTCGGCCTGGTGCTGTGCAACAACCTGATCTCCCTGTTCATCTTCTGGGAGCTGACCTCCGTCACATCGTTCCTGCTGATCGGCTTCGATCACCTGCGTGCCGCCTCGCGGCGGGCAGCGATCCAGGCGCTGGTCGTCACCGGCGGCGGCGGGCTGGCCCTGCTTGCCGGCTTTATCCTGATCATCTCGTCGACCGGCGAAATCGAAATGTCGGTGCTGCTGGCCTCGCCGGACATCATCAAGGACAGCGGGCTCTATCTGCCGATCTTCCTTCTGGTACTGGGCGGTGCCTTCACCAAATCGGCGCAGTTCCCGTTCCATTTCTGGCTGCCGAACGCCATGGAAGCGCCGACGCCCGTGTCGGCCTATCTGCACTCCGCCACCATGGTGAAGGCCGGCGTCTACATGCTGATGCGTACCCAGCCGCTGCTGGGAGGAACACCGGAATGGACCACGGTGTTGCCGATCTTCGGCGGCTTGACGCTGCTGGTGGGCACGATCCTGGCGGTGCGCCAGACCGATCTGAAACTGATGCTGGCCTATACCACCGTCGCCTCGCTCGGGCTCCTGGTGATGCTGACGGGCACAAGCCACGAGAAGGCCCTGGAAGGCGCTGTGCTTTATCTGCTGGCGCATTCGCTCTTCAAGGGCGCGCTGTTCATGGTCGCCGGCACCATCGATCACGAGGCCGGCACCCGCGATATCACCAAGCTGGGCGGCTTGCGCGCGGCCATGCCGATCACCTGTATCGCAGCCGCGCTGGCGGCACTGTCCATGGCCGGTCTGCCGCCCTTCATCGGCTTCATCGCCAAGGAAGTGCTTTATTACGGCACCACCGGCTGGCTCGAGCTCTTTGGCCTGCCGCTCACGATCACAGCTGTCGTCGGCAATGCCCTGATGCTCGTCATTGCCGCGGCCGTCGCAATCAAACCGTTCTACGGACCCAAGGTCGACACACCGAAACACGCCCATGAAGGCCCTGTGTTGTTGTTTGCCGGTCCTGTTGTGCTCTCCGTTCTCGGCTTGGGACTGGCTGTGATCGCCCACACCACCGGCGAGCTCTTTGTCGGCCCGACCCTGTCCTCGCTGATGGGCGAACCCACGACGGTCGAACTGCATCTGTGGCCAACCTATATCATCGGCAACATTCCGCTTTATCTGTCTCTGGTGACCATCGGTCTCGGCATCGTGCTGTTTACCCAGATCGATCGGCTGCGCAGTCTGATCGCCGGCATCCTGACGGCCATCGGCTGGGGGCCGGACAAGGGCTTCGACCAGTTTGTCGCCGGCATTGTCGGCTTCTCCGGCTGGATCACGCGGCGCCTGCAGTCGGGCAAAATGCAGACCTACATGATCCTGACCTTCATTTTTGCCGGTCTCGCCGTGTTGCTGCCGGGTTATCTCACCAACAGTTTCCCGGCTATGCCGAAGCTGCCTGAATACCGCTTCTACGAATGGGGCATCCTGCTGATTGCTGTTCTCGGGCTGATCGCGGTGCTGATCGCCAAGACGCGCCTGACCGCCATCGTCTCTCTGGGCGTGCAGGGGTTTGCCGTCGCCCTGATCTTCATGATGTTCGGCGCGCCGGATCTTTCCTTCACCCAGTTCATGGTGGAAACCCTGTCGGTGGTCATTCTGGCCCTGGTCATGACACGGCTCAACCTGTCGCCGAGCGATCACCGTCCGCTGACAGCGGCGCTTGGAACTGGACTTGTTGCGGTCGCGGTCGGCCTCGGGTTGTCGCTCACCTTGCTGGCGATCACGCAGCAGCCGTTCGATCGCCAGCTGTCGGACTTCTTTACAGAATACAGCCGGTCGATCGCGCATGGCCGCAACATCGTCAACGTGATCCTGGTGGACTTCCGCGGCATTGATACGCTCGGCGAGATTGCCGTGGTCGTTCTTGCGGGTCTGTGCGTGCTGGCGCTGATCCGGATACGCACCAAACCGGACAAACCGGCGGAGGCGGCAGATCAAGGCGCCACGCAGGCCAGACCGGCGGAGGCACGCTGATGCGCACGATCATCTTCCGCACCATCGCGCCTTACCTGTCCGCGCTCATGGTCCTGTTTTCGATCTTTGTGCTGTTGCGTGGCCATAACGAGCCGGGGGGCGGGTTCATCGGCGGGCTGATCGCCGCGTCCGCGCTGGCGATCTTCGGGGTCGCCTGCGGCGTCGCCTCGGTGCGCCGCGCGATCGTGTTTCATCCAATGGGCATTGCCGGTTTCGGCCTGTTCATTGGCGCTCTGGCTGGCATTGTTTCGTTTTTCAAGGGGCAACCCTTCATGACCAGTCAGTGGTGGTACCTGAAGGTCTTCGGCGTCGAGATTCCGCTGTCGACACCGCTCATCTTCGATATCGGCGTTTACCTGGTGGTGGTCGGGGCGATCGGGTCGATTGCGCTGGCGCTCGAGGAAAGGGAGTCCGACTGATGGAAACCGGTGTTGTTGTCCTGATCGGGCTGTTTTTCACCGTCGCGGTCTACCTGATGCTGTCCAAACAACTTGTGCGGATGCTGCTTGGCATTGCCATCCTGGGCAATGCCGTCAACATGCTCATCTTCACAAATGGGCGGCTGACCCGGGAAGTGCCGCCGCTTATTCCCGACCATCTTTATATGCCGGTCGAGACGACGGCCAATCCGCTGCCACAGGCCCTGGTGCTGACCGCAATCGTGATCTCGTTCTCGTTTTTCGCTTTCCTGCTTGTGCTGGCTTTCCGGGCCTATCAGGAACTGGGCACGGACGAGGTCAACGAAATGCGCATCGCCGAACCTGAAAACGACCAAACTCCGCCGCAAGGGTACTAAGTTTAATGGCCGGTTCTCCCGTTTCCGTCGACTATTCCCAGGCCATGAACCTGTCAGCGGTTCCGGCTGGCGACTGGCTGGTCGTTGCGCCGACGCTAATCACGCTTCTGGGCGGCTCGCTCTGCCTGATGCTGCGCAAGAATACCGATCTGCAGCCCAAACTCGGCATCGGGTTCCTGGCGCTGCTGGTGCTGGCCAATTTCGGCCTGCTGGTCCGGGTGCTCGACTATGGCGTGATCTCCATGGTGATGGGCAGCTGGCTGCCGCCCTTCGGCATCGCCTTCACGGTGGACGCACTTGGCGCGACCCTGTCGCTGATCGGGTCCATCGTGGCGCTCTGCGCCGGTATCTACGGTGCGGCATCGGTCGACAATACCGGGCGCCGATACGGCTTCTATCCGTTCCTGCTTTTGCTGATGACCGGCGTCTGCGGCGCGTTCATCACCGGCGATATCTTCAACCTCTATGTCTGGTTCGAGGTGCTGCTGATCTCGTCCTACGGCCTGCTGGTGCTCGGCAATGACCGGATCCAGCTCGATGGCGCGGTCAAATACGGTGTGCTCAACCTGATCGGCACCAACCTGTTCCTGATCGCAACCGGCCTGCTTTACGGGATCTTCGGCACGCTCAACATGGCCGACCTGGCGCAGAAAGTGGCTGCACTGGACAACCCGGCCTCCGGCACCCTGGCGACCGTCGCTGCGCTCTATTTCCTCGCTTTCGCCATGAAGGCAGCTGCGTTTCCGGTCAATTTCTGGCTGCCGGCGTCCTATCACACGCCCAATGTCGTGGTGTCCGCGGTGTTTGCGGGTCTGCTGACCAAGGTTGGTGTCTACGCGCTGATCCGTGTCTTCGTGCTGATCCTGCCGGCCTCTCGCGGCTATATGGCCGACGTCATCGCCCTGGTCGCCATTGCCACCTTGCTGACCGGCGCACTTGGCGCGCTGGCCCAGAGCGAGCTGCGGCGCCTGTTCGGCTATCTGGTGATTGCCGGGATCGGCTCGATGCTGGCAGGTGTTGCCGTAGGCTCAACGCTCGCCGTGTCCGGTGCCATTTTCTACGCGGTCCATTCCATCATCGTGATGACGGCGCTTTATCTGGCCGCCGGTATCATGAACCTGATGAGTGGGTCCTATGATCTGAGGAAGCTCGGCGGGCTCTATCAGAAGAGCGCCGGCTTTGCCGGTGTCTTCCTGGTGCTGGGCTTCGCGGTCTCGGGCCTGCCGCCGTTTTCCGGGTTCTGGCCGAAAGTGATCCTGGTGGATGCGGCCTTTCAGGACGGACGGGCCTGGCTCGGCGCAGCCATCCTGGTCAGCGGGTTCCTGACGACCCTTGCCATGGGCCGGGTGTGGATCTACGCCTTCTGGCGCGGCGGGCCGGAAGGCACGCCCGACGGCCAGTCGGTCGCGGCGGCCGGAACGGATACGGGGCAATTGTCCGGTGCCGCGGTGTGGCTGCCGATCGGCATCCTCACCGCACTCGTGGTTTATTTCGGTCTTCAGCCGGAATGGATGCTGGAACTGTCAACGCAGGGGGCGACCGGCGTGGTCGAGCCGCTCGGCTATCTGCGTTCGGTCTTTGGAGGTGAGGGATGACCAGTCTCTTTCTCATCAATATTCTCCTGATGCTGGCCTGGGCGGCTGTCACGGGCAGTTTTTCGGAAGTCAATCTGGCGTTCGGCTTTCTGCTCGGGTTCGGGGCATTGTTCCTGATCCGCGAACAGGTCGGCACGGGCGAATATACCAACCGGGTCGCGAAAGGGTTCGCCCTGGCGCTGCTGTTTGTCTATGAGCTGGTCCTGTCCGCCTCGCGTGTGGCCATGATCGTGCTCAGGCCGCAGATCAAGCTGCAACCGGGCATCATCGCCTTTCCTTTGACCGTCGATCGGGATTTCGAAATAACCATGCTCGCCAACCTGATCACGCTCACGCCGGGAACCCTGTCGGTGGACGTCTCCGAGGACCGCAAAATCCTCTATGTGCACTGTATCGATGTGCCCGACCCTCAGGCGACAATCGACGACATCAAGAACGGTTTTGAGCGCAAGATCCTGGAGGTGTTCCGATGACACCTTTCGAAACGTTCGCCTCGAACTTCATGCATGTCAGCGTGCATATTGCTCTGGCTCTTCTGACGATTTCCTTCTTCGTGATCGTTTACAGGACCGTGAAGGGCCCGGGCCTGCCGGATCGTGTGGTCGCGCTCGACATGCTTGTTGCCGTCGGTATCGGCTTCATTGCCGCCATCGGCGTGTCGACGGGGTATTACCTCTATATCGACATTGCCATCACGCTCGGCCTGGTGGGTTTTCTGGCGACCGTGGCATTCGCGCGTTTTGTGCTCAATCGGGGGATGGCAGGCGACAAGACCATTATGGATGAGGTCGAAGACAGCATCAAACGCAGGGAGGCTGGCCAATGAACCCGTTTGTCGAAATCATTACGGGCCTCATGCTGATCATCGGTGCCAGCTTTGCTCTGGTGGCCTCCATCGGGCTGATCCGGCTGAAAGATGTTTACATGCGCATGCATGCGGCCTCAAAGGCGGGAACGCTAGGATCCGGCGTCATGCTGCTGGCGCTGGCCGTCCATGCCAGCGATCTTGCCGTAGTCACACGCGCGATTGCCGGGGTCGTCTTCTTTCTGCTTACCGCCCCAATTTCGGCCCATTTGTTGGCAAAAGCTGCTTACGCTGCGGGATACCGCCCTTGCGCCGATACCAAGGAAGACGCCCTTGCCAAGAAGGTCCATCCGGACGGCTGAAGCGCCAAGAGGGCTGCTTTCCCTGGAATAGTCCGCTGTCAGGACAATACTATCCGTCCATTGTCTAACTAGGCTCCCGGGAAGCGGCCAATATTTATAGAATTTGATTTTTATTGCGACTATGCGATTATTATTTGAATTCCGGGGTTGTCGTTTATGAGGGACGGCGATATAAGGCTGTGACGATTGCCTGCAAAGTAGAATCGTTATTGATTTTCGGCTCCGTAAGTATCGTTTTTTCTAGATGCCCCTTCGGACGTCCGCTTTTGCAGGTAAACACCGAAACAAATTTTAAAATCAGTAGAGAACGGGTGAAAAATGACTGACAGTCCGGTGGATGCAAACCTGATTGATCTTACGGCGGACATCGTGTCGGCCTATGTGAGCAACAACACAGTTGCATCAACAGATCTGCCAGGCCTGATCAACGAAGTGTATGGCGCTCTTCAGAAGACGGCCAACGCCTCCAGCGAACCGGAGCCGGAGCCGCTTAAGCCCGCCGTGCCGGTCAAGAAGTCGGTCATGCCGGACTTCATCATCTGTCTCGAAGACGGCAAGAAGTTCAAGTCGCTGAAGCGTCACCTGCGCACTCACTACAACATGACCCCGGAAGAGTATCGGGAAAAGTGGGACCTGGGCGCCGACTACCCGATGGTTGCTCCGAATTACGCGGCGGCCCGGTCGGAACTGGCCAAGAAAATGGGTCTCGGCCAGCAGCGCAAGCGCTCCAAATAAGCCCGACCGCAACGTGAAATTTGAAAAGGGCCGCCCTCGGGACGGCCCTTTTTGTGTCTTTATTCGTTGACTTTGTGGAGCGTCAGGCCGCTTCGAGGGCCTGCTGGGCGTCCGTGCGGATGCGGCCGACCATGGAGCGCAAACCGTTGGAGCGCTGCGGGGTCAGGTGATCCTGCAGGCCGAGCTGGGCAAAGACCGCCTCGACGTCGGTTTCCAGAATGTCTTTCGCGGCTTTGCCACTGAAGAGGGCCGTGACGATCGCCACCAGCCCCTGCACGATCAGCGCGTCGCTGTCGCCCTTGAAGGAAAGCACCGGCGAACCGTCCGGCGCTTTTTCGACCGAGGTGATCAGCCAGACCTGCGACACGCAGCCGCGCACCTTGTTGGCGTCGGTTTTTTCCCCGTCCGAGAGCGGGGGCATTTCCTTGCCCAGGTCGATCAGATATTTGTACCGGTCTTCCCAGTCGTCGAGAAAATCAAAGGTCTCAAGGATTTCGTCTAGGCTGGTTGTCATGGCACCGGTCTTTGAAAGTCGTTTCCGCCTTCATATAGCCTGTGGGCGCGAATGTGCAAACCATGCGGTTACCTGTGCGGGGCACCGATGGGCCAGGGCGGTCTGTTTTGGCGGGAAGTGGTGAGGGGCGGACATAAAAATACGCCGCAGATGGAATGGGCAGCTTTCCATCTGCGGCGCAGCGGAACGAACCGCTGAAGTGAAGCCGTCTTGGCGATGCCGCTGCGCGGCACCGCTCCAGCGGGGGCGCAATCGACCGTTGTCAGGCCCAGGAGGTCGTAGGGCCTTGCACGGTCTTACCGCTCAGGTGTTTAGACCCAAGCGGGGTTTGGGCCGTGGCACCGGCCCAAAATCTGTCTCAACTGCGGAGACGTTGTTCAAGTCCGGCTGCCAAGTGGCACTGCCGGCCAGTTTCTGGTCCGCCGGTGCGGCCGGTGCGGAAGCCGTGGAACCGGTTACCAGGGATTCAGCTCCGGAACCGTCCGCAATCTGTGTGTCGAGGAATTCGTAGACGATCCGCGCGCCGTCGCGGGCGCGGCTGCCGATTGCCGTGAGCGCATTGCCTCCGGTTTCGCAAGCCTGCGGGTTGCGCCCGCAAAAACCGCCGATATCCGACACCGTTGCCTGCGCCGCCAGGAAGGCGGACACCGGATCCACTTTTTCCACCGTGGTGCTTTCCTGTTCCGAACCCAATGGGATCAGAACCAAAACCAAGGTGAGCCAAAAGGCCGTCCTCAAGAGAAAGAACATGTCGCTACCCATAGTCTGTTCTGCTTTGCGCGTCTTTGTGCCACTGACGCGCTTGTTATGAGGGCACCATAACAGCGACATGAGAATGCCCGGTTGAACCGGAAGGTCTAATTTTCATAAAATAAATCAGGTATTTAGCGCAAGTTTTCTGAAAAATTGAGTCAAATTTGAACGAATTTGCATCAAGCCCCTGAAAACAAAAGTTTTTCGGAAAAAAACGGCGATCCGAATTCATCCTTTATCGTTCCTTAAGTGCTCCGGCACACAATACCCTCACAAAGGCTGCGAGCGGCGGGAAGTGCCGGTGTTGTTTGGTAGAGTAGAGTGCGTAACCTTCTGAAATTCATGCAAGATTTTGTGGGCCTTTGGATGGTTCGTGTCGACGGGATGATTCATCCCTCAGCAGCGGGCGATCCGATTCTTGCGCCCTTGCACCGGTCCTTCCTGATCAGCAGTATATTGAGCGGCGTCGCGGCCCTGATCGTGCTGCCCCTGCATCTCGCCCTGGCGGGGCCGCCGCACGCAGCAGTGCTGCTGGTGCTCACTTGGATGATGAGCCAATGGCCGCTGGCACTGTTCCTCTCGCGCTCGGGCGCATTGAACCGGACCATTTGTCTGTCGTCCTGCCTTTTCGCGTGTCTGGTGGCAACGATCTGCCTGCTGACAGGAGGATTGCGGTCTTTTGCTTTGCCATGGTTGCTGGTCCCCGTGATGGAGACGGCTTTTGCGACGAACCGGAAAACGCCTCTTCTGGTGGCTGTGCTGTGCACCGGCCTTGCCGGTGGTCTTGCTTTGCTTCCGCTGCCGGAGATGCAGATCGCCGCTTCCGATCGCGACATTCCGCTCTACACCGCGCTGGGTGCACTGATTTACGCCGGCGTATTAAGCCTCCGACTGACCCTCGACCGATTGCTGGCGCGCCGCGCCGTCGGACGGACGCAGTCCCGTTTGGACATGATCGCGCAGGGCAGCAGCGACGTTGTCTGCGACCTCGCACAAGACGGCGCGATCCGCGTTTTGGGCGGTTCTGTCGCCGGGCTCATTGGCGCGTTTCCTGTCGACGAAGGTGAAGACTGGCTGTTCCCGCGCCTTCATGTCGCCGACCGGCCGCTTTATCTGACCCACTTGTCCGAGGCCCGGCACAACGGAGAGGCAAAAAGGTTCACAGTCCGGGTGCGTGTCGGTGCCTCCCGTCCAGGGGAAACCGGTCTGCCTGAGTATCGTCACCTGATACTGAAGCTCCAGCAGTCCCAGCTTGAGTCCGGGGGCGCACCTGACCAGCAGAGCAGGCTCATCCTTACCTTGAGCGCGACTGCTGCCCGCACGTCGGAGAATACCGTCGCGCCGTCTCAAGTGAAGCCTGGCCAGGAAGTCTCGCAGCCGGATGTTGATGACGGAAGCAAGTTCGGTGAGCAGCCTGTGTTGTCCGGTTGTCTGATCCGTTCTGACGACCTGGCCGCAACCGGTGAAGCCGCGTTCAGCGCGGACAGAGATTTCGCACATATGCCGGCTCGGCTTCCCGAAACAGGAGCTGCTCCCGGTAAAGGGGGCGTGGCCGGAAGTGTCGACATTTCCGCCTGCCTGGAACAGTGCCGCGATTTGCTGTCGCCAGTGGCCTCGCGCAGAAGCGTCATGCTCGATCTGGCGGCTGGCAGCGACCTGCCGATGGTGGCCGTCAACGCGAAATCCGTGCGCCAGGCACTCTATTTCCTCCTGGCTGACATGATCGAGACCTGCGGCGAGGGGGCTTTGATCACCGTTTCGGCCAAGTGTGAGTCCGCCGGCCTCGACTGCGTGCTCTCCGTCCGGAACCGGCCGTCCGGCTTGCCCTGGTGTGCCGACGGTTCCGAGTTGGTCTTCGACAGCGCGTTGTCCCTGCTGGAGAGCGCAGGCGGGCATCTGTCGGTGCGCGCGGTGGCGGGCCAGGGAGATTGCGTGGTCGTTCATCTGCCGCTCGGCGCCCCGTCGAAGGCGGCCAATCCTATGGCCAGGACGGCATAGGCGGCGGCATGGCAAAATCGAGAAAAACCGCAAAACAATCCAGGACCCAGCCGCCTAGCCAGTCTGAGAGCTTCATGTCGAGAGCCGGTCACGTCGCGCTCGACAATCCGGTTGCCGCCGGTGGCACGGTGGTGATGGGCCTGACCGCATGTCTGATCATCGCCAATGCGGTCGGATTGCAGCCGGGCCGCCATCCGGCGCCGCTGTTTGCGACACGTGAGCGGCCGGACGCGTTGCAGCTTCCCGAGCCTGACGGGCGCAGCCCGGGACTGCAGATCCAGGAAATTTCCACGCTTGTCCTCGATCTCCAAATCTCTCTGCGCAAGATCGGTCTCTATGAAGGCCCGTTGGACGGCCTCAATGGCCCGGCGACGGAACGCGCGATCCGCGCTTTCGAGCGGCGCGCGGGACAGGTTGAAACAGGCGAAGCCAGTGAAGCCTTGCTCGCGCTGGTGCTGCTTCAGGGGGATGCGCCGGAGACCGGTCTGGTGCCGGTGCCCCGCTCAAAACCCGGTTTCTCGGGCACCGTTCAAAACAACGCGGCGGCCGAGACCGAGGCCGGCGTCGACGCCGACCCGCATCTGATGAAGATCCAGAAGGCGCTGTCCGAACTTGGCTACGGTCCGCTCAAGGCGGATGGGCTCATGGGAGCGAACACGACCGCGGCGATCAGGCGCTTCGAGTTCGACCGCGGCCTGCCGATGACGGGCACGCCGGGACCAAAGGTCATTGAGCGCCTGGAAATGGTCAGCGGCCGCAAACTCTCTGGATAAAGTCAGCCAGCTTGTGCACTGAAGCCAACTGACCTAAATCTGCCTTTCCCGGGCATGCGCAGCAGTGCTGCTCGAACGGATTGGAAGGCTGGATGCGGGTCACGTCGGAATTTTTTGTCAGCGCCTTGGTGCGCCGCATTTTCGGGGAGGGGGGCTTTGCCGCCGTCACCAAACGCGGCGCGGCGGAAGCCGGCGCGGTGTTTGTCTGCGTCGACCGACTGGATGGAACCTTCGATTTTTACGGTCCCGCCCCCCAGGCGATGTTCGCAGGCCAGCCGCAGGGCCGCCTGTTCGAATGCGTTTTCGAAAAATCGGACCGGGACGCAGTCGACAGCCGTCTCAAAAGCGAAGCCCGGATGGATCCCGACTATTGGCTGGTCGACATCGAAGCCCGGGACGGACAAATCGATCTTCCCTTGGCTGATGAAGAAAAACCGGATCCAGGCGCAGGCCTGTTCCGGTTCTGAGTGCTTGTTGCGAGACCTGCCGGGGCCGCCTTAAGTGCCGGTCGTCCTTTTGACCGCAACCTCTGGCGTGGCGGGGCGCTGGACGCTCTGGCCCTCGCGGCGTGCGCCGTCCTGGTATTGTGCGTCAAGCTTGGACGTTGCGGAAGAGGCCGTATGAGCGCCCTGGTCGTGCAGGATCCATTGACCGACCAGCACTTCGGCGGCTCCGGTGCTGAGGGTCCGGTAAAGGCGCAGCATGCCGCGCAGGCGCTCCAGCGACAGAGCGTCACCGGTCAGCCGGATCAGCACCGTGGTGAGTTGTGCCGCGGAAAGACCGAGTGTTTTCAGCGCGATGGTCAGCCCTTCGGCCTGATCGTGGCGCAGCAGCAGGTCGCAGGTCGGTTGCGGCAGGCCGAGGCCCTGTCCGAGCAGGTCGACAAACCGAGAGCGGTTCTGGTGAAGGGCTTCCTTGACCAGGGCGTCCTGGAGCTTGAGGCGGCTCGCGGTCGTGCGGCGGCCCGTTTGCGTTGCCGGCGCCTGCGCCTGTTTGACCAGGCTGGTCATTTCAGCGGCGGCGATGGCTTTTGGTTTCAGTTGATCTGGCAAGTGCAGGAATTGTCCCATGAGTCCATCCGGGTTTAGAGCGTCCTGACCGGCCAATTCTAAACCAAGAGTGGCAACGATGTCACTACGGCAACTCAACTTTGACTGCTGAGCTTGCGTGAGGATGATGTCATCACGCTCCAACAGGATCCGGATGACGGATGCGCCGGCAGTTTCGCACAGGACGGTGATCACCGAATCGCGCAAGGAGGGGCGGTTGGCGATTGCCTTCCTCAGACTGTCCGGTCCTGTCCGGGCGGTGCGCAACAGGAGATCCACAGAAAGCCTCGGACTGTAACGCAGCGCGGGATAGGCGGTCAGATCGTCGTCGTCGCTGGCCAGCTGCTCCAGAAGATCGTCCGGAATTTCCGGATGTCCGGCCAGAAGGGCAGAGATTCGGCGCCGGTCCCCAAGCGAGGTTGAGGGCAGCAGATTCTGCGCAAGCTCCAGAAAAATCCTTTTTTCTTCAACATCATGCCGCGCCCGGCCGGAGAAGAGCTCACTCGCGGCAAGAAGCACGCCGCGGTCCGAACCAACACTGCTGGTCTTTTTGCGGAAAGAGGAGGAAATCGGCACGGGAGGATCGAAACGTTGGCTGTGGCGCATGAGACCCGACTACGAAATACAAAAGACCGGACCACCGGTGGAACTGATTTCGTTCAAATTGCCGCAAAAGCGTTAGCATGCTGTTAACCCTGACGACTTCTTAATGGAGAAGCAGGAAGTAATGCGTCGCCCGTTTGACCGTTCCCCATCGGTAATACGCCGTTTAGGGGAGGCCGGAACCGAAGGAGGAGACGATGGGCACTTTGTTGGACTTTTCATCCGCACAACGGCCCACTGCACGTGTGGGTCATCGCTCCAATCAACGCCGCTCGACGAGCCGGGAAGCCTTTGGCGAAGTTATCCTCTTCCCAGGTGTCCGCTATGAGCGTCACGACCTTGATCTTGCCGCACGAATCGCGACCATCGGAAAGGCGGCCGGACCAGCTGGTTCCGACAAGGACTGACGGTCCAAGCCTCTCCAGCCGCGAACGCGAATTCGACGACGATCGGTCTGGAGACACGCCCGATGGGCAATGGCATGAGGGTTCAGTGCGCCGCTGCGTCCCGCGAGGAGCGCAGGCAGGGCATCGGGCGGGTTCTGGGACTTGCCGCCTCTGTGCTTGTCGCCGCGGGCCTTGCGGCCTGTGTGCGCCCGACCGGCGATTTCGACCGTGCCAAACCTTCGATCATTCATGACAGGGTGATGCCGACGGCCGGAGATGAAGCCGCCCGCCTGCGCGGCGATCCGGTTTCCAAATTCAACTACACCAATGACGAAAAGCTGATGCGCAACCGTGGCTGGACGCTGATCCGTCCGCCCTGGACCAAGGACTGGATCGGCGGAACCATGGTGGAACTCTCACGCACGCGCGTTCTGCCCGAAACGGAAGGCCGGGTGCCGCCGGACCTTTATCTGATCTATCTACGCTCGGACAAGTTTCAGTCCTCTGAGGCCCGATACGACAAGATCGCGGCCGACGCCTCCGGCGACGCCGAACTGGTGATGCCGTTCTGCGAGGTGGCGCTGCGGGTCAAGAAGGCCGACGACGAACGCTTGCGTGTCCTTGCCAACAAGCCGGTATCGACCGAAGAGACATATGAAGGCGCCAAGGCGCGGGTCTGGGAAAACCGGGTGATGATCAAATGGGTCAGTCAGGCGCTGCGCTACCGCATTACCGCCTACAAGAGGGCGCTAGAGGGGCTAGAGATCGAAACGCCGACGCGCGATCGGGTCTGGAAGGTCAACAATTCCATTCGCGAACTTGAGGGCCAGGTTCGGATTGCGGAAGCCTCCTGTGACAACAGCACGCGTTATGGCGCCGACGAACCCGTCCGCAGATCGCGGATTTACAAGGGCTGGGGACTGGAACGGGCTCCGGTGCAGAAATAGCCACCGTGGCAAGTTTGCCCCCACTGGTGATTGATTGCGGCCGCTTTCCTAAGCTATCTATGCTGAAACTTGAACCTCAGTGGCCGCTGGCCGTTGCGGTTGATAGGCCCTTGGACGCGCTGCCGCGCCACCCGAAATAGGACATTCCATGAATTCGACTGTCGAGCGCCTGGTTCAGGAAGCGCTTACTCATCAGCATGCTGGCCGGCTCGGCATCGCCTTGCCCATCTATGAGGAAGTCCTGCGGCACGATCCGCAAAATCCGCAAGCGCATTTCTCGCTGGGCATCGCGGCCTACCAGCAAGGCGAAATCGGCCCGGCGATATCCCATTTCAAAACCGCGGCCAAAAAAGCCAAAAAGCACCCGCAGGTGCATCAACTTCTTGGTCTTGCGCTGATGAATGCCGGCGACCTGACCGGCGCGCGGGATGCCTTGAAAAAGGCGGTTGCGCTGCAGCCGAAGGAGTCCCAGTTCCACGCCCAGCTTGGCGACGTCTACCGTCTGGAACGGCGTGCGGTGCTGGCCCGGCAAAGTTTCCAGAAGGCCCTGCAGCTCGACCCGGCGAACGGCTATGCGCTGCTCGGCATGGGCCAGCTGGAAATTTCCGTCGGCAACATCCAGGAAGCGGAAGGCTGGTTTGAAAAGGCGGTTGCGGCCGGCAAGGAACTGCCCGCGGTGCTGCATGCGCTGACCATGGGGCGCAAATATTCCGAAAAACCGGCGGTTCTGAGCCAGATCGAACAGCTGATCGCCGATGGCGAACCACGCCCGCCGCTGGACCAGTCGAAACTGCACTGGGCCGCCGGCAAGATCTATTTCGATCTCGGCGATATCGAAGAGGCCGACCGGCACTATGACAGCGCCCGCCGGGTCGGCTATCCGCCCTTCGACGAGAAACTTCAGGAAGAGCGCATGGCGTTCATGAAGCAGGTGTTCGACGAAGCGTTTTTCGCCGAGCGGCAGGAGATGGCGACGGACAGCGAACGGCCGGTCTTCATTTTCGGCATGCCGCGGTCCGGTACGACCCTGGTGGAGCAGATCGTCAGCCGCCACTCCAAGGCGGCAAGCGGTGGCGAAATTCCGTATTTCCGGCATTTGCAGGAAGATCTCGGCCTGAAGGGCGCGCCGAGCGCCGCGCTGGAGCGGCGCCTCAAGGCGCTGGAGCCGAAGGATGCCAAGAAGATCGCGAGACAGTACTTGGCCGAACTGGATGCCTTCGACAAGCGGGCCGCCCGGGTCACCGACAAGATGCCGCATAATTTCGAGATGCTGTGGCTGATGAGCCTGATCTTCCCGAAGGCGGCCTTCATTCACTGCGTGCGCGAGCCTGCCGACACCTGCGTTTCCCTGCTCAGCCATGCGCTGTCGCCGGCGCATAATTACTGCATCACCCAGGAGACTCTCGGCCGCTATTTCCAGGGCTATGCGGATCTGATGGCCCATTGGGCCAAGGTGCTGCCCGTCGAGATCTACGACCTTTCCTACGAGGATCTGGTGCGCGACCAGGAGGCCAAGAGCCGTGTCCTGCTCGGCAAGACGGGTCTTGCCTGGGAAGACGCCTGCCTGGAGTTCCACAAGGGCGACAGCCCGGTGACGACTTTCTCCAACCTGCAGGTGCGCCAGCCGATGTTCAACTCCTCCATCGGCCGCTGGAAGAAACACAAGGCCCAGCTCGGACCGCTGTTCCAGGCGCTCGGTCCGCTGGCGCCGTCGGACAGCTGATGTCGCTGCTGGCGCTAGATGTGAGCTTTTAACCGTCAGACGTAATCGCGGCCGGAGGCCCTGCCGGAATGGTAGAGGATGGCCGCGAAGCAGGCATAAAAGATGCCGAAGGACAGCATCTCGATGATCAGCACCACTTCATAGACGATGGTGAAGAAGCTTCGCGGAAACGCGAAGGACAGGGCGATCCACAGGAACAAGAGCAGCGTGAAGGTCTGGCAGATCCTGCCCAGGAGCGTTCGTTTGGCATAAAGGACGGTATCGAACCGGCCGACGGCAAAGCCGATGACAAATGGCAGGAAATGCAGCACCGCGCCGGCGGCGTAAAGTCGATAGTCTGTTTCCATGCGCCGGGGTCAGGTCTCGCCTTGCTGTTCAGGTCACATCATCGGGTTTGTGCGATCCAGGGCAATTGAATGCACCGCGCATCGTCAAATGCCACCGCAACGTGCCGCCATCAGCGCCTGGTCGACGGTGCCGGATCGCATCGGGTGCGGTACATAGGCCCGGAGCAGGGCGAAGCCGCTGATCGGTGTTTCGGTTTCGATGACGATCAGGTCTTCCAGATTTTCCGGCGGATTTTCGCGCAGGATCGAAAGCTGCTCGGTTGTCAGAACCAGCATGGACAGGCGTTCGGCCCCGGCGGTGCGGTTGTTGAGACTGTAGACGGCTTCGCCGGCCGCGTTGAACAGGCCAATCGACCAGAACGGCACCGGAATGCTGGCATCGAACAGAACAGGGCCGTCGGCGAGCTGAAAACGGCAGGCGGCGTGTTTCATCGCCGGATCGAGATCCGGCAGCGCTTCCTTGCCGGGCTGGACATCCGGCAGAAGATTGAACTGGCGGTCCGGACCATGCGTGGCGACATTGTCATAGGCGCTGTGCTGAACGTTTCTCGGGATGCTGAGCACCACAAGAATGTGGATGATCGCTGCCAGGCACAGCGTTGCCAGAAGACCGACCGTCAGGGAAAAACGCGGCGAGAGGGTCATGGGCAGCCCTGCCTCTCGATTGCGGGCATGCTGACGCCATCGAGCGCCGCGCCGGTGGTGACCGGCGCGTCGTAGAGCCTGAGGACAAGGCGCAACCCGTCGCTGGCCTTGGCATTGGCCGCCAGCGGCAGCCAATTGCCCGAATGGGGGCGGCGTGCCGCCATGATCTCGAAGCTGCCATCCGGCGCGCGCAGCAAACTGTCGCTGGCAAGGTTTACGCGGCCGGGCAGGGTCTCGACCAGCTTTCCGTGGCCATCAACGGCGGTCAGCGTCCACAGGCGCGCAGACGGGGTCTGACCGGCAATCCGGTAGACACAAGTCGGATCGAGCAGGTGACCGGCGCTGTCCTTGCGGGCGACCAGGGCAAGGCCTTCGCCGGAAGCCAGCGGCACGACCGCGCCGCGGGTGTAGATGGCCACCGAATAGGGGTCGGCATCGGCGGTGCCCGCCTTGGGGTAGGCGTGCCAGGGACCGATCGTCACCGCATTGAGCGGTTCTTCACGCTCGATGATCACGTAGGCGGAACTGATGCCGAGAATGGCCGCCAGCAAAACCACCAGGGTTACGGTGGCCAGAGTGCGAAGAGGATGGCCGCGATGGGGGCGGATCGGCCGTGGCAGGCGGGCATCGTACCAGTCTGCCTCACCATGCTCGGGCCGGAGAAACGTCTCGTTCATTGCACCGCCGTGACATCGGAGGAGGGGGCAATCGGGGCTGCGCTGGCGCTTTTCTGGGCGCGCAGGCGGGCGAGATCCTCACCGATGCGCAGGAGAAGGTCCTGGGTGCGCCGCTTAAGCACGCGGGGTTGCGCGGTTTCGACCTGCTTGTCTTCCTGCCTGGAAGGCGATGACTTGGCAAGGCGGGGCAGGCTGTCGGCCTCGACGCCGGGCATGCGGGCGAGCTCGATGCCGTTATGGGCAAAGGCATTGTATTTCTGCCAGGTCATGGCCGGCAGGCTGCCGCCGGTGACACGGCGGGTCGAGGTGAAATCGTCATTGCCGACCCAGACGGCAGTGGTGAAATTGCCCGTATAGCCGACAAACCAGGCGTCGCGGTAGGCGTTGGTCGTGCCGGTCTTTCCGGCCGCCACCACGCCGTCGATACGTGCCCGGCGTGCGGTTCCGGCTTCAACCACATTGACCAGGATATCGTTCATCCAGTGGACCTTGTCCTCCGGCAGGACACGGATCGGGGCCGGCTCGTCCTGGTCGTGGCGGTAAAGCACCTTGCCGTTGCTGTTGGTGACTTCCAGGATGCCGTAGGCCGCTGCCTTGAAGCCGCCATTGGCGAAGGTGGAATAGGACGAGGCCATATCGATGACGGAGACTTCCGACGAGCCGATGGGCAGGGAGATCGAGTTTTCCAGTTCGTGGGTCAGGCCCATGGCATAGGCCGTCTCGATGATCTTGTCGCGGCCGAAATCGAGCGAGAGGCGCACGGGAATGGTGTTGATCGACTTGGTCAGTGCCAGCTTCAGGGTAACCGGTCCGCGGTAGCTTCGGTTGTAGTTTTTCGGCGACCAGTTGCCGATCCAGACCGGCCGGTCGGGCACGATGCTGGACGGTTCATAGCCGTTCATGAAAGCGGTCATATAGACAAACGGCTTGAAGGAGGAGCCGGGCTGGCGCAGGGCATTGACGGCCCTGTTGAACTGGCTCTCGCCATAGGAGCGGCCGCCGACCATGGCCACGACGGCGCCGTCGGGGATCATGGACACCAGGGCGGCCTCGCCGACATCGCGCAGCTTGCCGTTCTCGCGCAGGATGGTTTCCACGGCCAGATCAGCTTGCCGCTGCAGGGCCGGGTCGAGTGTGGTGCGAACGGTGACGATGCGGTCTCGCGCCAGCGCCGGATTGCGCCGGGCCAGTTTCTTGACTTCGTCCAGGGCCCAGTCGAGGAAGTATTCCGGCAACTGTTCCTGGGAGCGGTCGACGGCCAGCGCCGGGTTGCGGCGGGCCCCGATCACCTGCCCCTCGGTCAGGAGTCCCGCCTGGACCATGTTGGTAAGCACTTCGTTGGCACGGGCACGCGCGGCCGGCAGGTTGATATGCGGCGCATATTTGCCCGGCGCCTTGAAGAGACCCGCCAGCATGGCGCTTTCGGCAAGGGTCAGCTCGCGCACATTCTTGTTGAAATAGAATTCAGAGGCGGCCGTCACGCCGAAGACGCCGCCGCCCATATAGGCGCGGTCGAGGTAGAGTTTCAGGATTTCCTGCTTGGAGAGATTGGCCTCCAGCCACAGGGCCAGATAGGCTTCCTTGATCTTGCGGCTGAGACTGCGCTCATTGGTCAGAAACAGGTTCTTGGCAAGCTGCTGGGTGAGGGTCGAACCGCCTTGGACCACACCGCCGGCCCGGGCATTTTCCACCATCGCACGGAAAGTTCCGACGAAGTCGATGCCGAAATGGCTGAAAAATCGCCGGTCTTCCGTTGCCAGCGCCGCCTTGACCAGCGAATCCGGGATTTCCTCCAGCGGCACGCTGTCATTGAGAACGATGCCCCGGCGGCCGATTTCCTTGCCAAAACGATCTAGAAAGGTCACGGCAAAGTCGTCGGTGGTTTTCCAGTCGGCGTAGCGGGTGGCCTCAAAGGCGGGCTGGGCGAAGGCCAGCACGACGATGAAACCGGCAAGGCCGTAGGTCAGGCCGTCGGAAGACAGTTCGGCCAGGAACCGCCAGATGCCCTTGGCCCGGAACCGGCGCAAAAACGCGTCATAACCTTCGAAGACGCGCCGGATCGCCGCGCCGCTTCGCCACAGCGCCGTGTCAATAAACGCGTCGACCGCCAGGAAGAACCGGCGGATCCGATGGCGCTTGACCGGCGGTTCGACGACCGGCGGTGCGGGCGCTTCCGTGTCATCTGGTTTCGGGGTGTCCGTCACGCGAACAGTTTCTCCGGATCGAATGGGGCATCACCAAATTAACCGGTTTTCCGGTCGAGGAAAACCAGTCGATCGCTTTCAGCCGTGAATTTCAGTTTACCGATTCTCCTTAGAAAATACCTGCTTATCAAACAATCTTGCTCGGCCTAATCTTGCAGGAGGCAAGGTCAGCGTGCTAGGCGCCTTGAACCGAAGGCACCGCAGAGGCACCCACAGTCCATGAGCGCGACGACCGAAAAAGGCGAACTTCCGTTCTGGAAGACCAAGACGCTCGAGGAAATGAGCAATGCTGAATGGGAATCCCTTTGCGACGGGTGCGCTCGCTGCTGCCTGAACAAGCTGGAAGACTGGGATACGGGCGCCATCGTCTGGACCGATGTGGCTTGCACGCTGCTGGACGGCGACAGCTGCCGCTGCCGGGACTATGCCAATCGCGCGGCCACCGTGCCCGACTGCATTCAGCTGACCCCCGCCGAAGTCAGGACCTTAACCTGGTTGCCGCCCACCTGCGGCTACCGGCTGGTGTCGGAAGGCCAGGATCTCTACTGGTGGCACCCTCTGGTTTCGGGGGAGGCGGATACGGTCCACCAGGCCGGCATATCCGTTCGCGGCCGGACCGTGCCGGAAGACGGAATGGCGCTGGAGGAGTATGAGAACCACGTGGTGAGCTGGCCTGGCGAAACGCCATCCTGACCGGATTTCCGGTCTTCAACCCTTTGAAATACACCCTGTGACCCGGTTTGAGTGTCCCTCAGAGTTTAACAAAAGACTGAAGGCAATCGGCCGATTTGCCGGTCATGGGGCTTATACTTTGGTAAGTCTGCCGGTCGGCAGTGATCGCCAAACTTTAATATTTGCGCTATTTTGAATTCAATTGATTTGTCTTGGCATCATTCGCGAGAGGTGAGAAATGCTCAGGGTTGCATTTGCGATTATTTGCACTACTGCATTATCTTTCTGGCAGTTTCCCGCGAAAGCCGAACCGATTACCTTGCGCGTACCGGATGTCAGCACGACAGATTATGTGGTCGAGCTGCTGACCGAGTCGCTCGGGAAAGTCGGCCAGGAGGTCGAGTTTGTCCGGATCGACCCCAATTTCAACATGGCACGCCAGATGAAACTGTTCGAAACTGGGCAGGGGCTGGATCTGATCTGGCGCGGCGAGAATCCGGAGCTCAAGGAAAGATATCTTGAGGTGGATGTCGACATCACCAATGGCCTGAAAGGGTACCGGGTGATGCTGATCCATCCCAAGGATCGCGATCTTTATCAGGATGTCAAAACCCTTGAGGACTTTCAGGCGGTGGGAACAGTGGCCGCGCTCGGCGCCGGCTGGAACGACATCGATGTGTGGCATCGCAACGGTCTCGAGCTCCAGGAATTCAAGGGGGTCTGGAATCCGGAAATCTACGATCTGATCGCGCTCGGAGGGCGGGGTGTCGATTATTTCCCGAGAGGAATTACGGAGATCTCAGGTGAAGCCGCCCTGCATCCGGAGCTTTTGATCGAACCCCATGTCGGCCTGGTCTATGCCAATGATTTCCGTTTCTACGTGACCAAGTCCAATGTCAAATTGCACAAATTGCTGAGCGAAGCGCTGAACCTTTCGGAGAAGGATGGCACGCTGTTGAAGATCCTCAAGGAAGCCAATCCGGATGTCTACGATCCGAAGAAAATCGATATTGACGGGCGCACAATCATCCAGTTGGCAATGCCCTGAAAACATATGCCGTCTTCAATCCGTGAGCAGAAACGCTTCGACATGCCTGCGCAGGCGCACTTCCAGAATTGACCTGTCCGTGAGCTGATGGCTCTTCAGCAGGATCGCTCCGTGGATCATGAAAGCGATCAGCCCGTCGACCATCTCGGCCGGGGTTCTGTCCTTTCTCAGCGGCGGTTGAAGCGTCGGTGATGTCTGCCAGACCGTCAGAAATCCCGCCAGATCCGCATCCAGCCTGTCCAGTGTCTCGACAAATGCCTCGGCGCAGTTCGGCTTGGTGACGCCGATATTGTCAAGGAACAGCCGCAGGATCGTTGGACTGTCCGTGATCACCGCGATCAACGCCATCATGCGCGTGAGGATGAGGCCGACAGGATCGTCCAACCGATCCGGCTCGACTGGTTCGACCGCCGCCGTTGCGTGCAGCGCGTTCAGCCGGTCCAGAAGCACATGGGAGAGCAGACCGTCCATGTCGCCGAAATGCGCAAAGACGGTCCCTTTCGCCACGCCGGCTTCCCTGGCAACCGCGTCGGCGGTGACCAGCTCCAGTCCATGTCTCTGGCTCAGCTCGCGGGCAGCGTCCAGCACGCGGGCGCGCGTGGCGATGCTGCGCTGCTGTGGTTTGCGTGTCATGAAACCCCGTTAAATAAAATGACCGCGGTCAAAAAATATCTTGACCCATCTGTATAACGCTGTCAAAAACTGACCGCGGTCAATTTTAATTGGCTGATCGAACACGTACACAGGAACAGACATGACACGCATACTTGTATTGGATGGACATCCGGCCGAAGGCGCCTTTTGCGGTGCCCTGGCACGGGAATATGCCGAAAGGGCTCGGGAGCAGGGACACGAGGTAAGGCTTCGCCATTTGGCGGAATTGGCCTTCGATCCGGATTTCGGCGTTTCGAGTTTCAAGGACGCCAAGCCGCTGGAGCCGGATCTGCAGGCGATCTGGGACGATCTCACCTGGTGCCAACATTTTGTCGTGGCCCATCCGCTGTGGTGGGGCGGGCTGCCGGCCAAGCTGAAGGGCCTGTTTGACCGGATCCTGCTTCCCGGAACGGCTTTTCAATATGTTCGTGGAAAACCGTTACCGGAAAAACTGCTCAAGGGGCGCACCTCGCAAGTGCTGGTCACCTCAGACACGCCCGGCTGGTATTTCCGCTGGATCTATGGCGCCGGCGTCCGGAAACAGACCGAGAAGCAGATCCTCGATTTCTGCGGTCTGAAGCCAAAGGGCTATCACATGTTTTCGCCCATTCGCGGCTCGGATGACGCAAGCCGCGCAAAGATGATTGGCCGCGCGGCCGACCTCGGCCGCAGCGTGGCGTGAACCGCCGCCTTTACTTCCGTGCCGCTGATCCGTCAGCGGCACCGGCTTCCTCGCGATGCTGTTCGTTGGAGAAGACAACGTAATACTGATAGATGTTGCCGACATAATCGACCGGCTGACGGCCGATTTCCGAGGCCACGATCCATTCCACGTTGCCGAACCACTCGTCCGGGTCATAGCCGTGTTTCTTGGCCTTT
This sequence comes from Roseibium sediminicola, assembly GCF_023156505.1. GTDB lineage: Bacteria > Pseudomonadota > Alphaproteobacteria > Rhizobiales > Stappiaceae > Roseibium > Roseibium sediminicola. Next base: position 196,468 of record NZ_JALNMJ010000006.1, on the reverse strand, counting down.
TCGCGCATCCGCTCAAAGCGGCTGGGGCCTGCATTATAGGCGGCCAAAGCGAAGAACGTCTGGTTGGCTTCCTTCGACTTCAGTTCAGGAAAATAGTGATCGGCGAGAAAGCGCAAATATTTCACGCCGGCGTGGACGTTCTTGTCGGCATCGCCGTCGATCCCCTTGATGTTGATCGGATCTCCGGCAGCCGTTGCCGGCTTGATCTGCATGAGCCCGACCGCGCCGGCATGGCTGCGCGCCTTGGGATCGAACCGCGATTCCTGAAAGCTCTGGGCGGCGATCAGCAGCCAGTCGATTTTGTACTCCGAACCGTATTTCTGAAAAACCTTGCGCAAGCTGGCGAGAGCACTCTGATAGTCCTTGCTGCGCATGTCTCTTAGATAGGTGGCTTCCTGCAGGTAGCGCCTGAACAGGATGTTCCCGAGCAGCGTTCCCTTCTTCACCGTGGCCGCGAAGCCGTTCACTTCTTTGAGGAGATCCGGGGCATCCTTGCGGACGGCAATCGCGATTTCACCGTCCGTGCGCACCGCCGCCCGCTCATGGATCTTCAGACCGTCCAGGACCTGCAGCCAGAGATCGGCCTTGTGTTTGTCGACGATCACCATCGGAAGGGCTCCGGCCGCAACCATTTCCAGGAGGTCCGCGTCGTCCAGGTGCTCGTCCATCTTGACGATATCGACAGGGGTCTTGCCCTTGGTCTTCAAGTTCCGGTTCAGTTTCTGAAGGCTCTCAAAGTAAGACGCTGAAGGCCGGACATGGAGCGTTTGGCCGGCCAGAGCCTCCGGAGACGGCAAATCGTCAACCGTGTTGAGGGTGACGGGGACCTCGGCCACGCCGGTTAGCAACGGGGTGGAAAAGGCCACCAGCTTTTCCCGGTCGCGGGTGATGGTCAGATTGCCGATAGCCAGGTCGCCGCGTCCCTCGGCAAGGTCTGAAAACAAGCGTTGCCTCGGTGTCGGGATCAGCACGAGCTTCGCCTCGCGGATCTTTTTGCCGTGGCGCTTGGCCAGATACTTGTCGAATTCGGTCATCAAGTCGACAGCGCTGCCACGCTGGACGCCCTTGTCAATGAAATAGCCGGATTTTGAGAACGGGATCAGAACCCGGACAAAACCGCGCTTGATCAGGGCTTCGAAATCGCCGTGAAAAGGTTCGTGCAGCTTGTCTTCCAGCACCTTTTCAAGGCCCGTGCCCATGGCGCTGGCGGTGGATAGGGGCACGCCAATACCGGCCAGAACCACAAGCGGCAAGGCAAAACGAAGAATTAGAATGAATTTCCCGGCTCTCTGCGGCAGCATCTTGACCTCGCGGACTGACCTTGCCGTCGCAGTAAAGGCACGATTGAGAAGTCAATCAAGCGCAAAGGCCGTTTCGGCCGAACTGTGGTTTCACTTGGTGAATGTCAGGTCAACTGTGCCAATGGTTATGCCGGCCTTCATGACCCTGGCGGTGTTGCGCACCGTTCTACGGTCGACCTTCTGAAGGGTGTCGTCGAAGCGCAGCAGAAGCGGACCGTTCTCCGTTTTCAGTTCCGCGACATAGGAAAACCTGAGGGCACCATCCGCATCCGTCCGAATATTCGCCGGTGCAATCACATCCGAGCGCTGACCGACATATCTGTCCTCGGCAACTTTCTGGAAGAACCAGGTCTTGGTATCGCGTTCACCATCGTCATAAACGAAGTCTTCGCGCAGTCGCAGCGTGAAACTGTGCGGATCCCAGCGACCGGTCAGATACACGGTGAAGGGCCTATAGACCCCGGCGAACTTGCTTTCGAACACACCCTTGCCAACGGTGCGTCCCTTGAAAAATTCCTCAAGGACAAGCGGTTTTGCCAAGGCGGGAGCGCTGGCGCTCACCAAAACGGAGAACAGGAGAAACAGACAGATCCGGAAGAAAGCCATGGGTCGCGGTGCCTCGCTTGAGCTGAAGGTGCTCTTGATACGGGCGCCGGCGTCTTGCGGATTAATCTCAGGAGCCGAACCGGTCCCGCCAGGTCGGTACGGGATCTTCAGGGGCGGGGCTGGCGTGGTAGATGCCCCTGGCGATGGCCCGGGCCAGGCAGGAGGCAGCGGCTGCCCCCAGCTGCACCATGTCCTCAAGGCCGTTTTCCAGCCGGCGCTGGCCGGTGGACAGGGCAAAGACCAGATCACCATCAAGCGGCGTATGCGCCGGCCACAGGGCCCTGGCAAGGCCGTCATGGGCCATCACCGCGAGGCGTTTGGCTTCGCCCTTGGTCAGGATCGCATCGGTGGCAACTGCGGCGATCGTGGTGTTGGCGCCGGCCTTCAGGCCGTCCAGCTTGGTGCGCACGGTGGTGCTGTCGGCGGGAAGCGGATGTGCTGGGCCGCGGCCGCCGAACTCGTCGCCGATTTCAAACGGGGCGGCCCAGAAATGGGCTGTATCGCCGACGGTGGCCCTGCCAAGTGCATTAACAGCGACGATGGCGCCGACGGTAACGCCGTTGTCCAGGACCTGCGAGGCGGAACCGAGCCCGCCTTTCAGATTGGCCGTGGTCGCTCCCGTGCCGGCACCGACGGAGCCAAGCGCGAAATCGTGGCCAATGGCGTCGAGCGCGGAGCGGCCGAGATCGCGATAGGGGGCCGCCTGGCCCCAGCTTTTGTCGCCGCCATTGAGCAGGTCGAACAGGATTGCCGTCGGCACGATCGGCACCCGAACAGGTCCGACCTGAAAGCCGTAGCCCAATTCGGCAAGCCGTCCCTGAACGCCCGCGCCGGCATCAAGGCCGAAGGCCGAGCCGCCCGCCAGCACGACCGCGTCGATTTTCTCAACCGTCTGTTCCGGCTCCAGAAGCGCGATTTCACGGGTGCCCGGAGCACCGCCGTGAATGGCCACTGACGCCACGGCCGGCTCGTCCGGGACGAGTACGGTTGCCCCCGACTTCAGGTCCTGATCAGACGCATTGCCGACCTTCAGGCCGGGAACATCGGTGATCAGATTGCGTTGTCCAGCCATGAGCTAAGGCGTCCCGTGATGCGGTGCGGAAAGGGTCGAGTTTGCGCGTCCTTGTCTTATGTGTCGAGGCTTTTGTAACCACGCCGCACATAGAGCAGGGATTTTCCGGGATCGGTCATGCGCAGATCGGTGACCGTTCCGACGATGATGGAATGGGTTCCCATTTCCGTCACAGAATGTACTTCGCAATCGACGCTGAGCCGGGCGCTGTCGAGGGCTGGGCAGCCGGTTGCCAGAACTGTCCATTCGCCCTTGGCAAACCGGTCGGGCATTTCCAGCTTGTCGCGGCCGGCGAACGTATCGGAGATGTCCTCGTGGTCGTCGCTGAGCGTGTTCAGGCAGAAACAGCGGTTTTCCAGAACCGCGTCGTGAATGCGGATACCACGGTTAAGGCAGATCAGGATGCTGGCGGGATTGTCGCTGACGGAGCAGGCTGCGGAAACGGTTGCGCCCATGCGTCCAGCGGGGCCGTCCGTGGTTACCACGTGAACCGCCGCAGCGATGCGGCTCATCGCTTCGCGAAAGATTGTCGTGTCCAGCGGCAGCCTGTCCTGATCGGTCGGATCCGGCGGGGGAGTGGACATGAACTCGGCTCCTTGGGCGTTCGGCGCGGGAATCAGTCGGGTCGATCGATGCGGCGGGAGTGTAAGCGCGCCGGCTGGCGGTGCCTAGACCCGTACCGGTGTCGGTATCCCTCGACCGCATATGGCACCTGAATAGCCCCGGCGCCAGCATTTTATCGTAGCCCGGATTGAGCTCGGTACCCGCTCGCGCTAGGGTCCTGACCATAGGGATAACAAGTCAATAAACCATCGCTGGAGAGGCGGATGATGCTTCAGAAACGCGTTGCGGCTGTGTGTCTTCTGGCAGGCAGTCTGCTGTCAACGCCGGCCTTCGCCGAAATCCGGATCGCGGTCGCCGGGCCCATGGAAGGCCAGTTCGCCGCCTTTGGCGAACAGATGCTGGCGGGCGCCGCCCAGGCGGTCGCGGATGTCAACGCGGCCGGTGGGGTCAACGGCGAAGAGCTTCTTCTGGAGGCGGTCGATGACGGCTGCGACGCGGACAAGGCGGTTGCCGTCGCCAACCAGCTGATCGGCAAGGGCGTGGTGTTTGTCGCCGGCCATTTCTGCTTCAGCGCGTCGGTAGCGGCAAGCGAAGTCTATGCGAATGCAGGCATTGTCCAAATCTCGCCGGCGACCACCTTGCCGAAATTCACAGATGAGCGGCCGGGTGAAGGCGTTTTCCGACTGGCGCCGCGCGACGACCAGCAGGCGGAGGCCGCGGGCCGTTTGCTGGCGTCCGACTATGGCGTTGAACGTATTGCGCTCCTGCATGACAAGACCGCTTATGGCAAGGGGCTTGTGGATGCGGTCAAGGCGGTGATGAACAGCCTCGGCACAAACGAGAGCCTATCGCTCGGCTTCGATGCCGGCGAGGACGATTATCGCGGTCTTGTCTCGCAGCTGGCGCTCCAGAATGTCGGTGTGGTCTATCTCGGCGGCTATCACCCGGAAGCCGGACTGATCCGCCTGGAAATGACCCGGCAGGGACTCGACGCGGTGCTGATCTCGGGCGACGCGCTGATGACCGAGGAATTCTGGTCGGTGGCGGGCCCGGCCGGCGAGGGCACTCTTCTGACCTATCCGGAGATCCCGCGTCAGATGGAGACGGCGCAAAAGGCCGTTGCCGCGCTTGAGGAGGCCGGGCTGCCCGCGGAACGCTATGCGCTGACCACCTATGCCGCGATCCAGGCCTGGGCGCAGGCTGCCAACTCAGCCGGGAGCACTGTGCTGAACGCCGTATCGAAGGAACTCGGCACCGGGTCCTTCGATACGGTTCTGGGCAACGTCTCCTTTGACCACAAGGGCGATGCGGGTGTGCCGGCCTATGTCTGGTACGAATGGCGGGACGGTGCGCCGCAGCGCAAATAGGCAGCTTTCGAAACAGAAAAGCTGCGCCCCCATGAAGGCGCAGTTTTTCAATGCCGAGCCGGAGCGAACGTCTTATCCCCTGCGACCGGTGCCGCTGATTTTCAGGTTGACCTTGTCCGCATAGATCGGTTGTCCGGCCTTCATACCGTAAAAACTCCTGAAGAAGCCGCCGGACACCTCGAAGCCGACATGACCATTGGCCTTGTTGCCGGTGAGCTTGACGGACAGCTTGGTGCGTTTTGTCTGGCCGCGCAGGGTCAGCGTTCCCTCGACATCGGCGGAATATTGGCCGGTCATGCGCACACGCGTGCTCTGGAAGGTTGCGACCGGATGATTGGCGACATCGAACATGGCCGCGCTTTTCAGAAACCCGGTGACCTTGTAGTTGTCGGTGGAAACGCTTCTGAGATCCACCTTGACGCTGACCTCGCTCTTCTCGGGCCGGCTTTCGTCCAGGACCATCTTGCCGGAGACTGTCTTGAACTCGCCTGTGACCGGTTTCCCGCCGAGCACCTTGACGGAAAAGCCGGTGTCGACCTGCGCCGGCGAGAGTGTTTAGGTGCCTGACAACGGGCCGGCGGTGGCAGGCAGGGGGACAGCGGCAACCGCGAGAAGACCAAAGACGGCTGTGAAGGCGTTTCGAAGGCGCGGAACGGTGCTGTTTTTACGGAACTGAATAGAAATCATCTCAAAGGTCCTTGAACGGGCGTGTTGAAGCAATCGGGGGCGGCGGTCCGCGCCGCAGTCTCATGTCGCTCTCTTCCCGGAGCCGTTGCTGGAAGTATCCCTTTTTCCCTTCGGCGGCATAGTGACGGTCGTCACAGGGGCCGCATTCCTGTTGCCGTCAGACCGGCAAAGACGGCCTGCTTGCGTTAACCTTGGGTTAAGAAAATAGCGCACCGCACGTTCTTTCAAGGGCTTGGACAGGCTAGTCTCCGGAACACTCAACGGGGATCGTCATGCGTCCGGCTTTCTTGTTTCGCGTATTTGTGCCGACATTTGCACTTCTTGTCTGCCTTGCGGCCGGCCTGCCGGCGCAAGCCGCCGAATTGGTCGGCTTCTCGGATGCCCGGTTCCGGCCGGGCACGATCGTGATCAAGAATTCCGAAAAGCGGCTCTATCTGGTGCTGCGCGGCAACCGGGCCATCCGGTATCGGGTGGCGGTCGGCAAGACCCGGAAATCCTGGACAGGGCAGGCCTTCATCACGGCGAAATATGTCCGCCCCGACTGGGCTCCGTCGCCGGAAGTCCGCCGGGACCACCCCAATCTGCCCACTCTTATCAAGGGCGGGGCACCGAACAACCCCATGGGCGTTGCCGCGATGACGCTGTCCAACGGCAATTATGCCATTCACGGCACCAACCGGCCGGGCTCCATCGGCCGCGCCGTCTCCTATGGCTGCATCCGCATGGCCAATCACGACATTCAGGATCTCTACCAGCGGGTGAACGTCAGGACACCGGTCGTGGCGCTGCCCTGAAACCCGCATTCGCGCCGTTGGGACAGCTTGCCGCATTTAGTTTCGATAATTTGAATATATAGTTCGTCCGGGTTTAGATCGACCCTCTCGAATGACCCCACCGGCCTCCAGTGCCCCAACACGAGACCGGTGGGGTTTCTTCTTCCGGGAAACATCGTCGGCTCAGGTGCCCGTTCGCTCCGCCGCCAAATATTTCAGCCACTTGCCCCGCACCGCTTCTTCCAGATCTATCTCCCGGTCCCGGCAGAACAAAAGCAGGTGGGCAAAGAGATCCGCGGTTTCCTCTACCAGCGCCTGCTTCCGCTTCGCTGCGGTTTCCCCATTGGTTCGTGCCTTGCCATTGCATTTCAGGTCCGCGGCGGTGAGTTCGCCGAGTTCCTCAGTCAGCTTGGCAAGATACCAGGTGCTGTCGCGCTCAATGTCGAAGCGCGCCGCGTAGATGTCGGAGACGGTTGCAACGCCCGCTTCAATCTCGGACAAGGTCTTTTCTGGCACTTGGAAATCCTTCAGGCGGTGAGCCAGCGTTTCGGGTCGGTTCTTTCGTTGACACTGCCCGGACCTGTCAAAGCGGCGACCAGGTCGGCGACCGCGTCCAGGGAATGCACGGCGCGGAATTCGTCGACATGGGGCAGCATGGCACGAATGCCCTTCGCCTTGGCCTCGAAGCCATCGAAGCGGAGCAGCGGATTGAGCCAGATCAGGCGGCGGCACGACCGGTGCAGCCGGTCCATCTCGCGCTCCAGATCCTCGTCCGTATCCCGTTCCAAACCGTCTGTGATCAGGAGCACCGTCGGTTTGCCGGAAAGCACGCGGCGCGACCAGTGCCGGTTGAAATCATTGAGCGCCGAGGCAATGCGGGTGCCGCCGGACCAGTCCTCGACGCCTTCGGAGCAGGCTTCGAGCGCCTCGTCCGGATCCTTCATCCGGAGCTGGCGTGTGACGTTGGTCAATCGCGTGCCGAACAAGAATGTATGCACGTCGCGCCGCTCGGCGGTGGCGGCATGCAGGAAATGCAGCAGCAGCCGGGAATACTGGCTCATGGAGCCGGAAATGTCGCAGAGCACCACGAGGGGCGGACGCTTTTCGGCCGGTTTGCGGAATTTCAGGTCGATGATGTCGCCGCCGGCGCGCATGGAGGCTCTCAAGGTGCGGCGCGGGTCGATCCTGCCTTTGGGCGACGGCTTGAGCCGGCGCAGACGGATCCGGTCCATCGGCAAGGTCATGGCGCGCAGCGCCCGTTTTGCATCCTCGATCTCCGCCGCCGTCATCTGGGCAAAGTCCTTGGTCTGCAGAAGTTCCTTGCCCGATACGGTGAACTTCGCGTCCACCTCGATCTGCGGCACGGTTTCCTCCGCCACCCGTTCCTTGGCGGCCTCGAAGGCCTGGGAGACGCGGGTCTGACCGGCCTTGGGCTTTTCCGGTGTCCCGCGGGGCGGTGCAACCGGAGACAGCACGGCCAGCATCTTCTCGATAAGGCCGCGGCTCTGCCAGTAGATCCGGAAGGCCTCGTCGAACAGGATCCGGTGCTCGCGCTTGCGCACGAAGACAGCATGCAGGGTCCAGTAGAGATCGTCGCGGCTCTCAACGCCGCTGACCTCAACCGCCGCGACCGCGTCCACCACCGTTGCCGGCCCGACCGGGACACCTGCCTTGCGCAGGGTGCGGGCGAAATAGACGATGTTGTCGGTGATCCGGGAGCGCAGTTCAGGGGAGGCGGGCATGGTGGCTTCCAAGGGCTTGAAGTTCTTTGCAAGGAATCCCCACCCCTATCCCCTCCCCACAAGGGGGAGGGAGACCTGGCGGCAGAGGCTGCGTCTTTTCAGTTAGGGTTGGAAAGTTGCCTAGGCAGACGTCTACACCTGACCCTTTCTCGCTCGGTTGGCGAGGACAGCGAGCGTTGGCGCCGTGGTCTCCCTCCCCCTTGTGGGAAGGGGACAGGGGTGGGGGTTCAACCAGGAACATTGCCCGTCAAACCGCCGGCATGGAGCGCGGCTGGGGTGCGTCCTTGCGGATGTCCTCGACCATCTGACGGACCTTGGAGCCGCGCACGCGCTCGATGTCGTCCTGGTATTTCAACAGCACACCGAGCGTGTCGGAGGCCATGTCCGGATCAAGGGCGATTTCGTTGAGTTCGGAGAGGGCGGTCGCCCAATCCAGGGTCTCGGCGACGCCCGGCTGTTTGAAGAGGTCCTCGTCGGCCCGCAGTTTCTGGACGAAGGCAACGACTTCGGCAGCCAGCCGTTCGGCGGCGCCGGGCACCTTGCGGCGGACGATTTCCAGTTCGCGTTCCGCGTCCGGATAGTCGACCCAGTGATAGAGACAGCGGCGCTTGAGCGCGTCATGGATCTCCCGGGTGCGGTTGGAGGTGATGATGACGATCGGGGGCTCTGTTGCCTTGACCGTGCCGAGCTCCGGAATGGTGACCTGATTGTCGGCAAGCACTTCCAGAAGGAAGGCCTCGAAAGCCTCGTCGGCCCGGTCGAGTTCGTCGATCAGGAACACCGGCGCTCCCGAGAGCGAGGGTTCGAGCGCCTGCAGAACCGGTCTTTTGATCAGGAACCGCTCGTCAAAGATCGATTTGGAGAGTTCCGAATGCTCGGTGTCACCGGCCGCTTCCGCCACCCGGATCTCGACCATCTGGGCCGGGTAATTCCATTCATAGACCGCCGAGGAGACATCCAGACCCTCGTAACATTGCAGGCGGATCAGGTCACGGCCGAGGGTCGTGGACAGAACCTTGGCGATTTCCGTCTTGCCGACGCCGGCTTCGCCTTCCAGGAACAGCGGCCGCTTCATTTTCAGCGCGAGATGCAGCACGGTCGCCAGGGACCTGTCCGCTACATAACCGGCCTGATCCATCAGGGCGAGGGTGTCGTCAATGGTGGCGGGCAGCGGGATCATGGTTCCTCCAGCGGATAAGCGGTGTTCTGGTAATATAGGCGGGCAGGTCCTGCGGAACACGGGTCCGGGATGGTCGGCAAAAGAAAACCTGGCCACCGTGTTCCCCCTAATGGGCTTCTTTTCCAGAACCTTCTATAAAACGACGACTGATTCAAGGGAGAGAGACACGTTGCTGCGACGCCAATTGTATCTTGGGCTGATGTTTGCCATCGGGGCCACCTCGGCGGCTCTGGCGACAGACGGGGCTTATCCGACCGATCCGGTCAGCCTGGCCTCGGGCCGGGAGCTGGCGGAAATCCACTGCGCTGCCTGCCATGCCGTCACAGCGGAAGATGTCAGCGCGCAGGAAGGAGCGCCCGCGTTCCGGGATCTGGCAAAACGCTATCCGCTGGAAAGTCTGGAAGAGCCGCTGGCCGAGGGCATTGTCACCGCCCATGACAATATGCCGGAATTTGCCTTCGCCCCGGATGACATCGACGCCTTTTTGGGCTATTTGAGCTCCATCCAAACCAAGTGAAGCCGTTGGCGGACCGTGAGACGGTGTAGTGTTAGCAGTTGTGCTCGACTGCTGCTAAAGTGCTGTTTATGAACAGGAATTCTCCTAAAGTTGGGTTTGGTTAACCGGTTTGGCGTGACACTCTTTTCTTTCAAGGAAGAAAGGATTGGCATGAACACCAGCTCTGACTTTGAAAAGCGGCTTCTCGGTTACGGACTGCTGACCGCGGAAATCCTGTACCGCATTCCCGATCATCCCCAGCTGCTGCAGAGTTTTCTATGGCAGACGGAAGACCTGGCGCCGAAATTTCCGGAACTGAACCGGTTCCTGAATTTCTGGGAACGGGAAATCGACGGCAGTATCCATTCCGTGCGGGTCGCGCACCAAAGGCTGATTCAACCAGTCGATTTCCGCTACGCGGACGGTGAAATCGTCATTCACTGACCGGGTGCCCGACGGAGAGGTCAGCGCGGTGTCAGTCCCAGGCCTTCGCCGTCGCGCATGACAGCGCGGGACTGGGCTGTGAAATCGGACCCTTCGCCCTCGTGCAGCACAAACCCCGGCAGCAATTGCATGGGAGCCTTGCTGGCGCGGATGGCGCGCAGCAGAACGCGGGTCGCCGCCGCGTCCGGGCGTGGGCGCAGGGGAATGACATCGATCGCGCCAAAGCGGCCCTGCAGCACGTTCAGAAGTTCGCGCAGGCCGTCGGCGCGAAAGATCACGGTCAGGCTGCCACCCTCCCGGACGATATCCGTTGCCGTGCGTGCCCAGGGTTCCAGGCCGCGATCGTCCAGCATGTGCGCGCCGGCCCGGGCCGAATTGGGCGAAGCGCGAAACTTTTCCGCTTCGTAATAGGGCGGGTTCATGATGGCGTGGTCAGCCAGAGATGGGGGCAGGCCGGCCGCGTGTCTCAAGGTGCCCTTGGCGGTGATGTCGGCTTCCAGCACGCAGACCCTGTCGGCGAAAGCGGCATTTGCCGGATCCTTCAGACCCTGGCGGGCGAGATCCAGGACCGTCGCGTCGATCTCGACCAGCGTGACGGTGATGTCTTGCAGGCGTGCTGCGGCGCAAAAGCCGGCGGTGCCGACACCTGCGCCGAGATCGACCACGTGACCTCTGGTGCCGTCGGGCAGTGCGGCAGCCAGATAGACCGCGTCGAGACCGGCCCGGTGCCGGCCGCGCCTTGGCTGATGCACATAGACCTTGCCGCCCAGAAACGCGTCATGGGTGGTCACCGCGTCCGCCAATTCCGTCGGCACCGTCATCTCAGGCCTCACCGCCTTCCGGGCGCAGTTCATGTTCCAGACCGGCATCGCGCACCAGCATGCGGGCCACCTGGATCTGGCCGCTATCAACCAGAATGCGCCTGGGAATCATGGCAAGCGAGCCCTCCAGAATGCTCATGTTGCCATCTGCGACAAAATGTTTGATGCCGGCCTCCTCGAGGATCGATTCCAGAAATGAAATCAGGACAGGATCGTTGGTTCTGACGAGTTCTTCCATATGTTTCCCGGAGTTAGCGGTTCGGCTTCAGCAGTGTCGTCTCGGGGTGTTAACCACAGGTCTACACCAAAACCCGCTGATCGCGGCAATTCAAGCGTTTGTCAATGGAATGGCGGCTTGCCCCGGAGGCCTTGGCGCCATATTGTCCGCACAAATATTCAGGGAGTGCCATAAGTGGCCGTTGTTGCAACCTATTCCGACGATCAGCCGCGTCAGCCGAGCATTCAGGCTCTGTTGGATCTCGTGTCCGCGGGCATGGGCGACGTCAATGAATTGATCCTTTCCAAGGCCGGCTCAAATGTGGAGCTGATTCCCGAGATCGCCAAGCATCTGATTTCCTCCGGCGGCAAGCGTTTGCGGCCGATGCTGACGCTCGCCTGCGCGGATATGTTCGGTTACGAGGGCAAGGGGCACGTGACGCTGGCGGCGAGCGTGGAGTTCATGCATACCGCGACGCTGCTGCATGACGATGTCGTCGATGAAAGCGACATGCGCCGCGGCAAACTGGCGGCCCGCAAGCTCTGGGGCAACCAGGCCAGCGTGCTGGTTGGCGATTATCTGCTCGGCCAGGCCTTCAAGATGATGGTCGATGTCGGCTCCCTGGAGGCCCTGCGCATTCTGTCGACTGCGTCCGCAGTGATTGCGGAAGGCGAGGTGCTGCAGCTCGGTGCGGCCAAGAACATCGCCACCTCCGAAGCCGATTACCTGCGGGTGATCGAAGCCAAGACCGCGGCGCTCTTTGCCGCCGCCGCCGAAGTCGGCCCGGTGATCGCCGGGCAGGGCGAGGCCATGAAGCAGGCTGCCCGCAGCTACGGCATGGAACTCGGCTACGCTTTCCAGCTTGTTGACGACGCGCTCGATTACGGTGGCTCGTCGGCCGACCTCGGCAAGGATGTCGGCGACGATTTCCGCGAAGGCAAGATCACCCTGCCGGTGGTGCTGGCGATCGCGCGTGGCACCGACGCCGACCGGGCTTTCTGGAAGCGTTGCCTGGAGGGCGAGGACATCGCCGACGGCGACCTGGAACAGGCGATCGAGCTTTTGAAAAAATACGATGCGCTGGCCGAAACCGTCGAGCGTGCCAGAGCCTATGGCGGCAACGCGCTGAAGGCTCTTGAGACCTTGCCGGCCGGACCGCATAACGACGCACTGGCCGACGCGGTTGCCTTCTGCATCTCTCGTGTGAGCTGATCGCCGTAAAGTTTTGAATTCAAAAAAATAACACCTGCTCCAGAATTTGGGGCAGGTGTTTGTTTTTCCCGGTCAGGACAATGGCCCGGAGGCGATCCACCAGTGCGGATGCGCCTGTCGCAATTCGCGCTCGATTTCCATGGCTTGGGAGAGCTCGCAGAGCCCGAAACAGGTCGCTCCGGACCCTGACATGCGGGCAAAGTCTATTCGGGCATCCGCCTCCAGCGCGGACAGGACCGCTCCGATCTCCGGGCACAGGTCCACAGCCGGCCCTTGCAGGTCGTTGCGGCAGCTTGCCAGGTAGGCAGCCAGCTGGGCCAACGACTCGAAACGGTCTGGAATCAGGGGCAGGGCGGCATTGTTGCGCTCTGACAGCGCGTTGAACACGTCCGGCGTCGACACGCCGACCTTGGGATTGACCAGCACAATTCCGCAACTGGGCAAAACCGGACCGGGCGAGAGGTCGTCGCCGATGCCACGCATGCGCTGCGGTTCGGGAAAGAGGCACACCGGCACGTCGGCTCCGAGAGACAGGGCGAGGACGTGCATGGTCTCTTCGGTGAGGTAGGTCCCCGTAAAGTCCTCCAGCAGACGCAAGGTCGTTGCCGCGTCGCTGGAGCCGCCGCCGATGCCGGAGGCGACGGGCAGCCGCTTGGTGAGCGTCAGGCGCAGGGATGGCAGGTCGATGCCGGCGGTTTCGGCAAAGCGGCGGACCGCCTTCAGCACCAGATTGTCGCCGGCTGGACCCGCCAATTCGCGCGCGAAGGGGCCTTCAAGCTTGAGGTCCAGCGCCGGGGCAGGTTCCAGGGCAACCCGGTCGCCGATCTGCGGGAAGGCGACCAGGGAATCGAGAAGGTGATAGCCGTCGTCGCGCCGGCCGGTAATGTGCAGGGCGAGATTCACTTTCGCCCGGGCGAGTTCCACCCGGGGAGACGGAGCGGAGGCAAAGGCCATGACTGCGTTCCGGTCAGCCGCCGTTCTTGCCGGTTTCGGCCTTGGCCGCGTCGGTACCCGGCACGTCCTTCAGGCCGTTGGCGATCTTGTCGAGGATCTTGGGGAGTTCCTTTTCCTCCGGACCGAGATCACGGGCATGGTTCCACTGGAAGCGGGCTTCGTTGCGGCGACCGACCATCCAATAGGCATCGCCGAGGTGATCGTTGATGACCGGATCGGCAGGGCGCAGCTCAATGGCCCGTTCCAGTTCCTTGACCGCTTCTTCGTAGCGGCCGAGGCGGAAATAGACCCAGCCGAGGCTGTCGACGATATAGCCGTCCGTTGGCCGCAGATCCACGGCCGTCTTGATCATGTTCAGCGCCTCGTCGAGCTTCAGGCCCTGGTCGACCAGCGAATAGCCGAGATAGTTCAGCACAAGCGGCTGGTTGTCGTTGAGTTCGAGTGCCTTGCGGAAATCGGCCTCCGCCAGCTCCCACTTGCCCAGCCGTTCGCGTGCGATGCCGCGGAAATAGAGCAGGAACCAGTGCTGGCTTTCCAGTTCCGGGATTGTGTCCAGGCCCTGGGTGTAGATCTTGTCGGCGTCCTCGTAGATCTCGCGGGCGCGCAGGATGTTGCCAAGCGCGATCACCGCCTCGAGGTCGGACGGGTCGTCCTTGATGAGGGCTTCCAGATGCGAGCGGGCCTCTTCAACCTGATCCAGTTCGTTGTAGTTCAGACCGACCTGAATTTCGGCTTCCCGTTTCAAGACGCTGTCCGCGGGAACCTTGACCAGCGCCTCGATGGCGCGGTCCGGCTGTTCCATCCGCTCAAAGACGCTGCCAAGGGCAATGGCGGCGAATTCGGCGGTGGGATCGAGGTAGAGTGCGAGCTGCAGATAGGAGGTCGACAATTCCTCACCGCCATCCCGGCCGATCACGGCGCCCAGGCCATACAGGATTTCCGACATGCCTGCGGAGGGATCGGTCACCATCGGCGGCACCACGTCTCCGTTCTGGATCATGGCGCGGGTCTCGTCGAGCTTGGGATGGCCGCGGAACTGCGCGTCATAGCGGTCAAGCGCTTCCAGGGCTTCTTTCTGTCTACCGTTGGCTGCCAGAACGCGGGCATAGGCATCGACGACCCGGATCGCGCCCTGATCGATCGCATAAGCGCTTTCAGCCGATTGCAGCGCTTCCTGGTTCCGGCCCGCGACAAACAGCAGATGGGTCTTGTGGGTGGCCTTGAAAACCTCGAACCAGTCCGGTCCGTTCAGGTTGTCGATCACCTCCAGCGCTTCATCGATCTTGCCACTGCCATAAAGGGCCCAGGCACGGGACACACCGATGGAGAGCTGCGCCAGCGGACCGTTGCGCCCCTTGGACAGAGCTTCGTCGGCTTCGGCATAGTTGCCCTCGACCATCTTGGCGCCGCCGAGCGTCAGCTGGGCAAGAAAATTCTGAAGACCCGCGGCTTCCATCTCGGCGGCATAACGCACCGCTTGATCGACATCGCCATTGGCCAGCTTCAACAGGAACGTGCGCTCGAGCAGCATTGCATTGGAGGGATCGGCCGCGAGAGTTTCTTCGTAGAAAGCGGCTGCATGGCCGAAATCTTTTTCAAAGCCGGCAAGCCGGCCAGACAAGTAGCTGCCGGAGAGCGTGAAGGGCAGGTCCGAGGGGGTGCCATAGGAGACCGATTCGGCGGACGTTTCGGCCGCCGCCGCCGCGGGGACGAGAGCAAGCACGCTGACCAGCGCAAGGAGCTGCAGCCTCAAGGGCTTACGGTCCGGTTTCGCAACGGCGCCGGTCTTTTGTGTCATCATTCCTCGCACTTTGGTCTTTCGTCAGAAGGATTGTTGCTTATTGCCTTTGACAATGGCGTCTTTAAGGCTGACCGGCAAGGCGGCCGGGATAACTTTCTGACGGTTTAAATCCTTTTGATTTTGCTCATCGTCGTAATTACTAAGACTAATGGTGCGTGGAGGCGGCTTTCTGCCAAAAAGGGCTTGAAGACCGGCACTTGCCGTAGCAGGAATGTGCGGTGCAAAAAGACCGGGCGCGCTGATCGCGCAGCCAGGTCTGACGGTTTTCGTGCGGAAAGCACATCGGGCGGGCCGTTGGTTGATCCTGGCAGGGCGTTGCCTGCCGTCCAGGGCCACGCGGCCGCAACCTGCCCCAGGCGAGGAGAATGACATATGACCAAGTGGGTCTACAATTTCGGCAACGGTGCCGCCGAAGGCGCAGCGGACATGCGCAACCTTCTGGGCGGAAAAGGTGCAAACCTTGCCGAAATGAGCAGTCTCGGACTGCCGGTCCCACCCGGTTTCACGATCACTACCGAAGTCTGTACCTGGTATTACGACAACGGCAAGTCCTATCCGGATACGCTCGCAGCCCAGGTGGGCGCGGCAATGGAACAGGTCGGCGTGGCCACCAACCGACTTTTCGGCGACGCCGAGCGGCCGTTGCTTGTGTCGGTTCGCTCCGGGGCCCGCGTTTCCATGCCGGGCATGATGGACACCGTGCTCAATCTGGGCCTCAACGACCAGACTGTCGAGGCGATCGCCCGGGAAGCGGGCGACCGCCGGTTCGCCTATGACAGCTACCGCCGATTCATCCAGATGTACTCCGACGTTGTTCTCGGCCTCGATCATCACGAGTTCGAGGAAATCATCGAGGAATACAAGGAACGCAACGAGCTGACGCTCGACACCGACATCGACGCGGACGCCTGGCTCGGCATCATCGAAAAGTTCAAGGCCCTGGTGGAAGAGGAACTGGAAAAGCCGTTCCCGCAGGATCCCCAGGAGCAACTCTGGGGCGCCATTGGTGCCGTCTTCAGTTCCTGGATGGTGCCGCGTGCGGTGACCTATCGCCGCCTGCACGATCTGCCGGCCTCCTGGGGCACGGCTGTCAACGTTCAGGCGATGGTGTTCGGCAATATGGGCGAAAGCTCGGCCACCGGCGTTGCCTTCACGCGCAATCCGTCCACCGGGGAAAAGGCGCTTTACGGCGAATTCCTGGTCAATGCCCAGGGCGAGGATGTCGTCGCCGGCATCCGCACGCCTCAGGACATTACCGAAAAGGCCCGGATCGAGGCCGGCTCGTCCAGCCCGTCGCTGGAAGCGCTGATGCCGGAGGCCTTTGCCGAGTTCCAGTCCTATTGCGACCGTCTGGAAGCGCATTACAAGGACATGCAGGACCTGGAATTCACAATCGAAAAGGGCAAGCTGTGGATGCTGCAGACCCGGGCGGGCAAACGCACCGCCAAGGCCGCGCTCAAGATTGCCGTCGACATGGTGGCCGAAGGCGTGCTTAGCGAGGAGGAGGCGATCTTCCGGGTTGAGCCCGCCGCGCTCGACCAGCTGCTGCACCCGACTATTGACCCCAAGGCCGAGCGGGACGTGGTCACCACCGGTCTGCCGGCTTCGCCAGGCGCGGCTTCGGGCGCCATCGTCTTCTCTTCCGACGAAGCGGAAAAAGCCAAGGCGGAAGGCCGCAAGGTTATTCTGGTGCGGGTGGAAACCAGCCCGGAAGACATTCACGGCATGCATGCCGCCGAGGGCATCCTGACCAGCCGCGGCGGCATGACCAGCCACGCGGCGGTGGTTGCCCGCGGCATGGGCAAGCCCTGCGTCGCCGGTGCCGGTATGCTCCGGATCGACTATCGCAACGGTGTCATCAATGCCGCCGGCCGGCAGCTGAAAGGGGGCGACACCATCACCATCGACGGGGCGACCGGTCAGGTGCTGATGGGCGAGGTCGAGATGCTGCAGCCGACCCTGTCCGGCGACTTCGGCACGCTGATGGGCTGGGCCGACCGGGGCCGCCGTATGCGCGTGCGAACCAATGCGGAGACACCGCAGGACGCCAAGGTCGCGCGGGAATTCGGTGCCGAAGGCATCGGGCTTTGCCGCACAGAGCACATGTTCTTTGAAGGTGAGCGCATCATCGCCGTCCGCGAGATGATCCTGGCGGAAACGGAAGAGGGCCGCCGGGCGGCGCTGGCCAAGCTTCTGCCGATGCAGCGTCAGGATTTCACCGACATTTTCGAGATCATGCACGGCCTGCCGGTGACCATCCGTCTGCTCGATCCGCCGCTGCACGAATTCCTGCCGAAATCGGACGAGGAACTCGGCGAGGTTGCCAAGGCGATGGGCGCCGACCCGGAGCTGCTGCGCGACCGGGCGCTTGCCCTGGAAGAGTTCAACCCGATGCTCGGCCATCGCGGCTGCCGGCTGCTGGTGTCCTATCCGGAGATCGCCGAAATGCAGGCCCGGGCGATCTTCGAGGCCGCCGTCGAGGCCGCCAAGGTGACCGGCGCGCCGGTGGTGCCGGAAATCATGGTGCCGCTGGTTGGCCTGAAAGGCGAACTGGATCTCGTGCGTGAGCGCATCGACGCCATGGCCGAAGCCGTGAAGTCGGAAACCGGCACGGAGCTGAACTATCAGATCGGCACCATGGTGGAACTGCCGCGCGCGGCGCTGAAGGCGGCCGAGATTGCCCAGACCGCCGAATTTTTCTCCTTCGGTACCAACGATCTGACCCAGACGACCTTCGGTATCTCGCGCGACGATGCCGCCTCTTTCCTCGGCACCTATCAGAGCCGGGGCATTTTGGAACAGGATCCGTTTGTGTCCCTGGACCAGGAAGGCGTCGGCGAACTGATCCAGATCGGCGTCGAGCGTGGCCGGTCGACCCGGCCGGACATCAAGCTCGGCATTTGCGGCGAGCATGGCGGAGATCCGGCATCGATCACCTTCTGCGAAAGCGTCGGGCTCGACTATGTGTCCTGCTCACCGTTCCGCGTGCCGATCGCCCGGCTGGCGGCTGCCCAGGCGGCCCTGAAAGCCAAGCAGGACGCTTGACCGGCCTGTCCGATCAGGCGCGGACCAAAGGGAGGTCCCGGTGAGCGGAAAGTTTCCGCAGCTTGAGGATTTGCGCGCCGGCGGCAAACGCCAGCTGGCGCGCGTTCTGACGCGCCTGGAAACCCATGCCGGTGACGCGGAGACGGCCGCCTTTCTCGACCGGGTGTCGGCCGAACCGATGGCTCAGGTGCTTGGCCTGACCGGACCGCCCGGTGTCGGAAAATCCAGTCTGACCGATGCTTTGATCAGAGCCTTCCGGGCCGAAGGGCACCGGGTTGGCGTTCTTGCCATCGACCCGTCCTCGGTCGTGACCGGCGGCGCCTTGCTTGGCGACCGGACCCGGCTGCAGACCGATCCGGACGATGACGGTGTCTTCGTGCGCTCCATGGCCGCCCGAGACCGGCTCGGCGGCCTGTCGGACGAAGCGATTGCGGCCATCGCGGTGCTGCGGGCGGTCTGCGACCGGCTGATCGTGGAAACCGTCGGCATCGGTCAGTCGGAAGGCGATCTGAAACACGCGGTCGACACAGTGGTTCTGTGCATTCAACCGGGCTCCGGCGACAGTCTGCAATTCATGAAAGCCGGCATCATGGAGTTGCCGGATATCGTCGCGGTGACCAAGGCGGATATGGGCGTGCTGGCGCGCCGGGCCGCGTCCGATGTCAAGGGAGCCTTGTCGCTGGCGCGCGCGGGTGGCGATGGCTGGCAGGTGCCCGTTTGCGAGGTCTCCTCCCAGACGTTGGATGGGCTACCGGAGCTGGTTGCGCACATGGATGGGCATCGGGCGCATATGGCTGCGCGCGGTCTGCTGAAAGACCGGCGGCAGGCGCAGCATGTGGAATGGTTCAGGGACATGGTCCGGACGCAATACGGTCAGGCCGGGCTGCGGCTGTGCGGTCGGGATCAGCAGGTTTTCTGGCTACAGCAGGCCCGGCAGACGCCTTTCGCAAGCTTTGCCGCCTTCAGCGCGAGCATGAACAGCCTGCTGGGGGTTTAGGCTAGTTGGAACAAGGCGTCGTTCAGACCTTTGCGGCGCGGGCCTGGAAGCTCAAATCGGTGCCGAAACCGTTGCCGCCGCTGTCCTTGTTGAAGTCATCCAGAAACTGGGTGAGGGCGGCCTCGTGCAGGGGCTTGGAGATAAAGTAGCCCTGCATCCGGTGGCAGTCATGGGCCTGCAGGAAGCGGATCTGCTCGATGGTCTCGATGCCTTCGGCGACGATGGTCATGCCGAGGGCCTTGCCGAGCTGGATGATCGACACCAGGATGGCTTCGGCTTCCGCGTTGCCGTTCATGTCCGAGACGAAATCCCGGTCGATTTTCAGCGTGTCGAAGGGGAACCGGCGCAGATAGCTTAGGCTGGAATAGCCGGAGCCGAAATCGTCCAGGGCGACCTTGACCCCGAGATTCTTCAGGCGGCGCAGGGCCTTCAGGACGGAATCGTTGCGGCCGGCGAAGACGGTCTCGGTGACTTCGATCTCAAGCCGCTGTGGCGGCAGGTTGTTGGCCGCCAGGATCGCCATCACCTTTTCCACGAAACGCGGATGTTTGAACTGGTTCGGCGAGACGTTGACCGAGACAACGATGCCCGGCCATTCATGCGCCTTGGCGCAGGCCTTGTTCAGGACCCAGATGCCGAGATCGTTGATCAGGCCGGTTTCTTCGGCCACCGGAATGAACTGGGACGGCGCCACGACCGTGCCGTCTTCCTTGGTCCAGCGGGCAAGGGCCTCGACACTGACGATGCGCTTCGCGCTGGTGTCGGTCTGGGGCTGGTAGGCGAGGTCCAGTTCGTCGTTTTTCAGGGCAAGCCGGAGGTCCCGGGACATCCTGTCCTTGGACTGGACATGATGTTCCATGCCGGGTTCGAAGAAGGACCGCCGGTTGCGCCCGTTGGCCTTGGCATCGTAAAGGGCAATGTCGGCCTTGCGCAGCAATTCATCCGGATCGTTGCCGTCGCGCGGGGCAATTGCGGCGCCCATGGACAGGCTGGCGAACAGTTCCCGGCGGCCGATCATGATCGGCCGGCCGATTTCGTCCTGGACCTGGTCGAGAATATATTCCAGCCAGACGTCGTCCTCGCAGTCCCTGATAACCATTGCGAACTCGTCGCCGCTGATGCGCGCGACGATGCCTGTCTCGGGAATGACGCGCCGGAGGCGCTGGGCGACCGCGACGATGACCTTGTCGCCCGCGGAATGGCCGAGCGTGTCGTTGATATCCTTGAAATGGTCGAGGTCGATATAGACGACGGCGGTATTGGTTTCCCTGAAGGTGCTTTCTTCCAGGATGTCCGTCAGAAGCGCGTGGAAGCGCGCTCTGTTGGGGAGACCGGAGAGGGCGTCGTGACGGGCCGCGTGCACCGCCTTGGATTCGCTGCGGGCCAGCCGCCGGGTCATCTGGCGGGTGAACAGCGTTACCAGGATCACGACGGCGGTGATCATGAAGGCGGCCAGCGCCAGAAACGGATTGATCCGGCGCATCATCTGGGTGCCCGGCTGGGCGGTCTGCCAGGCAATCAGGCCGACATTTTCGCCGAGAGGCGATTTGAGCTGATAGCGGCCAACACCGGTGCGGCCGTTCTGCACGTTCGTCAGCACAAACCCGTCAAGACGCGACATCTCGGAGATGTCCTGAAGTTTTTCACCGCGCAAAGGCACCAAGCTCACCAGGACCGACGGCGGTTCGCGGTCCTTGGAGATGGACTGGATCTGCGGCATGACGGCCGCGGCGCTGAAGAGGTAGGGTTCGCCGGCCAGGGACACGATCCCCGTCTCGGCAATCGACCGGCGGGCGTCGCTGCTTTGGGGAATGAAACTGTAAAGCCCCGAAGGCGTGCGTCTGAACGACGTGATGTAGCGGGCCCGTACCTTTGCGAGCGCTGGCTCCAACGCCGCGAACAGTTCCGGCGTCATCCACTTGCTGGTGTGGTTCTGGGCGTAAACCGTCGACAGTTCGAAATCCCGGTTCACCAGGATCGACTTGGTGAAGCCGTGATTCTGAAACAGCCAATGCATGATGTTGTCATAGATCCAGCCCTGATCCGGCTCAGGCTGGTTGACCTGGTGATAGGCCTCGTCCCAGATGACAACGCCGTTCTGCAGCTTGACCAGATAGCTCTCGGTCAGTTTCAGCGCGCCGGCAATGAGCTTGTGCTGCGACTGTTCCGCGGCTTCGTCCGAAAGCTGTGCCGACCAGTGCATCAGCCCAAAAATGCCGACAACCGATATCGCGACAACCACGACCATCGGAATGATGATCGCGTTCGCGATACGGCCACCTGAATTTTTAGACGAATTGTACATACACGTGCCCAGTTGTTTGGGCAGAGTATTGTCGATCTCGGTTAAGGAATGCCGCAGAACTATAGTAAAATAAGGGTAAAGCGGAAAAAATGCCGATTTTGTTTATTCAAGGGTGAAAAGATATTTGGCTGCTTTTGAACATTGCCAGAAGATGACAGGCCTCAGATCAGATTTAGGCTACGGAAACTGACATTTTTACGTAGCCCGACAATGATGTGATCGTGAACCGTGATGCCGAGCGGCTCTGCGATGTCGATGATCTGCCGCGTCATCTTGATGTCCGCGCGCGACGGGGTCGGGTCGCCGGACGGGTGATTGTGCACCAGAATGATTGCCGTTGCCGAATGTTCGAGCGCCCGCCGGATCACTTCCCGCGGATAGACCGGCGTGTGATCGACCGTGCCCGTCTGCTGAACCTCGTCGGCGATCAGCGCGTTTTTCTTGTCCAGAAAAAGCACCCGGAACTGTTCGACACCGGCATGGCCCATGGCCGCTTGCAGATAGTCGATCACCGTCTGCCAGCTGCCGAGCATCTGTTTCCGCTCCAGTCCCGCGCTGTGATAGCGGATGACTGCCGCATGCACGGCCTGGATCGCATCGATGCTGATGTCGGAGAGGCCCGGGATCTCCTTCAGGCGTTCCCGGGGCGCGGCGAGGGCGGCCGGAAACGAGCCGAAGCGCTGCAGCATCGCCTTGGCGATTTTCTTGGTGTCCTGGCGGGGCAGGGCGGAGAATAACAGGAATTCCAGAAGCTCGTAGTCGGCGAGACCCTGCTCGCCTGTTTTACGGAACCGTTGCCTCAGTCTCTGGCGGTGGCCCTTGTGGTCCGGTTCGGACTTTGGCGCCAACTCGTCGAAGGTCTTCTGGTTCATACGCTCCTGGTCAGTCGTCGGGCCGTCCCGGCTTGTGAATGCCCTTGGGCGAGGTGGTGAAGATCTGGCAGCCTTCCGGCGTGATGCCGATGGAATGCTCGAACTGGGCCGACAGCGAACGGTCGCGGGTGACCGCGGTCCAGCCGTCGCTGAGCACTTTGACATGGGGCCGGCCGAGATTGACCATCGGTTCGATGGTGAAGATCATGCCGGGTTTCAGCTCGACGCCTTCGCCCGGGCGGCCGTAATGCAGGATGTTCGGCGTGTCGTGGAACAGAAGGCCAAGGCCGTGGCCGCAGAAATCGCGCACCACGGAACAGCGCTCGGCCTCGACATAGGACTGGATCGCGTGGCCGATATCCCCGGTGGTGTTGCCGGGTTTGGCCGCCTCGATGCCGCGCATCAGGGATTCGTAGGTGACATCGATCAGGCGCTCGGCGGCCCGCTTCAACTGGCCTACCGGATACATGCGGCTGGAATCGCCATGCCAGCCGTCGAGGATGAAGGTGACGTCGATATTGACGATGTCGCCCTCGCGCAGGGCCTTGTCGTTCGGGATGCCGTGGCAGACGACGTGGTTGATCGAGGTGCAGCTCGACTTGGTGTAGCCGCGATAGTTCAGGGTCGCCGGCAGAGCGTTGTGGTCCCGGCCGTACTGATAGACAAAATCGTCGATTTCCTGGGTGGTCGTTCCCGGCTTGACCATATCGGCCAGCTCGTCGAGGCAGGCGGCTGTCAGCTGTCCCGCGCGCATCATTCCCTCGAAATCCTCGGGGCCGTAGAGGCGCACCTGTCCGGTGTTCTTCAAGGGGGCTTCGGCGGCGTCGATATAGCTGACCATGGGGTGTCCGTGTCTCGCACTTATCCGGGGTGCCTGCCCATGTTCGCTGGTGCGGCCGGGTCCGGTGTTTTTGAGTTATCTGATCACATACCGCCCGCGGCCGCCAATTTCCAGCTCCAGTTACGGCAAAAAGACTGGGAAGGTGGAAACTTGATCGCTGCCCGGGCAAATCCGATGGAGCGTCTTGCGCTTTTTTTCCAAGCCAGCTACGTGAGATGGACCTGTCACGTTTTGATGCCGCTCCGAGTTCTCATTTACGCGGCCTTTGCTTCGAAAGCCAAGGGGCTTTTCCATCCCAGAGCCGAGTGCCTCCGGCGCGGATTGTAGAAGCCATTGATGTATTCGAAGATGGCCATTTCAGCTTCGCGGCGACAGGCCCATGATTTCTGCCACAGCAACTCGGCCTTGATCGTTTTGAAGAAGGTTTCCACGGCGGCATTATCAAAACAGTTCCCAGTTCCGCTCATTGAGACCTGGAAGCCATGCTGGCGCAGAAGCTTCTGATAGTCGTGAGAGCAATATTGGCTGCCGCGATCCGTATGGTGAATGCAGCCTCTGGGCGGACGGCGCAGGGCGATGGCCATGTTCAGGGCCCGGATGGCAAGATCGCGTTTCATCCGGTTGCTCACAGCCCAACCAACCACACGTCTGGAATGCAGATCGAGGATGACAGCCAGGTAGAGCCAGCCCTCCCGGGTCCACACATAGCTGATGTCCCCAGCCCATTTCCGGTTCGGCCGGCCAGCAGAAAAGTCCCGGTTCAGCAGATTTGGCGCGATGTTGAACCTGTGATTGCTGTCGGTTGTCACCTTGTACTTCTTGCTCCTTGTCACCGTGATCGCGTTCTCACGCATCAGCCGTCCAATGCGCCGATGACCGACATCAAGTCCGAGCTCCTTCAGTTCTTCGGTCATGCGAGGACGCCCATAGCTGCCAAGCGACAACCGAAATTGCTCCCGGATATGAGCAAGCACGACCAAATCCTTACGCTGCCGGTCACTTACAGGGCGATCCCGCCAGGACCGGTAACCCCGGGGACTGACGTTCATGATATGACATAATCTGGAAGCCGGCAAAACACCTTGGTTCTCCGCGATGAATGCAAACCTCATTTGCTTCTTTCCGCAAAGAACTGGGTGGCCTTTTTTAACACCTCCCTCTCCTCCCGGAGTAGGCGGTTCTCTCGGCGAAGCTCCGCTATCTCCTTTTCAAGGTCAGATTGTGTGGCCGGTTTCCCTGGATCGCGCCGGCCCTTCTGTATCCAACGGTTCAGTGTCGAGAAACCAACACCGAGATCTTTGGCAACTTGCTTACGGGACAAGCCGCTGGTCAGCGCAATCCGGACTGCTTCTGCGCGGAACTCCGCGCCGTGACGTGATGCCATGAACATTCTCCTTTGTGGCAAAATACCAAGTCAAAGGAGCGGTACAAATCCGGGAAAGGTCCATATCAGCTCATGGCCGTCTTCGGTTGGAGCGACTCTAAAACTGCTCGGATCTATACCAAAAAGGCCGAACAGGAACGTCTCGCCAGATCGGCGTTTGCACATCTCGAAAACACATCGGGACGAAAAAATGTCCCACTTACTTCTCACCGCAAATCGAGTGGGACAAAAAGAGGAAAAAATGCAAGAAAGCCAACACCCCGAAAGTGGAGTGGTGGGCCCGGAGGGACTCGAACCCCCAACCAATCCGTTATGAGCGGACGGCTCTAACCAATTGAGCTACAGGCCCACGGCAGGACCGCCATGAGCAGGCCCGCGCTATTTTCCGTATACCATGGCGGGAATCGTGGGCAAGGGTTTTGCGGAGCCAGGTGCAAAAAGGTCTGGAAAGGCGGCCACTGGCGGGGCCGTCGGATGCGCCGGTCCAAAAACCGGTTCCGTTCACGCGCCGCATGCGCTCTAAAGGAAAGCAATGCCATCCTGTCCCGGAGTGCCGATGCGATCCCCGCTTCTGTCTGTCACGCTGAGCCTCATTCTGGTGTGCCTGATCGGCTGGCTGCTGGTCGTCGGGCGCTCGCTGATCCTGCCCTTCGTGATCGCGCTGATCGTCTGGTACATGATCAACGCGCTGGCCCATGCCATCCGGGCGATCCCGATCGGCCACTGGCACCTTCCGGGGTTCATATCGCTCACATTGGCGCTTCTGGTGATCTTTGTCGCCGCCACCATGGTGCTCGACATCGTCACGGTGAACCTTACCCAGCTGGCCCAGGACGCGCCCACCTACCAGCGGCGCTTGGAAGAACTGTTCGACCAGGTCTCGTCCCACCTGGATCTGAACGACCCGATCGAACTGAAGGATCTGCTGCCGGATTCCGTGGTGCCGCGCATGGTGACCGCTGGGGCCAGCCTGGTGACGACGCTGGCCGGCTCGGCCAGCCTTGTGTTCATCTACATCCTCTTCCTGGTGCTTGAGCAATCCACCTTCGACCGCAAGTTCGAGCGCCTGTTCGCCACGCCGGAACGCGCCGAGGCCGCCTTCGCTATGCGCGCGGAGATCAACCGGTCGATCATGCATTATTTCTCGATCAAGACCGCGGTCTCCGTTGCCACCGGGGCACTCACCAGCCTTGTGCTGATCGCGATCGGCCTGCCTTACGCCGCTCTCTTCGGGTTCATCGCCTTCCTGCTCAATTACATCCCGACCATCGGCTCCTTGATCGGAGTGATCTTCCCGAGCCTTCTGGCGATCGTCTATTATGACAGCCTCGCCCCGTTCATCGCGATCGCCACCGGCCTCGGCCTGATCCAGTTCGCCATCGGCAACCTGATCGAACCGCGGCTGATGGGGTCCAATCTCAATCTTTCCGGCCTGGTGATCATGCTGTCGCTGGCCTTCTGGGGGGCGATCTGGGGTGTCGTCGGCATGGTTCTGTGCGTACCCCTGACCGTCATGATCGTGATCGTCTGCGCCCGCTTCGACGGCGCCCGGCCGATTGCCGTATTGCTGTCGCAAACCGGCGAAATCGCCCCTCGCCCAGAGGACAGGCCGGACACCTGACCGCGCCTTTCAAAGACTGACGCAAATCGGCCGGCCGGTTGAAATCGCGCGGCCGCCTCCCCATCAAGAAGGGGGCATTGCCCGCATGCGGCCCAGCCCCTGAACGGTGGATGAACGGTGCGGTCATTACCGCGCCGCATTCAAGGGTGAGGGTCGCGACCTTGAAATTCGCTTTTGCTTCAAGGATAAATCCCATGAAAGTCCGCTATTTCCTTCCCGTCCCTCTGCTACGCAAGGCCGTTCTGGCGGCCGGTCTGAGCGCTGCGCTGTTCGGCGCTGCCCCGGCTCTGGCGCAGGCGGACCAGATGCCTGCCGGCAGCCTCACCATGGAAGGCCGCGGCACGGTCGCCGTTGCCCCTGACATGGCGGTGATTTCCGCCAGTGTCGTCACCACCGGTGACAACGCCGCCGAGGCGCTTGCCGGTAACAGCGCGGCCATCGCCAAGGTCATCGAGGCAATCAAAAGCGAGGGCATCGAGACCAAGGACATCCAGACCCGGGGCTTCGGCATCTATCCGCGTTATGACCATTCCAACTCCAGCAACCGCCAGCCGGACATCATCGGCTACGAGATCCGCAACGGTGTCGAGGTCAAGGTGCGCGATCTCACCAAGCTCGGCGGGCTGCTGACCCTGACCGTGGAAAGCGGCGCCAACGCGGTCGACGGCATCCGCTTCGAAGTCAGCGATCCGGAGCAAAAACTCGACGAGGCGCGCAAGCAGGCCGTTGCGGCAGCCCGCCATAAGGCGGAAGTGTTCGCGGCCGCTGCCGGTGTCGAACTCGGCACGATCGTCTCCATAACCGAAACCGGTGTGGAAATGCCCCAGCCGGTGATGATGCGCGCCGAAGGCATGATGGCCGCCAAGGCCAGCTCGGTGCCGGTTGAGGCCGGAGAGGAAATCATCGGCGCCAACGTCACCATCCGCTGGTCGTTGAAGTAAAACGCCCGGAACTACCTTTTCCCTAAAGCCGCGGGCGCCTCCCTGGTGGGCGCCTGCCGTGCGTTTAGGCATTTTTTCCAATGTGGAATAAATCAACAGAGAGCTGATCCAATCGCCACACAAGAGATAAGAAGCTGAAAATATGGAATTTTCTTTTTACTTATTATCTATATTGCCCGTCTAAGTTTATTTAGGTGAACGAGCAACTATTAAACACTCCCTCCTGTTGTTTCCAAACTTCCCCTTCAAGAAGAACACTGCGCAACAAGTATCATTGCGTTAATGCCTTACCGATAAAAAAGGTAAACAAGACTTCATTCCAGATACTTTTGGGGAGTATCATGACATTTTTCAAAACCGGATCATCGAAAGCGGTGATCGAGGCCTTGAGCCGGTCCCAGGCCATGATCGAATTCACGCCCGAGGGCACCATTCTGTCCGCCAACCGGAATTTCCTCGACACGATGGGCTACACGCTTGAGGAAATCCGCGGCAAACATCATCGCCTGTTTGTCGAGCCGGCTTACGCGGACAGCCGGGACTACCAGACCTTCTGGCAGGACCTCGCGGCCGGAGAGTTCAAATCGGCGGAGTTTTTGCGTTACGGCAAGGGCGGCAAGGAAGTCTGGATCCAGGCGTCCTACAACCCGGTGCTGAACATGGCCGGCAAGGTGGTCAAGGTCGTCAAGGTTGCCTCGGACATCACGGAACAGAAGCTGAAGAACGCGGAAACGGCCGGTCAGGTCGAAGCCATCAACCGGTCACAGGCGGTCATTCACTTTCAGATCGACGGCACCATTGTCGATGCCAACGAGAATTTCCTGAAGACGGTCGGTTACACGCTCGACGAAATCCGTAGCCGGCATCACAGCCTGTTTGTTGCGCCGGAGGAAAGGGACAGCCCGGCCTACAAGCGTTTCTGGGACGAGCTGGCCGAGGGCCGCTTCAAATCGGACCAGTTCCGGCGGATCGGCAAGGATGGCAGGGAAATCTGGATCCAGGCGACCTACAATCCGATCCTCGATGCCAGCGGACGGCCATTCAAGGTGGTGAAATTCGCCACCGACATCACCGGGCAGGTCATCGAGCGCAACAGACGCGCTGACGTGCGCCAGCAGATCGACAGCGATCTGGAAGAGATCGCACGGTCGATTTCCGCAACCTCCGAACAGGCGACAAGCTCGGTCACAGCCGCGGAGCAGACCTCCTCGAGCGTCCAAACCGTGGCCGCCGCCGCGGAGGAGCTGGTGGCCTCCATCCAGGAAATCAGCCGCCAGGTCCAGACGGCGCTGGAAGTGTCGCAGGGCGCGGTTTCGGAAGCGGAACGCTCAAGCGAAATCATGTCCGGCCTCTCCGAAGACGCAAAGACCATCGGCTCCGTCATAGAGCTGATCGACGGCATTGCCGATCAGACCAACCTTCTGGCGCTCAACGCCACCATCGAGGCGGCCCGCGCCGGAGAAGCCGGCAAGGGTTTTGCGGTCGTTGCCTCCGAGGTCAAGAGCCTCGCCTCCCAGACAAGCAGGGCAACCGAGGAAATCTCGGCCCAGGTAAACTCTGTCCAGGAAACCACGGTCAGCGCCGTGGCCGCTATCGAAACGATCCGCGATGTCATTCGCAACATCGGCGACATTGCCGCCGGCATCGCTTCGGCGGTCGAGGAACAGACCGCCGTCACCAACGACATTTCCGCCAACATGCAGACGGCCGCTCAAGGGGTGGAACTGGTCACCAGCAACATGCAGTCGATCTCGGCCGCCACCACACAGATCGACGCCGCGACGCTGAATGTCCGGGACGCGTCCCGTTCACTGCTTTAGTCCGAAACCGCCCTCAGCGTCTGGCCCATAAATGAAGTCGAAATGGCATGAGAAATGGCGAAACACCGATAGGTAGGGTGCGCGGGCCGGGCTTATTGCCCGGCCAAGCACGCTGACGACACGGGGTGAAGCCATTTCCATGTCCTGCGGATTTGACCGGATTGGTCTTCCTCTGCGTCGCGAAGGGTTTGAAAATGAACCACATTTCCTGCGCTTTCGCTCCTTGATGGAGACCAATTCGCCTCAAACCATGTCAGCTTCATTTATGGGCCAGACTCTCAGGATCCCGTGTCGCCGAGATCAAGCGTGTCGGCGACAAACCCTTCCTCTTTGCGGAAGCTGATCGGAAGTCCCAGCTTCGCGCTCCAGTCTTCAGCGGTCTTGTCGCAGAAATCTGTCAGCAGCAGTTCGGCGTAAGCCTCGCGCCAAGCCTTCAGGATCGCCGGATCCGTGCCTTTCGAGACCATCAGATAGGAGGGCGACTTCCGCACGGTGTAGACCGGTGTGACGGCGTCCCCGCGGTTGCCAAGTCCCTGCAGCACGGCGGAGGCCTGCAGGCGCGAGGTGATCCAGAGATCGACCCGGCCCGCGAGCAGCATGCGCGCTGCCGTTTCATGGTCTTCCGTTTCGACCACGTTGATCCCGGCATCGGCCACAAGATTTATCTGCCATGATCCGCGTACGCCCGCGACCGTGAGATTCTGTGCCCGGGCCGCATCGAGGTCCTTCACCTTCAACGGGCTCCCGGTCGGAGCAAGGAGAACATGCGACCACATGACGATGGGCCCGATGAACTCAAATCCCATGTCGAGCCGCTCCTTTGTGCGCCCGGCGGTGAACAGGATCACATTTGGCTTCGTCTGTGCCGTGAGGTAGCCCCGCGCCCAGGGAATGACCTCAATCGGCGCCGTCACATCGAGCCGGGTCTTCAGCGCCTCGACGACCGCAACGCTAAGACCAGTCGGACGTCCGGCTTCGTCGAGATAGTTGGAGGGCGGCCAGGGAGAGGTGATCAGGCGCAGCTCCTGTGCCCGAAGCGACTGGGTCGAAGCAACGATTACAAGCAGGGCCAGGCACAGGGCGGCAGCAGCCCCAAACCGGCCGGCACATCGCACGCGGCTATTAACCAAAGTCCAGCACAATTCGAGGGCCATCGGGACCAATCCGCTCTGCCTTGTCCTTCATTGTTGGTATGGAAGGGACGACTGCCCAGAGAACACCATTGTCCCTACCTGCACAACACAGTGAAGCGAACGGATTGACGTTTTCCTAAAACGGGCAGGCACGCCTGTATGGAGGCGCACCTTCTGCTTCCGCCTCAGCGGTATTTGCCGGTGATGCCGTCGAATTCGCCGCTGTCCTTCATATTCTGCATTTCGGTACTGAAGGCGGCGACAAAGTCCGCCGGCACGCTGGCCTTGGAGAACATGTAATAGGAGGGATCGGACGAAATCACGGTTTGCGAGGCGACCACCTTGTCGCTGAGACCAAGCCGCTTGATTTCCTCGGAAACCACGAAGACTTCGCCAAGGGTCGCGTCGACCCGGCCTGCCGCCAGTTTCTTCAGGTTGGACTCCAGGCTGTCCGTCTCCTCGATCTGGCCGCCATATTGTTCCTTCAGGCTCGCGAAATCGCCGCCATAGGCATATTCGCGGATGGTGCCGAGCTTGCCACCGTTTTCGAAGAAATCCGCGAGATTATCGAAGCCGTTTTCCTTGCCCTGCGCGACAAACAGCACTTCCTGGGCATCGACATAGGGGCTGCTGAAGGTTGCAAACGCTTCCCGTTCCTCGTTCTTGGAGACCGGCGAGGCAATGTCGACCGTGCCGTCCTGAACACCTTTCAGATGACGTGCCCAGGGCAGCGCCTGCACCTCGAGCGAACAGCCGAGCTTGCCGAGCACCGCTTCCAGCACTTCGAAATCCATGCCGGTAACCTCCTTGCCCTCAACCTTCTGGTAGGGCCTGTAGTCGCTTGCACCGGCAATCAGCGTTCCGCCGCGGGGACACTCCGCCGCCTGGGCGAAAGAGCCGCCCGCCATCAGGCAAAGGCCGACACCGCCAACGAGATAGGATTTCCCGAACATGAACACGCTCCTCGTCCTCTTCAAACAGAACCAGCGCGCAGATCTCTTTTGACCGGCACGAACTGCGCGAGATCTTAGCCAGGAACGATGATCACACCCTTAAATCGAAACAATAAAATCGCATGAGCACAATTTACATGGCAAAAATTTCAATTAATTACTTTGCGAATACTAAAATCAGAAAAGACAAGACGAGCTCAAGTCAGGACCGCGTATCATCACGCGCAGCGGCCTTGACAAAAAAACCCTTGGCCGGCGCAAAGCCGAGCTCCATGTCCAGTTTTCCGCTCCATTTCGCGGTCATGCGCTCCAGGAAATCCGCGTCGGTGGAAAGGGCCTCGAAGGCCCCGCGCCAGCGTGCGACCCGGTCTGGCTCGGTTCCCTTCGACACCAGAATGTAGCTGGGCGCTGTTCGCAGCACATAGGCGACTTCAACGGCCGACGGATCGACGCCCGCTTCCGCCAGAATGGCCGGTGCCTCGATGTCCGAGGAAATCCAGAGATCGGTGCGTTCCGCCACCAGCTTTTTCAGATTGAGCAGGTGTTCAGGTGTCGTTTCGACGACGGCGCCCGCATCCTTCAAGAAGGCCGTGCGCCAGTCGGCGTCCATGCCGGAAATTGTCAGCCCCTGCGCCACAAGGTCCTCAACGTCCGTGATCTTCAGATTGCTGCCCTTTCGGGCATAAAGCAGGTGCCGTCGGCTGATCACGGGTCCGATCGCCCGGTAGCCGAGCGCCTCGCGTTCCGGCGTAAAAGCTGCGGTGAACAGCATCCGGTCGGGCGTGCTCTGTGCCAACAGGAAGGCACGGGCCGGGGGCAGGAAATCGATCTCTGGTATTTCGCCGAGTAGGCGCGCCATTTCTCGGACAAGGTCGACGGTCGTTCCGACGATCTTGCCGTCTTCCAGATAGTTGGTCGGCGGCTCTTCAAGCGTCAGGAACCGGATATCCCCGGCACCTGCCGGAGCCCCGGCAAGGCAGGACACAAAAAGTGCCGCCGCCAGCGCCGCGGCCTTCAGCGTCGCATAGGCGCTGACGATACGCGCGAAGTTTCCTGGAAAGCGGGTCATAATTTCCGGTACCACACCTGCATCGGCTTTTCGGTTTCCGCCGTGTCGCCAACATCCAGCCACGGGAACCGTACCACCGTATCCTGAAGTTTTTCATACCCCCGCTTGCGCCAGAACGGATCGAGAGGGGCATACTCCGCCGGCTTCAAAGGGTGATCGTCCGGCCGGATCACCGCGCAAAAGACCGCCTCCTTGAAACCGAGCGCGCGGGCATGGGCCTCGCGCTCGTCAAAGAAACGATGGCCGATGCCCTGACCGCGATAGGCCGGATCGAGCACCGACTCGGCCAGATAGAAGATGTTCTCGACATCAAGGCCGCGCGCCTCCAGCGGTGCGCGGAAATCCTCCAGCTCGTCGCCGAGCGGTTCGCCCGTTGCCGCCCCCACCAGCCTGACGCCGTCATAGGCACCGACGATCACCGCACCCTCCGTCTCCGCATAGCGTTGCAGATATTTCGCCTCATAGGCGCGCGTGCCCTCGTAAAGGTAGGGCCAGGCCCGGAAGACCGAGATCCTGAGGCCGGCAAGATCATCGAGTGCGGCTTTCAGATCCTCGCCTGTCAGGCGTCTGATGTCGATCGGCATGGCGCGGGTCATTCCTCTTTGCCTGAGACTGTGTGGGCCCGTTCTGGGTTCGAGCACGGCGGGTGAGTGCGGTCAATGCCGGTTTGCTTCAGCTTGCCCCCGGTGTCCGCCTGTTGGCACCCGTCCCCATTCTCGAAAACTGGGCCGGCCGGTACAGACTGTTACCAAATAGTA
Organism: Roseibium sediminicola; assembly: GCF_023156505.1. Taxonomy (GTDB): domain Bacteria; phylum Pseudomonadota; class Alphaproteobacteria; order Rhizobiales; family Stappiaceae; genus Roseibium; species Roseibium sediminicola. The sequence continues at coordinate 163,492 of NZ_JALNMJ010000006.1, read as the reverse complement.
CAAATACCGGATCCCTGCCGGCGTCCGAACATGGCAGGATTCCGAAGCATCTCTCAGCCAGCCAGGAGCGACACACCCCCATGTCCCGGACCCAGCCAGTTGCCTACAGCCCGATCCACATTATCCTGCACTGGATCATCGCGGCTCTTGTCCTGTTTCAGATCGTCTTCGGCGAAGGCATGGACGCGCTTGAGCGCGCCCTGCGCAATGGTGGCACGCCCGACGCCGGCGTCTCCTTCATGGGCAATGCCCATATCTGGGTCGGCATTGCCGTTCTGGCATTGACGGTCATCAGACTGATTGTCCGGGTCGCCTATGGCGTGCCTGCGCCGCTGCCCGGCTCCGCCATGCAGGAACTCGCCGCCAAGGCGGTTCATGGCCTGCTCTATCTGGCGATGATCCTTGTTCCCGCAACCGGGCTGCTTGCCTGGTACGGCGGCATCCACACGGTAGAAGAGCTGCACGAACTGGCCGAACCCCTGTTCATCGTGCTGGTGTCCCTGCTTGTGCTCGGAGCGCTCTATCACCAGTTCGCCCTGAAGGATGGCGGCCTGATGCGGATGTTTTCCACCCGATCGTGAACCTCAACTGAAAAAGGGTCTGGTGGCGTGCAGCCATCGGAGCCCTCAAGGTTCACTTCAGTCCCGCGCTTCCAGCCAGACGCGCGCCGCCTCCATGTCCCCGGTCACGATACCTTCCGCCAGCTTCTGACCGACGACGGCACCGAACTTGTAGCCGTGTCCCGAACAGGCCGACACGATGGTGGCCTTGTCTTCGCTCATTGCAAAGAAATGCTCGTCGGCGGTGAAGGTGTAGGCGCAGGTGACGACATCATCGACCCGGTATTCGCCGATCCTGGCGAAGGGCGGCGAGAAATAGTCCCGCAAGGTTTCGCCCTCACCGGCTTTGGCCGTGCGGTCCTGATCCGGTGCCGCGGTATATTTGTGAATGCCGGCACCGAATTTGAGGCCGGTTCCCGCCACCGGCGGCAGGATATAACCATCCACCGGCCCGCCCGGATCGAGGATCGCCGGTGCGCGCTCCCAGGCCTCGCGCAGGTCTTCCGGCGGGGTCAGATAGACCACGGCCGTGCGGTAGGTGGTCAGGCTGACATCCAGCCTCGGGAACAGCCCCAGCGTCCAGGCGCCTGCGGTGACGATGACACGGTCGGCGGAAAGTTCGGAACCGTCGGCCAAGGTCACGGTTCCGGCAGCGCTGTCCACCGCTGTGACCCTGGCGTTCTCGCGCACATCCGCGCCTGCCTTGATCAGCCACTCCTTCAGGCCGATGGCGATCTTCTGGCAGAGCAGCACGCCGCCTTCGGTGCTGGCCGCGCCATAGCGGATGGTGGCCGGATCGACAAAGGGATAGCGGGCTGCCGTTTCCTCGGGCGTCAGCTGTTCGAACGGATAGCCGCCCTCGATCAAGCCGTCCCGGTAGACATCGCCGCCATCGCCTTCCTGCTGGGACATCAGGAGGAAGCCGGTTTCGGCCAGATGCTTTTGACCAAGATCCGCCCACATCGCGTCCCAGGCATCATAGGCATCGCCGATGCGGCGCTGATAGCCGCCCTGGCCGCCATAGGCCCTGCGGATGATGCGATGCTGATCGCCGGAGGCGGACAGCGGGTTCGGGATAGGTCCCTGCTCCAGTAGCGTGACGGGTACGCCCCGCTTGGTCAGGGCCCAGGCGGTGGAAAGGCCGGATATACCTGCGCCAACAATCAAAACAGTCATGGGAATCGTCCTGCGGTGTGAACCGGCAGACTAGCTGGATGGCACGGCCGCGCAAGACGGTTGATGCCTGACGCCACACATGCCGGCTATGCGCTGGGGGCCGTGGACACTTGGGAGATCCCGGCAACAGGGCTTATGCCGCCACCTTCCTGCCAACGACCTCGCGCCGGATCGTCACCTCCGCCTTTTCAAGTCGGCCTTCGACGCCGACCCAGGCCGGTTCGCCGATCAGCTTCTCGCAGGAGATACCGAGATCCGGAAAGCTCAGTCCCATGGAATGGGCGACCGCCACCCGGTCGCCGGGCTTCGGGTTGAGCCCGCTTGAGACGTCCCTGGTGCCCATTTTCAGGTGGTGCGCAATGTCCCATTCCAGCACCACGCCGTCATGGCGGGTCACGACCCAGCAATGCATGTCGTCGCAAGACCCGTTTTTCTCTTCCGGGAAGAAGTAGCCGGTGACATAGCCCGCCTCGTAACCCGCAGCGCGCAGGGACGCGATCAGGTAGGTGTTGATGTCGACGCAGGAGCCTTCCGTGAGGCCGCAGGCAAGATAAGGCACCTCTTCGCAGCCGTCGTTGAAGCGCACCTCCGGATGGGCATAGCGGAATTTTTCCGCTGCCGCGTTGACCAGTGCCTGGATTGCCGCATGGCCGTTCACCTGCGCATCGGCAATGTTGATCGCGTCGAACATCAGGTCCTGCGCCGCGCTGGTAAAGCGGTTCCGCCGCGGGTGGAACAGCGCGTCTGGATAGCCGGGGCCCTTGTCCCGGTAGGCGTAGCGGACAACCACGTCCTCTCCCGGTTCGGGCGTCACCAGGGCCGCAAACTGGCCGGTGGTTTCCTCGCCGGTCAGGGTGATGTCACCGCCCGTGACCTCGAACCCGACCGGCAACTGATGCGGCGTCGGCAGGCCGACCGGCACAAGCAGCTTGCCGGTGCGGCCTTCAAGCGGCGCGACGGAAACGGTCACATTGGTGCGCATCATATTCCTCACACGAACAGCTGGAAGATCAGGCCCGACAGCACGGCGCCCGCGAACCCAAGGCCAAGATAGGTGGCAAAGACCAGCGGCTTGACCAGTGACCAGACCGCGGCCATGGCCGGGATGGAGCTGACGGCACCGGCAATCATGAAGGCCATGGCCGCGCCCGCGCTCATGCCCTGGTCCATCAGTCCGGCGAGCAGCGGCGGCGCCACATAGCTGTTCAGATAGGCAGGCATGCCGACCAGGGCGGAAATCACGATGGAGCCAAGACCATCACCGCCGACAACGGTGGCGATCAGGTTGGCGGGGACATAGGTCACCAGCGCGGCTTCCAGCACATAGGCAAGCGCCAGCCACTTGATCAAAAAAAACGCGTTGGCCTTCAGCTCCGCGCCGAATTTCTGCTTGCGCTGGTCCTCGTGCCAGAAGCGCCACACCGGCCGGCCGGTCTTGGGCGACGCCCCGCAGCCGCAGCCCCCCGTCGCCGCACCCATTTTCACCGGATTGGCAAAGGCACCGCCGCGAAGCAGCACCGAAACCAGAAAGCCGCCGAAGAGGCCGAGCGCGACGGCGAACACCGCCTTGCCGATGGCAAAGGGCCAACCGAGCGCGCCGGCGGTGATCAGAAGCGTCGGTGGATCGATCAACGGCGAGGACAGCCAGAAGGCCATGATCGCCGAAAGCGGCGCCCCGACCGCCAGCAGCCCGGCGATGAACGGAATGACCTCGCAGGAGCAGAACGGCGCCAGTCCGCCGAACAGAGCCGCCAGCACGATCGCCTGGGTCTCACGTCCTTCGAAGGCCTTGCCCACATAGGCCTCGGCGCCGGACGCCTTCAGCCAGGCAATCAGCGCAACGGCAAAGGCGATATAGGGCAGCGTGCCGCCGAAGGCCTTGACGGCAAAGGTGACGAAAGCGACGAACTGCACCGGATCGAGCAGCAGCACCAGGAGCGGTCCGCCCACCACAATCGCCCAGGTCGAGAACAGATAGTCCTTGCCCGGGAAGTTTTGCCAGGACCATTTCGGCTTTGGCGCTGTACAGCAGGCAGTTTTCGGCGCGCAGCAGCTGCCACCGCTCGATGGATTGAGATCGTTCACGGTGTCAGTCATGGGAAAGCTCTTTCTCGGAAAGGGTCTTCGTTGACGTTGGCGCACAAACGGCCTCGTCGGCGCAGCATTCTTTCAGGATGTAGCCGGCGAGGCTCTCCAGATGATCGAAGGCGGCCCGGTTGAACACCGAACGGCCGTCCTTTTCCTGGATGACAAGGCCTGCGGAGGCGAGAAATTTCAGATGATGCGCCAGGGTTGAGGCGGCCATGCCGGTGCGCGACTGGATGTCTCCCACCGTCAGACCGCCCTGCCCCGCCTTCACCAGGGTCAGCACCACCTGCAGCCGGGCCTCCGAGCCAAGCGCTGCAAAACCTTGCGCCGCAATTTCCAGATCCATTCCGTGCCTCACACGATATAACTATATTTCTAGTTATATAGTTTTTTAAAGGCTGTCAATGTTTGATCATGGTCGGTTCTGCCGTCGGCAACGATGCACCCACGACACCGAAACCCTGTCCAGACCGTCGCCGCGACACGTTCGCGTGACATCGAATTGATACCGAAAATCGAGCACCTCAAGCGCAAAATCAAAAGTAATTCCTACTACTTAAAAGACCTTACCGGCATCTTGGCGTCAGATTAAATATGCGTCATCCGGCAGCCCCAATCTGACCTCAATTCGCAACTCATTTTGCCCGCGCCATCGCCGAAGAAAGCGAGGCGCCACGATCAAACGACCTTGTAAAACGAAAAGAGACAGACAATGAAAGTCGCGAAAGTTATTGCACTGAGCACCCTGCTTCTGACCCCCGGGCTGGCCTTCGCGGGCGATCTCTATGACCCATCCATCAAACACCAGCCGCTCGACGGTATCGTCAAGCTCTATGGCGCCGGCGGGCCACACACGGCCTTTCAGAAGGTTGCGGATGTCTGGCAGGAACGCACCGGCACCGAGGTAGAGATCGTCGCCGGTCCCGAAAGCCGCTGGTCGCGGGATGCCCAGGCGGATGCCGACATCATTTGGGGTACGTCCGAGCAATCCATGACGGCCTTCCTTCAGACCTACAAGACCTTTTCCTCCGATTTGGTCGAGCCGATCTACCTGCGCCCCGCCGTGATCGCGGTAAAGACAGGTAATCCGAAGAACATCAAGGGGTTCGACGATCTTCTACGCGAGGATATCAGGATCGTGGTGACCGAAGGCGCCGGCGTCTACAACACGTCCGGCACCGGCACCTGGGAAGATGTGGCCGGCAGGCTGGGGGAGCTTGAGGATGTGGCGGCCTTCCGTAAAAACATTGTCGACTTCTCCCTTGGCTCCGGCGCCAGCTTCCGCGCCTTCAAGGAAAAGGACGCCGATGCCTGGATCACCTGGCCCAATTGGCCTTTGACCCATCCGGACGACCTGGAGCTGGTCGAAATCGAGCCGGAACGCAAGATCTGGCGCGATATCAGCGTGGCGGTTGCCCCGAATGCCAGCCCGGAGGCCCGGGACTTCGTCAACTTCCTGATTTCGGAAGAAGGCCAGGAAATCATGGCGTCAGAGGGCTGGGTCCGGTGACGCCCCTTTTGGCAAAATGAATGATGGGACCGGTGCCTGGTTAGTCTCACCGGTCGCATTCCCGGAATCTGCGGCCGACCGTGCCCTCCTGGGAGCCACAAGCCATTCCCACAGGTCGGACCCAGTGCTTTCGCCAGCTAGTCACCCGAATCTGAAGTTCGTCTTACTTCCCGGCACACTCGGAACGAGCTTCAGATTCAAAAGGGTGACTAGCAAGCATATGTTTCTAGTGTGGTTTTCGAATTTGAAATTCGCATCGATGGTCGCTGCAACAATGAGGCGAATTTCAAATTCACCACACTAGCGCATGTCTCAGCTACGCAGACCGTCGCGTCACGTCGGGGTGCTGTTCACCGGACAGCTGCACACTCTCACCCGAGTGGGCCGAGCGCTGGATGGCGTCGATCACCTGCATGGAGCGCAGGCCTTCGCGTGCCGGAACGAGCGGGACCTCGTCTCCCCGGATAACACCGGCGAAGTGGCTGATCTGGCGGATCAACGGGTCGCCGCTCGGCTGCGGAAAGCGGCAGGCGCTGATCGGTTCCCACCAGCTGCGTTTGGCCGGATTGGACCAGAGTTTCATATTCGGCAGTTCCAGCGAGCCGTGTGTGCCGCCGATGAAGTAGCAGGACTCGCCCGTCGCCGGGTAGGCGGGGTTTTCAGCGGCCGCCAGTTCCCAGCTCCAGGGAGCGACGGCTGTGTCCGTCACGCTGACCGTTCCAAGGGCACCGTTTTCGAACCGAAGCAGGATGGCGCAGCTTTCCTCGACCGGGTTGCCGCGCACGATGCTGGAGGCCTGCGCCTGGACAGAGACCACCTCTCCCACGAGATGGCGCAACAGGTCGATGTCATGAATGAGATTGACCAGAATCGGACCGGCTCCAGGTTGCCGCCGCCACGCGACATCAAAATAGTCGTCGGGTTTCATCAGCCAGAACATGCCATGAACCGCGACGATGGTTCCAAGTGCGCCTTCGTCCAGTTTTGCCTTTGCCGCGGCAATGAGCGGATTGTGGCGGCGATGATGACCGACCAGCAACGGCACACCGGACGCGTCCGAGGCGTCTGCCAGCCGCTGCGCTCCGGCCAGGTCGGCGGCAAGCGGCTTTTCAACGAGTGCCGGAACCCCCGCTTCGATGCAGGCAAGCGCGTTTGCAACATGAAGCTGGTTGGGCGTGGCGAGGATGACGCCACCGGGCGTTTCCCTGTCGAACAAGGCTTCCAGATCGGGATACCAGGCGACACCCAGGTCATGGGCCAGATCTTGAGCCCCTGCGGCCGGATCGACGATGGCCGACAGGCACACGTCACCGACGGCATCGATCGCCTGGATGTGGCGTTTGCCGATGAGGCCGGCCCCGGCAACCGCAAGGGACACGGGTGCCGTCATACCGCCGTTCCCGCTACCGGCGACGAGACGCCAAGCACGTGTGCAACCCGCTGAAGCGCCAGGAGATAGCCTTGCGTGCCGAACCCCGCGATGACGCCGTCCGCCCGCAGCGAGACATAGGAATGGTGCCGGAAGCTCTCACGCCTGTGCACGTTGGATATGTGGACTTCGAAGACGGGACCGTCAAAGGCGTTCAAGGCATCCAGGATCGCGACGGAGGTATGCGTGTAGGCACCCGGATTGATGACGATGGCCGCACCGGTATCCCGTGCCTCATGGATCCAGTCTATGATCTGGCCCTCGGTATTCGATTGATGGAACCGGATTTCAATCCCCTGGCGGGCACATTGCTCCCGGCAGGCAGTCTCCACATCGCTCAAGGTCTCATGGCCATAGATGTCCGGCTGGCGCTTGCCCAGCAGGTTGAGGTTGGGTCCGTTCAGGACAAACACTGTCGAAGTCAAAACTCTGGATCCTTGAACTGGAAGGTTACATTGCGCCGGCTTTGCGGATAGGTATTGGTCGATAGGGCGTGTTTTTTTGAATTTCCTATATTCTTAAAAATATCCTATATTTTTGAAAACCGTCAAGAGCGAGATCAGGTTGGAGCGGAATGATCGAGGCAGCAGAGAGTGATACGGTCGGTGACAGCGCCTATCGGAACATCCGAAACGACATCGTTTTTGGTCAGCTGAAACCAAGCGAGCGGCTGCGGCTGGAACCCTTGCGCAAGCGCTACAATGTCAGCGTCACCACCCTGCGGGAAATCCTTAACCGATTGACATCAGACGGTTTTGTGGTGGCGGAAGGCCAAAAGGGTTTTGAGGTCGCCCCGGTTTCCGACGAAGACCTGAGGGAGATCGCCGAGCTCAGGATCCTGCTTGAAAGCCATGCGCTCAAGCGGTCCTTCGAAATGGGCGATCTCGACTGGGAAGCCGGCGTGGTCGCGGCCTATCACAAGCTGCACGTGCTTGAGAAAAAGATGCTGGCCGGTGAAACCAGTCTCCGCGAGAATTGGAAGAATGCCGACTGGCAGTTTCACCGCGCCCTGATTTCCGGATGCGGCTCCAGGGCGTTGCTTGAGACGCATGGAGCCGTTTTCGACAAATATCTTCGTTATCAGATGCTTACACTGACCTTTCGCGGTGAGGAAGCGGCAAAGGAGCACAAATTGCTGCACGATGCCGCCCTTGCGCATGACGCGGAAACGGCAGGGAAAGTGCTTGAAACCCATATCCTTGGCGGCGTTGAACACAGCATCGCCAACCGGGAGAAAAAGCAGGCATAACAAGATCAAAATTCAAAATAGCCTACAAAACTTAAAATGTATGTTGAAACGGACCTCCTCCTGTGTAATTGATTGCAGCGGAGTGGTCGTCTGCGATTTCGCCGGCCCGCCGCATATGGGAGGAACCACATGAGGAAATATCTGAACCGCCGCACCTTTGTTGCGACAGCAGCGGCCCTTGCAGTTTCTGCGTCAACGCTCGGCGGAACCGCCGCGAGCGCCGCCGACAAGATCAAATTGCGTCTGTCCGCACCGGCTTCGGCCACCGACCAGCGGGCGGTTGCCATGACCGAGGTCTTCGGCCCGGCCGTCGCGGACTTCGCCGAGTTCGAACCGCATTGGAACGCCACGCTGTTCAAGCAGGGCACCGAACTCGAGGCGATCGCGCGCGACAACCTGGAAATGTCGATCACGTCCGCGCAGGAACTGGCCGTCTTCTTTCCGGAATTTTCGATTTTCACCGCTGGTTACGTTCATCAGGATGCCGCCCACCAGGTGGCCGTTTTCAACAATGAGCTGATGGACGCCTTCAAGCAGAAGGTGGAAGACGAGCTCGGCGTCAAATTGCTGTCCGTAATGTATCTCGGCCGCCGTCAGGTGAACCTTCGCCAGAGCAAGGACGAGCTGACGGTCAAGACACCTGAAGACCTTGCCGGTGTGAATCTGCGCATGCCCGGCACGGATGCGTGGCAGTTTCTCGGCAAGGCGCTTGGCGCCAATCCGACGCCCATGGCATTCACCGAAGTCTATACCGCGTTGCAGACAGGTGCCGTCGACGGGCAGGACAACCCGCTGCCGACCGTGGTCGATGCCAAGTTCTATGAAGTCACGAACCAGATCATCCTGACGTCTCATCTGGTCGACCTCAACTACATCGCCCTGTCCAAGAAGGTCTGGGACAGCCTCACACCGGATCAGCAGGCTGCCGTCCAGAAAGCCGCGGACGACGCTGCGGAAGCGGGGCGGCAGGCCCAGCTGAAGAAGGAAGAGGATCTCGTGTCCTTCCTTCAGGAACAGGGCATGGAAATCTACGAGCCGGATGTCGCCGCGTTCCGCGACCGCGTTCAGGGCATGTATCTGGAGAGCGACTATGCGGCCAACTGGCCGGACGGGCTCCTGGAAAAGATCAACGCCCTCGGCAACTGATCCTGCAAAGCCGTCACGCGGCAACACGGGTTCCCACCCCTTCGCTTGATCAATCGAGCGGAACAGCTGCGTGACTTCCGGCCGGTGCGAGCCCGTCTACCGGCCGGAATTTTTCAGGGCGCATTCGCCTTGAGTTTACTCACCCAGACAGCAAACTGGCGCCAACAGACAACCGTTGGTCGGGAGGAGAGGCATGTCCCTGTTATCCAAGTGGGGAATGAAATGCGGCGAAGCCATAGCCGCCCTCATGCTGGGGGCCATGTTCCTGACTTTCCTGCTGCAGATCTTTTCGCGCTACGTGATGGCGCAGCCCTTTGGCTGGACACTCGAACTCTGCCTCGTGCTCTGGGTCTGGATCGTTTTTTTCGGCAATGCCTTCATCGTCCGCGAGCGTGACCATGTCAGCTTTGACATTCTCTATCTGGCGGTGCCCAAGGGGCCCCGGAAGGTCATGGCGATGGTGTCGGCGCTGGCCATTGCATCGGCACTTGCCTGGTCGTTTCTGCCGACCTGGGACTGGATCGATTTCCTGAAGATCAAGAAGAGCGCCACGCTGAAAATCCCCATGCGAACGATCTATTCTATATACGCGATCTTTCTTGCCGTGGTCGTGCTCCGGTATGCCTGGTCCTTCTTCCATGTGTTGCGGCATGGCGCCCCCGCCGACGCTCATGAAATTCATGTGGGGGAAGAAGGATGAGCCTGCAGCTGGCGCTTTGCCTTCTGACACTCTTTCTGCTGGCGGCCATCGGCACCCCCATTGCCTATGCCATTCTGGCCGGTTCGCTGGTGTATCTGGCCGTTGCCGGACAGGACCTGGCGCTGGCCGGAGAACAGATCCTCGCCGGACTTTACGAAAGCTTCGTGCTGCTCGCGGTGCCGCTTTTCATCGTTGCCGCGAATATCATGAACGCGGGCACCATCTCGGAACGGCTGCTGCAGTTCTGCGTCGCGACGGTCGGCCGGTTCCGGGGCGGCCTTGGCCATGTCAACGTGGTCGCGTCGCTGATCTTCTCGGGCATGTCCGGGTCAGCGGTCGCGGACGCCGCCGGCATCGGCAAGATCATCATCGACATGATGGTCAAGAGCGGTCACTACACACGAGGCTATGCAGCCGCCATCACTGCGGCTTCAGCGACGATCGGACCGATCATTCCGCCGTCCATTCCGATGGTCCTCTACGCGCTCGTTTCCAATCAGTCGATCGGTTACCTGTTCCTCGGCGGCATTGTGCCGGGCGTTCTGATGGGCGTGGTGATCATGGCCATGAACACCTTCATCTCCACCCGGCGCGGCTTCGCCCACGAGGACCCGGTGCCCTTGAGCGAGTTGCCGCAAAACACCGTCAACGCGTTTCCAGCCCTCCTGATGCCCGCCATCCTGCTTTACGGGATCTACGGCGGCGTCACGACACCGACGGAAGCCGCGGCCGTTGCAGCCGCCTACGCCCTGCTGCTGGCCGGTCTGTTTTACCGCGCGCTCAGCGTGGGCGCGCTTTACCGGATCCTCGTGGAAAGCGCCCGGTCCTCGGCCGCCGTCGGGCTCGTGATCGGCGGCGCGCTGATCCTCAACTATATCGTCGCTTCGGAAAACATTCCGAACCTTCTGGCGGGAACGCTTGTCGGTCTCGACGTGTCGCCGATCGTGTTCCTGCTCGGCGTGAACCTGATGCTGCTTGCGCTCGGCTGTGTTCTGGACGCGACCACGATCATTCTCGTGATCATCCCGCTGTTTCTGCCGACCTGCCGCGAGCTTGGCATCGACCTGATCCATTTCGGTGTCGTGGCCGTGGTCAATTGCATGATCGGCCTGATCACGCCGCCCTATGGCATCCTGCTCTTCGTCATCAACGCGGTCAGCAGGATCCCGCTCAAGGAGATCATTTCCGAAATCTGGGCGTTCCTGGCTGTCCTTGTCGCGGCGCTGCTCGTCCTGATCCTATTTCCCGGTCTCATTCTGTGGCTGCCTCGCCTCTTCGGGTATCCGGGATGATCGCAGACCTACAACCGCTCGGCACGCCGAAAACCATCCTCGCAGGCCTTGTCGGCAGCGGGATCGGTTTGTCGAGGACCCCCGCGATGCACGAGGCGGAAGGCGCCGCCAACGGCATCCGATACGTCTACCGGCTCTTCGACACCGACCGCATCGGCCGACGGGAGATCTCCATCGGCGACATGGTCAAATCGGCGGAAAACTGCGGCTTTTCCGGATTGAACGTCACCTATCCCTTCAAGCTGGAGGTGATGGAGCATCTCGACGGCTTGTCTGAAAACGCTCAAGCGGTCGGCGCCGTCAATACGGTGGTGTTCCGGGACGGCAAACGCATCGGGCACAACACCGACCTTTGGGGCTTTGCCGAAAGTTTCCGGCAGACCATGTCCGGCGCCGCCCTGGACCGGGCGCTTCTTGTCGGGGCGGGCGGCGCCGGTGTCGCCGTTGCCTTCGCGCTGATGGAGAACGGCGTCGGGCATCTCGCTGTTTACGACAAGGATCCCAGGAAGGCAGAAACCCTGGTTGACGCCGTCTGCCGTCAGAAAGGCGCTGCCTCGGCCTCCATCAGCACCGACATCGCGGCAACGTCCCGGGACATTGACGGTCTGGTCAATGCCACCCCGGTCGGCATGGAAAAGCTGCCCGGCCTGCCGTTCCCGCGTGAGCTGTTGCGCCCGTCCATGTGGGTCGCGGATGTCATCTATTTTCCGCTGGAAACCGAGCTCGTAAAGGCGGCAAAGGCTGCGGGCTGCCGGGTCATGGGTGGCGCGGGCATGGCGGTTTACCAGGCGGTCCGCGCCTTTGAGCTCTTCACCGGCCTCGCGGCCGACCCCAACCGCATGTCGGCCTGTTTCGCCAGACTTTGATAGCCCGACGGCCGAATACCGCCCCCTTTTGAACGAAGGATCGAGGCAATGAAAACCGCCATCGCCACCGTTTCCATCGCCGGAGATCTTGCCGAAAAGCTCGGCGCCATTGCCGCAGCCGGTTTCGACGGCGTGGAAATCTTCGAAAACGATTTCCTCGCCTTCGACCGCAGCCCAAAGGAGGTCGGCCAGCTGGTCCGGGACCACGGCCTGGAGATTTGCCTGTTCCAGCCCTTCCGCGATTTCGAAGGCATGCCCGAACCTCAGCGCAGCCGGACCTTCGAGCGGGCGAAGCGCAAGTTCGAACTGATGCGGGAGATGGGGGCGGATCTCCTCCTGATCTGCTCCAGTGTTTCGCCGATCGCGCTTGGCGGCATCGACCGGGCCGCGGCGGACCTCAATGAGCTCGGCGACCTTGCGGCCACCTTTGACATCCGCATCGGCTACGAGGCACTCGCCTGGGGACGTTTCGTCAACGACCATCGCGATGCCTGGGAAATCGTCAGGCGCGCCGACCATGCCCATGTCGGCCTGATCCTAGATTCCTTCCATACCCTGTCGCGCAAGACCGATCCGGACACGATCCGCGCCATTCCCGGCGACAAGATCTTCTTCGTGCAGCTGGCCGACGCACCGGCCTTCAACATGGACCTGCTCTACTGGAGCCGCCATTTCCGCAACATGCCCGGTGAAGGCGATCTTGACGTCACAGGCTTCATGCGCGCGGTGGCCGCCACCGGCTATGACGGTGTCTTGTCACTGGAAATCTTCAACGACCAGTTCCGCGGCGGCTCGCCTAAGTCGATTGCCGTCGACGGCTACCGCTCGCTGCTCTACCTGATGGACCAGGTGCGGCGGACGGAGCCCGGCATCCGCATTCCGGTGCCTGACATGCCCGACAGGGTTCCTGTCGGCGGCATCGAATTTGTCGAGTTCGCCGCCGACCGCAGAGAAGCCAGGGACCTGACGGCCATGCTCGCGACCCTGGGCTTCAAGCGCTCCGCCAGGCACGTTTCCAAGGAGGTCGAACTCTGGCGCCAGGGCGGCATCAACATCGTCATCAACACAGATCCGCGCGGCTTTGCGCACGCGTCCTACCTCTCCCACGGCACCAATGTCTGCGACATCGGCCTGAAGGTAGCCGATGCGGCGGCAACCGTTGCCCGCGCGGAAAGCCTCGGCGCCAAGACCTTCGAACAGCCGGTCGGCCCGGGTGAACTAAAGATCCCCGCAATCCGTGCCCTCGGCGGCAGCGTGCTGCATTTCATCGACGGCAGCAAAGACCTCTCGCGGGTCTGGGAAACCGAATTCACTTACCTGAACGACGATACGGCAACCAGAGCAGCCGGCCTCACCCGCATCGACCACATTGCCGAGACCATGAACTACGACGAGATGCTGACCTGGCTGCTGTTCTACCGGTCGATCTTCGACACCGACAAGACCGCGATGGTCGATGTCATCGATCCGGCCGGACTGGTGCGCAGCCAGGCGATCGAGAACGCGGACGGCACCCTGCGCATCACCTTGAACGGTGCGGAAAACCGCAAGACGCTGGCCGGGCATTTCATCCAGGAAGGCTTCGGCTCCGGCGTGCAGCACATCGCCTTCGAAACGGCGGACATCTTTGAGACCGTGAAAGCCCTCAAGGCCAACGGCTTCAAGCCACTCGCCATCTCGCCGAATTACTACGACGATCTCGATGCCCGTTTCGGCCTGGAGGAGGATTTCCTGAATGCGCTGAAATCTGCTGGCATCCTCTATGACCGGGACGAGACCGGCGAGTATTTCCAGCTCTACAGCCCGACCTATGGCGAGGGCTTTTTCTTCGAGATTGTCGAGCGCCGCGGCGGCTACAAGGGCTATGGCGCCGCCAACGCCCAGTTCCGCATCGCCGCCCAGAAACGCCACTTCCGCGCCAAGGGCATGCCGGTGAGGTAGAAGCCGACTCCCCCAACCCAAAGCGTCATCCTGAAGAGGACCGCCAAGTCCATCACGAAGCCTGTACCCGCGAAAGCGGGTAGACCGGTGACACGTTCAGAACAAACCGCCCATCCTTCGAGACAGCGCTTGCGCGCTGCCTCAGGATGACGGACTAGCAGGTTGACCTGCCTTCAAAAGACCCCAACAAGGTCAGTGCACTCCACCTGCCTCACCCTGCCCGGCCCATCGCCCCCGCCACCAGCGCCTTCGCCGCCTCCCCGGCCGCGTCCGCATAGGCCGCGTCCCGGTGCACCAGGATGGTGGAGAACGTCCCATCCAGCAGCAGCACCATATGGCGCGCCAGAGCCTCGGGCCGGTCCAGCCCTGCGACCTCGAACTCCGCCGCCATCCAGTCCTCGAACTTCTTCTTGTGCGCGGCCCCCACCGTCATCGCCGGGTGTCCGGGCATGTTCGCGAGTTCCGCCGCCGTGCGCAGGAACCCGCAGCCTTTCCATTTCGGGTGGCGCGCGGCTTTGGCGATGTTCTGAAAGATCGCTTCGACCTTCTCCGGCAACCCGCCATCGGCTGCCTCGAACCACTTGCGGAACTGGGTCAGGTTGGGCTGGTCGCGTGAAGCCAGATAGGCTTCGATCAGGTCGTCCTTGCTCTTGAAATGATAGTAGACGGTCTTCTTGGTGATGCCCGCCTTTTCGGCGATCACGTCCAGGCTGACTGCCCGGATGCCCTCCGCGTAGAACAGCTTGTTTGCCGTTGTCAGGATGCGCTCTTTCGCGCTGCTTGCTCGTACCGTCATCCGAAAAGTATACTCACCAGTGAATATATTTCAACCGGCTCTGCGCCTAGCCTGTCTTGGTCAAATTGAAACGGGAGACACCCATGACCGAGACCGTGCTCTTGGACCGCCAGGGCCCGATTGCCCTTCTGACCCTCAACCGCCCGGAAAGGCTGAACGCCCTCAACTACGCCACCAACGACCTTCTGATGCAGCATCTGGACGCGCTGGAACTGGACGACAGCATCCGGGCCATTGTCATCACAGGAGCCGGGCCACGGGCCTTTTCCGCCGGCGGCGACATCCATGAATTTGCCCAAAGCATTACTCAAGGGGTCGACATCGCCGTCCGCGATTTCTGCCGCCGGGGCCAAACGATGACCGCCCGGCTGGAAACCTATTCCAAACCGGTCATCGCCGCGGTCAACGGGCTTGCCTATGGCGGCGGCTGCGAGATCACCGAGGCCGTGCATCTGGCGGTCGCCGCCGACACGGCGCTGTTCGCCAAGCCGGAAATCAACCTCGGCATCCCGCCGACCTTTGGTGGCACCCAGCGTCTTCCCCGCCTGGCCGGACGCAAACGTGCGCTCGAACTGCTTCTCACCGGCGATCCGTTTTCCGCCGACCGCGCCAATGAACTGGGGCTAGTGAACAAGGTGGTGGCACCGGACAAGGTTCTGGAGACGGCGTTCGACCTTGCCCAACGCATCCTGCGCCACTCCCCGCTTGCCGCTGCCCGCATTCTCAACGCCGTCACCCGGGGCCTGAATACGACCATTGCCGAAGGTCTTCAGATCGAGCAGGAGCAATTCGCCCGCATGGCGGCAACGGCAGATGTCCATGAGGGCCTCAATGCCTGGATCGAGCGACGCATGCCGGAGTACCAGGGTGTGTGACACACCAAATGCTGCGCGCGATCCGGCAGGGCAATCGCGCGCAGCCCTGGGCTTCTTACTGACAACAGTCTGCGGACTCGGCAGCGCCACTTCCGCAGCATCCTGCCGAACTACCGAGCGCGGTCTTCATGTCGAGCGCGGGTTTGCAGTGTGCGCGCGTGTCACGCAACCCAATGACAATCCGCCCATCTGTCATTTCCGGGGTTTCAAGCCGGTAAAGCCTCTTTCCCCTGTTGTCATGGGCAAACTCGACCTGCAGCGGCACGTCTCCCAGCCCTGATACCTTGCCGATGCTCTGCCGCAGAATGCCCGCGAACTTTCCTGCCGGCATGTGCCCTTCTCCTGTCCCGTCCAGAAGCTGCAGTGTCGCCTCGCTCCAGGTGTTCATCCGTGCGCCGCAGTCAATCCCGGTCACGTGTGCCAGCTTCAACTCGGTGACATGGTAACCGTCGCCGATCTCGCCCTCAGGGGTCGCAAACACAAGTGGCACGTCCTCAGGCAGCGTATCCAGGGTTTCCAGAAGGGTGTTGCAGGTCATGTCGACTCCTTTCATTTCAAGGTTTGTTGAAATATAGTCGTGACACAGACCGAAACAAATTTCAAGAAAGTTTGAAATATGACTGAAGCCGATGCCCTTGCCGCGCTGTCGTCGATCTCGAGCGAAACCCGCCTGCGCATCCTGAAGACGCTTGTCGCGGCTGGGCCTGACGGCCTGACGGCCGGTGAAATCGCGGTGTTGGTCGGCGCCACCCCGTCGAGGGCCTCCTTCCACCTGGCCAACATGGCAGAGGCCGGATTGCTCACCTCAAGCCGGCAGTCGCGGCAGATCAGCTACCGGGTCGATTTTTCCGCCATGGGCGCGCTCATCCGCTATCTTCTGGAGGATTGCTGCAACAACAACGACACGGTGCGTGCCTGCTGCCAGCCGGCGGGCAAATGCTGACACCGGCGTTGCTTTCTGCGGTTGATTTTCCATCGCAGCAACGCTGCAGAGTCCTGTCAGAAAACTTTTACAAAAAATTTTCCCCATAAAAATCAGCCTCTTAACCGCCTGACCTCTTCCCCGCTTCGGGAACGTCCTGGACCAGCTGTTGTAATGACTCAGGCGTTTGTTAAGGTCCCGCCACCTTATGGCCGATGGGAGCGCCCTTCTGCCGAACCGGTCGATAGTGCATGTCGACCCGGTCTCTTCGCGGCCACCTTGAGCTGCTCCGGCGCGCCTCTTGCCACATGGTCCGGCACCCCGCCCTTCGCGCGAAGGGCTGTCTGAATTCCGTCCCGTGCACCGCTGCACATTGTCGCCGGACCTGAAACTGAACAGTTCCGAACCACACCGCCCAGACACGGACGGTGAATGAGCGCGTGCGCTCTGCGGCTCATCCCGAGCCAAATTAAACCGACCCAAAGGAGAATGAATCCATGCAGGCACAACAGTTGGCGACAAATGCCGAGTTGCAACTGGACGAGCAGGCGTATGGTCAGGATCCGATCGCGGACCGAGAAACCGACCTTTATCGCGGCGAGTACATCATGTCCTTCGTTGAAAAATGGGACGAGCTGATCGACTGGGATGCCCGGGCCGACAGCGAGGGCCAATTCTTCATGGACGTGCTGCGCGCCCGCGGCAAGGAAACCGTCCTCGATGTCGCCACAGGCACCGGCTTCCATTCCGTCCGCCTGACCAAGGCCGGTTTCAACGTCACCTCCGCGGACGGCTCTGCCGCCATGCTGGCAAAGGCCTTCGAGAACGGCCAGAAACGCGGCATGATCCTGAAGACCGTACAGGCCGACTGGCGCTGGCTCAACCGGGACATCCAGGGCAAATACGACGCCATCATCTGTCTCGGCAATTCCTTCACGCACCTGCATGACGAAAAGGACCGCCGCCGGGCACTGGCCGAATTCTATGCCGCCCTGAAGCATGACGGCATCCTGATCATCGACCAGCGCAATTACGATGCGATGCTCGACAACAAGGACTATTCCAACAAGCACAAGTATTACTATGCCGGCAAGAAGGTGACGGCCGAGCCGGACTATCTGGACGAGGGTCTCGCCCGGTTCAAATACAGCTTCCCGGACGGCGCCGAATTTACGCTCAACATGTGCCCCGTGCGCAAGAATTACATGCGACAGCTGCTCTCCGAGGCCGGCTTCGAGCGCGTACGCACCTATGGCGATTTCCAGGAAACCTTCGCCGAGACCGACCCTGACTTCTTCATCCACATTGCCGAAAAATCCAGCCTGCACCTGGTGCGCTGGGGCGGTGCGCAGCTCGAGGACGGCAAGCAGGACATCCGCGAAGTCGCCGAAACCTATTACGACAGCGACGACGCCGACACGTTTTACAGTGTCGTCTGGGGCGGGCAGGACCTGCATATCGGTCTCTATGACACCACCAGCAACATCCGCGAAGCCTCCGATCTGACCATCGACGAGATGGTCAAGATGCTGCCGAACCTCGATGAGAACGCCAAGGTGCTCGACATCGGCTCCGGCTATGGCGGCGCCATGCGCAAGGTGGTCAAAGAGACCGGTTGCGAGGCCGTCTGCCTGAACATTTCCGATGTCCAGAACGACACCAACCGGCACCGCAATGTCCAGCAGGGCTTCAAGGACAAGATCAGGGTCGTCCACGGTGTCTTTGAGGACATTCCGGAAAAGCCGGAAAGCTTCGAGATCGTCTGGAGCCAGGACGCGATCCTGCACTCCGACCAGCGTGACCAGGTCCTGAAGGAAGTCCACAGGGTGCTGAAGCCGGGCGGCTACTTCATCTTCACCGATCCGATGCAGGCCGACGATGCCGACCCGGAAGCGCTTCAGCCCGTCTATGACCGTCTGCAGCTCAACAGCCTGGGGTCTTTCCGCTTCTACCGCGAAGCGGCACAGGCGCTCGGATTCGAGATCAGCGAACAGCGCGACATGACCAACCAGCTCCGAAACCACTATTTCCGGGTGCGCGAGGAGCTTCTGGCCAATTACGACAAGCTGCGCGGTGAAGGTGCTTCGGCCGAATATCTCGACAAGATGACCGCGGGTCTCAAGAACTGGGTCGACAGCGCCGATGCCGGCCAGCTCGCCTGGGGCATCCAGATGTACCGCAAGCCTGAATGACATTTATGAAAATGGACGCTGTCCGCCACCTTGAACTGTGGCGGACAGCATCCGACATCTTCCAACAACCTGGCTATTTCCCAACAACAAGGAGTGCGCAATGACGCAGAAATCCTGGCTGTTCACCAGTGAATCCGTTTCCGAGGGCCATCCGGACAAGGTCTGCGACCGGATTTCCGACACCATCCTGGATGCCTTTCTGGCCGAAGAACCCAATGCTCGCGTGGCCTGCGAAACCCTGACCACGACCAATCACGTCACCGTCGCCGGTGAGGTGCGCGGCCCCAAGAAAGTCCTCGACAGCGTCGAGGATCTTGTGCGCGAAGCGGTCAAGGACATCGGCTATGAGCAGGATGGCTTCCACTGGAACACCATGGAAGTGGTCAACCGCCTGCACCAGCAGTCCGCCGATATTGCCATGGGCGTCGATGAGGGCGACAAGGGTGAGGAAGGCGCCGGCGACCAGGGCATCATGTTCGGCTACGCCTGCAACGAGACCGAGGAGCTGATGCCGGCGCCGATCCTGATGTCGCACAAGATCCTGCGCACAATGGCCGAGGCCCGCAAGTCCGGCAAGGAACCCAGGCTGCAGCCGGATTCCAAGAGCCAGGTCACGCTCCGCTACGAAAACGGCAAACCAACCGGCATCGACGCGGTTGTCGTTTCCACCCAGCACGGCGAAAATGTCAGCCAGGAAGAGGTCCGCGAAGCGGTGCTGCCCTTCATTCTGCATGCCCTGCCTGTCGGCTGGTCCATCCCGGAAAACCGGATCTACATCAACCCGACCGGCCGCTTCGTCATTGGCGGACCGGACGGCGATGCCGGCCTGACCGGTCGAAAGATCATCGTCGACACCTATGGCGGCGCAGCGCCTCATGGCGGCGGCGCCTTCTCCGGCAAGGATCCCACCAAGGTCGACCGATCGGCTGCCTATGTGTCGCGCTATCTTGCCAAGAACGTGGTCGCAGCCGGTCTCGCCGACAAATGCCTGATCCAGCTCGCTTACGCCATCGGCGTGCCGGAGCCGGTCGCGGTCTATGTCGACACCCACGGCACCGGCAAGGTGGATGAAGTCGCGCTCGCAAAGGCCTTGCGCGAGATGGTCCGCCTGACACCACGCGGCATCCGCGAGCAGCTCGGCCTGACCAAACCGATCTACGCCCGCACCGCCGCCTATGGCCATTTCGGCCGGGCCCCGGATGCCGATGGCGGCTTCGGCTGGGAAAAGACCGACATCGCCGACGCCCTTGCCCGCCATTTCGGCGCCCGCGCCGACGCAGCCGAGTAACGTTGAACACCAAACCCCGGCGCAGCGCCGGGGTTTTTCCGTTCAGAATCTCTCTATGTGCGGCCTGAGCTCAACCTCGTTGGTCCAGGCGCTGCGGTGCTGCTTGGCCATGGCCAGATAAGTCTCCGCGATCGCGTCCGGATGCAGGGTTTTCTCCGGGTCATCATGCGGCGCGCCGCGAGCCGGATTGTGGATCGCCCCGTCGATGACAAAATGAACCACATGGATGCCCTTGGGATGGAGTTCGCGGGCCAGTGACTGGCACAGGCCCCGCAAGGCGAACTTGCCCATGGCAAAAGGAGCCGATTGCGCAAAGCCCTTGATACCGGCCGAAGCACCGGTGAAGAGCATCGTGCCCTCGCCCTTCGGCTCCATGCGTTTTGCGGCCTCACGGGCCACCAGAAACGCGCCGAAGGCCGTTATTTCGAGTGCCGTCCGCACTGCGGCCGGATCCAGTTCGGCGATCGGTCCACGCACCCGCCCGCTCGGATTGTAGACGACCAGATCAGGAGCCGCCCCGGCTGCGTCAAGGCTTGAAAACAAGGCGGCGACACTCTCCGCGTTCGACGCATCGCAGGCATAGGCCTGTGCCCCGGTTTCCGCGCACAGCTCACCGAGCTTGTCCTTGTTCCTGGCAGCCAGTGCAATGGCATAACCTTCGCGCGCAAAGACACGCGCCAGCGAGGCGCTGAGCCCCGCGCCCGCACCGACGATAAGGGCGTTTTTCGACATGAAATGGCTCCCGGAGACGAGAAAAAAGGGTTTTTTCCCATATAGGGCCCGGTCAGCCGGAATTCATCCGCCGCGAACGACAGGCAGATGAAAAGCCTGTGAGGCGGAAAGCGTCAGGCCTCCTCCGGCACCTGTTCGCCCTCGCCTTCCTTCACCTGATCTATCCAATCCTGAAGGTTGTAATAGGTGGTGATGCGGGCGATATGGCCGTCACGAATTTCAAAGAAGCTGCCGGCGGGCAGCTTGTAGGTCTGCCCCTTGGCTTCCGGCAGTCCGGTATCCGTGTTGATGTAACTGCCATTGACGATGAATTCGGCCGCCGCGCGGGTGCCGTCTTCATTGACGAACAGCTCGATCTCGGTGAGCCGTTCCTTGTAGCAGCGGGTCATATGGACGTTGAAGGACCAGAACTTGTCCTTGCCGACCCGGCGCTCACCCTGATTGACGTCATGGACCAGATCGTCGGCGACCAGGCTTTCCATCTTTTTGGTGTCGCCCGCGTTGAAGGCCGCGAAATAGGTGTCGATCAGAAACCGGGACTGCTTGTTGGCCATGGGTCCTCTCTGCCGCAATCTGCAATTTGGCCGCGAGTGTGCCTGCGCGCCTGCCCCCGCGCAAGAGGGAGAGAGGATTGCGGTTTACGGATCTTCACCGAAACCTCTTCAAAACAAACAAAACCTATTGAACCGGGAAAGTCATGCCCTCAAACGCAAAGTTGCCATTCTGCAACATACTGTTACTCAAAAGCATCAATTTCACCCTGTCATGAAATTGTCAGTTGCCTGCGGGACCATTTTGACTGTATCACCCTTTCACCGGTCACCGAGCCGGCGCAGACATCAATGGTTCGGCCATTTTTTCGCCACCCGCATGTTCCAGCCCTGCTGCCTCATGTACGGATGCTGCACCGGAAGATCGGATACCAGCACTTGTAGCTCAGAGGGTAGAGCATCAGGCATGTTGCCTGAGGGTCACAGGTTCGACTCCTGTCTTGTGATTTTTGGATAGCCAAATTGGTAAAGGCGTCGGATTTAGGTTCCGTATTATGGGGGTTCGAGTCCCTCTCCAAAACCCGGCCTTGAAAACCGGACTGGCCTGATAAGCCAGCAGCTTTCCAAGCTGTTCCATTGCGGGTCCTGAAGAGAACTTGCAGATGCAGGTGGCGCTCTCTGCTCCGGCATGAAGCGGTGCCCGCGGACGCCGGGTGCCTCGCCTGGCCTTCGGCGAAGACTGCGCCGCGATCGTGCCGGAACCGCCTGTTTTCGAACGGGCGTGCCCCGCTTGTTCGCCGCCCGGCCCACTGGCCCAAGGCCCGTCGGGAGACTTTGTGCTCTCTTCAGGTCTCATTGCTTTTCATATTTCGCCCCGGCCGTTCCATGGGAGCAGCCGGATCCTTCACCCTCCAACCGACTTCAACCTCATGAAAGGACTCCAAGTGCCTTAGCACCGGAAGGAATATCGACATGACGACTTTTCTCGACAAGATCCGCGGCCGCACCCGCGTAGTGATTTCTGAAACCGAACGGGCCCTGCATATCTGCAAGGGCGAGCTTCGAGGCATTCTCGGACCGGGAGAACACAGCCTGAAAAACGGCCGTGGCACCCTGGTGGTCGAGCGTCACGCCCTGGCAGGCTCCGAGTTCCGGTCGACCTTCGAGAAGGCGTTGTTCGATAAGCTTCCGGAGGTCGCTGACGAGCACCTGACGGTGATCCGGACCCATCAGGGCGAAGTCGCCATTGTGGAACGGGACAACCGGATCCACACCGTGCTCGGCTCGGACCAGCGGCTTGTGCTGTGGACGGAGGCAGGTCCGTGGACCTTCACCACCGTCGACACGGAGGCCGAACCGGAGCTGCCGCAGAAGCTGATGCGCCGGCTGGGCGAGGCCCGGCAGACGCAGCAGTTTGTCATCGTGCCGGTGACGGAAGGCAGCGTTGCGTTGCTCTTCGCCGACGGCGTCCTGACCAAGGTGCTTGAGGCCGGCGTGCACGCCTTCTGGAAGGCAGGCCGGACCATCACTCAGAAGGTCATCGACCTGAAGCGGCAGGCGCTTGACGTCACCGGTCAGGAAGTCCTGACGCTCGACCGCGTCACCATCCGGATCAACCTTTCCGCGGACTACCGCGTGGTGGATCCGGTGAAGGCCGCGACTGAGGTGAAGGACTTCACCGACACGCTCTACCGGGCGCTGCAGCTTGTGTTCCGCAAGCAGCTCGGTGCGCTGAAGCTCGACCAGATCCTTGAAAAGAAGGGCGAGGTCAACGCGGACGCCGCCGAAAAGATCCGGGCCGACATGGCCCTGATCGGTGTCGAGGTCTCCGACATTGTCCTGAAGGATGTGATCCTGCCGGGCGAAATGCGTGAGATCCTCAACAAGGTGGTGACGGCGGAAAAGGAAGCCGAAGCCAACGTGATCCGGCGCCGGGAAGAAACGAACGCTACCCGTTCGCTTTTGAACACCGCCAAGGTCATGGCCGAAAACCCGGTCATGCTGCGGCTGAAGGAGCTGGAAGCGCTGGAAGCCATTGCCGGCAAGGTCGACAAGCTGACGGTCCACAACGGCACCGGCGGCCTGATGAACGACCTCGTCCGGCTGCGCGACGAAAGCACCGGGTGAAAAGGGACGGCGCGGGGACACCTGCGCCGTTTCCGATTACGGTCTAACAAACCCGGTGTTGGCCCAACCCTGCAGCGTCATCCTGAGGAGGACCGCCAGGTCCGTCTCGAAGGATCGGAAACTTGTTCCTGAGCGCGTTTCCCATCCTTCGAGACAGCGCTGACGCGCTTCCTCAGGATGACGAAGTGATTGGCGTACTGGATGGCAAAATCCTTTTTCGTCCCGCATACGCGGCGCGGCACAATATTTCGTCACGATTACCTTTGCACCTATTCAATTCAAGAAAAGACAATGAAAACAGACACAAAGATCTCCAAACGCCTCGCCCTCTGGCTGAGGCATCAACCGCAGGACGCCGGCCTGAGCCTGACGGAAGACGGCTGGGCCAAGACCCAGGACGTTTTGAACGCCCTCGAGCGCATCGGCCTGGGCAGCAGCCATGACCAGCTGCAGCGGGTTGTCGACAC
This sequence comes from Roseibium sediminicola, assembly GCF_023156505.1. Classification (GTDB taxonomy): domain Bacteria; phylum Pseudomonadota; class Alphaproteobacteria; order Rhizobiales; family Stappiaceae; genus Roseibium; species Roseibium sediminicola. The sequence goes on along the minus strand of NZ_JALNMJ010000006.1, from coordinate 139,645 downwards.
CAACGACAAGAAGCGCTTCGAGTTTTCCGAAGACGGCGACAGGATCCGTGCCCGCCAGGGCCATTCGGTCAAGATCGACCTCGGCCTGGAACCGCTCACGCCGCCGGACATCCTGTTCCACGGCACCGCCACTCGGTTCCTTCCGCCGATCCTGAACGACGGCCTCAAACCCATGAACCGCCACCACGTGCATTTGTCCGCCGACACGGTGACAGCGCTCAACGTCGGCACCCGCCATGGCAAACCGGCCATTCTCAAAGTGGCCGCCGGCCCCATGCACGCCGCCGGTCATGCCTTTTTCCAGACCGGGAACGGCGTCTGGCTGACGGAAGCTGTGCCGCCGACCTTTCTGGAGCTGGTGGAGGGGTGAACCGGGAGACTTGGGGAATTCCATTTCCCTCATTTCGCCATCCTGAGGAGGCCCGAAGGCCCGTATCGAAGCATGTGCCCGCGAAGGCGGGTAGATCCGGCCTCTTGCTCAGGAGCATGTTGCCCATCCCTCGAGACAGCGCTGACGCACTTCCTCAGGATGGCGACATTGGGGGAAGCGCAGCCGTTAACAAAATAAAAAAATAAAAAACTTTCTTTATTGCTCACCCCGCCATATAAAAAGAGAAATTTTTCTTTATTGGGGTTGCCATGTCCGTCGTATCGCCAGCGCAAGCGCCCGCCAGCCCGTCCCTGTTTGCGCCCGAACGCGCCGCCGGGACGCTGGCACTGGTGCTTGGGGTCGGGTCCCATGCCGTCAACGGTTTTGTCACCACCGCTGTTCTGCCGGACATCATCCGGGATCTCGGCGGCCAGGACCGGGCCTTCTGGGTGTTTTCCTCCTTCGAGATGATGGCGATCCTCGCCGGCTGTCTGACGGGCGCCGCGAAAGTGAAATTCGGCGCACGCCTGCCCTTTCTGCTGGCGGCGCTGCTGCTGGCCGGCGGGTCTGTGCTCGCGGGCTTCTCAACGTCGCTAGAGGGCCTGATCGCCGGGCGCGCGCTGCAGGGCTTTGGCGAGGGCATGATCATCGCGCTCTGTTATGCGCTGATCCCGGATCTCTTTCCGCAGGTGCTGGTGCCGCGTGTGTTTGCGCTGCTGGCCGGTGTCTGGGCCATCGCAGCCGGCTTCGGCCCGGTATCGGCCGGCCTCCTGGCCGAGCTCTGGTCCTGGCGCGCCGCCTTTCTGATCAACCTGCCGCTGGTACTGCTGCTGTTCGTCCTGATGAACACCGCGCTGCCGGCAGGTGCGGCAAAACCCGCGCCAGCGCCAGAGAAACCAGGAAAAACCGGCCGGTTCGGATTGAGGCTTTTGCTGCTCCTTGTCAGCATCTTCCTGCTGACGGTGATCGGCGAGCTGCATGAACCGCTGCCGCTGGCTCTGACAACGCTGGCCGGACTGGCCATGGCCGGACTGCTCTTCAGGGTCGACGCGGCAAGTGCGCGGCGCCTGTTCCCGAAGGATGCCTTCAGGCCCCGAACCCTGATTGGCCTCGGCACCTGGATCGTCATCCTGATCTCTGTCGCCGCCGCAGTGCGCGCCATTTTCGTGACCACCATCGGCCAGGTGCTCTGGGGGCTCAGCGTCACGCAGGCGAGTTATGTTGCCGCCTTGCTGGCCTTTTCCTGGTCGATCTTCGCAATGATCTCCTCGCGGGCACCCAACCGGCAGCGCGAATTGACCTATCTCGGCATCGGTCCGTTCCTGATCGCCGCCGGCCTCGGCCTGACGGCGCTGGCCATCGACTATGGCGCGCTCTGGGCCTTTGCCGCGGCCTCGGTCGTGACCGGGGCCGGTCATGGCCTGTGCAACCAGATCCTGATGCGTTCGCTGATGTATGGCGCCGACGGCGAGGACCGGAACCTCGTCTCCGGCATTCTGCCGACCATTTCCTCGGCCGGCATTGCCATCGGCGGTGGCCTGACCGGTCTGCTCGCGATCATGACGGGATTGGTCGCCGCCGGTGACAGCACGCTGTTGACCCGCACGGCGGTGGTCCAGTCGGGGGCAACTGTCTTTTACATCAATGCCGGCCTGACACTGGTGCCGGCTGTCGCCATGCTGGTCCTGCGCCGAAGGCTGATCCGGCAGGAAGTTGGAGAGACCCTGCGCTCCGTCGAACTTCCCTCTCCATAGTCATCCCGGACGCAGCGCAGCGAAGATCCGGGACCGGGGAGCCAAGGACGATCCTGAGGAACAACTTTTCCAAAACAGGATCCTGGCTCCCCGGTCCCGGCTCGCGCTGCGCTTGGCCGGGAAGACGAAGGAGAGATCGGAGCAAGCCTCACAAATGAAACCAAACGACTTGCCTTCCCTTACTCCAGCGAAACACCCTTCGTTTCGATGCGGAACACCCAGGTGATGAACGCGCCCAGCACGGAGGTCGCCACCAGGGCGATCAGCAGCGCGTCGGTGCCGATGTTTTTCAGAAGAACCGGAAACAGGAACGCGGTCGTCACCGCACCGATTTTGGCGAAGGAAGCCGCAAAGCCCGCACCGACGCCGCGATTGGCCGCCGGAAAGACCTCGCCTGCAATCAGATAGGTCTGGGCGTTCGGTCCCAGATTGGTCATGAAGTTGAACAGCATGAAACCGGCAAAGATCAGCGGAATGTCCCAGCCCGTGCCGGCATTGTTCCCGGTCACGGCAATCGCCAGACCGGCGGCGCAGCCCAGAAAACCGATCATCTGCAGCCGCACCCGTCCGACCCGGTCGGTGAGAAAAATGGCGGCCAGGATGCCGACAATCAAGAGCACATCGATCAGTGCCGCGCCCTTGGCCGCCAGCAGGTCGTTATAGACCAGTCCGGCGACCGAGCCGACATGCTCCCGTTTCACGCCGATCGCGTTTGTGAGGATCAACGGCGTGAAGATACCGATGCCATAGGTGCCGAGATCCTGCAGAAACCAGGGCACAGTGGCAAAGAGCGTCGCTCGCCGCAGTTTTTTATCGCCAAGAAACCGCCGGAAACTGATTTTGACCTCGGGGCTGCCTTGTGCTCCGGCCGGCGCACCAAGCGTGATATCGGTCGGATAGGTCGGCTGCCGGTTCAACAGCTGCAACAGCGCTTTTTCCGCTTCGGCAACCCGGCCCTTGACCATCAGCCAACTGGCGCTTTCCGGCACAAAAAACCGGCCGACCAGCACCAGCACCGCCGGCAGAACAACCACCAGATACATCCAGCGCCAGGATTCCGGATCGGGAAACCAGGTCAGCGTCAGAAAGGCAATGCCGGTGCCGGTTATGTGGCACCGATGGCCTGAACCCCGAAAGCGCCCAGCACCATCTTTCCCCGCGCCCGCGCCGGAATGTTTTCAGAGATCACCATATGCGCCGTCGGATAGTCGCAGCCGAGCGCCAGGCCAATGCCGAAGAGAGCAAGCAGTGTTATCGAGAGGCTCGGAGCTGCGGCCAGCAGCAGCAGAAACAGGATGAACAATGCCATTTCGACAATGAACATGATGCGGCGGCCGAACCGGTCCGCCAGGCCGCCGAGTGCCGTCGCGCCGATCAGGATGCCGAACAGCACCGCCGAGCTGACCAGCCCGTGTTCCAAAGCGCTCAAGCCGAATTCACGGCCGATCAGCGGCAGCGCGATGCCGGTCATGAAGACGACCATGCCCTCGAAAAACTTGCCCGCGCTGGCCAGCCACCAGATCCGCCACTGCATCCCGGTCAGAACCGAAGAGTCGACGGCCGTGCCATCCCGCCATTGCGGCGTCTCCTCGATATAGGTCTGGGGCCGAACGGATCCGGATGCCGTGGCCGGCACCGCGTCCGCCGGTGTCTGATGGTCCCTCATGTCATACCCCCGTTTCAGGAGAAGCCGGTCTGGCGAGCATAAACGGGATGAGGTGAACCTTCGGTGTTTCCGTGGGGAAGCCTGACCGCCACGCTTGATCGCCTAAAACCCCGTCAATCCCCGCTCCAGCCATTGGCTCTGCGGAATTTCATTGCCGATCTTGAAGGCGAATTTCTCAACCCTCGTCACCCCGGCATCGGTTTCACAGCGGAACGCAACGTCGAACCAGCGGCCAAGGCTGCGGAAGGCGGCATTGCGCGGTTGCAGGACGGTTCCGCCGCGCGGGCGGAAGGAAGGCAGCAGTTCGGGCGGCAACGCGCTGACCGATGCGATCTGCGCCCGAAGCTCGGTCATGCACAGCAGGTTCAGCCGCTGGCCTTCCGACATGCCGCGCATGGCCGTGCGGGCTTCCGGATCGTCCAGCAGGACGCGGGAATAAAGCTCTCGCGCCGCCAGCATGCCGGCTGGTGGTGAGCTGCTTGCCGCCGGTGCCTGTTGGCGCGCCGCCCGGGCCGGTGCGGCCGGTTTCACGCCCGGTGTGGCGTCGGTCACGATCGGGCCGACGATCCCGAAATCCTCGACCGACGGTGCGTCCGCAATGCCGACATCGCTGTCAGCACCGGTTCCGGAGGCCAGTTCGGTGCTTTCCTCCGTTTCGGGCGCATCGGTTTCAGCTGCGTCGGTTTCGGCGGCTTCCGCTTCCTGGGTCACGTCCGTTTGGGCCGGCTCCTCGACGGTCTCCTGCGGCGCGTCCTCCACCGCCTCATTCTCCACAGTAGGCGCCTCCGGGGACTCCGCCTGCTCTTCCGCCTCACCCGCTTCCTGTTGCGGCTCGGTCGGATCGAGCGGTTCATCCTCGGTTGATTCCGGCGGCGCGGTGTCCTCTTCGCCAAACTGCTCAACCGGCTGCAGGACAGGCACATCCGCGGCGGGCTCAATGGCCTCGGCGGATTCAGCGGAGGATGGCGGCGGCGGTGGCGGAGGGGGTGGCGGCGCTTCTTCCGCCTGCGTCTGCTGTTCCTCGGTCTGCTGTTCCTCGGGTGGCGTAACCTCCGGAACTTCCGGCTCTGGCGCGGGTTCCGTCTCTTCCTGCGGTGGCGGCGGCACCAGCTCCACCTCAACCGTGTCCGTCAGTGGCTCCGTGACATGGCCGGTGATCACGCCGGTCAAAACCAGCGCGGCCAGAGCATGCAGACAGATGGACGTGACCAGCCCCCAGCGGAAAGCCGGACTGTCTTCGGCCTGGCGCGCCTGTATCTCATGGTCCATGTCGGCAACGAGGGCCAAAACAAAGTCCTTGGTTGGAAATCCGTGGTCGCTAAAGCTTTTCGGGAAAAGCCTGAGCCGACTTTAGCTGCCTCTCGGCTCTGCCTCGAACGCAAAAGTCGGCAAAGTTTGTATCAAACAATTCTCGAAATGCCTCAAAGCGGCAGTCTGCACCAAAAAACCCGGCGTTGCCGCCGGGTTTTTTCAAAGTGTATTGCTCGAAGTCCCGGCCAGCTCTTAGCTGTCCAGGAACGAGCGCAGCTTGCGCGACCGGCTCGGGTGCTTCAGCTTGCGCAGCGCCTTGGCCTCGATCTGGCGGATACGTTCTCGGGTCACCGAGAACTGCTGGCCGACTTCTTCCAGCGTGTGGTCGGTGTTCATGCCGATGCCGAAGCGCATGCGCAGGACACGTTCCTCGCGCGGTGTCAGCGACGCCAGCACGCGGGTGGTGGTTTCGCGCAGGTTCGACTGGATGGCCGCGTCGATCGGCAGGATCGCGTTCTTGTCTTCGATGAAATCGCCGAGATGCGAATCTTCCTCATCGCCAATCGGCGTTTCGAGCGAGATCGGCTCCTTGGCGATCTTCAGAACCTTGCGGACCTTTTCCAGCGGCATCTGCAGCTTCTCGGCCAGCTCTTCCGGAGTCGGCTCACGGCCGATCTCGTGCAGCATCTGACGAGAGGTGCGCACGATCTTGTTGATCGTCTCGATCATGTGCACCGGAATACGGATGGTGCGGGCCTGGTCGGCGATCGAGCGGGTGATCGCCTGCCGGATCCACCAGGTCGCATAGGTGGAGAACTTGTAGCCGCGGCGGTATTCGAATTTGTCGACCGCCTTCATCAGGCCGATATTGCCTTCCTGGATGAGATCGAGGAACTGCAGACCGCGGTTGGTGTATTTCTTGGCAATCGAGATCACGAGACGCAGGTTCGCCTCGACCATTTCCTTCTTGGCGATACGTGCCTCGCGCTCGCCCTTCTGCACCATGGCGACGATGCGGCGGAATTCGGTGATCTCAAGGCCCGTCTCGGTCGCCAGCGTCTGGATTTCCTGACGCAGCTCACGGACGTTTTCCTTTTCCTTGGCAATGAAGTTCTTCCAGCCGCGGGTCGACAGATTGGCGACCTTGCGCAGCCAGTTCGGGTCGAGTTCGGCGCCCTGATACTGTTTCAGGAAGTCTGTACGGTCGACATTGTAGCTGTCGGCCAGGCGCAGCAGGCGGCCTTCATAGCCCATCAGGCGCTTGTTGATGTCGTAGAGCTGGGCAACCAGGGCATCGATACGATTCTGGTTGAGCGACAGGCTCTTCACATCGACGATGATGTCTTCCTTGAGCTTCTTGTAACGGCGCTCCTGGCTCGGCGACAGGGTCTTGTTGGCCAGCTTGTTTTCGACCAGCTGGTCCTGCAGGCGGCGCAGCTTCTTGTAGTTGTCGGCGATGTTGTCGAAGGTTTCCAGAACGCCCGGCTTCAGCTCGGCTTCCATGGCCGACAGCGAGACGTTGGATTCGAACTCGTCGTCATCCTCGTCGCTGTCGCCTTCGCCGTCCTCGCTCTCCGTGTCCTCGGAGGTTTCCCCGGAAGCCGGCTTGTCTTCGCTGCCGCCGGGGGCAACATCGTCATTGGCAACGGCCGGGCCGGCCTTGGCGTCCGGACCGGCATAGGTCGCTTCCAGATCGATGATGTCGCGCAGAAGCACCTGGGCTTCATTGAGTTCGTCGCGCCAGATGATGATCGCCTGGAAGGTCAGCGGGCTTTCGCACAGACCCGCGATCATGGCTTCGCGGCCGGCCTCGATCCGCTTGGCAATCGCGATTTCGCCTTCGCGGGACAAGAGTTCCACAGAGCCCATTTCGCGCAGATACATGCGCACCGGGTCGTCGGTCCGGTCAGCGGGTTCCTTGGTGGTGGTTGTCTTGGCAACGGCGGTGGTGGTGGTCGTTGCCAGCTCGCCGCCATCGACCTCTTCCGGGCCGTCCTCGGCTTCGTCGGAATCGATCACGTTGATGCCCATGTCGGAGAGCATGGACATGGTGTCCTCGATCTTCTCCGAAGACACCTGCTCGGACGGCAGAACTTCATCGAGCTCGTCATAGGTGACATAGCCGCGCTTCTTGGCGGCCTTGATCATCTTTTTGACAGCGGCATCCGACAGGTCCAGGAGCGGGCCGTCCGGGCCGTCTCCGCTCTGTTCCTGATTGTCGTCTGCTTGTGTCGCTTTCGCTACCATATCGTGCTCCAGTTCGTGGCCACGCCAGCCACGCCGCGCCCAGTGTTTGGCTTCAACCCAATTCGTCCTCAGCGCGCCAGCTTAATAAAGCGGCGGCGTCCAAAGGAATCATTGTGGATAGGTTTGTAAGCCGTGTCCCTTAAGTCCCAATTAACCGTACACTTTTCGACATTGACAAATTTCGGCATCAACGCTGCACACGGTCTTTTTTGTCCGCATTCAAAGAACGAATGCCGAGGAGATAGTCATACGGGTTGCAGCTCGTCTGAGATTTTTGCCGCGAGCAGGCTCATATGGCTGCGGCGCATAAAGGCTGCAAAGGTTCTATTTAGCTCGACGCGCACGATTCGCAAGTGTGATTCGTCACAGGTCAATCGGAAAAAGCGTTTTTCTGAGCCATCTGCCGCCAGAAAGACGTCAGATCCCGCAGTTGCCGATTTTTTAAGGCAGGGCAACAGCTACGGGAGGCGCGGTGCGGATTTTCTTGGCCCGTTCGGCCAGATCGCCCTCGTCGCGCGCGCATTCCTCGCGCCGACGGCTCAGATCCTGGGTCAGCGCCTGGATGCGCGACCAGGAATGCTCGTCGATCTCATCGTCGGCAACGGCAAGCTCCGACGCCAGCTCCTCCTCCAGAGCATTCAGCTCAAGGACATCGAGGAAATGCAGAAAGGCCGCCTCAATGAAATCCTCCGGGGGATTGGACTTGAGGAGCGGGAAGCGATGGATCAGCGCGGAGAATTCCGCGCCCTTTTGCTCCTGCAGCCCGATGGTTTCCGCCATCATTTCATACATGATGTCCCTGAGCGGCTCGTCGAAGGCTCCGGTCAGTTCGGCGATCGGCGTCGCCTCGAGATCGTCGACGATGCGGCACAGGACATCGCGCAGCTGACGGTGCAGGTCGTTGGCAAACGGCAACCTGGAAAAGCGTTCGAAATTCCGGTCAAGCAGATGCGGGTAACGCATGCTCAGGCCAAGCACCAGGCGTTCGGTGCCGAAATCATCGCTGGCGGCCACCCGCTCTCGCGCCTTGCCGAGCGAGGTGACAGTCTCCGCCCCCTTTGCACCGCCCTTCCGCGTTTGCCGCGCCTGCTCGAAAAACAGATTGGACAGCTTGAACTTCAGGTCCAACTGATAACGCCGGCGCACCCGTTCGTCACGAATGGTGCCGATCAGGTCGTCAAAGCGTTTTTCCAGCGCCGCCTTGCGCTCCGGCGTGTCGAGCCGGGCGACGGAGATTTCCCGGTCCCAGACCACATCGAAAAGCGATTGCGCGGCTGAAACCTCCGTATGGAATCCGGAAACGCCGCGCTGCTTGATGAGATCATCCGGGTCCATGCCGTCGGGCAGAAAGCAGAACTGGAACGAGTAGCCGCTCTTGAGCACCGGAAAGATCCGGTCGATCGCCCGGTGGGCGGCCGAGACACCGGCCGCATCGCCGTCAAAACAGATCACCGGTTCGGTCGCGAATTTCCACAGCCGGAGGATCTGATCCTCGGTGAAGGCGGTGCCGAGGGAAGCGACCACATGGTGGATGCCCGCCTGCCACAGCGCGATGGCATCGAGATAGCCTTCCACCACCACCGCTTCGCCGGACTTGAAGGCCGGCTCGCGCGCCCGGTGGGCGTTGAACAGCATGATGCCCTTGTGAAACAGCGGCGTTTCCGGCGAGTTCAGATATTTCGGCTGCCCTTCGGGCGACAGGGTCCGGCCGCCAAAGGCCACCACTCGGCCGCGGTCGTCCTGAATGGGGATCATCAGCCGGCCGCGGAAGCGGTCATAGGACGGACGGCCGTCCTCAGGCTTGATCACCAGGCCGGCCTCGATCATCGCCGCTTCGGGGATCTCGCGGGCAGAAAGAAAGGATTTCAGCGCGTCGCGGCTGTCGGGTGCGAAGCCGAAACGGAATTCCCGCAAGGTTTCCGGTGCCAGGCCCCGCTTGGCGCAATAGGTACGCGCTCCCTCGCCGCGCGGCCCCGCATATTCGTGCTGGAAAAACTGCGCCGCCATTTCGCAGATATCGGCCAGCCCCGCGCGCTTCTTTTCCCGGCGCGCGGCCTGCGGGTCGGGTGCCGGCAACGCGACGCCGGACTGCTCCGCCAGCCGTTCGACAGCTTCGGGAAAACTTAAGCCCTCGGTCTCGCAGACAAAGGTGAAATGGTCGCCGGAGGCACCGCAGCCGAAACACTTGTAGCGGTTGCGCCGGTCATCGACGTGAAAGCTTGGGCTCTTTTCCTGGTGGAACGGGCAGCAGGCCCAAAAATCGCCCTTGCCGGGTTGGGTCTTGCGCCGGTCCCAGGACACACGGCGCCCGACCAGATCCGACAGGGTCAGACGGGCGCGGATTTCATCAAGAAGGCGCGGTTCGAAACGCATGGAACACAGTCAGCCCAAGGCTTATTGGAAACACCAGGATCCGGCGGCATCGCAGGATTGGACGCCGGCCGGTCTGTCAAAATAGAGGGTCTTGAAGGGGGATGCCAGAGGCCCAACCATCATCTCACAGCGCTATGGACAGCCTGTGAACAACCGGAACAGCGGCAGCCGGATCAGCTGCCGTCACCGTCATCGGTGCCGTTTCCCGCCTTGGCATCGGCCCGAAGCATGTCCTTGACGACGCAGGAAGCCTGGACGAAGTCCATCTGCCCCGGGTAACGCGTCTTCAATTCGCTCATGCATCGGCCGATATCGCGCAGACCGTGGGCGTCGATGTCCCTGACGGTCTCCTCGCAAATGGAGCGCATCTCGTCTTCGTTCAGCTGAACCGGCAGGAACTCCCGGATGATGTCCTGTTCCGTGCGCTCCTGTTCGGCAAGATCAAGCTGACCGCCGCTTTCGAATTCGACCGCCGAGGTCTCGCGCTGGCTGATCATCGTTTGAAGGATTTCAATCACTTCGATTTCATCGACGCCGTCCTTGCCGTTTTCGCGGGCGGCGGCTTCGCGGTCTTTCACCGCGGTCTGGACCAGCCGAAGGGTCGCGCATCGGCGCTTGTCGCCATCGTCCTGCGCTACCTTCAAGGCCGCGTTGATTCTGTCGCGCATCTCTTTGCGCATGGTTCACCCCACCCCTGCCGCGCTGAGGGATGACGCGGATCCGCGCCAGTCACACTTCCCAGACAAGCTATTGAATTTTAAAGATCTTTTTTCAGAGGATCAATATTGACGATCCAAGCCGCTTCCCATAGAGTCCCGCGCTTAATGCAGACGGCCATATGCAGGCTTCCAAGCCCGCCCAAGACGCCTTTCCTGCAGCGCATGATGTCACCAACAAGATCTGGAAACAAGACATGACGACTGCAGACGCATGGTCAGAGACCCCGGCGACCGCCCTGCTTGTGTTATCCGACGGCAACGTTATCGAGGGACGGGGCCTCGGCGCCACCGGCCAAGCCGTTGGTGAGATTTGCTTTAACACCGCCATGACCGGCTATCAGGAAATCCTGACCGACCCGTCCTATTCCGGCCAGATCATCACCTTCACATTTCCGCATATTGGCAATGTCGGCACCAATGACGAGGACATCGAGACCGTCAACATGGCGGCCGACAGCGGCATTCGCGGCGTGGTTCTGGCCGCCGCGATCACCGACCCGGCCAACTATCGCGCCGCCAAACATCTCGACGCCTGGCTGAAGAGCCGCAACCTGATCGGCATCAGCGGCGTCGACACGCGCGCGCTGACGGCCCTGATCCGCGAGAAGGGCGTGCCGAACGGCGTCATCGCCCATGCTCCGGACGGAAACTTCGACGTCGATGCGCTCAAAGCGGCGGCGGCGAACTGGCCCGGTCTGGTCGGCATGGACCTGGCGAAGGACGCCTCCACCACCCAGTCCCATCCCTGGTCGCAGACCACGTGGAAGTGGGATGAAGGCTATGGCGAAGCCAAGGACAGCACTTTCAAGGTCGTCGCCATCGATTACGGCATCAAGCGCAACATCCTGCGCCTTCTGGCCGATGCCGGCTGCGACGTAACAGTTCTGCCGGCCACCGCAACCGCCGACGATGTGTTGTCCCATCAGCCGGACGGCGTGTTCCTGTCCAACGGCCCGGGCGATCCGGCCGCGACCGGCACCTATTCGGTCGAAACGATCCGGACAATCGTCGACAAGGGCGTGCCCACCTTCGGCATCTGCCTTGGCCACCAGATGCTGGCGCTGGCCCTGGGCGGCAAGACCGTGAAGATGCATCAGGGCCATCACGGCGCCAACCATCCGGTGTTCGACCACACCACCGGCAAGGTGGAAATCACTTCGATGAACCACGGCTTCGCGGTGGATGCCGACAGCCTGCCGGACAATGTCGAACAGACCCATGTGTCCCTGTTCGACGGTTCCAACTGCGGCCTGGCGATGAAAGACAAGCCGGTTTTCTCGGTGCAGTACCATCCCGAGGCTTCCCCTGGCCCGCGCGACAGTCACTATCTGTTCAAGCGGTTCACCGGCCTCATGGAAAGCACGCGTCAGGCGTAAACGCCCTCTGCGGTGCAATGCACGTAATGAAGATGACGCCGGCCTTCTGGGCCGGCGTTTTGCGTTTGGCGATCAAAGATCCTGACTGGCCCGACCCTCTCACCTGGGTCTTTGGCCTGACTTCTCCAGCCCCCCGGGGTGACTGGCCGGATCGTCGGCGGAAGCCGGTCTCAAGCACCGGCCGCTCAAGCTGACCGGGCATTCATCCAGTGCCGCAGGATCGTTCCGGGTAAAGATCTCTCAACCCGGCACCTGAGCAACACACGGTCCCCAACGTCCTTTCCGGCCATTGACCTCCAAGGTAAATCAGTGCTATTCGACCATAGAGAACGAACGTTCGCTCAATTGATATATATTTCTTTCTTTCCGGGCCGCTGGTGTCGCATGCCGCGCATGCAGCCCGTTGCGGAACCCCTGTCAGAAACCCGGAGAGCGCAGCTTTCGCTGCGCTCTCCATCTCAAACACCACCACAATCGGAAAATTTGAAGTGCGAGACCCGATGCAACCAAGTTCCCTTGCCAAAGCCATTCAAGCCGTGTTGGCGATCGTCCTGATTATAAATTGCAGCGCTGTCGCGGCTCAAACCCGGAAACACTACACTTTGAAAGTCGACAACAAGGAGATCGGCTCGATCAACTTGCTGTCGGAAGCTCTGCCGAAGGGAGGACGCAAGATAAGCCAAAACCTGAGGATCAAGACCTCCGGCTTCTGGAGCAGCCTCGACATTGCAGGTGCGCTGGAAGAAACAATCTCCGCCGAGGGAACGCTTCAGGAAGCCAGCAGCAAAATTCGGGAAAACAAGAAGGTCTACTGGAGCAAGCTCTCACGTTCCGGCGATGAGTATCTTTCCTTCCGCGCTCAGATGAAGAGCGACGAGGAGAAAGACATCGACGAGCTCGCCAGCCTCGCAAAAGGTGTCGTAACCGTGCTTGTTCCCGGAGCCGGCGACGTGATCGAAATTGGAACGTTGTTGCTATCGGATGACAGGAACAACCCGAAACACGATAGGCTAACCGCGGGAAGCTTTGACACCAGTCTGGCCGGACTGCCCTTTTACTGGGAACGCAGCGGCTATCAATTGCCCGGGAAACTGCGTGTTTTCGATACCGAAGACATGATGATCCTCAGCACACGCGTCGAGGATCACGGCAACGACAACCTTGCTATCGGCACGGCGCGGGTCTCAACCCGGCATTACCGCCTGATCATCAAGGGATCCGACCCGATCGATGTCTGGCTGCTGCGCGCGAAGGATAACAGCGCCTATTTCGCGCAGGTGACCGGCAAGGAGAGCGGCAGCGCGTTTCAGCTCACACTTCAGCCTGGACAGTGATCCTCAAACACGTGGCGGCCCTGCGGCCGGCCAATAAAAAACCCGGCATGGAACACCATGCCGGGTTTTCTTGGAAACGTCTGGCGGATCAGCCCACCAATTCGTCGAAGGCGGTCAGGATTTGCCCGACCTCGGCAATCTGCTCATCAAGCATCTGCTTCTGTTCGACCAGGATGTCCTGCTGCGCACGGCAGATTTCCTGAAGCTCCTTATACTGGTCGTCGCGCTTGGTGCCGCCTTCGACCAGTTTGATCACCCGACGGATTTCCGCCAGCGTCAGCCCGATTTTCTTGGCCTGCAGGATCACGCGCATCCGCGACACGTCCCGGGCACCGTAGAACCGGCGCGCACCCTTGCGCACAGGATTGAGGAGCCCTTTCTCCTCATAAAAACGCAGGGTCCGGAGCGTTACGTCGAAGCGCTCCGACATTTCGGAAATCGCAAGAGCGCGATCTTCCATGACCACTTCCTGCCCCGGACCTGCAATATCCGGAACCACGACCATTTTGGTTGCTACATTGTTCATTCTTTTAAGCCCGATCTTGTCTTTTTGTTCCAAGTCTGGCTGGGTCTTGCAGTGCTCCTGATTTTCCGGTCCCACCTCCGGTCCACCAGGTCCCACTAGCACGGCAAAAACAGCCTCCGCAGCTTGCAGCGCAATGCTACCGCTTAAGAAGCCCCCAACACCAAACTTATAGGAGACTAAGCAATAGTGTAATACACCGGATCAACAGTTAAAATCTACGACAAATTTGGAATTATTGGCAATTTTCCGCAAAAGATTCAGTCTTATGAAAGCTAAATCTCAAAAGAGGCGAAAAGGACATACAACTGCGAATGTTAAAACGGAAGGTTTAGAGCCGATACGGGCATAAATATTAATTATCGATAATCTGAAACTAATAAATAGACTTTTCTTGAATAAGGTTATCCCCAGCAAGTTTTCTTAACCTCACGGCACTTTACGCCGGAAAATTACTTAAGTCTCTTTATATTAACCCTGACATTTATTACAGGCTGCCAAAATTCCCTAGGCACTATGTAGAAATAAAATTGATACACACCCTCGCTGAAGAGGCATTCGGCGCCAGCTTGTCGTTGGTTGCATATTACCGCTTGGCTCATGCCTGTCGACCAGAAGCGAGCTGATATCATTTTTGACCCTACGGTCAAGTTTCCGGCCGGAAGCAGCCGTCCGAGACCACAGAAAAAGAGCACATTGTGCACTTCTTGATTGACAATTCGCCGCCCAGGTTATTTTTGTCAAAAGGATGGCACGTGCGCTGCAACACGCGGGCGCATGAAACCAAGCACTTCCGGAATAAGACAAAATGGCCGAATCGAAATCCAAAGACGCTGCGCCCGGCATGACCCCGCAACAATTCCGTCACTGGCGTCGGGCACTCGGCTTGAAGCAAAAAGACGCCGCGGACCGGCTGGGTCTGAAGAAGCGCATGATCCAGTATTACGAGAAGGGCAACCGCGACGGACGGCCCGTCGAGATCCCCAAATCCATACGCCTTGCCTGCTACGCGCTCTCCAAAGGCATCGGTGACTTTGACGGTCAAAGTACGGTTCCCTTGCCGGCCGAAAGCAAAGAACCTGAATAAAGTCGCATTTCCGCCCCGGAAAACGTCTTCTTCGCGCCTAGGCGGGGTTTCCTAGCGCGACGCTTTTCCCTATAAGACGCGCTCAGCCAACATTGTCATTCACCTCAAGTCCGAGTCAGACCGAATAACGCCCCCGTTATCCGGATTGGCCGCTGCGAGCTGCGAGCCGAGATGCCCAAACGCACAGATATCTCTTCTATCCTGATCATTGGTGCCGGTCCGATTGTCATCGGTCAGGCCTGTGAATTCGATTATTCCGGCACTCAGGCCTGCAAGGCGCTGCGCGAAGAAGGCTACCGCATCATCCTGGTGAACTCGAACCCGGCGACGATCATGACCGATCCGGACCTGGCCGACGCCACCTATATCGAGCCGATCACGCCCGAGCTCGTCGCCAAGATCATCGAAAAGGAGCGCCCCGACGCGCTGCTGCCGACCATGGGCGGCCAGACCGCGCTCAACTGCGCGCTCGATCTTCAGGAAATGGGCGTTCTGGAAAAATACGGTGTCGAAATGATCGGTGCCCGCGCCGATGTCATCGAAAAGGCGGAGGACCGCGAGAAGTTCCGGGCCGCCATGGACGCCATCGGCCTGGAGAACCCGCGCGCTGCTATCGCCTCCTCGCCCGCCATCCGCGGCCAAGACGGCAAGATCACCGGATACGACCGCAATGCCGGTTATCTGGAGGCGATGCGCGCGCTCGACGAGATCGGCCTGCCGGCCATCATCCGCCCGGCCTTCACGCTGGGTGGCACCGGCGGCGGCGTTGCCTATAACCGGGAAGAATACGAGACCATCGTGCGCTCCGGCATCGACGCCTCGCCGGTCGGCCAGGTGCTGATCGATGAGAGCCTGCTGGGCTGGAAGGAATATGAGATGGAAGTCGTCCGCGACAAGGCGGACAACTGCATCATCATCTGTTCCATCGAGAACGTCGACCCGATGGGTGTGCACACGGGTGATTCCATCACCGTCGCGCCCGCGCTGACGCTGACCGACAAGGAATACCAGATCATGCGCGACGCCTCGATCGCGGTGCTGCGCGAGATCGGCGTCGAAACGGGCGGCTCGAACGTCCAGTTCGCGGTCAATCCGGACAATGGCCGCCTCGTCGTCATCGAGATGAACCCGCGTGTGTCGCGTTCCTCCGCGCTTGCCTCCAAGGCAACCGGGTTCCCGATCGCCAAGATCGCGGCGAAGCTCGCGGTCGGCTACACGCTCGACGAACTGGAAAACGACATCACCGGCGGCGCGACCCCGGCCTCCTTCGAGCCGACCATCGATTATGTCGTCACCAAGATCCCGCGCTTTGCCTTCGAAAAGTTCCCGGGCTCCGAACCGACCCTGACAACGGCCATGAAGTCGGTCGGCGAAGTCATGGCCATCGGCCGAACCTTCCAGGAAAGTCTGCAGAAGGCCTTGCGCGGTCTCGAAACCGGCCTCAACGGTCTCGACGAAACCGACATTCCGGGCCTTGACCAGGGCGACGATCGCAACGCCCTGCGCGCCGCCGTCTCGATCGCCACACCGACACGCCTGTTGAACGTCGCCCAGGCCATGCGCCTTGGCATGAGCGTCGAGGAAGTCCATCAGGCCAGCGGCATCAACACCTGGTTCCTGGAGCAGATGGAAGACATCCTTGCGATGGAAGCCAAGGTGCGCAATATCGGCCTGCCGCAGGACGCGGCCAATCTGCGCAAGCTGAAATCCATGGGCTTTTCCGATGCGCGTCTGGCAAGCCTTGCGGGTGTGGACGAAGCCGATGTCGCCCGCCTCCGCCGGGACCTTGACGTACACCCGGTCTACAAGCGCATCGACACCTGCGCCGCGGAATTCGCTTCCCCGACCGCTTATATGTACTCGACCTACGAGACACCGTTCATGGGCACTCCCGCTTGCGAGGCCCATCCGTCCGACCGCAAGAAGGTGGTCATCCTGGGCGGCGGTCCGAACCGGATCGGCCAGGGCATCGAGTTCGACTATTGCTGCTGTCACGCCGCCTTCGCTCTGGAAGACGCCGGCTACGAGACCATCATGGTCAACTGCAACCCGGAAACCGTCTCTACGGACTATGACACCTCCGACCGGCTTTATTTCGAGCCGCTGACGGCCGAAGACGTGCTGGAGATCATGCGCAAGGAGCAGGAAAACGGCACGCTGCACGGCGTCATCGTGCAGTTCGGCGGCCAGACACCGCTGAAGCTTGCCCAGGCCCTGGTCAAGGCTGACGTACCGATCCTCGGCACGTCGCCGGACATGATCGATCTGGCGGAGGACCGTGATCGCTTCCAGAAGCTTCTGATCAAGCTAGACCTGAAGCAGCCGGAAAACGGCATTGCCTATTCGGTCGAACAGGGCCGCCTGATCGCAGGCCAGCTCGGCCTGCCGCTGGTCGTGCGCCCCTCCTATGTTCTGGGCGGCCGCGCCATGCAGATCATCCGCGACGAAGAAGCGCTCAACTCCTATCTGCTCGGCACCCTGCCTGAACTGGTGCCGGCGGAAGTGCGCGCCAAATATCCGAACGACAAGACCGGCCAGATCAACACGGTTCTCGGCACCAACCCGCTATTGTTCGACCGCTATCTTGACGGCGCCATCGAGGTCGATGTCGACGCGCTCTGCGACGGCAAGGACGTCTTCGTCTGCGGCATCATGGAACATATCGAGGAAGCCGGCATCCACTCGGGCGACAGCGCCTGTTCGCTGCCGCCCTTCTCGCTCGGCGAGGAGATGCTGGACGAACTCAAGCGTCAGACCCGGGCCCTTGCCCTGGCGCTGGAGGTCGGCGGCCTGATGAACGTGCAATACGCCATCAAGGGCGGCGAGATCTACGTTCTGGAAGTCAACCCGCGCGCCTCGCGCACCGTGCCTTTCGTTGCCAAGACAATCGGCGTGCCGGTCGCCAAGATCGCCAGCCGCATCATGGCGGGCGAGAGTCTCGCCTCCTTCGGTCTGACCGACCGGACATTCGATCACATCGCCGTCAAGGAAGCCGTGTTCCCGTTTGCCCGCTTCCCGGGCGTCGACACCATTCTCGGCCCGGAAATGCGGTCTACAGGCGAGGTCATGGGCCTCGACACCGCCTTCGGCAAGGCCTTTGCCAAGTCGCAGATCGGCTCTGGCACGGGTGTGCCTGGCGAGGGAACGGTGTTTGTCTCCATGCGCGACGAGGACAAGTCCGGCGTGGTCGACGCGGTGCGCAGCCTGGAATCGGCCGGCTTCAACATCATCGCCACCGGCGGCACCCAGAAATTCCTGGAAGAACAGGGCATCACGGTGAAGAAGATCAACAAGGTGCTTGAAGGCCGGCCTCATATCGTTGATGCTATCAAGAATGGTGAGGTCCAGCTCGTCTTCAACACAACCGAAGGTGCGCAGGCCATTTCCGACAGCCGGTCGATGCGTCGGGCAGCTCTTCTGAACAAGGTGCCGTATTACACCACCCTGGCAGGATCAGTTGCTGCGGCGAAAGGCATTGCCGCCCACAAAGCGGGGAGCCTTGAAGTAAGACCTTTACAATCCTACTTCGGCTAAGGCTAATATACTCATTGACCGGCCGGGAAAGCGCGCCTTTCCCGGCTTGGTTTGTTTTTGTCAATGCGCGGTCCTTGAAAAGAGCGAGATAAGGACCCAATAAGCTGAAGGTCTGAGACCCATGGAAAAAGTTCCGATGACCTCTGCCGGTTACAAAATGCTTCAGGATGAACTGAAGACACGTACCACGGTTGAGCGTCCGCGCATCGTTGATGCCATTGCTGAAGCACGTGCGCACGGCGACCTGTCGGAAAATGCCGAATACCATGCGGCAAAGGAAGCCCAGAGCCTGAACGAAGGCCGCATTGCGGAACTCGAAGACAAGCTGTCCCGCGCCGAAGTGATCGACGTGACCAAACTGGGCGGCGACACCGTCAAATTCGGCGCGACCGTTTCCCTCATCGACGAGGACACGGAAGAAGAAAAGAAATACATGATCGTCGGAGACGTCGAATCCGATGTGAAGCAGAACAAGGTGTCGATCTCGTCCCCGATCGCCCGTGCCCTCATTGGCAAGTCTGTTGGCGACAGTGTCGAAGTGGCCGCCCCGGGCGGCGCGCGCTCCTACGAGATCGTTGAAGTCCAGTTCATCTGACCCAGCCCCGCGCTTGCCGCATCTGCGGCAAATTGCATTCCCCCTTTGACGCGTGCCGGTCAATCGCTAAGGTAGCAACCGGTACGTGTCGGAGGGCGACAAATGGTCTTTCATACAATCGCGGTGTGGCTGCTCTTGGCATCGGTGCCGCTCTGGGCCTATCGCTGGTATCTCTATGCCAGGCTGGGAGGCCGTGAGCGCGACATTTTCAAGCGGATCATCACCAAGCGCTACGAAAGTGCCTTGCGCTTCGGCGCCCGCGTCTTCGGCTATCTTGTCGCCCTGGCTGCCGGCGTCATTTTGTTTGCCTACGGGCTGAGCTACCTGAAAAAGGGGCACGTGCAGATCGGTGCGTATAGCGAGACCATCCGCAGTCGCATGTATGTCGGGCTGGAACCGATCGATCAGGCCCTGAACACCTACCACTACGAACAGCCATTGCCAGTGGCCATCCTGATCGCGTGTTTTGCCTTCAGCGTTGTGTTCACGCTTGTGGCAACGGCCTTGCGGGATATCTCGACGATCCTGCGGCTGCGAAAAAAGCTTCAGAGGATCCGACACGACGCAGATGCCGGCTCACACGCTTGAAACGCATGAGAGCCGCGGCACACTGATTGTTCAGTCGATCGGCACCACAGGTTCGTCCTTGGTGCGGCGGATGGTGAGCGCCGTGCGCACGCTGTCCACGTTGGGCGCGGCGGTCAATTCGCGGATGATGAAATTCTGGAACGTCTGCAGATCCGGCGACACGCACATCAACAGAAAATCGACCTCGCCCGACAGCATGTAACTCTCGCGCACCAGCGGCCATTTCTGAACGGTCTGCTCAAAGGCGATCAGGTCGGCTTCGGTCTGACTGTGCAGCCCCACCATTGCGAAGGCCGTGACATCGTAGCCGAGTTGCTTCTCATCGAGCAGCGTGCGGTAGCCCAGGATAAGCCCGGCTTCTTCAAGCGCGCGCACGCGACGCAGGCAGGGCGGTGCGGAAATACCAACCCGGCGGGCCAGCTCCACATTGGTCATTCGGCCGTCCGCTTGCAATTCTTTCAGAATCTGCCAGTCAATGGCATCGAGCCGCGCTTTCACACCTGTCTCCTTCGAATTTCAAAAAAATGACCCAGATGTGGGCAGTTGATACCAAACCGGTCTGACGTCTTGCGGGATTGGAGAATCCCACGCTAACGTGTGTTTCCGGTGTCGAGTTATGATTTTTTGCGCGTTTGTGCAAGACTATAACAAAATTGCGCACGATTTCGAAAGATTACGATAGGGGAAGTTCTCCGGACATGCCGAAGCTTCGGGAGACAGCCCCGTCCAGCGCCTGGGTCCTGACCGACGGCAAGGCCGGAGATCTGGCGCAATGCGTCGGAGTCGCCGAGGCTCTTGGCTGCCCCTTCGAGACCCGTCAGGTTGCCCCACGCGCGCCTTTTTCCTGGTGGCTGCCCTTCGGCCCGACAGATCCCCGCGAATGGGAAACCCGGCCAGGCAGCCCGATCGCTCCGCCTTATCCGGATATCGCAATCGCGTCCGGCCGGCGGGCGGCCGGCTATCTGCGCCGGATCAAAAGACTGTCGAGAGGCCGGACCTTCACGGTGTTCCTGAAGGACCCGCGGACTGGACCCGACGCCGCCGATCTCATCTGGGTGCCCGAACACGACAGGCTGCGCGGCCGCAACGTTCTGGTGACGCCGACCTCGCCGCACCGGTTTTCCGCTGCAAAGCTTGGCCGTCTCCGCGCCGAAAAAGTGCCGGAGATCGACCGGCTTAAGGGCCCGCGCGTCGCGGTGCTCGTCGGCGGTGACAGCCGTCATCACGATTTTACCGAGGACGACCAGAACCGCTTTTTGACCGGGCTGCGCCAGTTGGTGCTTGAGAACAATGCCAGTCTGATGATCACCGCCTCGCGCCGCACACCACCCGCACTGGCCTATGGCCTTTCGAGCCTCGCCAAGTCCGGCGGCCATCTTTACTGGACCGGCAAGGAGCCGAATCCGCTCGGGCATTACCTGGCAAAAGCCGATGCCATCATCGCCACAGCCGATTCCACCAACATGATCGGCGAGGCCACGGCGACCGGAAAACCCGTCCATGTGTTCCATCCGAGCGGCGGTCACGACAAGATCACCCGGTTTTTGGGGAGTTTGGAACGGATCGGCGCAGTTCACCCCTTCCCAGGCCCGTTGAAAACCACTACCTACGAGCCGATAGATGCCACACCCGTAATTGCGGAACGTATCCTGAGCGACTACGCGGCCCTGCGGCAACGAGATGCTTTAGAGCCCTGAAGACGGGCAACCGGTCTTGAAGAACCGGACCAACAGACAGGAAAAGGTGCCCCATGAGCACGGAACACAGCAAACTTCTGATCATCGGCTCCGGTCCGGCCGGCTACACCGCTGCCATCTATGCCGCCCGCGCGATGATCGAGCCGACGCTGGTGTCCGGCATTCAGCCCGGCGGTCAGCTGACCATCACCACCGACGTCGAGAACTATCCCGGCTTTGCCGATCCGGTGATGGGCCCCTGGCTGATGGAGCAGATGCAGAAACAGGCGGAGAATGTCGGCACCAAGATCGTTTATGACACGATCACTAAGGCCGACCTCTCCCAGCGCCCGTTCCGTCTCGAAGCCGACAGCGGCACCGTGTTCACCGCAGACACGCTGGTGATCGCCACCGGTGCGCAGGCCCGCTGGCTTGGTCTGCCTTCCGAACAGGATCTGATGGGCGCCGGCGTCTCCGCCTGTGCGACCTGCGACGGCTTTTTCTATCGCAACAAGGAAGTGGTCGTGATTGGCGGCGGCAACACGGCCGTCGAAGAGGCGCTTTACCTCGCCAATCTTGCCTCCAAGGTGACCCTGGTGCACCGTCGCGACAGCCTGCGCGCGGAAAAGATCCTGCAGGACCGCCTGTTCCAGAACCCGAAAATCGATGTCGTCTGGGACAGTCAGGTCGACGAGATCCTGGGCGGCGGCACGCCGAAGGCGGTTACGGGCGTGCGCCTGAAAAACACCAGGACCGACGAGCTGTCGGAATTGTCCACAGATGGTGTTTTTGTTGCCATTGGCCACGCCCCGTCGGTGGAGCTGTTCAAGGATCAGCTGACGCTGAAGCCGAACGGTTACCTGGAAACCGCGCCGGATTCGACCAAAACCTCGATCCCGGGTGTGTTCGCGGCCGGCGATGTCACCGACGACATTTACCGCCAGGCGGTCACTGCCGCCGGCATGGGCTGCATGGCCGCGCTTGAAGCGGAGAAGTTTCTGGCCGAACATGAGGCCACCTCGACCAAACAGGCAGCCGAATAAGGCTGTCTGCAACGTCCTGCGGAGGGGCACGCATGGATTGGGACAAATTGCGCATCTTTCATGCGGCCGCGCAGGCCGGCAGCTTTACGCATGCCGGCGACGCGCTGCATATGAGCCAGTCGGCGGTCAGCCGGCAGGTCAGCGCATTGGAACACGATCTGGGCGTGCCTCTGTTTCACCGCCATGCGCGCGGCCTGCTCCTGACCGAGCAGGGCGAACTGCTCTACCGCACGGCCAGCGATGTCCTGATGAAGCTGGAAGCCGTGCAGTCCAGCCTGACCGACAGCAAGGAAAAACCCTCCGGGATATTGAGGGTCACGACAACCGTCGGGCTCGGCTCCACCTGGCTGACTTCGCGGATCCGAAACTTCATCGACCTCTATCCGGATGTCGACCTGCACCTGATCTTCGACGATGACGAGCTGGATCTGGGAATGCGCGAGGCCGATGTCGCCATCCGCCTGCGCCAGCCGACCCAGCCCGACCTGATCCAGCGCAAGCTCTTCACTGTGCATTTCCACGTCTATGCGGCGCCGGAATATCTGCAGCGCTTCGGCTCGCCGCTCTCCATCGATGATCTCGACAATCACCGCATTGTCGCCTTTGGCGAACAGGCCCCGGCCTATCTCAGATCCATGAACTGGCTCGAGACAGCCGGGCGTGTCTCGACCAGCCCGCGCCGCTCCGTGCTGAAGGCCAACAACCTTGTGGCCATAAAACGCGCGGTCCAGGCCGGCGTCGGCATTGCCATGCTGCCCGACTACATCATCGACACCTCGACCAACCTGGTGCCGGTGATGACCGAGCAGGACGACAAGGTGCCCTCCTTCGACACCTATTTCGTCTATCCGTCGGAACTGAAAAACACCGCCCGTGTCACCGCCTTCCGCGAATTCCTGCTGACTAACGCGGAAAACTGGGTCTACTGACCCGGTCCCGGGCACAAGGCGTTCTCCATCCCGTCAGGTGTCGGCCAGAAGCCGGTCACCAATCTCGGCCAAGATCTGGGGCAGTTCCTCAAAAGCGTAGCCCACATGGACGCGCTCCAGTCGCTGATGGAATTCCCGTCCCCAGGGGCCGATATTCACGATTGGACATCTCAAGGCATGCGGGTTCGGACGATCGATCAGCCAGTCCGCGGGCGTGTTCTCGGCCACCAGAGCGGAAGATCGGCCTTCTGGGGAGCCGAAGAAGCTCATGTCGGATATGCCTTCGAAATAGGGCCGCCATATCAATCGACGGGACGGGTCTTCGCCCCGCTCAGTCATGACCGTCGTTAACGTCTGCTCAAGCGCCGCGTCATCCGGATGGCTCCTGTCGAGCCGGGTCGCCGGATAATGAAGGCTGGCGAACCCGGTCACGATCGCGGGCCCGGACAACCGCGCACGGTCGAACAGCCAGATCACCAGTTCGCGGCTGACGGTCAGCGGGTTGTCAACGCCCTTCAGCGCCTCCTGCTTTGCCAGCAGCGCATCCTGAAAGCGATCGCCGAGCTGCCGTTCTGCTTCGGCTTTCAGCTCCGCGAAGGTCAGCATGCGCACGGTCCCTGGCTCCGGCCACGCGGAGCCGCCTGACAGTTCACAGAACCTGCGCGCATTGTCGGCCAGTCTGGCGACGCAGGCCTCGGATGCCTTCCGCACCTCGCCGTTGAACCGGTCGAACAGGTCCTTGGGGCGCCAGGAATGATAAAGCCAATTGAACGCCAGCCAGGTCCGTTCAGGCGTCGTCACCTCGTAGACCTCGCGCAGGTCCCGAGCTTCCAGGCAGATCGGCGGAGGCGACACCGCGTCTTCGCCGGTATCGGAGAGATCAGGATTGGCTTCTACGCGCCGAACGATCTCCGCCGCGATCATCTGGGCGCTGAGACCTTCGTAAGGATAGCTTGCATGCGAGCTCTTCCCGACCACCAGAGCGAACGGCATCAGCTTGCCGATCGTGCCGGCAAAGACCGCGCGTCCTTCGCTGCCGTCACCCTGATCCGAGGTCACGTCCATGTTGATGGCACCGACCGGCTCCAGATCCATGTCGGCCATCAGCTCCGGCAAGGCATCGCGCAGTGCCCGCATGCCCCTGCTGTCCCGTTCCTCGTCCGGGCTGCAGCACAGCACCAGAGTCCCCGTCCGGTCCGGGCGCCCTGCAAACCGGTCCAGAACGGCGATGCCGGCCGCGAGACCGCTCTTCATATCGAGCATGCCGCGCCCGGGAAGAAAGCCACCGCTGGCAAGATCCGCCTTCGCCCGAAGCTCCTGTGGCGTCAGGTCCGGCCTGTCCAGGCTCTCGATCAGGGCTTCCCTCAGAGCGTAGGGCTCGCGGCAGAGATCCTTGAGGTCATGGTAGTTTTCGACGGCCACAGTGTCGTAGTGGCCGGTCAGTAGCAGCGCCTTCCGGCCGGAGCCTCGGACCGTCGCAACGACGGACTGCGCCGCTGTGCCCTCCAGGCTGTCCACCAGCCGGATATCGCCAGGATTGTCCCGGAAGTAGGGGATCTCCTTCAGGAGAGACACCAGCTCCCGCGCAAAGGCCGCTTCGCCCGGTGTCCCGGTTTCACTCGGCAGGCGCACAAGCCGGACGGCGAGCGCTTCAACCCGCTCTGCCGGGTGCCACTCCTCGTATGAAAGCGTCCGCGCTTTCGATTCCTTAGTGTCTATTGCCATGTCTTTCCATTCCCGGTCCAGCTTCCGTGCCGAACCATCGCCCCTTCCGAAGTCAGAAAGAACGCAAAAACCTGTCAAATTTTTCAATTCTCTGCGTATTCTGTCAGCTCCAGTGACGATAGTGACAGAATCGATAGATACCATGGATGATCTTGACCGGAAGCTGATCGCGGAGCTGCGCATCAACAGCCGCGCCTCGCTGCCCAAGCTGGCGGAAATCCTGAAAGTGGCGCGCGGGACAGTTCAGGCCCGGCTTGACCGCCTGATCGCCGACGGCATTATCAAGAGCTTCACGATCCGCCTCAGTGACGAGCTGCCCGAAAACCTCCTGCGCGCGGTCATGCTGATCGAATTGAGCGGCAGCAACCTGAAGAACACCATCGCTTCCATCAAGCGCATCCCGGGCGTGGCATCCCTGTCCAACACCAACGGCGTCTGGGACATCGTCGCGGAGATCGAGGTTGCCAGCCTGCCAGAGATGAACCGCGTCATCTCCGAAATCCGGCTCATGAACGGCGTCGGCAAATCGGAGACCTTCATGCTGCTGGGCCCTGCCTGAAATGAGCGCCTCAACAACTTTTATCCGGTCCAGAGATACAATCCGGTCCAACCGCAACGCGTCCCCGCCCGTAGTCACCACGGCACAATTTCTAGGCATCCTGAAGATTGCGCATGAGGCAGGCAGACAAGGAGGTTTTCGTGGAAACCAAACTTATTTCACCTGACTTTAAACCTTTTCCGCCTCACGCCTGAATAAGTAAATCCGATTAAGATATTGGAAAACAATATTTTTCCGGAAAAATTTCGCGTCAAAGGATAAGCCCTGCGGAAAATGCATAGCAGAATTGCAGCACTGCCTCTTGTTTATGCGGCTTGTGCACTGCATATAAGCATCACTGTTGGTCACACGGACATCACGTCCTCCTCCCAGTGATGTCTAGACCAGCTGTTCCCCTCTGGAAGGTGATTCCACTGGTTTTCAGTGAATCAAAATAAACTGCCGGGTCTTTCAAGACCCGGCTCTTTTTTTGCCTATAGTATGCTGCGGCGCACAATGCCCAATACAGCTGCGTCAGGCCTTCAGCTCTACATGAAGAGCAGCTCGCCTTTCATGTCCTTGTAGAGGTAGGCCACCTGTTCTTCATAACCGTTATAGAGCAGCGTGTTGCGTCGCTCGTTGGTGCCCAGCACCCGTTCGGACGATTGCGGCCAGCGCCGATGAGGCACGGACGGGTTCACATTGGCCCAGAAACCGTATTCGCTTGACTGGATTTCCTCCCAGAAACTGACCGGACGCTGATCGGTAAAGGTGATCTTCACGATCGACTTGATGCATTTGAAACCGTATTTCCATGGCGTCACGAGACGCACCGGCGCACCGAACTGCTTGGCAAGCGGCTTGCCGTAGACGCCGGTCGCGATGAAGGCCAGCTCGTTGGTGGCCTCTTCGAGCGTCAGGCCTTCCACATAGGGCCAGGGATACCAGGACTGTTTCTGGCCGCTGGCGACCGACGGATCGAGGAAGGTCTCGAAGCGCAGATATTTGGCACCCGTTTGCGGTCCGGCCAGCTTGACCAGGTCCGCCAGCGCAAATCCGGACCAGGGCACGGCCATTGACCAGGCCTCGACACAGCGGTGCCGGTAGAGCCGCTCTTCCAGAGGCATTTTCGAGATCAGGTCGTCGACATCGATGGTCTGCGGATTGTCGACCATACCGTCCAGGGTCACCGTCCAGGGACGGATCTTGAGGTCCTGCGCCGCGGGCCAGATCTGTTTGTGCGAGCCGAACTCATAAAAATTGTTGTATTTGGAAGCAATTTCCTCGGCCGTCAGGTCCCGGTCGAGCTGATAGACCTCATTGCGCTTGACCGGATAGAGCCCCGCGCTCGGGTCTTCCTCGGCAAAGGCCGGACGCAGGCCCAGACCGCTGCCGAGCAGCGCGCCGCTTCCGGCCAGCCCCGCCAGGATCTGCCGGCGATTGAGGAAAACACTCTCAGGCGTTGCCTCGCGTTCGGCCAGGTCCCAGCTGCGTTTTTTCAGGATGTTCATGGGTCTCACTCCGTTTGCCCCGCAGGAAACCGGAATCGGCCATCAATGGCAAATAACGCCCTGGTGACCGGCAGGAACGATTGGGTGAAAGCGGATCATTTCCGCATTACGTCTCTCGTAATTTGGCATGCCCGGTGCATCCTCGCGCATAGCCCGAGACAACCAATTTCCGTGCAGAGGCCCCTGCATCATGATAGTCACCGATGAAATTAACCAGCTTAATGGCCAACTTCAGTGACTTCCATGTTTCAAAATTTCTTTTTGCATTTCAATCAAGACAAACCGCAGGTGAAGTTGGAAGCCGCACTTCCTGTCACTTTGCCAAATGCGGCGGGCTTGCAGGTCTTTTTGCAGAGATGCGCCGGGCAGTCCTTCAACAATGGCCTTTACCGCGTTCACGATATTCAAAAGACAGGGAACCTGACCGGACTGACGTCGGAAGCCTTCCCGGAGTTCTCAGACCGGATATTTTGTTTTGCCTCTGACTGGTTAGGCCGGCAGTTCGCCCTGGATTCAGGACGCATCGAAGCCGGAGAACCACTGATACTGATGCTGGAACCAGGCACCGGAGAGGTCTTGGAGCTTCCCTTTACGTTTTTAGGTTTCCATTCCGACTGTCTTCCAAACGAAGCCGACGCTGCATTGGCCGAAGACTTTCACAGGGATTGGATAGCAGCAGGGTACGCGGCTCCGAAACAGTCCCAGTGCGTTGGCTACAAGCGCCCGCTCTTTCTGGGCGGCACCGATGACCAGACCAATCTGGAAGTGACGGATCTGGAAGTTTATTGGGAAATTTCAGCGCAATTGCTGCGCAGGCTTAGAGGTCTCCCGCCTGGCACTCCCATTGGCAATGTAACAATCGGCTGAGGAACTCCCCTACCTGGCGAGGTCTTTAAACCCGATCAAACAGATGAGGGAACGGAAACCGCTCCCCCAGGGGCTATCGGCGGGTTGGTTCAAGCCGCCTGTTTGCCCGATCGTTGCAGAGCCTGATCGGCCGCCTTGCCGGAGAGTTCGGCCATGTGATCGAACTCCGAGGTGTAGCTGGCAACCCCGGCCGTGGCCGAGCGCAGTTCGATGATCAGATCGCCGATTTCCGCTTCCGGCATCAAGGCCTGCACCTCGTCCCAGCCGGGCCAGTCCGGTCTTCCGTCAAAGCCCAGAAGCTGTCCGCGCCGGGCCGACACGATGGCATTGACCCTGGCCGTGGCATCGCTTGGGCAAGCGACCACCACCTTGTGGATCGGCTCCAGCAGCACCGGTTTGCATTCGGGCAGGCCTTCCCGGATCGCCAGGATGCCGGCCATCTTGAAGGCCTGGTCGGAGCTGTCCACCGAATGATAGGAACCGTCCGTCAGGCAGACGGCGATATCGACCACCGGAAAACCGAGCGGTCCCTGTCCTAGCGCGTCCAGGACGCCGTCCCGGACCGATGGGATATATTGTTTCGGCACCACGCCACCGGTAATCGTGTCGGTGAACTGAACCCCTTCGCCGCGCGGCAGAGGCTTGATTTCCAGGACCGCGTCACCGAACTGGCCATGTCCGCCGGACTGCTTCTTGTGACGCCCGCGCACCCTGGTTCCAGTGCGGATGGTTTCCGCGTAGGGCACATGCGGCGTGTGCGCCGTGATATCCAGTCCGTATTTGCCGGCGAGCCGCTCCTGGGCCACCCGCAAATGCATCTCCCCCTGTCCGGCCAGCAGGGTTTCGGCGGTGGTCTGGTTCTGGCTGACGGTCAGCGACCGGTCCTCTTCCACGAGCTTCGCCAAGGCGGTCGACAGCCGCACCTCGTCCTTGCGCTGGCTTGCCGCAATTGCGGTCGCCAGCACCGGACTGCGCGGTTCCGGTTCTTCCACACGGGTGATCTTGCCGGCTTCGAAACTCAGGAGATCACCGGTCTGGACGTTGTCGAGACGGCCAAGCGCCACCAGGTCTCCCTTGCCCGCCGTCGCGATCTTGGTGGTCTGCTGACCGAAAATAGAGAACAGACCGGACACCTTGATCTCCTCTTCGCCTTTGAGGAACAGGCTGTCGCCGTCCGAGACCACACCGTCCAGAATACGGGCGATGGACATCTTGCCGCCATGCTGCGTGTGCAGGGTCTTTATCACCTGCAGCACCGCACGGTTCTGTTTGTCCAGGACACGGCGTGACAGGAGATCCACATCCGGCACTTCGTGGCGCAGGGCCTTGAGCAGCCGGCTGACGCCGTTGCCATGTTCGGCCGAACCGAAAAACACCGGACAGATCAAACCGTCCCGCATTTCATTGACCAGGTCCGCGAACACCTTGTCGCGGTCCGGGGCGATATCCTCCAGGAGCGCTTCCATCAGGTCGTCGTCATGGTCAGCCAGAAGCTCCAGCATGGAAAACCGAGCTTCATGTTCGCGGGTCCGGTCTTCATCGGACATGTCGATCTGCGTGCTCGGCTCCTTCTCGTGATAAACATGCGCCCGCTCCAGGGCGAGATCGATAAAGCCGGTCGCGTGGCCGTCTTCCCAGATCGGGATCTGCCGGAGCACAAGCGGTACGGCGGAGGCCGGCTGCAACAGGCCGAGCACGTCGCGCACCCGGCGGGTGCTCTTGTCGATCTTGTTCAAAAACAAAACCCGCGGGATGGCGCGGGCTTCAAGGGCTTTCAGGATCAGCTGCAAGGCCGGAACCTTGCGCTCATCGTCTTCGGCCACAACCACGGCAAGGTCCGCCCCGCTCAGCGCTCCGTCCATTTCGCTCAGGAATTCAACAGACCCCGGACAGTCGACAAAGACAAACCGGTCACCAAGATATTCCGCATCCGCAATATTCAGCTCCACGCTCATGCCATGCG
Source organism: Roseibium sediminicola (assembly GCF_023156505.1). Classification (GTDB taxonomy): domain Bacteria; phylum Pseudomonadota; class Alphaproteobacteria; order Rhizobiales; family Stappiaceae; genus Roseibium; species Roseibium sediminicola. Next base: position 109,976 of record NZ_JALNMJ010000006.1, on the reverse strand, counting down.
CCCGCGCCTCCGACGAGCCGTCGCCCACCGTGTTGCCGTCGGCGACGGTTCCCTGCCGGGCCACCTTGTCGGTGCGCGCCAGCAAAGCCTCCAGCAGGCTGGTCTTGCCGCTGCCGAACGGCCCGACAAGGGCGATGCAGCGCGGCGTGCCGCCGGCAGAGGTTCCTTTTCCATTTGACGTGATTGCCATACTGAGCCTCCCGTTTGCTCGAGGATTTCCTCGTAACAACGCGGCTCGGCCGGCGAAGGGAACAGGCTGGGCGCAAATGTGCCAAATGGCTCAGCTCGTTCCGAAGACGCGGGCCCGCCGCGTCTCGCCCGGATGGGATCGAAGGCCTGAGATCCGGCACCTGGGTGCCCTGACCCTGCGTAGTCGGCCTGTCGACCAGGGGCGGTCATCCATGGTCGCGCCGATGCTCGCTCGAACGCAAGGGAATCTTACGCGGCAGCGCAGCATTTCAGTTCTTTGCCGGATCGGTTTCTTGAGGCTTTTCTTCAGACTTCAATGTCTTGGCGAGGCCGCAAAATTCTCTGCAGCGGCACCTGAAAAGGCCGCCGCACAGGATCAGCTGTGGACTTGGCCCGCCACTGCGCTACCCTTGCCAGCATGACCTTCGATCCAATCTCGATGTTCCGGGGAAGGACCCGCCCAAAGCTGGCGGCGCTCGCTCTTCTGCTCGGCCTACTTTCCGGCCCGGTCTGCGCGCAGACAAATTCCCTGCGCGGGCTGTCCGATGCCACCCCCAACCGGTTGCCCACAGCACAACAGCAGCTCAACCGGAACCTCAACCGCCAGCAGTCGGATTTTTCCACCCGGCAGAGGATCGACGACGCCAACAGGTTGAACCGGACGGACCAGATCAACCGCAACAACACGCGGCCTGATACCAGCGGGGGCCGTTGCCCGGGCGCGGACGAAGCCTGCCAGACCGAAAACTGAAGAAGGCATTTGCTCGCAACAAGTGGCCGCTCCTTCGAGACGCCGCTGCGCGGCTCCTCAGGATGACGCTCCTGGTTGCTGACAAGCCCGACTCGCCACACCCAAAAACGTCATCCTGAGGAGGGCCAAAGGCCCGTCTCGAAGGATCGGCCAGCTGCACTTTTTTGGCCAAAACTTAGTTGATCTGCTCCAGGGTCAGCTTGCTGACACCAAGGGTCAGGTTGGTGCCGGTCTGGCTTTCCAGGCTGAACGGATTGAGCGCGATGGAACGGTCAAAACCGCCGACCAGGGCATTGGCCTTGATTCCCGCGCCGACACTGGCTCCGGCGGTCAGGCCGGCATACGTGCCGGCAAGCAAACCAGGCTTGCGGTTCGCGGACGGCGCCAGAACGCCCCAGGCCAACGTGCCGCTTTCGGTCTTGCCGATGTCGAGACCGTAGTCCCGAACCTTGCCGCGGTAATATTCGACCGCGCCGCCATCGGCCGGATCGAAGCTGCAGCCGAGCGTCGCGGAAGAGCCGACGATGAAACTGTGCTCGCCCTCCACCAGGCATTTGAGCATGCCGATCTCGACTTTCGGTGTGTCGTCCGAGGCCAGGACAGGTGTCGCTGCGGTCAGCAGAACGGCGGTAAAAACAGGCTTCAGAAAATGCATGACGGAAACTCCCAGTCTCTCGGCAACGGCGTGAGGACATCCCATGCCGTTCTCGTGATTAGACACTGATCGCGACAAATTCACGGCACGGGCACTTCAAGCAAGGCTATCCGGCTGCCCGGTGCCGGCCAGGGCGCTCCCCGCCAGCACCACGGCGCCCGCCGCACCATCCGCCCAGCGCGCCAACAGAAACCGGCGGCCGACGATCAGCAGCGTCAGCGTTGCCACCACAGGCAGCAAGGCCTTGTCCGGCGCGGACAGCGCCCAGGCGGTTCCGGCCGCCGAAACGGCAATCATCATCAGGGAGAGGCGCAACCTCAACCTTGCGGTCAGTTCCGGAATGCCGGCAAAGCCCGAGCGGGTAAAAAGTGTCAGCAGCACCCCGACCAGTGTCACGGTCAACAGCACGGCTCCATAGGAATAGGGCACCAACAGCGTGGCAATCTCGCTGCCGCCGAACCGGAAAAGACCGACGATCAAAGGCGTCACCAGCAAGATATGGCAGTTCACACCCAGCAGCACCGGATGCATGCGTCCCTTCAACAGCGCAAAAGCGGCGAACACGGTCGCAGCCAACCCGCTGCCGATCCAGCCGGCGAGTTCCAGATCCCCTGTCTGCCGCCACAGCAGAATGAAGCCGATCGAGGGCAGACCTTCAAGAAGATCCAGAATGAGCTGCGTCTGCCGGGATTGTGCCATCATCTTTCCTCCGCCTAACCACGCACAAGATAAGCGCTTGCGGCAAAGCTGCAAACCGGAGGCGGACCAACCAATGCGTTTCCTCCGGCTGAGGATGACAAAGCCTCAGCCCGTCATTCCGCACAACAAAAAAGGCGGCCGAAGCCGCCCTTTCCTCCGGTCTGTTCCGGAAAAGTCTATTTCAGATTGCCGCAGAAGCGCTGGATACGGGTACAGGCTTCTTCAAGGGCCTCGGTCGAGGTTGCGTAGGAAATGCGGAAATTCGGCCCGAGACCGAAAGCCGATCCATGGACCACGGCGACACCTTCGGCTTCCAGAAGTTCGGAGACAAAATCCTCGTCGCTCTCGATGACCTTGCCGGACGGTGCGGTCTTGCCGATGGTTCCGGCGCAGGACGGGAACACATAGAAGGCGCCCTCCGGCACCGGGCAGGTGATGCCATTGGCCTGGTTGAGCATGGACACGACCAGATCGCGGCGGCCCTTGAAGATCTCGTTGTTCTTCGGAATGAAGTCCTGCGGGCCGTTCAGCGCCTCGACCGCCGCCCATTGAGCAATGGAGCAAGGGTTCGAGGTCGACTGGGACTGCACCTTGGCCATCGCCTTGATGAGGTCGGCCGGGCCACCGGCATAGCCGATGCGCCAGCCGGTCATGGCATAGGCTTTGGAGACGCCGTTGACGGTCAGAGTACGCTCATAAAGCGACGGCTCGACCTGTGCCGGTGTCGTGAACTGGAAGTCGTCATAGACGAGATGCTCATACATGTCGTCGGTCAGGATCCAGACCTGCGGATGTTTCTTAAGAACCTCGCACAGCGCCTTCAGTTCGGCTTCGGTGTAGGCCGCACCCGACGGGTTGGACGGCGAATTGAAGATCAGCCACTTGGTGCGCGAGGTGATCGCTGCATCGAGGGCTTCCGGCGTGATCTTGAACGTCGATTTGTCGGCTTCCACGATCACCGGCTCGCCGCCCGCCAGAAGCACCATGTCCGGATAGCTGACCCAGTAAGGCGTCGGGATGATGACCTCGTCGCCCGGGTTCAGCGTGGCGATCAGGGCATTATAAAGCACCTGCTTGCCGCCCGTGCCAACGGTGATCTGGTTGGTCGCGTAGGTGAGGCCGTTTTCCCGCTTGAATTTCTCGACAATGGCGGCCTTCAGCTCCGGAATGCCGTCGACGGCGGTGTATTTGGTCTTGCCGTCGTTGATTGCCGCGATGGCGGCCGCCTTGATGTTGTCCGGGGTATCGAAATCCGGCTCGCCAGCACCGAGGCCGATCACGTCACGGCCTGCGGCTTTCAGCTCGCGCGCCTTGTTGGTGACGGCGATGGTCGCAGAAGGTTGTACACGCGCCAATGCGTCAGCAAGAAAGCCCATAATGTCCTCCAAGGGGAAACGGGGAATAACAGCGCGCGGACCGTAGAACCGTGCGCTGCGGAAAACAAGACCAAATGGGTGATTCAATCAAGCTGGCAAAGCAGTTTTCTCGTCCGCCCTGTCACAGACGCTGCCGTGTCCGGTCGCCTGTCACATCCGGGCTTCGAGAACCAGCTTGGGTTCTTTCGTGTCCTCGTCGATCAGGCTGCATTTAAAGCGCTTTTTCTTGGTCTGGCCGTTGAGGATCGTCACCGGAACGGAAACCGGCACTTCCGACTTCTGCTTGGCCGAATTGACCAGCTCGGTGTAGTTGCTGGCATGCAGCAGCAATTCCGTGATTGGCTTGCTTTCCATCAGATCGTGCTTCAGATGGTAGGTCTTCATCGCGGCGCTGTTGGCTGCAATGATCATGCGCGACTTTGCGTTGACCACGAGAATGGGCGAACTGCAAACCTCGAACACCTTGGTGAAGTCGACGTCTCCGCCCATGTGCCCGGCGGAGAACAGAACACCGCCAACCGTGCCGCCGACACGGAAATACATGGCCTCATACTTGAGGTCGGTGCCTTCACCACTTGCCAGCAGGAACTTGCCGCTGCCGGTTGCGCTTGCGCGCCGTGTGAGCGCAGCCAGCGCCAGGGAAACGATCGTGCGGCCGACACGGCCCTGAATATGGGCAATGTTCCGCCCCAGGATCAGGCGGGAATCCTCGATCTGGAAAGTCTTCAGAAAACCGTCGCTGGCAAACCGGACATAACCGAAATTGTCGACCAGCAGCACGACGCGGGTCGATGAGGCCACGAAATGCTGCAGGATCGGCGCCAGGCCGAGCGCGACCCGTCCCGGATTGTCGTCATTCTCGCCGATCGACGGAAAACAGATCGCCAGCACACGCCCGTCGGGCAACTCGTAACGATAGGAGACAATCGGTATGCCGGGAATGCGGTGATCGGGGCCGCCGCCGACATCGAACGGACCGGCCTGGCCCTCACGAATGGCGCCCTGCACCAGGTGCAGAATGGTCTTGCGGTCTTCCGGAGACAGATGCCTCAGCGCCTCGTTGGAGGGCGCTTCCTGTAAATCCTTGACCTCGCTGTTGAAATTCTGCGAGCCGATTTCGTGCCAGAGGATGGTCTTCTTGCTGATATCGGCAATGAAGAACTGAAGGCCGGCCAGCGACAGCGCCGGGGTTTCGCCGGCCTGCTTTTTTGACGGCTCCGGCGTTGCCACAGGGTCGGTCGGCTTTTCAGCCATTGCGCTCTGAGCTGCGTTGCTTGTCATTCTCTGCCCGGTCTGTTTGTGAGGCCGTGGCGAGGTCCGCACGGCCAAAGTCTCTCCCAAACCAAAGTATCGGTGGAAAGTCCAAACAAACACTAAAATCGAGCCTTAAAATCTTGGAGCATTGTCAAATTCAGCAAGCCGAATGATGTAAATTCAAAATATGTTTAAAGCTGTATTTTTACTTTAACCATTCTTTAACTGTGAAAATTGGAAATAAATTTTTCGCCGAACAGTCCAATTCTCTGTCCGTTAAGGAACTTCATCCTTTGGGTCAGTACCGGGTTACCTGCCCGTTTTCCTCACTTGTCGGCCAGGCATTCGCACATAGCAGAAATGAGCTCTCTCTCATTGGGAGAGGCAGTTCTACCTCAAACTGGGAAGACTCGGCACAACCTGTAAAGAACCGCAAGACACCTCAACGCCAACCGCTCGCATTTGCCGCAAAATGGTCACGAAATCACACTGCGCATGTCCGATTCACGTCCGCGTCCAGGCGCAATTGCAACCGACATTGAGGCTATCCAAAGTGGATGGAGGCCCCGATGGTGGACAGACAGAATGACCTGCAAGCGCCCAAGGCGTTGAACGTGACGTTCCCACTGGCAATCTTGTTTGTGCTTGCCATGGGTGTCTTGATGCTCATGTCGGCGATGGCACCGTCGCTCGCCATGCCCCTGCTGGCATTTGCGGCCATGGTCACCCTGACCCGCCAGCTTGGCCTGCGCCTGTTTCGGGATCTGACCGCCGCTCCCGGCCAGGCCGACTGAGGTATCGGGACCGGAGCCCCTCCGGTCTCAGGCACACCTGCCACACAAACACGACTTTTCAGATAGATCTCAACGATGTCCCAAGCCGAAACGCCAAATTCCCGCGGGAAAAGCGCCCATAAGAGCGACCTGCATGAAGCCCGTCCGTTGCTGCAGGCGATTTTGCTCGGCATTGTGCTGGCGACCGCCCTGGTCGCCGCGGCCGTGATGGCCAACCCGTCCAACGCCGCGAATGCCCATCACCGGCCGGTCGCTGAAAGCCAGGTGCCCGGACCGACTTCCGGCAAATAGGTCCGCTGCAACACTGGGGCCATTGACCGCCCGCCCCCACCGGAAACAGGTTTGCTGTTGCCAAAGGAGCCGAGGCCCGGCTTCATGCGGTCTGCATGAAAGCCGAGCCTCGAGTGCCCGGTCCGCCCCCGGATAACATTCCCCGCCTCGCCTGAAATCCGCCCGCGCGGCTTGCCACCCGCACCGGTCTTGCGTTGATCCCGATCAAGGACAGGACTGTGTCTGCCGTTCAAGTAAAGCAACGGAGGCTTCCGGCCGCAAGACCGGATGCCACACGCCGGGGCTGCTTCTGAGAAATTAACTCAAATCCCGTTCACGGCGACGGAATATCGGGGATAACCCTGGGGAAAGCCCCAGAGGCAGCGGAAAGGGAATTCGCATCATGACCATTGCCAACGGCCAAAAGTGGATCGATAAAGATAAGTCAGGTTTGTCGGAGGCAGCAATGGACATCAACCTTACCCTTTCCGCAGACACGATCCGCCTGCTTGCGCAGAAAGCCCGCGCTGTTGCCTCGTCCCTGCAGGACACGTTTGAGGACGGCCACGAGGGTGACGTCGAGTTCGATGCAGACTCTCTGGAGGAAGGCCACAATCACGATGGCCTCGCGGAAGAAGAAAACGACGATCTGTCCGATGAAGAGCTGCGTGAGCTGATTGAAGACCTGAATGTCGACGAAGCCGCGGAGCTGGTGGCGATCACCTGGATCGGCCGCGGCGATTTCGATGCCGAGGACTTCGACCAGGCTGTGGACGAAGCACGTGAACGCGCCGTCGGTCCCACCGCCAAATACCTTCTCGGCATGCCGCTGCTCGCGGATCACCTGGAAGCCGGCCTCGACGCGCTGGACCTTTGAGCGGCGGCTTCCACACCTGGACTTTCAACACGTTCTGAAACGTCAAGCAGAGCAGGAAAACTTTGCCGGTTCCTCCACAACTTGACGCTTTCCTTGGGAAAACCGGTTAGGAAATGATTTACCATCTTTTCGGCGCCGGGCGTTTGCCGCAGTCTTGCCAAACTGTTGGTTGGGATGAGAGCGACGTCTGACCCGCCGGGCGCAAAGACCTGGCTCAGAAATGCGCTCTCTCACTTTGAAACGACCGGCGTGCTTTCGATCCTCCGGGAAGAGCGTGCGCCGATCCTGGGAGTTGAGGGCAATGCTGCAAGACCCGGCGAACCAAGATTTATTTACCGCTCACCGTCCGTCCCCCTGGCCCTTTGTCGGCGCCATGATAGCCGCTTCGGCGCTGATCACCGCCTTGGTCGTCGCTTTCAGCAGTTAGCCTCGCATCCGGCTCTTTCGCCGCGGCCATTCATGGACGGGCGCACCATTCGCCGGACCTCAAGCCCAATCGGAAAGACCCAGAGATGCCTGCAACGCGTCTGGCCGTGATCGACCTCGCCCGCGGCCTCGCTGTCGTCGCTATGGCGATCTACCATTTTTCCTGGGATCTTTCGTGGTTCGGCCTTGTCGACTGGCCTGTCGCACAAGGCGCCAACTGGCGGATCTTTGCCGGCTCCATCGCCGGCAGCTTCCTGTTTCTCGCCGGCGTCAGCCTTGATCTCGCCCATCATAACGGCATTCGCTGGCGCGCCTTCTGGCGCCGCTTGGCCGTCATTGTCGCCGCGGCCGTCTCCGTCTCGCTCGTGACCTATTTCACCTTCGGCGACAGTTATGTCCGCTTCGGCATCCTGCATTGCATCGCATTGTCCAGTCTTATTGCCCTGCCCTTTGCCCGCCTGCCGCTGTGGTCGGTGATTGCAGCATCGGCATTGGTACTCTCATCGCCGCTTTGGGCGACCTCGTCCGTCTTCGACGGCCAGGTCTGGCTGTGGACCGGACTTGGGCTGCCGGATTTCGGCAGCGTCGACTACGTGCCGCTGGCTCCTTGGGCGGGCGTGACGCTGGCAGGGCTCGCCTTTTCAAGTACCGCCCGCAGACTGGGCCTTTGGGAGCTGATGGCGCATTTGCGTTTCTCGGGGTGGCCGGGCATTGCCACCCGCTTTTGCGGCCGTCATTCCCTGATCATCTATCTTCTGCACCAGCCTGCGCTCTATGGCCTGGTCTGGGCAAGCGTCACTCTGGCCCCCGAATTTGCCTTCATGCGCAGCTGTTCGGTCAGTTGCCACACCAATCTGGGAACCGCCGCTACCTGCGAAAGCACCTGCGCCTGCACGCTCAACCACCTCAAATCCGATAACATCTGGACAGCCCTGCGGCAGGACCCCACCGACCCGGTGCTGCGCGGCCAGATGAGCGATCGCTACCGGCAGTGTCTCGCAGACCCGTCACAGGTGCCAGAGGTCGACTGATCTGCCGGCAAAGTCCTGCAATCGGCGGAGCGCGCGATCCCGCCGCGCTCTGGCAAAAGGCAGGAAGACGCTCCGGTCCCGTCCCGCAGCCACCTGCTCAAAGGCCCAAAGCGCGGACACCGCGTCACACCGTGCCTTCATCAGGGCAAGCTGGGCCGACGCGGGGCACAGGTCGGCCGCCCCGGCCATGCAATAGCTTTTCAGAAACGAGCCTTCTTCCACCTCGCCAAAATCGTGTTCCACAAGCGCATAAGCAAGGTCCCAGGCCGGAACGGCCATGGCCGAATACTCCCAGTCGATCAGCCAGACCCCGCCCGCAACAGGCAGGCAATTGCCCGGAGACGGATCGCCGTGGCTCGGCACCAGCAGCGTGTCCGGCCTCTTGGCCTCTGCCAAGGCCTCGATCGTCCGGCAAAGCTCCCTCCATTCCGCCGAGAGCGTGCTGGACAGCGGCAGCCGCGCCGCCTGAGCGCGGAATATTGCCTGCGGATCGATGTGTCCCTGAAAGCGTGTCCCGGACGTGTGCAGCCTGGCCAGCGCTGCCCCCAATTGCTCAGGCAGGTCCGCCGGCGGCGGTTCCAGAACCGTAACCGCCCGGGTCACCAGGATGCCGCTCGCAACGTCGCAATAGATCGGTGGCAGGGCCAGCTCATTTGCTGAGGCAAGGTTCAGATTATGCGCTTCCGCCACCCGGTCGATCACGCCTGCCGCCTCCGGGCAGGGTAAGCGCAGAAAAAAAACGCCCCGTTCCGCCCCAACGCGGAACACCCGGTTGGTCAGGCCTGACTGGGCATCAGCTTCTATGGGCCTGCCGCACAGATTGTAGAGTTCGGGATGCGCGGCGAAAGCAGCGGTTACATCGGGATGAAGCTGTGGCACAAGCGGCATGTCTCAAAATGAAAAGGCTGGACGCCGTGACCAACATCCCCGCCCCGCATATCATCGTTACCTATTGCCGCCAATGCAACTGGCTGCTGCGCTCGGCCTGGATGGCCCAGGAGATCCTGTCCACGTTCTCCGAAGAAGCCGGCGCAGTCACGCTTGTTCCCGGCACGGGTGGCATCTTCACCATCACCTGCGACGGCAAGACGGTCTGGGACCGCAAAATCGATGGTGGCTTTCCCGAAGCGAAGACCCTGAAACAGAGATTGCGCGATCAGCTATGGCCGGAAAAGGACCTGGGGCACAGCGATCACTCCGAAAGCGGCAACTGGTCTGACGACTAATACTTTTCATAAACTTGTATGCGGATATAATCAGCATGGATAGACCAGTCTTGGCGAATTAAAATCGGCCAAGAAGACGAGGGGGATGTCCCATGCGTGCAGCCTTGTCTGTAATTCTTACAGGATTACTGGCTTGCGCGGGACTGAACCTTGCATTTTCACAAGAGCATTCTCAATCAAAGATTGTCGTCTATACCGAAGACTACAAACCTCTCTATTTTCAGGATGAGAGTGGCCAGATTCTTGGCACGGCGACGGACTTGCTCAGACAGATCGCCGATGCCGCTGGCATCGACGTTGATCTTCACCTCAGGCCGTTCAAGCGCGGCCTGAATGCTGTTCGCAACAATGCCGACCATTGTTTCCTGGCGCTCTGGCGTACGGCTTCACGCGAGCCCAACTTCACCTGGGTCGGACCTTTGGAAATCGATGGCTTCGCACTCTTTGCCTTGAAAGACAGCGAGATCACTCTGTCTTCGGTTGAAGACAGCTTTCAATATTACACCGGGGCCGTGGCCGGCTGGACCAGCACGCTGGAACTGGAGAAAGCCGGCCACCCGCACCTGGTGCTCGTGGACCAGGACGGGTTGAACGCGAACATGCTGGCAAAGGGTCATATCAGGCTCTGGCTTGGGGGACTGATCTCAACACCCTATCTCGCTGAACAAGCCGGTATCGAGGTCAAGACTGTCCTTACCGTTCAGGAGGTCGACCTGTCGCTTGCCTGTAACCCGGAAATGGACAAGGCCCTCACAGATCGGCTCCAGGAAGCGCTTGTTGCCCACAAGAACAGGCTTCCTCCGGAGAACCCGAACCGGATGACACAATGACGAACGATACCCCCATAAATAGAGGGGAGAAGAGAACGCAATCTCAAGCCACACCCCGATCTAGACTTAACAACAATCAACTTGCCCAACAAATATTCAGCACTCCGCCTATATTTAAAGCGCCTTTCCTTTGGGTCTTCTTAAGTGTTTCACGGCAAACTGACGTCGACGACACACCGTCCGGAGCAGCAGCATGACGTTCGTGAAGCTTCCCTTCAGGAAGACAAAGAATCAGGTCTCAGCCGAGAAGACCGGCTGGGGCAAGACGCCTCCCAAACAGCGGCCGTTCCTGGACTGGCCGATCAAGACACAGCTGCAGATCGGCTTCGGCGCCATGCTGCTCTGCGCGCTCGGTGTCGGCGCCGGTGGTTTGATCGCCGGGTCTCAGGTTAAAAGCTCCGTCACGACTGCAAAGGCGGCCAATGAATTGCTGGGCAGCGTGCCCCAGCTGCAGATCCATGCGCAGACATTCAGCCGGGACGGCAGCAGCGCCGCCGCCGACGCCGTGGTCGCAGAGATCGCCTCCATCACAACCGAGAGCCGTCAGCTCGCCAAAGACCGGCCTCAGGCCGCGGCGGAGCTGGAAACCATCGTGACCAACCTGAACGACAGCTTTTCCGGCCTCCGCCTGAAACGAACCGACCGAGACGCGGCGGCCGCCAGCCTCGATACGCTGACGGCGTCCCTGGTGGCGACAACCAATCAGGCGTTTGAGGAATTCAAGAAACTTGCCGCCTACCGGTCAGCCCTGGTCAACATCAACCAGGGCAAGATGAATGATCTGTCCAAGGTTGCCCCGCGCCTTGGCGACATGCGCATTGCCACCATTGTGCTGGCACAGGAAGCCCAGGCTTTCGCCGCAAATCCCGACAAGGCCCTGGCCAAGGCCCTTGGCGACCGGGTGAAGGACCTCGAGAAGGATGCCAAGGCAGTCCGGAGAACCGTGACAACCAAGAAACTCAAGGACGACGTCAAGGCCCTGACAAAGGGATCCAAAGGCTACGCCAAGCTACTGAAAGACCATCTGAAGGCAGCGGACGCGGACGCCTGGGAGAAAAGTATAAAACCGGCAACGCTGGAGCTGGTCGCCCTGACCGAAGGCATCATCAAGGCCGCGGAAGAACCGATCGATGCATTGACCAAGGAGCTGCGTGATTTCGACAAGGCCTCCGCGGACATCGCGCTTTTGTCGAATTACACGCAGAGCGTGGCGCGCAACGTCCTGGGTGTGCGCAGTGCCTATGCCGATTACCTGAACACACCGGCGGATGAGGCGGCACAAGCTTTCGAACTCTACCTGGCAGACGCGCGCACGGAGCTGGAGGCTCTCGATACGGTGCGCAAGGCCGCAAGCAAGAACACGGCCGACAAGGCTCTGACCGATCTGCTGAATGGCCCGCTGAAAACGCTTGTTGAAGCAGGCAATGGCGACCTGCCCGAACTGGGCGCGGCGTTTGAGAACGTCAAGTCGGCAACGGCCGCTCTGCTGATCAGCCAGCAGGATTTCGCCACCGCCGCAGCGACCCTGACCCAGCAGGCAGAAACCATCAGCGCCTCTTCCGGTGAAACCGCCGTTTCCAGCGCCGCCGCGGCACAGACCCAGATCTCCCTGACCCTCGCGCTCGCCATTGCCCTCGGCGTTGCCTTTGTCGTCCTGCTGACGATCGCCATCGTGCGGCCGATCCGTAGCCTGACCGACGCCATGCTGAAACTGAAGGACGGTGAGACCGAGCTCGACCTGCCGGCCGCCGTGCGCAAGGACGAGATCGGACATATGGCAAAGGCCGTTGCAACCTTCTGTGACCGGGAACGCGAGCGCCTGCGTCTGGAAGAAGAAACCGAAGCCAGCCAGGAAGAAGTGCGCCGGCGTCAGGACACGGTCGATGCGCTGGTCGCCGCCTTCCGCCAGGACATCGAAGCCGCGCTCGACACGGTCACCGGCAACATGCATGACCTCGACAACACCGCCGAGCAGCTGTCCGAAATCGCCCGCACCACCACCACCCGCAGCGAGGATGTCAGCACTGCGTCCAGCCAGGCCAGCCAGAATGTCCAGACCATTGCAGCGGCCACCGAGGAACTGAGCGCTTCGGTCCAGGAGGTCGGCCGCCAGGTCGGTGACACGCTCACCCGTGTCGAGGAAGTGGCCGGGGCCACCAAGACCTCGAACGAACAGATCCGAGGCCTCTCGGCCGCCGCCGAGCGCATCGGCGCCGTTGTTCAGCTGATCCAGGAAATCGCAGAGCAGACCAACCTTCTGGCGCTCAACGCCACGATCGAGGCAGCGCGCGCCGGTGAGGCCGGCAAGGGCTTTGCGGTGGTCGCCTCGGAAGTCAAATCGCTCGCGGGTCAGACCGCCAAGGCCACCGATGAGATCTCCAGCCAGGTCGGCGAGATCCAGCAGGCCACAAACGCCGCCGTCGAGGCGATCAGCGGGATCATGGGCATGATGGAGGCGGTCAACGAGACAGCCGCCGCCATGGCCAGTTCGGTCGAGCAGCAGGCGGACGCCACAGCGGAAATCTCCAGTGGTGTTTCCCAGGCCGCCGGCCAGACCGCCAGCGTCTCAGAAAACATCGGTGATGTCTCGCGCGGGTCCAACGAGACCAGCCAGTCTGCCAAGGCGGTGGAAGACATTGCCGGCGCCGCCACGAGCCAGCTGGCCGAGGTCACGACACGTATCGACCGGTTCCTGAAGGATGTCGCGGCGGCCTGAGCCGCCACCACGCCCTGCCGGTTTAATTACTGGGCGGTAGCGGTCACGTTCCCGTCCTCAGCCTCGAACACCTCTCGCGCCGCATTGAGGCCGTTGATGGCCGCCGGCAGACCGCCATAGACCGCCATCTGCCAGATTGCCTCGACAATCTCGGTCCGGCCGGCGCCGGCCGCCAGAGTGTGTTCTATGTTGATCTTGAGCTGCGGACCTGTCTGACCGCCCAATACCGTGAGGGCGGCGATGGTGCACAATTGCCGGGTTTTCAGATCGAGACCGGGACGGGCATAATGCCGGCCATAGGCCCATTCGATCAGGCTTTCACTGAACTCCGGCAAGAGGCCGTCATAGCGATCCGAAAGGATCTTCTCCAGATCGGGGTTAAGCTTCTGCGTCAGCGCGCGGCCGCGTTCCAGGGCTGTGCTCATGGTTTTGTTCCTGTCTGGACGGTGCGCCGTGTTCGGTCCGGGCGCAGTTCTCGAAGGCCGGATCGACGGTCTCGCCCGCTTCCATCCTTCTGTAGAGGTCGATTTTATCGTCCAGAACAGACAGCATCTCGGTCAGCCGGCCGATATCATCGGCCACTTTCCCCCGGTGCGCCTCGAGCATTTCCCGGCGCTCGGTCAGCGACGCCACGCCCTTGCCGCGCAGCTCCGCATAGCGCAGCCGGTCCTTGATGCCCATGCCGGTGGATTTCAGCCGGTCGAGGAAGTCGATCCAGCGGAGGATCGCCGCATCATAGACCCGCCGCCCGCCGCCATCCCTTAAAGGACGCGGCAACAGGCCGATCTTCTCATAGTAGCGCAGTGTATCGGTGCTGAGCCCCGATTTTTCGGCAAGATCGCCAATCCGCATGTCTGTCTCCGAACGGAACGATTTCCCTCACCTACCGGTTGGAGTGCACTCCAGGTCAAGCAAAAAAATCGGCCAGCGGAGGTTGGACCGCTGGCCGTAGGACACGCTCGGTGTGAGCAGAGTTGGATCTTGTCTGACCGGGCCAGGCGGATCGCCAGGCCCGGCTTCGGTTTATCTCTGCCGAATGGTCCCGATCAGGCGAACCACCAGCGCTCGACGGCACGGAAGCCGTCAAGCGTCCAGTTGGCGGCAACCTTTTCGGGATGCTGCACCTTGTCCGTATGCGCCATCACATAGCTGGCGAACATCGGAATGATCACGCCGCCATCCGTGCGCACAAGGTTCTGCATCTCGCGGTACATGTCCGCGCGTCTACCTTCGTCCAGCTCGGAGCGGGCGGTCACCAGCAGGTTGTTGAAGCGTTCATTTTCCCAGAACGTGTCATTCCACGGCGCACCCGAGGCGTAAGCCACGGTGAACATCCAGTCTTCCGTCGGCCTGCCACCCCAATAGACTGCGCTGAACGGCTTCTTCATCCAGACATCGGACCAGTAACCGTCATTGGGTTCGCGCACCGGCTGGATGTCGATGCCGCATTTTTCAGCGGAGCTGGAGAAGAGAACGGCCGCATCGACTGCACCGCCAAAGGCGGCGTCGGCCGCGGAGAGCTGAACTTTGACCGAGTCGAGTCCCGCCTGCTTCAGGTAGTATTTTGCCTTGTCCGGATCATAGGTCGTCTGTTCCAGATCTCCCGCGTAGAAGCGATTGGACGGGCTGATTGGGTGGTCGTTGCCGACGGACCCGTAGCCGAACAGGATCTTGTCGACCAGTTCCTGGCGATTGATCGCGTGTTTCAGCGCCATGCGGACATTGTTGTCGCTGAAAGGCGCGGCCCGGGTGTCCATCGCGAACGTGTAGTGCTGCGTTCCCGTCGTCGACAGGATGCTGACATTCGGCGCGCGCTGGAACAGGGCGACCGTCTTCAGGTCAACGCCGTCGATGACGTCGACATTGCCGGTCATCAGGGCGGCCTGACGCGCGGCGGGATCGACAATGGCCATCAGCACAACACCGTCGAAATGGGCCCGGTCGGTTTTCCAGTAGTCCGGATTGCGGGTCAGTTCCGCGATATAACCCGGCGTATAGTTTGTGACCTTGTAAGGACCGCAGCCAATGCCGTTGCTCGGCTCGATCTTGCCGTCCTTCGACGGCAGGATCGGCAGGTGATAGTCGCTGACCACGAACGGGAAGTCAGCGTTGCCGGCTTCCAGGGTAAAGACGACATTGTCGCCGTCGACGGAGATGTCCTCGATCGGATCGACAAAGGGTTTTGCCGCCGAGGTGCTGTCCTCACCGCGGTGATAGTTGATCGACGCGACCACGTCTTCCGGCGTGACGGTGCCGCCGTCATGGTAGGCGATGCCTTTACGGATCTTGAAGGTCCAGGTTTTTGCATCCGGCGAGGCTTCCCAGCTTTCCGCCACTTCACCGGTCAGCGAACCATCTGCCGTGATTTCGACTAGATAGCCGTTACGCGCCGTGCCGAAGACCTGAACATAGGCATTGTCCCAGGTGCCCGGATCGTAGTTGTCGTTGGTGTTGCCATGCGCCATGCCGATGCGCAGCGTGCCGCCCTTCTTGGGCTGGGCTGCCGCCGGACTGATGCCGAACTGGCTGGCAAAAGCCGTTGCGCCAATGGCCGCCGTGCCCTGAAGAATACTGCGGCGCGAGACCCCGCCCTGCAAGCTCGGCTTGATAAGATTTCCCATTTTCATGTCCCCTCTTGTTGGTGTTTCACATTCGAAAATGACGCTGAGAAAAGCGATCACGCGTAAGAAATCTGCCCTGAACGCCCAAATGCCCTGCCAGTAGCTCACCAACAGGACGACGTCTGTTTTTCATACTATGACGTTTTTAATTGATCGCTCAATCAAAAAAAAGCTAACACTCACGAAACAGGTCTTTCCGGCAGTGGAGGTGCAGCATGGCGAAGCGCAAGAACATCTTGATACTGATGGTCGATCAGCTGAACGGGACCTTGTTTCCCGATGGTCCGGCCGACTTTCTGCACGCCCCGAACCTGAAGAAACTCGCCAGCCGCTCTGTCCGCTTCGAGAACACCTACACCGCCTCGCCGCTCTGCGCGCCGGGCCGGGCCAGCTTCATGTCGGGCCAGCTGCCGCGCCGCACCGGCGTCTATGACAATGCCGCCGAATTCGCGTCCGACATTCCGACCTATGCCCATCATCTGCGCCGGGCCGGCTACACCACCTGCCTCTCCGGAAAGATGCATTTCGTCGGCCCCGACCAGATGCACGGCTTCGAGGAACGTCTGACCACGGACATCTACCCGGCCGATTTCGGCTGGACCCCGGATTACCGCAAACCGGGCGAGCGCATCGACTGGTGGTATCACAACATGGGCTCGGTCACCGGCGCGGGCATCGCCGAGATTTCCAACCAGATGGAATATGACGACGATGTCGCCTTCCAGGCCGTGCGCAAGCTGCATGATTACGGCCGCGGCAAATATGACCGCCCCTTCTGCCTGACGGTGAGCTTCACCCATCCGCACGACCCTTATGTCGCCCGCAAGAAATACTGGGACCTTTACGAGGACTGCGAACACCTGCTGCCGCCTGTCCCGGCCATGGACTATGACGACCATGATCCGCATTCGAAGCGCATCTTCGACGCCAATGACTGGCGCAGCTTCACCATCACCGAGGACAACATCCGCCGTTCGCGCCGCGCTTATTTCGCCAACATTTCCTACCTGGACGACAAGATCGGCGAGATCCTGCATGCGCTCGAGGCCATGCACCTGGCCGACGACACCACCATCCTGTTCGTCTCCGATCACGGCGACATGCTCGGCGAACGCGGCCTGTGGTTCAAGATGTCCTTCTTCGAGGGCTCCTCGCGCGTGCCTCTGATGATCGCAGACAAAGACCTCGCCCCGGCGCACATCACCACCCCGGTCTCGACGCTCGACGTGCTGCCGACGGTCTGCGAGCTCGGCGGCATCGATATGAGCGAGATCATGCCCTGGACAGACGGCATGTCGCTGGTGCCGCTGGCTGGCGGCACGGACCGGACCGCCCCGGTGCTGATGGAATATGCCGCCGAAGCCTCCTACGCGCCGCTTGTCGGCATCCGCCAGGGTCCGTGGAAATACACACGCTGCGAACTGGACCCGCCGCTTCTGTTCAATCTCGAGAACGACCCGCATGAGCTCACCAACCTGGCCGCCGACCCGGTCCATGCCGACACCGCTGTGCGCTTTGCCGAGATGACCGGCAAACAATGGGACATGGCGGCCTATGACGCAGAGGTCCGCCAATCCCAGGCGCGGCGCTGGATCGTCTACGAGGCTCTGCGCAACGGCGCCTATTTCCCCTGGGACTACCAGCCCCTGCAAAAGGCCTCCGAACGCTACATGCGCAACCACATGGACCTGAACGAGGTCGAGGAAGGCCAGCGGTATCCACGGGGGGAGTGAGGGGAACCGGCTCGAATGGCATCGGCCTCTCGACAGAGCGCGAGCGATTGGCGAGACTGGATCTCCCGCTTCAATTTCAGGGACGCTCGATATGCGACTTCCTTTCTCCCTCGCTCTCATCCTGTCCCTCGCCGTCACCGCACCGGTTCAGGCGGCCTCCTACAATGTCGAAGCCGGGCCGATCTGGAACAATGCAGACGCCCAATCCAAATGTCCGCGCGTATGTGGCGGTCTGGGGGCGAACTGGAACGGTCAGTGGCACACGACCAGACAGGGCGAAATGTCGGTCTGCTCCTGCGAGAAAGGGGGCTCCGGATCGACGAGCTCCGGCAAAGCCATCGAGGCCGGGCCGATCTGGAACAATGCCGATGCCCAGAACAAGTGCCCAGGCATCTGTTTTGGCAACGGTCTCAGCTGGTCCGGTCAGTGGAAGACCACGATCCAGGGCCAGATGTCGGTATGCGAATGCCGCTAGTCGCGCGCGCCTAACACCCGTTCACATCCGCCGCGCAATAGAACCCGTCCGTCGAGTTGCCGCAGCAATAGGTGTAGCCGGGCGAGTCGCAATAATAGTCCGACGAACCGCAGCGTCCGGCGAATTGCAGCAGCGGGGCCGGCTCCGCTTTCGGCTCCTCAACGAATTCCCGGCTGGAAACCCATGGCGACAGGTTCGGCAGAACCGGTACTGTGAGATCCCGGTGCAGGCTGGCCAGAACAATCCGGGCCGCCGTCAGATCCGTCTGGTTGTTCCGGTCGGCCGGGTCCGCGGCCGCCGGCAATGCACAGCTCATGGCACTCACAAGCATCGCTGCCTTCAGGAAATGTCTCATGCTCATCTTTCGCCTCCTCCGCGCAAGATGTCTTTTACTTCTCCCCTTCTCGGATGGCTCTCATTATACCATTTCACGGCTCGTCAAAACATTGGGAGAATCACGCAACACGCGTAGCAATGCTTTACATGCCCTTGCGCGGGACCATTGAATCTGGGCTATCTCAAGTACTCTAACAAATATTTTCAAGTAATGTCACAGTGGACAAATTTCCGCCGCAATCCGGGCGCTAATTCCACGTCAGCAGGGTCAAGCGCGCTCCGCGTAAGCCACTCACCAGGCAATGCTTTTGGCGATCCGCCTCCAAGGCTCCAAAAGACACCAGATGGATAGAGAACCCAAGCCGTCATGACGTTTCGGGTCATGGCCGCGACACCTCTGCACTCCAACATCTATCGTCCTTGAAAGGATACTTGCCATGGCCCTTCGCGGCTTTGTTCTTGGTGCTGCCTTCCTCGCAATCGGCCTGCTGCCGGCAGCCGCCGACAGCGTGACCTCCACCGTAGACAGCTGGGATCCGGACAGCCGCACCCTCGTGCTCGGCGACATGTCTCAGTTCCAGGGTATTTCCGAAGACATCTTCATCCCGGAAGACCTGTCTCACGGAGAAACCGTTACCATCACCTATGAAGGCACCGAAGACGGCGTCGCTTCCGTTCTTTCTGTCGAAATCCAGCCGTAACCGGTGAAACGGCGACTGGACGGCCTGCCCCCCACCGGCTACCGGTTCGCCGCTTCCCCATTGGAGAAAACACCAGATGACCAAATGGCTCATCGCGCTGATGACGGCCTGCCTGCTGACCAATCTGCCTCCGGTCGGCGCCACGCATGCTCACGCCGATGAAGTCGCCGGCACAATCCTGTCCATCGACCCGTTCAACAGCCGTTTCGCGCTGGAGGACGGCACCGAGTTCCAGCTTGTCGACGAGATCGCACCGGAAGAGCTTATGATCGGGATGGAAGTCCTGGTCATCTTCACCGCCAGCGAAACCGGCGCCCTCGTCGCTACCGCCCTGGAACACATCGACTAGATTCCCGGGTCCACACCCGGCCCACCCGATCCGCCTTCCGGAACCTCCCCCGGCTCCGGAGGCACTGTCCAACTTTCCATCGGCGCGCACATCACCCAACCTTGCGGGCCGATTTTTTTGTTTGAGAAATCCATCTGCGGCAAACGATCGGGCTAATGCACCCTCCGCGCCTATTTCACCAGCTTGAGAACAGCAATCCAAGGATAGTCGGAGCCGTTTTCTCTACGGGGCTTCAGTTTCCCATCGGTACCAATATTGATTGTTTTGGTTTTCACCGAATTGCTTACATTGCCACCGACCGTCGTGATTTTGCCGCTCGCGAGATCGACGTCGACCACAATGTCCGAATGTGACGAATAGAAGCTATCCCCCAGATAGTCTCCTCTGGCAGCATTGTAGTCATGCTGTTTTGCATCCCCTCTGCCGTAGTGAAGAATATCGCCGATTTTGGGAGCATAGTGATCGGGATGCATGGCTTCGTAAACGCCATTGGGGCGCCCGTTAATGAAGTCTTGGACGTAGTGGCAATGAGCCTGACTGTATTTGAACCCGTCGCCAGCACCGGCCTTTTTCAGAACATGGCTGATAAAAGCAGAAGACCAGGGCGGGTTATGTGATTTGCCGGTGGCATGATTGACGATTTGAGTTCTACCGTCGTAGGGAAGGCCAATTGAAGCCCAGTATTCCCCAACCCGCAGGTATTGCGGGTTGTCTCCTTCCTTCTTGCTCCCGTCTCCAAAATAGGCCAATTCCTCGTTGCAGATTGTCGCAATTTTTTCCGCCAGCGACCCGACTGCCTGCGCTTGCCCAATCGACGCGCCCGCTGCCGTAAAGCCGGACGAACTTCCCTCATAGGAAAGCAGATAATCACGCGTGCGTGGTGTTCCCGGTGCAAATCCGTGGTAGTGCACGAATTTCTCGGCATCATTCCCCCAGACCGCGACAGGGTTTTCCTTGACATGATTTCCCCACTGCGCGAGCGCTGTTGAGCTGGAAGTATAAGGATTTAGAAAATGGGTCGCGCCTTTTACGGTGCAAGCACCGCCATTCACTCGATACTTTAGATGTTCTGCAACGATTTCAGTGACGGTTGCGTTAGCCACAGGTAACCCTGTCCAGCTGCCCGTGCTGTTGATCGCGGAAAACTGCCAAGGCTGATCGACAACTCCTTGTATTGAATTGGGGTATTGTTTGTGCGCTACCCGGTTGATGATCGTATCGACCACCGCGGCCAGACCGCCCTTGAGTTCCGAGTTGCCATACTTGATAAATCCGCCGACCTCACTTTGCGCGACCCGGCAGAGCGCATCGAAATCAGTCGGCGAGACAGAAACGCTTATAAGACCCCCTGTACTACCTGCGCTGACTGATGGAGCCCCCGTACCGGAATTCCCGCCAGCACCGGATTGACTGCCGGCGCTGCTGATCGCTTGTCCATTGGAGGCACTGCCAACCGGCTGTCCCGCACCTGAATGCTGCCCCTCAGCAGTACCACCTCCCAGGTCTTTCAGGACGCTCAATAGTCCCCCAATCGGGAAATTTGCGATATGTGTTTGGATGAGCATGACCGCTTCTTCCAGCTGGGAGGTCAATGCGTTGAGTACGGCCGCTCGGCGGTTAAGCTCCGCAATCAGATAACGGTCTCTTTGTTGGAAGACCTTGTCGAACCGGGATTTCACCTCCGCTTGCACGCTCGCATTGCCTGCTGCGGCAGCATATGCCGCCCTCAACTCATCAAGAGCCTGGTCAATCTTTGCCAATTCCGATGACATAACACCGCTCCTCCATAAAAATGATCAAACAAACTAATTTGCAGCGACCTCCGCCAAATGCTTTCGAGCTGCCTCCGACGCAATCTGAAGTTCGATTGCTGATTTACTGAAAGCGGATATCGTACTGTCGAGAGACGCATTGGCCTCAATGGCAACAGAGACCCGCTTCAACGCCGCCATCGTTGCATCCAAGCTGATCACCCAATCGGCAAGAAGCTTCCGGTAGGCAGAGACTTTTTGATGGTTGACGCCGGCGATGGAATTCAGTGCGCTACGGGTCAAAGAAGGAAAGATGATCCTCGTACCGTCACGAAGAGACTTCAGGATCTCAATAACGGTCGGATTATACTCTCTGACGAAGCGCCTGAAGTCTTCGCGCGACTTGTATTTGAGTGCCAATTTGGCAACCTCGGAGGCAGCCCTTATGCGTGCGTCCAGTTGACCTATCGAACCAGTTGCCTGAACAATGTTCGCACGTTGCGAGCTGTTCAGCAGCGCTTTCGTTTCCGCAGCAGCTGAATTCAGCGTTTCGTTGAGCCCGAGCAGTTTTCCTGACAAAGCCTCCACAACTTCGCCAGATGCCAGTCCGGCAAGAATGTCGTTATATGTCTTGACGCTTTCGAGTGCTCTCCGAAAGGCTGCGGTCCCAGGAGGATCGACAGTATCGACATAATAGGATGCATTGTCCGGGTTGAAGGTGGAAGTCTGTGGCGGATGGGCATTGAGGAAAATTTTTCGTTCTTGGCCCGCCAGAATATCCAGAATTGCATTTCCGGTTTGGTAAGACTGATCAAAAGCCCGCCGATAGAGTTCAAATTCGGCCACACCATTGTATGTGGTGCAAGACGCAAGTCCAATCGCCAAACAACTGACAATAGCGATCGCCGAACGAAGGTTTCGTATTATTGCATTTGCCCATGTCACAAACGCATCTTGCGCTTGAATACATCCCATTTTTAATGTGCCCCACTAAATTCACTCTGCCAACTCGGCCACTCGCGCAATGTTTGCAGAAAATTAATTATTCATCCTAAATCGAAGGCAACAACAATATCAACAAAAAGAGAAGAATGAGAAAATACAGCTAATGATTGAATTAGGGTTGCAGCTCTAGGAAAGTCAGGCCGTCTCAAGTGAACGAGCCCCCTCCTGACACCGTTCTGTCAGCAGAGTGACAGGAAGTGCCTTTAAGCGGAACAAAGCCGCAACCACCCCCTTTCCTCGCGCGCGCAACCGGACCATATTGCGGCCATGAGCAAGCGCCCCACCAAATCCTCCTCCGATGACACGTCTTCCCCGGACGGCTTCGGCGAAGCCCCGCAGAAACCGCTTTCCGGCGCGCCCTTGAGCGGTTCGATCAGCGACTGGGCCGCCGAAATCTCCGAGGAAGCCGACAAGCCTGCGCCGAAGAAGGCGGCAAAGGCCGCTGGCAAGGACACAGAGGACCGGGCCGAAGGCCCGCAAGCCCAAGCGGGCGCCGCGCCTGATGGCGCGCCCACACGGAGGTCAGGCCGCAAGGCCGGTGCGACCGTGAGCGCAAAGAAAAGCAAGCCGACGAAGTCGGCGCGCGGCACCTCCATCGGCAAGGCCGACAGTGCCCGGGAACGCGCGTCCGGCGGGCTCAACCCGGTCGCCGGCCTCGACATGACGCTTGAAGAGGCGGAAAAGCTCGAGGCGGAGCTCAAGGCCCACAAGAAGGCCAACAAGAAGAAGGCCAAGGAATCTAAATTCGGAGAACTGACCGGCAACCAGGGCGCCACGGCCACCGTGGAAGCCCTGTCGGCGCTGATCGAAAGCGGCAACCCGCTGCACAAGAACGGCGAATTGTGGGTGCCGCACCGGCCGGAACGGCCGGAAAAATCCGAAGGCGGCGTGCCGATCGTGCTCAAATCCGAGTACGAACCCAAGGGCGACCAGCCGACCGCCATCGCCGACCTCGTCGAGGGCATGAACAGCGGCGAGCAGACCCAGGTGCTGCTCGGGGTGACCGGCTCGGGCAAGACCTACACCATGGCGCAGGTGATTTCACGCACCCAGCGCCCGGCCCTGATCCTGGCGCCCAACAAGACGCTTGCCGCCCAGCTCTACGGCGAGTTCAAGGCCTTCTTCCCGGACAACGCGGTCGAGTATTTCGTCTCCTATTACGACTACTACCAGCCGGAAGCCTATGTGCCGCGCACGGACACCTATATCGAAAAGGAAAGCTCGATCAACGAGCAGATCGACCGGATGCGCCACTCGGCCACCCGCTCGCTGCTGGAGCGCGACGACGTCATCATCGTTGCGTCCGTGTCCTGCATCTACGGTATCGGCTCGGTCGAAACCTATACCGCGATGACCTTCGCCATCGAGGTCGGCGAGCGCATGGACCAGCGCCAGCTGATCGCCGACCTGGTGGCCCTGCAATACAAGCGCAACGACGCCGCCTTCCAGCGCGGCACCTTCCGGGTGCGCGGCGACACGATCGAATTGTTCCCGGCCCACTATGAGGACACGGCCTGGCGCATTTCCATGTTCGGCGACGAGATCGAGTCGATCACCGAGTTCGATCCGCTGACAGGACAGAAGTCGGGCGAGCTCAAAAGCGTCAAGATCTACGCCAACTCGCACTATGTCACGCCCAAGCCGACACTGAACCAGGCCGTCAAGTCGATCAAGGAAGAGCTCAAGCACAGGCTGGAGGAGCTCAACACACACGGCCGCCTGCTGGAGGCGCAGCGCCTGGAACAGCGCACCATGTTCGACCTGGAAATGCTGGAGGCGACCGGCTCCTGCCAGGGCATCGAGAACTATTCGCGCTACCTCACCGGCCGCAAGCCGGGCGAACCGCCCCCCACCCTGTTCGAATACCTGCCCGACAACGCCATCGTCTTCGCCGACGAGAGCCATGTCACCATTCCGCAGATCGGCGCCATGTACCGGGGCGACTTCCGCCGCAAGGCGACGCTGGCCGAATACGGCTTCCGCCTGCCCTCCTGCATGGACAACCGGCCGCTGCGTTTCGAGGAATGGAACGCCATGCGGCCGCAATCGGTCGCGGTCTCGGCCACCCCCGGCTCCTGGGAGCTGGACCAGTCCGGCGGCGTCTTCGCAGAGCAGGTGATCCGGCCCACCGGCCTGATCGACCCGCCGGTCGACATCCGCCCGGCCACCAGCCAGGTCGACGATCTCCTGGGCGAGGTGCGCGAGGTCGCGGCCAAGGGCTACCGCACGCTGGTCACCACCCTGACCAAGCGCATGGCCGAGGACCTGACCGAATACCTGCACGAGAACGGCGTGCGCGTGCGTTACATGCATTCCGACATCGACACGCTGGAGCGCATCGAGATCCTGCGCGACCTGCGCCTCGGCGCCTTCGACGTCCTGGTCGGCATCAACCTGCTGCGCGAGGGCCTCGACATTCCCGAATGCGCCCTGGTCGCCATTCTGGACGCCGACAAGGAAGGTTTCCTGCGCTCCGAAACCTCGCTGATCCAGACCATCGGCCGCGCCGCCCGTAACGTCGACGGCAAGGTCATTCTCTACGCCGACAACATGACCGGCTCCATGGAGCGGGCGATCGCGGAGACCAACCGCCGCCGCGAGAAGCAGCTGGCTTACAATGCCGAACACGGCATTACCCCGGAAAGCGTCAAGCGCAACATCGCCGACATTCTCGACAGCGTCTACGAGCAGGACCATGTCACGGTCGATGCCGGTTTCGCCGAGCAGGGCTCGCTGGTCGGCCACAATCTGGCCGCCCATATCGAGGACCTGGAAAAACAGATGCGCGACGCCGCCGCCGATCTCGACTTCGAGACCGCCGCGCGCCTGCGCGACGAGATCAAGCGCCTCCAGGAAACCGAACTGGCGGTGGCCGACGACGCCATGGCGCGCCAGTCCGACATCGACGGCAAGTCCGGCGGCTACAGGGGCGACCGCAAATTCGGCGCCGGCGGCACCAAGGAAGGGGCAAGCGGCAAGAAAAAACTCACCGCCCGCGACAAGGCGAAAGCCGCCAGGGACAAGAACGCCCTGCCCGCCCCCAGCGCCAGGGTGCGCAAGAATTCACTGGACGAGATGACGGTGGGCCGGACGGAAGTCCCGCTGGGTTCCGACGATCCGAAACCGGTGGTGCGGGGCAAGATCGGGGCGGGGTCTTACGAGGATCCGGCGGAGGAGAAACGGCGGCGCGGCCGGCCGAAGAAGAGTGGGCGACCGGGGCGGTAGGAACCGGCTTAGGCTCTGGCAACGAGTAGGCCCCGGATCAAGTCCGGGGTGACGTCAGAGGGTTGGCGCAGCCTATGCCTTCAATGAAACCGGCTCGACCGCATCGTCGCACCAACCCGCTTTGCAGCCTCCCCTTCGCAGGCTAACCTTCTCTCGCAGTTACTGGGGGAGACCAACAAATGCGCGCCATCCTGGCCATTCTGGGTGCCATTGTCGGGGCCGTTGTCGGTTATGTCGGCGCGTTTTTCACCGCCTATCCGATCTTCGTCGCGATCGAGGGACGGGACATGAATGGCGGCATCGCCATGGGGGTCGCCGTGACCGTCGGGCCGCTCATGGCGATCGTCACGGCGATCCTGTTCCTGTTTTTGGTGCTGAAGCTGGTCAAGCCGAAGGCCCGGCCGGAACCGGCACCCGATCCGAACGAGGACCCGGACGAGAAATTCTTCCGCCCGCCGCCCGGCAAAAGCCCCGGCCCGGACACCCAGACGCTGGTGGCGATTGCCGTGGTTTTCGTTCTGATCATTGCCGGGGTGATCTGGCTGAACGGGTGAGCGGGAGTCCCTCGCTCTCCACCGTCATTCCGGACAAGTGCAGCCCGCTCCATTCCGATCCGGAACCCAGCGCGTCAGTGTGAGCGCAGCGAACTCCAAAACCAATCAGCTTCTTCACATTGAAAAAGGACGCGCCTGCGGCGCGAAAGATGTCTGGGTTCCGGATCTGGCCATGCAGCTGACGCTGCAGACCGTCCGGAATGACGGAGGAGAGGGTGGTGTTCTGTCTCTCCTCCCGTCATTCCGGACAAGTGCAGCTACGCTGCGCGCCGATCCGGAACCCAGCGCGTCAGCGTGAGCGCGGCGAACTCCAAATCCAATCAATCTCTTCACATTGAAGAAGGACGCGTCTTTGGCGCCAAAGATGTCTGGGTTCCGGATCTGGCCATGCAGCTGCGCTGCAGACCGTCCGGAATGACGGAGGAGAGGGTGGTGTTCTGTCTCTCCTCCCGTCATTCCGGACAAGTGCAGCTACGCTGCGCGCCGATCCGGAACCCAGCGCGTCAGTGTGAGCGCAGCGAACTCCAAATCCAATCAATCTCTTCAAATTGAAGAAGGACGCGTCTTTGGCGCGAAAGATGTCTGGGTTCCGGATCTGGCCATGCAGCTGACGCTGCAGACCGTCCGGAATGACGGTGGAGGGGGTGGAGTTGCTGCAAGGGCAGAAAATGCAATTCAGATTGCACAATCTAGCTATTCGCGAAATGATTGCAGAATGCCCGCCCATGTCTACATCCTTGCCTCGAAACGGAACGGCACACTTTATGTCGGTGTGACAAGCGACCTGCCTCGGCGATTGTTCGAGCATCAGAAGGGGTTGGTTGACGGCTTTTCCAGCACCTATGGCGTCAGACGGCTTGTCTATGCGGAGGCGTTTGATCTCGTCAGTGACGCGATTGCCCGGGAGAAACAACTGAAGAAATGGAAGCGGGCCTGGAAGATCGAGTTGATCGAAGGCGGCAATCCCGATTGGTGTGATTTGACGGCAACGGGATTTGGATAAGGCGTTCGCTGCGCTCACTCTCAAGCGCTGGATGCCCGTTTAAGCCGGGCACAAGCTCCCGATATGGCCATGCAGCATCCGCTGCAGACCATCCGGAAGGACGTTGGAGGAGTAGCGTTTCTTCCCACCCACTCCGTCCTTCCGGACAAGTGCAGCGAAGTTGCGCGCCGATCCGGAAACCAGCGCATCAGCGCGAGCGCAGCGAGCTCCGCATTTCCTGCCTCAGATCCCCTTGAACAGCACCCCGGCCGCCAGTACGGCCCAGGAGCCGATCAGGAGGTGGATCGTGGAGATGCCGATGCTCGGGATGGCGACGCCCAGCATCGGCAGGACGGCGACGACGAACAGCGCCAGGGAAATCAGGAACACGATGAGGGATGGGGGTGTCAGTCGCATGATGGCCTCCGAAAAATTCTGTTTGTGGTCCGAACGCGGCCCCTGCCCTTGGGAGCGCTTGTCGAATTCGCTGTTTTCTGCCGTCCCGGCGCTCTGGCTGCCCGGCCGGTCCGGCGCGCTCACATGAGCGAGGCCGGTGAAGAATGTCAATGTCAGATGTGACAGGAGCGCATCCATCCACTGAAGCCAGTTTCAGCCGGCCACAACACGGTCGGCCCGCACCGCAACCAGATCGAGGCGCGGTGCCGCCTTGTGCGGCACCGCGCTGTCCGTTGCCTATTTGCGCGCGCTTAGAAGCGGCGTGATGTTGCGGAGCGTCACGCGGCGGTTGCGTTCTTCCGCGGCCTGCGTGTCGATCTTCAGGTAATCCTCGCCATAACCCTGGACGACCATGTTCTCCGGCGGCACGTCGTAGACTTCCGCCAGAATGCGGGCGACGGTCTCCGCGCGGCGGTCGGACAGCGCCAGGTTGGAAATGTCCGAGCCGACCGCGTCCGTGTGGCCCTCCACCAGAAGAACGGTGGTCGGGTCCTGCTCGATAAGCGCGACGGACGCGCGGGCAATGTCCTCCAGAAGCGGAACCTGGCTGCGGCGCACCACGGCGCTGCCCGTGTCGAAGGTGATCGTGTCCAGGTCGACCCGGCGCATCTTGTCGCGCAGCCGCTCGCTTTCACGCACCTCGCGCAGGGAATAGGCCTGTTCGACAGGCTCCACCGGCGGTGCGGCAAACGTCTGGTAGATCAGGTCATAGTCTGCCCGGCCGGCCGGAACGATGTAACGCTCGCGCGGAATGCCGATGTCCAGCGGCGGCAGTTCGCGGTCCCAGTTGCGGCGGAGGCGGTCATGGCCGCGGTTGTCGATCAGGACGAATTCCCGGCCATCCGGCAGGATGCGCGACCGGTAGAGAACGTAACCGCCCTCGTCGCGGATGGTGACGATGCGGACACCATTGCGCCGGGTCACCGTCTCGCGGGTGCGGCCGCCGCGCAGGCGCTCCGCCTTGAATTCCGCGTCACCGTAGCGCAGCAGGCTGTTTTCATCCTTGCGTACGTAATACTCGCCGTCCCGTTCCACGATGATGCGGTCGCCCTGGTCCTCGACCACCTTGCCGCCAAGCGCCGGGATCAGCATGCCGATGCCGACGCCGACCGCGGCGGCTCCGAGAAGCTCCAGACGGCGGTCCCGGGCCTCGTCGCGGCGGCGTTCCTCCCGCTGCCGGATTTCGGCGCGCTGCGCCTCGCTGGCATCATCGTCGACCACGGCAGCCGGTTCTTCTGCTTCTGCGCTTTGCTGCACCTCGATCGGCTCACCCGGCTCCCCGGTCACTTCGGCATTCGCCTCGGTCGGCTCTTCCGGCTCTGCCGCAGCCGCCGGCTGCTCTTCGGACTGAGCGGCCTCAGCGGGTGTCTCCGGTTCTCCGGCCGGCTGCTCGCCGTCCGCCTGGCCGGACTGGGTTTCTTCCGCAGCCGGCTTCTCGTCGGGAACCGTCTCTTCGGTCGAGGACCCGGGTTTCTCGGCGGGGGCTTCCGCAGGTGCTTCCAGCGTGGCCGCCGGTTTTTCTTCAGGCGTCGTTTCCACGGCCGGCGCCTCGGGCTTTTCCGCCGGGGCTTCAGGGGCAGAAGCTTCCGTTCCCAGAGTTGCGGGCTCCTGTGTTTCCGGTTCACGGGCTTCGGGGGCCGCGGTTTCTTCCTGGGCCTCCGGCACTATCTCCTCGGCAGCCGGGGCTTCGGCAGGTGCGGTGTCGTTGGTTGCGGGAGGCGCCGCATCTTCCACCTCAGGTGCAGGCTCCGGTTCAAGCACGCTCTCGGCGGGCGCCGGCGTTTCCGCTGGCTCCGGGATTTCCGCGGCGGGCGGCTCGGTAGCAGGGGCCGCTGCTTCTGCCTGCGGTGGTTCTTCGGCAGCCGGTTGCGGCTCGGGCGCCGCCTCTTCTACAGGAGCCGCCTCGGAGGGGAGATCAGCCTCCGGCGTTTCCGCCGGAGGCTGCCCTTGCCCGGCCGCGTCCGTCACCGGTTCGCTCTGCTCCACCGCTCCTTCAGCCGCAGCGCCTGGCGGGCAGCCTTCCCGGCCGGGATTTGTGGCGCAATCCACGTCGGCTTGCTGGGCCAGAGATGCGGTGTGCGGAACGGGCAGGCAGAGAAGGCTGACCAGTGCCAGCGCGGTCGAATTCTTGAGCAATTTCGGCGTCATTTGAATTTCCTCTCCGGAGCGCACCGGAGAGGACGCTGCCATCTGGTAAACAACCGCCACCCGCATTTGTTCCAGGGCTCGGAAAAACTTCTGCGCTCTTCGCGCGCGCACGATCAGAAAATCAGAAGACCCAGCCGGTGGTGATCCAGGTGACCTCGTCCCCGTTCACGTAAATGCCGAGCTGGGCCGGGGCCTCGGCGTCGTCGTCGGCATAGAACCACAGATGGGCATCGCCGCCGTCGGCGGTCTTGAAATAATAGCCGGCCCCCTCGTTTTCCTTGTTGCGCAGATCGGCGGGCGAGAAACGCTCGTCATAACTGCCATGCACCAGGATCGCGCCGTCCTTCAGGCAAAGTTCCAGGAGGTTTTTGCCGGCATCGCTCACCACCAGGCCCGGTGGTCCGTCGTCGAACTCCATGTAGTCTTCGAGATCCTGCAAGGACAGGACCTCGCCATCCGCCGGACAGGCCGACGGTTCAGCTGCCGTCTGCAACGGTTCCTGCCGTGTCAGCTGGACATGCACCGACAGCGTGCCTTCGGTATAGGGCAGCTGCTTGTCGGCCGTCTTGGTGCGCACAAAGTTGGTGATGTCGATCAGCGCCTCGGTGAGGCGGACGTTTTCCTTGGCGGTCATTACGGCCGAAAAGGCCTCCATGAAGGGGCTGTTGTCGCCCTCCCCGTCAAGCGCCTGGTGATTGGGCTGGGCCGAATAGACCACCATCAGATCCTGGAGCTGGTGATTGACCCGGGCCAGGCCCTTGGCATCGCTCTTGAAACCCCTGGCAAGGGCGCGGGCGGCGGCAAAGGGATTGTCGCGGCATGCATCGACGATGAGCAGCTTGACCCCTTTGGTGGCCGAGAGCGCGTCCAGAAATTCCTCCATCCGGATTGCCGTCTGTTCGAACTGTTCCTTTGTGGCCGCACCGGTGTCTGTGGGCAGCAGGTAGTTGACGTTGTTGGCCTGCACCCCGTGGCCCGCATAGAAGATTGCGGCAACCTCGGCCCCGGCAGCCCTTGCCTTGAACGCCGCCAGGGCGGCGCGCATCGCCGCCGCGTCGGCATCCAGAACGACCTCGGTGTCGAAGCCGAGCGCCGCAAACGTGCGCGAGGCCAGCGCCGCGTCGCTCGCCGGATTGTCGAGCGGGGTCACGTCCTGATAGGCCGAGTTGCCGATGATCAGCGCGGTGCTGGCGGCCTGGGCGGCACTCGCGGCCAGAAGGACGGCGAGCAGCGGCAGCAAGAGACGAACAAGAACAGGTTTCATGAGCACCACGCTTTTGGTTTCGCTTCAGTCCACGAACCGGTAGTCTACACGGAAAACCCGCCCCCCGCACAAAATGACGCTAGGTCAGAAACGCTTTCCTGCCTCCAAGGTATTCATTGACTTCCCCGAAGCCCACGCCATTGTAACGGTTGACTAATCTGGAAAAGAGGACCGGCGATACGGTCCGGGTTGAGATCTGACGGCGCCGCCAACGGCACCGTCCGGGGAAGAGGGTGCTTATGCGATTTGTTTTATCTGTTCTGATGGGAGGACTGACGGTCACCCCAGCCGCGGCCGAACTGGCCAGGACCGGTTTCGGTGACTGGTCGGTCTCCTGCAATGCCAAGAATTACTGCATCGCGGAGACCGAGGGCGACGCCTCCAACGGCGAAGACTTCCGCCTGAAGATCGAGCGCAGCGCCAAGGCGGACGGCGATGTCTATGTCACCTTCGACCCGACCACGACGCTGTCGGAAGGTTTGCCGGCACGCATCGAGATCGAAAGCCTGGAAGAGGACAATTACGGCTATTTCGGCAAGGTCTCGAAGGTCTACAAGGGCAACGAGATGACCTTCGGCGGCGATGCCGACCGGGACCTCATGGAAAAGCTGCGCATGGGCGAAGAGGCTGCGATCCAGATCGAATTCGGCGGCAGCACCGGCACGCTGACCTATGAAATCTCGCTGAAAGGTCTCACTCACGCACTTCTGAAGATCGACAGCGAGCAGGGCCGCATCGGCCGCACCGATGCCATTGTTGCCTGGGGCGGCCTGCCCGCCGGGGAAAGCACCGGCATCGCGGCGCCTTCCGTCGCCTCGGCTCCGGCGGCGGCACCGCCCGCCCCCGCACCGGATACGGCTTCAGACTCAGCGGCGGCCGCCCCGGTGGACGATCTGCCGCCACCGATCATGCCGTCGCAGGAGACCAACAACAGCGGCCTCGATCGCGGCCCGCAGGGGCAGGTTTATGCGGTGAACGAAATCCCGGACGAGATCCAGATGATGGGCTATCGCACCCTGGATTGTCAGCTGGAAGAGACCGTCCCGGCCTTCGGCGCGACCTATTTTGCCGAAGGCGACGTGGAGACCTGGATCGTGCCCTGCCAGATGGCCGACGCCAATGTGCCCTACTACATGGCGACCCATATTCCCTTCAATCCGTCGCTGGACGAGTGGAAGGAATTCGAGACCCCACCGGGCTTCAACCAGCCCAATCATGCGCTGGTCAACAATCTCTTCTATGACCCTTCCAGCGGCCAGGTCACCGGCACCACCTATTATTCGCCGAATTACGATTGCGGCACTTTCGAACGCCACGAGGTCGAGGCGGAGAGCGGCAATTACATTCTAGTCGAATATCTGGAAAAGAGCAGCTGCGACGGCGTCACAGGCCCGCCCGAAGGCTGGCCGCTCAACTGGACCATCGACGAAATGGGCGATTGAGGGATTTGCGGTTTTGCGGGTTGACTGCTCAGGGCAAAGAGCCCGCTTCCCCTCCATGGTCATCCCGGCCCTGAGCCGGGACTCATTCCACGTCGCATTCCGGCAGGTAATCTGTATGGTGCAGTACCGATCCGCGCGCCCTGCGCGTTCTCCAAGTCTCAGGAACCAATGGGTCCCCGATCTGCGCTCCGCTTATCGGGGATGACTGCCGTGAGGAGGGCACGCCTGACCTCCTTACCGCGGTCATCCCGGCACTGCGCACGTCGGGGATGACCGCTGAAGAGATTGCCAGCGCGGCAGTCCCTTGATCCGGCATTACCGCCGCCCCCTCACTCCCCGAACAGCCCCTGAAATGTCGCGCATTGCAGGACCAGGACACCGTTCATGGTCTGGGCGTTCACGTCGATGACGATCTCCGCATAACCGTCCTTGGAGCCGATGATGTACTCCAGTTCCGTCCTGCAATCATCGAGGCCGCCGTCGGACTCGATCAGGATCTCGTCCGCCTGGTTTGCCCCCGGGCGCAGCTTCAGCGTCATGGCCGCTGGATCCTCATCGACATGCGGCGCCAGGGTAACCGACAGAATGTCCTTGCCGGCGATCCGGTAGGTCAGGAACTGCTGATAGGCGGATGCGGGCGCGCAGCCCAGGGCGAGACAAAGCAGGGTCGGTGCAAAAAGGAGTCGCATGAAGTCCTCCGGCGGGATCTAGGGAAAGCGCATAGGCGCCGGTCCCCATTTCAGGCGCGCGCAAGCGGCGCCGTCAACCGGACACCGCTATTAACCGCAGTAATTGCAGTTGGAATAGCTGCCGCAGTCGAAGCCTGTGCCGTCGTAACAGGTGCAATCGCAATGGTTCAGATAAGGATAGCCTGGCGGGCAGCAGGTCTGGCCGATGTCGTTGCAGTAATAGGTAATGCAGTCGAGATAGCCGGAGCCATAGGTGGCGGCGCAATCGCCGCAATCGGCCCGGGCACGTGTCGGCAGACCGATCGAAGCCATGGCCGCCAGCCCGGCATAATGGCAGATCAGCGTCATCATCCGGCGCCGTGAGAGCCCTGCGACGGAAGCCCTTGCAGGGATCGGCAGAACGGCGTGATCCCCGACCGGAACGATGCGTCCGGTGGCAGCGCGCGCAACCATCCGTGTCCTGCGCAGGGCGTAACTCATGATATGCGCCAGGCTGAGGAACGCGAGCGCCAGGCCCGCCAGGCCGAGGAGCACCGCCACCTGGGCCGCACCGGCCGCTATGGCAAGCGCCATTCCGCCAAGGCATGCGAAAGCTACCCAGAATGCGACGCGCATGCATCTCGGGCAATGACCGAATTTTCGCCGGCAGGATTCAAGTCGTTGAGAAAGCTCATTCATGGCGGGTCTCCTGACACGGAACCAGCAACTTAAAAAGGATGCCGTCGAACTAGAAAAAGATCAATGACTTGCAGTAACACTACTTATGAATTTCTTAAAAGATCCGAGAATTTTCACGTCGTAGTTTAACTGTGAATGCGGCACCACCTCCCCGACAGGACGACACAAGCAAAGAATGCGATTTTTTTCCGACACGCTTAAGTGGGTGAACGCCGTTAACCATAGGCGCAATTCCGCTAAAATGCCGGGGATATCTGTCTTTTGGGGGTAACACTTCCCAATGTATTGTGGCGGCCATGTACGCTGAGTCGTTGAACCCGGCTGCCCTTATGGGTTAAAAAAGCGTAAACGTATTGCGTATCTCTCGCCGGGCGGCGCCGGCGCGGAAGTCAGGAGACAGGAATGGGCATTTTCTCGAAATCCTCGCGCCCGGGTGACGGCCAGGAGCAGCGGGTCGAGACCGGGACAGAGGCAAACGAAGTGCAGGACGCCGTTGTGGCGCCCGAAAAGACCAATGTCGAGCACCTGTCGCCTTTCGCCCTGAAGATGCAGGAAAAGATGAACCTGCTGGACGGATTGAAATCCCGGGTCGGCGGGCTCAATCAGACCTTCGAGCAGATGCAGGCCTTTGCCGCGGAAAGCCAGACCTCGATCCGCATGATGTCGGAATTCCTGGAAGCTTCGCGTTCCAGCGTCGAAACCGAAGTTCGCTTGAAATCGGAAAACGCCAAGATCTCCACCGACCTGCTCGATGCCGAGCACAAGGTGAAGACGCTGACCACCCAGCTGGAAGACGCCCAGGCGGAAGTCCATTCCCTGCGCAAGCGCGCAACCGAGACCCGCACCGCGCTGGAAACCGCGCGCAACGACATTGTCTCGATCCGCGACAACAACAAGAAGGTCAACGAGGAATACCGCCTCCAGAGCGCGAAGCTGGTCGAGGCCAATTCGCAAGTTGCCGATCTCAGCGGCAAGCTCAACGACCTAAAGGCCAAGTTCGAGACCCTGGAAAATCACGCCGAGGGCCTGAGCTCGGACCTGGAAGCCGTCCGGCACCGGGAAAAGGAACTGCAGCAGAACCTTTCCGAAAGCGCCAAGCTGCTCGAGGACGAGGTCCGCAAGAACAACCAGGTCACCAGCGAACTGGAATCGGCCAAGCGCGAGCTCGGCGAGTTCCGCAACGACAATATCGACCTGAAGTCCCATCTGGACGTAGCCAACCAGGAACTGGTCTATGCCAAGACCCGCCTGGAGGAAGAACAGCGCAAGCACGACAACGAGGTCTATGCGCTCAATTCCGAAATCGAGAACCTGTCGTCGCAGCGCCGCATCGGCGCCCAGTCGCTGCAGGAAATGGCGCGCGAGAATTCCGCGCTGAAAGAGCGCAGCCGCGATCTTCTGAAGCGCATGCAGGAAATCGAACACCTGCTCGACAGCGCCCAGAAGAACCACGAGAAGGACCGCAACGAGCTGATGGCGACCACCGCCAAGCTGCGCGAGGTGAACCTGCGCTACAATTCGGCCCTGACCGACCTCAACCACCAGCGCAATCAGAACCAGAAATTCGCAGACAACCTGGAAGACCTCATCGAGGAAAACAAGCGCCTGCAGCGCTACAAGATCCAGGTCGACACCGCCAACGAGCAGATCGTCCAGCTCAAATCCGTCATCGCCAATTATCAGATGGCCATGGAAGGCCGGGGCCCTGCGGAAGAGCTCGGCCTGACCGAAGGCAACGATCTGGCGGCAGAACTCGGTATCACCGAGCCGCTGCCGACGGAATTCGAGCCGATGGACATCGACGCCGACGGCTCCGACGATGACAACGGCC
Organism: Roseibium sediminicola; assembly: GCF_023156505.1. Taxonomy (GTDB): domain Bacteria; phylum Pseudomonadota; class Alphaproteobacteria; order Rhizobiales; family Stappiaceae; genus Roseibium; species Roseibium sediminicola. The sequence goes on along the minus strand of NZ_JALNMJ010000006.1, from coordinate 74,642 downwards.
CGGGCGATGATGCACCGGGCGGCGGCGACGACAAGATCGTCAAGCTGCGCGACTGACCCCGAGGCCGGGGCCGATCCGGCCCCATTTGAAAATTCGAAACGGCCCCGGCAGACCTTACCGGGGCCGTTGTTTTTCATCCCGCCGTTCGATCCCTTGTCTTCAGCCGTTCCATGATGCCTTTTGCGACACAGGTCTCCGCCGCCACCCTGCTGGTTCTGCTGGCGCCGCTCCTCGCGGGGCTGGCCTTGCTGGTCTGGATTGCCGACCGGCAACCGCCGTTTTACCTCGCCCGGCGGGTCGGCCGGAACGGTCAGTCGTTTCGCATGGTGAAGTTCCGCACAATGCGAACGAAACAGCCGGGAGACAGCCCGATCGCGGCGGTAGGCGACGACCGTGTAACCGGTCTCGGTCGTTTTCTGCGCAATGCCAAGCTCGATGAACTGCCGCAGCTCTTCAACATCTTATCCGGCGACATGACGTTTTTCGGCCCCCGGCCTGAAGATCCCGGCATCGTCGCGCGCTCTTATGATGACGAGATGCGCAGGTCGCTGGAATACATGCCCGGGCTTTTCAGTCCGGGCACGCTCTGGGCCATGAAGAATGTGCGACTGCTGGAAAATGCGGCCGATCCGGAAACAGCCTATGCACGGGATATCCTGCCGACCCGTCTGGCGCTCGACACAGCCTATTTTCGCCAGGAAACGGCGCGCGCCAATCTGCACCTGATCCTGGGAACCGCGTCTCTTTTGCTTAAGCGGCTGGGCTCGGAAAAACACCGCGAATAAGGCAGTTCATCCCAATTCGGACGTCAGGAAATCGCAGATCCGTCCGGCGTCCTCGGCGCAAAGGTCCATGTGCACCGGCAGGCGGATCAGCCGCTCCCAGCTGTCAGACGCCGCGGGACAATGGCCCGCCAGGATCTGGCCAGCAAATCGCGACAGATGCAGGGGTTTGTAATGCGACTGCAGGCCCAATCCGAGCTGCTCGCTTTTTTCCAGAATGCGCCGCGCACAACTCCTGTCGGCGCAGAGAAAGGCAAAGGAATACCCGTTCGTCTGTGTCGCTTCATCCGGACGCAGGATGGTCACGGGCAGCCGGTTCAACCGTTTTTCGTAAAAGGCCCAGATAGCCCGGCTTTTGAAAAGGATTTCCCTTGTGTGCTTGAGCTGACCGTAAAGCAGTGCCGCGTTCAGGTCGGGCATCTCGAAACTGGAGGAGACTGACGTCCACTCATAGTGGCTGACTTCCCTGCGCGCGAAAGCGGGATAATTGGTGCCACGTGCCAACAGCTCCTCGACCCGCTCCCGCAGCACCGGTTTGTCACTGTTCACCACCAGGGCGCCGCCATGGCCGCTGCTGATGATCTTGGTTTCATGAAAGGAATAGGCAGCAAAGAGCCCTGCCGTGCCGACCGCCCGGCCGGTCTGTTTCGAGCCGAAGGCCTGGGCGGCGTCCTCAACAACGGCAATGCCGTGGTGCGCGCACAGCGCGGTGATCCCGTCCATCCGCGCTGCTGCGCCGCCGTAATGTACCACCACCACGGCGCGGGTCCGGTTGGTGATCCGCGCCGCAATCGTCTCCGCGCTCACCATCATGGTATTTGGATCGATATCGGCCAGGACAATCCGCGCGCCCTTGCGCGCGAAGGCGGTCGCCGTGGCGCAGAAGGTGAAGGACGGAACGATGATCTCGTCCTCGGGACCGAGATCAAGCGCCAGAGCCGCGACCTCGAGCGCCGAGGTGCAGGAATTGGTCAGGAACACCCGGTCATGACCGACATGGGCACCGACAAGTGCTCTGGCCTTGCGGGAGAAGCGTCCACCGGCGCGCAGGTGTTTGCTGCCGAGCGCGGAGGCAACCGCGTCATAGGTGGACGGCGGCATATGGGGGGCGTGAAAGCGGATCGGCTCTTGCCCAACCGGCCTGTCCAGCATCATGCCGCCCCTGCTTGTGACTGCCCCGCCTGACGGCGGACCCGCGCGCTGAATTCCGCATGAATGGCCTTGAGCTCCTGATCGACGGCGCTTTTCTGGCGGTAGCCCAGACCGCGAAGCTTTGTGTCGTCGATGCGATAGGCCGCATCGTTCCTGGTCCGGTCACGTACGAAATGAAGTCCGGTGTTCTTGCCGGTCACCTCAAAGACGCGCCGCGCCACCTCCAGCACCGACAGATCCTCCTCGCCGGAGACGTTGAAGATCGACAGCCGGTCTTCGCCCGAGTTACTCAGGATCAGACCGATCGCCGCAGCAAGATCGCCGACCGGCAGGAACGTCCGCTCCTGTCTGCCTGTGCCTTCAATGGTCAACCGTTGTCCCTGAAGGGCGCGCATCACAAAGCGCGGAAACAATTTTTCCGGGTGTTGTCCGGTCCCGATGGCGTTGGTCGGCCGCAGAATGGTGGCCTTCAGTCCGTTTTGCGAAGCCATCATCACCGCCTCTTCCGCCATGGCCTTGGAGACGGCATAGGGCGAGGTCGGCCGCAATGGGGCGTTCTCTCGGACATCGTCGGTCACCGGGCCATAGACCTCATCGGTGCTGATGTGAATGAAATGTTTCACACCGGCCTCCTGAGCGCCTTTCAGCAAGGTCTCTGTGCCGTTGACATTGACGTCGAAGAAATGTTCCGGCTCGGAAAAGGAGCGCGGCACATGGGTTTCCGCGGCCAGATGAATGACGGCGTCGGCTTCATGAAGCGCTGCGGCCACATCGATTTCGCAGCGGATGTCGCCGCGGATGACAGGCAGGTCGCCCGCCTCACTGGCCGGGGCCAGTCTGCGGAAATCAGCCGCATAGGAAACACAATCCAGCACGACCGCCTGTTCGACGGTGTTCATCCGGGCAATCCGCTTGAAAACACGCGACCCGATAAAACCCAGACCGCCGGTTACGACAACCTTGCGAAAGGAAATGTTCTGTTTCGGAGCAACTGAATTTGCACAATGTTTCATATTGGCACAATTCCCGATAAATGCAGCATCTGATTGCATCATCAGCAGAATTCGTGCCAGTGCGCGCCGGGACGCCGCGCAGGTAAAACCATGCGATCACCTCGCAAGCCGTCATCCCGGACGCAGCGCAGCGAAGATCCGAGATCGGGGAGCCAAGAGATTTGCTGAGAAGTGGGGACCATCAACAGGCGTGAGAAGCCCCCGATCCCGGCTCGCGATTTGCTTGGCCGGAGCGGGAGCGGAAGGTCGGTGCATTCGCGCAAAGCGTGATCCGACGAGGATCGGATCAGTTCAGCAACCAAAATTTGGAAAATCTATTCCGGCTCGACGGTGAATTGCAGCGGATAGCCGAGCTGACCGGCGGCATCGATCGCCCTAGTGGCTTTGGTCTCGGCGACGTCTCGCGGATAGACGGAGACGACACAGGCCCCTTTTTGGTGGGCGGTCAGCATCACCACTTCCGCCTGGGCCATGTCCAGCCGGAATTCGGCCTTCAGGATCAAAACGACGAATTCGCGCGGCGTATAATCGTCGTTCAGCAGGATGACCTTGTACAGCTTCGGTCGCTGGACCTTGGTCTTCTGCTTCAGTTTCGGTTTCAGATCAATGTTGCTCATAGCACTGGCCCAAGCGGTCGCCTCAGGTCGCGCAGCGCGCGAAGTCACCTGTCTTGATTGGATCTGCCGGATCTTTCCTCCGGCCATGTTGTCTGCGGCCCTGTCCGTTGGCGGTCTCAAGGAGACACATGGAGCTACGCTCCGGCTGGGCCTGCGTTTTCAGCCACTATAATGCATCGCGAAATCGAAGGAAACATGACGTTGCGGCGAAGTCGGCGTCCAATCGGCAAAAGAAAACCCCGCGCGAGTGGCGCGGGGTTTATTTTTTTAAGCCTGCCAAGGACTTAAGCAGCAGCAACCTGGTTGAGGAAACCATCGATCCGCTCTGCCAGCTGGCGGGTGTTGTCCGCGACTTCCGACGAGGTCCGCGACACGTCGCCGGCAGACTGGGACGTCTCGTCCACGGCGGATTTCACGCCGATCATGTTCTCGCTGATCTCGCGGGTGCCGGAAGCAACTTCCTGGATGGAATTGCTGATTTCCGTCGTTGCGGAACCCTGCTGCTCGAGTGCGGCGGTGATCGAGGTGGTGAACTCGTTCACCTTGACCATGATGTTGGCGATTTCCTCGATCGCCTCAACGGAATCCGACGAAGCGCCCTGAATCGCGTTGATCTGCGCCGAAATTTCTTCGGTTGCCTTGGACGTCTGCGTCGCCAGTTCCTTCACCTCGGCGGCAACAACCGCGAAGCCCCTGCCGGCTTCACCGGCGCGCGCTGCCTCGATGGTGGCGTTCAGGGCCAGGAGATTGGTCTGCTCGGCGATGTCCTGGATCAGCTGCAACACCGCACCGATTTTCTGCGCCGAGGAGGCCAGGCTGGCAACCTGCTCGTTGGCGGAGGTCGCCTTGGCATTGGCCGTGGAGACCACTTCGCTGGTTTCCGCGATCTGGCGGGAAATCTCGCCGATCGAGGCCGACAGCTCTTCAGAAGCCGACGCCACGGTTTGAACGCTGGCATAGGCCTGTTCCGTTGCGGCTGCCACGGATGCGGTACGTTCGGTGTTGCTGGTCGACAGATCCATCAGGATCGAGGAAATGCTGCCCATGTTCTCGGTCGACTGGGTAACGGGCTGCAGCAGTCGCTGGCTGTCGTCCCGGAAACCGGAGATCAGTTCTTCCAGCGTCGCCTGACGGCGGCGCTCGTTTTCCATGTTCTGCTGCTGTTCGTCTTCCAGTTCGCGCTGGCGCAGACCATTGTCGCGGAAGACTTCGACGGTGCGCGCCATCTGGCCCATTTCGTCGACACGCTCGACATAGGGGATGTTGATGTCGTAATTGCCGCCGGAAAGCACGGTCATGGTCTCGGACAGGTTTCCGATCTGGCCGGTGATGCGGCGGATCAGGGCCACAAGAACGAGAGACACGGCAACAATGGCGACCAGCGTTATCGCCAGAGCGGTCATCAATGCTTCCGAACGAGCGGCTTCAATCCCGGAAAGATCGAACCCGACATAGATGTAACCGAGGGTGTCGACCTTGTCGCCATCGCTGCGGGTGATCGGCTTGATACCGATCTGGTAGCTCGCGTCGGTGAAATACGCCGTTTTCTCGCTGGCATTCTCACCGCGCATCGTTTCAGGAATGAGGGCCACCATCGCATCCGCGTCGCCTGCTTCGTCGCGCAACAACGAGGCGAACACCTTGCCATTGGTCTCCTGCACCACCGCCCAGTCGAAATTCTTGTTGTCGAGAAGCGGTGCCAGCAGGCTGTTGGCGAGGTCCTGGTCAAAATCCCAGATCGCGTTGCCGAGCGCCTGGTTGGTCAGGTTGGCGCTCATGCTGATCTGCTGTTCGAAGGCATCCTGCACGGCCGACACACGCTGGGTCGAGGTGATATAGGCAAAGGCGACGAATGCGACCGCCACGACAGCAACAATTGGCACCGTGGTGGTGAATTTCACAGATTGCCAGAACTTCATAATATCCCCCAGTAAGGTTTGTCTCATCTATACGGGGACTGTCCAAAAAATGTCTTAATTGGCGAGCGTCTTACGCGCAAAATGCTGAAAATCCTCTACGCAACGTGCCTTTCACAAATGATGTATTCTGCGAAGAGAATTACCAATACGCGAAACCTCGCCAGTATTGCCGATGCACTTTTTGCGGGTACACCCGAAGCACTCGATTAGGAAACGGCACGAACTGGAAAGAGCGTTCAAACGGCGCGCCTGCTGCCGGGATCACATTCTCGTGCGCAACCCTCCAACGGCAATCCATCCCCCCTCCTCGCGCGTAATCCGCGTGACATGAAAAACGATGCCCTGCGGAGGTAAATATGGCAACGTCTCAAGTGGCCTCACCGGCCGCCGCCAAAACGACAATTGCTCTGCTGCTGACGCTGATGCTGGCAGCAGCCGTTCCAGGAAGTCCGGCCAAGGCGGATCTCGCGGCCGCGGCCAGATCCGTTCCCTCGGCCGAACTGGTCGGCAAGGGCCGCATGACCTATCTCGGCTTCAAGATCTTCGACGCGGAACTCTATGCACCGGGCGGCACCTACAGTGCCTCGTCCCCCTTTGCCCTGAAACTGACCTATCTGCGCAATTTCGAAGGCAAGGCGATTGCGGAAAGCTCGGTCGATGAGATCCGCCGGCAAGGAGGCGCCTCTGCCGGGCAGCTGAGCCGCTGGGGAAAGCAGATGCAGGCGATCTTTCCGAACGTCACCAGGGGTCAGTCGCTGACCGGCGTCCGTGCCTCGAATGGCAGCACCGTCTTTTATAGTGGCAATCGCAAGCTCGGCACGATCGCCGACCCTGCCTTCACCCGAAAATTCTTTGCGATCTGGCTCGGCAGCAACACCCGGAACCCGCAGTTGCGGGCACGTCTGACCGGAACCGGTTCGTGAGTTTATCCTTTCGGGACACGCAACAGGACGCCGAGCATCCGGACAGGACTTTGGCTGGGAACACCTTGAAGGCGAAGCAGCTGGCGGCCTACGGTGTCATGGCTTTCCCGCTCGCCTTCGCCGGTTTGCCGATCTATTTGCACGCACCAGACTTTTACGCCTCAACGATGCAGCAATCGGTTGCTGCGCTTGGCGCAGTGCTGTTGTTGCTGCGTCTGGTCGATGCGCTTCAGGATCCGGTCATCGGCAGCCTGAGCGACCGTTTCCACCAGTGGCGCGGCTTCATTCTGGTCTTCGGGGCGATATTGTTGGGGGGCGGCTTTTGGATGCTGTTTCACCCGGCTGGCGCGCTGACCCTGCTTTGGTTTGCCGCCTCGGTTCTGATCTGCACCACCGGGTTTTCGATTGTGTCGATCAACTTCCAGACCCTTGGCGGTCTTTGGCGGGTTCCATCCTCCGACCGCACCCGCGTGACGGCCGGCCGGGAAGCCTTCGGTTTGCTCGGCCTGTTGGTCGCGGCCGTGACGCCGCCCCTCCTGATGAGGATCGGCAGCCCGTCTTCCGCCTTTCACTGGCTGGCACTGGGATACCTGCCACTGTTGGCACTTTCCTGTTGGATGCTGCTCCGGTGGATGAATATCGCGCCATTGACGCGCCTCAAGAACGAGCGGAGTGAAACCGGGTGGCTGAGCCTGGTCAAAAACCGATGGCGGTGCCGGTTTTACGCGCTGGTGGCATTGAACACGTTCGCCAGTTCCATCCCCGCTGTCCTTGTGCTGTTTTTCATCCGCGACCGGCTCGGTGCTGAACCCTATACTGGCTTGTTTCTCCTGGTCTATTTCCTGGCCGGCGCCCTCTCCATGCCCCTCTGGGCTGCACTTGCCCGCAAATTTGGAAAGGTCAGGACCTGGCAGATGTCGCTGGCCACCGCCATCGTCACCTTTTGCTGGGCGGCACTGCTGCAGGAAGGCGATCTTGTGGCCTATGCGGCCGTCTGCGCGCTCTCGGGCCTGGCGCTCGGCGCCGATCTCGCGCTGCCGCCTGCTCTGCTGGCGGATCATATCGAGGCCGATGGATGCCAGGGCGACGCGGCGCGTCTGTTTTCGATCATGGCGTTTTTGTCGAAATCGTCGCTGGCGCTCGCCACCGGGCTGGCGCTGCCGCTTCTGGGACTGTTTGGCTACCATCCCGGTTCCAGCATGACCATCGAGCTCAGTTTTCTCTTGAGCGTCACCTATGCTGGGTTACCTTGTCTGTTGAAGCTGGCCGCGCTGATCGGCCTGATCCGTTTCGAAAAAGACCTCACTTTGTGCCCCGCTTAGGACCCCGGCTTTGACATGACAGTGCGCCCGCCTCAGTTGAGGAAACTGACCGACAAGGATCCGCTGGCGGCTGCGCTCGAACATGAAATCTTCAGCGAAAAAGCCGGGACGCTGGCACGGCTCAACAAGAAACTGGAGGAAGCACTGGCACGCCTGGCAGCTGAAGAAAGCGACGCCGGAACAACCGAGGAAGCCGTGCAGATGCGGCTTGCGGAAGCCGGCGAAGCCTTGTGGCATGTCACCATTCAGCGGGAACTCTGCGGCCTGCGCGAGCACAAGGCCTTTTACGATTTTGTCGGCGTGTCAAAGGCGGTCCGTCTGCGTATGGGACCCGCCTCCAGCTTGGGAAGTCCCGGCAAATTGGACAAAAAAGAGAGCCTGTGACAGATGTCACTTCTTTGTTGATGGCTCCGTCCTAGGAAAAGGAACCGGTTGCATCTTGGATGCGCCAATGGTTTTTTCTGGGGGCTTTTTGAAAGATGAGTTATTTACAGTCGCAATTGGCGAGCTATGTGAGGCATCTATGGCTCGCTGGCGCAACGGCATGTGTCCGGCGCCACACACACAACAAAGCCAGGCGCAAAACGGTCATGATGTGCAGGAAGACCCATCAGCTTAACTTCGCCACCCGGTTGGTGACAGGATGCCTGCTTTTCGCAGTGCTGGTCAGCCCAGTTGCGCTGCCCCTGGCCACAGCCGCTCCGGCGCAAGCCCAATCGGTGCGCATCGTCCCGGAAGGCAACCGGTACAAGTCTCAGCCGAGCATCCCATATGCGTCGTCGCGCCGTACTTCGGCATCGAAGTCCTCCTATGATGCTAAATTCGACAAGGTTCTAGCTGTTCTGAAGCGCGATCGCCAGCTGATGGGCTCCATCAAGCGCATCGCTTCCAAATACGGCATCGACCCGATCCACATCGTCGGCGCCATTGTCGGCGAACACACCTACAATTACGACACGCTCGACAGCGCCCAGTCCTATTACGTCAAGGCCCTGTCCTATGCCGGCATCCGCTTTGACTTCGAACTCAATGGCGAACATGTCGACACGTTCATCGAGCGGCCGCAATTCGACCGCTGCCGCAAGGAACACATCCAGAAAAGCAGCGACCGGCGCTGGTCCTGCTATGAAAATGTCTGGAACAGCAAGTTCCGCGGCCGCAAGGTCGATGGCGTTCGCTACCCGAAGCAGAATTTCAACGAAGCCTTCTTTCAGCCGCTGTTTTCCGGGCAAAGCTTCGGTCTCGGCCAGCTCAGCCCGTTGACCGTCCTGAAAATGACAGACCGGGTCGCGCGGCAGAGCAGCTACCGCAAGCTTGAGGCCTCCAACCCCAAAGAGGTCTACAAGGCCACGATGGATCCGAATATCTCGCTGCACTACATGGCCGCAATCATTCAGGATGCCATCTCCGCCTACAAGTCGGTCGGCAAGGTCGATATCTCCAAAAACCCTGGACTGACCGCCACGCTCTACAATCTCGGCGATCCCTGGAGCCGGGCCGCGAAATTCCGCCGCAGTGGCCAGAGCTGGCCGAAGGAGAACTATTACGGTTGGCTGGTCAACGACCGGATCGACGATCTCCGCGCCCTGTTCTGATCCCTGGAGCGAGGAGCAACTAAGCCAGGAACGGGTTGTTTTCCCGCTCATGGCCGATGGTCGAGGCCTGGCCGTGCCCTGGCAGAAAGGCGACATCGTCGCCGAGCGGCAGCAGCTTTTCCTGTATGGACCTGATCAGGGTGGCATGATCGCCCCCGGGCAGGTCCGTACGGCCGATGGAACCGGCAAACAGCACGTCGCCTGAAATCGCGAAGCGCAGCTCCCTGTCGAAGAACACCAGATGCCCGGGAGAATGACCGGGGCAATGGAGCACCTCGAAATTGCGCCCGGCAATCTCCACGGTGTCGCCTTCCACCATCCAGCGGTCCGGCGTCACCGGCTTGACATTGTCGACACCGAATTGCGCCGCCTGTTCGGCGACCCGGTCGATCAGCGGACGATCGTCTTCATGCGGCCCCTCGACCGGCACCTTCAGCGCCTCGGCGAGATCCGCGGCGCCGCCGACGTGATCGATATGACCATGGGTCAGGACGATCTTCTCCACCGTCACGCCCTGTTTCTGGATGGCGGCCTGGATCCGGTCGATGTCGCCACCCGGATCGACCACCGTGCCGCGCATGGTCGCCGGGTCCCAGATCAGCGAACAGTTCTGCTGAAAGGCCGACACCACGATCACCATGACCTGGATCGGCGGCTGCTCCTCCGTCGCACCTTCAGCGGAACCGTCCATGCCGGAAGTGTTGTTTTCTTGTGGCATGTTCGCCTCCTCGTCAGCGGCACCCGGGCCGGATTGGTCAAATGATGCTTGTAACAAATACGGGACAACGCTACCCGGTGTCGTGTTTCTGGTCACTAGCGGCTTCACCTTGCCGCGTGCATTTCGTACAAGATGAGAGGGCCTGTGAGAAGATGCCAGACACAATCGGGTAGCCGGAGCTTATGACGCCAAGACTGTTGACATTGCCGATCTCCGCCGCCGTGGCACTGTTGAGCGCCGCGGTCGCATTGGCGCAGCCCGGCAGAACCGTACCCAGCTTTGAAAGCTGGACGGTCGACTGCGGCAATACGGGCGTCTGTTTTGCCTCTTCCTTCACCCGCAGCCAGTCGGTCTGGGTCGATCTGCGCATTGTCCGGGACTGGCACGCAGACGCCCAGCCGCTGGTGCGCCTGACCACAAACACGGAACTGCCCAAGGACGGCACGTTGACCTTCCGCGTCGACGGCACGGAGATCGAGGCCCTGCCGATCGAACAGCTCCGGGAAATGCAGTCGGCGGTCAAAGCGCCGGCCGGGTTCCGGCCGCTGGGCGGCGAAGGTTTCTGGTATCCGACCGGCCCCGCAACCCTGACCCTCCTGAACGCCATGCGCTCTGGCAAGGAGCTGACCGTAGGCCTGCCGTCCGTCAGTGGCACGGACCCGGTTGCCGTCCCGGTGCCTCTTCAGGGCATGAAGGCCAGCCTGTTGTGGCTCGACAACCGGCAGGACCGGACCGGAACGGTCTCCGCCATCGTCACGCCCGGCACGGAACCGGCCAAGGACGCCCCGCATGCCGTAGCGCTTATGAGTGCCGATCAATTGCCGCCGGAAGTCGCCGCCGTCTGGTCCGCCAACCGGCTCTGCTCCAATATCGACCCAACCATTTTTGCCAGCCTCAATGCCGTCAGAGCGCCGCTCGCCGATAGCGCGTCGCTCTACATCATTCCGTGCGGCGCCCCCACCGCCTATAACAGCCCCTATGTTGCGGTTTTGGCCGGCAAGGACGGCGCGGCCCGCCAGGTCCATGTCGCCCGCATGTCCGAAAAGGGTCCGATTGCGACGGATCTGATCTACAACGCCAGATGGATTCCCGCAGATCAGCAGCTCGTCTCCTACTTCAAGGGCTCGGGCGTCGGCGAGTGCGGCCTTTGGAACCGCTGGGTCTGGAACGGCACCGGGCTTGTGCTGCTTGAAGAGGCAGCCAGAACGACCTGCGACGCAACCGAACCCGACTTGTCCAATTGGTCAAGCACCTGGCCCCTTAAAAACGCCTCGAATTGAGGCAGGGCCCAAGGATTCTCTTGCGATTTCGCCTCTGCCGACCTTATGATGATAACGCAGCGGCTGGAGGGGGATGCGGCATGTTTGTTGCTGACCTCTCTTGGAGTGTTGAGCGGACGTACAAGGTGCGCCCGGGTGAAGTGACTCGACTGTGAAGGCGGGTGAGATTGGTCGATATGTGCCGGACTGGCACAGAGATTAGGGTGATTTGGTAATGCACGATGGCGATTCGGACCGGCGGTCGCGTGGTCGGCGCGGCGGCAAGCGCGAGTTTGGCGGTCCGCAAGACTTCGGCAGTGATTTTGGCGGAAGCGATTTCGGTGGTGACTATGGCGGCGGCCGGGATGGTGGCTACCGGGGCGGACGCGGTAATGATTTTGGTGGCGGCTACGGCCGCGACGACAGAGACGGTGGCGGTGGCGGCTATGGTGGCAATCGCGATGGCGGCGGCGGCGGCGGTGGTTACGGTGGCGGCCGTAGCGGCGGCTACGGCGGCGACCGTCAAGGCGGCGGCGGCTATGGCGGTGGCGGCTATGGCGGTGGCCGAGGCGGTGATCGCGAAGGCGGTGGCGGCCGTGGTGGCTACGGCCAACGTGAAGGTGGCGGCGGCTACGGCCAACGTGAAGGTGGCGGCGGCTACGGCCAACGTGAAGGCGGCGGCGGCTACGGCCAGCGTGAAGGCGGCGGCGGCTACGGCCAGCGTGAAGGCGGCGGTGGCTACGGCCAGCGTGAAGGTGGCGGCGGCTACGGTCAGCGTGAAGGTGGCGGCGGCTACGGTCAGCAGCGCCCGCGCCGGGACGGCCCGCCTGTGGAACGTGGCCCGCGTCAATCCGGCACTGTAAAATTCTTCAAGTCCGACAAGGGCTTCGGCTTCATCACACCGGATGAAGGCGATGCGGACGTGTTCGTCCATATTTCCGCCGTCGAGCGGTCCGGTTTGTCGGCCCTCGACAGCGGCATGCGGATCTCTTTCGAAACCGAGCCGGACCGGCGCGGCAAGGGACCGAAGGCTGTCAACCTGCAGGTCCTCGAAGAGGATGGCAGCGAGCCCGCCGAGGACACACAGCCCGACGAAGAGTAAGCCGGACCGGCTGACCTTTGAAAGGTATCAATGACCTGCTTGACAGGGCGCGGTAAATACCGCGCCCTCGTTTATTTTGCCGAAGCCGCCGGTTAAGCTTTTCACGACCCGCCTCACCGCCTATAAGGCTGCTCCCAATTCCACCAGGTGAACTCATGGCGTCCAACCAGCCCTCAGCCCAGACCTCGACCATTCGTCCGTTTCTGCCCGGCGATCTCAGTGCCCTGCTGACCATGAACAACGCGGCCGTTCCGGCGGTGAGTGAACTCACCGCGGAAGGCTTTCTCGACCTGATCAACGGCGCCCTGATCTGCCTCGTGGCCGAAGTCGACGGCGCACCGGCCGGCTTCCTGCTGTGCCTGGGCGACGGCGTCGATTATGACAGCCCCAACTATCTCTGGCTGAGCGAGCGCGAGAGCAATTTCGCCTATACGGACCGGATCTGCGTGGACGAGGCCATGCGCGGCCGCAAGATCGGCGACGCGCTCTATGCCGCCCTGTTTCAGCATTATGCCGGCACGGGAAAGAGCTTCCTGTGCGAGGTCAATGAACGCCCGGCCAATCCCGGATCGATGCGCTTCCACGGCCGCCTGGGTTTTGAGGAAATCGGCAAGGCCGATCACGGCGACAAGGCCGTGGTTTACCTGAAACGCCCCGCAGAACCGGCAACTGGCACAGCGCGATGAACTACCGGCACGCCTATCACGCGGGCAATATCGGCGATGTCCTCAAACACGCCGTTCTGGCGCGTCTCATCGTCTATTTCCAGCGCAAGGACAAGGCGTTCCGGATTCTCGACACCCATGCCGGTATCGGGCTTTACGATCTGACATCCGAGGAAACCCGCAAGACCGGCGAATGGCAGCATGGCATCGCCAAGGTTCTGGAGGCAGACATGCCCGCGGCGGTGGCGGAGCTTCTCGAGCCCTGGCTAGGTGTCGTAAGGGATCTCAACCCCGGCAATGACCTCGAAGTCTATCCGGGCTCACCCCAGGTCGCGCGCCAGCTGTTGCGCAAGACCGATCGCCTGACCCTGACCGAGCTTCACCCGCAGGATTTCAAGACCCTGTCGGACCGTTATGCGGGCGACCATCAGGTCAAGACCATCCACCTGGACGGCTGGCTGGCCATGGGCAGCTTTCTTCCGCCCAAGGAGAAGCGCGGGCTGGTGCTGATCGACCCGGCCTTCGAGGTCACCGACGAGTTTGTCCGCATGACCGATGCCGTGCTCAAGGCCTACAAGAAGTGGCCGGGCGGCACCTATGCGCTCTGGTATCCGCTGAAGGACGCCCGCGCGATCCGCCGGATGCACGCGGATTTCGAGGCGGCGGGCCTCAGGGATGTTCTTGCGCTGGAACTCAATGCCGGCAAGAGCGGCCCCGACACCCGCATGCTCGGCTCCGGCATGACGCTGGTCAACGCGCCCTTCACGCTTGCCGACGAAATGCGCCACATCCTGCCGTGGCTTGCAGATGTGTTGCACCAGGGTCCCGGTGCCGGCTTTACGGTGACACAGCTGATCGTCGAATAAGTCACTTTTGCCGGGATCGAAGCTTGACCTTCAGACCGGCCTCCCCCATCGTCTCCCTCACAGTTTGCCTTCCGGAGTTACTGCCGTGCGTATTGCCCGTTTTGCCCGTTTGAGCCTGTCGGCCCTGACCGTTTTCGCAAGCCTTGCCGTGCCGGCCGTGGCCGACGAGCATCGTGTGTATTTCTCCTTTTCCGGTGAAAACCGGCTTCCGGATTGCACGGCCGCGTCCGTCAAAAGCGCAGTTGCCGGATCGATCGCACGGGCCAACCGCGACTATTACGGCGGCCGCACGATCCTGAGCGTCGACGAAATCAACGAAGTCCGCTACCGGCAGAACGGCATCAGCCCGGTCGCGCGCCGCTTTTGCCGAGGCAAAGCCAGCCTGTCCGACGGCTCGCTGCAATCCGTCCACTACATGGTGGAAGAACATGCCGGCTTTGTCGGCGTCAGCTGGAATGTCGAGGCCTGCCTGTCGCCGCTCGACAAATGGCACGTCTACGGCGCCCATTGCAGCACCGTGCGCCCTCACTGACACCGTCACAGACGAAAGGTTTTCACCGGATGGCGCTGTCGACCCGCTTCTGGAGCCGCTGCGCCGTCATTCTGGCCGCGTTGACAGGTCAGCCGGCGTTCGCGGACAAAGCCGGAGACTTTGACTTTTACGTTCTCGCCTTGTCCTGGTCGCCGACCTATTGCAAGCAGGCAGGCGGCAACGCCAACCCTCACCAGTGCGATGTCAGCAAGCCGTTCCGCTTTGTCGTTCATGGCCTGTGGCCGCAATATGAGCGCGGTTTTCCGGAGAGCTGCCCCGGCGCGCCGCAGCGCATCGATCGCTGGATCGCCACTTCCATGGAAGACATCATGCCGAGCCACAGCCTCGTCTTTCACGAGTGGCGCAAACACGGCACCTGCTCCGGACTGTCTCCGGAGGCCTATTTCGAACTGACCCGGGAAGCCTTCGAGAAGATCACCATTCCAGGCGCCTTCCGCACACTCGACAAGCGTGGCAAGGCGGCGCCGGCGACGGTTGAAAAGGCCTTCCGGCTGGCAAATCCCGGCTTGAGCGACGACGCCATGGCGGTCACTTGCGACCGCGGCGAACTCGAAGAAGTCCGGATCTGCCTGACCAAGGATCTGGAGTTCCGCGCCTGCCGCGAAGTCGACCGCTCCGGTTGCCGGGCCGGCAGCCTCTCCGTTCCCCCGCCCCGCGCCCGCTGACGCGCGCTGCGCCCCCGTCCCGTCGTTTCCTTCTGGAGGTCTGATCATGTTGAAACTGCGCTCGTCGCCCCCGTCCCCCTTCGGCCGCAAAGTCAAGCTCGCCGCGGCGATCCTGGGCCTCAAGGACCGGATCGAGATCGAAGACGCCAACACCGCCGATCCCTCCGACAGCCTGCGCAGCCAAAACCCGCTCGGCAAGATCCCGGCCCTGATCCTGGAAAACGGCGACGTGCTCTACGACAGCGCCGTCATTGTGGAATATCTCGATTTCCTCGCCGGTGGCGAAAAGCTGTTCCCGGCGGGTGAAGCCCGGTTCGCGGTGCTGCGCAACCAGACGCTGGCCGACGGCATCATGGAAGCGGCCATTCTCCGGGTCTATGAGAAGCGCTTCAAGGAGCCGAAGTACCGCGACCCGGCCTGGGACGCCTATCAGGCGGCCAAGATGGCGCGCGGCCTTGCCTATTTCGAGGCGAATGTGCCGGCGGAACCGTCCACGACCGCCGACATCGACGCCGGCACGCTGACGCTTGCCTGCGCGCTCGGCTATCTGGACATCAGGTTCGGCGGTGACTGGCGCTCGGGGCATCCGAAACTGGTCGCCTGGCTGGATGCCTTCGAAGCCGCCGTTCCGGCCTTCACCGGCACAAAGGTACCACCGGCGCCCGTGCCGGACAACGACCCGGCCCTGCTGCAGTAAGACTGGCCCGGGTCGCCATCTCCACGGCGGCTTCCAAACCATGCAGTTTGCATCCCGGCATCCCGCACATGCGTCTGCCCCATAAGCCTGCCGTCAAAAATACGTTTCTGAACACAAAAAAGCCCGGCACCAGAAGGTGCCGGGCCCGCAATGCCGTTTGCGGCGTTGATCAGAACTTGTAGCCAATGCCCATGCGGACTTGGGAATTGTTGAATTCCGAGCTGACGCCGGTTCCGTTCAGGTTGAAGTCCTGGCTGCCGAAATCCTGGTAGACATATTCCAGACGGGCGCTGACATTGTTGGTGATGGCAGCCTCGCCGCCCGCGCCGACCGTCCAGCCAAGGGCTGTCTTGCGATCGGAATCGCCGTTGCCGGAAAGTTCCAGATCGGCCAGGGCCAGACCGCCGGCACCATAAACCAGGTAGCGGTCGAAGCTGTAACCGACGCGCGCCCGGATATTGGAGTTCCAGTTGGACTTGGATTCAAGATTCAAGCCGCCATTGGTGCGCGAGTCCTTCAGGTCCGTGAGACTGAAGTCGGCTTCCGCACCGACGATCACATTCGGCGTCACCTGGAAATTGTAGCCTGTGTAAAGGCCACCACCGACACCGTTGGCGCTGGTGCTCAGGCTGGTGCTGCCGGACTGATTGTCGAAGTTGCCGAAGTTCCAGCCGAGATTACCGCCGACATAGATGCCGGACCAGTCAATCGATTGCTGCGGAGCCGGAACCGCCTCATAGGCCGGTGCCGGGGACTGCGGCAAATCCGCTGCAAGCACCGGCGCGGTCGCGGCCGATGCGGCGGTCAGTGCCATGCCAGCAAGTGCAAGACGTTTCATGAGAGATACTCCAGATCCACAATACTCTTTCTGAAAGGCCGGTTTCCAAGGCCGACCCATTGCGAGCAGGACGAGCTAAGCCGCGTCCCCACTCTCCCCCTGTCAGGAGATATGGAGAGCGTTTGTGGCGGATCGGAATTGAGACTTAGGAGATTTGGTGACAAATGGCGGCAACAATCTGGCAGGTTGAATAGCCTGTTAAGGCCATTGCAATTTGCAATCGGCGTATCCATTTGGCGGGTAGAAAGATCCTTGTCTCTGGCTTTCCCCGAACCAATCTATTGCGTATAAGGCGCCCAACAGGAATTGGGCCATCCTCTTAAGACGTGCACGTCGATCACATCAGACCGGAACCGGAACTCATAAATGCTGTTTGACTACATAAGCCTCGCAGGCGGACTTGTTGTGCTGATTATTGCCGGCGATGTCCTGGTCAGAGGCTCTGTGGGGGTCGCCCAGCGTCTTGGAATTCCCAATCTTGTCATCGGCTTGACCATTGTCGCCTTCGGCACGTCTGCTCCGGAACTGGTGATTTCGTTGAAAGCGGCGATGGAAGGCGCAGGCGGCATCGCGATCGGCAATGTGGTCGGTTCGAACATCGCCAATGTTCTGCTTGTCCTTGGCCTGCCGGCACTGATTGCGGCCACGCCTTGCGGTGAAGACGGCGCGACCCGGAACGCGCTTTTCATGGTCGCGGTGACCCTGGCCTTCATTGCGCTTTGTTTCTTCACCCCGATCGACCTGATGGCCGGCCTGATCCTTCTGGTTCTGCTCGGCGTCTTCCTGGCCGCTTCGACCATGGTTGCCCAGAAACACCGCAAGGAACAAAAGGCCATTGCCGCCGCGTCTGCCGGCGCCGCAGTCGCTGAACCGACTTGCGAGCTTGGCGGAGACGATGAGCTGGACGAGGTCGAGGATGTGCCGGATTCCATCTGGATCGCGCTGATCTATATCGGCCTCGGCCTGGTTGGCCTGCCGCTCGGCGCGCATTTCACCATCACCGGTGCCACCTCCATCGCCACTGCCTGGGGCGTCAGCGAGGCGGTGATCGGCCTGACCGTAATCGCGCTCGGCACGTCGTTGCCGGAACTTGCCACCACCGTGATGGCCGCGATCCGCCAGCATGGCGCCGTCGCCATCGGCAACGTCATCGGCTCCAACATCTTCAATCTGCTCGCGATCATCGGCATCACCGCCGTCGTCGTGCCGATCGACGTTCCGCCGGAAGTGCTCAAGCTGGACATCTGGGTGATGCTCGCCTGCGCCGTGCTGTTGACCGCTCTGGCCGGCTTACGCATCTGCCTCGGCCGCATTTCCGGCCTTGCCATGACTGCTGCCTATATCTTCTACATTGCCACCGTCTACATGCTCGGGCACACGGCCTGACGCCAACGCCGGCCGCGCCACACGCGTCCCTGCCCTTTCCCCTTCGCGAAGAGACGCTTAAATAGCAGACATGCAGGACACGTCTGATTCTCACCAGGAAGAGCCGCCCGCGGCCGGGGACAGCCCCGAGGCCGCGCGCAAGGGCGTCGAAGTCATCGCCGACGAGGTCAAGCGCCTGCCCAACGGGCCGGGCGTTTACCGCATGCTCGACGAGAATGGCGAGGTTCTCTATGTCGGCAAGGCCCGCAACCTGAAGAAGCGGGTGACCAGCTACACACGGCTGCAGGGCCAGTCCAACCGGATCATCCGCATGATCCTGGCAACCGCCGCGATGGAATTCGTCGTCACCCAGACCGAACCCGAAGCGTTGCTGCTGGAAGCCAATCTGATCAAGCGGCTTCGCCCCCGCTTCAACGTGCTGCTGCGCGACGACAAGTCATTCCCCTATATTCTGGTGACCGGCGATCACGCGTCCTCGGCGATCGTCAAGCATCGCGGCGCGCGCAAGCGCAAGGGGGACTATTTCGGCCCCTTCGCCTCCGCCGGCGCCGTTGACCGCACCATCAACGCGCTGCAGAAGGCCTTCCTGATCCGCACCTGTTCCGACAGTTTTTACGAAAACCGCACCCGTCCTTGCCTGCAATACCAGATCAAGCGCTGCGCCGGTCCCTGCACCGGCGAGATCGATCCGGAGGACTATGCTGGTCTTGTTTCCGAGGCCAAGGCGTTTCTCTCCGGACGCAGCCAGTTGATCAAGAAGCAGCTTGCCGAACAGATGGAAGCGGCGTCTGCCGATCTGGAATTCGAGCGTGCCGCCATCTACCGGGACCGCTTGTCCGCCCTGTCGCACATCCAGGCCCACCAGGGCATCAATCCGCAATCGGTCGAGGAGGCCGACGTCTTCGCCATCCACCAGGAAGGCGGTCAGACCTGCGTCCAGGTCTTCTTCTTCCGGACCGGGCAGAACTGGGGCAACCGGGCCTATTTTCCGAAAGCCGACAAGTCGCTGGAAGAGGCCGACATTCTGGAAAGCTTCCTCGCCCAGTTCTATGACGACAAACCCGCGCCGAGACAGATCCTGCTCAGCCACGCGCTCACCGAACAGGACCTGCTCGCCGAAGCCTTGAGCGAGCGCACCGGCCGCAAGGTTGAGGTCAACGCGCCCAAGCGCGGCGAAAAGAAAGAACTGGTCGATCACGCCCTGACCAATGCCCGCGAGGCCCTTGGCCGGCGCCTTGCCGAAACCTCCAGCCAGGCGCGGCTCCTGAAAGGTGTTGCCGAGGCCTTCGACCTGCCGGCACCGCCGCGCCGGATCGAGGTCTACGACAACTCCCACATCATGGGCACGAACGCAGTCGGCGGCATGATCGTCGCCGGGCTGGAAGGCTTCACCAAGGGCCAGTACCGCAAGTTCAACATCAAGTCCGAAGATCTGGTTCCAGGCGACGATTACGGCATGATGCGCGAAGTGCTGACACGCCGCTTCTCCCGGCTGTTGAAAGAACACGCCCGTCCGCAGCAGGCGGCAGCCACCGAGCCTGAAGACGACCAGGACGTTGAAGACACGCCTGAGCAAGCCCCGGCCAGCACCGACATGCCCGCCTGGCCCGATCTGGTGCTGATCGACGGCGGCCAGGGCCAGCTGACAGCCGCGCGCGAGACCCTGGAAGAGCTCGGCATCACCGATGTGCCGCTGGTCGGCATCGCCAAGGGACCGGACCGGGACGCGGGCCGCGAGAAGTTTTTCATCCCCGGCCGCCAGTCCTTCATGCTGCCGGAACGCGACCCGGTGCTCTATTTCGTCCAGCGCCTGCGCGACGAGGCTCACCGCTTTGCCATCGGCAGCCACCGGGCACGCCGCAAGAAGGACATTGTCCGCAACCCACTGGACGAAATCGCCGGCATCGGCCCGACCCGCAAGAAGGCGCTACTGACCCATTTTGGCACCGCCAAGGCGGTGTCAAAGGCAGGGGTCGACGATCTTGCCGCCGTTCCGGGCATTTCCGAAGCCATTGCCAAACTGGTCTATGACCATTTTCATGAATGATCTTTTTCCGGGTGCCGGATCCTGGGCCCCACAACCCGTAAAGCGGAGCCGTCATGTTTCAAAATTCGCTCGGTGAAGCGCTGCACTGCATTGAAACAGGCGATTTCGGCATGGCGCTCGAAATCCTGTCCGAGCTCCAGGCCGCCAACCCGAAAGACCCGCAGATCAATTACTGGCTCGGCGTGGCCTTCCTGTCGATCGGCTTTCCGGACAAGGCCGTCGATCACCTCCAGGCCGCCGCCAAGGTGGCCAAGAAGGAAGCTCAGATCTTTTCTACGCTTGCGGACGCCTATATCGCCGGTTCGCGTCCGGAAGACGCCCTGCCGCACGCGCGCAAGGCAACGACACTGGACCCGAAATCGGAGTTCGCCCACCGGATCCTTGGCGAAGCCTATGCCCGGCTGCGCCGCCCGGTGATGGCCGAACATGCGCTTGAAGCCGCCATCAAGCTCAACCCGGCATCGGCCGTCTCGCATTTGGCCCTTTCCAGGCTGAAAATCTCGCTCGGCGACATGGACGGCGCCGAACAGCACTATCGCAGCGCTTACGAGCTCACGCCGGACGATCCGTCCGTCCTCATCAATGCCCGGGACGTTTCAGACCCCGGCCTCAAGCTGGAGGCTCTCGAACGGATCGATATCATCCTCAGCGATCCGCGGCGTCCCGTCTCGGGCGCGGACCGCGCCCGGCTCGCCTTTACAGCTGGCAAGATCTGCGACGATGCCGGGGATTACGCCAAGGCCTTTCACTATTTGGACCTGCACAGGCAGGACATGTACGGTCCCTATGACGCCGACCGGGAACAGGCCTTTTTCACCTCCTTCGAAAAGGTCTTCAACAGGGACTTTTTCGAGGAGCGCAAGGACTTTGCCCTTTCGAGCGACCGGCCCGTCTTCGTCTTCGGTATGCCGCGCTCGGGCACCAGCCTGGTGGAATCCATCCTGTCGGCGCATCCGAAAGTGGCCGGCGCCGGGGAGCTGTCCTTTTTCGAAGACCAGGTCTCGGCATTGTGCGGCCAGGACAGGGGCGACGCCTTCTTCAAGGCGACCCGGGGTCTGGACAAGAAAGAGGCGCACAAGATTGGCCGCAAATACCTGGCGCTCCTGGAGAGCTACGGCAAGAAAAATGCCCGCGTGGTCGACAAGCTGCCGCAGAATTTTGAGCATCTCTGGCTGCTCGCGCTCTTGTTTCCGAACGCCACCTTTATCCATGTCACCCGCAATCCGGCGGATACCTGCGTCTCGATCTACATGACCCCGCTGCCCGGCAGGCATACCTACAACCGGTCACAGGAAACGCTTGCCCATTATTACGGCCTTTATGCCGGGTTGATGCGGCACTGGGACAAGGTGTTGCCGGTCGCCCTGCGTCATCAGTCCTATGAAACACTCGTTGCAGAGCCCGATTCCGAACGCCCGGCACTCATCGGCCACGCCGGCCTTGTCTGGGACGAGGCCTGCAGCCAGCACGAGCGCAACGAGGGGCAGGTGTTCACCTTCAGCATGACCCAGGTGCGCAAGCCGATCTATAAAGGGGCCGTCAACCGCTTCGAAAAATATCGCGACCAGATCCAGCCTTTGCTGAAGGGATTGTCACAAGCAGGATCAGAAGACTGAAGTCCGTTCGGTTTGCATTGTCCGGTTGGCTTGTTAAAAGCAAACTACCTCTGCGTCATGAAATCGACGCCGGGGCAGACCAACAGACCGGACCAAGATGCAGCCCACCCAAATCGACCACGCCTTTTCCCTGATCGCCGCCGGACAGCTCAACGACGCCCTGCCCCTTCTCCAGAACCTTGCCGACCGGGATCCGTCCAACGGGCAGGTTCAATACGGACTCGGCCTCGTGTTCCTTTCGGCCAACCAGTCGGAGCGCGCCGTCCTTCATCTGTCTGCAGCGGCCAAGTCGGCCAAAAAGGATGCAAGGGTGCTGGCCACCCTCGCCAGCGCGCTCAACATCAACCGCCAAAGCGAAGACGCCCTTGTTCCCGCACGCAAGGCCGCTTCGCTCGCACCGAAATCGGAATATGCCCAACGCACCCTCGGCGAGGTCTATTCCGATCTCCGCCGTCCCGTCATGGCCCGTCAGGCATTTGAGCAGGCGCTCAAGATTGAGCCTCGTTCTGCGCGCGCACATCTGGGACTTTATGAACTGGAAACAACGCTCGGCAACGGCGAAGCCGCGGAACGCCACCTGGCAGCGGCCTTCGAGGAAACGCCGGACGATCCGGCCACGCTGATCTCCGCGGCCCAGTCGCGCAGCAAGGACCTGCAGGAAAACGCGCTTGCCCCTATCGAACGCATCCTAAGCGGTCTCCCGTCCGGAGCCGCCTCCCCCGAAATCACCAAACTTGCTATGGCCGCCGGCAAGATCCTGGATGGCCGCGGCGAAACGGCGAAAGCCTTCCGCTATTTCGACGGCTACCGCCAGGGCCTTTACGGCAGCTACAATGCCAAGCGGCAGACGTGGTTCGTCGAAACTTGCAAAACCGTCTTCACGCCGGCCTTTTTCGAAGCGCGCAAGGACTTTGCTCTCACAAGCGACAAACCGGTCTTTGTGGTCGGCATGCCGCGTTCAGGCACCACCCTGGTAGAACAGATCATTGCCCGCCACCCAAACGCGGCCGGAGCCGGCGAACTGCAATTCATTCCCGACAGCCTTCGCGAGATGGCGAAGGGCAAGCTGCACGAGCCCGCATTCTTCGACGGCGTGCTCCGTCTCGACAAGCGGGACGCACAGCGGATCGGTCGCAAATATCTCGGCCTCCTGGAAAGCCTCGACAAAAAGGCGAGACGCGTGATCGACAAGATGCCGCACAATTTCGAGAACCTGTGGCTGCTCGCGCTGCTGTTTCCGAAGGCCACCTTCATTCACGTCACACGCAATCCAGCCGACACCTGTGTCTCGGCCTACATGACCCCGCTTCCCGCCTATCACAGCTACAACGCCAACCAGGCGTCCCTCGGCCACTATTACCGCCAGTATCAGGCGCTGATGGATCACTGGACTGCCGTGCTGCCTGTCTCGTTGCGCCAGCAGTCCTACGAAGCCCTGATCAGGGATCAGGAGACAGAAAGCCGGGCGCTGATCGACCATGCGGGTCTCACCTGGTCGGAGACATGCCTGACGCCGCCGGGCGAGGACACGCAGGTGTTCACCTTCAGCCGGCAGCAGGTGCGCCAACCGGTCTACAGCACGTCGATCGATCGCTGGCGGCAGTATGAAGCCCATATACAACCGTTGCTGACCGCCCTTGGCGACGCATAAGCCTCAAACCGATACCTTGCCGGCCGCGTGTGCTATGCACAGTGCAATGATTCCTTCGTCAGGTTTCCGGAAAGGTCGTCATGCTGTTCAGGACTAAACCCAAGCCGCGTTCGCTGTTCGCCTCGCTCCTCTCGCTGATAGGATGGTGCGGCAGCTTCGGCGCGATCGGCGTTTCGGCAATGGGCCTGTCGACCTTCTTTGCGCCGGATTTTTGGCTGGCCGACAACATGAGCTTCTTCCTGCGGCAGTTTCTGGCCGCGGGGATCGCCGGATGTCTGGGCGGCGCGCTCGGTTTTGTGGTCCACCACCGCCTGCAACTGATCTACCGCCTAATCTGGGCAATAGCGGTCATTGCTTTTTTGACGCTCGCCGGCCTGACCGGAGCCCGCACACTGGCCAACACCAAGCCGCTTGGACCGCTCGCGGCGGGTGACAAGCCGATCAAGATCGTCTCCATCAATCTCGAACATCTGTTCCTGGGCGACAAGGTTCTGCAGGCGTTTCTGGAGCAGGAAAAACCGGATATCGTTGTCCTCCAGGAAGTGTTGTGGTGGCTGCAGGAACGGCGCTGGGAGCGCTTCGGGCTCGAGGTCGGCAGCGCGGGTAAAAACGGCTTTCCCGAATATCTCAAGGTCGGCGATCTCGGCGGCCTGGCCGTCTATTCCCGCTTTCCGATCCTGAAGTCGGAAGAACAGGTCATCCGCGGAGAGCTGCCGGCAGGCGCCAATGTCTATTACGACGCTGACCGGGAACTGATGTCGCTGACGCTCGACACCGGCAAGGCCCCGCTTCACCTGGTGGTAATCCATCCCGACAGTCCGCGCACGGAATCCCGCTGGCTGAACAAGCGCAGCTATTTCGACGAGGTCGATACCGTCCTCGACACGCTCAAAGCCGAGAATGGCGATAATATACTGGCCATCGGCGACTGGAACAGCGCCCCCTGGTCGGCGCGCTTTCAGGAGACCCTGGAGCGGAACGGGTTGAAGACCGCCTATCCGGATGGCTGGCCGCAGACCACACGGTTCTTCTTCGACTTTCGCCTGCACTGGATCCTGGGCGCGCCGGTCGACCAGTTCGCGGTCTCGAAGGACATGCAGGTCGTCGACGTCTCGCTGGGTCCCGATATAGGTTCAGATCACCTGCCGCTGATTGTGGAGCTGGGTCAGACCACTTCAGCCGAAAATTGAGTCATTGCCTGTGGCTTCAACCGGAAAGTGTTTGAGCTGCCGCCCGGTTTTTTGAAGACTGCGGGGACCGAACAGACCGATTCCCGCGACGATCCCGATGGCCAAGCTCTATTTCAACTACTCGACCATGAATGCCGGCAAATCCACTTTGCTGCTGCAGGCCGCCTACAATTACCAGGAGCGCGGCATGACCACGCTCCTGATGATCGCCGCCTTTGACGACCGCGCCGGCAAGGGCCGGATCGCCTCCAGGATCGGACTGGGCGCGGAGGCGGACGTGTTTACATCCGAGGACAACGTCTATGACCACATCAACAAGGCCCGTGAGGCCGGCAAGGTCGACGCGGTGCTGGTCGACGAAGCCCAGTTCCTGACCGAGGACCAGGCCTGGCAGTTGGCCAGGGTCGCCGACGAGCTGCGCATCCCGGTGATGTGCTATGGCCTCAGGACGGACTTCCAGGGCAAGCTCTTTCCGGGCAGTGCCGCCCTGCTGGCGCTCGCCGACAACCTCAAGGAAGTCAAGACGATCTGCTGGTGTGGCCGCAAGGCCACCATGGTCGCCCGCCTCGACGCCGACGGCAACATTGTCGAGGAAGGCAACCAGGTCGAGATCGGTGGCAACGACAAATATGTCTCGCTTTGCCGCAACCACTGGAGCCGCCGGGAACTGGGGTGATTGTCAGCCGCCTCAGGCGGACCGTTCTCGGTTATCTCTATCTGGAAGGCCGGGCGTTTCCAGGGACATGCCCCATGCCGCGGCCAGTTTCCGCAAGGCCACCGCGCTTTTTCGCAGCGCGGCCGAACAAGGCGACACCGCGGCCGAGCGCAACCTGAACAACCTCCTCGAAGAAGACGGTGCCCGGTCCCCGTCGGACTAAAGCGCCCCCGCGCCTGCTCCGGTTGCCCCCGTCAGACGTCGCCCCATATTCCCTGCAATCGTGCCGCCCGCGCGGCAGCGTGGTGCGGAGACCTTCAACTGTTAAGGGAACATCTATGCATTTGAAAACTGTACTGGCGGCTTCGATGCTTTTCGCGACGCCTGCTCTCGCCGAGGACGTCCCCTATGAGGTGGACGGTGAACAGTTCACTGGCTACTTCGCCGAGGCAAGCGATGCGAAGGGTCTCGTCCTGATCGTTCACGACTGGGATGGCATGACCGACTACGAGCGCAAGCGCGCGGACATGCTTGCCGAGATGGGCTACAACGCTTTCGCACTCGACATGTTCGGAAACGACACGCCGACAGAGACGGTGGATCACAGGCGGGCGGCGACCGGCGCGCTCTACCAGGACCGCGAGCGCATGCGCGCGCTGTTGCAGGCCGGCATCTCCCAGGCAACCGACCGGTCCGGCGAAGGGCAAATGGTCGTGATGGGATACTGTTTCGGTGGCGCGGTGACGCTGGAAATGGCCCGCAGCGACATGGGTGGTCAGTCAAGCGGCTACGCCACCTTCCACGGCGGGCTCTCCACACCGGAAGGCCAGTCCTGGGATGGCGACGAACCGCCGCTGCTGGTGCTCCATGGTGGCGCTGACACGTCCATCACGATGGAAGATGTCGCCACGCTCGCGACCGAGCTTGAAACGGCCGGCAACACCTATTCCATCGAGGTCTATTCCAAGGCGCCGCATGCCTTCACCGTGTTCGGGTCGAACCGGTACCAGGAGCGGGCCGATACTGCCAGCTGGGACGCCTTCTCGGACTTTCTGGCCGAGCGGTTCGCCGGCTGAAGCTTGATTGCACTGAAAAGCGCCCGTGATCGCTCCGATCGCGGGCGCTTTTCCTTTAAAGACTTTCTGGTCCGGGAGGGCGCGCTCCATCATTCCATGAGGAAGCGGTTTCCTGAAGAAAACACTTCGATGGGAGAGACATACCCCTAATCTGGCTTCTGCCACGTCGCCCTTCTGTTATCTTGCCCCCTTGATGCCCCCCGCCTGCCCTCGTAAAAGAGGGCAAAGACACGGGATAGAGGCCTCAGATGCTCGGCAAGATGTTCAAATCGCTGTTTTCCTCCTCCGGGGACGGCACAAAAGGCAAATCGAAGGCCGTTACGGCCGATTATGACGGTTTCCTGATCGTCGCGGAGCCGCAGCCGAACAATGGCCAATGGCAGGTCTCCGGCCGGATCGAGAAACAGGTCGGCGAGACCACCAAGGTGCACACCTTCATCCGTGCGGACACGCTGCCGGACGAGCAGGCGGCCGCCAACGAGATGATCCGCAAAGCCAAAATGATGATTGACCAGATGGGCGAGAGCCTATTCGATTGAGGTCCGGCCGGTTCCCGACCCTTGGGGACCGGTTCCGGCACACGCATCTCCGGCCTGTCCATCGGACCGGCCTGGCCGCGCTGCCAGCACTTCGAAAGCCGACATGAAACGCAATATTGTTCTGAGCCTGCCCAATCTTCTTACCTATGGGCGCATTCTGGCGGTCCCGGCTGTGGCATTCTGCTTTTATTTCGAAGGCACAACGCCGCGCTGGATCGCACTTGGCCTGTTTGTTGTCGCGGCGATCACGGACTTTTTCGACGGCTATCTCGCCCGGGCGTGGCAGCAGCAATCGGCCCTGGGGCGCATGCTCGATCCGATCGCCGACAAGCTGCTTGTCTCCGTCAGCCTGCTGATGCTGGCTGGTGACGGCACCATCGGCGGCTGGTCGATGATCGCCGCCATCATCATCCTGTGCCGCGAAATTCTTGTCTCCGGCCTGCGCGAATTCCTGGCCGAGCTGCAAGTTTCCGTGCCTGTGACCCAGCTGGCCAAGTGGAAGACCACGGTGCAGCTGGTGGCCATTGCCTTCCTGCTGGCCGGGCCCGCGGGCGATACGGTTTTCGCCTATACGACGGATATCGGCCTGGTCTCGCTTTGGCTCGCCGCCATCCTGACCCTATATACGGGCTACGACTATTTCCGCGCGGGCATCGGCCACCTGATCACCGAATAGGTCGCCTGCTGCCGATTGCCCACCACCTGGAGGTCCGATGAACATCCGCTATTTTGCCTGGGTCCGTGAGCGGGTCGGCGTCGAAGAAGAAACCATCGACGTGCCGGCATCCGTCGCCACGGTTGCCGATCTGATCAGCCACCTGAAATCCCTCGACGACAATCACGCGGCCGCCTTCGAGGAAGAGGACGCCATCCGGGTCGCACTCGACCAGATGCATGTGGAGCCGGACGCGATCCTGGGCGATGCAAGCGAAGTCGCCTTCTTCCCGCCAATGACAGGCGGCTGAAGAATGACCGTAACGCCCCTTGTCCGCGTCCAGGCAGAAGATTTCGATGCCAAGGCCGAAGCCGAGCGTCTGACCGGCGGCCGCAAGGATGTCGGCGCCCTGGTCAGCTTCACCGGCCTCTGCCGCGACGAGGCCGGCACGCTGGAGGCGCTTGAGCTGGAGCATTACCCGGGCATGGCCGAGGCCGAACTGACCAGGATCGCGCAAGACGCCACCGCCCGTTGGCCGCTCACAGGCCTCACGGTGATCCACCGGTACGGCAAGATCCCGCCCGGTGACAATATCGTGCTTGTGGTGGCCGCCTCGTCTCATCGCCGCGCCGCTTTCGAGGCCGCCGATTTCCTGATGGATTACCTCAAGACGAAGGCGCCCTTCTGGAAGAAGGAGCATTTTGCCGAGACCGGCAAAACCAGCTGGGTAGAGGCCAAGGACGGCGACGACAAGGATGCCGCGCGCTGGACCTGAACCGCACAAACACCTAAACTGACAGTCTTTCCGGCTTCGAAGCCGCTTGCCTTTCTCTACTCTCTCTTGTGCGGCCGCCTCTTCGGACCGCGCCGTTAAATTGGTCCCGACCCCGTGAAACACGACAGTGAACCCTCCGATGCCATCAGCGAGCCGGCGGCAGAGCCCGCCCGTTCCGGCGCGTCCAGCGAAGTCCTGAGGGAGCCCGGCATCCCCTTTGCCGAGTTCGTGACCATCATCGCGATGATCATGGCGCTCAACGCCATGGCCATCGACGTGATGCTGCCCGCCCTGCCCGCCATCGGCGACGCGCTCAACATCATCGAGGAAAACAACCGTCAGCTGATCCTGCTGTCCTATCTGGTCGGCTTTGGCGGCGCCCAGCTGTTCTTCGGCCCGGTCACCGACGCCTTCGGACGCCGGCACATTCTTGTCGGCGGCCTGGCGCTTTACAGCCTGGCCAGCGTCGCCGCGATTTTCGCCATGGATCTGGACACTCTGCTGATTGCCCGCGTGCTGCAGGGCATCGGCTGCGCCGCCGCCCGTGTGTCGGCCCTGTCCGTCGTCCGCGACTGCTACACCGGCCGGCGCATGGGCAAGGTGATGTCGCTGGTGATGATGGTGTTCATGGCCGTGCCCGTGGTGGCTCCCTCCGTCGGCCAGGCCGTGCTGCTGATCGCAGGCTGGCATTGGATCTTCGCGCTGTTGCTCCTGTCCGGCTTTGCCATGATGGTCTGGTCGGCGCTCCGGATGCCGGAAACGCTGGCACATGAAAAACGCCGGCCGATGGTGCTGAAGACCATCACCAGCGCCTATTTGACCGCGCTGACCACACGGGTCAGCCTTGGCTACATGGTCGGCACCGCTTTCATCTTCGGCGGCCTGTTCTCGTTCCTGGCCATGTCGCAGCAGATCTTCGTGGACATTTTCGGCCTGGGCACACTGTTTCCAATCGTCTTTGCCGCCATTGCCATCACCATGGCGGTCGCGTCCTTCACCAATGCCCAGCTGGTCGAGGCCATCGGCATGCGCCGCCTGTCTCATGGCGCCGCGGTGATCTATACCGCGCTCGGCTTCGTCGTCTGGCTGCTGCCGTCCCTGGGGCTTGAGAATTTCTGGCTGTTCCTGGTGCTGACCACAGCGATCATGACCAGCTTCGGCTTCCTGGGCGCGAATTTCAATGCCATGGCCATGGAGCCGCTCGGCGCCATAGCCGGCACTGCCTCATCGGTCATCGGCACCATCTCGACGCTCGGCGGCGCCATTCTCGGCTACGTCATGGGGCAGCTTTTCGACGGAACCACCCAGCCGCTTGGACTGGCCTTTTCCGTCTATGGCCTCTGCGCAATAGGCTGCATTCTCTATGCCGAGCGCGGCCGCATGTTCCACGCGCTCCATGACCAACCGCCGCACGGTTGAACCGGCACGCCGGAGCAATCTCTCTTAGGGTCTGTGGACAATTGGGATTTGGTCTTGGTTTGAATGCAAATGGCTCGAGTTCAAGAAGCAAAGGCGCAGGAAGGGCCAGCCCTTTCAAGCCTTTGCGACGCCGAAATGAGCCATTTGCATCAAATCCCCCATTCCCGATATCTGGGGGGACGCAGCGGTTTTCGGTTTCGCGTGCGTCGAAAAGTTCTTGTGGTGGGCAGCACCGCTGCGAACTTTCCTTCTGCTCGAAGACTGAAATCCGACAAGCGCCAAGACCGAAACCTAATTGTCCACAGACCCTAAACTTCGATGCCGTGCTTCTTGAAGGTGTCGAGAGCCTTGCGGATCACCCGGGCACGATGCAGGCGAGCCTTCAAGCTCCAGCCGGCGACCGCGTTGTCGAACGTTGTCGGCTCAATATAGGCAGCGCCAAGGTCTTCTATGGCGTGGCGAACCTCCTTGTCGAGCTGGTCGGCTGGAATGTTGAACACCGGGCTTTCGTGAAAAGCGGACTTCAAAGCCTTCTTCTGCAGTTCGGCCGGCCAGAAAAAGCTTTCGGGATCGCGGGCGGCATCCAGAACCAGGGCCGCGAGCAGCGTGGTGATTGCCGTTGTCGTCAGCGATTTGACCGTCGCTTTTTCGGCTTTCACGGTTTCCGCTAGGTTCGGATCGCTGGAAAAATCAAACGGCACGATATCGAGGATGTGCAGCGACAGCAGCGTTGAACCAAACGCCCCCAGAAAGATGAACGTCAACGGTACAATGCGCCAC
The DNA here is from genome assembly GCF_023156505.1 of Roseibium sediminicola. GTDB lineage: Bacteria > Pseudomonadota > Alphaproteobacteria > Rhizobiales > Stappiaceae > Roseibium > Roseibium sediminicola. The sequence continues at coordinate 44,167 of NZ_JALNMJ010000006.1, read as the reverse complement.
ACGACAAACATCCACGTGGCGGTAACCGGATTGTGCTTGGTCATCATCTGGGCTGCGGCCGTGATCCCTATGCCGAAGACAAGCAGCACGGAGAAGCCGATAAAGATATAGGCCGAATAGGGGACAAAATGAGCGAAAATACCCAGGATGCTGGCACAGAAGATAAGGGCCGAGTTTACCATGGCTCAGGGCCGCTCATCGAGTTTCTCACCGTCCTCGTCCCAATAGTGAGCCGGGTTGCTATGACCGCATTTGAAATAGCTTCCATAGGGGCTGACGTGATGCACGATCGTCGAGGACGGCCTGCCGTGTAAACACTTCGACCCGGCCTGAACCAGCAAGGCATTTAGGGTTTGGCTGAGCTTCTCGGCGGTGAATGTGACGGTCCCGCCCCCCGGATCCATGGGCGTGGGAAATGTCAGCGACTTGATGCTGTTCTCGAGACCGAACAGCCGTTTCGAGGGCCGGCCGACCGTTACCCCGCCTTCCTTCCTTGCCTGGACGAGCAGCGCCCGGGTGGTCTCAATCACAGGTGCGAGATAGGCATATTCGTCCGCGTCGACTTCGACGCCTTCAAATTCCTCAATGGTCTTCTGCATAACCATTCTCCCGTCGCTGGAATGGTTAACAGTTTGCGCTTCGGGACGGCGCGCCGTCAATACCTGAAGTTGTCAAGAAGCAAGCCACATAACCTATGGGACTTACTCCGCCCCGGCCTTCTTCGAGCCCAGCGAGCAGGCGGTAAAGCATCGTCGCCACCTTGCCCTTCTCCGCCTTTCGTCAACCTCCGACCCTGATCCCGATCTTACCGACAAAGGCCTTTTCCAGAAATGCTTCCTGGGCCTGGCGCAGCTCTTCCAGCGCATAGGTCGCCGACACAACGGGCCGGATCTCGCCCGCCTCGATGTAGCCGACAAGATCCGTGAAGATGCTGTCCGGCTGATAGGTGCTGCCATAAAGCGTCAGATCGCGCAGATAGAGGGTGCGCAGGTCGAGCTCGACGATCGGCCCGGCAATCGCACCCGAGGTCACATAGCGGCCACGGTCGACCAGGGCGTCGATGAGATCGCCCCAACGCGCCCCGCCGACCAGGTCGAGCACCACATCGAAGCTCCGCTCGGGGTACGCTGCGTCCCGGTCCAGCGTTTCATCGGCGCCAAGAGCTTTCAGGTCCGCCGCCTTGGAGGCACTGGTCACCGCGGTCACATGGGCCCCGCGCCGCCTGGCCAGCTGGATGGCGGCGGAGCCGACACCGCCCGACGCACCGGTGATCAGAACGCGCTCGGCGCCGACAACGGCCCGCTGGATCATGCCTTCGGCCGTTGAAAACGCGCACGGGAACGTCGCGAGCTCGACATCGCTCAGGGAAGAATTCACAGCAATCGCATCCTGGGAGGTGATCTTGGTGTATTCGGCGAAACCGCCGTCGCACTCGGAACCGAAAGTCCACACCTCGAAGCCGCCGCTATCGGTTGTTCTCGATTGCATCGTGCGCACAAGGACCCGCTCGCCAATCCGCGTGCCCGCAACACCCTCACCGACGGCTACGATTTCGCCGCAGCAATCCGCGCCCTGGATCCGGGGAAACCCGAGCGGCGTGCCTGACCAGCTGCCGATCATTGCCGCATCGCCTTCATAACCGGCGGCTCCGGAGGCCGTGTCGCCGCGCACGCTCTTGGAATACCAGCCCGTACGGGTGTTCACATCGGTGTTGTTCACCGCCGCCGCCCCAACCTTGATCACAACCTCGCCAGGGCCAGGCCGCGGAACCGGCAGGTCGTCCCGCCATTCCAGCTTGTCCAACCCGCCATGGCCGGTCAGAACCATGCCGCTCATCCTTTCGGGAAGTGTCATTTTGGCCTCATGTAGAATGATCTTTCTACTTGCTCATGTAGAACGATCATTCTACATAGTCAACCATGGCGGACACAAAGACCAAAATAGCGGCCGGGCTGGAGCGGGCCTTTGCGCAAAACGGCTTCGCTTCTCCAAGCGTCGGCGACCTGCGCGAAGCGGCCGGTGTCAGCCTGCGCACCCTTTACAAGTATGCACCCTCCCGGGAAGAGATGGTCTATGCGGCGCTGGAACACCGCCATCGGCGCTACCTTGACAAGGTGTTCGCAGGCCTGCCGGCCGATCCGGATGCGGCGCTCACCAAGATTTTTGAACGGGTCGGGGACTGGATGCACACGGAAACCACCCGCAGCTGCCTGTTCCACGCCGCTGTCGCCTCCGCCCCTCGGGACACGCGGTTGATTGAGCTGCTTCAGGTGCACAAGGGTGAAGTGGCGCGGCTGGCTGTCAAGGCAGCCGCCCTGCCTGGCAGGGAGGTGGAACTGATGCTCATCCTGGAAGGCCTCACCCAGACCTGGCCGCTGCATGGTGCCAAGGCAGTCACGTCCGCGGGCAGGCTTGGCCAGGCGCTGCGGCAAGAGGCACAGGCACCAGCCAGTTCCGCGGCCTGATACTGCTCACCAACCCCGATTTCGTCATCCCGGGCGCAGCGCAGCGAAGACCCGGGACCGGAGAGCCGAGGCGTGTCGACGGAAACGTGCTCGATGGCAAATGACATTGGCTCGCCGGTCCCGGCGCGCGCTGCGCTTGGCCGGGATGACGAATTTGGAGAGTGTTTCTGGAAACAAAAAGACGGGCCGAAGCCCGCCTTTTCGCAACAATGACGGCCCGCTTAGCCCGCAGCCGCCTGCAACGCCGGTGCGTTCGGGCGAACGGCAGCGTCATAATCTTCCATCAGCGTCTTGATGATGTCGCCGACCTCGAAGGTGTTGCCGGCGATCTCCGAGACCGGGGTCACTTCCGCCGCCGTGCCCGTGACGAAGCACTGCTCGAACCCGCCCAGCTCTTCCGGCAGGATCACCCGCTCGACCACCTCGATACCGCGGTCGCGGGCAAGACCGATCACCGTACGGCGGGTGATGCCGTCCAGGAAACAGTCCGGGGTCGGTGTATGGATCTTGCCGTCCTTGATGAAAAACACGTTCGCGCCGGTGGCTTCGGCCACCTGGCCGCGCCAGTCTAGCATCAGGGCGTCGGTATAGCCCTTGGATTCTGCGGCATGTTTGGAAATGGTGCAGATCATGTAGAGGCCGGCAGCCTTGGCTTTGTAGGGCGCCGTCTGCGGATCCGGACGGCGATACTCCGCAAGATCCAGGCGAATGCCCTTCAGCCGCTCTTCCGGCTTGAAATAGCTCGGCCATTCCCAGGCAGCGATCGCCAGGTGAATGGTGTTTTTCTGCGCCGAGATGCCCATCATCTCACTGCCGCGCCACGCCACGGGGCGAATATAGGCATCGGTCAGGTTCATACGCGCCAGGGTTTCTTCCTTGGCCGCGTTGATCTGTTCCGCCGTCCAGGGGATCTCGAATCCGAGCATGCGTCCGGACGCCAGCAGGCGTTCCGTGTGCTCCTCGGACTTGAAAATGCGGCCGCCATAGGCCCGTTCGCCTTCGAACACGCTGCTGCCGTAATGCAGTCCATGGCTCAGGACATGCAGTTTCGCTTCCGACCAGGGCACGAACGTGCCGTCGTACCAGATATCACCACTGAGCTGGTCAAAAGGCGTTCCAGCCATTTTTCATCTCCCGCGCTCCTTGAGCGCTTGTTGTTTTCAGATCAACAGAGGCAAATGACGCCAAAGACTTGCGCCGTTTTCACCGCTGTATTTTTTGCACAGCACGCCAACTATCGGTATCCTGATAGCCGCGACGATCATGATCGGATTCGTTTATCATCTGATGCGTGAAAATGCACCTAAAAGACCGATCATTTCGTGCGCGACCGGCTAGAAGTAACAATCGACCAGAATTAAGTCAATATGACTGACGTAAATTTCAAATCAGCCCTTTCTCCCCTGACCCGGGATGAAGGCACGACCGGAGCGGGGCGATCGGTGACGGACCTGGAACACCTCCTGCCCTACGATCTGATTGAGCTCCTGTTTTTTGCCTATCGCGACTTCACCGGCGATCCGGACGACGTTCTGGCCGAATATGAATTCGGCCGGGCGCATCACCGGGTGCTGCATTTCGTGGAGCGAAATCCCGGGATCATGGTCACGGACCTCCTCGGGATCCTGCGTATCACGAAGCAGAGCCTCGGCCGGGTGCTGAAGCAGCTGGTGGATGCCGGCATCATCGAACAGCGCGAAGGTCATCATGACCGGCGCCAGCGTCTGCTCTACACCACGGAACGCGGTCATGCGCTGGCCGAGGATTTGGCCAAACTGCAGCAAAAACGCCTTGAACGCGCCCTAATTGGGTTGCCTGATGGCAGTGACGAGATTATCCGCAAGTTCCTGCTGCAAATGATTGATCCGGAGATGCGGCCGGAGATCCTGCAGCTGGTCCGCAGTTCCTTCGACCTGAAGGACTGAGGCAGCGTGGCCCGACAAGGACGATAGTGACGCATGAACGACCAGGTGCCTGACGACAACGCCAACCACATTCTCCTGGTGGACGACGACAAGCGGATCAGGGATCTCCTGTCCAGGCTCCTGAAGGACAACGGCTACCGGGTCACCACGGCCGCCAATGCGGCCGACGCCCGCAGATGCCTCGCCGGCCTGGAATTCGACCTGATCATTCTCGACGTGATGATGCCGGGCGAAACCGGCCTGCAGCTGGCCGCCGCGCTCCGCAAGGACTCCGAAGTGCCGATCCTGATGCTCACCGCCCGCTCCGAGGCCCCGGACCGGATTGCCGGTCTTGAGGCCGGTGTCGACGATTACCTGTCGAAACCGTTCGAACCGCGGGAATTGATGCTGCGCATCGCCGCCATATTGCGCCGGGGCAATCACCAGCCCGTAGTCGCCAGCGAGGAAATCCGCTTCGGTCCGTTCTCCTTCAACTCCAGCCGGGGCGAACTCAAGAACGGCGACAGCATGGTCCGGCTCACGGACCGGGAAAAACAGATCCTGTCGATCTTCGCCGAACAGCCGGGTGCCACCGTTCCGCGCCACAAGATCGTCGGCGACGACAGCGGCCTTGGCGAACGCACCGTGGATGTCCAGATCAACCGGCTCCGGCGCAAGATCGAGACCGATCCCGGCAATCCGATCTATCTGCAGACCGTGCGCGGCATCGGCTACAGGCTCGCATGCGACTGATCTTCCCCCGCCTGGCACGTGTCGAAGCCTTTCTGGACCGGCTCGCGCTCGCGGAGCGGTGGAAGCTGTTCATCATGCCCCTTCGACCTTTCCTAAGCATCTACAAGGTCGTGTCCCGGTTCATGTACCGGGTCATGCCGAAAGGCCTCTTCACCCGAACTTTCCTGATCATCGTCACCCCGATCGTCATCTTGCAGTCGGTGCTGGTGTTCGTGTTCATGGAGCGTCACTACCAGCTGGTGTCGCAGCGCATGTCGGAAGCCGTCGTGCGTGAAATCGCCGCCGTGGTCTATGTCCTGGAAAACTATCCGCACGACCCGGAATACAGCCATGCCGAGGAGCTGGCCTCCCGGGCGCTCGGCATGTCCATCACGATCACGCCGCTCGAACCGCTGCCGCAGCCAGCGCCCAAGCCGTTTTTCGACGTCATTGACCAGGAATTGAGCAAGGCCATCAGCCAGAAGATCGGCAAGCCGTTCTGGATCGACACGGTGGGCCGGTCCCGTTTCGTCGAAATCCGCATCCAGCTGGAAGATTCCATCCTGCGGATCTTCACAAGACGCAGCCAGACTTATGCCTCCAATTCGCATATCTTCCTGGTCTGGATGTTCTCCACGTCCCTGGTGCTGGTGATCATCGCGCTCTTGTTCCTGCGCAATCAGATCCGGCCGATCATCCGCCTCGCCGATGCTGCCGAAGCCTTCGGCAAAGGCCGCCCTGAGGAGCATTTCCGCGCCAGCGGCGCCCGCGAGGTCCGCCGTGCGAGCCTCGCCTTCATCGACATGCGCCGGCGCATCGAGCGCCAGATCGAGCAGCGCACCACCATGCTTGCCGGTGTCAGCCATGACCTCAGGACCATCCTGACCCGCCTCAGGCTGCAGCTCACCTTTCTCGGAGGCTCGCCGGAATGCGAAGCCATGCGCAAGGATGTCGACGAGATGAGCAACATGCTGGAGGACTATCTCGCCTTTGCCAGCGGCGATGTCGACGAGGACATCCAGCAGACGGATATGGCCTTGCTCTTTGAAGAGCTTGAGGAAGAAGCCGAAATTTCGGGCCATGATCTCAAAGCCCAATATGAGGGGCCGCCGGACCTCGAACTGAAGCGGCTGTCGATGAAACGCTGCCTGTCCAATCTGGCCACCAATGGCTGCAAATACGGCAATCGGGTCGAGGTGGCCGGCCGCCTCGAAAAAGGCTGGCTGGTGATCACGGTCGACGATGACGGTCCTGGCATCCCCGAAGACCAGCGCGAGATCGCCTTCCAGGCCTTCCACCGGCTGGATCTCGCTCGCAACATGGACGAGTCCGGCAGCGGCCTTGGTCTTGCCATTGCCCGCGACATTGCCCGGGGCCATGGCGGCGATCTCTACCTGGAAGACAGCCCGCTTGGTGGTCTCAGAGCCCGCATCCGGATCCCGGCCTAGAGTGGTTCCCTGAGCGAGCCGGCATAGCCAAGACCGAGGATCTCACGCAATAACTTGCGGATCATCGCTTCGGTATAGTCCTCATAGCGGTTGGTCGCCTGGATGAAGGCACCCGGCCCATGGATCACCTTGTTGGCAAAGTAGGTCAGCGTCTGGTCCTCCTTGCGGATCACCAGCGCATTGACGGTGACATCGGAGAAATCCAGGGCGGCGTAGATGAAGCGCGGCTCTTCGCCCTCGTTGTTGATGCCGTCAGCCGACACGTCGATCACCTGCCGGGCGCAATTCTGAGGCGCCGCCTTGAGCACGCCGCGCGCATGGACCAGAGCCGGGCCGAGCGCTGTCAGAAATTCCCGGCTGTCCCGGGTGTTTTTCAGAATTTCGTCGGCCACCGCATGGATCTCTGCCGCGTCGGACAGGAACCGCCAATCCAGCAAAGTCTTTTGCTGGTAGCGGCCGCTCCATTCGAAACTGTGCAGCCAGATGCCGCCGACGGTTTCAATTGCCTCGATCACCGAGGGATCGCGGAGCGCTCCGGCAATGCCTCTTTGCTGAAACTCGTATTCAGACTGGGTGATGCTCGCCGAAACATCGACGGCTATCACGAGGGCCAGTGAACAGGCGCGGGCGGGAAGCGCGGTCAGAAGAACCATCATCACCACCACCAACAGGCGTCCGGCAAGTGGCCTTCTGACAGGATTTCCGTTTCTCCGGACGTCGACCGGCATTGCATGTTTCATCGGCGTGCTCCTCACCGATAAAAGTATCGCCGCTCGCCAGACAAAACAAAATCACGCTTTGTCGAACTGACTGTCTATTTTGACAGGTCCTGCGCCAGCATCAGGGCATTTCCATCCGGGTCGTAGAAGGTCGCGGTGCTGACCATGCCTTCGATGGTTTCGGTCTCCCCGTCAAATTTCACATGGACATTTTCCAGTGCCGCCCGGGCAGCCGCGATGTCCGCCACGCCGAACACGGGCACCGTGTTGCCAGGCGACGGCTCCGCCTGCTCTCCCAACCCCAGGGTCACCCCCTCGGTCTTGGTCCGCAATTCGCTCCAGCCGGCGTCGTCGAAATGATAGAGCAGCTTGAACCCGAGGTTGTCTTCATACCATTTTGCGCTGGCATGCCTGTCCCGCACGGAAAGAGCCAAAGTGATTGTATTATCCAAAGAAACGACAGCCATCACACTTCCTCATGTAGCTAAAGTATAGTAACTATAATTTATGGATATCGCGCTGCTTGTCAACCTCACATCCAAAGCCTGGTGCCTGAAAATTCTGGCGCTCCTGCATTCCGGTGTACCGGGCCGCCAAGCACCTCTGATCGCCAAGACCAGCGCCACCCGTAGCGCCTTTGCCGCGAGCCTCGCTCATCTCATTCAACTGGGATTGCTGGAAAAGAACCCGGGGCACGGCCATCCCCTCCGGCCGGAATTCCGGCTGACCGCCAAGGGCGTGGAAGCCGCCGCGATGGCTTATCGGGTTCTGGAGGCTGCACCCGATGACGACGGTTTCACAATTGTCAAACGGAGTTGGACAGTGCCGATCCTGGCGGTCACCGAATCCCCGAAGCGGTTTTCGGAGATCAAGACCGGACTGGGCTCGATCACCGATCGGGCCCTGTCCAAATCACTGGGTCTTCTGGAAGATCGGGACTGGCTCAGGCGCGACATCGATGTCTCGGGTCGCGCGCCCTTCCCGACCTATCATGCGGTGAACACGGGACAGGACATCACCCGGGCGGTCGGCCTCTTCTTCTGAGAAGGGCAAACGCCGCTTAGTAAAGTCGACCGCCGATGGGCACGGTCTTGTCCGGTGTCAGCAGCACCACTTCGCCGTCCTCATCCGGCACGCCGAGTGTCAGCACTTCGGACATGACGGGTCCGATCTGGCGCGGCGGAAAATTGACAACGGCCATCACCAGCTTCCCAACCAGCGTGTCGGGCGTGTAGTGCTTTGTGATCTGCGCTGAGGTTTTCTTGATGCCGATCTCCGGCCCGAAATCGATCTTCATCTTGTAGGCCGGCTTGCGTGCCTCGGGAAAGTCTTCGGCCTCCACGACACGGCCGACGCGCACATCCACTTTCAGAAAATCGTCAAAACTGATCTGGTCGCTCACGAATGAAACCCCTTTGTTGTTCGTGGCGAACTTGGCCGCTCAACCATCGCTTCGCAAGACTGGTCGGTTTTCAGGAAGAGTTTCAACGCTCAGGTGTGGCAATCACGCACCCGCGGGCGCTTCCTCGTCATAACCGGCTTCCGTCTCCCGGTCCCGCTCTTTCCAGCGCTTGCGGCCACTGGTGGCCTTTTTCAGGAACGAGCGCACACCTTTGGCGATTCCTTCTACGCCTTTGAGGCGCTTCATGAAATCAGAACCCTTGTCCAGCTCCTTGTCGAGCTTGGCCATGGTGCGCGGCATGCCTTCGTCGTCCTCGTCGAGCCAGGTGCCGACAACCCGGCCGAAGGCAATGGCAAGGCCCTGGGCAACAATCGTTGCCTTGACGCCGGACACATCGATCCCGGCGGCAATCAGCATCCATTTCTGGGAGCGCACTTCCAGGCTGTTCAGATCGAGCGCAAGGGCCGGGTCCGATCCGGCCGCCTGATGCAGCGCTCGCACCGCGTCCTTCCGCGCGGCCAGCGCGTCGATGCGGCTCATCAGGATGTCGAACAGGCGATCGCGCGGCGGCTGGTCGCCCATCTCTTCGTCGCGCTCGTCCAATACAGTCGTGTCGATCTGTTCGAGAAAGGCCGCCACCAGCTTCAGTTTCGAGCTGTAGGCACTGCGCATGTCGGACAGCTTCACCTTCGCCCGCTCCGCAATCAGCGGCAGGGACACGTCCTCGTAAGGGTGCTCGGCGAGCAGATCCAGAAAGGTCTCGAGAATCTTCTGTTTGGTCTTTGCGGTCGCCATCACGGGCCCTCCAACAGGTTGACTGACCTCAAGATAGGCACCCGGACCCGCGGCGAAAAGGGGGACCTTCCGCCGCAGGTTGCATTGACGTCGCTTATTCGGCGAGTTCGCGCGCCCGCTTGACCGCGGCGGCAACCGCTTCAGTCATTACCGGCTGCAAGCCTTCCGCATGCATCAGCACCTCGAGCGCGGCTGCGGTGGTGCCGTTCGGGCTGGTGACATTCTGGCGGAGAATGGCCGGGTGTTCGCCCGACTGGTGCATCAGTTCACCTGCGCCGCACACCGTTGCAACGGCCAGCTCGTGGGCAAGTTCTTCCGGCAAACCGGCCGCCTTGCCCGCTTCGCTGAGCGCTTCGGCGAGGAAGAACACATAGGCCGGCCCGGATCCACTGACACCGGTAACCAGATCGATCTGGTCCTCGCTGTCGAGCCAGACCACCTTGCCGACGGCCGACAGAAGCTTGGCAACGTCCTGTTTCTGCGCCCCGGTGACTTCGGCAGTCGGATAGACCGCGGTGATGCCGCGCTTGACCATGGCCGGCGTGTTCGGCATGCAGCGGCAAACCGGTACCTTGCCGAAATTCTCATGAAACTTGGCAACCGGCGTGCCCGCAGCCACCGACAGGACCAGCGTGTCCGCTCGGACGGCCGATTTCAGACCCGGCAAAACCATATCCATCAGCTGGGGCTTGACAGCCACCAGCACGATCGCCGGTGCGAGATCCTCGGGCACCGCCGTCACATGGCGAATGCCGTATTGTTTCAAAAGGGCGTCCATCTCATCGGACAGACGCGGATCGGAGACCACGATGGCGGCAGGATCGACCCCTTCCGCCATCCAGCCGGATAGCATGGCCCCTCCCATCTTGCCGGCTCCGACAAGAAGGAAAGGCCGCTCCTTGGAAAAATTCATGCTTCTCCTGCGGTTTCGAACAAGGCCGTACTCAGCGCCTCGGCGGCCGAGTGTCCGGCCCAGACGACGAATTGGAAGGCTTGATAGAAACGTTCGCAGTTTTCAAGAGCATTTGTCAGCATGGCCTCGATTTGCGCCGAGGAAGCTTCCGCCCCGCCTGCCAAAAGCAGGGACTGGCGGAACATGACCACGTTTTCCTTGCTCCACAGGTCGAAATGACCGCTCCAGAGCTGTTCGTTGACCAGTGCCAGCAGACGCAGGATTTCCGTCTTGCGCAGTTCGGTCACTTTCAGGTCGAAGGCACAGGCCAGATGCAGCGCCTCGACGTCTTCCATCCAGGAGAAGGACACGTGGTAGTCGCACCAGCTGCCCTGCAGGGAGATGGTGATCTCGTCCTCGTCCGACCGCTCAAAGGCCCAGTCGTTCAAGGCGGCGACAGTTTCTATGGTGTCGACGGGATTGCCAGGTCGCTCGAATTCGATCTCGATGAGGCTCATGATGCCTTCTCCCCTTTCGAGCCGGGGCCGAATACCCGATCAGGATAACCGGGCGGGCCGCCGGGAAATGTCCCATGCCGGAGGAGCAATACGCACCTGAATGGCCCTTTCGCGAACCGGTTCCGTCTTGCTCCGACGAATCCCTGTTAACTTCGAGTATAGGAGCAGGATTGATTTAAGGGATACATACCAATCCCCTCCTAAAAGCCGAAACTTGTGGACGACTCAGCAAGAAAATTAGCCACTCTGCTCAAAATCACTGCAAAACCGCCACGTTTATCCGTCGCATTTCTGTCATCAACAATTAACAGAAATTGCTCACGACGGCGTCAACAGGGCGTCTCAAGCGTCTCCGGCAGCGGCGTTTTCACCTTTTTCAAGCGCAGCGAGCCGCGATTCGAGCTCTTCCACCTTGTCGAGCGCGCGCACGGCCATCTCTTTCACTGCTTCATGCTCCTCGCGCGAGACGACATCCATCTCGGACAGGAACCGTTCGGCCTGGGCCCGGAAGGCCGTTTCCACCTCGCGGCGGGCGCCCTGGGCGACGCCGGCGGCATCGGTCATCAGCTTGGCAAAGTCATCGAGAAGACGGTTCGGGCCTTGGGTCATCGGACCCTCCTTGATCGGGAACAGAAGTGAATGACTGACAGGTATGGGGGAACGGTGACAACTTCAAGAACCAATTCCGCCGCACCCGCGCGCGCCTTGCCTGTCCCGCGGTGCCTTGACGGCGCCAACAAGATCCGCCAAGCGTTGCCTCGTGATCCCCCTCCGGTCCGAAACGAGGACTTGCCGTGCCGCCACTGATCGTTCTGCCCTTTCCCGCCATCGACCCGGTGATCGTCGAAATCGGCCCCTTTGCCCTGCGCTGGTACGCGCTGGCCTATATTGTCGGCATCCTCCTGGCCTGGCGCTACATGCGCGCTCTGGTGCAAAACGACCGGCTTTGGGGATCCATGCAGCGGCCATCGCCGCTCGACATCGACGATTTCGTCCTTTGGGGAACCCTCGGCATCATTCTCGGCGGGCGGCTCGGATATGTGATCGCCTATGATCCCGCGAAATACTTCTCCAATCCGGGAGAAATCCTGGCCGTCTGGACCGGTGGCATGTCCTTCCACGGAGGCTTTGCCGGCACTGTGATCGCCATGATCCTGTTTTCCTGGAAACGCGGCATCCCGCTCTGGACGCTGTTCGACCTGGCCGGCTGCGCCGCCCCGATCGGCCTTTTCTTCGGCCGGCTCGCCAATTTCATCAATTCCGAGCTCTGGGGCCGGCCCAGTGATGTGCCCTGGGCAGTGGTGTTTCCGACCGGTGGACCTGAACCGCGCCATCCAAGCCAGCTCTATGAAGCCGCGCTGGAAGGCATCGTGCTGTTTCTGGTGCTGCGCCTGCTCAGTCACCGGTTCAAACTGCTCCAAAAACCCGGCTTTCTGGCGGGCGCCTTCGCCTTCGGCTACGGCATCGCCCGCTCCATTTCCGAGCTCTACCGGGTTCCCGACGCACATATCGGCTATTTAAGCGGCTTTCTCACCATGGGCATCCTCCTGTCCCTGCCGATGATCCTCGCCGGGCTCGCCGCCATGATCTGGGCCGCGCGCAAGCCATCCGGGAACGCCGCCGCGTGAGTGCACTGCAGGACAAGATCAGGGCTAGGATTGCCGCCGAAGGCCCGCTGACGGTGGCGCAGTATATGTCGGTGTGCCTTGGCGATCCGGACCATGGCTATTACACCACGCGCGAGCCCTTCGGCGGCGAAGGGGACTTCGTCACCGCGCCGGAAATCAGCCAAATGTTTGGCGAACTGGTCGGGGCCGCCTGCCTGTCGGCCTGGCAGGCGTTAGGGTCTCCGTCCCGTTTCGAACTGGTCGAACTCGGCCCGGGACGCGGCACGCTGATGGCCGATCTCCTGCGCATGGCTTGCCTGCGCCCCGCATTTGTCGAAGCCGCGCGGCTCAACATGGTCGAGACCAGTCCCCGCCTCAGACAGATTCAGTCCGAAACACTCAACCGGGCGCCGCTGCAGCCGGACTTCCGGGACCGGATCCAGGATGTTCCGCAAGGTCCCCTGATCCTGGTCGCCAACGAGTTTTTCGATGCCCTGCCGATCCACCAGTTCATTCGCACGCAGGATGGTTGGCGCGAACGGCAGGTCGGGCTGACGGGTGCGGGAGAGCTGACCTTCGGCATCGGCACGGCCCGGCTCCCGGACAGTGCGGTTCCCGCCGCATTGGCGACCGCACCTGAGGGGACAATCTTCGAAACCCAGCCTGCGGCCAATGCCGTCGCCGAGGAGATCGGCCGGCGTATCGCCGACCATGGCGGCGCCGCCCTCTTCATCGACTACGGTTACTTGAAGACCGCCCCGGGCGACACGCTGCAGGCGCTATACAAACATGCCCATGACGACGTGCTCGCCCATCCGGGTGAAGCCGATCTGACGGCACACGTGAATTTCGAGGCCTTGGCGGCGGCAGCCGTCAAGGGCGGGGCCACCGTCCTGCCGCCGCTGACCCAGGGCGATTTCCTGCTGCGCTCCGGCCTTCTGGAACGCGCCGGCAGCCTTGGCGCGGGCAAGTCCCATCAGGACCAGGAAACCATCCGCGACGCCGTCGAGCGGCTCGCCGCGCCGGCCCAGATGGGCGACCTCTTCAAGGTTCTGGCCGTGACAAGTTCTGGATTATCGTTTCCACCGTTTGACAGCGCGCGCTGAAGCCCCAAGGATCGGGCGCCGCAGCTTGACGATCCCGCCCGCGCAGGAGCCTTTATGAAACTTGAAGCCGACGATTTGCTCCTAGAGGGTCTGGCCCACGGGTTCTTCACGCGCCAGGGCGGCGTTTCCGAGGGAATTTATGCCGGTCTCAACATCGGCCTCGGCTCGGATGACAACCGCGAAAACGTACTGGAAAACCGAAAGCGCGTCGCCGACAGCTTCGGTGTCGATGCGGCCCGGCTCGTCTCGCCCTATCAGATCCACTCTCCGGACGTTATTACCCTGGACGGCCCCTTTACGGACGGCGCGGACCGCAAGGCGGATGCCCTGGTCACGGCGGCGCGCGGCCTCGTGCTCGGGGTCGCGACCGCCGATTGCGGCCCGGTGCTTTTCGCCGACCCGGAGGCCGGCGTTGTCGGCGCGGCCCATTCCGGCTGGAAAGGTGCCGTCACGGGCGTCTTGCAGAATACGGTTGCGGCGATGGAGGCGCTGGGAGCGCGGAAAGCCAACATCACCGCCGTGCTCGGTCCGACGATTTCCCAGAAGGCCTACGAGGTCGGCCCGGAATTCCGCGACCGGTTCGTCGACGATGATCCCGCCAGTGTCCGCTTTTTCGTTCTTTCCGAAAAACCCGGCCACCACATGTTCGACCTGCCCGCCTTCATCACAAGCCGGCTGGAAACACTCGGACTGAAAACCGTCGCGGATATGGGCCTGTGCACCTATGCCGACGAAGACCGGTTTTTTTCGTACCGCCGCACCACCCATCGCCGGGAGCCGGATTACGGACGCCAGATCAGCGCAATCGCGATTCTTTGAGGACACAGCATGGCTCTTCATTTCTCCGAGGCAGAATTCGCAAGCCGTTTCGACAAGCTCAAAGCGGTCATGGAAACGGAAAAGCTCGACGCCATGCTGCTGTTCGCGCAGGAAAGCATGTACTGGCTGACCGGCTACGACACGTTCGGCTTCTGCTTCTTCCAGTGCCTGGTGGTGACCGCAGACGGCCGCAAGGTGCTCCTGACCCGCTCGGCGGACGAGCGCCAGGCCAAGCACACCTCCAACATCGAGGACATCCGCATCTGGATCGACCGCGGCGCCGCCAGCCCGGTCGGCCAGCTGAAGGACATGCTGTTCGACATGGACCTGCTCGGCAGCCGGCTGGGCATCGAATATGACACCCATGGCATGACCGGCAAGATCGCGCTGCAGATCAACGAACAGCTCTCCAGCTTCGCCGACATCCGCGATGCCTCGCCGCTGATCCCCGAGCTGCGCGCCGTCAAGAGCGAAGAGGAAATCGCCTATGTGCGCAAGGCGGCCGAACTTGGCGACAAGGCCTATTACGCAGCCCTCGACGAGATCCGTCCGGGCGCGGACGAGGGCCGGATCCTCGCCGCCATGCAAGGCACGATTTTTGAGGGCGGTGGCGATTACCCGGGCAACGAATTCATCATCGGTTCCGACCGCGACGCGCTGCTCTGCCGCTACAAGGCCGGACGGCGCACACTGTCCGACCAGGACCAGATCACCCTGGAATGGGCAGGCACCTACCGCCATTACCATGCCGCGCTGATGCGCACTGTCGTGATCGGCACACCGACAGACCGCCACCACGAAATGTACACCGCCGCCCGCGAGGCGTTGGCCGCCGTCGAGACCCAGCTGGTGCCGGGCCGCACCTTTGGCGATGTCTTCGACGCCCATGCGGAACGCATGGACCATCACGGCATGATGCCCCACCGGCTGAATGCCTGCGGCTATTCGCTCGGCGCAAGGTTCACCCCGAGCTGGATGGACACGCCCATGGCTTTCAAGGCCAATCCGGCCGAGGTGAAGCCGAACATGGTCATCTTCATGCACATGATCCTGATGGATTCCATTACCGGCACAGCCATGACGCTCGGCCAGACCTATCTGACCGGCACCGGCGCGCCGGAGAGCTTATCCACGCTGCCCCTCGACCTGCCGGTCAAGTCAGGCTAAACCTTTTGCAACTTTGCGGCCCGGCCTGTTTGAGTCCGTTAGTCAGGGGCCGCAGTCACGATGAAACTGACCACGAGAGCCAGGCCTCTTCATGCAAAACCCGTCCCGTTCGACCCTGTCCCTTTTTCCGCGCCTTCTGGCCGGTCTCGTCCTCGCCGCGGGGCTCGTTGCCTGCCAGGCCACACCGCAGCCTCCCAGCACGATTGCGACCACGACGCCTGCGCCCTCGATTTCCGGCCAGGTGCCCGCCGATGAGGGCATCACGCTGGCGTTCGAGCCCTTTACCGGCGCGCCGGGCAATATCGCCGACGAATTGTCGGAGTTCATCGGCGCGGAAGCCCGCAAGCAAGGCATCACGCTGGTCCGCCGTGTCGGCGCGGCCGCGACCTACCGGGTCAACGGCTACCTGTCCGCAACCGGCCAACCGTCCAACGGCACCGTCTTTTATGTTTTTGACATTGTCGACGGCAGCGGCCGCCGCCTGAAGCGAATCTCCGGCACCGAGGACACGGGCGGCGCGTCCGGCGACCCCTGGCAGGCAGTCGGCTCCGGCACCCTGTCGCGCATCGCAAATCGCTCCATGGTGGAAATAAAAGCCTGGCTCAACCGATAATGACTTGGTTAGCCAGGTAATCGCCACGCCGCGTCACAAAAATTCAAAAAAAGCGGCCGTTCAGTGCGAACGGCTGTTGTCGTTCCGTTGCTTGGTTGTTACAACGCCGCCGCCTGCCAAGGGTTCTTCAAATGGACTCGCGGCTCCCGGCACTCGACTTACGACTTAGCCCTTTCCGCGTGCTTGTGAGGGACCGCACCCTTCCCGCAAGCCCGGTGTCGCACCAGAAGGACATGCGGCTCATGAAGATCGTCGCGGGCAATTCCAACCGAGCCCTGGCTGAGGAAATTTCCAAATATCTGGATGCCCCTCTGGCCAAATGCCAGGTCCGGCGGTTTGCCGACCAGGAAATCTTCGTAGAAATCCAGGAAAACGTGCGCGGCGAAGACGTCTTCGTCGTACAATCGACCAGCTATCCTGCGAATGACCACCTGATGGAGCTGCTCATCATCATCGATGCGCTGCGCCGCTCCTCCGCCCGCCGGATCACCGCCGTTCTGCCCTATTTCGGCTATGCCAGGCAGGACCGCCGTGCTTCCGGCCGCACGCCGATTTCGGCCAAGCTGGTCTGCAACCTGATCACGGAAGCCGGCGCCGACCGCGTCCTGACCATGGATCTCCATGCCGGCCAGATCCAGGGCTTCTTCGACATTCCGACGGACAACCTCTTTGCCGCGCCGGTCATGACCCGCGACATCAAGGAGCGTTACGTCACCGATAATGTCATGGTGGTGTCGCCGGATGTCGGCGGCGTGGTGCGTGCCCGCGCGCTGGCCAAGCGCATCGAGGCCCCGCTCTCCATCGTCGACAAACGCCGCGACAAGCCTGGAGAGTCGGAAGTCATGAACATCATCGGTGATGTCAACGGCTATGACTGCATCCTGGTCGACGACATCGTCGACAGTGGCGGCACGCTCTGCAACGCTGCCGAGGCCCTGCTTGCCAAGGGCGCCAAGTCGGTGACCGCCTATATCACCCACGGTGTCCTGTCCGGCGGCGCGGTCGCTCGCGTGACCTCGTCCAAGCTGAAGGAACTGGTGATCACCAATTCCATCGAGCCGACCGCCGCGATCGACGCAGCCGCCAACATCCGGGCCATCTCGATCGCCCCGCTGATCGGCGAAGCGATCAACCGCACCGCCCTGGAAAAATCGGTCTCCAGCCTCTTCAACTGAGACTGACGGATACGGAAATCGGAAAGCGCCGGCCCGTCCGGCGCTTTTTTTTCTTCAGCCCTTCAATTTCGTCATCCCGGGCGCAGCGCAGCGAAGACCCGGGACCGGGGAGCTGACGCCTATCGGTACCAAATGCTTGAAAGACTAAGCCCAAGGGCTCCCCGGTCCCGGTTCGCGCTCCGCTTGGCCGGGATGACGAGGGATAGGAAGTGCACTCTTCCCACAAGGTGAAGCGCCGGACTGGTCCCGCGCCTTTGTTTTGCACGGGATGCCCCCACATTTGTCATCCGGCCGCGGCGGAGCGCAGAGCCGGGCCCCAGGACTCCTGGGCCAAAGTTGTTTGAGAAAAGCAACTATGAAGCTTCCTGGGCCTCCGCTTTCGCAAGAGATGACACGGAGGAAGTCGCAACAACCTTTCGTGGTGCAACAACTGATTGCGGACAATCTGAATAATATGGTTTGATCACGGAGAAGCCGCAAAGAGCACCTTTTGACGCCTGGCGCAGTATGCCTTGTTGCGCGGGAACGACCTTCGAACCAATTTAATCATATTTCCAGACACTTACAGGAGACTTTCTGTGAAACGGCTTATCCTTGCCACTGGCATTCCTCTTCTTGTTTCCGTTGCTTTCTGCACCTCAGTCTGGGCAGAAAGCGTCCCCGACTTTTCTTCGATGCAGATGAAGGGCGTCGAGCAGGTTACCATTGACGTTGACCTCGATGGCGCGGTCGAGCGTCTGTCGCGTGCCATCCAGTTCCCGACAATCTCGAACCAGGATCGCGACGATTTCGATAGCAAGGCGTTTGACGGCTATCACGCATTTCTGGCCGAGGCCTATCCGGAAGTCCACAAGACCCTGAAGCGGGAAATCCTCGGCGATCCGCGGCCCTACAGCCTGCTCTACACATGGGAAGGCAAGAACCCGGATCTGCCGCCCGCGCTCTTCTACGCGCACCAGGATGTCGTGCCCGTGCCGGAGGACTCGCGGGACCAATGGGACCAGGAGCCGTTTTCCGGTGCGGTAGCCGATGGCTATATCTGGGGTCGCGGTGTTCTCGACGACAAAAACCAGATCCATGGCATTCTTGAAGCCGCCGAAATGAAGATCAAGGAAGGCTGGCAGCCGGAACGGACCCTTTATTTCGTCTTCGGACAGGATGAGGAAGTGGGTGGACCGGAAGGGGCGAGATTTATCGCGGAGACCCTGGAAAAACGCGGGATCGAGCGTTTTGCCTTCGTGATGGACGAGTCCGCACCGCTGGTCCCCGGCCTTTTCCCCGGCCTGCCCGACAACACGGCGCTGATCGGCATTGCGCAGAAAGGGTATGTCAGTCTGGAACTGGCCATGCATGGCGTCGGTGGCCATTCCTCACAGCCTCCCGAGGAAACGAACATCGGCATCCTCGCCAAGGCTGTCACGAAGCTGGAAGCCGCGCAGTTTCCCTATCGTATCCATCCGGCCCTGCGCCACCAGTACCGTTACCTGGGCCCCGAACTGGACGAAGCCTATCAACCGCTCTACGCCGCGGTTGCCTTCGGTAAGGATGGTGAGATGACCGATCTCGAAAAACAGTTCGTCGAGATCATGGCCGGCAATCAGGTGACCCGCGCCATGATGCACACGACAATAGCCGTGACCATGTTCAATGCCGGCATCAAGGACAACGTGTTGCCGCCGTCAGCCACTGCTGTGGTGAATTTCCGCCCCATGCCCGGCGACACGCCGGAGGTGATCATCGACCATGTCAAAAAAGCCATCGACGATGATCGTATCACCATCAAGGATATCTCCGCCTCGACGCCCGCGACCGCCATGGCCGACCCTGAGGGGCCGGGCTACAAGGCACTGGAAAAGACCATCCGTCAGATCTGGGGCAACGACCTTGTCGTAGCGCCGTTCTTCGTGATCGGCGGCTCGGATTCCAAACACTTCCAGGCCCGTCCCTTTGCTCCCGATGTCTTCACCATCACCGGCATCCAGCTCGAAAACACAAAAGAATTTGAAGGCTTCCACGGTGTCAACGAGCGCATCAGGGTCGATGAGTACGGCAAGACCATCGGCTTCTTCTACCAGATGATGAACAACCTGGACGATCTGTAAGGCAGTTCGGGACCAACGAGCCTTTCGACATCAGAAAGCGCCGGCTCGGCCGGCGTTTTTTGTTTTGCACGGGATGCCCCCACATTTGTCATCCCGGACGCAGCGCAGCGGAAAGCCAGGCCCCAGGACTCCTGGGCTAATGGTGTTTGAGAAAAAGCAACCATGAAGCTTCCTGGGCCTCCGCTTTCGCGGAGATGACACGGAGGAGGGTGCGCCCCCTCAGCGGACACAGCGCTGGGAGACAAACCTATCCAACATCCCGAACCGCCTAAAAATTTTCCCGTTTGATCAAAAAATCAGCCCTGCACGCCCCTGCACAGCTTGTGGGCACGCATAATCTGTGATCAAATTTTCAGGCAAAAAGTCTTTCAGGGGATTTCAGATGCTCAGCTCAAAACCGTTTTCCAGGGTTCGCAGAACCCTGCTTTCGGCCGCCCTGGCCGTCACAGTCACTGCCGGCCTCGGTCACTTCCCGGCCGATGCCGCCGATCCGATCAAGGTCGCCGCGATCTACACCGTGCCGGTCGAACAGCAATGGGTCAGCCGCATCGACAAGGCGCTGAAAGCCGCCCAGGAGCGTGGCGAGATCACCTATACCTTCTCCGAAAACGTCGCCAACACCGACTATGAGCGCGTCATGCGCGAATATGCCGAACAGGGTATGGATCTGGTGGTCGGCGAAGCTTTCGCCGTGGAACGCGCCGCCCGCAAGGTGGCGGCCGAATATCCGGATACTGCCTTCCTGATGGGATCCTCCTTCGGCCCCGCCAAGCCGAATTTCGCCGTCTTCGACAACTGGATCCATGAGCCAAGCTATCTCTCGGGCATGATCGCCGGCGCCACCACCAAGTCGAACGTGATCGGCATGGTCGGCGGTTACGCCATTCCGGAAGTCAACCGCCTGATGAATGCCTTCATGGACGGCGCCACCTCCGTCAATCCGGACGTGAAGTTCCTCGTGACCTTCATCAACTCCTGGTACGACCCGCCCAAGGCCAAGGAATCCGCCTTTGCGATGATCGACAAGGGCGCGGACATTCTCTACGCCGAACGCTTCGGCGTGTCGGACGCCGCCAAGGAAAAGGGCATCCTGGCCATCGGCAACGTCATCGACACCGCCGGCGACTATCCGGGTACGATCCTGTCTTCCGCCCTGTGGCACATGGAGCCGACCATCGACAAGGCGATCGGCGCGGTGGTCGACGGCAGCTTCGAACCGGCCGACTACGGCCCCTACAGCTTCATGTCCTATGGCGGCGGCAGCTTCATCGTCGATGAGAGCCTGGCCCCGGCAGATGCCGTGGCGGCGGCCAAGGAAAAGGAGCAGGAAATCCTCGACGGCCTGTTCCGCGTCAACGTCAACGACAGCGAACCGAAATCCACCATGTGATGGTGTTTTCCGTCGGCCGGGAACAATCCTCCGGCCGACGGCTCCTTCTTGCCGCGAATAGGCGCGGTTCCTTTAAGAACTGATTTCCGGAGCTCCGCATGACGGGACCCGCTGAGGAGGCCGACATCGTCCTCCGGCTTGACGGCATCACCAAGCGCTTTGGCGCATTGACCGCCAATGGCGACGTGTCGCTTGATCTCAGCCGGGGCGAAATCCTGGCCCTTTTGGGCGAAAACGGCGCCGGCAAGACCACCTTGATGAACATCCTCTTCGGCCACTACGTCGCCGATGAGGGCCGGGTGCTGGTCAATGGCGGAGGTGACGCACTGGTTGAGCTCGAGCCCGGCTCACCTCATGCCGCGCTCGAAGCCGGCATCGGCATGGTGCATCAGCATTTCACGCTGGCCGAAAACCTCAGCGCCCTCGACAACATCCTGCTTGGGACGGAACGCCTCGCGGCACTGGCCTCATCCCGCGCGCCGGCACGCCGGAAACTGGAAGAACTGATGGCCCGCTCCGGCCTGACCGTGTCCCTCGACACCCGCATTTCGCAGCTCTCCGTCGGTGAAAAACAGCGCGTGGAAATCCTGAAGGCACTCTATCGGGACGCCCGCGTGCTTGTCCTGGACGAGCCGACCGCCGTCCTGACGCCACAGGAATCCGAAACGCTTTTCGAAACGCTCAAGAAGCTCGCCGGGGATGGTCTCGGCATCATCTTCATTTCGCACAAGCTGGCCGAGGTGATCGCCTCCTCGCACCGGGTCGCGGTGCTGCGCGGCGGCCGCAAGGTCGCCGATCTTGCCACCGCCGAGTGCGACCAGCGCAAGCTCGCCGAACTGATGGTCGGTCACGAGATCGTCGAAACCGTGCGCACGCCCGGATCACCCGGCGCGTCCCTGTTCGTCCTGAAGAATGTCAGCGCGGGCGATGGCCGGGACGCGCTGCATTCTGTCGATCTCGATCTGAAATCCGGCGAAATTCTCGGCATTGCCGGGGTTTCCGGCAACGGCCAGACAACGCTTGCCCGGGTCATTTCCGGCCTCGGGGCCCCGACATCCGGCACGGCGGAGCTGGAAGGCACCGCTTTGCGGCACACCAGCGCCCGGACCATGATCGACAACGGCCTCGCCCGCATTCCGGAGGACCGCCACCACGACGGCATTGTCGGCGCCATGAATGTGACCGAGAATCTGGCCATCGAAACCATCCGCAAGCCGGAAAACCAGCGCTTCGGCCTGTTGCGCTTCGCCGCCATGCGCGAAAAGGCCCGGCAGTTGATCAAGGCCTATGACATCCGCTGCCAGAGCGAGGACAGCCCGGCGAGGCTGCTGTCGGGCGGCAACATCCAGAAGATCGTGCTGGCGCGCACGCTCGAAGCCGAGCCGAAGGTCGTGCTGGCCGCCCAGCCCTCGCGCGGGCTGGACGTCGGCGCCACTTATGATGTGCATCAGCGCCTGCTGGCGGCCCGCGCACGCGGCGCCGGCGTCATCCTGATTTCCGAGGACCTCGACGAACTCATGCGCCTCTCCGACCGCATCGCCGTGATCCATCGCGGCCATCTCTCGGCCGCCGAGCCGACCGAGAGCCTCGACCGTGGCACGCTTGGCCTTCGAATGGCCGGACATGGCGGGGAGGAAGCGGCATGATCCGGTTTGAGCCGAGAGGCCCCGTGCCCGTGTCCCGCATGCTGGCGGTCTCTGTCGCCGCCGCGCTGGCCGCCCTGATGCTCGCCGCCATTCCGATGGCCTTTGCCGGGCTTTCCGTGTTCGAAGCCTATGGCCTGATGGCCAAGGGGGCGTTCGGCTCACTGTTTGCTTTCACCGAAATGCTGACGCGGGCCACTCCGCTGATCCTCACCGGCCTCGCCGCCGCCGTCGCCTTCAAGGCGAAGCTCTGGAACATCGGAGCTGAAGGCCAGCTTTATGCCGGGGCGCTCGCTGCGGTCGCCGTCGGTACCGGCCTCGTCTCCGGCCCCGCCTATGTGCTGATCCCCCTGGTGGTTCTGGCGGGGGCGCTGGCGGGCGGCCTGGTCATGCTTGGCCCGACGCTTCTGAAGACCCGCCTTGGGGTCGATGAGGTCGTCACCACGCTGCTGCTCAACTTCGTCATCCTGCTCTTCGTGCAGATGATGCTGGAAGGTCCGATGCAGGACCCGATGGGCATGGGCTGGCCGCAATCCGAGCCGATCCTCGACGAAGCCGCCCTGCCGAAACTGATGGCGCGCATGCGCATTCACTGGGGGCTGATCGTCGCCCTGGTGGCCGCGCTCGGCGTCTGGTTCCTCTTGAAACGCACCGTCTGGGGCTTCGAGATCCGGGCTGTGGGTGAAAACGCGGCGGCCGCGCGCCATGCCGGCATTCCGGTCACCGCCACCTTCATCCGCGTCGGCCTACTGTCCGGCGCGCTTGCCGGCCTTGCCGGTGTCGGCGAGGTTGCCGGGCTGAAAGGCTATCTCACCGCCGATCTCTCACCTGGCTTCGGTTATTCCGGCATTGTCGTTGCCATGCTCGCCGGGCTGTCGCCGGTCGGCGTCGTTCTGGCGGCGCTGTTCATCGCCAGCATCTTTGTAGGTGCCGATTCCATGTCCCGCGCCACCGGTGTTTCCAACTATCTCGCCGACCTGATCGTCGCCATGGCCCTCATCTCAGTGCTGGTGTCCGGCCTGTTCTTGAGGTTCAAGGTCCGTTTTGTCGGCGGTCCGGCCGCGAAGGAGGCCGCCGAATGACCGAGATCCTCGACATTCTCATCTCGGCGAATTTCTGGGCAGCCGCGCTCCGGATCGCCACACCGCTGATCTTCGGCGTGATCGGCGCCCTCGTCTGCGAACGCGCCGGCGTGCTCAATCTCGGCATCGAGGGCATCTTTACGGCCGGTGCCATGGCCGGCTGGATGGCCGTCTGGCTGGGCGCGGGCCTCTGGGGCGGCGTCCTGGTCGCCGCCATGGCAGGGGCTTTCTTCGGGTTGATCCATGCGATCCTGACCGTGCCGCTGGGGCTTTCCCAGCATGTCTCCGGCATCGGCGTGACGCTGTTCGCCACCTCGCTCAGCTATTTCATCTACCGGACCGCCCTGCCCGACGTCTCCTCGCCGCCACGCATCGAGGCTTTCAAGCCGCTCGACATTCCCCTACTGAGCGACCTTCCCTTTATCGGCCCGGCCCTGTTCCAGCAAACGGCGCTGACATTCCTGGCGCTCGCCCTGGTGCTCGCCACCGCTTACGTGCTCTACCGCACGCCGCTCGGCCTCGCGATCCGGGCCGTTGGTGACAATCCGGCTGCCGTCGAATCCCAGGGTCTCTCGGTCTATGCCATCCGCATAGGCACGGTCGTCGCCGGCTCCGCGATCATGGCGCTTGGCGGCGCCTTCCTGACCATGTCGGCCTTCGACGCCTTCTTCTTCGGCATGGTCAACGGCCGCGGCTGGATCTGCATTGCCCTGACCGTGTTTGCCTCCTGGCGGCCGGGCAAGGCCCTGATCGGCGCGCTGCTCTTCGGTGCGTTCGATGCTTTCCAGGTGCGCCTCCAGACCGAGGTCGGCAGTTTCATTCCAGGCCAGGTCTTCCTGATGATGCCCTATCTGCTCTCCATCGCCGCGCTGATTGTGGTGGCCCGCAAGGCGGATTATCCAAGGGCGCTGCTGGTTCCCTATTTCCGCGGCCAACGTTGAGTTTCCTGTCATGAGCTTCGATCTTCTCGTCAAGAACGCCTCTCTGCCCGACGGCCGGCACGGCCTCGACATTGCCTGCAAGGACGGCCGGATCGCCGCCGTGGAAGCCGGCATCGCGGCAGAGGCCGGCCAGGTGTTGGACGCCGGCGGCAGGCTGGTCTCGCCGCCCTTTGTCGACAGCCACTTCCACATGGACGCGACGCTCTCCCTCGGCCTGCCGCGCATGAACCGCAGTGGTACCCTCCTGGAAGGCATTGCCCTTTGGGGAGAACTGAAGGAAATTCTGACGGTTGATGCCGTTGTCGAACGGGCACTGAAATACTGCGACCTTGCGGTGTCTCAAGGTCTGCTGGCGATCCGCTCCCACGTCGATGTCTGCGACGACCGGCTCACCGGCGTCAAAGGCCTTTTGGAAGTGCGCGACAAGGTGAAGGACTATATCGACCTGCAGCTGGTCGCCTTCCCACAGGACGGGCTGTTCCGCTCAGCCAACGCGGAAAAGAACCTTCTGACGGCTCTCGACATGGGCGTCGACATTGTCGGCGGCATTCCCCATTTCGAGCGCACCATGGACGACGGCGCCCGCTCGGTTGCGCGACTCTGCGAAATTGCCGCCGAGCGCGGATTGATGGTCGACATGCATTGCGACGAGACCGACGACCCGATGTCCCGCCACATCGAGACGCTTGCCTTTGAGACCCAGCGGCTCGGGCTTCAGGGCCGGGTGGCCGGATCGCATCTGACCTCCATGCATTCCATGGACAATTATTACGTCTCCAAGCTGCTGCCCCTGATCGCCGAAGCGGAGATCCACGCGATCGCCAATCCCCTGATCAACATCACCCTGCAGGGCCGGCACGACAGCTATCCGAAACGGCGCGGCCAGACCCGGGTGCCGGAATTGCGCTCCTACGGCGTCAATGTCGCCTTCGGCCATGATTGCGTGATGGACCCCTGGTACTCCATGGGCTCCGGCGACATGCTCGAAGTCGCCTCCATGGGGCTGCATGTCGCCCAGATGACCAGCCGCGAGGCGATCCGCTACTGCTTCGACTGCGTGACTGCCCATCCGGCCAAGGCCATGGGGCTCGAAGGCTACGGTCTGGAAAAGGGATGCAAGGCGGACTTCGTTCTTCTGCAGGCCGAAAATGCCATCGAGGCGATCCGACTGAAGGCGACCCGTCTGGCCGTCGTAAAGAGTGGCAAGGTGATCGCCACCACCCCGCCTCGCGAGACGACCCTGACTTTGCCGGGCCGCCCGGCGACCGTCGACCCGGCAGCCTACGCACCGCACGAGGGCTGAGAGCGGGTCACCTTTCTTCTCGTCATTCCGGCCAAGCGACAGCGCGAGCCGGGACCGGGGAGCCGATAGCTTTCGTTCGAAAATCAAGCACCGGTGGCTCTCCGGTCCCGGATCTCCGCTTCGCTGCGTCCGGGATGACGGATTGGGGAAAGCGCTAATCCATGCGCTCGCTTACCCTCAGTTCCCGGCGATCTCACCCGGCAGACTGAGATCTGCCGACGCCACGTCGAAGACATCCACGACACAGAGCAGCGGCGCATGAACGTTCTGGTTCACGCGCAGCGCCGAGGTTACGCCGTCATATTTCAAGCCATCGACCGCGCTGTCATCGGCAAACCCGACATTGATGGTGATCTCCTCGGCCTCAAGGACCGGTGAGAAGCCCGGGCTGTCGAGATAGATCGGCAGGCCGGGCCAGGTGGCAGGCATTTCCGGTGTCGCACCGTCCGGAATGTCCTGGACCGAGAGAGCCCCCGGTCCGCAGGCTTCATTCGGTGTCAGCACCACCCAGTGCGAGTGCCATTTCGCACCGTCATTGTCGACATCCCCGTCTCCGTCTTCATCGAACAGAGGCGTGTCGTCGAAATCCGGATGGCTGGTCGCGACCAGCGCCAGGATACCCTTTCCACCTTCAAAACCGACCGTTTCCGGGGCGAGCGACGTTGGCCAGACATAGGACTGAACCGGCGCGCCGGCCAGGGCTCCGTTTGGCGCCGGCACGGTTTCTCCGGCCGTGCCGTTCAAGGTCATGTGGAAGGTCACCACCCGCCCCTCGCGATGCACGTGTGCAGCGAGAATATCGAAATTCGGATCGATTTCCGGGTTTTCGGCCGAGACGACAGCCCCTTCCTGATGCAGGGCATGACCACCATCCGCCAGGGCGGCGCCAGGCAGGGCCGTGATGGGCAGGGCGGTGACGATAAGACTTCCAAGGATTGATTTAAGCATGGGTGTTCTCCCTGTTTGAGACGCTCACCTTAATAGTAGCGAGTCGAAACTATTGCAAGTTTAATTTCGACTCGCTACATATCGACCATGAACAACTCCACCGACAGCCAGACAATCCACGACCTGATCGACCGGCTGACGCGGCTGACTGCCGCCGAGGAATGGAACGGACCGCTGAACCCGTCGCAATTCGCGGCGCTGACCTATCTCGCCCGCGCCAACCGGTTTTCCCGCGCTCCCTCCCATGTCGCCGATTATCTGGTGACAACGCGCGGCACCGCGTCCCAGACCCTGAAGGCGCTGGCCCGCAAGGACCTCATCACGGAGGCCCGCTCCGAGGCCGACAAACGCAGCATCCGCTATGACGTCACCAAGGATGGGCTGGCCCTTCTGAAAGACGCGTCAGGCTTGGAGACGGTTGTGGAAACCTTGCCGGCGGATGTCGCGGCCAGTCTCGCAGCCTCCCTGAAAAGCCTCGTCCTGGCGCTGTTGCATCACCGAGGAGGCCGGTCTTTTGGCTTGTGCGGCACCTGCCGTCATCACGAACCAACCGCCACCGGTGGCCATTGCCGTCTGCTTGGCGTATCCCTCAAACCGCATGAAGCTTCCCAGCTCTGCCACGAACATTCTCCCGAACTGGAAACCCACCCATGAGCGCATCAGCCCGCATTCTTGATCTTTACACCGGGACACCCGCACAGCGCTGGGAGGACAAGGCACCGTCCGCCATCGGCAAGACCCGCGTGGAAGGACCGGTCGAGGTCAACCGCACCGGTCTGAAGGGCGACAGGCAGGCGGACACGGCCGTTCATGGAGGGCCGGAAATGGCGCTCCATCACTATCCGTCCGAGCATCACGCCCATTGGCGCGAAGCCTTTCCGGAACTCAGCAAGATCTACCGGCCCGGCGGTTTCGGCGAGAACATCTCCTCCGAAGGCTTCACCGAGGAAGACCTGTGCATTGGCGATGTGTTCAGCGCCGGCACCGCCCGACTGCAGATCTCGCAGGGCCGCCAGCCCTGCTGGAAACTGAACATGCACACGGGTAATCCGGCCCAGGCAGCGTCTTTCCAGAAAACCGGCAGGACAGGCTGGTATTTCCGCGTTCTGGAAGAAGGCACAATCGAAGCCGGTGACACGCTCTCACTGATCGATCGTCCCTGCCCGGACTGGAACCTGCGCCAGGTGATCCTGGCGCGCTTCAATCCCCGGCTCGAGTCGTCCGTCGCCAAAGCCCTGTCGCAACTGGAAGAACTCACCGCGTCCTGGCGCGGCGCCTTTGCCAGGAAGGTCGATCCGGAGTTCAGGGAGGACACATCCGCCCGCCTGAAGGGCTGAGGTCAGATCCTCATTTCGGCGTCAAGGTGAGCGCGTGGCTGACCGCAAGGTCCAGCCAGGTGTCGAGCACCTCGTCGGACGCGTCATCGTCGCTGACAAAAAACAGGCCCCTCATCACGCGCCCGCCCTGGACCATTGCAACAGCGCCGGGCAAGCCGGTTGCCGTCTCGTGATTGTCCTTGCCCACCCGGAAGATGAAGCGCCGCTCGCCCTCTTTGGTGCGGTCGGCGCCGCCGATCAAGTGGCCGTTGAGCAGAAAACACATGCCGCCCATCATCCGCTTTTCGGTCAGACCGGACCGGTTGCCGAGATGGCTGCGCAAGCGGTCGTTCAGATCCTCGTCGAGCGCCATCGCGGCCTCTTCCCCTGATATGACAGATCCGGTAAACCTTGCTCTGGAACGGGCATCCGTCAACCAAAAGGTTCACTTTAGCCACTCAAATCCCATTCTTCATTCGGAACGGAAGGGGATCCACAGCGATTTTTCGCGGCGTTTGCCCCTTGCGGACTTGCACAATCCTTGCGGTTTCTGTATATCCCCGCTCGCGCCTGCACCCCTGGAGGAGGCGCTTATGGACCGATCCCGGACAACTTGAAGCTTCTGCCACGGTGTTCGCCGGTCCGATATCTATACACTCGAAGGAGTTTTGCCATGGCTGCCAGCTATGAGCTGAAGGCGTCGGCACGGGACCGGGTGGGCAAGGGGGCCGCACGGGCACTGCGTCGCGAAGGCCTTCTCCCCGCCGTGATCTACGGCGACAAGAAACCTGCCCTGCCGATCACCATTCCGGTGAAAGAAACCACCCTGACCCTGCACAAGGGCGGCTTTCTGACCCACATCGGCACGATCGACGTGGACGGCGAAAAGCACCGCGTCATTGCCAAGGACTTCCAGCTGCACCCGGTGCGTGACGATGTCCTGCATGTCGACTTCCTGCGCGTCGCCAAGGGCGCGACCCTGACGGTCGAAATTCCGGTTCACTTCCTGAACGAAGAGACCTGCCCGGGCCTGAAGAAGGGCGGCGTTCTGAACATTGTGCGTCACACGGTTGAAATGAACGTCCCGGCCGACAGCATTCCGGAAGCCCTCGAAATCGATCTGGCTGAAGCCCAGCCGGGCGACAGCCTGCACATTTCCGCAGTCAAGCTGCCGAAGGGCTGTGAACCGACCATCACCGATCGCGACTTCACCATCGCAACGATCGCTGCACCGGCCGGTGTTCAAGAGACCGACGAAGGCGAAGAAGATGCTGCAGAAAGTGGCGAAGAAGCCGAAAGCGAATAAGCTTCTCTGCTGCTATAAAAATTCAGGAGGCGGTCTCCGCCTCCTCTCCCCTCGGGGGAGACACTTCAAGGCAGCCGTTTCAGGCTGCTTTTTCGTTTCAGGATCCAGGCATCAGGGTACGTCATGAAACTGATCGTCGGCCTCGGCAACCCGGGCGCGAAATATGCCGGCAACCGGCACAATATCGGCTTTATGGCCGTTGACGAGATCCACCGTCGCCATTCCGGTTTTCAGCCCTGGCGCGCGCGCTTTCAAGGCCAGGTCTCCGAGGGCCGTCTCGGCACGGAAAAGGTCCTGCTGCTAAAACCCAGCACCTACATGAACGAATCCGGCCGCGCCGTCGGCGAGGCAATGCGCTTTTTCAAGCTGGAACCGGACGACATCGTCGTCCTCTATGATGAGCTCGACCTCCCGCCGGCCAAGTTCCGCATGAAGAAGGGCGGCGGCCACGGCGGCCACAACGGCCTGCGCTCGATCACGGCCCATATCGGCGCCGATTACCGGCGTCTGCGCCTCGGCATCGGCCATCCAGGCGACAAGAAACTGGTGTCCAATTATGTGCTCGGCGACTTCGCCAAGGCAGACCATGACTGGCTGGAACCGTTGCTGACCGAGGTCGCCGACCAGGCGGACCTGCTCGCCGAAGGCAAGGACAGCCAGTTCGCCAACAAACTGACCCTGGCACTGGAACCTGAAAAGGCGCAGCGCAAGCCCAAGGCTGATACCGCAAAAAGCAACGCTGGACCGGCGCAGTCTCCGGTGGCCAAAAAACCGAAGGGCCAGAGCCATATTCGCCAGGCCCGACAGGCCAAACCGGTCACCCTGCCCAAGTCAGGTCCGATGGCCGACATGCTGAAAAAACTGCTCGGCGGCAAGGACTGAACAGCTGTTGCTCAGAGTCTGGCCCATAAATGAAGCTGAAATGGTTTGAGGCGAATTGGTCTTCATCAAGGAGCAAAAGCGCAGGAAATGTGGTTCATTTTCAAGCCTTTCGCGACGCAGGGGAAGACCAATTCGGTCAAATCCGAAGGACATGGAAATGGCTTCACCCCGTGTCGTCAGCGCGCTTGACCGGGCAATAAGCCCGCTCCGCGCACCCTTCCTATCGGTGTTTCGCCATTTCCAATGCCATTTCGACTTCATTTATGGGCCAGACTCTCAGGACAGGGGCTGGACGTTGATGATCTCCACGCGCCGGTTCCGCCCGCTTTCCGGATTGGCCGGATCGACGGGACGGCTTTCGCCATAGCCGACCGGCACCAGCCGGTCGCGCGGGATGCTGTAGAAGGCGGACAGAAACTCGGCCACCATGAAGGCCCGGCGGTTGGAGAGATCCAGATTATAGGCAGCCGTGCCACGCAGATCCGTGTGGCCGGCGATCTGGAAACTCATGTTCCGGAGACGCGGATCCTGAAGCGCGTCGCCGAGCGCCTGCAAGGTGAGAATGCCGTCATTGGTCAGCGACGCGCTGTCGAACTCGAAATTGACCGTCAGATTGATGCGCGGCAGGTCGGCTTCCGGCGGCAACTGGCCTTCGATGCTGATGCCGCGCAAGGGATGCGCTTCCTGCTTGCGGAACGAGCGCACCTTGTCGCCGCTCGCCTTGGGCAACAGCGCCTGGATGATGTCCTCGCGGCTCACGGTCTGGGCGGAAACGCCCGACGGCAGAACAGCGATCATCGCCAGGAAAAGTGCGGCGGAGACGATCTGTTTCAAATGCGACATGTCGGCTCCCTCAATCGGCCCGGATGGTCAGATGCAGCACGGCGGCTGAGATTTCGCGCGGCAGGCGGGTCTCTTCCGGCCGCTCGGCGAGACCGGCCCTGAGCGCCGTCAGAAAATAGCGGTCATTGGCGACCCCCGTGCCGCCGTCGGCACTGACCGGCATGGTGAACTGGCCGTTGCCCGTGTTTTCCAGCTCCTCCAGCTGGGCGATCGGACTGTGCGCCGCGATCACCACGATGGCCTCGGCCCCGGCGGGCGGAGAGACGGTGAATGTCTGGCGCCCGCCTCGGCCATCGCCAAAACGGAAGCTCTCGCCGAAAGGCACTTGGCGTCGGACAGGACCGCGCCGTGGCAGCAGATTGACCACTGTGCCGTCGGCCTGCAGATAGACGATATAAAGGAACGAGGCGAAGTCGGGTGCCGTCACCTCGAATGCCAGCGAGTCGCCATAGGCGAGATCCGCGCTGCCGCCGAGCAGCCGGATACTGGGCCTGGACGGTTCGGTTAAGGGGCGCGCCAAAGTCTTGAGCACCTCGCAGACCGGCCAGGGCCGGACGGCGATTTTCTGAACCTGTTCAGGCGGGAATTCGTCGCGCAATTTTGCAAGCGATGACTGCGTGCTGACAAAACCGCCCAGCAAAGGCATGCCGTTCGGCGGTTCTTCCGTCACATAAAGGCTGCTGCAGCTGTCGCCTTTCAGGGCGATCTGGTTGCCGTGGTCCAGGCGCGTGATCCCTGGAACCGGCCGCGGCGGCGCTTTGGCCGTGCGCATCACCGAAGCATTGCGCAGGTCGGCGCGCGTCGCGTCGTAGCTGATCCAGCCGAAACCGTCGCCGGACCAGTATGGACCCCAGGAGTTCTGGACCAGAAAGGCCTGGCGGCGTTCGTCATAGCCGACAAGCACCATCTGATGGCCGGTGTCCCAGCCGTCGTTGCGGGCGAGCGACCCCTGATAGATTTCCCCGGCCTTCAGATATTGCAGGGTAACGCCCTCGGGCATGCGCGAGGACGGCGCGACCTTCACCATCCGGTATCCGGCTGCGACCGGATGCCCTGCGGCCAGCTGCTGCTTGATCGCGTCCAGATCCCGATTGCTGACCGGCCGCTTGTCGCGGGCAGCCGCATAGATGAACTCGAAATCGCGGATCTTGAACCGGTCCGGCGGAGACGCCGGCCGCTCGACCCGCTCGCTGCACATGGCGCTGTCCGGGATCGCATCGAGATCCGGCGCGCCCCGCCCCTTGAAATAGGAGAGGGCGTAATAGGCATGGCTGCCCGCGTTTTCGCAGGCCGCGTCCTTGTCGCGGATCTGGGAATGCAGAAAGGCCGGGCTCGGCGTGAAGGCGCGGCTGCCCGGCGCCACGTTGTTCTCAAGCGCCGCGTAATAACCGCGGATGGCATAGCCGATGGCATAGGAGACACAGCTGCCGTGGATCTGCAGCAAGGGCGGCGGCATCGATGGCGACAGGTCGATGGCATCTGGAATATAGGCCCGGGACACTTCCGCCCGGCCGACACCCTGCAGCAACGCCGGATCGATGGCGGCATCGCCATGAAGTCCGGTCAGCGCTTGCGGATCGAAGGACTGCGCGAAGGCACGGTCACCGGACGACGCCAGGCACAGCAAGGCAAAAGCGGTCAGCGTCCCGGCAAGTCGCGCAGATATTGGCCGAGCGGCCCCAGAGCGCCAGAGTGGGAAACCCATCTTTTATCAATTCCCAAATCAATCGCCCCGAACACCGAGGCGAGTATAGCCGATCCCCTAGAGGAGAAAAGCGATCAGGCCAATCGAATCGCCATGAACGGCAATTCTTCTGCTGTGTCCTGACAAGGTGCTGCCACAACGCCCCGCCACCCCTTGCAAAGCCTTGACCTTGACACCGGCCTCGGGCATGTAGCGCGGCAACAGTTTCAGACCAACCGAAAGCGAACTCAAATGGGTTTCCAGTGCGGCATTGTCGGACTGCCGAATGTCGGCAAGTCCACGCTCTTCAACGCGCTTACCAAGACCGCAGCCGCCCAGGCTGCCAACTATCCGTTCTGCACCATCGAGCCGAACACCGGCGAAGTGGCCGTGCCGGATGCGCGCCTCTACGCCATCCGCAACGTGGCCGGCTCCAAGGAAGTCATTCCGACCCGCATCACCTTCGTCGACATTGCCGGCCTGGTGCGCGGCGCTTCGAAGGGCGAAGGCCTCGGCAACCAGTTCCTGGCCAACATCCGCGAAGTCGACGCCATCGCCCATGTGCTGCGCTGCTTCGAGGATGACGACATCACCCATGTCGACGGTGCCATCAACCCGATTGCCGATGCCGAAACCGTCGAGACCGAACTGATGGTCGCCGACATGGAAAGCCTGGAGCGCCGCATCGCGCCCCTGAAGAAAAAGGCGACCGGTGGCGACAAGGAAGCCAAGGCGGTGCTGCCCATCATGGAAGCCGCGCTCGCCCTGCTTCAGGACGGCAAGCCGGCGCGCACCCTGGAAACCTCCGACGCGGAAGAAGCCCGCATCCTGAAGGGCCTGAACCTCCTGACCGCCAAGCCGGTGCTTTATGTCTGCAATGTCGACGAAGCTTCGGCAGCCGAAGGCAACGCGCTGTCTGAAAAAGTCGCTGCAAAGGCCAAGGAAGAAGGCGCTGTCGCCGTCGTCATCTCCGCCGCCATCGAGGCGGAAATCTCCCAGCTCGACAAGGAAGAACAGGACGAGTTCCTGGAAACCATCGGCCTGGAAGAGCCGGGCCTCGACCGCATGATCCGCGCCGGCTACGACCTGCTCGGCCTGATCACCTATTTCACGGCGGGCCCGAAGGAAACCCGTGCCTGGACTATCACCGAAGGCACCAAGGCCCCGGGCGCGGCCGGCGTGATCCACTCGGATTTCGAACGCGGCTTCATCCGCGCGCAGACGATTGCCTATGACGATTATGTCGGCCTCGGCGGTGAAAGCGCGGCCAAGGAAGCCGGCAAGGCCCGCGACGAAGGCAAGGAATACATCGTCAAGGACGGCGATGTGCTGCTGTTCAAGTTCAACACGTAACGAGACCAGGCCGCGTGTGAAAGCGATCTTCATGCGGCCTGCCTCCTTGCCATTTCGCTCCGGAAACGGAAGCTAAAGACATCGCCTCTAAGATCCGCCGCCGCAACGGATGGCAGAGAGAGGGGCATCATGGGCAAAGGCGAGAACAAGACGATCCGCAAGATCGTGGCCGGTACCGTCGGCAACACGCTCGAATGGTACGATTTCGCGGTCTATGGCTATCTTGCCCCGATCATCGCGCACCAGTTCTTCCCGAGCAGCAGCCCGACCGTCAGCCTGATCAGCACCTTCGGCGTCTTTGCCGCCGGTTTTCTGATGCGCCCCATCGGCAGCCTGTTGCTGGGCCATATCGCCGACAAGATCGGCCGCAGCAAGGCCCTGCTGATCTCTGTAGCGCTGATGGCGATCCCGACCACGCTGATCGCCTTCCTGCCGACCTATGACCAGATCGGCGTTCTGGCGCCGCTTGCCCTCACCCTGCTCCGGCTGTTGCAGGGGCTTTCCGTCGGCGGCGAATACACCGGGTCTTCGGTCTATCTTTACGAGATCTCGCCAAAGGACAAACGCTGCTTTGTCGTCTCCTGGGCCCTGGTCGGCGCCGTCTTCGGCGTTCTGCTCGGCTCCGGCGTTGCGGCCCTGGCCACCAGTCTTCTGCCTGCCGACGATCTCGGCAGCTGGGGCTGGCGCGTTCCCTTTGCCTTCGGCCTGCTGGTCGGACTGACCGGTTTCCTGATCCGCAGCGGCAACAAGGACGATGACACCGACATGCCGCCCTCACCGCATGATCCGGTGAGCGTGCCGGTCGGCGAGGTTCTCCGGAACCATCGTCCGGCTCTGTTCCGCACCATCGTCTGCAACATCCTGAACGGTGTCGGCTTCTACCTGACCTTCGTCTATCTGACCTCTTACCTGGTGGAATATGTCCACCTCACCGAAAGCCGGGCGCTTACCATCAACACCAGCGTCATGGTGGTGTTCATGCTGATGCTGCCCGTGGTCGGGTATCTGGCCGACAAGACCAGCCGCAAGGCGTTGATGCTGATCGGATCAGGTGGCGTGACCCTGTTCGGTCTGCCGCTCTTCTGGCTGATCCATCACCAGGATCCGGCTATGATCGTTCTGGGTCAGCTTGGCCTGGCGGCGGTTCTCGCCTGTTTCTTCGCCCCGCTGATGGCCACCATGATCTCCCAGTTCCCGCGTCCCGTGCGCGTGACCGGCTATTCCCTCGGCTACAACATCCCGCTGGCCCTGTTTGGCGGCACCGCGCCTCTGGTCGCGACCTTCCTCATTGATAAGTCGCATCTCCAGCTGGCACCGGCCTTCTATCTGGTCGCGGCCGGGCTCCTGACGTTCGTCGTGGTCTGGACCATGCCCGGCACCGAAGGCTACGATGACTGAGCTGGCCCGGCCCGCATGGCAGTGCTCAGAGGACGGAAGCGCATGAAAACGATCCTTTTGACCGGCTTCGAAGCCTTCGGCACCACGCCGGTCAATCCGGCCGAACAGGTCGCGCGGCGTCTCGACGGTGAGAGCATCGCGGGGGCGACAATCGTTTCCCGGATCATCCCGAACACGTTTTTCGTCTGCATCGACACGGTCAGGGACGCTTTGCGAGAGATCGGCGCGGATGCCGTCGTCATGCTGGGAGAGTTCGGCGGCCGGGCGACCATCTCGGTGGAACGCTTCGCGCTCAATTTCAACGACAGTACGCGCTACGGCCTGAAAGACAATGCCGGTGTTTCGCTGCAAGGCGAGCCGACCGCGCCGGACGGCCCCCTCGCCTATCAGAGCACCTTGCCCGTGCGGGCCATGGTCACGGCCATGCGCGCCGGCGGCATACCGGCCGACATCTCGGACGCGCCCGGAACCTTCTGCTGCAATCATCTCTTTTACGGCATGCTGCACCATCTGGCTGTTACCGGGCAAAATATCCCGGCAGGCTGGATCCACCTGCCGCACCTGCCGGAAGTCGCCGCCCTGGAGCACAATCTCGGCGCCCCCAGCATGTCGGTTGCGACAGCCGCCAAGGGCCTGCGCCTGGCACTCACCGCGCTTGTGGAGCATCCGCAGGACAGCGACGTGCCCGTCTCCGGACGGCTGCAGGTCTAGGGTCTGTGGACAATTGGGATTTGGTCTTGGTTTGAATGCAAATGGCGGATTTCGGTTTCGCGTGCGTCGGAAAGTTCTTGTGGTGGGCAGCACAAGTGCGAACTTTCCTTCTGCTCGAAGACCGAAACCTAATTGTCCACAGACCCTAGAGCTCATCCATTGGCCGCAAGTGCGCGCCGGCCTGTCGCATGGCTCTCGACAGTCTATGGCCGAACCTTCTAAAAGCAGGACGTCGACAATCGAGAAAGCCGCCACCATGCCGACCGTCATCCCGGCCCCCTATCCCGTCATTCTGCCCGTCAACGAAAGCCGGAACGGTTTTCCGGTTCGCAGGGTCTATTGCGTCGGGCGCAACTACGCTGCTCACGCTGTTGAGATGGGGCACGACCCTGATCGCGAGGCGCCGTTTTTCTTCCAGAAGAACCCGGACAATCTCGACCCTTCGGGAACCTTCCCCTATCCCCCGCTGACGCATGACGTGCACCACGAGGTTGAGCTCGCCGTGATGCTGAAATCCGGCAAGAGCAACATCAAGGCGTCCAACGCGCTGGAGCATGTCTACGGCTATGCGGTTGCCCTCGACATGACCCGTCGCGACCTGCAGGCCGAAGCCAAGAAAGCCGGCCGTCCCTGGGAAGCGGCCAAGGCCTTTGAACGCTCCGCCCCGGTCGGACCGGTTGTGCCTGCCGCCGATTGCGGCTTTCTGGGCGCCGGCCGGATCGCGCTTACCGTCAATGGAGAGACCCGCCAGGAAGGCGATCTCAACCAGCTGATCTGGAAGATCCCTGAAATCATTTCGAAACTGTCCGAGCTGTTCCAACTCGGAGCCGGGGACGTGATCCTGACCGGCACGCCTTCCGGCGTTGGCCCGGTGGTGCGCGGCGATGTGCTCGAGGCGTCCATCGAGGGTTTGCCTACGCTGACCGTCAAGGTGACATGAGGCGCATCTGAGCCGCTGACAAACGGCGGATCTTGAGATTATGCTGCACCCGTGATCAGGTGATGCCATCAGCCTTCGCACCGGAGCATGCATCCTTGACCTTCGACCAAACCGCCCTGTTTCTGCTGTTCGGCGCAGTCTTCGCGCTTCTGGTCTGGGGACGGATCCGCTTCGACCTTGTCGCCTTCGGCGCGCTGATTCTCGGTGCTCTCCTGGGGCTGGTGCCGTCCGGCGAGATCTTCTCGGGCTTCGGCCATTCCGCGGTCATCATCATCGCCCTGGTGCTGATCGTCTCCCGGGGGCTGATGAATTCCGGCGCGGTCGAGTTTGTCGCCGCCCACCTCCTGTCGGCGTCGAACGGCCTTGCCCGTCATGTCGGCCTGATGTCCGTTGTCGGCGCGGGCCTTTCCGGCATCATCAACAATGTCGCCGCCCTGGCGCTGTTGATGCCACTGGACCTGGAAGCCGCCAGGAAGGCGAACCGGTCTCCGGGCCTGTCGCTGATGCCGCTATCCTTTGCGACAATCCTGGGCGGCATGATCACACTGATCGGCACGCCGCCGAACATCGTCATCGCGGAATACCGTTCGGATGCCCTGGGCAGTCCCTTCACCATGTTCGACTTCACGCCGGTCGGGCTGGTAGTCGCCACGTGCGGCATTGCCTTCGTCACCCTGATCGGCTGGCGCCTGCTGCCCGCCCATTTCCGTCAGACGCCGGAAGAGGACGGCTTTGCCGAAAGCCTCTATTCAGCCGAACTGAAGCTCGGCGACATTCCGCAAGACAAACCGATGACCGTCGGTGATCTCTATCCCGTCGCCGACGACAAGGATGTTGCCATCATCGGCTTGATCCGCAACGGCCGCCGCATTCGCGGCTTTGCGCGGCGTGAACCGCTCAAGACCGGCGACTATCTGTTTGTCGAGGGCGATCCAAAGGCCATCGAGGCCTTCATGGGCGCCGCCAAGCTGCAGTTCGCCGGTTCCGAGCGGCACAAGGGCGGCCTCAGCGGCAATGCCCTGTCGCTGACCGAGGCGATTGCGCCCGACAGCGCCCGCATTGTCGGCCAGTCCGCCTTCCAGATGCGGCTGCTCTATGGGCAGGGCGTGACCCTGCTCGGTATTTCCCGGCAGGGACGCCGCATCCAGAAGCGCGTCCGCCATGAGACCATCCGCGCGGGCGACGTGCTGTTGCTGCTCGGCACGCCGGACCGTCTGGAAAGCGCCTGCACCTGGTTGGGTGTACTGCCTCTGGAAGGCCGCAGCACGGGCGTGATCCAGCGCAACAAGGCCTGGCTCGCCATTGCCGGGTTTGCGCTCGCCATCGCAGCGGCCGTCGCCGGCATTGCCTATCTGCCCGTCGCGCTCGCTGCCTGTGTCGTTCTCTACGCCGCCGCAGGCCTCGTCAGCGGCACGGAGATCTATCAGTCGGTTGAATGGAAGGTGATTGTATTGCTCGGATCGCTGATCCCGCTCGGGCAGGCGTTCGAGCAGGCCGGCAACGCCCAGCTGATTGCCGACGGCATCACCTCCCTCACGGCCGGCGCGCCGGCCTGGGTAACGCTCACCGTCTTGATGATCGTCACCATGACCCTGTCCGACTTTCTCAACAACGTCGCGACCTGCCTGATTGCGGCACCGATCTCCGTCCAGATCGCTAATTCCCTCGGGGTCAACCCGGACCCGTTCCTGATGGGCGTGGCCGTGTCCGCCTCCTGCGCCTTCCTGACGCCGATCGGACACAAGAACAACACCATCATCATGGGCCCGGGCGGTTACAGCTTCGGCGACTACTGGCGCATCGGCCTGCCCCTGGAACTGCTGGTGCTGGCCGTTGCCATCCCGGCGATCCTGGTGTTCTGGCCGCTTTAGCGGCGGCTCAGAAGGTTTGCGAACAATGAGGCCTCAGCACCCCGCAGCGTCATCCTGAGGAGCGAGCTTGCTCGCGTCTCGAAGGATCCGGCCACGCATTCAATCAATTGCGGCGGATCCTTCGAGACGGACCTGACGGTCCTCCTCAGGATGACGTTGCGGGGTGTGGAGGCGGGGTGCGAGGACGGTTTAAAGGCGCAATACCCCGCCCCCTCTCAATGCTCCCCTTTACGCGGCCGGCTTGAGCGGCAGGCAGATGTCGGTCAGGAGATCCGCCGGCGCGGTGTCGCGCGGGTTGTTGAGATAGATCTCCATGCAGGGCGCATCCGCCGGTTCCCGCCCGGACTGGGTCAGCCATTCGCCATAGAGCCAGTCATAGGCGAGTTTCATGTTGGCATAGGGCCCCTTGTAGTGGAGAACGGCATAGTCGCCACCCCTGGTTTCCATCGCCTCCAGCGGCGCTTCGACCGGAAAGTCTTCCGCGACACCGACACCGGCAACCGATTCCAGCTCGTCTTCCGGCACCCGTGTCGGGTCTGAGAAAAACAGCGCCTTGGTCGACTGGGCCTGGCCAATCAGGTTGCGCCCGACCAGAACTCCGACCAGTTTCTCGAAAGCCTGACCGATCTG
Organism: Roseibium sediminicola; assembly: GCF_023156505.1. Taxonomy (GTDB): domain Bacteria; phylum Pseudomonadota; class Alphaproteobacteria; order Rhizobiales; family Stappiaceae; genus Roseibium; species Roseibium sediminicola. The sequence continues at coordinate 4,462 of NZ_JALNMJ010000006.1, read as the reverse complement.
CATATAGGGACCCTTGTGGCGCAGGAATGCCAGCTTCTCGGCAGGCAGGGATTTGATTTCAACGTCGTGCATGAGCTTGGCTCCTTTGGGGTTGGGAAGAGGGGCGCCGCCATGGGCCGGCTGCACCTGATGGTTGGATTTGGCCCTGCGATAGGCGGACGGTGCCTGCCCGTAGGACTGTTTGAAACTGCGCGAAAAGGCTTCCAGGCTGCCGTATCCCGCCCGGTCGGCAACAACGCCAAGCGGCATGTCGGTATAGGCGAGGTCCGCTGCCGCGCGATGCAACCGGAGCCGCTTCACGGTGGCCACAATGGATTCGCCATAGGCGGACTGCCACACCCTGTGCCAGTGCCAGGGCGACAGGGCAGCGACCTCCGCCAACGTCGCCAAATCCGGGTCTTCGTCCAGATGGGCGTAGATATATTCAATGACCCGGGTAAACCGCCGGATATAACCGCTGTCCTTTGGCGAGACGTTTTGTTTTTCGTGCTGTGTCATGGCTCCGTCCTGCTGAGGTGAAAGCGTTCTAGCACCGGGCCACCTGATAAATCTTGCGGAGTTTCCGCGACCTGCCCCGCGCCCCTCAGGAACAAGGACCTTTTCCGGAAAAGACACGTGCCGGGGCTGGTTTCCGGCGCCGAATTGATCATGATGAACGCAACTCAAGTGCCTGGAGATTTCTTATGAGCGCACCGAAGCGGATCCTGTTCACCGGCGGCTCCGGCAAGGCCGGCAAACATGTCGTGCCCTATCTGCTGGACCGCGGTCACCGTGTCGTCAATGTCGACCTGACCCCGCTGGATCACCCGGGCGTCGACAATCTGACCGCCGACATCACCTCCTCCGGCGAAATGTTCAACGTCATGACCAGCTACGCCAATTTCGACGAGCTGGAACCGGGCAATGGTGTGCCCGCCTTCGACGCCGTCGTGCATTTCGCGGCTGTGCCGCGCATCCTGATCCACCCGGACAACAGAACCTTCGAGGTCAACGCCGTCGGCACCTACAACGTTATCGAGGCGGCGGTGAAACTCGGCATTCGCAAGATCGTCATCGCCTCTTCGGAAACCACCTATGGTGTCTGCTTCGCCGATGGTGTCGTCGATCCGAAGGTGCTGCCTGTCGAAGAAGACTACGACGTCGATCCGATGGACAGCTACGGCCTGTCGAAGGTTGTCAACGAGCAGACCGCCCGGGCGTTCCAGCGCCGCTCCGGCTTTGACATCTATGCACTGCGCATCGGCAATGTCATTGAGCCGCATGAATATGACCGGTTTCCCGATTTCTTCCGCGATCCGGCACAGCGCCGCCGCAACATCTTCTGTTACATCGATGCCCGCGACCTCGGCCAGATCGTCGATCTGTGCCTTCAAAAGGACGGGCTCGGCTATCAGGTCTTCAACGCCGGCAACGACACCAATTCCGTGGACATTCCCAACAAGGAGATCCTGGAGCGGTATTTCCCAAGTGTCCCGCTTGCCCGTGAACTGGGCGAGCACGAAGCGCTCTTTTCGAACCGCAAGATCCGCGAAGTGCTGGGTTTCCGGGAAGAACACAACTGGCGAAAATATGTCTCGGTCTGACGGGGCCCAAAATGACCTGTACAGGCGCTCCGGCCGAACAATTAAATTTACTTCCCCCGCGGCTGCGACTAGCTTTTGAGCGCTCAAAAATTGTTTGGCAGCACACTGCCAGGGGAGAGAAGATGAACATTTTGAAATCGGCAGCATTCGGCCTGGCTGCGTTGGCGACCGGAACCGCCGCGCTGGCACAGGGCACCGGATCGGAAGGCTATTTCCAGATCTACAACAACACAGAAAACAACATCGTGGTCGGCTTCTACACCAATGATGGCAGCGGCTGGTCCGACAATTGGCTGTCCGACATTCTCCAGCCCGGCGAAAACGCACGCGCCACGTTTACCGCAGACACCGGCAATTGCGACCAGACCTTCCAGGTGGGCTGGCTCGGCGAAGACGACAGTGAAGTTCTCGACGACCCGATCAGCATCGATATCTGCGCCGCCAGCAACGTCTATATGGACGATAACGAGATCTATTACGATTGATCCGGACACGTTGCCGATCGCCAGGGAAACGCGGGTCGCCGCGTTTCCGTTTCCCAGAACCAAAACCGCCTTTCATGTCCGATCTGATTCATTTCGAAGATTTTTCGCCCGGCCAGGTCTATGACCTCGGTGCCTTGACCGTCACCAGGGAAGAGATCGTCGAGTTCGCCTCCGAATTCGACCCGCAACCTTTTCACCTGGACGAAGACGCCGGCAAGGCCTCGATCCTGGGCGGACTGGCGGCCTCCGGCTGGCACACGGGATCGCTGGTGATGCGCCTGCTGGCGACCAATCTCCTCAACAAGACCTCGGGCCGCGGCTCGCCGGGCATCAGCAAGCTGCAGTGGAAGCGCCCGGTCTTTCCAGGCGACACGCTGACAGCCAGGGCCGAGATCCTGGAGACAAAGGAACTGCGCTCCAAACCCGATCTCGGCATTGTCACGGTGCGCGTAACCGCGGCCAACCAGCAGGGAACCGAGGTGCTGCTCTGGGAGAACCCGATCCTGTTCGCCAAACGGGAGCCGGGATCATGAGCGCGTTTTTCGAAGACCTTGCTGTCGGCGACACGCTCGAACTCGGAGAGCACACCTTTGCCCGGGAAGACATCATCCGCTTTGCCGAACAATTCGACCCGCAGCCGTTTCATCTGAGCGAAGAGGCCGCGGCCGGGACCCATTTCGGCCGCCTCTGCGCATCCGGCTGGCACACCGCGTCGGTCTTCATGAAGCTTTGGGTGAGCGCCCACCAGGCGCTTGAAAAGACGGCTCTGGCAGAGGGACGGACACCGGCCCGGATCGGGCCCTCACCGGGTTTTGAAGACCTGAAATGGATCAAGCCGGTCTATGTCGGCGACACCCTCACCTATCGGCGCGTGATCACCGGCAAGACCGAAAGCCGCAGCCGTCCGGACTGGGGTCTCGTCCATTCCGACATGCTCGCCGTCAACCAGGACGGCAAACTGGTGTTCTCCTTCAAGGGCACGGTGTTCGTGGAGCGAAAGCCGTCCTGATACCTATTCGGGCTTGTGACCGTGGACCAGCATGGTCATGCCCGGGATCATGGGCTCGACCGCGATCTTCGTGAACCCGGCGGCTTCCATCAGTCCGGACACGTAAGAGCTGGTGATCGAACGGGCTTCCGGATTGAAAGCGGTATGCTGCAACTGCCAAAGAGCGGCCAGCTTCGGTCCTTCCCGGTTTTCGTCCACCATGAAGTCGTGCACCATGAAATCGCCGCCGGGCGTCAGCACCTCGTAGGCCTTGCGCACGAGCCCCGGAAGGGACGTTCCCGGCACCCCGGAAAAGAGATAGGACATCAACACCGCGTCGACACTTTCCGGCCAGGGATCCTTCAGGGCGTTGCCCGGCCGATAGGAGATCCGGCTTTCCAGCTCTTCCTCGGCGATGAACTCCTCACCCACCCGGGCGACATTCGGAAAATCCAGGATCGTCGAGCGCAGGCCCGGATAGGCCTTGCACAGAGAAATTGAGAAGGCGCCCGTGCCGCCGCCGACATCGAGCAATGTTTGGGCCGCCGAAAGGTCGACCAGCTTGGCCAGTCCCCTGCCCGGCCCGAGTGAGCCGGCATGCTGGGAACGCGAATAAAGCCGCGCTTCCTTCGGGTCGCTGAACCAGTCCTCGTAGGAGGCCACCTGGTCCTCGTCGAGCGTGTCTGTCAGTGCCTCGTTCAGCTGGGTCAGGAACGGATACATCTGCTTGTCGATCTGGAAACGCAGATAGTCGCCGAAATCATATTTCCGGCCCTTGACCAGAAAGGCTTCGGCCGCCGCCGAATTCGTGAAACCCTCGCCTTCCTTTCGCACCAGTCCGAGGCTGGTCAACGCCGTCAGCAGCGTTGTCGCCCGGTCGAGATCCAGATCGCTTTTCTCGGAAACTTCTGCGGGGGACAAAGTCTTCTCAGACAATACTGAAAATAGATCGACATGAAGCGCAGAAAAAAGCGCCTTCGACCCCATAAAACCAAATGCAATATCAGAAATTTCCTCAGCCGTTTCCAGAGACTTGGCTTCGGTCATAAATTGTCCTCCTGAAATATTCTGAACACAGACAGATACTGAAATTCCACAGCCGGAAAATGTTCTTGGGAAGAAGCAATTATAACTATTGTGCAGCGCAATGCAAATGAGCGAAAGGCTGAGTGGCGTTCCCTTAAGTCAAATCAATGGCAAGGGTGTTCCTCACAAAAAACGTCATCCTGAGGAGGGCCGAAGGCCCGTCTCGAAGGATCGGCCACGGGTGTGAGAACCGAGCGACAGATCCTTATCTGTTTGAATTTTTGTAGATTGGTTTTGGGAGGGCCGGTTGCTGCCCTCCCAAGTGGGCCGGAGACCGTACGATCCGCGGTACGTGGCAGTCCGTTCGAAGCAAGGCTCCC
>NZ_JALNMJ010000059.1 GCF_023156505.1 Roseibium sediminicola | reverse complement strand
ACGGCAGCACGGCATCCTTCAGGATCACCTGCACCGGATCGCTCACGCCCTCGTGGCAGAAGACCGCCCGCAGCGGCGCGTGCCGGGCGACAAGCGCTTTGAGGCTCCCCTTCAACCGGTCCGCGTCAACCTCGCCGTCCAGATCGACGACCGTCTGCACCAGATAGGCATCCTCGCCCGTCTCCGCGTCCATCAGGCCATGGAACAGAAGACCCGACTGCAGGCCGGTCAGAGGCCAGACAGTCTCAAGCCGGGCGCCGTAGCGCTTCGCAAGGCCGTCCACGTCTGGCTGGCTCATCTGCGCCATCGGGAAATCCGATGGTGTGTAGCCACCGGCACCTTCCCAGTCCGCATGCCTGGCCAGGCGGCCGAGAGCCTCCTGCCAGCAGCCCGCGAGTTCCGTGACCTCGGGTTCCGTCAGATGGCGTGCCGCATAGCCAAAGTCGGTTTCCAGGTGATAGCCACCCTCATGCTCCACCGCCTGGCAGTCGATCGAAAGCACATGATCCAATGGGGTTTCGGGATCGAACCCGCCGCGCAATCCGCCAAACTCCGGCAAGGGACTCCAGTTGCCACCTGCTCCGGCCTGGAAACGGCCGAGATAGTTGAAGACGATCTGTGCCCGCGGCGCGCTTGCCAGAACTGCGGCAGTGTCCCTGTTGAGATAGCGCAGCAGGCCATAGCCGATGCCCCGGTCGGGCACGGCGCGCAAACGCTCCTTCACCGAAGCAATGAGGTGCCGCAGGTCCTGTTCGCCGGGCGCGTTGGCGGCGTCCCCTGAAGGCGTCGTGTCGAGCCGAATGGGAAAAAGGCTCGTGAACCAGCCGACCGTCCGGCTGAGATCGGCTTCACCGATCGGCTCCCGGCCGTGCCCTTCGATATCGCAGACAATCGACTTTGGCGCGGTATCGGATCGTCCAGACAGGAACCTGCCGAGCGCAAGGACAAGCCCCGACAGAAGAATGTCCTGCGGGCCACAGGAATAGAGAGCCGGCAGTCCTGTCAGGACGGCATGCGTGTCCTTGGGTCCGAGCGTCACGCGTTGCGATTTCTGGGAACCGACAAGGTCGCGGCGTCGATCCAGACCAGTGGGCATCAGGCGAGCGGCATCCGGCGACAGAACCCCCTGCCAATAGGAGAGCTCCGCGGCTCTTCCCGCTGACGCGGCCTCGTCCCGCAGCAGCCGGGACCAGACCGGGAAGGACGTTGTCGCGGGCTCGGGAGAGACGGGCCGCCCTGCCCTCCAATCCTCCCAGGCCACCCGAAGATCGTCCACCAGGATCCGCCAGGATACCCCGTCTATGACGAGATGATGGGCGGCCAGCAGCAGCATGCCGGCCTTCTCGGCGCCCTTGTCGAACCAGACCGCGCTCAGCACCCGTCCCTCTGCAAGAGACAAGGAGCTGACAGCCGTCCTGTGCTCCTGTTCCAGCTCCCACGTCAGATCTTCGTCACTTGCCTGCGATGTGGCATCGACACGTTTCAGGGCGACGACGTTGTCCTGCGCAACAACTGGTGCGATCCGAAGACTCGACAGGTCGCCGCCCGTCCGTGCGCGCAGCATGTCGTGCTGACGCACGATCGCACTGAGCGCGGACTGCAGAAACGCGGCATTGGCACCAACGGGAAGTTTCAGACAGGTCGACTGGTAAAATCCGTCTTGAGGTCCGCCCAGTTCCGCAAACCAGCGCAGGATCGGCGTCGGCAGCACCTTCCCGGGATCCGACACCGTTTCCTCGCGCTGTCCTGCCTTCCTCAGAGGCTTAGCTGTTGCCGCGAGTCCGGCAACGGTTTTCTGGTCAAAGACATCCTTGGGCGACACCTGCAGCCCCTGCCGGCGCAACAGGCTGACCAGCCGGATGGCCGAAATGCTGTCGCCACCGAGGGCAAAGAAACTCTGGTCCGGGGCAGGATCGGGAGTTCCGAGCGTTTCGGCAAACGCGGCCGAAACGGTTTCCTCGACCGGCGACAGCCTGCGCGCTGCCGCCCCCACATGCGGCCTGCTCGGCGCCGGCAGGGCCTTCCTGTCGATCTTGCCGTTTGGCAGGCGCGGCAGATACGGCAACAGCTCGATCTGAGACGGTACCATGTAGTCCGGCAGCCGGTTCGCGCAGACCTGTTGCAGGCTCTCCACGCAAGAATCTGCACCGTCCGGCCCGATAACATAGGCCACCAGCCGGGAATTCCCCTGCCGGTCGCGGTAGACGCTGACCAGGCATTGGGCGACGGTGTCCTCCTCCAGAAGCACCCGTTCGATTTCGCCTGGCTCGATCCGGCGTCCCCGGATCTTGACCTGGCTGTCGCCGCGCCCGAGGAAATAGAGCATGCCGTCAGCGGCCCGATAGACGCGATCGCCCGTGCGATACATCCGATTGCCCGCACCGGCAAAGGGATCGGCAATGAACCTGGACGCCGTCAGCTCCGGCTGGTTCTGATAGCCCCGCGCAAGACCGAGCCCACCAATATAGAGTTCACCGGCCACCCCGTTTGCGACCGGGCGAAGGGCGTGGTCGAGTACATAAAGCTGCGCGTTCCAGATCGGCAGTCCGATCGGTGCGATGTCCCCATGCAGGTTGACTGAGAGTGGCAGGCTCATGGAACCGCAGACCGTCACTTCCGTCGGCCCATAGGCATTGATCAATCGGCTGCGTGCAGACCAGCGCCTGACCTCCGCCACGCTGATGGCCTCACCGGCGGTGACCAGCACACAGCCAGGCGGCAGGTCCGTGACGGACATGACCCCAAGAAGGCTGGGCGACAGCGTGATGTGAGAGATCCGTTCCGTCTCCAGGAAGGTTTTCAGCGCGGCCGGATCCGTAAAGGCGGGCCGCGGCCAGATCACCAGGGCGGCGCCGGAAACAAGAGCCGTGGCGATCTCGGAAAACGCCGCGTCGAAACTGAAGGAGGCGAACTGGGCCACCCGGGACCCTGCATCGATGCCGAACCGGTCGATCTGGGCAAAGGCCAGATTGCTCAGCCCATGTCTTGTGACAACGACGCCCTTTGGCTTGCCGGTGGACCCGGAGGTATAGATGACATAGGCCGGATGACGCGGGTCGATGGGCTGGTTTCGGTCACGGTCGTCGGGTGTTCTTGTCGAGGCGTTTGCCAGCTCCGCCGCAGTCTCCGCAGCATCCATGACAAGCAGGTCGAAGCCCTGCAGGCCCTCGACCAACCCGGACGCGGTCAGCACCAGTTTCGGCGCGGCATCGTCCAGCATCATCGCGATCCGTGCCGGCGGATAGTCCGGATCGAGCGGCAGATAGGCCCCACCTGTTTTCAGGACTGCCAGCAGCGCCACCACCATCTCCACCGAGCGCGGCAGGGCAATTGCCACAAGATCCTCCGCGCCGATGCCCCGCTGGAGCAACAGATGCGCCAATC
>NZ_JALNMJ010000058.1 GCF_023156505.1 Roseibium sediminicola | reverse complement strand
ACAACCAACATCCTTAAAATGCTCCCTGAAAAATCAGGGACGCATAAAAACAAATTTGGCAGGGGTCAGTTTTGGACGCCGATAACCCCTAAAACAGGGTCAATATTGCAGGCCGTTTCACAGGCAGATCGTAGCTTACGTCACTGTCCGAATTTTGGGGAGGCGCTCAGACGAACCTCAAACCGCGGAGTTTTCAGGGGAGCAGGTGACGCCCATTTCGTGTTATAGCTCGTTGCGGGCTTCGGGCATTTGGAGGGCCTAGCTGTTTTCTTAAGGGAGGAAAAAATGAATTTTTTTGGTCTGCTTGCGTTGCCAAGTGCCATCGCCATTGTGATGACCGTTTCAATCTCGGCATCAAACTCGCAATCTGTAGACCGGTCACTTTTGGTTCCCGAGCAATCGGTGAAAAATATTCCACTTGATATAGAGCCCTACGCCAACCCGAACGTTCTGAAATCGCTGGCACCCATCCGGGCAAGATTCGACAATTTGGCAGTGACCGAACCAGCACCGACCATTAACTCGCGAATGACGAGTTTTGCCGCACAAATGGCAAAAACCATCTATGAGCCGGTTCAAGACAAGGCTTTTCTGATGTCTGGCTGGCAGCTAACATCGACCTTGATCGTTGTCGGTGACGACGGTCTCATCGTGATCGACCCTGGCGAAAGCGATGAGGCTTCTGAACGGATCTTGGCAGACTTCAAAGAGTCTACCGGGATCGACATGCCTGTCACGGCAGTTGTTTATAGTCATCGTCATCCAGACCATTCCTTTGGCGCTGCAGGTATGGGCGTCACTCAGGAAGATGTCGACAACGGAAAGGTGCGCATCTTTGCCCATCACCAGTTCATGGAATTCTTGGCGAACGATGCTAGCGTTGTTGGCGAAATCCTGACCCAGAGGACTGCTTATGGTGGTGCGACATATCTTGGTCAGAACGCCGAAGGACTTGTACACGCCGGACTCGGTCCGACATTCGCAGGCGGCAAGATCTCGTTTTTTGCCCCGACGGATCTCGTGACCGATGAACTCAAAGTGGAAGTTTCGGGTATCAAGATGGTGCTGTTCGAGGCCTACGGCGATGCCGAGGACGAAATCGACATATACTTCCCCGATTTGCGCCATGTTCATGGATCAGAAACGACGCAAGGTGAGACATTTCCCAACCTCTACACTTTGCGCGGAACCCGGTACCGCGACCTGGTCAAATGGTACAAGGGCGTAGACAATCTGCTCGAATATGCAAAGCAAAGTGACAGCTTTAGCCACTCACATATGCGTTCCTGGGTCGGCAATGATTTCATAGTGGAAAGAATTCAGAACTATCGTGATGCGATCCAGTATGTTCATGACCAGTCTATTCGTCATATGAACAAGGGTGCCACACGCGAGGAACTTGTCGACCTTATTCAATTGCCGGAAAAACTGCAGAAAGATCCCTGGCTGCAGGAATTCTACGGTAGCGTCGCACATGTGGTTCGCAACGTCTATAACGGCTATCTTGGGTGGTATTCCGGCGATGCAACAGAACTCGCCACGCCGTCATTTGAGCGCAAGGCGAAGCTCTATGTTTCAGCAATGGGAGGTAGAGACGATGTACTAGAACTGGCGCGTCAGGCGATTGAAGCCGAAGATTATGGATGGGCCATGGAAGTCCTAACCCATCTTGTTCGCGCGAATCCCGACGATAAGGATGCGAGAATGCTGAAGTCGGAAGCTATGCGCGCTTGGGGATACGACCAGGCAAACATTTATTACAGGAACTTTGCATTAAGCGGTGCAGCGGAACTGGACGGGAGCCTTGATCAGTCAGGCGCATTTGATTTCGCCAATCCAGTCATCATCCAGCAGTTTGGGATCGGAACAATCCTGGAAAACTTGCGCGTGAAAATAGACGCGTCAAAGGCAGTGGACGCTGATTTCAGGATAGGCTTCAACATCACGGATCGCGACGAGACATACGGCTATCATGTTCGTAACGGAATCGCCGCGTTCTACGAAAATATTCCGGACAACCCCGATCTCGTCCTCAATCTTTCCAGCGACGTCGTCTATGACTTCGTCCTTGGCAGGGGCTCGATCAAGCAAGCATTAGAGGCTGGAAAAGGAACAGCAGAAGGTGATACGGCAAATCTCAACCTTTTCGCTTCGTTCTTCGATGTGTCGAAAACTGACATCAACCTTTCCTCAAGATAATCCTATCTGCTCCCTACTTTGACGTAACAGATGGGGCGAGCAGATCATCGAGGCTGTTGGCAAAAAATGGGCAATCTGCAGCTTCATGACTGCTGATAACAGCATCTGGAATACACAACAGTCTGCGCAAACTCCAATGTCTTACAAGTCCGCAAATCTGCAGTTCTTACTGCAGAGCCGGACCGGCACCTGCGAAAGATCAGGTGACGGCGCAAAACTGAAACAATGCCCGGCATCATATGGCCAACCCGCTCGCTCGGCGCAGCAATCGTGCAAGATTGATCTCTTCAATTCAAATTATTGCCAGCATTTGGCAAAGCAAACTCAGAGTTCCGGAGGTTTCTTTAATTGATGGTTGCATATTTCACTCCCACAAAAACTATCAGGTGTGGATCTTGAGGCAGCGATTTGTCGGGATCTATTTGGCGGTCCGCCAACTGCGTAGAAGACTACGATGGACTGGCCACTGCTGGACAAGACCGTTGGGCCAACTCCAGCAATTAAGGCTACCATGTCATTCAGGAAATAAATCTGAGCAACAGAAAACGAGCCAACCCGGCAAAATTCAAAGTCAGATGAACGCTAACTTCCTGAAATTCGGGACCAACGCAAAGGAATTGGAAATGAAGAAAATGATGCTTATCGCAGTGCTGACAGCGCTCTCTTCTTCTCCGGCTTTTGCAGCTGATGAGAATGCAATGATCGATAAATGCCGCAGTTATGCCGCATCCCATTTGAATGCTGATGCGGGCATGATCGATGTCAGTGTGCAGACGGCCCGAGTCGATGGAACGATCCCGGTTAATGGCGAGGTAGAGGGAACGGGATTGACCTTTCAGTGCTCCTTTAACGCTGCAGGTACGCAAATTGTCCAATGGTGGAACTCTGCGCCTGAAAATTGTCCGGCAGACGTGAGCGAAGCGGACCGCTACCTGTATCCAGCGTGTAACTAAGTATTTGTGAAACGCGCTGCGCAGCCGCCCAGCTTCTCGTTCCGCTAAACACTGAATGAGGACAAAACTGATTGATGGTGCTCCGATACCAGAAAACTGGATCGTTTTTGAATTGAGCGTGATCCGTTATGCTGACCATCGGCAGAGCAGGCCAGCAGATTAGCTATTCCGTGCTGGCAGAATGCTGGGTAGCCGAGCAAAGCGTTATTGAAACCTGCGCATGTACGGATCATGACGATCATTCAATCCAAATCTTTTCTTGTCGAACGACTTGTTCCGGAATGTGGTCAGTTTTCGGCTGAGATGTATGTAAGCGTTGGCAGCCCCCCACGTTGCCCGTCTTGATCCGGGTTGCGACTTGATACGCATCTCAATGTTGGGAGTGCGTTTCGCAATGTGTGCTACAAATTCGTTTCTCAAATCCCTTGGT
>NZ_JALNMJ010000057.1 GCF_023156505.1 Roseibium sediminicola | reverse complement strand
GTCCCGGTTATGCTGTCGGCGAGTGATATCATCCCAGGGCATTCGATCCTCCATCTTCTAGACAAAGACGGTTGAATCACAACCCTTTGATATCACTCAACTACTTTTAAATCGGGCTCTAAGAAAATTCCATCTTTAAACGTTAAGCCAATTGACGAGTTTTGGAAAAAAAGTTCTATTGACTAGTTAAGAAGCAAGAGTTAAAAATTGATTTTAATTGATATACATTTTGGATCGATTGCGCCTAAAGTAACTGGATACGCTAGACTTGTTATCAAGAAAGGTGCAGGAATCCAGAAAGCGATGTGATTAGGTAACAAATAAAGAAGACAAAGTCTCTGGAGGGGGCGTGAGATATTTATCCAAGAAGCTCCTATTTGTTATTGCAGCTACTTTTTACACACTAAATCCTACAACGACAGGCTTTGGTTTAATGTGGGAACAAGACAAGGGCGAGACACTGCACGCAACTATTCCCAGCGACAGACTAGTATCTGATCCAAACAAAAATTCAGCGCGGTTCGCGTCGCCAGGTGCGAATAACTATCCGTTCCAGGTTTCATTTCCCGACGCCTCAATGACACTAGGTGCGCGGGTTGCAACAATCTCTGTGGTGCAGAAAGACGTAGGAGGTGAGGTTGGGTCTATCATCGAATTTTGGCGCTCTGGTTATGACGAAGAAGAATTAGAAAAGATTCTAGACACAATCGCTCCAGGTCTTAGTGTTTTCGTCACAGATCGCTTTCGGCGCCCAAGGAATCCTTGGCGATTGGGTGAGATACAAACTGAATGCTTTCCGAACCAAGATTGCCTGCCAGACAATTACGAACATTATTGGTTGATAAAGCCGCTGGAAGGTTCATCCATAGGCCCTGTTTTAGTTGTTGGATACGGTGGGCTCGACGTTAATACATTGTATCCGATTGGTCGCCCGCCAGAGGACATATATAGGCCGACGACCAGTATTCGTGAGGCTACTATTTCTGCAAAGCTAAATGATAATGACACTTATCTGGTGGCAAGGCTTAAGAAAGAAGTTTGGTCCACGCCAGCGGAACTGGAAAAATTCATTTTTGAACTCGTCAAGCGATTGAAACGTCCAGAGTAGGTGGCTTTCAGTTATCGATCAAACCAAGTTTGTAGTGAGACATTTGATATGTTTATCAAAGATTCTAATTTTTCCGTCGGCGCCGATTCCACAACATCAAACGCCGCACCAGGAAATAGCTGGATTAAGGGTTTAACAGGAACCACAAAGTGGTCTGGCGGTACATTTACATATTCAATTGGGACCATTGCGGCGCATGGTACCTTCGCCCAAGCGAACTCTAACCTGCTGATTAACGGCACCGCCACGGGTACATATAATCCGCTCGGGACTACTGGCAACGATGCTGCTCTGATAACAGATATTCGAACCGCTTTCGATATGATCGGGGCGGTGATTTCCGGACTTAGTTTCAGTGAAACGACTGATTTTACTGGAAGTAACACAGATATGAAATTAATCGGATTCGATAATCTGAATGCGAGAGGATGGGGCACTTTCCCAGGAACCGATTCTCTGCTGTCAGGTGGTTCAAATAATTACGAAAGCTATATTATTCTTTCGACCACCGGTTCGAGTATGACTGTGAACGCATTGACGGGTGCCGCATCAAATAGAGTCTCTACGTCACTGCATGAAATTTTACATGGCTTGGGTTTGGCGCATCCTCACGATACGGGTCATGGAACGACGTCTTGGACGACGAGCGATAACTTGAATGCAAGCGACGATGAACTCGACAATCGCCGGTATACAGTCATGTCCTACGAGCGACAGGGCTTGGATACCGACCTAGGTACTCTTGGATACGGATCCGCGGCGACGCCGATGGCTCTCGACGTTGCTGCGCTTCACCACCTATATGGATCGAGTGCCAATCACACTGGCAATACAACCTACACACTTACAGATCCGGAAACCGCAGCATTGGATCTCTATGGGGATGACGGAAACGTCTCTATTGGCAGGGCGTTCTATAGCATCTGGGATACGCAGGGTGATGAGGACAATATCTCCTATGCTGGCGCCAATCGGGCGTTGATCAATTTGAATGAAGCAACACTCGATACGACAGCAGATCCAACCCATATCTTGGATTGGATAGACGATATTTCGGCTACGTCAATCTACGCAGGCCTGTCACAGGAGCTTAAGAATGATCTGACTGATGCTGACTATCATGCTGGCGGTTTTTTCTCGCGTGTTTTTTACAATAACGGCAGCGCGGCGCTCGGTGGCTACTCTATCGCAAATGGCCTTTATGCCTCCGACACACATCGAAATGGCGCCGTCATTGAGAACGCTATTGGCGGAAACCAATCCGATATTTTGATTGGCAATGAACAGAGCAACACTCTAACTGGAAACAGTGGCAATGATTTGCTGCACGGGTCCGGCGGCGATGACCGGCTGATTGGGGGAAGCGGAACTGACACTCTCTTTGGTGGCGAGGGCCAGGACTCCGCAGTCTACTCCGGCGCATTTTCAGAGTACACGATTACACACAATGGCGATGGTACCGTCACGATAGCACATACGGGCGGTTCGGGTGCGGATGATACGGACACCCTAACGGACGTTGAATGTGCAGAATTTACGGATCGGCACGTTGCCCTTGATCCTCTGACTGGTCCTTTAGATGTGGTTTTCCTACAAGATCTGACCGGGTCCTTTTCCGATGATCTTCCATATATGCAAAGCTCGGTAGACGATATCGCGAGCAGACTACTTGAAGACTATTCGGGTAGCCGCTTTGCCGTCACCTCATTCAAGGATACGGGAGACCCGTACGTCTATCAGGTTGAGGCCGATTTCACGAACTCTCCCTCTGCACTTGCTTCAACCTATGCTGGTCTCGAGGCGGCAGGCGGGGGAGATTTCCCAGAAGCGCAATTGACTGCGATGGTCAATGCGGCAATCGGGGCTGGACTCTCCTACCAAACGAGCTCCTCACGACTATTTGTCATTGCAACTGATGCTTCCTACCATCCGTATCAAGACATTACGGCGTTAGCGGCTACTTTCGAGGCAAATAACATAATTCCGGTCTTTGCGGTGACATCCGGACAAGTTTCGACCTATCAGGGGCTTGTTGACCAGTTGGGCACAGGCGTTGTCGTCACCATCACGAGTAACAGCAGCGATTTCGCAGACTCGATCCGCTACGCCCTCGCCGAAATCAACTGCGAAGTGACAGCGGTGGGCGACAGCGCCGATAACACAATCGCCGGTACCGATGGCTTTATGGACGCTATCTACGGCCTAGGTGGCAATGATGTCCTTAGCGGGCTTGGCGGCGATGATACGCTCGACGGTGGCAGCGGCGCAGACAGCCTCTCGGGCGATGTCGGCAACGATCACGTCATTGGCGGATCTGGGGATGACACCGTTTACGGTGGGGCAGGGCATGACAGGCTCGAAGGTAACGAAGGTGACGACATACTGCGCGGCGATCTCGACGAAGTCTACACCGGCTCAGGTTTGCTCGTCGATCCCACCGGTTCGGGAAATTACAGCGTGGCAACGGCGGCATCGATCGATGGATTATTTAATCAAGCTGACCACCCCAATATTATCGCTCCGACCACTATTCCACATGTAACCATTGAGGGAACAGGCGACGGAAACGTTCGCTATTACTCGTTCACGATTCTAGAACCAAATACAACAGTCACATTCGATATTGACATTGGATACACACCAGAGGGTTCAGGAGCTTTTGATAGCTATATTAGTCTATATGATGGTGCTGGGAACCTGGTTACTTCCAATGATGATGGCTCTACAAGCAATGGGGCTGGTGGCAGCGTTAGTTCGTACGACTCGTTCCTTACCACGACTATTGCGACGGCGGGACTCTACGTAATTGCGGTTGGAAGTTATCCGAGCCTATCGGCCGTGCCGGTCGGGGGCACTTACGCGCTACAAGTTTCTATTGCTGGCAGTGTGATTGCCCCATCGTCATCATCAGGCGCTGGCGACGACATCCTTGTCGGCGGTGCCGGCGCGGACTACCTCTCCGGCGGTGGAGGCTATGACACGGCTGATTACTCGTCGTCTGATGCGGGTGTCGCAATCAATTTGGCTGCTGACTATGCGAATGGCGGTGATGCGACCGGGGACACGCTTGTTTCAATCGAAAAGCTCATCGGTTCAGCACACAACGACATACTGCGAGGCGATGCTAGCGGCAACGTCATCGCAGGCGGTCAGGGTGGAGATATTCTTGACGGCCAGGGCGGACTGGACACGGTGGACTATTCCGCCTCAACTGCGGGTGTTGCCGTCAACCTGAAGGTCAACTACGCCAACGGCGGTGATGCGACTGGCGATACGATCTCGAATTTTGAACGAGCCCGGGGCTCGAGCCATGATGACCGGTTGGTCGGGTCGGATGTTGGCAACCGCCTCTTCGGAGGCGCTGGCAATGACTTTCTCGATGGTGGCGGGGCAGGCGATTTGCTGTATGGCGAAGCTGGCGACGACATCCTTGTCGGCGGTGCCGGCGCGGACTACCTCTCCGGCGGTGGAGGCTATGACACGGCTGATTACTCGACGTCTGATGCGGGTGTCGCAATCAATTTGGCTGCTGACTATGCGAATGGCGGTGATGCGACCGGGGATACGCTTGTTTCAATCGAAAAGCTCATCGGTTCAGCACACAACGACATACTGCGAGGCGATGCTAGCGGCAACGTCATCGCAGGCGGTCAGGGAAATGACACTCTAACCGGGTATGGTAGCAATGATACGTTTGTTTTCAAGGACAATGATGGTCATGATCGGATAACGGATTTTGAAACGTCCGCGGACGTGGTAGTTCTCTTGGGAGTGGTCGGTTTCACCAGCTTCGCGGACGTTCAGGCGGCATTAAGCCAGGACGGCTTTGACACTGTGCTGGATTTTGGTGACGGTCAAACGATCCGATTTGAAGACAAGTTGGTAAGTTCTCTGACTGCTGATGATTTCAATTTTTTGTAGAGACCTGGGCATGCTGATTTGGGAGGGTCCCCCTCCGGTGAGGCTTGCTGTTACCCATACGTTCACGGTTCATGATGTGGCTGTTGCGCTATGCGGGCTCCTTCGACCAGGTCGGCAAGACCGGATGACCTGAGACCCGATCCTCTTCCAGTTCAGCGCGGAGTCCTTTGATTGATGCTCTGATCACAAAGTCTGGATCGCCGGAGGTTGGAGTTTTCCAGCTTCTTTCACGGTGACGGGCTGGGGATGCCACCGGGATTATGCAGTGCGATCGGGACGTTGTATCCGATCGCTGAATGAGGCCGATCCTCATTGTAGTGTCTTTCGCCGTAACCGCTGTTCCGACCCCACGTTGTTTTGTCTCCCTTGATCTGTGATCGGCTGATCATGTTGGATCGAGAGGGAGTTTCTCCATGGAGACTACGATTGAGGTTCTCACGGATGGGCGTGATGCAGGTAGGCCGCGCCGTTGGCCAGACGATATGAAGGC
>NZ_JALNMJ010000056.1 GCF_023156505.1 Roseibium sediminicola | reverse complement strand
ACAACCAACATCCTTAAAATGCTCCCTGAAAAATCAGGGACGCATAAAAACAAATTTGGCAGGGGTCAGTTTTGGACGCCGATAACCCCTAAAACAGGGTCAATATTGCAGGCCGTTTCACATCCAAGCGATGGTGACCATCGAGGAGTACATAAGTGTCATCAAGAGGCATGACCAGCACCGGATCGAGATCATCAACCCGTTTCAAGGCTCGGTGCAGTTCGCTGAGGTGGTGTTCGGAGAGTGCCTCACCTCGCACCTGAAAGGCTTCAGGGCAGAGTTCGATTTGGCCGAATGGGAGGCGTGGAGGGCATTCGATAGGACCAGTGACTGGGCACCTGCTTGCGAGCTCATTGAGAGCAATCGACATTCCGTCCTTTTGGGTACTTTCTTCAGGAGTTCCTGGTGGTGGTGGGGTTTCGGTGGTTTCTGGCATATTTCCTTTTGTTGAGGGATCTTGTGCGAAATTGCTCTACTGAGGGGAATAGAACGGCGACACCAATAACCTAGTTATGGCCTCGACGTCTCATTCCACCCTGAGGCAACTTAACAGTAACCGCTGTTCTGCCCCCACGTTGTTTCGCCTCCCTCGATCTGTGATCGGCTGATCATGTTGGATCGAGAGGGAGTTTCTCCATGGAGACTACGATTGAGGTTCTCACGGATGGGCGTGATGCAGGTAGGCCGCGCCGTTGGCCAGACGATATGAAGGCACGGATCGTTGCGGAGAGCTTGCGCCCGGGCGTGACGGTGAATGAAGTTGCCGGCCGTTACGGTCTGAAGCCGAACCACCTGTCAGCCTGGAGAACCCTGGCACGGCGCGGCAAGCTGGTTTTGCCGGCTCCGGAAGATGACGTGGAATTTGCAGCCATGATTGTCGCGGCGCCGGATGAACGTGAAGCCGCCATCGAGACCGAGCGCCCTGAGATCCTTATCGGCCGCATGACAATCCGTTTGGAGGCAGGTGTGTCCGCGAAGCGGATTGCAGCCGTTGCCCACGCGCTCGGCAAGCTGTCCTCATGATCTTTCCGTCGAACCGGGTGCGGATCATGGTGGCGACAAAGCCCGTCGACTTCCGGAAGGGGCATGACGGGCTGGCAGCGCTGGTGAAGAACGAACTTCGCAAGGACCCGTTCACGGGGACGGTGTTCGTTTTCCGGTCACGCCGGTCAGATCGGCTGAAGCTCATATACTGGGATGGCAGCGGTCTGGTGATGACCTACAAGCGCCTTGAGGACCATGCCTTTACCTGGCCGGATATCAGGGACGGCCTGATGTCCCTCACGCACGCACAGTTTGAAGCTCTGTTCGCAGGACTGGACTGGCGGCGCGTTCGCGCGATCACCGCCCGGGCTCCAGAGACCGTTGAATAGCTGCGGCACGATGACTCGGGCACTTGTTTCCACAAGCGGATCATGGCCGGATTTGATAGACCCGACCCATGCTCACCACCGCTGACTTGCCAGATGATATCGCTGCCCTGAAGGCAATGCTGATTGCCTCCGAGGAGCGCAACATCCGCAAGGATGAGCGGATCACGCGGCTGGAAAAGCTCGTTGCCGCATTCAAGCAGGCGGCCTTCGGACGCAAGTCCGAAAAGCGCGATCCGGATCAGTTCGACCTGGCGCTTGAGGATCTGGAAACAGCTATTGCGGCGATTCATGCCGAGGAAGAGACAGACAGCCCCGGCGACAAACGAGCTTCCAAACGACGTGCGGCCAATCGCGGGGCTTTGCCCAAGCATCTTCCCCGTGTTGAAGAGGTCCTTGAGCCGGACAGTCTGACCTGTTCCTGTGGCGGCTGCCTGCACCCGATCGGCGAGGATGTGTCCGAGCGGCTGGACGTGATACCGGCCCAGTTCCGCGTCATCGTTACCCGCCGACCGAAATACGCCTGCCGCTCCTGCACCGATGGCATCGTTCAGGCTCCAGCACCAGCGCGGCTGATCCAGTCTGGCCTGCCGACCGAGGCCACGATCGCTCACGTTCTGGTCTCCAAATACGCCGACCACCTGCCTTTATACAGGCAGGCGCAAATCATGAGCCGCCAGGGCATCGATCTCGACCGATCGACACTTTCCGACTGGGTCGGCCGGGCGGCATTCGAATTGCGTCCCGTCTTTGATGCGTTGATCGTAGACCTGAAACGGTCCACCAAACTGTTCATGGACGAAACCCGGGCTCCGGTGCTTGATCCCGGTTCCGGCAAAACCAGGACCGGATACTTTTGGGCCTTGGCCCGGGACGATCGTCCGTGGAACGGCGGAGCGCCGCCCGGTGTCGCATTCACCTACGCACCTGGACGCGGAGGACACCATGCCGAACAGATATTGCAGGACTTCTCGGGAGTTTTGCAGGTCGACGGCTATGCCGGATACAATCGGCTCATCGCGCCTGATCGGGTCGGACCGGATATCCGGTTGGCCTATTGCTGGGCACACGCCCGCCGCAAGCTGGTTGAGATCACCCGGACTGGCTCCGCGCCGATTGCCGAAGAAGGCGTAAAACGCATTGGCGACCTCTATCGCCTCGAAGCCGAACTGCGCGGGCTTGAGCCCGAGGCGCGTCTGGCCGGCCGGCGGGAGCGTGCATCACCGCTCATCGCCGATATGGAAACATGGCTCACGCATCATCGCGCTCGTGTCGCCGCCAAATCGCCCCTGGGTGAAGCCCTGAAGTATATCGCCAGATACTGGGAGGGCTTGTGCCTGTTCGTAAGCGACGGGCGGATCGAGATCGACAACAACACCGTCGAACGCACCATCAGACCCATCGCACTCAACAGAAAAAACGCTCTCTTCGCCGGTCATGAAGCCGGAGCTGAAAACTGGGCGGCAATCGCTTCACTCATCGAGACCTGCAAGCTAAACACTGTCGATCCGCAAGCCTACCTGGCAGCCACGCTGACCGCCATTGTCAACGGCCACAAACAAGGCCGGATCGATGAACTCCTGCCATGGAATTACCCCGCCAAGGTGTGAGAAAAACACCGCTTACAATCGAAGCGGCTGAGGCGGAACTGCCTTTTGATGTTCCATCCGGTCGCGTCGAAGCGCCGAAAACCAAGCCTGTACGTCAGCCGCTTCCGGACCACCTGCCGCGACACGAGATCGTCCACGATCTGGGTGAGCGTTCCTGCCCATGCTGTGGCGGGCGTGACTTTTTCAAAAGCGGAAGGGGCATCACCGAGGTTCTGGACTACGCCCCGCGTCCTTCCGTGTTGTGCGCCATGTCCAGCCGCGCTTTGTGTGCAAGGGTTGCGACACGGAGATCACCGCGTCCATGCCGTCGTTGCCGATCGAGCGCGGCAAGCCCGGCCTGGGCCTGATCGCACATGTGCTGACTGCCAAATATTGCGATCACCTGCCGCTCTATCGCCAGTCGGAGATTTACGCCCGCGAAGGCGTTGAGCTGGCCCGCTCGACCATGGCCGATTGGGTCGGCAAGGCGAGCGTATTGATGGCACCGTTGATCGAGACCCTGCGCGCTCATGTCTTTGCAGGGAACCGGTTGCACGGGGACGACACACCGGTTCCGGTGCTGGCGCCCGGCAAGGGCAAGACGAAGACCGGCAGATTGTGGACCTATGTCCGCGATGGCCGGCCGTATGGTTCAAAGACGCCGCCAGCGGTCTGTTACTTCTACAGTCCGGACCGCAAGGGCGAACATCCGACGGCTCATCTCAAACACTTCCGGGGCGTTCTCCACGCCGATGGCTATGCCGGGTTCAAGGAGCTTTATGAGGCGAAGCCGCCGAAGGTCCTGGAAGCAGCCTGCATGGCGCATGTCCGGCGCAAGTTCTTCGATCTGACGGGAAACGGACCAGCGCCGATTGCCGGGGAAGCCTTGCAACGCATCGGCGCTCTGTACGATATCGAAAAGGCCATCCGGGGTACGCCGCCTGATGAGCGGCTGAAACTCCGTCAGACCAAGAGCAAACCGATGTTCGAGGCCTTATGCCATTGGTTGAAGGCCCGTCTTGCCGAGGTGTCCGGAAAATCCGGCACGGCGGAGGCGATCCGCTATGCCCTGAACCGCTGGCAGGCCCTTGGGCGCTTCCTTGAGGACGGCACCATTGAGATCGACAACAATGCGGCGGAACGCTCCATCCGTCCGATCGCCCTTGGGCGCAAGAACTGGCTGTTCGCCGGTTCGGACAAAGGCGGCGAACGGGCCGCCGGCATCCTGTCGCTGATCGAGACCGCCAAGCTTAACGGGCTCGATCCGGAAGCCTATTTGCGCGATGTGCTGAACCGCATCGCCGATCATCCCATCAACCGGATCGGTGAACTCCTGCCGTGGAACGTCGCTGCCAAAGGATGCGTGCAATGAACACCAAGGTTCCCGATGCAGCCCGCCTGCGCATTACGCTGCCCGATCTCAACCCCGCACCCTGGCGTGTGATTGAAGTTCCGCTGTCCATGACCTTCAAGGGATTGCACGATGCCATCCAGGCGGCCTTCCTGTGGTTTAACTGCCATCTGTGGGAATTCGATGTCGCCGGCCGGCGCTATGGCCTTCCGCTCGATGACGGCCTCGGCTTTGAAAAAGTCTACAACGCCAACACAGCGCGCCTAGCTAAACTGCGCGACAGTGGTATCTCTGAATTCCTCTACACTTACGACATGGGTGACAACTGGGAGCACCATGTCGAGGTTCTTGAACTGTTCGATATGCCAACCGGCGCCCGTTTGCCTGCCCTCATCGACGGAAAATGGCGCGCACCTCCCGAGGATATCGGCGGCGCTCCCGGCTTCGAAATGTTCCTTGAGGCCGTGGCCGATCCGAACCAAGAAGAACACGAAAACCTCGTCGACTGGTACGGACAGCCGTTCGATCCAAACGACATCGAGCCCGAGATCGTCAAAATCCAAATGGACCGTCTTACCAATATGCGAAGGCCGAAAAAATAGGCCAACGATCCTTCACCGGCTTGCTGTTACCCATAAGTTGTGTTCGGTCTGATTTACCCTATTTATCTCGAAGAATCCGCCGTGATTCATTCTCTGGCACCTTCAGGCAACAGGGTGTGAATATGGAGCATGATTGGGTGGAAACAGAAACATCCGGGTGTGATCTCGGCGATGCACGACTTAATCGCCGCTTGGGGTCGATGCTCACCGCGCTGGCTGAGCGGCCGGGGAAATCTCTGCCCACGGCGTTTCAGGACTGGTCGAATACCAAGGCTGCATACCGGTTTTTCGCAAACGGAAACGTCAGCGAAGATAAAATTCTTGAGGGCAATTTTTCTGCTTCTCGCCTGCGATTTCAGGCGACCACAGGGCCGATCCTGATCCTGCAGGACACAACGGAATTTTCCTTCACACGGACGGCTCCCGAAAAAATCGGGTTCACCAAGACCTCCACTGGCCGGAAGGAAAAGGACGGACGTTTCCGCCAACACACTCTTTGCGGCCTGTTGAGGCATGCTAGGACCTGTTGACAAAGTGGATTCCCAAATCAGCTGAGCTGTGATTCAAGACTGTCTTTTAGGAGGCAGTCTTGGCACGTGGCGATTTGACGGACGCAGAATGGGAATTGATTGAAGCAT
>NZ_JALNMJ010000055.1 GCF_023156505.1 Roseibium sediminicola | reverse complement strand
AACCGACCGCCGCAAAACGCGGCGGCGGCACCGCTCGGCCTGAAACCGGTAACCCGACACAATCAGAAAACTGCCCGACGGAAACCCATCAAGCGACAACCCTGTGAGAAATGCGGGCTAGGCCGTGTGGACGAATTGACTCAGGTATAAGTTTTGGGATTCCGGATTTGATTTCAAAGTGATTCATAGGTTGCCGACGTGACTTGGAGGTCGGCAATGTGTACCAAGATGACAGAACGGGATTTCGAACTGGCGCTGGAGGTTTTCCGAGCTTGCTTGCCACGGGTAGGCGCAAAGGCAAAGAATGACCGTCTGTTTCTGGAGGCGCTGCATTATTTCACGCTTCACAACATCTCCTGGCGCGCCTTGCCCGAGCGGTTCGGCAACTGGAACAGCGTCTGGAAACGCTTCGACCGTCTTGGCAAGGCAGGCGTGTTCGAGGACCTTCGGTTGAAGTTACGGAATTAGATACGTCATTAATTCCGTAGTGAAGGTGATCGATGGGTCGGGTTGAGATTTTGACGGGCCGGGAGCGGCGGCGCATTTGGTCGGATGATCAGAAGCTGGCCATTCTTGAAGAGGTTGCGACCAGCGGCCTAACGATTGCTGATGTTGCTCGGCGGCATGATGTTCTGCCGCAACAGATCTACGCCTGGCGCCTCAAATTTGCTCAAGACCAGAGGGAGCATTTGTAGGAACCGTGTTTTCTGCCGGTAACGCTGGTAGCAAGCGAGGCCGAGAGACATGGTCAAGCACTGGAAGAAGAGTCTGTCCGGAAGCCTGCTCTGAAGAAGGCTGCACGAATGGGGCGGATCGAGATCCGCTGCAAAGGTGGCCGTGTACTGAAGGTGGATGCCGGGCTGGACCCTTTGATGCTGCAAGGACTGATCCGCTCGGTGGAAGAGGCATGATCGCGCCTGGATCGAACGTGCGGGTGTATCTGGCCTGCGGGGTAACAGACATACGCAAGGGGATTTCCGGCCTGTCGGCCCTGGTGCAGGAGGTTCTGCGTCAAAAGCCGGCGTCGGGCGCGGTGTTTGCCTTCCGGGGGCGGCGTGGCGACCGGGTCAAACTGCTTTATTGGGATGGGCAGGGCTTCTGCCTTTATTACAAGGTCCCGGAGCGTGGCCGCTTTCCCTGGCCGTCAGTTGCCGATGGCGTGGCGCGGCTGACGGCAGCGCAACTGGCGATGTTGTGGGAAGGGATTGACTGGCGGCGTCCGGCCTGGACGGCCCCACCGATGCGGGCCGGATAAAACCAGCTTTTCCATGAGGATAAGGTTGGCTGAACTCAAGCAAATCAGCTAAGAAATTGGCATGAGTTCCGCTGTTGCCAGCCTTCCCGACGACATCGATGCCTTGCGTGCGCTGTGTGCCCGGCAGGCGGAGGAATTGGCCAGACAGAGCGGGCAACTTCAAGCGCGCGACAGCCTGAATGATCGGCTCTTCCAATACTTTTTGAGTATACTCTCCCTCCGGCTTTTTGATTAGAGACATTTTCCTATACCTTTTCCTTCTTTGACTTCTTTGGCTCATTTAGACTAAAGATTTTTTCGAGTTCTCTTTAGTGTTCGCAGTTTTTCAATTATTATCTCGATCGTTTGACATTGATTGCATTCTTCATTTAGGTATTTAGTATAGCGAGAATAAACCGCATCAAAGAGAACTTCTATTGTTGATATGAAATGTTGGCGTCTAATATTTGGCAATCTATCTGTCGTCAATCCCCACCCAGCATAAAAAGACTTTCCGAAGGAATGAACCTTACAGCCAGCCATTAAACCTTCGAACCCTAGTTGACTTGATACGCAATAGACCTGCGAACAGGCCTCCAATAGCGCCCAAGGGTTAACCGGTTCGGGCGTTATCCTGAGGAGGCCTTTGCCAGAAGCCCGGGCAACCGCCGGACTTGAAATCGCAAGGCTGGCAATGGTTTCCAAGCTCAAATGTCCTGCCTTGCGACCCATCATGGTTTCTGGATGGACGCGCACCAGGACTTCTGCGCCGGGGTTTTCCGTCACAGCGGCTTCGAGCATGCACGAAAAAGTCGAGGCATCAGCAAGAGCGCCCTCGATGGACGCGTCACCCCTTGTCTGATCTACCACCAAAACCCGGTCTTCCGGACGGGTCGCCTTCAGACCAAGGTTCGTGACGTCCTCAATGGTGGAATTGTTGTATTTGGAAAGCCGGGAAGACCTAAGCAGGTCCATCGCCTGCCGCACCGAAGCGTCGCCCGTCGAAGTCGCTACGCGTTTGCGGATCAGGGCTTCCAGATCGCTCGGCTGCCTCGCGTCGTAATAGATCCCCGTCCGATCCATCACCATGGAAAGGGGCCGTTCGATGTTTCCCGGGTTGACCGAACGCAGGAAACCGTCTTCGAACGCAATATAAGGAATGCCCCGCCCGCGCGCCAGAGCACGAGCCCGATCCGCCGTCGGCTTATGTCCCCAGCCAGCGATCGCATCAACGCCCAATCCATTAGCCCTAAGTTTGCAGGCTGTGCCACCGGTCATCAGCTCAACCGCTTCGCGCAGCCGCCATAGACCTGAAGTGGCGATGCCGATCCTCATGCACATTCAATCCTTGCCGGAAACTTGGTTTCGCCCAAGCACCAGGGCTCAGGTCCTGTCCCGAACGTTGTAGTAGAGCAGGACAACCACGGACCAGAGCCCGGCCAGCACAAGGAAGAAGGCCAGCGAATAGAGGAAACGGCTGGGGTATTGCGCGTCTTCAGACAAGGTCGGCCTAATAAAAGTCGCAAGGTAAATGCTCTTGTTGTCGGCCTCCTGCCGCGCCTTTTCCAGGCTGGCCAGAGAAGTGACATAGAGCTGCTGCGCAAATTCTTCCTCAACGGCCAGTTCCGAATAATCGGCCAGTCTCAGGGACAGGTTGTCGCGGCGATCTCCGGTTTCACCGGTGACGGATCCGCCCGTACCGAGACGCTTGCGCACCGAGGCAATCTCGCCTTCCAGCGATGCGATCTGCTGGTCCAGCATGCGAATGCGCGGCGAGTCTTCGTCGAGATAGCTCATCAGGGTCGCCTTTTCCGCTTCGCGGCTGGCGCGCTCCTGGTCCAGGCCGGCAATCATCTCCGCCGCGATCTGCGCATTCGCTTCGGGATCAACTTCCTGGGTTTCCTGGCGGTAGGCCAGCATCTGCTTGCGAATAGCCTTAAGCCGTGCTTCCGCCCGAGCCACTGCCTCCTCAGCGTAGCGCACAGTCTGGCGGCGATTGGACTCCGACAACTTGTTGACGAGGATTTCACTGCGTTCCAGCACCGCCTCCGCTATTGTTACAGAGTCCTCTGGACGGAACGAGCGGACCTCTACATAAATGACGCTGGAGGTTGCATCAAAGCTTACGTCGACCATGTCGTTCCAATAATATAACCGATCCTCTATTGGCAGCCCGGACCCCATGGAGAACAAAAAGTCAGAGCTTTCCCGGTTGAAGATCGCGTCCAGATCAATGTCCTCGGGCAGGTCCTCCAGAATCGCCTGGCTTTGGATATAATCGGTCACAATGTAGCTGTTGGAGGTAGTTGAATCCGACCCGCCACCACCCATCACCATGCCGAGGATTTCGGTTGCGGCCACCGGGTTGGAGCTGCGTACGGCAAACGCCGTGGTGCTGTGGTACTGGTCGCTCGCCCAGAACAACATGTAAACAGAAAAAGCCGCCGATGGCAGCGCGACGAACAGAAAGAAGCCCACCAGAATGAGCCGGTGACGCAGCTTCGTGACCGACTTCGCCGTCGTACCTGGAAGCGCGAGATCGAGTAGCTTCTGAGGGTCGAGGCCGGACTTGCGAAGTCGTTTAACGAGCTTCCCGTCTCGTTCTCCTGATTTGGGGACCGAGCCTCCCTTCTTCGCCGGAAGGGTGAAGAAGGCTCCCTTGGAATCCGGCTCGACCTCGGTTTCAGGCAGCTTGTTGGCAGAAGACATTTTGTTCAAACCTTGAAACGGAACGATCCGACCTAGCGGCGATCCATGTTTTCATTATGCAGCTTGATGGCATCATCAATGTTGGCGAAATACGTTAACGAACCCTCTTCTAACACAATTCCCGTGGTGCAATAGTCTTTCAGTGCCGCGTTGGAATGTGACACCATGATGATATCGGAATTCTGCAGCTTTTCCTCAAAGACGCGCTTGCATTTTTTCTTGAAATTCGAGTCGCCGACCGCCGTGATCTCATCAACTAAGTAATAGTCGAAATCGATGCCCATACTGACGCCGAAAGCTAGTCTTGCCTTCATGCCTGATGAATAACTGTTGACCGGCATGTAATACGACCTCCCTAGCTCGGCGAAGTCCTGTACGTAATGCACCAGTTCTTCGGTATCGTGACCATATATACGAGCGACGAAGCGCACGTTTTGCTCTCCTGTCAAGGAACCGTTGAAGCTACCCTGGAAGCCGAGCGGAAAGGAGACGTTGGCCATTCTGATGACCCTGCCCGAAGTCGGTTTTATGGTCCCTGCGATCAGCCTCAGAAGGGTAGATTTGCCGGCACCGTTTCGGCCAAGTAATCCGATGCTATCGCCCCTCGGGACCGTGAAGGAAACATCTTTCGCAATATACCGGGTTTCGCCCTTGAGTCTGAAGCTCTTGGTTAGCCGATCCAGACGGATCATTTTTTTGGCTCCCGCAATTTTGCATCAAATAGCCAGACGATAAAAAGCCCGAAAACGATCGAAAAGATGGCAAGTCCGACGATAAAGGGCATGTTGACGTAGGACGCACGGTAGGTCGGATAGAAACCGGTTCGAAACAGGCCGACGATATGGACCAGTGGGTTCCAAAGCAGGATGTCCCGAAACGGGTGGGGAATTGTTTCGGGCAGAAAGAAAACACCCGAGACGATGAAGGCAGGGCGGTTGATGATCCCCCAAATCTGCTGGTAGGTGCTGTTCAGGTGAAACCAGACGATGTTGGAAGCTCCTACACCAGCGCCAAGCGTGATCGCGATCAAGGAGGCCAATAGGATGGGCCCGAGGTCGATCTTCTCAAACGGCACTACAAACCAAAGGCCACCAAATAGAAGCAGATTGACCACAAAAAGGGTTGCAATCTGCAGTACGACTCGGCCGATGATCGCATCAAATGGCCCCACCACTGGGTAATTCAACAAAGCCCTATTGGCGTCCACTGCCGAAGCAACTTGCTCGGAGGTTGAGCGGTAGATGTAGAACGCGGCATACCCCGTCGCAAAGAACAAGGTAAAGCTTCGCCCCAATGGCGGCACCTTCGCGATAGCCGAAAAAACCGTCGTCAGAATGGCGATTGTCAACACGGGATCCAGAACAGCCCACATATAGCCGCCAAACTTATTTCCATAGCGCGTTGTCATCTCGCGCACAACCAACGCGAACACGATAGCGAACTGCCGCTTTAGGCTCTTATGCAAGGGATCCGAATACATTTGCGCCATGGCTGGATCAGTTTCTCATCAGAGAGCCCACGAGGCCTCACTTTGCTTGCATGCGGTGGGCAAAGCGTGTGAATTAACGTTCGCCAGATGTATCGAAAACTTTCGAGGGCCAGATACCATGGAAGCTTCCCCAGTGACAATACCAGAAGGGCTCGCCAGTACCTATCTGCCCGTCTAGCCCGCATTTCTCACAGTGTTGTCGCTTGATGGGTTTCCGTCGGGCAGTTTTCTGATTGTGTCGGGTTACCGGTTTCATGCCGAGCGGTGCCGCCGCCGCGTTTTGCGGCGGTGGGTTTGTCA
>NZ_JALNMJ010000054.1 GCF_023156505.1 Roseibium sediminicola | reverse complement strand
ACAAGGTCAAACAGTTCCGCAGGATCGCCACCCGATACGACAAGACCAAGGCATCCTTCGCCGCGTTCCTCAATCTCGCCGCGGCTCGCATATGGCTGCAAGACTTTGTCAACAGGACCTAGGTTTGGCTACCAACCAGTCTCAGATCTTCAATGCGAATGAACAACCTCTTTGGATTCCACACCTAGCGCGGAAAACTCCAGTCAAGAACGATCCAGTTTTCGGGGATCAGAGCACCACCCTTATGTTAAGAAAGGCGGAGTGATCGGCCTCGTCTGGCGGGTCCACTTTGATGGGGCTTACCAAGAAAGTTGCGTTTATTTATTATATGTTATTCACTCAGGGTAGGGTCTCATGTTAAAGTCCTTGAGAAAAGATTTTTCAGACGAAACACTCAAATCCCCTACCGGAATCCTCCCTCCCCGAATTCAGATGCAACAAAATAAACGAAACAACCAATGAAATATTTCAGTGAAGAAACCATTGGCGATGTCTTTTTCGAGGCAAAGCTTTTATCAAAATAATTAAATTGCCAGTATAAAAGTTTATTAGTTCCCGAATAAATCTCATGCAGTCGATCAATAGTGTATGATACTAACAGAATGGAATGTATGATATGAAAAGTAAAACACTTGTCTTCAGCCTTGGTCAATATGAATACGACAAGGCCTTCGCAAGTGCGGTTAATACGCATAAGAAATATTCAGAAAGGTTTGGGTACAGTTATTGTTGTGTTTCAGAAGATGGAAACTCGCTTCTCGGTAGGGAAAATATTTGGATAAAAACACTCCTCTTTTACGGTGCATTGTTGAAGAATGACTACGTCCTCTATGTAGATACGGACGTTGAATTTAAAGAGATTTGCCCCCCTGTTACGGAAGCCGTATCGAGAGATTGTCCTATAGGTGTGGTTGAGGGGCATTCTGGTCGCGTGAATGCCGGTGTTATCTTCGCTGCGCAAACCCCGTATTCTCTGAAATTCTTTGCTCAGTGGGTCGCAAGTCTGGGCAAGCCGCTTGAGCCTCGTCATGACGTCGGCTGGGGCGAAAATGGCCACTTGATTAGACTTGTCGAGGTTTTCGGAATAGAACCGCTTGAGACAAGATGGAACAACACGTTTGATCCGGACCTTGATGACTATTTGCGGCATTATACAGGTCCGCTGCGCAGCGAGTATGAATTTAATTCGGAAGAAAAAGTGGCATGGAATAATATTCTTAAAACGCACTCTGCCTCAAAAGCACAAGATAACATAGATATTATTACGTCTCTTTACGTGCTCAAGGAAGTTTATTCGCGCTCTGCGCCCTCTGAATATTTTGCCTCGTTTGATGAATGTTGGGAGCATGTTCGGGAGTTGGTTTTCACGGCTGGTATTGAAGCACGGACGAACAATCTTAGTAAAGACCATCAAATATATATAGCCGAAGAGATCGGTTCAACGGTACCAAATGCTTATGTTGCGACCCTGCGGGACGGCCTTCGCCGTGTGCACGGAGCAGAAAATATTAAAACCGGGGTCTCTCATTTTTGGGAGCACCCTTTTGCTGAGAATGACATTCTGCATATCGAATGGATAGAATCGTTATTCAATTGGAAAGTCCCGTCAGAGGAGCAGGTCGTTCAATATGAAGCGCGTATGAAGGAGATCGCCCAAACTTCCCCTATCGTGTATACCGCGCACAATTTTGATCTGATGCCAACCTATGGGGACATGCGGGTCCGCATGATGCAGGCTGTTGCGGACAACGCAACGCTGATTTGTCATCTTAGCAATGCTAACATTGCCGCATATAAGGAACATCACTCATCAATCCGTGGGCTCGATAAAGTCGCAACATCTATCGTTCCACATGGGGACTATCAACCTTATTTTCGAGAAAATCTAGTGGACTATGAAGACCCTGCTTTACTTTCTGAGAAAATTAAAATTCTCATTTTCGGACATATTCGCACAGAAGCAGAACTCCAATTTTGCCTGGAAACGGGCGAGTGCCTTGGGGAAGATCGTTTTCAGTTAATTTTCATGGGACCGGTGAATACAGACGTTATCCATTGGAGAGTTAGGCAGCATCTGCGCGATGAATGGGACGGTGGTCCTAGACGTGTCCATTATAAAGTTCCCGATGAACAGGTAGTTAGTCTTTTCAGCCAGGTCGACTGCGTTTTAATACCGCGCATAAACCGGTTGAATTCAGGTGTTCAATTCGTAGCCTATTCCCTACTGAAACCAGTATTTGTGCCGGCACAACACTCGATGGAAGAAATTCAGAATAAGATTGCTGGTTGCAGCGTTTACTCGGTTGGGAACGCAAAGCATGCTGCGCAACTCATCGAGGAGTATTTTAAGCATGACATTGCCAATCGATTGACGCATGAGTATCTAACTAACGACTTTAACTATGCACAGCAAGACTCTTACGTTGTAGGTCTGTCGCACTTAATTGCGTATAAACATTCCATTGATTGCTATAACAATAAAGTTAAGGGTGCGTTGTAAAATGGCGCTTATTTACGTTTATTCTTGGAAGCCTAAGAGCAGCATAAACTTTGGCGATGAAATTGGCCCTATGGTTGTTGAGGCGCTGTGCCGTAAAATCGGCCTTGATTTGGAAATAGTACCGACAGTTGCAACCAAAAAATCAAAGCTACTGGCGGTTGGTTCCGTCATTCACGAGGCGAATGACGGTGATGTTGTTTGGGGAGTTGGTGTAAATTCGAAACACAGCCGGAAACTTGCTAAAGGCACAGACATTATGTTCAACGCCGTGCGGGGGCCGTTAACACGGTCTATCCTGCTCAATGATGGATTTGATTGTCCTGAAATTTATGGGGATCCAGGTCTTTTGTTCCCGATGCTGTTCGACAAGGAAATTCGGGCATGTCGCGGACGTCTAGAGCGTGCTGCAGAGGCACTGGGAACGACAATGCCTGAAACGCTCGTGATTCCGAATCTCAATGATGATCGATTTTTACCGCAATTGGCACAGCCTAAACCCGACAAAAGTATAATGGTGCTGCGACCTAACTTAAACCCAATAACAATTGCTGCATACATTTCGGCTGCCAAATACGTTATCAGTAGTTCTCTACATGGTTTAGTATTCGCTGATGTTTACAGAAAATCAATTGTACGAATGATCAGCCAATATGAGCCGGAGTTTAAGTACACTGACTATTATGAGGGGACGGGTCGGAGCGTGCCCATGGCATATCCAACCGTCGAAGCCGCTTTGGACGGCGATTTCGTACACGCCTTGGAGTGGAATCCGGAACCGTTGATACGGGCATTTCCACTTTTTAAGGAAGAGATGATCGATCGACTGAAGTTAAATTTTTTCAAACTTCAGATAGGTAGTTACTATTCAGTTTCAGATCTTGGTATCGAAAATACTCCGTTTACAGCTGGTTGGTCGCATCCCACGGACGGGGTCGTTTGGTCAATTTCCGACTGGGTCGATTTGGACTTTTTCATCAAAGGCGGCGTGCAACCTAACAGTTCTTTGTATGTCAATCTCGGAGCTCTAACAGTTTCTTCAAAACCGGCTGTATGTATTCGTGTCGTTCACAATGGGAAGGCTGTGGACACGTTCTTTGTCTCCCGGAAAAAAGGCGTTCACCCCTTCAGGATCTCTCTTGATGATTTCATAGGAGAGAGCAGCGTCTCGATTAGACTCAAGATTGAAAATACCGTGCGTCCGGCCGATCATGGTCTAGGCAATGACGTACGTGACATAGGCGTTTACGTCCAAGGTTTCATTGTCGAAGGTGACCGTACGCTGGACCTAAAAGAAGAGCAGGCAGATCCAGCTCCATTGAATGTATTGGCGACATTACCTGAAAGTGAAAGAACCGTTACATTCAAACTGGAAACTGTTCAAGAGAACAGAGGATGGACAAACCCTAACTTCGAGGGTATCCCAAAGTATCTATGGGCCAAAAAAGTTGTCAGTCTACGATTTGATCGAAATTTCTTAGCGACACTTGACAATTTAACACTGTTCTTAAGTAAAGTAGCTGACAATGTTCAGGTCGATACAATCTCCGTCGAAATTGATGGAAATCCCCTTGACGCTGAGTTTGTGAAAAAGAATGGCTCGCAGTACATCAGAATAAACTTAGAAGATTTCGTACATCATGAAAATGAATCTGACGTTTGCTCTCTAGAAATTAACTTTGGAAGTGATGCGCCACCACTCGACGTGTTTGGTAGCACGACTTTGCCTCGACAGAGATTTGCAGCACAGGTTCGGAAAATTGGTGCTACATTGAGCGAGAAGAAAGCAGACTCAGCTCCATTGAATGTATTGGCGACGTTACCTGAAAGTGAAAGAACCGTTACATTCAAACTGGAAACTGTTCAAGAGAACAGAGGATGGACAAACCCTAACTTCGAGGATATCCCAAAGTATCTATGGGCCAAAAAAGTTGTCAGTCTACGATTTGATCGAAATTTCTTAGCGACACTTGACAATTTAACGCTGTTCTTAAGTAAAGTAGCTGACAATGTTCAGGTCGATACAATCTCCGTCGAAATTGATGGAAATCCCCTTGACGCTGAGTTTGTGAAAAAGAATGGCTCGCAGTACATCAGAATAAACTTAGAAGAGTTCGTACGTCATGAAAGTGAATCTGACGTTTGCTCTCTAGAAATCAACTTTGGAAGTGATGCGTCACCACTCGACGTGTTTGGTAGCACGACTTTGCCTCGACAGAGATTTGCAGCACAGGTTCGGAAAATTGGTGCTACATTGAGGGATTAAGTAATTGTTCCCCGTTCGCAACCATTAGACAGCCTGACGTTGCCCCTTGGAGGTAATCCAGTTTGAAATAGACTCTGGCCCATCGAAAGGGATCAGAGATGAAGCGCAACAGGTTCAGCGAAGAACAGATTATCGGCATCGTCAAAGAGCATGAGTCCGGCGTTTCGGTCGCCGATTTGTGCCGGAAGCACGGCGTGAGTAATGCCAGCATCTATAAATGGAAAGCCAAGTATGGCGGCATGGATGTGAGCGAAGCTAAACGGCTGAAATCGCTCGAGGATGAGAACTCCAAGCTCAAGAAGCTCTTGGCCGATGCCATGCTGGACAACTCCGCACTTAAGGACCTTCTAGGAAAAAAATGGTAGCGCCCGCCGCCAAGCGAAAGGCGGTCGTTTATCTCAGGGAGACCTTCGAGATGAGCGAGCGGCGGGCGTGACCGGATGAAGGCGATTGCCCATGAGCGCCGGCACTTTGGATATCGGCGACTGCATGTGTTGCTACGCCGGGAAGGCTATGTGGCCAACCACAGGCGCCTGTTCCGGATGTATCGGGAAGAGAAACTCTCGGTGCGACGCAGGGGTTGCCGGAAACGGGCCCTGGGGACACGGGCGCCGATGGTCATCCCTATAGCTCCCAACGACCGCTGGTCGCGGGACTTTGTCTCCGACCAACTGACCGATGGACGTCGTTCAGGGTTCTGACGGTCGTGGATAACTGCACGCGCGAGTGCTTGGCGCTCGTCGCTGATACATCCCTCTCAGGGCTGCGGGTTGTCCGAGAGTTGGAAACGCTCATGGCGGCACGTGGCAAGCCGAAGATGATTGTCAGCGACAACGGCACCGAGTTCACCTCGAATGCCATCCTGGGGTTCGCAGATCGACACGAGATTGACTGGCATTATATCGCTCCGGGAAAGCCGATACAGAATGCGTTCATTGAATCGTTTATGGCAGGCTCCGGGACGAGATGCTCAACGAAACCCTGTTCCCAAGCCTCTCCTACGCCCGAATTGCCCTCGGAGAATGGCAGACCGACTACAATGGAAATCGCCCACACTCGCAGCTGGGCTGGCTCACCCCAACCGAATACGCAACCACCTTTACCCCAACATGCGACCTGGCGCTGCGCTCAATGGCCGGCTCCACGCCAGCTCCCGTCTTCCACCGGGCTAAACAGGGCCAATACAGCCCCCGGAGTCTACGTCACGCTGGATAAAAGATGGGGGCAACGTCACCACCGACAACGCCTTCATCGTAAGCGTCCGGTGACACTCCCTTTTCGATTTTGGGTCTTCGGTTGAAGTTACGGAATTAGATACGTCATTAATTCCGTAGTGAAGGTGATCGATGGGTCGGGTTGAGATTTTGACGGGCCGGGAGCGGCGGCGCATTTGGTCGGATGATCAGAAGCTGACCATTCTTGAAGAGGTTGCGACCAGCGGCCTAACGATTGCTGATGTTGCTCGGCGGCATGATGTTCTGCCGCAACAGATCTACGCCTGGCGCCGCAAATTTGCTCAAGACCAGAGGGAGCATTTGCAGGAACCGTGTTTTCTGCCGGTAACGCTGGTAGCAAGCGAGGCCGAGAGACATGGTCAAGCACTGGAAGAAGAGTCTGTCCGGAAGCCTGCTCTGAAGAAGGCTGCACGAATGGGGCGGATCGAGATCCGCTGCAAAGGTGGCCGTGTACTGAAGGTGGATGCCGGGCTGGACCCTTTGATGCTGCAAGGACTGATCCGCTCGGTGGAAGAGGCATGATCGCGCCTGGATCGAACGTGCGGGTGTATCTGGCCCGCGGGGTAACTTCAAGCGCGCGACAGCCTGATCGACAAACTGAAGGAGCAACTGGCGGTTTTACGCCGCGCACGCTTTGGCAAGTCTTCGGAGAGGATCGAGCGCGACATCGCGCAGTTGGAACTGGCACTGGAGGAAATCGAAGGTAACCGCTGTTCTGCCCCCACGTTGTTTCGCCTCCCTCGATCTGTGATCGGCTGATCATGTTGGATCGAGAGGGAGTTTCTCCATGGAGACTACGATTGAGGTTCTCACGGATGGGCGTGATGCAGGTAGGCCGCGCCGTTGGCCAGACGATATGAAGGC
>NZ_JALNMJ010000053.1 GCF_023156505.1 Roseibium sediminicola | reverse complement strand
ACAAGGTCAAACAGTTCCGCAGGATCGCCACCCGATACGACAAGACCAAGGCATCCTTCGCCGCGTTCCTCAATCTCGCCGCGGCTCGCATATGGCTGCAAGACTTTGTCAACAGGACCTAGTCTGGCTATCACGCCGGAAGGGCTTCCTCTCGGTCTCACGGCGGCCAAGTTCTGGTCGCGCGCCAAGTTCAAGGGGACCGCAGCGCTCAAGCGCAAAGTTAATCCGACGCGGGTACCGATCGAACAGAAGGAAAGCATGCGCTGGCTCGACAATCTGCGACGATCTTGCGACCTGACCGGCTCACCTGAGCGCTGCATACATGTCGAAGATAGGGAAAGCGACTTTTACGAGCTCTATTGTCTGGCGGAGGAACTCGGAACGAGTTTTTTGGTCAGGAGCTGTGTCGACCGCCTGGCCGAAGATGGCGACACGACCATCGCCCGTGTAATGGAAGCAACCCAATCCAGCGGCAGGCACGAAGTCCGGTTCCGCGATGCTAAGGGCAAGACGCAGCGGGCCGTGCTCGTTGTCCGGCACGCCACGATGACCGTTCGCCCGCCAATAGGAAAGCAAAAGCGATACAGGCATCAGCAGCTTCAGATCATCTATGCCGAGGAACTCAACCCGCCGGAAGACCGGGCACCCATCTCGTGGAAGTTGATCACGAACCTGCCTGTCGAGACTCATGCCGATGCTGTCAGCAAGCTCGAATGGTATGCCCTGCGCTGGAAGATCGAAACCTTCTTCAGAACCCTGAAGACCGGATGCCGTATCGAGGAGTTGCGCCTCACCACGGCTGACCGATTGGCAAACTGCATAGCCCTGTGCTGCGTTGTGGCTTGGCGCGTCTCATGGCTCACGATGCTCGGGCGCGATGCCCCAGATGCATGTCCTGCTACCGTATTCACGGACATCGAGTGCCGTCTGCTTGAGCGCTCAACTCCAGAAAACAAATCCAAGCCCCAGCGAGACCTAGATTTTTACCTCAGGGCAGTCGCTCGGCTCGGAGGTTATCTTGATCGCGCCTCCGATCCGCCACCAGGAACAACCGTCATATGGCGAGGCTTCTCCCGTCTGGCTGAATAGCCCCTAGATTTGTAGACGCCTTCTTCCCTAATTTTCAGGCAAGGAGGCCATGATGGGCACAAGCAATTTCAGTGACGATTTCAAGCGGAACGCGGTGGCGCAGATCACCGAACGGGGCTATCCGGTTTCGGAGGTTTCGAAGCGTCTGGGTGTGAGCGCGCATTCGCTCTATGCCTGGAAGAAGAAGTTCGCAAAGCCGGCCGATCCGGGCGAAGTTGATCAGGCTGTGGAGATCCGCCGACTGAAGCAGGAACTGGCTCGTGTTACCGAGGAGCGCGATATCCTAAAAAAGGCAACCGCGTACTTCGCCAAGGATGCAAAGTGAGGTACGCGTTCGTCGCCGAGCATCGCTCCGTGTTTTCGGTGCGGGCGATGTGCCGCTGCCTGCGCATCCATCCAAGCGGCTTTTATGCCTGGCTGAAGACCCCGCTGAGCAAACGGGCCCGGGAAGACATCCGCCAGACCGACCTGCTTGGCAAGGCGTGGAAGGAGAGCGGCAAGGTCTATGGATATCGCAAGCTTCATGACGATCTGCTCGATCAGGGAGAGAGGTGCTGCCTGAACCGCGTCGCGCGTCTTGCCAGGCTGGCTGGGATCCAGGCCCAGATCGGATACAGGCGGCGGCCGGGCAGCTATGGCGGAAGACCTTCCATGGTCGTCGACAACCGCCTCGACCGGCAGTTCGATGTGGAGGAACCCGACAGGGTCTGGGTGACAGATATCACCTACATCAGAACTCTGGAGGGCTTTGCCTATCTTGCCGTCGTGATCGATCTCTTTTCCCGCCGTGTCGTGGGATGGTCGATGCAAAACCGTCAGACCACGGATGTCGTGTTGCAGGCACTGCTCATGGCGGTATGGCGGCGGAAACCGAAACACAAGGTTCTAATCCACTCGGACCAGGGTTCACAGTTCACAAGCATGGACTGGGCTTCGTTCCTCAAAGCTCACAGCCTCGAACATTCCATGAGTCGGCGCGGGAACTGTCACGACAACGCTGTCGCCGAAAGCTTCTTCAACCTGCTCAAGCGGGAAAGGGTACGGCGACGAACCTACAAAACCCGCGAAGACGCGAGGCGGGATGTGTTCGACTACATCAAGATGTTCTACAACCCAAAGCGCAAACACGTCAGAAACGGAATGCTGTCACCCGTCGAATTCGAACGGCAGCAGAAAATGAACTCTGAAGGCGTCTAGAAAACGCGGGGCTATTCACGCCGATCTGGTCGAAGGGGCCCGCATCGTGCAACAGCCTTATCGTGAACAATGAACTTATGGGTAACAGCAAGCTTCACCGGACGCTTACACGTCACCTGCCATTCAGACGAAAAGAGTGCACCATCAAAATCTGGGATCAAACACCCAGGAGAACATCAAAACTGGACACACTCAGGTTGGGCGGATCAAGTTCAGAAATGCAATATGATTTCTGCGTAGCCTAGTTTATAAACGTATTTTGATATATGAGGCATTAAGCGACAATACTCATGGAGAAGTTTGTGAAACGTAAAAGAATTACTCCTTGGCCTGGACGCGAATTTAAAGATAATTCATTTATTCGCACCTTCTACGGAGCTCTAGTAGAGGCCGGTTTTGACGTTGATCCAGTACCTTCGAATCCTCTAAAAGGAATTCCAACCAAAAGTCATATATTTGTAATGCATTGGCCGGAACGGTTGTTTTGGGCGCGAAAAAATAGACTTATCTCTCCTTTTCAATCTTTCATTGATTTAATTATCTTTTATTCAAAGTTAAAGAGTTTTGTGCGCCGAAATGGAAAATTGGTCTGGGTCGTTAATAACCTTAAACCACATGGTATGAACTGGTTAGAAGGCGTAAGATGGAAAGTTCTTCTCAAGATTATACTTAGTAATTGCTCCTTGTGCTTGTCTCTATCTAAAGATACTTGTCTTGTCGTTAAGAACGAACTAGGAGCGGTTGCAAATTCAGAAGTAATCTTCGACTGGGTCGAACATCCAGCTTATCTTGAATTCACCTATTCAGAAGACATTGCTCGAAAAAGGAGGTTTTTCTATGGAATTTCCGACACGGATATCGTGTGCTGTATAACTGGCCATCTGAAGCCATACAAAGGTCTGGAGCAATTTGTAGAGCAATTTGTAGAGCAATTTTCGCATTTGACAGCTCTTACAAATCGGAGAATCTATCTTCAGATAGCGGGCAGGCCCGTTTCCACATCATATCTTAAAAAGTTGAAGCGCGTCGCGCAAGATAGACCCAATGTGCTTATAAAAGGGCAACGTGTTGACGATCAAGAACTTAATTCTATCCTAGCTGCATCTGATTTCTTCATTTTTAACTCAATTGATTATCTGCACTCTGGATCAATAATGGCGGCTTTGAGCGCAGGACTAATTGTGGTTGCTAATTTGACGCCATTCACAAAGAGTCTTCAGGACTCCTTAGGGCCAAACTATATCATTACGTTTGAGCAATTTTATGAAGGTATTAGCAACGGAAATTTGACGAATATAAATCCATTAGAGCGAACTCAAAGAAGCCGTTATGTGCAAGCACGGTTTTCTCATCATGGCCTATCGATTCAATTAAAAGAACGTTTGTCTAGGTTTGACGGCTGAGTGGAGAATAGCAAAAATGCCGAAGGTTACAATATGTACTCCTACGAAGAACGCAGAAAGCACAATCGAAAGAACAGCAAACTCTGTTTTGTCCCAAACCTATGATGATTGGACAATGTTAGTTTTAGATAACGGCTCGACTGATAATAGCATTGATATCTTGGACAGACTCTTTAGAAAAGCCGGCAGACAGGAAAAATTAAAAGTATTTTCTGATGAGAACTTGAACCTTTCAGAAGCCCGACATTTCCTTAGTAGTACAGGTGATAGTGAGTACATTGCGGTTTTAGATGCAGACGATCAATTTCGTCCAGATAAACTAGAAAGACAATTATGGATAATGGACAAAGAGAGCGATATCTCATTATGTGGTTCAGCTGCGATATGGTTCAGGGAGCATAAACTCGGCCGCTTAAATTATGATGAAGTAATAAGGACGTTTAGACCCGCGCAATATCAGTATCCACGGTTAGACACATTTAATCTTGTACATGCATCAATTCCTCATTCTTCTTTTTTTATGAGAAGAGCGGATTATGAAAAAGTAGGGGGGTATCGCCCATATCATCATGTAACTCACGACCACGATTTGATGCTGAGATTGAGTGACATTGGCTTAGTATTTTGTGATAAAGAACCATTGATCCGGTATCTTGTGCACGATAATGCGATATCCGCTCTAAAAAGGCGGGACCAAGTACAGAACGCAATTGTTTCTTATGCAAATCTATTCTTGAGGCGTATTAACGAACCTGAACTAACAGAAGTAATTCCGGAAGAAGAGGTGTTTATTTACTTGAAAAATATTGGGCGAGCAAAGGAGGCGAAGACACTACGATTGTTCTTTGAACAATACCTAAAATCCATGATGAGAAAACGCCATACCAATATCTCGAAAATAAGTCGGATTAATAGCATCAAAAATCTGACCATCAAATGCTGAATAAATCACGTAACGGAAAATGTTTCAATTACGTAGGCGAATATCAATGGAAGCAATCATATTCGGGCACAGTCATGTATGGTCTGTCAAAAGAGCCTTAGCGTCGGCTAAGGCTGTGAACAATATCAAGTATAATATAATATTATGCGGAACAAAGGAATTTCCCGGGCCGCTCGTTAATTTTAATATGAATGGAGAACCAAACCTAAACCAAGCACTTATTTCGGCATTAAATCAATATGAACCGAATAAAGAAACTTACTTGGTAAGTATTTCACAAGGAAATTACTACAATCAATTCGGTATGTATGTTGGTAATCGAGCATTTGATATTGATATATCAGGCTTAGCTGATTTACCCGAGCAGCCCGATTTGGATATTGTGCCGCTTGGAGCGGTACGTGAGGAGTTAACGTTGCTGGCTAACGAAGTGCCGTTGTTTCTGAAAATGATCACCAACTTTGGCTACGCTGGACTAATTGTTGTAGGCCCCCCTCCGCCACCTAAAGACGATCTGCACATTCTTGACCTAGCGAAACGCAGTGGCAAACTGAGCGCAATCTCGATGCCAGCACTTACACGCCTGAAATTATGGCATGTCCAAAATGCCATCATTCACGAAATGTGTGACAAATATAATGCTAAGTATCTTGTGAATGCGAAACCTGAGCTGTGCGATCCAATGGGATTCACGCAAGCGCAGTACGTTAAAGATGCCGTGCATGTCGATCATCATTTTTCTAAAGTGATGATCGATATGCTAAGTGAATGTATTTTGAGTTTATCTAAAGCTTAGGAGCTTTATATGGCAAACAATTGCCCGTATAGGAACATAGATACTACTTCTTATTGGAGTAAATCTGTAGCTAGATTACCAAGTTCCGAATTAGATCCTATCATATCTGTTAAATTTAATATTGATAAATTTAGCAAAATATCAACTGCCGGCAGTTGCTTTGCTCAGCACATCTCAAAACATCTGGAAGATAGCGGGTTTAATTATTATATCGCTGAAGAGGGAAACAGTCTTCTTTCTACAGATACTAAAAAAAGATATAACTATGGAACATTTTCTGCGCGATATGGGAATATCTATACAACGCGTCAATTAATACAAACTACTCTCAGGGCTTTTGGGAAATTTCATCCCATTGAGAACACATGGGTCGAAAAGACCGGTCGCATAGTAGACCCATTCCGTCCTTATATCCAACCCGAAGGGTTTTCTAGCGAGCGAGAACTTCAACGAGATCGAGAGCAACATTTCGCGGCGATTAGGAAGCTAATTTCTGAATTTGATGTCTTTGTATTCACTCTGGGCTTAACAGAGTTGTGGGAGTCTAGAAGAGATCACGCCGTATTCCCCGTTTGCCCAGGCTGCGGGGTTGGCACTTACGATCCGGAAAAGTACCGGTTTCGAAATTTAAGTGTGGAAGAAATAGTACAAGATTTAGGACAATTTATAGACATTTGTAAATTATATAATCCATTAGGAAAAATACTACTGACAGTTTCACCAGTACCATTGATAGCGACTATGGAGAAAAAGCACGTCTTAACCGCAACCACGTTATCGAAATCTATTCTTAGAGTCGCTGCGGAAACCATTGCTTCCCACTATGATCACGTTGACTATTTCCCTTCATATGAAATCATTACCGGACAATATTCTCGTGGGCGTTATTATGATGATGACCTAAGAACAGTAACAAACGAAGGCGTCAATCATGTTATGAAGTGTTTTTTTCGGCACTACGCAAAAGTAGAACTTACTAGTAGCAAGATTGAATACCAACAGAACGAAAACGGTCAACGATCATCATCACCTTCAAAAGAGCTTAATACGATAATTTGTGACGAAGATAGATTAGAGAATTATGTGTGAATATCTTTCTTGATAAAGTTAGGCGGATAACGCAATCTATAGTGTAGGATCGCCAGTTGATGATGAATTGCAGTTCTGACAATAATATATATATATCAATAATATTGACGTCGTACAATCGGCCAGTGTTAGTTGAAAAATTATTTGAAGAATTTAACCGTCAACGTAAAAGGTGTAGTAAACGTGTTGAAATCATCGTAATCGATGATGGGAGTAAATTACGTCCAACAATATCCGAAAAATCTGACCACATTTATATTCAGTTGACCGAAAATATGGGTGCCCCATATGCGAGAAAAATTGGATATCAGACCAGTTCCGGACAGTTTATTCATTTTCATGATAGTGATGACTCTGTTCCAGTGGATTGGCTGGAGAAGACGATTACTTCCCTGGAGGAAAATGAACCAGATCTTTTGATAACATCAAGAATAAGTTCTAAGAAGAACTCTATAAATATTGTCACGCCGAACTATCTTAGTAAGATTACTGCACCAAGTAAGGTTAAACACTACCTGCAATACGAAAATTGTATCGGCCCGTTAGGCGGTGTAACCTTTTCTAAACGAGCACTATTGCGTTGTACATTTCAGAATATATTATCGTGCCAAGATTGGCATATGTACTATGAATCAATAGATTCGGAAAGCAAAATAATATTATCAAAATCGAACACATTTACCTACAATCAAGTCGGGGAAGATCGAATATCTTCATCAGTCCATAAAAAGATTAACGGATTAGAGCAATATTTTTACTTGGTTCACGATAAAAAATGGCGTTGCGGACTAGCGTTACATTTTGCGTTAAAAAAATATGAAATCAGAGCCGGTAATACGTTTTGGCGACGAAGTTACTTGTGGTTTTTAAGAATAATCGTCATGTTTTTAGCACGACGACAAAGTGCATGTCGATTTCTGGATAAATTTTTACCGTAGGTGATAGACGAGGTGACGTAGCCCCCTTCCCATAACATCGCCCGTTGCACCGCATTCATTTGCGCAGAGCCATCGGCAACCTCCTGAGAAGGAAAGCGGCCACGCTCTAGATGTGAGCATTTTCCGATCACTCCGGGTCGTAGCCGGCAGCAGAAAAGTAGTTCCGGCACTCAGTAGGACTGAATAGTTCTATCCCTTTGGCGATGGCCTCCCAGAGATCGTCCCTTGTTCTCGCTGCGGTTTTCTTGAGGAAGCTTTTAAGTTTCGAAAACGCCATCTCGATCGTAAGCGCCGTCTGCGCCCTACGTAGTTTCGTGAGCGTCCGTTGTCGCCGACCTGCTGTTTTTCGATTTGGTGCGCTAACCCGCATTTCTCACAGTGTTGTCGCTTGATGGGTTTCCGTCGGGCAGTTTTCTGATTGTGTCGGGTTACCGGTTTCATGCCGAGCGGTGCCGCCGCCGCGTTTTGCGGCGGTGGGTTTGTCA
>NZ_JALNMJ010000052.1 GCF_023156505.1 Roseibium sediminicola | reverse complement strand
ATCGCCCTGCGCCGTCCGCCCAGAGGCTGCATTCACCATACGGATCGCGGCAGCCAATATTGCTCTCACGACTATCAGAAGCTTCTGCGCCAGCATGGCTTCCAGGTCTCAATGAGCGGAACTGGGAACTGTTTTGATAATGCCGCCGTGGAAACCTTCTTCAAAACGATCAAGGCCGAGTTGCTGTGGCAGAAATCATGGGCCTGTCGCCGAGAAGCTGAAATGGCCATCTTCGAATACATCAATGGCTTCTACAATCCGCGCCGGAGGCACTCGGCTCTGGGATGGAAAAGCCCCTTGGCTTTCGAAGCAAAGGCCGCGTAAATGAGAACTCGGAGCGGCATCAAAACGTGACAGGTCCAGCTGTCGTGCTTATGGATGTTTTGGATTGTGGAAGTGAGCGGGCAACCAGCCGATGCCTGGCTTTGTACCTGAGTTATGGATTCCAAGAGTTGGAAAACACGCCGCTTCGCCTCTTTCTTCCAATTCAGGATGCGCAAGCTATACTCAAGGCCTAGCCTTTCGAGTTTTGAATGATCGAATTGCTCGTTCCCTTATTGTACGTCCGCTTCGCGTTTCCAAATCGGTCGTTCATTGCTTGAAATACCAATTCCCAAAGCTGACATTCGATTGATATGGGTGTCGCGAATACAATAACCTGCGCAGTTCGAATCGAAGGCGCGACATTCAGTATTTTCGTTTTTCTTAATGATAAAATATCCTAAAAATATCTGAAATTCATCAGACTGCCTCGGATGCAAAAGTCGGAGTTAATCAAGACATACCCAGACAACCTGCCATCTCGATTCGCGACGGCAGAGTTGATGAAAAAAATCTTCAGAAAATCTGGAGTACATATTCTCATACCTCGGTCATTTCACCTTGAAGTGTTCGGGAGGAAATATGAGAAATCTTGCTTTATCGACTCTTTCTGCAGTGTTGCTGCTTGGAGGTGTTCAAACTTCGTCAGCGACCGAGTGTCTTGCACCTTCGGGGCCGGGCGGTGGCTGGGACTTTACCTGCCGTACCATAGGCAAGTTGCTGACCGACCTGGATCAGGTCGATGGGGCCGTCCGGACCGTCAACATGGCCGGAGGAACCGGCGCTGTCGGATTTGCTTACGTCGAAAACAAGAGATCCGACGATCCGGACCTGATCGTGGCGACTTCGACTGTTGCGATCAACCAGATCGCTCAGAAGAAGTATCCAGGCGATCTTGACACGATGCGCTTCGTGGG
Organism: Roseibium sediminicola; assembly: GCF_023156505.1. Classification (GTDB taxonomy): domain Bacteria; phylum Pseudomonadota; class Alphaproteobacteria; order Rhizobiales; family Stappiaceae; genus Roseibium; species Roseibium sediminicola. The sequence continues at coordinate 8,866 of NZ_JALNMJ010000052.1, read as the reverse complement.
AATGCTCGGTGCGGATGTTGGTGTCATCCTCGTCGCCAATCACAGCCCAATCGAGACGCTGGACGACTTGTTCGCGAAGCTGAAGGATAATCCCAAATCGCTGGTGGGAGCTGGTGACGGCTTCGGAAGCTGGGACCACGTCCGCTATCTGCTGGCTGCACAGGCCGCTGGGGTTGGAGATCTCTGGCGTGTCATGTGGGTTCAGTTCGACGGCGGAACGCCTGCCATTACCCAGATGATCGGCGGCCGTATCGATGTTGTGACGACGGATCTGAGCGAAGCCGCCGGTTTCCTGGAGTCTGGAGACATCCGCGCCCTTGCAGTGCTCTCCGACGAACCGGTTCCCGCGTTTCCCGATATTCCGACGGCAAAGTCATTGGGATACGACGTGACGGGGTACAACTGGAGGGGTATCTATGTGGGAGGAGGCGTCTCTGACGATGCCTACAATACCTGGATTGACCGGCTAAAGACCGTCTACGACAGCGAAGGCTGGAAAGAGGCAGCAAAAAACAACGGTCTCGTCCCGATCTGGCGGGCTGGCGAAGAATTCGAAAACTATCTCGAGAAGCAGCTGAAGGACGTTTCCGAGATCGTCAACAGTCTTGAATTCAAATGACCACAAGAGTCCTTGGCACCGCGATCTTCTTGATCGCGGTCGCCTTTCTCTGTGTCGGCTCGAGTTATCGGATCGGTGCAGGTGACCCGGTCGGCCCCTCTCTGTTTCCAATGCTGGTTTCAATTCCCGCGCTTGCCCTGAGTGGGGCTCTGATTGTCAACCCCAGGATTGAACACCCCTGGCAAGGACGCAAGTCAGCATTGCGCTTGCTCATCGGGATCGGCTGCCTTTTCGCCTATGCTTTTCTCTTGGAGCCGATCGGCTTCCTGCTCGCGACCTTCTTGATGTTCGCCGGTATGGCCTGTCTGTTTGGCGCGAACCAAAAGCAGGCGTCCGCGGCAGCCGTGGTCGCTTCTCCGGGACTGTTCATACTCTTTGATTTGGTTCTCGGTCTGCCCCTACCCGCATTTGGTGAATGGATCGGATAGAAGATGGATACGATTTCTCTTCTTCTGCAAGGTTTGTCCGTCGCGCTTGACCCGATGAACTTTGCGCTGCTTTTGCTTGGTTGTTTTATCGGCACGCTTGTCGGTTCCCTGCCAGGTCTCGGCCCCGTGAACGGTGTTGCAATTCTGATTCCGCTCGCTTTTTCGCTGCATCTCGGGGCAACGGAATCAATGATCCTTTTGTGCGCCGTATATTACGGCTGCATGTATGGCGGCAGAATTTCATCTATCCTGCTGAACATTCCGGGTGATGAGCCGGCCATCATGACGACCCTTGACGGCTATCCTATGACCTTGCAAGGCCGTGCGGGCGAAGCTCTCGCCATTTCGGCAATTGCATCCTTCGTTGGGGCAACGCTTGCCACATTGGGGCTGACGCTTTTCGCGCCAATTCTGGCGCAGGCCGCCATCTACTTCGCCCCTGAAGACTATTTTGCCCTGTTTGTACTGGCGTTCATTACAATCGGCGGGCTCGGTGGCATTGATCCCCGAAAAACACTTCTGGCGGCGTGCATCGGCCTCATGATCGCGTGCGTCGGCATTGACCCGGCAACCGGCGTGCCTCGGTTCACCAACGGTTGGTACGAACTCTATGATGGCATAGATCCGATCGTGGCCCTGATAGGATTGTTCGCTGTCTCCGAAATGTTCTGGTTGCTTGAAATCGGTATCAAGAGCCACTCTCAATCCATGACCGGTGACACCAGGTCGAAATTGCCGAGCCTGGCAACGTTGCGGAAGACTGCCGGCGCGACAACGCGCGGATCGATCCTTGGTTTCTTGGCGGGCATTTTGCCGGGAGCCGGCGCATCGCTGGGAGCCGTGATCGCCTATTCGTTCGAACGGCAAATCAGCAATCGTGACGGAACCTTCGGAAAGGGCGACGAGCGCGGCGTTGCAGCGCCTGAAGCGGGAAACAACGCGGCAAGTGGCGGCGCTCTGATACCGATGCTTGCGTTGGGTGTGCCAGGTAGTGGAACGACGGCGGTCCTGCTCGCGATGCTGATTTCACTCAACGTTCAGCCTGGACCGCTTCTGTTCAACAACAACCCCAACCTTGTCTGGGGGCTGATTGCCTCCCTGTATCTAGCGAATTTTGTCCTGCTGGTGATGAACGTCCCCCTGGTGACCATTTTCACGCGTGTCCTGACCGTTCCGGTCTGGATCCTGTTGCCCATGGTCGCGAGCGTCAGTTTCGTGGGCGTCTATTCCATCAGTCACAGCCCCTTCCAGATGGTCACCATGATTGTGTTCGGACTCCTGGGATTCATTTTGCGCAAATGTGAAATTTCCCTGGTGCCAGTTGTGCTTGGCCTTCTGCTTGCCTCCGACATGGAGAACAACTTGCGCCGTGCGCTTTCGATTTCAGGTGGTGACTACCTGATCCTGCTCCAAAGCCCGATCTCGATCGGTCTCTACGTCCTCTCCGCCGTCTTTCTCGTGCTCTCTGTCGTTCTCTGGCGGCGGGACAGCAAGCGGCTGGAAGTCGTGGGCGACTGACAATCACAAAACAATACTCTCAGGGAGACAAACCAAATGCTGTTCGGATTCATTGGTCTTGGACAAATGGGGAAGCCGATGGCGCTCAACCTCGCCAGGAAGTTCGACGTTATCGCTTTCGACAAACGGCACGTCACCTTGCCGGAAGATCCCCCGAACAAACTCAAACTTGCTGCAGGAATTGCGGATCTCGCCGAGTGCGACTGCGTCTTTCTCAGCCTGCCCTCGGCAGAGATCCTAAGAAAGGTGCTATTCGCAGAGGAAGGGCTCGCTACTTGCCTGAAAGAGGGTGCGCTGATCGTTGACACGAGCACTGTCGAATACAACGCCACTCTTGAAGTCTCGTCAAAGCTTTCCAAACTTGGATTGAGGTTTGTCGATGCTCCTGTTTCCGGAATGCAGTCGAGGGCTGAAAACGGAACTCTGACTGCCATGTGTGGTGGCGATGCGGCAGACATCGCAGAACTCGAATCTACGTTGATCTCGATGGCCTCGAAGATCCTGCACATGGGCCCCACCGGCAGCGGCCAGTTGACGAAGCTTATCAACCAGCTCCTCTTCGACATCAACATGGCCGCGCTTGCGGAGATCTTGCCGATTTCGGCAAAACTCGGACTAAACAGCAAAAAAATCGGCGAAGTCATCAATTCCGGCACCGGCCGCAGTTATGCGTCCGAATTCTTTATCCCGAATATTCTGAGGAATGACTTCAGCAAGGGATATCCAATGCAAGAAGCCTACAAGGATCTGATCAGCGGGGCCGAGCTTTCTGCCCATCAGGTTCTGCCGACGCCATTGCTGGCAGCCGCGACCGCGACTTACCAGAGAGCATTGCATGAAGGCCATGGCGAGAAAGACAAAGGTGCCATGATCCTTGTGTTCGAAGAGCTGCTCGGTTGCCGTTTCCGATGCCAAGACGGAGGGAACAATGACTAAAGAAAAAGGCATGAAGGGTGGTCTCACGAACTATGGCGACAAAGACTTTTCAGTCTTTCTGAGGAATTCTTTTGCGCGTTCAATGGGATATTCGCCGGAAACCTTGAGGAAGCCGATCGTCGGTATCGCATCGACACCATCAGGGTTCAATAATTGTCATCGCACGGTGCCTGAACTGGTCGAAGCCGTCTCCCGCGGTGTGTTGGCGGCCGGTGGCCTGCCGCTGACCTTTCCAACGACGTCGCTGTGCGAGCCATTCCTCAATCCCACCAGCATGATGTTTCGAAACCTCATGGCGATGGACACTGAGGAAATGGTGCGGGCGCAGCCGATGGATGCCGTCGTGCTCATTGGGGGCTGTGACAAGACGGTGCCTGCCCAGCTCATGGGGGCTGCGTCCGCGAATATTCCAGCCATCCAGCTGGTTACAGGTGCGATGTCCACAGGCCGTCACAAGGGCGAACGCCTCGGAGCCTGTACGGATTGCCGGAGGTATTGGGGCCGGTTTCGCGCTGGTGAGGTTGACCGTCATGAAATAGACCTTGTCGAAGGCAGGCTGGCGGCAACTGCCGGCACATGTGCTGTCATGGGTACTGCCAGCACCATGGCAATCATCGCCGAGGTGCTGGGCATCGCTTTGCCGGGAAGCGCAAGTATCCCGGCAGTCATGGCGGACCGTCTCGTGTGTGCCGAACGTTCAGGCACGATCGCCATGAGCCTGGTCAATTGTGCCATAAGGCCGAGCGATTTGATCACCAAACACTCGGTTGAGAATGCTCTTCGTGTACTGATGGCTGTGAGCGGTTCGACAAATGCTGTCGTTCACCTTGCTGCCATTGCAGGAAGGCTGGGTATCTCTATCTCGCCTGAGCGGTTGAATCAGATTTCGGACGAAACACCGGTTCTGGTCAACCTCAAGCCAGTCGGGGAAGGCTACATGGAAGACTTTCATGCAGCTGGCGGCGTCGGCGCGGTCCTGCGCGAACTCCGTCATCTGCTGCATCTCGATACCTTTAATGTCCTCGGGCAGACCCTGCAAGAACGGCTGGACGAACCACTGGAATGGGTCGACAGGAATTATATCTACTCCTTCAAAACCCCTGTCTCGCCGGTTGGAGGCCTGATCGCGCTTTCAGGCAATCTTGCGCCCGACGGTGCCATCTTCAAGCGCGCCGCGGCGACGCCGGAACTTTTCGAAACGGAAGGCCGGGCTGTAGTCTTCGAATCTCTCGCAGATCTTGCCGAACGGATCGACGATCCCGACCTGGATGTCGAACCAGACGATATTCTGGTGCTCAAGAACGCCGGTCCCGTCGGCGCGGGCATGCCAGAGGCCGGTTACCTGCCCATCCCCCGAAAGCTCGCGAAACGAGGGGTCAAGGATATGGTGCGGATATCCGACGCGAGAATGTCCGGAACCGCCTTCGGGACCATCGCCTTGCATATCTCCCCCGAAGCGGCGATCGGCGGGCCACTCGCCATCGTCCACAATGGCGACAGGATCCGTTTGTCGGTTCGAGAGAAGACGCTCGAGCTTCTTGTTTCCGAAGAGGAAATCAGCGACCGGATGGCGGACTGGCGTCCTGGTAGTGCACCAGACAGAGGCTACCAGGCATTGTTCCATCGCACCGTAAACCAGGCACCGCATGGGTGCGACTTCGATTTTCTCACGGGAACCGGCAGAAATGGGAATGCCCTTGCCGGCGATGGACGGGAGGCCGGCGAATGAGCTTGTATGAGCAACTCCAGGCTCGGCAGGAACAAGCACGACCAATTCGAATAGGGATGATCGGTGCGGGCAAGTTCGGAACCATGTTCCTGGCGCAAGCAATCAGAATTCCGGGTATCCATCTCGTCGGTGTTGTGGATCTTAGCCCCTCTGCAGCGCTCTCCAATATGGAGCTGGTCGGCTGGTCCGCCGAACAGATCTGTAAAACCAGTCTTGCCGATGCTGCCAAAAGCGGCAGAACCCATGTTGGCGATGACTGGGAAGCGCTCGTTTCCCATCCTGAGATAGAGATCATTATCGAATGCACAGGCAACCCGGATGCCGCTGTGCGGCATTGCTTGAAGGCCTTCGAGGCGGGCAAGGACGTGATCAATGTCACGGTCGAGGCGGATGCTTTCTGTGGCGTCGGACTCGCAAGACGCGCTGAAGCCGCCGGTGTTCTCTATTCCATGGCCTATGGGGATCAGCCTGCATTGGCGTGCGAGTTGGTCGACTGGGCACGGACATGCGGATTTGGGGTCGTCGCCGCAGGCAGAGGGCACAAATGGCTGCCGCATTACAGGCAGTCAACTCCGGATACCGTCTGGGATCATTGGGGTCTGACACGTGAACAGGCCGAACGAGGCCGCCTCAATGCCAAGATGTTCAATGCCTTCCTCGATGGTTCCAAACCGGCGATCGAATCTGCGGCGATCGCCAATTCGACGGGGTTGGACGCACCCGAGAACGGGCTTCTGTTCCCTCCGGGAGGCATTGACGACGTCCCGAACCTTATGCGGCCCAGATCCGAAGGCGGTGTGCTCGAACGGAAGGGATTGGTCGAAGTGGCCTCCTGCCTCACCACGGATGGAAAGCAGATACCCCATGACATCCGGAAGGGAGTTTGGGTCTGTTTTGAAGGTGATACGGAATACCTCCGCAACTGTTTCGAGGAATACAAGGTCGTTACCGACACCACCGGCAGATACATGTGCAACTACAAACGGTGGCACCTGATAGGTCTCGAGTTGGGTTACTCCGTGGCTTCGTTGGCCTTGCGGCGGGAGCCGACGGGTGTCTCGAAGGATTTTCGGGCAGATGTCGCCGCACTCGCCAAGCGGGACCTTCTACCCGGCGAGAAGCTCGACGGCGAAGGTGGCTTTACAGTATCGGGCTTACTGGTGCCTGCCGAGAAGTCTGTACGCGAAGGTCTGCTGCCGCTCGGGCTCGCGCATGAAATCAAGCTGATCCGGCCGGTCAAGGCGGGTACCGCAGTCCGTTGGGAAGATGTGGAAGTACCGAAAACCGGTGACGCCTACCTGCTTCGGAAGGAAATTGAACGCCTGGGTGCCGCCAGTGCGAACTCTCCGGAAACAGGCAACGTGGAAAGAGCCTTTGAAAAGGAGCATGGATGATGCTGGCAGCAAAAGGCAAATCACTGGGTGAACTCCAGTTTCTTGGTCATGGAATGTCGCGTCCTGAATCCGTGCTGGCGATATCCTCCGGAGACATCTTCACATCGCACAAGAGCCGCGGAATTGTTCGAATTTGCGCAGACGGAAGCCAATACCATCTTGCCAAGGAAACGGAGCTTGGCGGTGTCCCGATTGTTCCCAACGGCATTGCCTTGCGGCAGAACGGCACGTTCCTGATCGCCAACATATCCGATGCCGGTGGACTTCTGGAACTTGACGCAGAAGGTGTGCGGCTCTTCCACCCCTGCGGTTCCGGTGAACAGTCTCCGCCTGTCAATTTCGTGTGTCTTGATCCCACGGGAAGGATCTGGTTCACGGTCTCGTCGACATTCTCTCCTCGATCGCTCGCCTATCGCCGCGATGTGCAGAATGGCTATGTTGGCGTCATCGAAAACGGTCAGATGCGTGTGGTTCTTGAAGGTCTTCATTACACAAACGAGATCTGCCTCGATTTCGAGGCCGGCTGGCTCTACGTCGCGGAAACATTCGGTCAAAAGATCAGCAGGGTTCCTTTGTCTGAGAACGGCGTCGACGGCCACAAACAGGATTTCGTGCACTTGCCGAAAGGTGCCTTCGTCGATGGGATAACGCTTGACAGTGAAGGGGGGCTGATTGCGGCCTGCATCGTTTCCAATGAACTGTTTCGCATTTTCCCGGACGGGGATTTCGAAACGATCCTGACAGAGCGCCAAAACGATTGGGTCGGGATGGTTGAAGCGGCGCTCGACGCCGGAAAAATGGGACGGGCCCATTTCGACAATGCTCCCACAACATCCCTGCGAAACGTCTCCAGCAGTGCCTTTTTCGGTCTGGACCTGGACCGTTTGGTTTGCGGTAACCTTCTGGGAGACAGTCTTCCGGTCTTGAAGGCACCTGTTCGTGGCAGGCAGTTGCCGCACTGGGGTGTGGAAGTGCCGTTGTGGGGGGACGCCTTTTGACGTTCACTGGTGCAGCGGATCAACCGTAATCCTTGGTGAGTAGCTTGCCAGGACTGCGTACGTGCAGCCCTGGCGTGGTGCGTTCAGTTGATTGAACATAAGATGCTCAAACGCTTGAAGATCGATCAGTACTAATGCGTTCAACTGTTTTCAGCCGAACGCCCGCTGCTTCGGGGTCCAGAACATGCATTACGACCTGTTCAGTTTGTCGTTGTTTCTTGCAGTCGCCAGTCTCGGCAGCATCGCCAAGGCAGCGGAACTGCAAAACATTGCTGCTTCTGCAGTGAGCCGGCGCATTTCTGAATTGGAAGACCTGGTTGGAACGCCCCTGTTCTACAGGCGCCAGCGGGGCGTGGAACTCACACCTGCCGGACATGAACTTAGACGATATGCCCGTTCGATTACCGCTGAAGTTGGCCGGATGGACGCGGCGCTCAGCGATTACTCCCATGGAAAAAAAGGAACCGTAAGGATCGCCGCCAATACGTCCGCGATTACGCAATTTCTTCCTGAAGACCTGGCTGAATTCCAGGAAAATCACCCAGACGTTCGAATAAAGCTGGTTGAACTCGTCAGCACCGACATTCTATCGATGGTTCGGACGGGCCACGCCGATTTCGGAATAATCTCTGGACTGACCCCCCAGGAAGACCTCAAGCAGATTACGTACCGAAAAGACCAGCTGGTAGTCGCAGCTCCCAAGGGACACCGGATCCTGCACAAATCGGAAGTCTCCTTTCGCGACATTCTCAAGGAAGACATGGTTTCGCTTCAGACTGGTAGCTCAATTCAAGCCTTTCTCACTACAAAGGCGGAAGAGCAGGGAATGTCGATCCAGACCCGTGTTGAAGTCATGAGCTTCGACGGGGTCAGGCGAATGGTACAGGCCGGCCTGGGTGTCGCGGTCCTCCCGCTTGGGGCAGTTCAACCTTATCTTCAGGCCAGCGAGATTGGCATGGTTCCGGTGAGGGAAGACTGGGCAGAGCGTTCACTTGAAATCGTCTATCGGGAAACGTCCAGCTTCGCCAAACTGCCGCGTACTCTTGTCGAGTTCCTGATCTCGGACCGCCTGGATCAGTAATTCCGTGACTGGTGCGTCCGTTTGCGTTTTCCGGAATACATCTGTAAGCGCTGTCTGCGGCCCACCGGGTTTCAGCTTGACGGCTTGAAGTTCCACGGCAGGAGTTCGTCGATCCGGCTTTTCGGATGACCGCCGGCAATGGCTTCGAGTGTGGCCTTGAGAT
>NZ_JALNMJ010000051.1 GCF_023156505.1 Roseibium sediminicola | reverse complement strand
CCGGCTCAAAACGCCTTGGCCCTGGCTGGCCAAGCTGTGCCTTCACAAGCCGCACAAGCTGGCAGCCGTGGCGCTGGCCAACAAACTAGCCCGCATCGCCTGGAAACTGATGGTCAGCGGCGGGACTTACCGCCCGCTGTCACCAAAGTCTAAACCGGAACACGCCTGAGGGCAGACAAAGGACCCGCGTCAACGCCTGACCGGAGCGACGCGAGACAGGAACTTGCAAGGAAAGATGGAAGAGGTGTGTTCGGTCGAACCGAAGTGGACGGGAAACTCCGTGGGACCCAGTGGCGGCGCAAGCGCCGACATCGCAATACTGTTTGGAACCCGTCCGTCGCGGAACCCATATTGGCCAGCGGTCATAAGACCCGCAAAAAAAGGCCGTACATATGACCGCAAGCGATCCGAAACATCACAAAATCTAACCTTGCAACCACGGGGCCGTCCACATATGGGTCCCGGATCTCCGCTTCGCTGCGTCCGGGATGACAACATGGGTAGCCGGAGCACAAAAGTGCCTTTTCTTGCCAAACCCCTCTCAACCTGCGTCTGCTTTTCACCCGGTCACGCCTCTTCCAGCAACTCCGCCCAGCTCTTCGGATCATCGCCGTTCAGCGGGTTTTTCGGCGAGCGCTTGTAGCGGATGGTTTCCATGCGGAAGGTGCGGGCGTCGAAGAGGATCATGCGGCCGACCAGGCCGTCGCCGGTGCCGGTCAGTTCCTTGATCACTTCCATAGCCTGCATGGCGCCGACGATGCCGGTGAGCGCACCCAGGACCCCCGCCTGCTCGCAGGTCGGCAGCAGGCCGTCGCGCGGCTTCTGCGGGAACAGGCAGCGATAGGTCGGGTTCTTCGCACCCTCGGCATCGGTCTCGAACGGTTTCAGCGTGGTGATCGAGCCGTCGAACTGGCCGACGGCAGCGGTGACCAGCGGTTTTTTCGCGAAAAAACAGGCATCGGAAACGAGATAACGCGTGTCGAAATTGTCCGACCCGTCGACCACCAGGTCATAATCGGAAACCAGCGCCATGGCATTGTGGCCGGCAATCCGTGTCGGACGCGGTTCGACAACGACATTCGGGTTGAGCCGGGCAATCGCCTCGGCCGCGCTGGCGACCTTCGGCTCGCCGAGCTGGTCGGTGTCGTGGATCACCTGGCGCTGCAGGTTGGACAGCGAGACGACATCATCGTCGACAATGCCGAGCGTGCCGATACCGGCGGCCGCCAGATATTGCAGCACCGGCGCACCGAGGCCCCCCGCGCCGATCACCAGGACGCGGGCCTTTTTCAGCTTCTGCTGTCCGGCGCCACCGATCTCCTGCATGACGATGTGGCGGGCGTAGCGTTCCAGTTCGGCGGGAGAGAGCATGCTTTGTCCTGAAAAGTGGTTTCGGCGGCGTGGGTCTAATGTGGGATCGGGACTGATCAGCCCAACACCCGGCTGACCAGACGGGCGGTGTAGTCCACCATCGGGATCACGCGGGCATAGTTCAGCCGTGTCGGGCCAATGACGCCAAGCACGCCGACGATGCGCTGGTTGCTGTCGCGATAGGGCGAGACCACCAGCGAGGAACCGGAGAGCGAGAACAGGTTGTTTTCCGAGCCGATGAAGATCCGGACGCCGTCGCCCTTTTCGGCCAGGCCCAGAAGCTGGATCAGATCCTTCTTGTTCTCCAGATCGTCGAACAGCAGACGAATGCGCTCCAGATCCTCGACCGCGTCGAGATCCGTCAACAGGTTGGAACGGCCGCGCACGATCAGGGTGCCCGGGTCGCTGGCGCTCTCGCCGCCCCAGACGGCAAGGCCCGTATCGATCACCTTCTGGCTGAGCTGGTCGAGTTCGGCCTGGTCCGCGTCGCGCACCCGTTCCAGCTCCTTGCGGATTTCGGAGAGCGTCTTGCCCTGGATCTGGGCATTCAGATAGTTCGAGGCTTCGACCAGCGCGGAGGCCGGCAGGTTCGGCGGCAGGTCGAGCACCCGGTTTTCCACCGAGCCGTCATCGCTGACCATGACCACCAGGGCCTTGAGCGGCTCGATGCGCACAAATTCGATGTGTTTCAGGCGCATGTCGGTCTTGTGGGTCAACACCACGCCGGCGCCCATCGACAGGCCCGACAGCATCTGACTGGCCTCGGTCAGCACCTGTTCGGCCGAATTCGCCCTTTGCGAGGCGCGCACCTGGACGTCGATCTGCTGGCGTTCTTCCTGTGTCAGGTCTCCGACTTCCAGAAGCGCGTCCACGAAGAACCGCAGACCGATCTCGGTGGGCAGGCGGCCGGCGCTGGTATGGGGCGAATGCAACAGGCCCATATGCTCAAGATCCGACATGACATTGCGGACCGAAGCGGGGGACAGGGACATGGTGAGGTTGCGCGATACGTTGCGCGATCCGACCGGTTCGCCGGTTTCCAGATAGGTCTCGACGATGGCGCGGAAGATTTCTCGTGATCTCTTGTCGAGGTCGCTCAGGCTCAAGGCTCGGGTCTCCGTTGGGCGGACAGGCGATCCCGCCTCCGCTGCAATTCCACCCCAAGATATAGGCGCAAAATGGGGTCAGCGTGAAGTATCCCGTTGCCGGGCCTTTACGACGGTGGAACTTGAGGTCTACAAGGCCTCAACGAATACATCGGAAACGGCTGTTTCCGTCCGGTTCAGGTCGAAAGGGATTTCAATGCGTCCGTCCAAACGTGCTGCCGACGAATTGCGCGCCGTCACGCTGGAGCGTGGTGTTTCCAAACATGCCGAAGGCTCCTGCCTGGTCAAGTTCGGCGACACCCATGTCCTGTGCACCGCCAGCCTGGAAGAGCGGGTGCCACCGTGGCTGCGCGGCCAGAACCGGGGTTGGGTGACGGCCGAATACGGCATGCTGCCGCGCGCCACCGGCGACCGCATGCGCCGCGAGGCCAGCGCCGGCAAGCAGTCCGGCCGGACCCAGGAGATCCAGCGCCTGATCGGCCGCTCCCTGCGCGCCGTTGTCGACCTGCAAGCCCTTGGCGAAGCCCAGATCAGCATCGACTGCGACGTCATCCAGGCAGATGGCGGCACCCGCACGGCCGCGATCACCGGCGCCTGGGTGGCCCTGCGCGACTGCGTGGAGTGGATGAAAGCGCGCGACATGGTCAAGGGCACCGTCCTGAAAGACCACATCGCGGCGATTTCCTGCGGCATCTATGAGGGCACACCGGTGCTCGATCTCGACTATGCCGAAGACAGCACCGCCGAAACGGATGCCAATTTCGTCATGACCGGTTCCGGCGGCATCGTCGAAATCCAGGGCACCGCCGAAGGTGCGCCATTCTCCGAAGACGAATTCGGTCAGCTGCTCGGCCTTGCCAAGACAGGTATCGGCCGTCTTGTTGACTTGCAGAAAATGGCCATTCTCTGAGGGAACCCGCATGAGCCCGCGCAAACTGGAACCCGGTAAACTTGTTGTCGCCAGCCACAACAAGGGCAAGATCCGCGAGATCAACGAATTGCTGCAGCCTTACGGTTTCGACGTGGTCTCCGCAGGCGAACTCGACCTGCCGGAGCCGGAAGAAACCGGGCTGACGTTCGAGGCGAATGCCTCGCTGAAGGCACAGGCTGCCGCCAAGGCGTCCGGGTTTCCCTCGCTCGCCGATGACAGCGGGTTCTGCGTCGCCAAGCTTGACGGCGATCCGGGCATCTATTCGGCCAGGTGGGCCGGGCCGGACAAGGACTTCGCCATGGCCATGCGCACCGTCGAGGAGAAACTGCAATCCGCCGGCGCCACCACCGACGCGGACCGCCGGGGCTCCTTCGTCGCGGTTCTGTGCCTGGCCTGGCCGGACGGACACGAGGAATATTTCCGCGGCGAGGTCGAAGGCCTGGTGGTCTGGCCGCCGCGCGGAACCCAGGGCTTCGGCTATGATCCGGTGTTCCAGCCGGATGGCCACGAGCGCACCTTCGGCGAAATGACTTCGGAAGAAAAGCACGGCTGGGGCAAGGACACGCCGGCCCTGTCGCACCGCTCCCGCGCTTTTGAAAAATTCGCGGCCGGCTGCCTGGAAGGACACTGATTTGACGTCGCAAGGGGCAACCGAAGGGGGCTTCGGGATCTATGTGCACTGGCCGTTCTGCGCGGCCAAATGCCCGTATTGCGACTTCAATTCACATGTTCGCCACCAGCCGGTCGACCAGGCCCGGTTCGCGGCGGCCTTCGAGCGCGAACTCTCCCATTTCGCGGAGCAGACCAAGGGCAAGACCGTTCAGTCGGTGTTTCTGGGCGGCGGCACGCCGTCGCTGATGGAGCCGGCAACCGTCGAGCGCATCCTGACGGCCATTTCCGACCGCTGGACCATGGACGAGGCCGCGGAAATCTCCATGGAGGCCAATCCGTCCTCCGTCGAGGCCGAACGGTTCCGGGGCTACCGCGCCGCCGGTGTCAACCGGGTGTCGCTCGGCGTCCAGTCGCTGATCGACACGGACCTGAAACTGCTCGGCCGCCTGCACGATGCCGGAACGGCACGCAGGGCGATCGAAACCGCCCGGAAAACTTTCCCGCGCCTGTCCTTCGATCTCATCTATGCACGGCCGGGACAGACCCTCGCCGGCTGGGAGCAGGAACTCGGCGAGGCAATCGCGCTCGCCGCCGATCACCTGTCGCTCTACCAGCTGACCATCGAGGAAGGCACGCCGTTCTACACGCTCTACCACGCCGGCAAGCTGAAAGTGCCGGACCCGGATCTCGGGGCGGAGTTCTACGAGCTGACCCAGGACGTGACCGCGGCAGCCGGCCTGCCTGCCTACGAGGTTTCCAATCACGCCAGGCCGGGCGCCGAATGCCGGCACAACCTGGTCTACTGGCGCTACGGCGACTATGTCGGTGTCGGCCCCGGCGCCCACGGCCGGATTACGGTCGGGGTCAACCGCCTGGCCACGTCCACGGAGCGCCACCCGGAAACCTGGCTGGAAAATGTCGAGCGCCACGGTCACGCGATGATCGAGAATATGGGCCTGACGGAAGAAGAACAGGGCGACGAATTCCTGCTGATGGGTCTGCGCCTCACCGAGGGCATCGACCTAAAGCGCTATGAGCGCTATGCCCACCGCGCCATCGATCCGCGCCGCCTGAACGCGCTTCTGGAGCATGGCATGGTGGAAGAACTCGGGGAAAACCGCATCCGCGCGACGCGGGACGGTTTTTTTGTGCTCGACGCGGTGGTCGCCGATCTGGCCGCCTGACGCAGCACAATTTCATCGTAAAAATAATGCTACCAAATTGATTAAATTGTTTTATCCCGCTTTGTGCATTGCACAGTGTTTTGGTGGGAAAATGTCTTCTGCCGCGTTCCTGAGCAGTTAGGCACGGTTCACATAACAAATAGCAGTATTGCGAGCCGCAACGGGCCTAGCTATCCTGTTGCGATGCAATAGATAGTGAAAATAACAAAGAGCCGCGAAAACATGTTCACGAAATTTGCCAATGGTGCGGCCTCCGCTTTGTTCAACCAAGGAGAGACGTCTTTGCCGTTCTATCACCTTTATGAGTTGAACCACGCCGCCATGGCGCCCTTCCGGGCCATGGCCGACATGACCAAGCTCTACTTCCAGAATCCGCTCAATCCGTGGACCCACACCAGCTACGGGCGCTCGATCGCCGCGAGCTGCGAAGTGCTCGAGCGCACCACGCGCCGCTACGGCAAGCCGGAATTCGGTTTGAAGGAAACCACCGTCAGCGGTGTGCGTGTGCCCGTGCGCGAAACCTGCGTCTGGAACCGGCCGTTCTGCGACCTGATCCGGTTCGAGCGCGGCGTGACTTCGCACCGCAACGATCCGAAGATCCTGATCGTCGCGCCGATGTCCGGCCACTACGCGACCTTGCTGCGCGGCACCGTCGAGGCGCTGATGCCGAACGCGGATGTCTATATCACCGACTGGATCGATGCCCGCATGGTGCCGATTCAGGAAGGCAAGTTCGATCTCGACGATTACATCGACTACATCATCTCGATGCTGCATTTCCTGGGTCCGGACACCCATGTGCTCGGCGTCTGCCAGCCCTCCGTGCCGGTGCTCGCCGCCGTCGCGGTGATGGAAGACCGGGAAGATCCTTACGTTCCGGCGACCATGACGCTGATGGGGGGGCCGATCGACACCCGCGTCGCGCCGACGGCCGTCAACGACCTGGCGGTGTCGAAGGGGCTCGACTGGTTCCGCAGTAACGTCATCATGAAGGTGCCGTTCCCGCATCCGGGTTTCATGCGCGATGTCTATCCGGGCTTCCTGCAGCTGTCCGGCTTCATGAGCATGAACCTGGACCGGCATGTCACCGCCCACCGCGAATTCTTCCAGCATCTGGTGGAAGGCGATGGCGACAATGCCGAAAAACACCGCGAGTTCTACGACGAATATCTCGCCGTCATGGACCTGACAGCGGAATTCTACCTGCAGACCGTCGAAACCGTGTTCATCGAGCACGCGCTGCCGAACGGCACGATGACCCACAATGGCCGTCTGGTCGACTGCACCAAGATCACCCGGACCGCCCTGCTCACAGTGGAAGGCGAGAAGGACGACATCACCGGCCGCGGCCAGACCAGGGCCGCCCACGCGCTCTGCACCAACCTCGCAGACGGCATGAAGGCGCATTACGAGCAGCCCAATGTCGGCCATTACGGCGTCTTCAACGGGTCGCGCTGGCGCTCGGAAATCGCCCCGCGCGTGATGGACTTTATCCGCTCGAACCGCACGGACCTCTCCAAGACCCCGCGTCAGGCAGCTCCGGCCAAGCCAACCGCTTCCGCGCCTGCAAAGGCGGCGGCAACAGAGGCACCGGCTCCCGCGAAAGCATCTGCCGAAGCCAAAAAGGCTCCGGCAAAGGCACCCGCCAAGGCCAACGGCGCCAAGGGATCCCTGGAAAGCATCCTGCTGACCAAGCCGGATGGCGCTGCCGACGATCTGAAGGCGATCAGCGGCGTTGGCCCCAAGCTGGAATCTGCGCTCAACGAGGCAGGCATCTTCCACTATTGGCAGATTGCCGGGCTCACCGTCGACCAGATCGAGGCGCTTGACAGCAAACTCGATTTCCGAGGCCGCATTGCCCGCGACAACTGGATCGATCAGGCCCGGCAACTGTCCGAAGCGGTCAGCTGATCCGGTAAATCCTCAGGTGCCCCGCCGGGGCACCTGATAACTTGCGTCAAAAAGTCCGGTTTTAGCGGTCGACGGACCGGCGCTATTGATTATGTGCTTTTGGGCCAATACAAGATCCGGTCAGATAGCGAGGCCGGAGGTTTTTTGCAGTGCTCAATATTTTCATCGGATTCGATCCGCGCGAAGCGGTTGCCTACCACGTCTGCGCCAACAGCCTGACGCGCCTGTCCAGCGACGTTCTCGCGCTCACGCCGATCTCGCTCCACAATCTGAAAACTTATAACGAAACCCATACGGACGGGTCGAACCACTTCATCTACACCAGGTTCCTGATCCCGCATCTGATGAACTACAACGGTTGGGCGCTGTTCATGGACGGCGACATGATCGTCCGGGACGACATTGCCAAGCTGTTTGCCCTGCGTGACGAGAGCAAGGCGGTCATGTGCGTTCATCACGACTACCAGACCAAGCAGACCACCAAATATCTCGGTTCGAAAAACGAGAACTATCCGCGCAAGAACTGGTCGAGCGTGGTCCTATGGAACTGCGCCCATCCGGCCAACAAGGTGGTCACCCCGGACTTCGTCATGAACGGCACCGGCGCGCAGCTGCACCGCTTCACCTGGCTTGAGGACGACCTGATCGGCGAACTGCCGATCGAGTGGAACTGGCTGCCGGATGAGCTGGGTCCGAACCCGGACGCCAAGCTGCTGCATTTCACCCTGGGCACGCCCTGCTTCCACGAATATGCCAACGCGCCGATGGCGGCCGAATGGCACCGGGAAAAGCTCCTGGCGAATTATTCGGCACAACATGTGATTGATGGCCCGTTCGACTGAGCAGTCCTGATTTTTCCAAAATAAATCAATGTAATAGACCCGGTCGATGGCAGCATCGTCCGGGTTTTTCGCGTCTGCTCACCTGTGATCGACATCACAAATCCTTGAAGCTTCTGCCTGCAATCCCCACTTCAAATGCGTGGATGTCTTGAATGGATAGGACGATGACAACGACCAAAAGTTGCATGATCAAACCTGCCTGGACGCCGGCGACTATCGGCTTGATGGTGCTGGGGTTCGTGGTGTTCTGGCCGCTTGGCCTTGCCATGCTGGCCTATATTCTGTGGGGCGACCGTTTCGAGGCGATGCTCCGCGATGCCAAGGATCAATGGCGGGGCAGTCCGCTGAAGGGAGCGTTCGAACAGATGAATACCACCGGTTACGCCCGCACGGGCAACGTCGCATTTGACGATTACCGCGAGCGTGAACTGAAGCGCCTGGAAGAGGAACGCGCCAAGCTCGATGCCATGCGCGCCGATTTCGACAACTTCCTGCGCGAACTGCGCCGCGCGCGCGACCAGGAAGAATTCGACCGCTTCATGGCCAATCGGGGCCGGAACGCAAGCGGCAGCGATCCCGCTCCGCTCTAAATCCTCCTCCGGACACGGCATGACCGACAGCGGCGCTTGGCAAAGCGCCGCTGTCGTCGTTCTGGCCTGCAATAATCCCGCGAAATCCAGAGGAAACTGCCCTAGAATTTGGCAACTGATTCGCCCGGACTCTGCCTTTCATGTTTTCACGCAGCCGCAGAAAACCTCTTCCAGATCATATCGATATTGCCACTGGCGGCAGCCATGTGCGCATCCGCCTGCGCGCCAATCCACGCGCACAGCGCTATCTGCTGCGCTTGCCCGCGGACAGCTCCGGGCCTGTCCTGACGGTGCCCAAGGGCGGCAATCTGGCCCGGGCCGAGCATTTCGCCCGCCAGCATGTCGACTGGCTGCTCGAACGGCTCCAGGACCGGCCGGATCATGTCGCCTTTTCTCCAGGTGATATAGTGCCGCTGCGCGGCGCGGACCATGTCATCGTGCCGACGGGAAAGCTGCGCGGCCTGGTCAACCTCGGGCAGACCGGGGACGGTTGTCCGGCGCTGCTGGTCCCCGGAGCGGAGGATCACATCCCGCGCAAAGTCACCTCCTGGCTTAAAAACCAGGCACGGTTGGACATCTCGGAGCGCGCCGGCCTGCATGCGGCCACCATCGGCAAGAAGATCGCCGCGATCAGCATCCGCGACACTAGAAGCCGCTGGGGTTCCTGCGCCTCCAACGGCCGACTGTCCTTTTCCTGGCGGCTGATCCTGGCGCCCCCCGAGATCCTGGACTATGTCGCCGCCCATGAGGTGGCCCATCTGAAGGAAATGAACCATTCGGCGCGGTTCTGGCGCCTGTGCGAGGAGCTGGCGCCGCAAACACCGTCCGCACGGCTGTGGCTGAAGCAAAACGGCCAGCGCCTGCACGGCTTTGGCTGAATTTTTA
The DNA here is from genome assembly GCF_023156505.1 of Roseibium sediminicola. Taxonomy (GTDB): domain Bacteria; phylum Pseudomonadota; class Alphaproteobacteria; order Rhizobiales; family Stappiaceae; genus Roseibium; species Roseibium sediminicola. The sequence goes on along the minus strand of NZ_JALNMJ010000051.1, from coordinate 1,257 downwards.
ATTTGCAAAAGACTGAAATCATGCTTCGCTTTCCCCGTGTTAAGTCAGGGGGCTCGCATGCGTTTCTTTTCATCCGGAACATTCAAGGGACTGACGCTGGCGGTGCTGGCGTCAGTCGGCATTTCTATCGCAGGACCGGTACTCGCCGACAGCTGCTGGAACCACAACGGCTCCCTGATGCGCCTGCAGGCGCAGGGCAACCAGCGCTGGCTCTCCTATGAACGCCCGCGCGGCGTGCTTGCCAATGCGGGTGTCCGCCAGGGCACGTTGCTCTTCAACGGCGTCAAGAACGGCAACTGGTATTCCGGAACAGCACGGGTTTTCTCCAAATACTGTCCGGGCTCGCCGCTGGAATATTTCGTCGAAGGCCCTGTCCGCGGCGACCAGCTCCAGGTGACGGTTACGGGCACGCGAGAAGTTTATCAGCGCTGCCGCCCGACCGGCCGCACCACCACCGACACGCTGGTGTTCACCTACAGCCATCAGTGCTGACCTGCGGCTTTTACCGTCCCTCGTCAAAGCCAACCGGAACCGGGCAGGGGTTTGCTTCTGGTGTCAACAGTGGTCAGGGGCTTGCGTTGGCTCGGTGGCTGGCTTGTTACTCACACCAGCCCGCCCCACAAGGGGCAGGGCAATCGTAACTAGGGTCTGTGGACAATTAGGTTTCGGTCTTGGCGCTTGTCGGATTTCGGTCTTCGAGCAGGAGGAAAGTCCGCAGTGGTGTTGCCCACCACAAGGACTTTCCGACGCACGCGAAACCGAAATCCGCTGCGTCCCCCCAGATATTGGCAATGGGGATTTGGCTCAAATGGCTCATTTCGGCGTCGCGAAGGCTTGAAAGGGCCGGCCCTTCCCGCGCCTTTGCTTCTGGAAATTGAGCCATTTGCATCCAAACCAAGACCAAATCCTAATTGTCCACAGACCCTAGTAGACGCCTTACAAATATCGGCGTCACCCCGGGAGAACGAAGTGAGACCCGGGGCCTACTCGTTTGCAGAGAGCTGGGAAGAGGCACACTTTCAAGATCCACCTTACGCTTTGGCAAGCGGATCTGCGAGTGGGTCCCGGCTCGCGCTACGCTTGGCCGGGATGACACCGAGGGTGCGGGTCTGACGTGCAGCGTCACACCTGATATGTGTCCGATCCGGAGACATAGGTAACAGTTTGTACCGGAGACATGGGTTACAACCTCGTGCCGAACGGGTTGTCGATTGTCTGTAGGGTTCTCTGCTCCAGGTCGATATATCCCAGATCATA
>NZ_JALNMJ010000050.1 GCF_023156505.1 Roseibium sediminicola | reverse complement strand
ACCAAGGGATTTGAGAAACGAATTTGTAGCACACATTGCGAAACGCACTCCCAACATTGAGATGCGTATCAAGTCGCAACCCGGATCAAGACGGGCAACGTGGGGTGCTGCCAACGCTTACAACTATCCGGAAGCAGGAATCGTTGCTCCACCCGGTCTACGCGCACACCGCCCGGATCTCGCCATTGCCGGCGAGATAGGTGACTTCGAGCTGCCTGATTGGACGGGGGAAATCGATGTTGTGGTCGTACAGGGTAACCGGATCACCTCGGAGGCTGTCCTGTTTCACCGATCAAGCAGCACCGCCATCTTCGCGGATCTGTTGCAGCAGTTTCCACCAGCCTGGTTCAAGGGCTGGCGCCGAATTGTGGCCCGCCTCGATCTAATGGTGGAACGGGAACCCTCGGTTCCCCGAAAATTCCGGCTTGCGTTCACCGACCGTGCTGCCGCCCGGGTGGCGCTCCAGCGCATTCTGGATTGGCCTTGTGAAAAAGTTCTGATGGCCCATGGCACCCCGGTCACCCAGAACGGACAGGAATTTCTGGGTCGAGCGTTTCGCTGGCTGCTCCCCTCCTAACGTTCGGGAACGGTTGGGTGGCTGCAGACGTCATGAATGGACTCGAAGGAGCCATGTGGCGGCGCGGCAGGTCTGCCGTTTCCGATCGGCCTCGCTAGCGTCGCTTCCGGCCCCTTTTGGTCATTCGTTTCCACCGCAGCGAATGTCCGCCCCCGCCCCCTACTTACCTTCGCACGTCGTGGAACGAACGGCAGTTTCGCAAGATTAGACCCGGTTGGCGTCCTGGTGCGCGGCGACAGCAGCGGCGATTTTCTTGTCCGTTTTGTATTGGCTGAGGGCATAGACCGACCACAGGGCCGCTGGAATCCACCCGATCAGGGTGATTTGCAAAAACAGACAGATGATACCGGCGAATGGCCGGCCGATGGTAAAGAACTGCAGCCAGGGCAACAGGATCGCGAGAAGCAGACGCATAGGAATTCCTTATTGTTTCGAGAGTTGAGGCATATGAATTTCGAGCACGCCCCGTTTTCCATCTCGGCGGCCGACCTGGATAATCATGTCAATCGTGGCGCTGGCGTATTCGATGACATCGTGTCTGGTGAGAGGCACGCCGGTTTGCATCACCATCAATGCCATGCGCTCCAGCGCCAGGGCAGGGCTATCCGCATGGATGGTGGAAATGGATCCTGGATGACCAGTGTTGATTGCCTCGAGGAAATTATAGGCTTCAGCGCCACGAATCTCGCCCAGGATCAGACGATCCGGACGCATGCGTAGGGAAGATTCGAGCAGTCTTGCGGCTGTGCGGTTGCTTCCGGCAACCCTTTCCGCGACCAGCGAGACTTTGTTCGTGTTCTCCGGCCGCAGCTCAACAGCGTCCTCGATGGTAATGATGCGTTCTTCCGGATGCGTCAGAGAGAGCAAAGCTCGCGCGACCGTCGTTTTTCCGGATGATGTACCACCGGAGATCAGGATGTTGAGCTTGTTTTCAATCGCTTCTTTCAGGAGCTCCGGCAGTCTTCCTTCTGAGGCTAATTCAAGAAGATTCGCCTGTTCGTCGTGACGCTGCTTGTTCACGTCGATGGGCTTGCCAGCCACAAAACCTATCTGGTCAACGGAGAGCACGCGGCTCACAAATTTCCGGATCGAAATGCTCACACCGGCCTCAATGGCTGGCGGAATTACCACCTGCACCCGAACATCGTGCCCAAATAGGTGAACTCGGCCGGATACAATAGGCTGTGCTTCTCCGAGGGTGTTCTTGGTCTCCCCAGCGAGGTTATATCCAATGGCGCGGATATCTTCGTCACTCAGAGCGAAGTCCGTGGTGGCCTCCATATAGGTTGAGCCGGAATATTCCACGAATATCAACCCGTCCGGATTGATGACAATCTCGTTGACATCCTCCGCCGTGAGCAGACCCTTCAACGCTTTCAGATTGCTTTCAACATAGGAGGCAACGGCATCCATCAGAAGACGAGATCCTGATTGACAAACACCTTGACCTCATAGCCCTGGGGCAGCCGAATGATCGGAGGCAGACTGAGATATTCCTCGAGAACACTTTCGGTCTGATCACCGAAGTCCTCGCTGACATCCGATGCGAGCGTTGTTGCGGGATCGCTCGGGGCATCTCCGTCTGTGGCAACGGCGGCGATGAAGGTCGGGATCGCGGCGATGGTCGTGATGAGAGCCGCAGTTCCAAAGCGTTGCACAAAGCGTGAATCGACGTTGCCCTCAACACCACCGTGGCCAAGCCGGTCAACACCCGTCGCAGCCAATGAGATCGATTTTCCTTCAGGTGTGATGGCACGAGTCCAAGCGATCAGAACGCGCTTTTGGGCAATCGAAATGTCGCTGTTGTAGGTGCCAATCAACCGGGTGCCGGCCGGCATTAGGATTTCCATGCCGTCATACGAATAGACCGGCGAGGATACGACTGCCCGCATCGATCCGGGCAGCTCGGTGTTTACAGCCGTCTCCAGAACGGCGGTGATGATCGTTCCCTGGACGATCATTCGAGACAAATCACCAAGGTCGCGCGCTTTGGCGGTTTTAACCTCAGCGTTCGCGTTCTGACTTAGAAAACGTTCGTTCGATGACATGTCCTGAATGCCGGCGCCGCTCTCACTGGCTCCGGATGTGGATCCTTCTTCAGACTCGTCATAAATGTTGCCGTCGCTCAAACGGCGTTCTTGCAGTTCAGCCTCACGTGCTGCCCTGCGCTCTTCCAGTTCTTTGAGCCGCCGAAGACGTTCCTCTTCATCAAGGTCCGGACCTGTGGGAGTAGCTGGCACCGGGACTCTCAGGCCAGCAAGTTTCGCTTCCATTTCGGCGCGCAACAGGGCCTCGCGGCTTTCAGCGGCTTGACGATCGCGCTGCGACTGTTCTCGCAAGGCCGCTTGCAAATCTTCGGGAGAAATGCCGGCGTTCGAGTTGACGACTGGAGCGGGCCTTTGCAAAAGCGCCTCGATTTGCGCTTGCAAGGCTTCGATCTGTTTTTCCAGCTCGGCAGACTTGTCCGGCGCTGGCGGAATCTCCGGTTCACTGCGTTCCACCGGCCGAATGATGATTTCCGGTTCTGGGCGCTGGTTAGTGTCCAGACCTTGGCGTGGCCGTAAATTAGTGTTCAGGCCGGTATTGTCGGTCTGGGATGTCTTCTGGATTGTCTCGCTTACAGATGTCGAGAGACCCAGAATTTTTCCTAGTTCTTGCGGAAAAATCAGGATCGCCGCGCCGATCGCAACGACAATAAAAAAGAGGACCATGAGGAAGGGGCTCCGTGAGGAGCTGCCTCCTTCCATGCGTTGCCGCCGTGCGGCGAGCTTGTCTTCGGTTTCATCGCTCATGGCTTAGAACCCTGCATACCGCGCCGCAGCGGTGCTAGACGCAACACAGATGGCCTCTCCACCGATCCGGACGGTCCACCGATCGCTCACACCATCGACAATGAGAGTGCTGCCGGCGGTCCTGGAGTTGACAGTGTACTCCTGTCCGCCTTGCCCCACTTTAAAAACGCCGGGCTGGCGCCGGGCGCTGTCAAAGACGAAATAGGTTTGCTTGCCATCGTCGTACACAGACGTGGGGGCAAAGTCGGCACTTCCGGCAAGGTTATAATCGTAGTTGCGGCTGCTCAGCGAGCTGGCGTCCGAAAACTGTGCAACCACCGGTGTCGGATATTGGAATGTTGTGCGGTAGTTATACCCGCCCGTTCGCCTGCCGCTTCCAGCGTGTGAGTGGAGCTCGAAGGTATAAACACGACGATCTGTGTAGATCGTCATGTTCGTGATGGCGTCCGAATTGAACGGCTTGATGGAAATGACGTCGCCGCGCTTCAGGCGGATGATTTGCCAAGACGCACTGTCGCCCACCTGAATGGACTGAACGTTCTCGCCGCGGCCAAACTGAACCGTTGAGATGAAATTTGTGTGCAGGTCCAAGCGGTAGACGGTGTATTCGTTATAGACAAATTGCTTGATCTGCGACGCAGCCGGCAAAGACTGAGGAATAGTTTCAGCCATAGCCGAGGTCGCAAGGGTCGCAATGCACAGTGCCGTGCCCATCGCCTTTAAAAAAGTCATTGTGTGCCCCTGTTGGTGAGTGTTTCCGCGTCTACGCGGTAATTGGAAACCTTGAAGCCGAGAGGGTTTGCCCAGACGGCCTGCAGGTTGCGCTCAACCTTTGGTTCGAACACGAAGCGAACTGTCGCTACGAAATCCCGTTCCACGTCAGGCATCCCGCTTTCCTCGAGCGTTTTTCGAAAGCGAACCTGGGCCTGGTTGGATTCGAGAAGTGACATGGAGACGATGGTCACCTTCAGGCGATTTCGGTCCTCATAGATGTCAGGCGGGTAGTCTTCGCTTCCAGAATTCCAGAGAGTTCTAAGGCTTTCGGCGGCCTGGTCCTTAGATCGGGTCAAGACATCGGGAATCCGCGTGGCGTTGTCCGCGACATCGTAGGTTTCCCGGTCCGTAACATAACGGACGAGTTCCGCCTGGATGACAGCTTCTTGTTCCGACAGCGACAGCGGTTCGACCCGGGCCAGGCGCTCCGCCTCGCCGGTCGTCCTGTCGACCATGACGAGATATGGCTGCACTTCTTTCAGGGGCAGAAGCATCGCGACAAAGCCGATGCAGGAGATCGCCAAAATAAGGCACAGAATGGCGACAATCGCCCAGATATTCCTCTGCCGGCGAAGCGAAAAGAAGACTTCTTCCTCGAAAGAATGAGCGACTTCAGCGGGCGTTTTTTGAAGCATTGTCCGAGCGACCTGTTATTCAATTTTCTGGAGGGTTTTTCGGGCTTTTCGGGTGTTTGACCGAAGGACTGCCGGAGGGGCCGCGCATATAAGACAAGTCGGAGTAACGCTGCCGGTCTCGGCTCATGCGTGAGGCTTGCGTGATGAATGCCGCCATTTGGGCAGACCGGCTGCCGCCCCGTTCCTGAACGCCGGCAGCAGCTTGCCTGCCGGCATCCATACGGGCGGCGGCGCTATATGCGGCTGTGACAGGTGATGCGGCAGCGCTGGCTGCAGTCCTTGACATTCTGATGGCATCAGCCACGCCGGTTCCAACAGCAACAACGCTTCCGGCCAAGCCGGTAGCGTAGGAGGGAACGTTTTTCATCATGAAGATCGCAGCCAGGGAAACGATCACAAAACCAGCAATGTCTGAAAGTTCGGTTGCAGTTGGTGTTGTGTTCATGATTTGACGGCCGACACCAATGACAGCCCCCATGATACCGGCGAGGACAAGCGGAATTAATGCAACACCGATTGTCGCCCGAGACCAGGATTCAAAGAGTTGGCGTGTGCCGTTAAATGCAAGCGCACCAATGGCCAACGGTGCAATCGATACAAAAAGCGCTAGGCCGATCTTGCCGATGGCGGAGATGGCGATAGCGATAAAGGCCATGATGGCCCCAAGAACCATCAGCAGGACTGCCGAAATGCTGATGCCGAGCCAACCAGATTCTTCGTTCATTTGGTCGGAGTAGTTGAAGATCGACGTCACCATGTCATCCATGGCTGCGTTCAGACCGGCATTGTCACTCACCCCGGCCCCTGCGGCTGAAAGCAAAGCTCCACCGTAGTTCTGTGGTACATCCGTGATTATGTCGTAGATGGGCTGGAACTGGGACCAACTGGTCGCAACAGCCAACACAATGATGTAGCGCACCGACCAGGTGATGTAACTGCGCATGCTGACCGTCGAAAAAGCGAGGATTGAGTTGACCGCAATTAACGCGAGACCAACTAGTCCGGCAGCGACGAGGACAGTGTTGACCTCTGAAGATACGCCAGTAAAGACCGACTGCGCATAGCTCGCGATTGCCGAGTCAATCCTGTCGAGCGTGTCGGTGATGAATGAGGCCATTAATTGACCTCCCTCAATTTCCCTTTGTAGACTCCTGCTTTGACGCAAGCGTTAAATGCAATGTCCCTATATCTGTTGCCTTCCGCTGAAAGGCTCAGTTTTCTATTCAGCACCCAATTGTGCAAGTCTTCTTTGCTGAGAGACCCGTAGTTCTTCGGCATCTTTGCAAGGATGGCGTCGTAGTCGCGCCGGTCGATCAGACAACCAAACTCGGCAGGCTCACCACGTTCGTATGCTTCACAAATGCGTTTCTCCTCCTCAAACTGCCATATGCCAGTGAAGTGATTTAGCAGTTGCTCGGCCATTCCATTTTGGGCGTTCTTCTTGAGGAATGCCTTGTGCGCATCGCCACCTAAAGACGACTGATACCCGCATCCGAACGACTTTTTTGAGCCAGCCTGGGCGGCACCGGAAACGGCGATCAAAGATATCGCGATCAGTAGTGTTTTCATCATGCCGATCACTCCCCTTCTTTATCGCCAACGAGGATGAATTTGCGGCCTGCAATGACGTCGCGGGCTGTCGCCGCTTGGGACATGCCAACGGCATTGGCGTTAGCGGACTGAACACGCAGAAGCTCGACAAGAAGGACCGCCACCTCGGCCTGGACGCGGGTGTTGTAGTCAATCGAGGCCTTCAGGTCCGGGGTGCTGCTGTCGATGCCGTCGATGAGATCCGTGACCCGCTTCGCGGCGGCATCGGCTTTGGTAAAGCCGTCTTCTGCGGTAGCAACGGCAGTGACTCCCGCCCCCGCCAGCTGGGCTGCGGCCTTGTCGATGGCGTGTTCCGACGACATGAGGGCACTCAGGTTGGTGAACCCGAAATTGTTTTTCAGCTCGTCAACCTTGGCTTTGATCGCGGTGGCCTGGCCTGCAATGTCGCCGCCACTCATGACAGACGACATGATGCCGTTCAGCGACTCCGCAGACTGTCTCAAATCCTTGAGTTCCTGCGAATTCAGAATGCCTGCGATCTCTTTGACGCCGGTCATCGCCGTGAGCTGCGAAATCTGTGTCGTCAACTGCTCCTGCATGTTGAGCAATTGTTCTTTCATGGTCGCGAGCTGCTTTAGCTGCTCGGCATAATCCTTGACCTGGTTCTCCACCTGAGTGATGGCCTGGGCAATGCTGGCGGCATCGATCACGGGGATGCCGCTGGCGGATGCACTTCCACTCATGACGACGGATACGACGCCGGCCAACAGGACTTTTCTAACTGTTCTCACCATCAAGCTATTCCTTCGCTTTGAGCGTTGAGGGGCCTGTAGTCGCAGGCGCAGGGAGATTTGTATTCCGTGGGCATGCCGGCGCATCCCGATAAGCCCAGAGCGATCGCAACGAGCAGCAATATTGTCTTTGTCATTTGTAGCCCTTCCAAAAATCGGGATCGTTACGCCACCCTGCAGGAGCTCCTTCGCCGTTGCCTCCACCCAGGACGCTCATCAGAGGTCCGAGGGGGCCAAGGTTCATATCGACGATGGAACTGGTATCGCCTGAGCGCACGAGCGCGAGGCGATGGCCAACATTCGAGCTGACGGCAAAATCAAGCTCATTGTCGGTGAGACGAAGAGGTTCAAGCTCTTCGCGAGTGCTCTTGTTCGATGGGTAAATCAGCAAGGTTGCAACACCGGACAAAATGGCACTTCCGGCCGCGCTTTCCGTGATGTGAGACGCTTGCTGGGTCAACAGCACAACCGCGACGTTCTTTTTCCGCATCGTCAGCATCCAGTCCTTAAGACGGGTGCGGAAATAGTCATCGTCCAGAAGCTTCCAAGCTTCGTCCAGGACAATGAGCGTCGGCCGTTTGTCTTCGACGGTTCGCTCGATGCGACGGAAGACGTATGAGAGCCAGGCCGTTCTTGTTTGCGGGTTGTCGAAAATCTCCGAGACATCAAACGCAGTGATGTCATTTTCGAAGGTGAGGCTGTCCTTGCCTTCGCCATTGAACAACCATCCGAATTGCCCGGTCTTGTCCCAACGGCCCAAGCGTTGATGAAGGTCGCCACTGTCGTTGGTTGAGCGGAACTGCGATCTGAAATGGCTCAAGGTCTGAAGGTTTTCTTCAGCGCCGCGGTTGGCCGCGCAAGCACGACCGAGCGCCTCGACCTGAATCGGGGTCAATTCGCCATCTTTGGGCTTGAGCAAGTTTTCCAACCAGTCTGCAAGCCAGGCACTACCGCGCTCGTCTGCCTCGGAGGAAAACGGATTGAAACCCGTGTTCGTGCCGACCTGGACAATATTGTAGCTTCCGCCCAATGCCCGGATCGCCATTTCAAAGCCGTGATCCTTGTCGAAAACGATCAGGCGTGCGGAAAGTCGTAGGGCTTGGGAGAGCAGAAACGCTGTTCCAAGCGTCTTACCGGACCCGGTTCGGCCGAGGACGAGAGAATGTCCAACAACGGGCTCGCTATCGGGCGAACCTGCCAAGTGGAAATTGAATCTATAGGGCTCACCGTTTCCGGTCGGGAGAATGGTAATGGCCTCTCCCCAATAGGTTTTGTCTTTCGGCAAACCCCTCGCTGACCCGTGCAATGCCGACAAGTGTGCGAAGTTCAACGAGCTGATGGAGGACGCCCTTGTCCGATAGCTGTAATTGCCTGGGACTTGCGCAAAATAGGCCGGGCGGGCGCTGAAGTTTTCGCGGAGGACAGAGGCGCCAGAGCCGGTCAAGATCCGGTCTACAATCGAGATGTTCTCATCGAGCTGCCGATCATTTTCCGCGTATAGCGCAACCGTGCAATGGTGCTTCCCGAAGGCAACGCGCCCTGATGCAACATCGTCAAGAGCCCCGTTCAGTTGCAATTGCAACGAGACTGCCGCGTCGTCGGCGACGCTCATCTGCCGGATAACGCGCCTGATGTCTTCCTGGGCCGACACCGAATCTTGAGGTGTGAACGAGTTGGTCACACACATGTCGATGCCCAAATCCAGGAGATCCAGGATGCCGGCATATGTTTCTGCCGGATAATCCTTCAGCGTTAGAATCGTCCCGGTTTTGGTCGTCTGCGAATGGGTTCCGAACAATGTGAAAGCATCGTTCTGGAAATGGATCGGCGTTGTTGCGACGAGGTCGTTCAACGGCACATAGCCACGACTTGGTTTTAACGGCGCAAAATCTCCCGTCAGAACGGCCCGGAATAACCCCAACCATTCACCGCTTGAAACGGTCAACCGCCTGGGGCGGGCGGGCCGTGCGATTTCAATGAAGCTGGAAGCAATGTCGTTTAGACGCTGTGTGCGCCTGGCGAACCGCTCGGCATTCCCTTTTTTACCGGCACCGCGCAACCGGTCGAAAAGACCCGAGATCCTTGATGGCCTGAGCGTGAGCGTAAAGACTGTCGTGCGATGACGAAGCTCGGCCGAGCGAAGATGCTCTTGCCACCGGGCATCGATCGCGCCGGCAAAGGTCTCAGTATCCGCAATCGGGTTGATTTCCGGTTTTACCTTCGAGGAGATACGGTGAACGTAAAAGCCGACGTCGCCATATTGCTGAGCAATCAGGTTCGATACGGACTGTGCCAGCGTATCGATGTCGGTTTCGTTCATCGTTTGCGCGGCCAAGCCGTCAACTGCAAACGATGTCATGAGGTCGCCATCCCGCAACATCATGGTTTCGTCGTTCAAAAGGGACACGAAAGGCAGATGCGCGGCTAGGGATTCCGTCTTTGTTATCGCCGGATCCAAAAGGCTGCTGACCGCAAGGGACTGGTCACGGACCATATGTTAGCCCCTTTCCCTGTAATTGACTTTTTTTGATCGGCGTCGCGCGGATAGTCACAATCAGCACATTGAAAATATGCGGGTCGTAAGCGGCCAACAGCCTCAACGCGACGTATCCAAGGGCAAGGCTGATCACGAGATAAATGATCGAAAGGGTGGCAATGAAGCCACCCACAACGATGATCATTAGTGTTGCGACATAAGCCATCGGTAGCCCCATGAAACTTACGGGTCGCGTAAGACCTTTGAACAATGGTGCTCGCATAACCGGAGGCAAAATCCTTAGAAGCCAGCGAGAATGGTGGCCGACCCAAACAGAATAACCAGGCCGAGGACCACTGAACCTGCGAACATCCAGTTCATGCGCCCGGTCATAAACAGGAAGCCAATCGCGCACAGTGCGACCAGGCCGATGGCCCGGCCGAGCGTGCCGGTTAGTGCCGTTCCGATGGTCGTGAAGAAGGTGGTCACCGGCGAGAGATCCTGCGCCATCGCGGGATTGGTCAAAACGAGAGCGGTAAACGCAGACAGAACGGCCAAACGGCCAAAGTTATTCAAAATTCCCATACCGAGATGTCTCCTGTGAGTGGTTCTCCGGCGATTGCCTTGACCGGAGTTTCGAGATGTTCCGAACCGTCTTGAGGGGTCGCGTCTTTGCTGGCCGACGGCTCTATGGCCACCATTTCAGGGACAGGCTGTCCGGCATTCGTCAGGACAGCGCGGACGTAATTTTGCGTTTCCTCAATCCGAGGAACGCGGCCGAGTTCTTTCACCCGGTTCGGTCCGGCGTTGTAGGCTGCGAGGGCAAGATCGGCCTGTCCGAATTCTTTCAGCAGTGCCGTGAAGTAGCGTGCGGATGCATTCAGGTTCTCGTAAGCGTCAAAAGGATCCTTCACGCGAAGGTCCTTTGCCGTTTCCGGCATGAGTTGCCCTAAACCCTGGGCGCCTTTTTCCGAGACTGCGTTGTGATCGAACGCGGACTCTCTCTGAATAAGGGCTTCGAAAAGATCGATGAACTCCAATGCCGTCAGTCCGGCTGCAACAACCCCTTCGTCGCCGGAAAACTTCAATGCGACTTCCCGTGTCACCTTCTGGTTCAGGGCGCGTTCAAGATCGGCAGAATGAGTGGGAGTTCGCGGTTGCGGAATTTCTTTGGTCGAGGTTCGCGCTGACTTTTTGCTGCGAGCGTTCGAAGAACCTTCCTGAACGACAGGATCGCCCTTGGAGTCCCATTCGATGACCGTTGCGGAGATATCGGTTGTATTAAGTAATCCTGCAAGACAAGAGACTAACGCAATAGTTGTAGGGCAATATAGTATCTTGCGCGGATCAGTCATTGATTTTGATTGTCTTAAGGTCGGAGAAGGAGGGATTGGTATTTTTCAAGAAAGCAACAAATGAAGGAAATATAAGAGGTTTACCGGCACCAGAACGTTCCGCGACCGGTAAACACATCACGGACCACGGCCATCTGGTTTTCAAAGGCTGGTGTGGTCTCGTCGAGACAGCATTTATCGAACCGGGCACAGGGATGAGCCCAGGCGCTCCGGAGGTCATTCGGAGTGTCCTTTTTTATTTCAGATCAATGATTTACGGCTAC
>NZ_JALNMJ010000005.1 GCF_023156505.1 Roseibium sediminicola | reverse complement strand
GTCTGAAAGATCAGCGTACCTGCGTAACTCCTTAAAACCACCAAATGCCAAAAGACACCCAGCGATCGCAAGGCCAACGCCGCCTACGCTTCCCTTCCTTCATAACCAAATTGTCAAAGAACCATTCGCCATGCAGCAAATGTGGCTGTAAAAGCCTTCACCCAAAGACATCAAGCCTACTTCCTGTTTCCAGGCCATCCGGCGAAGTTGTCTGGTAGGGCCGACAGCGAAAGGCGCCGTGTTGGCGGCGCCGCCGTCGATGGAGGGCGTTATACGCAGGGCCTGATCGGGAGTCAACAGACTTTGTCAAAAAAGATTCACAGAAGGCTGAACACCCCGATTTCCCTTGAAAATTCAGCCTTTAATACTTTACTGCCAGCGTTCTCCCCCTCGAAACCGCACGGATCCGGCTGGTCCAGAACAAATTATTTTGCGGCAAGCCCCCGCCTCCCTGCGAACCCGATTTACATAAGCCTGCCCGCCACCCGAACTCGACCACAGAACGGCCAAATTCTGATCTTAACGACAGGCTAGGCGGGAGCGGACGGCGCGCCCGGTCAGCAGAAACAATTGACGTTTTAAATCAAACACTGCATTTAGCAGGATCTGCTATGTTTGCCTCTGGCGATAAAGACCCCGCAGCTTCCGGCCACGGGGTCCCGCCCCTTGGAACACATATATATAAGGACCGGATAGGTATTCATGCATTTTGGCCCTTTCCATAGCGCACAGGCACATCGTGTCGAGCTGGGCGATGAACCGCCCTTGCGCGGCTATGAAGGTCGCAGCGGAATGTCCGACCGGCGCCAGGTGTCCTTGCGCTGGCTCGCGGGCACCGTCCTGACCGGGGTCACCTCGCTCGTGCTGATGGGTGGAGCGCTGATGGCCGCGCTCGACGGCCAGTATAGTGTCGAAGCCGCCACGTCCCCCGATGCCTATCTAAACGGGTTCGCCAAATCCGGCGGCGGCAGCAGCAAGGGCGACAGGGTGCTGCGCACCGCGGCTGAATATTCCTCCAAACACGTGATCGATGTGAATGTGGTCACTCGCGACGGCGACAGGGACCTGATCCGCGTTCAACCGCATGTGTTTGTCAGTGCCTCCCTTGCGACCCGCAAGGATCCCGAACTCGCCGACCGGATCCCGAGCTTCAATCCGCTGAACATGTTCGCCGACCATAATGACGATGACGGCCAGGATTTCGGCGGCCAAGCTGCGGGCACCTCCTTGCTGGCCGATTCCGTATATGGCGCCAAGCTGGAAAGCGAAGTCAGCATCTCGCTGACGCCCTTCCCCGCCTCCAGCGCAGCCATCGACCCGGACGCAACACCCTCCGAAACCGAAGTGGAACTGGCCGTGCGCGATACCGCCCGCACGCTTTCTATCGACGCGGTTGAGATGGCGGCCAAGACGCTGGTCGACCCGGGCCGGTTCGATTTCAATCTCGCGCTGCAGCCGGACCTGGAACGCTACGCCGTGCGCATCACGCCGGAAAACGTCTCCTTCGTCTCCAAACAGGACGAGGATATCCGCTTTGCCGGCATGGACGAAAGCATCGTCCCGGTAACCCAGGGAGCCGACCTTGTCGACATCCTGATGGATTACGATGCGACCCAAGCCGAGGCCCAAGGCATTTCGGGCGCCTTCGAAAGCCTGTTCGGCATTGGCGAACTGGCGGAGGGTCAGCGCCTGCGGATCGCCTATGCCCCGTCGCCGGACAACCTGGAACGGATGCGCCCGGAACGGGTCAGCATCTACGAGAACACCGAACACCGGGCGACCGTCGCCCGCTCCGACAGCGGCGAGTATATCGAGGCCGAGGAACCCAGCACCTTCCTTGCCGACGCGTTCGAGGAAGCCGACCGGGTGTCTTATGGCGGCCCGACGCCAGCCATTTATGACAGCCTCTACCAGACCGCCCTTGAGCAGGACATGCCGGAAGAGATCATCAACGATCTGGTGCGCATGTTCTCCTTCGATGTGGACTTCAACGCCCGCGTCCAGCCTGGCGACGCGCTGGAACTGTTCTTTACGGAAGGCGATGAAAACAGCGGTCCGAAGATCCTTTACGCGGCCCTGAACACCGGCAACACGACCCGCGAATTCTACCGGTATCGCACGCCGGATGACGGCGTCACCGATTTTTACGACGCCTCCGGCCAGAGCGCCAAGAAATTCCTGATCCGCAAGCCCCTCAATGGCGGCAAGTTCCGCTCCGGCTTCGGCATGCGCCGGCACCCGATCCACGGCTACACCAAGATGCACCGCGGCGTCGATTGGTCCGCGCCGCGCGGCACGCCGATCATGGCGGCCGGCAATGGCGTCATCGAAAAGGCCGGCTGGAGTTCCGGCTATGGCCGCCGCATCGAGCTGCGCCATACCAACGGCTACACCACCACCTACAATCACATGACCGGCTTCGCCAAAGGCATTCAGGAAGGCAGCCGCGTCACCCAGGGCCAGATCATCGGCTATGTCGGTTCCACCGGCCTGTCGACCGGCCCGCACCTTCACTACGAAGTGCTGGTCAACGGCCGCTACATGGACCCGATGCGTATCAAGCTGCCCAAGGGCCGGACCCTGGACGGCGAAATGCGCACTGCCTTCGAGACCGAGCGCTACCGGGTCGAGACCCTACTCGACCGGGCGCGCAAGCCTTCGCGGATCGCCGCCGTCAACTGATCCTTTTCGCCCAGACATGAAGAAGCCCGCGGACCGGAAGTCCGCGGGCTTTTTTGGTTTCAGCTCTGAAGGCCAGCTCAGGCAGCGGCGCTTTCCGCACCGTCCACCTGGAAGATCAGCCGGTCCGCACCGGCCGAGACATGCACCGTCTGACCATCGAGGATCTCGCCCGCCAGCAGTTTTTCCGCAAGCGGGTCCTGCAGATCCTTCTGAATCACCCGTTTCAGCGGACGGGCGCCATAGGCCGGCTCATAGCCCTTCTGCGCCAGCCAGCCGAGCGCGCCATCGTCCAGCTGCAGCGTGATCTTGCGGTCGGTGAGCAGCATGCGCAGGCGCTCCAGCTGGATCTTGACGATGTCGGCCATCTGGGCCCGCTGCAGGCGGTGGAACAGCACGATCTCGTCGAGACGGTTCAGGAACTCGGGCCGGAAATGGCCGCGCACCGTGCCCATGACCTCGTCCCGCACCGCGTCGGTGTCCTGGCCTTCCGGCTGGTTGACCAGATACTCGGCACCAAGGTTCGACGTCATGATGATCAGCGTGTTGCGGAAGTCGACGGTGCGGCCCTGACCGTCGGTCAACCGGCCGTCGTCCAGAACCTGCAGGAGCACGTTGAAGACATCGCCATGGGCCTTTTCGATCTCGTCGAACAGGACCACCTGATAGGGCCGCCGGCGCACGGCTTCGGTCAAGGCCCCGCCTTCCTCGTAACCGACATAGCCCGGGGGCGCGCCGATCAGCCGGGAAACGGAGTGCTTTTCCATATATTCCGACATGTCGATGCGCACCATCGCGCTGTCATCGTCGAACAGGAACGCGGCCAGCGCCTTGGTCAGTTCGGTCTTGCCGACACCGGTGGGGCCCAAGAACATGAACGAGCCGATCGGCCGGTTGGGATCCTGCAGGCCGGCGCGCGCACGGCGGACCGCGGTCGAAACCGCATGGATGGCTTCGGCCTGGCCGATCACGCGGCCCGCCAGCACATCTTCCATCCGCAGCAGCTTGTCCCGCTCGCCTTCCAGCATCTTGTCGACCGGAATGCCGGTCCACTTGGACACCACCTGGGCGATATGGGGCGGGGTCACCGCCTCGTCGACCATGGCATCTGCATCTTCCGAGGCTTCGGCCTCTTCCAGTTTCCGCTCAAGATCCGGGATCACGCCATAGGCGAGTTCGCCAGCCTTGGCGAGATCGCCGCGACGCTGAGCGATTTCCAGATCGATTCGCGCCTGTTCCAGCTGCTCCTTGATCTTCTGCTCAAGGTTCAGCTTTTCCTTCTCGCCCAGCCAGCGGCTGGTCAGCCCCTGGGACTGTTCTTCGAGATCCGTCAGTTCCTTTTCCAGCTTGACCAGCCGGTCACGGGCGGCTTCGTCGCTTTCGGCTTTCAGGGCCTCGCGCTCGATCTTCAGCTGGATGATCCGGCGGTCCAGTTCGTCCAGTTCCTCGGGCTTTGAATCCACCTGCATCCGCAGCCGGCTGGCGGCTTCGTCCATGAGGTCGATGGCCTTGTCCGGCAGGAACCGGTCGGTGATGTAGCGGTTCGACAGCGACGCGGCGGACACAATCGCACTGTCGGTGATGCGCACGCCGTGGTGAAGCTCGTATTTCTCTTTGATGCCGCGCAGGATCGACACCGTGTCTTCCACCGTCGGTTCGGTGACAAAGACCGGCTGGAACCGCCGGGCAAGCGCGGCGTCCTTTTCGACATGCTTGCGGTATTCGTCGAGCGTCGTCGCGCCGACACAGTGGAGTTCGCCACGCGCCAGCGCGGGCTTAAGCAGATTGGAGGCATCCATAGCGCCATCCGCCTTGCCGGCACCGACCAGCGTGTGCATCTCGTCGATGAACAGAATGATCTTGCCGGCGGCGGCCTCGACCTCGCCAAGCACACCCTTCAGGCGTTCCTCGAATTCACCGCGGTATTTCGCGCCGGCAATCAGCGAGCCCATATCGAGGGCGAGCAGCTGTTTGTCCTTGAGGGATTCCGGCACGTCGCCATTGACGATCCGGAGCGCAAGGCCCTCGGCAATGGCCGTCTTGCCGACGCCGGGTTCACCGATCAGCACCGGATTGTTCTTGGTGCGGCGCGACAGCACCTGGATGGTGCGGCGGATTTCCTCGTCGCGGCCGATCACCGGGTCGAGTTTGCCTTCGCGAGCCACCTGGGTCAGATCGCGTGCATATTTTTTCAAGGCTTCATACTGGTTTTCTGCTGTGGCGCTGTCGGCCGTACGGCCCTGGCGCAACTGGTTGATCGCCTCGTTCAGCGCATTCGGTGTGACGCCGTGGCGCTTCATCAGCTTGCCGGCCTCGCTGTCGCCGTCCATGGCCAGTGCCAGCAAGAGCCGTTCCACGGTGACAAAACTGTCGCCGGCCTTGTCGGCAATCTTTTCGGCCTGCTCGAACAGGCGCGCCGTGGCCTGGCCCATATAGAGCTGGCCGGCGCCGCCGGACACCTTCGGCATCTTGTCCAGTAGACCTTCCAGGTCGCCCTTCAGCGCCTTGGCATTGCCCCCGGCGCGGTCGATCAGGCCGCTGGCCATGCCTTCCGGGTCATCCAGAAGCACTTTCAGAATATGTTCGGGCGTGAATTGCTGGTGGCCCCGCCCCAACGCAAAGGTCTGAGCGGACTGCACGAAGCCGCGTGCACGCTCAGTGTATTTCTCAAAGTTCATAAGTTACCTCCTGCCCGTTCGCACCACCCGAAGCGTGGGGAACGATCTTGGATACGGCCCCCTGAACCGGGCATCCGTGCAGCCTCCATGAGCACCGCTCTCCTAATATAGTGTTGCAATTTCATCACAAAAGGCCCCGGACCACTTCAACCGAAAAAATCTGCGGGCACAAACAAAAACGGCGCCCAGAAGGGCGCCGTTCTATCATCTGTGGCTTTCACCGGCCTGACGGACCGCTCACACGATCAGTCGCTTGCGGGCACTGCTTCGGCCGGAGCCTCGTCAGCGGCCTTGGTGCGGCGCGGACGCGTTGTCCGGCGGCGCGGTTTCGCCGCTTCCTCGCCGTCGCCGCCATTGGCGGCTTCCACATCCTCAGGCGCCGCGTCGGCCGCGCCATCGTCATTGGCGGTATCCGAAGCGGCGCGGCGCGGCGCGCGCGTCCGCGGTGTGCGGGTGCGGCGGCGCGGTTTGTCTTCCGCCTGCTCCTCACCGGCTTCAGCCTTCTGGCCGGCGCCGTTCACCTTGCCTTCCTGATCGATGACAGGCATGTCCTCGATAAAGGGCTGCGGGCTGTCGGCATCCATCAGGTCGCTGTCCGAGGCGGCGGCTTCCTGCTGGGCACGCTCACCGCCATTGGCATGGCCATTGGTGTGCGCCGGTGCCATGTCGCTGCCTTCGTCACCGTCTTGGCGCGCATTTGACTGCATCGCGGGTTGCTGCTGCGGCTGAGCGGCGGCAACGATGCGCAGATAATGCTCCGCGTGCTGATTGTAGTTTTCAGACATCACCCGGTCCCCGGATGCCTGGGCATCACGGGCAAGCTGCTGATACTTTTCCGCAATATGCATCGCCGTGCCGCGGATTTTCACATCAGGACCGTTGGATTCGTAAGTCCGGGTTAGCGGATTCGGGCCCTTGCGGCCCCGCCCGCGCATACGCTTATTGCTCTGATTTCCTGGTCTCATCCTGCCGTTTTCTCTTGCGGAACGGCGGTCAGCATTACGCCGACCCAACATCGGAATTGCATAAACCGATACGAAATAGCCACCGAAACCAACCGTGCTGGTTCGCGGCTGTCATTGAAAACATACGCAGCGCGTTAAAGGCCACTGGCCCACGCGTTTGTCATTTCTTCGACAGTCCGTAAACACCGGATAGTCCGATATGCAACGGCTTCCAGAACGCTGAAAGTGCGCCCGTCCCCACGCTGCCGGATGCGCATGCCCCGCTGAACGCTGATCACATCTCCGGTCTCGGCAAGGGCAACCTACCCGTTTCCGTCACGATTTCCAAGCGCTTTTTCGCCATTGGATCAAAACGGCGCAATTATAACTTCCGCGCCAGCACGACCCGGTCGTTTCCGGAAAGATCCCTAATGATTTCAATCGCTCCAAAGCCATGATGACGCAGCTGTTTTTTCAAATCCGCCGCCTGATCGAAGCCGATTTCAAGGGCGATGTGGCCATCTTTGCGCAAGAGGTGTGCCGCATCTGCAACAATGATCCTGTAGGCCTCCAGACCGTCGTCACCGCCGTCCAGAGCCAAAAGCGGATCGTGCTGAATCACTTCACGGCTCAGCTCCCCCAACACCGAGGAACGAATATAGGGCGGGTTGCTGACCACCCAATCCAGGCTTTCCCGCGACAGGTCGTCCTGCGCCGGTCTCAGGGCAGCGGTATAGTCCGCGCAGACCGGCAAAAGACGGTCCGCAACACCATGCAGGTCCGCATTACGGTACGCGCAGTGAAGTGCGTCAACAGACAGGTCGACTGCGATCGTCCGGCTCGCCGGCAGCTCCGCCAGCAGCGTCACCGCGATCGCTCCGGTGCCGGTGCCGATATCGCAAAAAAGCAGAGCCTCGTCCGGATCGCAGCGGCCGAGCACCGCCTCGATCAGGGTTTCGGTATCCGGCCGCGGCTCGAGCGTAGCGTCATTCAGGAGAAATCGGCGGCCATAGAAGTCGCGCTCACCGAGAATGCGTCCGACCGGCACGCCGCCCAGACGTTTGAGCGCATGCCCCTCGGCGAGCGCAATGGCCGCATCACCCGCCCGATCGTGCTCCTGTAGCACCAGAGCGGACAGGGAAATCTCCAGCGCGGCGCTGACCAGCAATTTTGCGTCCAGCTCCGGCGTCTCCAGGCCGGCCGCACGGAACCGGTCGCGCACGGATCGATAGAGCTGGCCGATCTCCACCGGATCAGGCCTCTTCGGAAGCAAGCAGGCTTGCCTGATGATCCATGATCAACGCATCGATGACCTCGCCAAGCGCTTCGCCGGCAACGATCTGGTCGAGCTTGTACAGCGTCAGCCCGATCCGGTGATCGGTGACGCGGCCTTGCGGGAAATTGTAGGTCCGGATCCGCTCCGAGCGGTCGCCGGAGCCGACCTGGAGCCGGCGCGCTTCCGTGCGTTCGCTGGCGGCGCGTTCGCGTTCCTCGTCATAGATGCGCGCGCGCAGCAGCTGCATCGCCCGGGCCTTGTTCTTGTGCTGCGAGCGCTCGTCCTGGACGGCCACGACGATGCCGGTCGGAATATGGGTGATGCGCACGGCCGAATCCGTCGTGTTGACGTGCTGGCCACCGGCGCCCGAAGCACGGAACGTATCAATCCTGAGGTCGCTGTCCGAAATATCGATATCGACATCCTCGGCCTGCGGCAGCACGGCCACGGTCGCCGCGGAGGTGTGAATGCGCCCGCCGGATTCGGTGGCCGGCACGCGCTGGACCCGGTGCACGCCGGACTCGAATTTC
The DNA here is from genome assembly GCF_023156505.1 of Roseibium sediminicola. GTDB lineage: Bacteria > Pseudomonadota > Alphaproteobacteria > Rhizobiales > Stappiaceae > Roseibium > Roseibium sediminicola. The sequence goes on along the minus strand of NZ_JALNMJ010000005.1, from coordinate 291,856 downwards.
AGGCGGGCAAAGACGTTGTCTCCGGAGACCGAGGCGATCACTTCCTTGTAGCCGCCGACCTCGCCTTCGCTGGCGGACAGGATCTCCACCTTCCAGCCCTGCAATTCGGCGTAACGCTGATACATGCGGAACAGGTCGCCGGCAAACAACGCGGCCTCGTCGCCGCCGGTACCGGCGCGCACTTCCAGGATGGCGTCATTGGCATCCGCCTCGTCCTTGGGCAGCAGACCGATCTGCACCTCCTTGACGAGCGCGCCCACTGTTTCGGCCAGATCGTCTCGCTCCATCTCGGCCAGTTCGCGCATCTCCGCGTCGGTTTCCGGATCGTCCAGCAACGTCTCGGTGCCTTTCAGATCCGCCTCGGCCTTGATCAGCGCGCGGATCTTCGCGACCAGCGGCTCCAGCCCGGCATATTCGCGCGAAAGCCTGACATAGACCGCCGGGTCCGGATTTGCGGACATCAGATGCTCGATCTCGGCGAACCGGTCCAGCAGGGTATCGAGTTTATGACGCGCCAGCATTCGCGCTGTTTCTCCAGGCCATTTCGTTAAGACGGTGGGTTACGCCGGATTGCGCTAAAGGGCAACGTCGGTTTCGGCCGCAAAGCGCTTGAGCACATCGCGGATGTTGCTGTCGTCGTGGCCGGGTTCCAGGCGCGGCAGCAGCCGCGCGGACAATCGGCCGACATCCAGCGTGCGCAGCATGGCCTTCACGGGCCCCAGCGACGCCGGCGACATGGACAGGTCACGATAGCCGAGACCGATCAGGGCCATCGCCTCAAGCGGCCGCCCCGCCAGTTCGCCGCAAAGCGTCACCGGGACATGGGCCTTATTTGCGGCATCGACGATGGATTTCAAGGCCCGGAGAAAGCCGACGCCAAGCGTGTCGAACCGGTCGGCGACCCGCGTGTTGCCCCGGTCGACGGCGCAAAAAAACTGGAACAGATCGTTGGAACCGACGGAGACAAAATCGACATAATTCATCAACTCGTCGAGCTGAAACAGCAGCGAAGGCACCTCGATCATCACACCGAGCCGGACATTCTCCGGCGTCGCGTGGCCGTGACGGCGCAGATGCTTGATTTCCTTATCCACCAGCGCCTTGGCCTGGAGGAATTCGTCGACCACGGCCACCATCGGGAACATCAGCTTCAGGTCGCGGCCGGCGGCCGCGTGCAGCAATGCCCTGATCTGGGTGCGCAAAAGGCCCGGCCGGTCGAGGCCGAGCCGCAGCGCCCTCCAGCCCATGGCCGGATTTTCCTCCTGGATCGAGCGCAGATAGGGCAGGACCTTGTCGCCGCCGATATCGAGCGAACGGAAGGTCACCGGCCGGCGGCCGGCTGCGTCCAGAACCTGACTGTATTGCGCCTGCTGCTCGCGCATGCGCGGGAAGCTCGAGGCGACCATGAACTGCAGTTCGGTGCGGAACAGGCCAACGCCCGCGGCACCCGCTTCCTCCAGATGCGGCAGGTCGACCAGCAGCCCGGCATTCATCTGCAGGGAAAGTTCGACGCCGTCCTTGGTAACGGATGGCTTGTTGCGCAGGCGCCTGTATTGCGCCTGACGCCGGGCGCGGAAGCGGACCTTTTCCGCATAGGCGTTTTCCAGATCGACGGCGGGGCGCAGATGCACCTCTCCACTGTCGCCATCGACGATGATGGCATCGCCGCCATCGGCCAGGCTGACAATATCGTCGACCAGTCCGACGGTCGGAATGCCGAGCGCGCGGGCGACGATGGTCACGTGGCTTGTCGGTCCGCCTTCCTCCAGCACCAGGCCGCGGATCCGGTCGCGGCCGTAATCCAGAAGCTCGGCGGCCCCCATGTTGCGGCCGACGATGATGGCATCCTGGGGCAGTTCGTCCTTGCCAGGGCCGTGTTCGCGGCCCATCAGCTCACGGATCAGCCTGTGGGCCAGATCGTCCAGGTCGTGCAGACGTTCACGCAGGTATGGATCGGTCTGGCGCAGCATGCGGGCACGGGTGTCGCTTTGCACCTTTTCCACGGCCGCCTCGGCGGTAAGGCCGTTCTTGATCGCTTCCTCGATCTTGCGGATCCAGCCACGATCATAGGCAAACATGCGATAGGCTTCGAGCACTTCCCGGTGCTCGCCGGTCGCCGCGATTTCGCCGCTCGCCAAAAGATCGTCGATCGACAGCCGCAAGCGGTTGATGGCGCCGTCCAACCGGTTCTTTTCCTTGTCGCCGTCCTCGGCGATCAGGTTGGTGACAACAACACGCGGTTCGTGCAGCACCACATGGCCAAGGCCGACGCCCTCGGCGAGGCCGACACCGCTGGACGTGATCGGACGGGACAGATCCAGGCCGGTGTCCTTCTGGGCGATCGCTTCCAGCTCGCCGGCGGCAACCATCTCGGCGATCACCATGGCGGTGGTCTGCAGAGCCTCGACCTCATCCTCCAGGTAAGTCCGGTGGGACTGGTTCTGGACAACCAGAACGCCAAGCGTGCGCCCGGCTCTCAGGATCGGCACGCCAAGGAAGGAATTATAGGCTTCTTCGCCCGTCTCCGGCAGATAGGCGAAGCCGGGATGCGCGCTGGCATTGGGCAGGTTGAGCGGCCGCGCTTCGGCGGCGATAAGGCCGACCAGGCCCTGACCGACGCGCAGCGACGCGTTGTGGACCGCCTCGTGGTTCAGACCTTCGGTGGCATAAAGTTCGAGAACGCCGTCGGCGCGCAGGATGTAAACCGAACAGACCTCGGCCACCACGTTCGACGCGATCAGAACCACGATCTTGTCGAGTCGTTCTTGCGCCGTGATCGGCTCGGCCATGACTTCGCGAAGCCGGCGGAGCAGTAGGCGCGGTCCGGCCAGGTTGCTGCGCATTGCGCCCCCGATTGATCCCGCTTCAGTCAGGCGTTGGCTCCGACTCCCCGTCAAAGCCAGCCTGCCGGATAGACTATCCGTCCAACCCGTATAGCGAATGGAGAGTCCGCACCGCAAGCTCCGCATAGGCGGAATCGATCAGCACGGAGATTTTGATTTCCGACGTGGTGATGGCGCGGATGTTGATGCCCTTGGAGGCAAGGCCCCGGAAACACTGGGCCGCGATGCCCGCATGCGAGCGCATGCCGATGCCGATGACGGAGACCTTGACCACATCGGTCGCCCCTTCCAGCTTCTGGAAGCCGATCGCCTCGCGATTGTCCTGCAGCACCTTGGTGGCGCGCTGATAGTCGCTTTCCGGAACGGTGAAAGTCATGTCCGTCGTTTTGCCGTCCGGCGAGATGTTCTGGACGATCATGTCGACGTTGATATTGGCGTCGGCCAGCGGACCGAACACGCTTTCGGCAACGCCCGGCTTGTCGGCCACGTCACGAAGGGAGATCTGGGCTTCGTCCTTGGCATAGGCGATGCCGGTGACAACCTGCTGTTCCACGAGTTCATCCTCGTCGCAAATAAGAGTACCAATCGGATAGTCGTTCGCACCGACCTGCGGCGCTTCCGGATCGTCGAAGCTGGATCGCACAAACGTCCGGACGCCGTGGATCATGGCCATTTCGACGGAGCGCACCTGCAAAACCTTGGCACCGAGAGACGCCATTTCGAGCATTTCCTCGAAGGACACCCGCTCAAGCCGCTGCGCCTTGGGCACGATGCGCGGATCGGTCGTGTAGACGCCATCGACATCGGTATAGATATCACACCGGTCGGCCTTGATCGCCGCCGCGATGGCAACCGCGCTGGTGTCGGAGCCGCCGCGGCCGAGGGTCGCGATGCGGTTGTCCGGCGCAACGCCCTGGAAACCGGCGACCACGGCGACCTGGCCCTGTTCCAGCCGTTCCGACAGGAAACTGCCGTCGATCTCGCTGATGCGCGCCGCACCATGCTGCTCGTCCGTCTTGATCGGGATCTGCCAGCCCTGCCAGGAACGGGCGTTGACGCCCATGTCCTGAAGCACGATCGCCAGGAGGCCGGAGGTCACCTGTTCGCCGGAGGCAACGACCGCGTCATATTCGCGGGCATCGTGCAGGGGCGAAGCTTCGCGGCAGAACTCGACCAGCTTGTTGGTCTGTCCGGCCATGGCCGAAACCACCACGGCAACCTGGTGCCCGGCATCCACTTCCCGTTTGACATGGCGGGCAACATTGCGGATGCGATCGAGATCGGCAACCGAAGTTCCGCCAAATTTTAAAACCAGTCGGGCCATACCACTCGTAAACTTTGTAAGATGTCGTGAGGCGTCTATGCGCCGGATGGATCGGCGCACATGCATACAGGCTGCGTCCCTTTGCTGCAACCGCGCTTCTGGGCCTGTTACTTGACAAAAGGTCAAAGACGCTGAACGACAGCTAAAGATTTGGCATTCGGTCGGAGGCAGCTGTGTCTTCGACCCTGGAAAGGACCGAGCAATGACTGGCAGCGCCAAGGCAACTACCGGAACGATCGACAGCGAAGAAGTCGCGCGCTTTTCGGCCATGGCCGAGGAATGGTGGGATCCGACCGGCAAGTTCAAGCCTTTGCACAAGTTCAACCCGGTGCGGCTCACCTATATCAAGCAGGAAGTCTGCCGGCATTTCGGCCGCGACCCCAAGGCCGCCGACGCCTTCAAGGGTCTCCGGTTCCTGGACATCGGCTGCGGCGGCGGCCTTTTGAGCGAACCTATGGCTCGGCTCGGCGCCGAGGTGATGGGCGCGGATCCGTCCGAGACCAATATCGAAATCGCCCGGCTGCATATGCAAAGCTCCGGGCTTGAGATCGACTATCGTGCGGAAACCGCCGAGGTACTGGCCGATGCCGGCGAGAATTTCGACGTCGTTCTCAATATGGAAGTGGTCGAGCACGTCGCCGACGTGCCGCTGTTCCTTGAGGCGACCAGCCGCATGGTCCGGCCGGGCGGGCTTATGTTCGTTGCGACCATCAACCGCACGCTGAAAGCCTATGCGCTTGCCATTGTCGGCGCCGAATATGTGCTGCGCTGGTTACCCCAGGGCACGCACACTTACGAGAAGCTGGTTCGGCCGCCGGAGATCGAGGGACCGCTGAAAACGGCTGGATTGAGCGTGATCGACAGGTCCGGTGTCAGCTACAATCCGCTGACGGACAGTTGGGCGCAATCGCGCGACATGGACGTCAATTACATGCTGCTGGCGGAACGCCCGAAGGCTTCGTAATGAGCGACCCGATCCTGTTCATCCCCGGGCTCCTGTGCACGGAAGCCCTTTTTGCCAAGCAGATCGTCGCCTTTGCCGACCGGCCGATCATGGTGGCCGATCACCGGCAACATGACAGCATCGAGGAAATCGCCCGAGGCATCCTGGACCAGGCCCCGGACCGGTTTTCCCTCATTGCGCTCTCCATGGGCGGCTACGTCGCCATGGAGATCATGCGCGAAGCGCCGGAACGCGTTTCAAAACTGGCCCTGCTTGACACCAATTCCCGGCCGGATGGGCAGGACCAGGCGGATCGTCGGCGGTTCCTGATCGAGATGACCCGCAAGCGCGGCTTCACCAAGGTCCCGCATCTTCTTTACCCCGGCTTTGTCCATGAAAGCCGCGAGGAAGATGAAGACATGAAGGCCATTGTGGTCGAGATGGCCCACGACACCGGCCCGGAAGCCTTCATCCGCCAACAGACCGCGTTGATCGACCGGATCGACAGCCGGCCCCGGCTGGGGGAAATCGCCTGCCCGACCATGGTTCTTGTCGGCGACGGCGACCGGCTGACCCCGGTCGAGATCTCGCGGGAGATCCACGAACACATTCCCGGCAGCGAGTTGGTGGTGATCGAGGGCTGCGGACACCTGTCGCCGCTGGAAGCTCCGGACGCGGTCACCAAAACGCTGCGGGACTTCCTCAACCGTGCATGAAACTGCCCCATTTTTGCGCAATCTGAAAAATTCGTAACTCGCTTTTGATCCGGATCAAAGTTAGGTTTTGAGCCTAGGATACAGTTACGTCACTTTGGGGTTGGGTCCTGGACAAGCGCGAGCGGGTTCGCGCGCCGGAGCGCAGCGCAGCGGCACCATTCAAAGACCGCGCGACTGCAAATAATTCACGCAAACACGGAGGATCTTTCATGCCCACGAAGCGCAATACGGGTGCCTTCGATTTCAGCGCCATGATGGCCGACTGGCCCAAGATGGGCAGCTGGCCAATGCCGACCTTTTCCAACTGGGCCTTTGCCGAGCGCGAGGACCTGATGGAGGCCAAGACCGTCGCCGGTTTCCAGAAGATGGGACAGACCATGTGGAGCCACGCGGAACAGGCCTTCAGCGACCACATGGACTTCGTCAGCCACCGGCTGCGCGAGGATTTCGAATGCGCCAAATCGCTCAGTCAATCCACCGCGCCGGAAGAAACCATGGCAACACTGCAGGATTTCTATTCCCGGATGGCGACGGAATATCAGGAACATTTCGAGAAGCAGGCCGCCATGTTCCGCGAGAGCTTCTCCGAAAGCGCCGCAGCGGTTGAAGAACTCAGCGAAACGGCCATGGAAAGCGTCAGCGAGTTGAGTAAGGCCGCCGAAGAAAGCCTCGCGGAAGCCAAGCCTGCGGCCAAACCAACTGCGACACGGCGCAAGCCGGCGGCAACGGCGAAGAGCTGATCAGGACGGCTTTCTGGCGGGAACTTCAGTTCCAGAGCCTTCGCGCGCTCGCGCGGAGGCTTTTTCGTCAGTTCTTGTCGTCGGGAAGGTCCGGCAGCGGGAAGACGGCAATGCCTTCTTCCATCAGGGCTTCGGCATCCTTGGGCGTCGTCTCACCGTAGATGCTGCGCTCTTCCGCTTCGCCATTATGGATCTTGCGGGCTTCGCTGGCGAAATCTGCGCCGACATTCTCGGAATTCTCGATGATCCGCGCCCGCACAAGGCGAAGCGCCTCAACGATTTCTTTCTGTTGCAGATCTTTCGGCAGCAGGGCCGATGACTGCATGGCGACAGCCCCGCCTTCGCCCCCAGCCTGACCCATCGCGTCCGGTTTTGCCGATGCCTCATGGGCACGCATTTCCGCGCGCGCCGCATCGACCAGCGCGGCCTTTGCGCGCGCCGTTGAGACGGCCGGTGCCATCAAACCTTTTCGGACTTCATTCGAGCCACACATCGGACAGGCCACAAGGTTGCGCTTGCACTGACTGTCGAAATCATCGGAATTTCGGAACCAGCCCTCAAATGTGTGTGCGTCGTCGCATTGTAGCGTGTATTTGATCACGCCGGGATCTCCTTCAGGCCGTCGGCGACCTCACAGACAAACTCCCGCTCATTGGCAATGGCAGGGATGCGTCCGCGCGCCTTGGCAACTTCATCTGGTTCGATGTCAGCCAGCACATATCCAGGCTCATCGCCGTCCAGTTCCGCGACCACTTTGCCCCATGGGTTCACCACCAGGCTGTGGCCGTAGGTTTCGCGGCCATCCTCATGGGTCCCGCCCTGGGCGGCGGAAATGACGTAGGCCCCGTTTTCGATGGCGCGGGCGCGCTGTAGCACATGCCAGTGCGCTTCGCCAGTCTGGCGTGTGAAGGCAGCGGGACCGGTCAGCACCTCCGCTCCCTGGCGCGCCTGTGTCCGGAAAATCGCCGGGAAGCGGATATCGTAACACACTGCCATACCGATCCGGGCAAACGGCAGGTCCGCTATCACCGTGCGGGTGCCAGGCGCGTAGGTCGCGGACTCCCGCCAGCTCTCGCCGTTGGGCAGATCGACATCGAACATGTGGATCTTGTCGTAGGTCGCGGCGATCGAGCCGTTTGGCGCGATCAGGAAGGCGCGGTTCGCGACCTTGCCGCCACCGGCCTGAACCGCGATCGACCCCAGATGCAGATGGATGCCAAGCTCGGGGGCAAGGGCCCTTGCCATTTTCAGGAACGGGTCGTCGTCGGCCACGGAAATCCGCTCAAGCAGCTCTTCGCGGGATTTCACCAGCACGTTCGACATTTCCGGCGTCTGCACATACTCTGCACCGTCCTGCGCCGCCGCACGGATCAGGGCTTCGGCGGTTTCCGCATTCCGCGAAACGCTCTTGCCGCTGCGAAGCTGCACACATGCTGCCGTGAATGAAGCCATCCGACCGCTTATCTCCTGTTGGCAAATGAAGGCTGTTGGATCAGTAAATCAGGACGCGAGCAGGGCGTCCAGTTTGCCGGCACGCTCCAGGTCATGCAGGTCGTCGCAGCCGCCGACATGGGTGGCACCGACAAAAACCTGAGGGAAGGTCGACCGGCCATTGGCCTTTTGCACCATTTCCTTGCGCAGGGTCGGACTGAACGTCGCATCATGCTCCTGATAAGCCACGCCCTTTTTGTCCAGCAGGCGCTTGGCCGCCGTGCAAAACCCGCACATCTGGCGCGTGTAGATCACCACTTCAGCCATATAGTCCGATCCTCTTGTTGTCGCGCCCGACCTTTGCGGAGGACGCGCGCCGAAATCCCGGCGTTATATGCGTGCGCATTCCGGAAACTCAAGAGACTGTCGAAAATGTTACGTAAAATCCGACGTACCGGCCGCGCGCGCATTCGGATCCACCAAGGCAAAGGTCAGCACGTCAACCGACTCCACGCCCGCGCGCAGCAGGCATTTGGTGCAGGCGGCCACGGTGGAACCGGTGGTCATGACGTCGTCGATCAGAACCACATGGCGACCGGCAAGCGTGTCTGTGCGCAAGGGGCCGGGAACAAAGGCGGAGCGCACATTCTTGTGACGGTCCCTGGCCGACAGGCCGACCTGCTGGCGCGTGCGTTTGTGCCGTTTGAGGAGCTGCGGCTCGTAGAAGGCTCCGCTTTGCCGTGCGACCTCCCGGGCCAGGTCCGCAGCCTGGTTGAAACGCCGGCCCAACAGCCGCGTCCAGTGCAGCGGAACGGGCGCGACCAGGCTGTCGGCGGTTAACAGTTCCTCGCCGGACCGGACCATCCAGCGCGCCATCGGCCGCGCGAGTTCGCGCCGCCGCGAAAATTTCAGGGCAAGGACCAATTGCCGCGCGGGCCCATCGTAGAGGGCAACCGAACGCAGCCGGTCGAACAACGGCGGCTCCGCAATGGCGCGCGGGCTCCACGCGCCGGATCCAACATCATAGGTGAAAGGCGTGCCGAGCCTCTGGCACCACGGCCGTTCCAGAAACGGCATTGCCCGCCAGCAGGAAGCGCATAGCCCGTCGTCCTGCGCTACGCGGCTGTCGCAGCACAGGCAGCGGCGCGGCAGCAGTCCATCGAGTACCACACTCGCGGTCCACCCGGACAGGTCCACCAAACGCTTGCCGACAGTCCGCACGACAGATCCCGCATTCCGTTTAAAGATCGGAAAGACTACCATAAGGCGCACCAAGCAACCATCCGGCCCGCTGCCGTGTCAGGCCGGTTCCTTTGACGCACGGCCGCAGATACCATATGTGACCGCCATGATTTCAAAGACGTCCGAGTGATCCGTTGAGCGCACAACCCGACCTGTTTGACCGAACGCTGTTCAGGTCCCGCCGCCTGCGCGCCTTAATGGGCGCTCAGCCCGGCGCCGATTTTCTTTTGCAGACAGTGACCGAGGACCTGCAGGACAGGCTGATGCTGATCAACCGCAGCTTTGAAATGGCGGTCGATCTCGGCGGCCACACGGGTCTCATTGCCAACGCCCTCCGGGCAAGTGGCAAGACCGGCAGGGTTCTCCGGGCCGACCTGTTCGCGGCCGATCCCGGCCTGCCGCCACCACACCTGGTTTGCGACGACGCGTTTCTGCCGTTCAAGGAGCAGTCGGTCGACCTGATTGTGTCCGCGCTCAATCTGCAATTCGTCAACGATCTGCCCGGCACTCTGGTGCAGATCCGCCGCGCGCTGAAGCCCGACGGGCTGTTTCTGGCAACCCTTGCCGGTGCAGGCACGTTGAGCGAATTGCGTGACAGCCTGACCCGCGCGGAGCTCGAGATCCGCGGCGGCGCCGATGCGCGTGTGCTGCCCTTCGCAGACACACGGGACCTTGGCAGTCTGCTGCAGCGCGCCGGTTTTGCCCTGCCGGTGACCGATGTCGATACCTTTACGGTGCGCTACGACACGCTGTTCGCCCTGATGGCGGACCTCAAGGCCATGGGAGCGACCACGATCTTGAAGGATCGCAGCCGGACACCGCTGTCCCGGAACGTGTTTTTACGCGCGGCGGAGCTTTATGCCGAAAATTACTCGGATCCGGACGGCCGGATCCGGGCGACCTTTTCCTTCGTGACCCTCGCAGGCTGGGCACCGCATGAGAGCCAGCAGCAACCGCTGCGCCCGGGCTCCGCAAAAACGCGGCTGGCCGAAGCGCTCGGAGTACCGGAAACGCAGATCCCGGACACCAAACCTTAAGCTTCGAACGAATTAGGATCAGGAATCTGCGGGCAGCACATTCTGCAGCGCTGTGGAAACCGCATTGAAAATATCGTCGCGTACAGTGCTGCCGATGGCTGTCATTGCCACAAGCACCACGATGCTGATCAGGCCGACAATGAGGCCATATTCAATGGCAGTCGCCCCGCGATCGTCCCTGAGAAATGACCTTCTTGTCCAACTCAGAAAGGACATGCACATCAGGCTCAAACAGTCGTGAATATGCATATTTCCCCCAACGACCTTGGTCTCAAACGGCCTCAATCAGATGGGGGATGAGAGGCTCGTCCGCGGCCGGCATCGGATAGTCCCTCAGCCTGTTCGCACGCACCCACTTCAGTGCCTGGTTTTCCCGCCCCTGCGGAATTCCGCCCCATCTTCGGCAAATGAAAAGTGGCATAAGTAGGTGAAAATCTTCGTAAGAATGGCTGGCAAATGTGAGCGGCGCCAGACAGGCTTCGTTAACCTCTATGCCGAGCTCTTCGTGAAGCTCCCGGATCAGCGTCTCTTCCGGCCGTTCGCCCGTTTCGACCTTGCCGCCGGGGAACTCCCACAATCCGGCCATGGATTTTCCCTCAGGCCTCTGCGCCAGAAGGATGCGGCCATCCACATCGACAAGGGCACAGGCTGCGACGAGCACGATCTTGGTCATGGGGACATGTCCAGTTCTGAGGCGGCACGGAAACGCCGCGTTAACCATGCCTCACGGAAACACCGTAAGAACTGCGAGGGCGGGAATCCCGGGTCTCAGCTCCGGTAGTCGCCGTTGATGGCGACATATTCCTTGGTGAGGTCACAGGTCCAGACCGATGCCTGGCCGGTCCCTAGGCCGAGATCGACACGGATGACGATGTCTTCCTGTTTCATGACGGCGGAGGCGGCCTCCTCGCTATAGGCAGGATCTCGCTCGCCTTCCACCGCGACGCGCACATCGCCGAACCAGATGGCCAGCCGGTCACGGTCCGCCGGCTCACCGGCCTTGCCGACGGCCATGACGACACGGCCCCAGTTGGCGTCCTCGCCGGCGATCGCGGTCTTGACCAAGGGCGAATTGGCGATCGACATCGCAATTTTCCTGGCAGAGGCATCGCTCTCGGCGCCTTCGACGCGCACTTCGACGAATTTCCGTGCGCCCTCGCCGTCGCGCACGATCTGATGCGCCAGATCGACCATCACGTCGCCAAGCGCGGCCCGCAGCACATCCACCCGCGGATCGTCCAGGCTGGCCACCGGCTCGACACCGGCTTCCGCGGCTGCCCCTGTTGCAAACAGCAACACCGTGTCGGATGTGGATGTGTCGCTGTCGACGGTCACGGCGTTGAAGCTGCCGTCAACCTCGCCGCTCACAAGCGCCTGCAGCACCGCCGGCGCAATCGGCGCGTCAGTGAAGATGAAGGACAGCATGGTCGCCATGTCCGGCGCGATCATGCCCGCACCCTTGGCGATGCCGTTGATCGTCACCGTCGCGCCGTCGAGTTCGATAGCGGCGGTGGCCACCTTCGGATAGGTGTCTGTGGTCATGATCGCCTTGGCTGCGTCCAGCCAGGAGGCACTGCCCTGATTGGCCTTCAGCTCATCGACGACGCCCGAAAACTTTTCCGCGGGCAGCGGCTCGCCGATAACGCCTGTCGACGCCAGGAAAATCTCGGCTTCGGCGCAGCCAAGCGCACCGGAGACAATCTCGGCGGACAGTTCAACGGCCGCCTTGCCCTTCTTGCCGGTAAAGGCATTGGCATTGCCGGAATTGACCAGAAGAGCCCGCGCCTTGCCGGCGCCGACCCGTGCCTTGCACCAGTCAACCGGCGCCGAGGAGCATTTGGACTTGGTAAAGACCCCGGCGACCGACGTACCCGCGCTCACCGTGGCCAAAAGCACATCCGTCCGGCCCTTGTACTTGATCCCGGCGGAGGCGGTGGCAAAGGCCACGCCCTTGATCTCCGGCATGTCCGGATAGGAGGCAGGTGCGAGGGGGGAAACGGTCGTCGACATCGAAGCAGTCCCGGTCAAAGAATGAATTGACGTTCCCTAGCCATAAGCACTGGACCTGCGCAAGTCTTTTCGACCTGCAGTGCCCCGTCAATCCAGACAGCAAAAACCCGGCAGCCGTGGCCGCCGGGTCCTTAAGTTGGGGTGTTAAGCCGTCTTATTCGGTCGTCGCGGCGGCACCGGCGGGCGCTGCCTCCGTTTCGTCGGTCTTTGCCAGGTCCTCATCGATTATTTCAATGGCGACCTGGTCCTTCAGCTCGGCCATGCGCGCGTCATAGGCTTCGCGCATCAGCTGCTGGCGCAGACCTTGGGCAACCTCCTCCAGCTCCGGTTTGGCCTGACGGCGCTTGTCGTTCAAGAGGATCACGTGCCAGCCGAACTGGGTCTCGACCGGTTCCTTGGTGTAGGACCCCGGCTCAAGCGCGAGCGCGGCCTCTTCGAACGGCTTGACCATCTGGCCTTGCGTGAAATAGCCGAGGCTGCCGCCATTCGGGCCGGACGGGCCGGTCGATTTTTCACGGGCCAGTTCGGCGAAATCGGCGCCTTCGTCGAGCTGTTTGATGATCTCTTCGGCTTCCGCCTTTTCCTTCACCAGGATGTGACTGGCGCTGAGTTCTTCCGGGCCTTCGTAATCCGCAAACTGCTCGTCGTAAGCGGCCTTCACGGTGTCTTCGGTGATGCCGCCGTCGATCTTCTGGCCGAGATAGGCGTTGCGCAGCGCGCGCAGTTCCAGGAATTCCAGCTGTTTCTGGAAATCGGGATCCTTGTCCAGGCCGGCTTCACGCGCCGCATGCGCCATAAGCTCCATGTCGATCATGACGTCCAGCAGCAGCTTGCGCCATTGCGTCGGCGGGAAACGCTGCAATTCCTGGCCAAGGTCCTGAGCGGCAAATGCCATATCGGCTTCCGTGATTTCCGCGTCGCCAACCTTTGCGACCACGTCGCCGGGCTCTGCCGCGGACAACGAAGCGGATCCGAGCGTCAGGGCCAGGAAGGAAACGGCAAGCGCCTGAGCCGGCCTGCGCATCGAAATTCGGAACATGAGAAGTCCTTTACCTATCGGAACTGTAAACTAATTGCGCCCGACCTTTCGGAGGGCGACGCTACTTTGCGCATTCCTGCGGCGTTGACAAGCATTCAGCCCCCTCTTATCTGTCGAGCGTTCCGGCTGCAAAGTCCGGATGGCATCTTTTCGGCCGCGTTCACCGGCCAGCGCGTTGCGCTTGGCGGCAACGTGGACAGCAATTGAGACGATTTCATGGGCAGGCGCCGGACAGCCAGTTGGCGCCGCCCGTTAGGGAAGGACCGCCACATGGCTGGCCTTGGCGCTTTAGCACGTAAGATTTTCGGTACGGCGAACGACCGGAAGGTAAAGACATTTCGGGCAGGGGTCGAACAGATCAATGCCCTTGAGCCGGAAGTTCAGGCGCTCTCGGACGAGGCCCTCAGGGCACGCACCGAAGAGTTCCGCACCCAGCTGAAAAACGGCGCGAAGCTTGACGATCTGCTCGTCCCGGCCTTTGCGACGGTCCGCGAAGCGGCCCGCCGGGCGCTTGGCCAGCGGCACTATGACGTGCAGCTGATCGGCGGCATGGTGCTGAATTCCGGCGAAATCGCCGAGATGCGCACCGGTGAAGGCAAGACGCTGGTGGCAACCGCGCCCGTCTACCTCAATGCCCTGAGCGGCAAGGGCGTGCACGTGGTCACCGTGAACGACTATCTGGCGCAGCGCGACAGCGACTGGATGGGCCAGGTCTACAAGTTCCTCGGCCTGACCGTCGGCTGCATCACGCATGGACTTTCCGATGAGGAACGCCGCGCGGCCTATGCCGCCGACGTCACCTACGGCACAAACAACGAATTCGGCTTCGACTATCTCCGCGACAACATGAAGCATGACCGCGCATCGATGGTTCAGCGCGGCCACTCCTTCGCGATCGTGGACGAGGTCGATTCCATCCTGATCGACGAAGCGCGGACACCGCTGATCATCTCCGGTCCGCTGGAAGACCGCTCCGAGTTCTACAACACCGTCGATGCCTTCATCCCGCACCTGACGGACGAAGACTACGAACTCGACGAAAAGGCGCGTTCGGCAACGTTCACCGAAGCCGGCAACGAAAAGCTCGAAAATCTCCTGAGCGAAGCGGGCCTCCTGAAGGGCGAGTCGCTTTATGACGTTGAAAACGTCTCCGTCGTGCACCACCTGCAGCAGGCGCTGAAGGCACACAAGCTGTTCCAGCGTGACAAGGACTACATCGTCCGTAACGGCGAAGTGGTCATCATCGACGAATTCACCGGCCGCATGATGCCGGGCCGCCGCTTCTCCGAGGGCCTGCACCAGGCCCTGGAAGCCCGCGAAAAGGCACGCATCCAGCCGGAAAACCAGACCCTGGCGTCGATCACGTTCCAGAACTATTTCCGCATGTACGACAAGCTGGCCGGCATGACCGGCACGGCCTCCACGGAAGCGGACGAGTTCGCCGACATCTACAAGCTCGAAGTGGTCGAGATCCCGACCAACGTTGACGTCAAGCGCATCGACGACGACGATGAGGTCTACCGGACCGTTCAGGAAAAGTTCAACGCCATTGTCCAGCTGATCGATGACTGCAAGGAGCGCGGCCAGCCGATTCTGGTCGGCACGACCTCGATCGAGAAATCCGAATATCTGGCCGAGCTCCTGAAAAAGCACGGTTACAAGCAGATCGATCTCAGCGATCCGGCGGCCTTCGCGGCGGCCCAGAAAAAGGACGGCGGCAAGAGCAAGGTCTTCGCCGTGCTCAACGCCCGCTACCATGAACAGGAAGCCTTCATCGTTGCCCAGGCAGGCCTGCCGGGCGCCGTGACCATCGCGACCAACATGGCCGGCCGCGGCACGGACATCCAGCTCGGCGGAAACGCCGAGATGCAGATCGAAATGGAACTCGGTGACATGCCCGAAGGCGAAGAGCGCAGCGCCAAGGAAGCGTCGATCCGCTCCGAGGTTGAAGTGCTCAAGCAGAAGGCGCTGGCTGCCGGCGGTCTTTACGTGATCGGCACCGAGCGTCACGAAAGCCGGCGCATCGACAACCAGCTGCGCGGCCGTTCCGGCCGCCAGGGTGACCCGGGCCATTCAAAATTCTTCCTGTCCCTTCAGGACGATCTGATGCGCATCTTCGGCTCCGAGCGCATGGATTCCATGCTGCAAAAGCTCGGCCTGGAAGAAGGCGAAGCCATCATCCACCCCTGGATCAACAAGGCTCTGGAAAAGGCGCAGCAGAAGGTCGAGGCACGCAACTTCGACATTCGTAAGAACCTTCTGAAATTCGATGACGTGATGAACGACCAGCGCAAGGTGGTCTTCGATCAACGCATCGAACTGATGGACAGCGACGCCATCCAGGACGCGGTCTCCGACATGCGCCACGACGTCATCGACGCCCTGGTTGCCAGCCACATTCCGGAACGCGCCTATCCTGAACAATGGGATACGGAAGGCCTTCAGGAAGAGGTCAGGAAATACCTGAACCTGGATCTGCCTATCAAGGATTGGGCGGCCGAGGAAGGCATTGCCGACGAGGAGGTCAAGGACCGCCTGCGCAAAGCCGCCGACGAGGCCATGGCCCAGAAGGTTGCCAAATACACACCGGACATCATGCGTCAGGTGGAAAAGGCGGTGCTCCTGCAGACGCTCGACAATCTCTGGCGCGAGCATCTGGCCAACCTCGACCATCTGCGTTCGGTCATCGGTTTCCGCGGCTACGCTCAGCGCGATCCGCTGCAGGAATACAAGACCGAAGCCTTCACCTTGTTTGAATCCATGCTGACCCAGCTGCGCCAGATGACCACCGCCCAGCTGCTGCGCGTGGAACTGGTTACCGAGCAGGCACCGCAAATGCCGGCGGAGCCGGAAATGCACGCCCATCACATCAACCCGCTTACCGGGGAAGATGAGATGGCGCTGGCAGATGCGCAGATTGGCGCGGCTGCTCCGCGCGATCCGAACGACCCCTCCAGCTGGGGCAAGGTCGGCCGCAACGAAGCCTGCCCCTGCGGGTCCGGAAAGAAATTCAAACACTGTCACGGCGCACTCGTCTGAGCGCCGTGACACGCCCCTAACGAGAACGCAGCTCAAAAAGGCGCACCTCTTTTTCAAGAACCGGAAGCAGCCGCAATGCTGCTTTCTCTGGATCCCGAAGACCGCGGGCACATCGTTTTTGAACTGGCTCCGAGCCGAGACCGGCATGGAGGAGCTGCTGGAGCGCAAGACCGCTCCGACATTTCCAAATGTCGGAGCGGTTACCTTCGGCCACTACAATTACGTGACCCTGGTCGAACTCGGCTATGTTTCTCAGAGCAATAACAGGAACTCCTACAAGTTCACCGTTGTGCGCAATCCCTACACGCCTGCGATTTCGCTCTACAATTACATGATCGACACCGACAAGATCGGGGATATGTCCTTCGAGAAGTTCCTCGATGAAGTCCTTATGAACAGGCCGCCAATCGGACCTTACAACTCCTGGGGTCTGTCTCAGACCAATCCGCAGATCGACTGGCTGATCTCGCCGAAAGGCGGCCTCATTGCCGATCAGGTGTTCCGCTTCGAGGCGCTGGACACGGTTGAAGCCGAGCTTTCGGCCGGGCTTGGCTTTACCGCCCGCTCGCACCTGCCCAAACTCAACACCTCGAAACAGTCGCCGCAGTTTCAGCAAAAGATCCTCGACAGCCGCGAGAACATCGAGAAGATCAACGAGATCTACAAACGCGATTTCCTCTGGTTCGACTACGAAATGCTGTGATCCCCCAACGGCGCTGAGCCGTTTCCCGCATTCCACTGGCCTTTTTCGTGAAATTACGGCAGGTTGCGCCGGTTGAAACCATCCGAGCCGCATATGCAGATACCCGTCTCTTCCAATGTCTATGTTTCCCGCCGCGAGGAAAAGCGCCCGGCAAGCCCCCTGTTGAGCCTGGTCGTGCCCGTTTTCAACGAGGAAGAAGTCATAGAGCATTTTCTGGCGGCCACGAGACCTGTTCTGGACCAGACGGGGTTTGACTATGAATATGTTTTCATCGACGACGGCAGCCGGGACGGCACTGCGGAAATTCTCACCCGGGCCCTGAAAAATGGCCTGCCGGGACGGCTGCTCGGCCTGTCCCGGAATTTCGGCAAGGAAGCGGCGCTCTCCGCCGGTCTCGAAGCGGCCAGGGGCGACATCGCCGTGATCATCGATGCCGACCTGCAGGACCCACCCGAGCTGATCCTGCAGATGCTGGACGGCTGGCGCGCCGGATATGATGTTGTCTATGGCCTCAGGATCGACCGCTCGTCCGACACGCTTATGAAGCGTTCGACCGCCGATATGTTCTACCGGTTGTTCAACCGACTCGCCAACATCAACATGCCCGCCAATGCAGGCGATTTCCGGCTCATCGACCGGGTGGTGATCGACGCCCTCCTGCGCCTGCCGGAACGCAACCGGTTCATGAAAGGCCTGTTTGCCTGGGTCGGTTTTCCGGCGATGGCACTGCCTTATGAGCGCCCCGCCCGCAAGGCCGGAACCGGCAAGTTCAATTACTGGAAATTGTGGAACTTCGCGCTCGACGGCCTCACCGGCTTCACCACTTTGCCGCTTCGCGTCTGGTTCTATGGCGGTGCGCTGATTTCGATCGGTGCCTTTGCCTACGCGTTTTATCTGATCTTCCGGGTTTTCTTCAGCGGGATCGACGTTCCGGGCTATGCCTCGCTGATGGTGGCTCTCCTGTTCTTCTCCGGCGTTCAGCTGCTGTCGATCGGCATGATCGGCGAATACATCGCCCGCCTGTTCAACGAAGCCAAGCAGCGGCCGGTCTTCATTCTGCAGGATGTGATCGAGGGTGCGCCGGCAGGCGGCGCGGAACAAACGGACACGAAGGCCGATGTCCGATAACCATCGCCAGAACCTGAAGAGGGAATCCGCCGCCGCCGGCAAGTTCGCGCTTGTCGGCATTCTGGCGACCTTGACCCATGCCGCTGTGGCGACCGGCCTGCTTCAATCCGGCACCCTGCCGGCCTTTCCCGCCAATATCTGCGGCTTTCTGGTCGCTTTCGGGGTTTCCTTCAGCGGTCACTATTTCTGGAGCTTTGCCCACCTGCGCCAGCAGGGCAAAGCCTTGAAAAGCATGACACGGTTTCTTGTGATCGCGCTTTCCGGCTTTGCATTGAATTCCTTTGTCCTGGCGCTCTGGCTGGAGCTGACGCCCTGGCCGGATCTGTTCGGCCTGCTGGTATCGATCGCCATCGTGCCCGCCCTGTCCTTCCTCGGTGCGCGGTTATGGGCCTTTTCCCATCACCCCGCCGAAACCTGACCCTTGCGAGACACCCGCATGACGGCCCCACGCGCAGCCCTGATCTATGGCGGAGTGATCTGCCTGCTTTATGCCCTTGTCCCGACACTGACCTTCCCGACCCCGCCACTTGATGTGGTCGAGGGCTTCGCCTGGGGACGGGAGATGCAGCTGGGTTACACCAAACATCCGCCCATGCAGGCCTGGCTGCTGGAGCTGAGCTACCGGCTGACCGGCGGGGGCACTTATGGCGGCTACTGGCTGAGCGCGCTCTGCGCCGCACTGGGATATCTGTTCATCTGGCGCCTGGCGCGGCGCCTCGGCCTGACCGACTGGCAGGCCTTCTGGGCCTTGGTCCTGACCAGCGTGACGTTCTACTTCACCCTGCCGATGCCGGAATTCAATCCGAACATCCTGCAGGTGCCCATCTGGGCCGGAATGATACTCTTCTTCCACCGGGGTCTGGACAAAGGTCGCCTGAGCGACTGGATCCTGCTCGGCGCGCTCGCCGCCTTCGGCCTTTATACAAAATACTTTGTTGCGCTTCTGATCGGCACCATCGGTCTCTACACCCTGGTGTTTGCCGACGCCCGGCGCCATCTGTTCACGCCCGGCCCCTGGGTCTGCATGCTGATCTGTGCACTCCTGCTGGTGCCGCATCTGATGTGGCTGGCCGAGACGGATTTCCTGACCTTGCAATATGCCGCCAGCCGCAGCAAACCTGCGGCCGGCTTCGCCGATCACCTGGTCAATCCCATGAATTTCCTCGGCGCGCAGATCGGAAACCATGCCGGCCTGATCCTTGTGCTGCTGGCTGGTCTCGGCTGGACGGGCCTGAAACAGGCCCGTGCGCGCAGATTGGCGGCATGTCACCCGCTGCCGTCCTACCAGGAGCGCTTCCTGCTCTGGTTCGCCGCCTTGCCGCTGGCCGTCGTTCTGCTGGCTTCCGCCGCCACCGGCAACGAATTCGAGCATATGTGGGGCACGCCGATGTTCGTGCTCTCCGGCATGCTCGCCGTTCGGTATCTCGCGCTGCCCACGCTGTGGCCGTTTCCGCGCCGGGCCCTGGTCACGGCCATCGCCATCCAGGCGATTTTCCTGGGCGTTTTGTTAGGGCAGGCCGTGCTGGAACCGCACTGGAAAACAAAGCACACACGGATCCACTATCCGGCCGGGGAGATTGCACAGCATCTGGCCGGCGTCTGGAAAGCGGAAACGGGCACTGACCTTGCCTATGTTGCCGGTGACATGTGGTCGGCCGCCAATGTTACGCTCTATGCACCTGGCCGGCCGTCCATGTTTTACCTGCACAGCCGGACGCTTTCTCCCTGGATCGATCTTGCGGACGTGCAGAACAAGGGCCTGATGATCGTCTGGCGCGGTGACAGCGACCGGCCAATCAACGAAATAAGGGCCTATTATCCGGACGTGAAACGTGACGGCTCCAAATCCTTTGCCTACCTTGGAAACGGCAAGATCCCGGACGTCACCATAAACTGGTCGATTATTCCACCCGGCACTGTTGCGGAAGCGCCCGAAAATTAACCGCCACAGCTGTCCACGACCGTCTGGAAACCCGCACAAAAGACCACTACCTTGGCGCCATGATCAGTATGGCGGAAATCGACGGCATCGAAGACTGGCTGATTGGCCAGGCACTTGGCACACCGGATATGGCGGCAATGTTCGGCGAGATGTGCGAACGGCTGCGCCAGTGCCATGTACCCATCGACCGGGCAATGCTGGCGTGGTCGACCCTGCATCCCTTGATCGAAGCCGAGATCGCGTTCTGGGAAAGCGGCAACGCGGTCCAGCACGAAACCATCGCCCATTCGGAGGAAGAATCGGAGGACTGGCTGAAGAGCCCTGTGCGCGCCGTTCTGGTCAGCGGTGAACCGATGCTGCGCCGGCGGCTTACCAACGCCAACGCCCCGATGGAATTCCCGCTCCTGGAACGTCTCGCGGAGACCGGTTACACGGATTACATGGTCGTACCGACACCGTTCGACATTCCCTCGATCCCCAGCGAATTCAACAGCACGGGCCTTGTCGTCAGCTGGGCCACGCGGGAACCGGCGGGTTTTTCCGACGAGGCCCTGACCGCCATCAACTACATCCAAAGGCGGCTGGCACTGGCGGCCCGCGCCACGCTCGAAGGTCAGATCAGCAGGACCATCGCCGAGACCTATCTGGGTAAGATTGCAGGCAACAAGGTGTTGAGTGGCCAGATCCGCCACGGAGACGGCGAGACCATCGATGCGGTGATCTTTTTCTCCGATATGCGCAACTCGACCGCGATCGCTGAGTTTCTCGGCCCGGACGCCTATCTCAGCTTTCTGAACACCTATTTCGAGGCCACGGCCGGCGCCATCCTCGACCGGGGCGGCGAGGTGCTCGACTTCATCGGCGATGCCGTTCTGGGTGTTTTCCCGATCGGCCCCCAGGACCTGGACGACGCCATCCGATCCGCGATCGCCACTGCGGATGAAAGCCGCAACCGCCTTCGCGCCCTGAATGCCGACCCGGCACTTGCCCATCCTCTTCAGGCCGGCATCGCGCTCTCGGTCGGCTCGGTCATGTTCGGCAATATCGGCGTCGCCCACCGGCTGACATTTTCTGTCATCGGCCAGACGGTTCACGCGGCCGCCCGCATCGAAAGCCTCACCAAGTCCGTCGGCACGGATGTGCTCATGACGGAAGATATCGCCCGGCTGGCGGGCACAAGGTCACAGCCGGTCGGCTCCTTCGAGCTCAGCGGCTTCACCGACCCCCAACCGCTGTTCACGCTTGCCGAAGAATCCAGCGCCACCCCGTCCTGACACCCGCCTTTTTCCCACCTGACAAAGCAGACTTCATGACAGATCTCCGCCCGAATGCCCCAAAACACCTGCCCCACCGCGAGCAAGCCGCAACCGGAGAAGACAACGGCGCACCGATCGTGCTGCTGCACGGTTTTGGCGGCGACCGGCAGACCTGGCTGAACATCCAGACCGGACTTGCCCCCCGCAAGAGCTCCATCGCGTTTGACCTTCCGGGGCACGGCGAGGCGCTCGACTGGCCACGCATCGGCAATGCGGGCATCGCCGCCAAAGCCGTTACACAATCCCTGGAAGCGCTGGACATCCCGCGGGTGCATCTGGTCGGCCATTCCATGGGCGGCGCCGTCGCCGCCCTGATCGCGCTGCGCAATCCCGACCTGGTCGCCAGCATGACCTTGCTTGCGCCCGGCGGTTTCGGCCCGGAAATCAATCACCGCCTGCTGCGCCGCTACGCGGTGGCGTCGGATCCGGAGATGATGGAAGTGCTGCTGGAGCAGTTCTTTGGCTGGGAGTTCAAACTGCCGAAGTTCCTCGCCAAAACCGCGGCTGAGAGCCGGGCGCGGCCCGGGGCCGCGGCGGCCCTTGAGACGATTGCCGGCGAAATCATCGACGGAACAGTGCAAAAGACCCTGCCCCGCGACGAACTGGCGGCCCTGACCATGCCGATCAAGGTCGTGTGGGGCACACAGGACCGCGTGTTGCCGACCCGCCAGGCGCACAAGCTGCCCGGCACCGTCGCCACGCACATCTTCGAGCGTGTCGGCCACATGGTGCATCTGGAAATCCCGAAGGAAACCACCCGGCTCATTCTGCAGAATGCGGTTGGCTGAGTAAATGTCTGCTGCGACCGAACGCATCAGACATTCCTGCCCCTTCCATCGTCATTGCAGGGCTTGACCCTGCAATCCATGCCGTTGCTTTGCCACAAGGATGGCATTGCAGTTTGGGCCAGCAATGGCGTGGATGCCATGGTCAAGCCATGGCATGACGAGAATTATACACTTCCGCAATCTGCCCGCCTCATGCCTCCGGCAGCAGGTCGTCGCGCCAGGTCTCGCCGATGACCCGGCGGGCCATCATGTGCGAGCGTGGCGAGTTGATGCTGTCGACGGCAATCAGCCGGCCGTCTCTCAGATAGGCGACATAGAATTTGCTGTCTGCGGGCGAGCCGGCGACCTTGGTCTCGTCATAGCCTTCCGACAGGCCGGCGATCTGGAGCTTGATGTCATATTGGTCGGACCAGAACCAGGGCAGCGGGTCGTAGTCGACGTCCTGGCCGAGCAAGGCTTGCGCCACTGCCTTTGCTTGGTCGATGGCGTTCTGGACGCTTTCCATGCGCACGGAGCGCTGGTAGCGGCCGGAATAAAAGCGGGTGCAATCGCCGGCCGCAAAAATATCCGGATCGCTGGTCTGGCCGCACCCATCCACCAGAATGCCGTTGTCCACTTCCAGGCCAGCATCTTCCGCCAATTTGTCATTGGGCTCGGCGCCAACGGCGACCAGCACCAGCTCGGCCGGAACAACTTCACCGCCGCTCAAACGCACACCGGTGACACTGTCGCCCCCTTCAATGGCCTCGACACCGGTGTTGAGCTTCAGATCGATGCCCTCGCCCTGGTGCAGCGTGGAGAAAAAATCGGACACCGTCTGGCTGACCACCCGTTTCATCGGCCGGTCCAGCGCCTCGATCACGGTGACGTCCTTGCCGAGCGACCTGGCGACGGCGGCGACCTCCAGACCGATATAGCCGGCGCCGATGATGGCGATCCTTCGGCTTGCCTGCATCATGTCCCGGATCACGTCGACATCGGCAATGGAGCGCAGCGTGACGACACCTGTCTTGTCGGCCCCATCCAGCTTGAGGAAGCGCGCGTTCGTGCCGGTCGCCAGGACGAGCTTGCCATAGGGCAGCGTGTCGCCGTTTTCCAGTTCCAGGCGCTTGGCAGCCCTGTCGATCCGGGTCACGCGCGTGTTCGGAATATGATCGATGTTGTTGGTGGTGAAGAACGCCGGCGGACGCAGCCACAGGCCTTCTGCGCCGATTTCGCCTGCAAGAAATTTTTTCGACAGCGGCGGGCGTTGATAGGGCGGATGGGGTTCGTCACCGATGAGCCGCAGCGGACCTTCAAATCCGCCCTGCCGCAGGGATTGGGCAACCTGCGCGCCGGCCTGACCGGCGCCGATGATGACGATTTCTTCCTGCATTCCGCTCCGCCCTCTTCAAGCACGCCCTCTCGGGCTATCGTGAGAAGAATGGCTAGCACGAAGAAACACGGTCCGCCAGAAGGGCGAAACGCCGCGTCGGGTCTGACGCGGCGTTTTGTAGGAAATCGGATTTGCGGGCCGGTCAGGCGCTGCGCACGCCCTGGAGGAACTGCGCCACTTCCTGCCGGATCAGAGCACCCTGCTGGCCGAGCGATTCTGCCAGTTGCTCGACTTCCGAACCGTTCGAGCGCGCCAGTTCCGCCGCGGAACCGACCGCTTCCATGCGGGTCACACCTTCTTCCGAGCGGGTCGAGGCGCTGGAGACGTTTTCGGAAATCACCTGCACCGCTTCGTCCTGCTGCTGCACTGCTGAGGCAACGGCCGAGGCAAGGCCTTCCATGTCGGCAATGATCCGGTTGACGTCTTCGATGGCTGCCACGGCCTGGCCGGACGATCCCTGGATCGCCTCGATCTGGGTGGCGATGTCTTCGGTCGCCTTCGAGGTCTGGTCGGCGAGCTGTTTCACTTCCGCGGCCACAACCGCGAAGCCCTTGCCGGCCTCGCCGGCCCGAGCCGCCTCGATGGTGGCGTTCAGCGCAAGCAGATTGGTCTGGTTGGCAATATCGCGAATGAGGCCCATGACTTCGCCGATCCGGTCGGCAGCACTCGAGAGTTCCTGCATCGTCGACACGGTCGAGGAAGCGCTCATAACCGCCTGCTGGGCGACCTCGGTGGACTTGTTGGCCTGGCTGGCGATTTCGGCAATCGACGCTGCCAGTTCCTCGGCCGAATGGGCCGCGGAGGTCACGTTCTCGGCCGCGGTGCGCACCGCATCCTTGGCCTCGCCCGACTGATTGGCAACATCGTCGGCGGATTGTTCCATCGACTGGGACGTCTGGCGCAGCTCGCCATTCGCCCTGTCGAGACTGTCGAGAGCCGCGGACACCGTGCCTTCGAAACGGCCGATCAGGCCGTCGAGCCGGGCGACGCGCTCCTCTCGCTGGCGGTTTTCCAGGTCCTGGGCGCTGGCGAGCTCCGCGCGTTCCACGGCATTGTCCCGGAACACCTGCACCGTGCGGCTCATGGAGGCCAGTTCGGTGTTGCCGGCCATTTCGGGAAGGTCGAGATCTGTCTGACCGCTGGCCAATGCTTCCATCGCCGCCTGCAGGCGTGCCAGCGGCCGTGCAACGGACTGACCGATCAGGATCGCGATGGCGGGCAGAAGGATCAGGAGAACCAGGATGGTGCCGCCAATGGCATAAGCTGCGATGGACCGGGCCGTTTCCAGCTGCGCCGAGGCTTCCATCTGCATGGTATTGGCCGCCTGGTTCAGTGATGCGATGTGCGGCGGAACAAGACTGAACAGATCCTTCAGCAGCTGCTCCTGCTTGGCTTTATCGGCGTTGGCGACCGTGTACTCGTCGAACGTGACCTTGTACTGGGCCATATTGTCGGCGAGTTCCTTTTTGATCGCGTCGGAGATATAGACCTTTTTCAGCAACTTTTCGAAAGCGGCAAACTGGTTGTCGAACACTTCCTTGGCCGCAGGAGTGTTGTTGAGCGTGAACTCTTTCTCGGCCAGCTGTACCGCCAGGATCGCGCGGGCCAGTTTTTCAAAATCCGGTCCGCCTCCGAATTTCATTTCCTCAGCAAGACGGTCCTTAACGGCCCCGGCATACTGGTTGAGACCCGCGAGCTGTCCCTGGGTCGCGTCATAGCCGATTTTCTGCTGCACCGCGTCGAGCATTTCGAAAGCGCCCTTGGTGCCCGCGAGCGTGTCACGGACATCGGCAATTTCGGCGGAATAGGCCGCGGCAGCCGGGTTGGTCTCAACCTCGTTCAGAATGCCGTTTGCCGTTTCGAGCTCGGCCGCGAAAGTTGCAAAGCTCTCCGATGACGGCGCGCTGAGATAATGTTCTTCAATCGTGCGCAGTTTCCCGCCGGCTTCAGACAGGCTGCCGACCTGTTCCGCCAGCGTCGAGCTGCCGCTCATGCGCGCGAAGGCGGAATTGAGCTCGCCCTGGCTCCAGAAGAAGACCCCGCCTATTGCCAGAAGCCCGACAATCGTAAACAGGCTCAAGGCAAGAATCCTGACCTTGACCGACAAGTTGAACAAGATCTGAAAAGGTGATTGAGATCCGAAGGCCACCAGCGTATGTCCCTTAACACGAACGTTGGCCCCGTAGAGTTGGCTAAAATTGCCAATTTACAGTTAACACCCAGGCGACACCGCCGAACCCACGCTCTTCTTCCGCTACGGCATTTTTCTCTTAGCCTTTGAGGTGCCTCTTGATTTCCCTTGCCAGACTATCGCCGGCAATCTTCGTGCTTCTGTGGTCGACCGGGTTCGTTGGCTCCAAACTGGGCGCCCCGTATATCGATCCAATGGTGTTTTTGACAGTGCGGTTCGTGATCGTCCTGCCCGTGCTGATTCTGTTGGCGATGCTCCTGGCAAAGTCCTGGCCAAAGACACCGGTGGCCATTTTGCACTGCGTCGTCACCGGCATGCTGGTGCACGGGATCTATCTCGGCGGGGTCTTCTGGGCGATCAAGCAGGGCATGCCAGCGGGGCTGTCGTCGATCATTGTCGGGCTTCAGCCCGTGTTGACGGCCCTGATGGCCGTCGCGCTTCTGAACGAGACGATTTCGGTGAAGCACTGGCTATCCATGGCGATCGGCGCGACCGGCCTCGCGCTGGTGCTCGGCCCCAAATTCGACCTTGGCGGCTCTGGCATCACGCCGGCAACCATCGGTGTGGTGTTCATTGCGGTCGCCGCCATCAGTCTCGGCACCGTCTATCAGAAGCGGTTCGTACAGCAGACCGATCTCCTGGCCGCGACGGTCTGGCAATATGTCGGCGCCCTCATCGTCACCGCTCCACTCACCCTGACCGAAAGCTGGCGGATCATGTGGTCCGGTGAACTGATCTTCGCCATGGCCTGGCTTGTGCTGGTGCTGTCGGTCGGGGCCATTCTCCTGCTGATGGTGCTGATCCGTGACGGCGCGGTTTCGAAGGTCGCCAGCCTGTTTTATCTGGTGCCGGTCGCCACCGCGGTGGAAAGCTATTTTCTGTTCGGCGAGACGCTGACCTTGATCCAGATTGCCGGCATGGCCCTGGTGATCGGCGCGGTTCTGACCATTCGAACGGCCAGATAGGCCGACAGGACCATCAGAAACTCGGCGGCGTTGCCTCTGCCGGAACGGTCATTTCCCGCCGGTCTCTCTGGCGCTGCCAGTAGCGCCGCTGCCGCAAGATTGCGGCATTCAGTTCACCGCCCAGGATGAACACCAGCGCGCAGATATAGAGAAAGATCAGCGCGGTCATGATCCCGGCGAGACCGCCATAGGTGGAGACGTAGTTGGCGAAGCTGGCGAGGTAAGCACCGAAGGCGCTGCCGGCAATGATCCACATGACCAGGGTCGCCAGGACCCCGGGCCACAGATCCCGGAACCTGCGGGTGCCCGACGGTAGCAGCCAATGTGTGATGAACAGCCCCATCACCAGAAGCGAGCCGGCCAGCGTGAACCGGGCGACATTGATCGACAGCAGAAAGGCCTCCACCTTGGGCATATAGGCTGTAAGCGCCTCCAGCCCGAGCGGCGCCAGAACCACGAGAAACGTATAGGCGAGCAAAATGCCGGCCCCGAACAGGACCAGCGCGATGGACTGCAGCCTGAGCAGCACGAACGAGCGGTGCTCGTGCTGACGGTAGGCCCGGTTCAGCGCCGTGCGCAGGGCCTCCACGCCATTGGAGGAAAACCACAATGCCGCCACCGCGCCGAAAGTCAGCAAGTCTCCACGGCGCACCGTGAGGACGTTCTGGACCTCGCGCACGACCGGCGAGGCGACGCTTTCCGGCCAGGCATCGAACAGAAGCTCCGAAACGGTGTCCGCGGCGCCGGTCATGCCGAAAAAAGCCGCCAGAGAAGCAATGAAGATCAGCAGCGGAAACACCGCCAGCAGGCCGGACAGGGCGACATGGCTGGCCATGGCGAAACCGTCGTCGCGGGCAAAGTGGCCAATCGCGTCCTTGAGGACGGCATAGATCACAAGGACTGTCTGTCGGGCGCTCATGGCCTTTGATGTGGCCTTTGCGATGGCCCGCCGTCAAGCCCGCCCGCAAAATTCCCCTCGTCCAAAAGGTCTATAAATTCGCTCTCGACAAATACCTGTGTGCGACGCAACATAGCTTCAACAAAAAGCGCCCCGGCGCAACAAATGAAAACGGAGATGGCCATGTCCACCGCAGCGCTTCCGGCGGCAGAAAATCGGGAAACCCTTCAAGAACGAACGGAGGCGGCCGTAAACACCCTCGACCGGCTGCTCACTCTCGCAGCGCAGCGTGTGCGCGAGCTGGTGACCCAGGACGGCCGGATCTCGTCGACCCGGATGGAACAGGAACAGCGGGCCACGCACGGCCTCGCCTGGCTGGCGACCTATGTCGAGGCACTGCGCCAGCTGGATGCCTATGCGCGCCGCCTGTCGGGTGAAGGCCGGTACGGCACTCTGGAAGACCGGATCGTCCAGCTCGGCTTTGCCGAATACCTGGCGCAGATCTTCGGCGGCATTCCGATGAACCAGGGCGAGTTCGTGCGCCTCGCCGATCTCGGGATCTCCTTTGCTGAAACCCAGGAGTTTCACACGCCCGAAATCGCATCGCTGATCGACACCGGCAACACGCCGGAGATCCGTGCCGAGATCACCAGCCTGATCCGCGACCAGGCCGGCCACTCCACTTTCGGCGATCCGGGTCTCGACGAGACCATGGAGCAGATCCGCAACGAGATGCGCCGCTTTGCCGAGGGCACCGTCGTGCCCCATGCCCATGAGTGGCACCTCAACAACGAGTATATCCCGCTGGAAGTCATCGAGCAGATGTCCGAGCTCGGGGTCTTCGGCCTGACGATCCCTGAGGAGTATGGCGGGCTCGGCCTCGGCAAGGAGGCCATGTGCGTGGTCTCCGAGGAGCTTTCCCGTGCCTATATCGGCGTCGGCTCCCTCGGCACCCGCTCCGAAATCGCAGCCGAGCTGATCCTGTGCGGCGGCACAGAAGAGCAGAAACAGCATTGGCTGCCGAAAATCGCGTCCGGCGAGATCCTGCCGACCGCCGTCTTCACCGAGCCCAACACGGGCTCGGACCTGGCCTCGTTGAAGACCCGCGCGGTCAAGGACGGCGACACCTGGAAGGTCTCGGGCAACAAGACCTGGATCACCCATCCGGTGCGTGCCGACATCATGACGCTGCTCGCCCGCACCAATCCGGACGAGCCGGGCTACAAGGGTCTGTCGATGTTCATCGCCGAAAAGCCCCGCGGTACGGATGAAGATCCGTTCCCGGCCGAAGGCATGAGCGGCGGTGAGATCGAGGTGCTCGGATATCGCGGAATGAAGGAATACGAGATCGCCTTCGACGGCTTCGAGGTCAAGGGCGAAAACCTTTTAGGCCAGGTCGAGGGCGAAGGCTTCAAGCAGCTCATGCAGACCTTCGAGGGCGCCCGCATCCAGACAGCGGCCCGAGCGCTCGGCGTTGCCCAGTCCGCGCTCGACCTCGGTTTGAAATACGCCGAGGAACGCATCCAGTTCGGCAAGGCGCTGATCCACTTTCCGCGCGTCTCCGACAAGCTGGCGCTGATGAGCGTGGAACTGATGATCGCCCGCCAGCTGACTTATTTCTCGTCCTGGCAGAAGGATTCGGGCAAGCGCTGCGATCTGGAGGCCGGCATGGCCAAGCTGCTCGGCGCTCGCGTCGCCTGGGCAGCAGCGGATAACGCCCTGCAGATCCATGGCGGCAACGGTTTTGCGCTGGAATATGCCATTTCCCGCGTGCTCTGCGACGCACGCATCCTCAACATCTTCGAGGGCGCCGCGGAAATCCAGGCCCAGGTCATCGCCCGCCGCCTGCTGGAAACGCGTGGCAACGCATGAGCAATGAAAGGCGGCATCGCCGCCTTTCCCTTTCCGGAGCGGTCTCCCGCTCAAAATCGTCATCCTGAGTGTCTGGCCCGAAAGTGATGGCCGGCACGAACTCATGAACAAGCAGTCCATCCATCGAGACAGCGCTAAGCGCTTCCTCTGGGTGACGGTGTTTTTTGTTTCGCGCAGTGGGCTGAATGCCTGACGCTTCTATTCCACCGTCACGGTGATCTTTTCCGACATCACCGGCGGGTTGTGCGGAATGTGGGTCCAGTCGCCAAGCACCAGCTGCAAGGTGTGGATGCCCGGCGTCAGCTCGATGCTGGTTTCGGTCTGACCGCCGCCGAAATGCTTGTGATGATCGTCGGCCGGGATCGGTTCATCCAGTTCTTCACCCTCAATTGCCTCGTCGATGATGAGGTGGTGGTGGCCGGTGTTTTCCTTGTCATCCACACCGGCCGGGGCAACCCCCATGCCGGCAAGCCCGAACTGGATCAGCACGGGGCTTTTCACCGTGTCGCCATCCTTCAGATTGATGAAATAGAGTTTCGCGCCGTCCGGCGCCGGCGTTTCTCCCGCCGCTGCGGGCAGGGCAAAGGCGAGCGATGCCGCAAGTGCAATCAGGCTGGATTTCATGATGATTCTCCCTATCGGTGTTGGACCCCAATCCGCCTACAGGTAGCAAGATGCGCCCAATGGCCCATTGATGAAAGTGACATGGATCACATTTCTGGCCGGCCGGGCAGTTGACCGGGTCAAAAGGCAAACATCAGCTCGTGACGGCCGGCGCTTCCCATCCCTCGCGTGGAACCATAAGGCCCGCGACGCGTTTTCAGCACATATCCGGTCCGATGGCCGGGTTTGGGACCATAGACATACAAGGGCGACACCATGATTCATCACGGTTTTCTCATCGCGGCCGACCGGTATGACGACATCCTTCAGGAACGCATCCGAACACGCGAGGCACGGGACTGGAAACGCCTGGCCTTCGGCTTTGGCCTGAGCGGCATTCTGCTGTCGCTGCTCGCGCTCACGTTTCTGCTGGGTTACTGAGCCGTAAGCCCTGCGCCAAGTGACAGACAGGAGCATAAACCATGACCAGCCACATCACCGGACAGATCTCTGAAATTCTCAAGGACGATACGCGATCCGCAGCCGCGCGCATCGAAGCGCTGCTGAAGCTGCGGGAGGACGCGCGCGCGCTGCAACGTGCGGCCACCGAAAGCCCGATGGGCAACGACGATGCCGCGGATTCCGGCCTCAGGGAAATCGACCGCGCACTCGCGAAACTCGGGCACCGCGACAATGCCCAAAAGGACGAGAACAGTGCCGCAACCCTTTAGCGGAAGGCCCGCTCACTGCTCCGACAATTGAACCGGCAAGCGCCTGATCCTATCTTAAGACGAGGAGAAGGCAGGCACCGTCATGAACACAACCTTTCAAGACATGGGCTTCGACCCCGAAATCCTTGGTCCCGAAGACGAGCAAAAAATCACCATCCGGGAAAAACTGCTGGCGACAGCCAAGAAGGCTGCCCGGCAGGTGCCGTTCATGGAAGACGTGATTGCCGGCTATTATTGCGCGCTCGATCCGTCAACGCCGACCAAGGTGCGCGCCACCCTGTTGGCGGCGCTTGCCTATTTTGTGCTGCCGGTGGACACCATTCCCGATTTCATCCTCGGCATCGGTTTCGGCGATGACGCCACCGTCCTGATGGCGGCCTTCGCCATGATGCGCAGCCATATTCGCAACGATCACTATGACGCCGCGCGCGAAGCGCTCAAGGACGACAAACTTTAGTCAGCCTGGTCATCGGGCTGTTTTGCGCCTCTGCGCCTGGCTCTGCCGTGCCACCCACCGGAACTGCGTCCGGCGATCAGCCAATAAATCGCACCGGCCACGAACCCGGCGGCCAGGGCGACCGCGCTGCCCGGTCGCAAATCGGCCGTACCGACCTCTTCCCCGAGCGTCCAGAGCGCGAAGGCCAAGGCCCCAGCGGCGCCGACGTGAAAGATGATGCTGCGCAAACGGGCCGCCTCCGCCAATCCGATCAGGACAGTTGCCGGGACCAGGGCGGTGGCGCCGACAAGGCTTGCGGTGACCAGTCCGGCGCCGATTGTTGCGGCAAAGCCGACCGGATCGGTTTCCGGTGTCCCGCCCCGGAAAAAGCCCCAGGAAAGGAACAGCCCGCACCCCAGAACGGCCGCAATGAAGCCGATGACCACTTTCAGGAGTTGATAAAGAAACTTTCCGCCGTCCAAACCACCGGTCCTTCTTGAACTGAATGTGCTGCCGTCTTGCTTGATCTCGCACCGGCCGGATTGCAACTCTATGCAACGGGAGCTCTGGAGCCGTATCAAAATCGGGTCAGTGTCCGTACCAGGGCCGGATTCACGGCTTGCACCCAGAAGAACCGCTGTTTTCGGTTGACTTTTTGCCTGTTTCGCAGGAGCTTAGGGGATGGCGTCAGGCCATGCACGCATTATCTCCTTGGTACTGTAGTCCCGAGGCTTTTCGTGTAGGCACCGAGCCAAATTCTGACGTCACATTGAAACCATAGAGGAGATTGCGACCATTCGCCGTCCGTTCCGCGCCCCGCCTCCTACGAAGGAAGGCCCGCGCACAAACCAAGAAATTCGCGTACGCGAAGTCCAGTTGATTGACCATGAAGGCGCCAACCGCGGCGTCATTCCGACAGAAGAGGCGATGGGCATCGCCATGGATGCCGGTCTGGACCTTGTTGAAATCCAGCCAAACGCCAATCCGCCTGTCTGTAAAATCCTGGACTATGGCCGGTATAAGTACCAGGCCCAGAAGAAAGCCGCAGAGACCCGCAAAAAGCAGAAGACCGTCGAGATCAAGGAGATCAAGATGCGTCCGAACATCGACACCCATGACTATGAGGTGAAGATGAGGAACATGCTGCGTTTCTTCAATGACGGAGACAAGGTGAAGGTCACGCTCCGCTTCCGGGGCCGCGAAATGGCGCACCAGGACCTCGGCATGAATCTTTTGAACAAGGTTCGCGAGGAAACCAACGAAATCGCCAAGGTCGAATCCGCGCCCAAGCTGGAAGGCCGCCAGATGGTGATGGTGCTCGCGCCGATCAAATAGGCAACAGCACAGTTCGAGAATTTCGAAACCCCGCTTCGGCGGGGTTTCTTGTATGCCGGCGAACCGGACCTATCTGCCCGAAGGATACATTTGCAGCAGATACTGGACGTCGACTTCATTGGCAAAGGCATGTGGCCGCGACAGCACCAGGTCGCGCAGGCAGTCCTGATACGATTGCCGGTCTTCTGTGGCCCTGGCCTTCTGCCTGCCTCTCTCCTTACCGGATAGCAGGCTGTTCAGCCGCACGTACCAACCGAACAGGCAGGCATCGCCGCGGCGCCTTGTTGAAAGTGCGGACATCTCCAGGCTCCTTTGCATATTCAGCGTTCAGGAATGGTACGGCGCAGCACATTCGGCTGGTATCCGTTGCAATGTTGTGTTGCTCTACAGAAATGAAGAGCCGTATCTCGAATTGGACGGACATTCAGACTTTTCTTGCGGTGTATCGCGAGGGATCGACGCTGGCGGCCTCACGCTTGCTGGGACTTGCCCAGCCGACCGTTGCCCGGCGGATCGAGATCCTGGAACACCATCTGAACCTCCCCCTCTTTGAGCGCGACACACGCGGATTTCATCCCACTGGTCATGCCAGGGCCCTTCTTGCAACGGCGGAAGCGGTCGAGGCCGCCATAACGGACTTGGAAAAAGAGGCGAGCGGCCTGGCGTCTCCAGGACCGATACGCATCACCGCCTATTCCGCGAACTTTTCACCGCGCGTCAAAAAGATCTTCAACGAGTTCACGACAGGCCACCCCGGGGTAAGGCTGGAATTCCTGCCGGGCATGAAAATGCTGGATCTGGAAAAGGGGGAGGCGGACATTGCCTTGCGCCTCACGCGCACACCGCCTCCAGCCGATCTTATCTGCAGAAAGATCAGCACTGCGCAATATGCCCTCTTCGGGTCCCGGACCTACTCTGCAAAACATGGACTGCCGGATTCCCTGGACGATCTGGCAGGCCACTCATTCGTGACATTCGAGCGCGAGGATGTTTCCAAGGTCATGCATTCCTGGTTGCTGGATCACGTCGCTCCGGAGCAGATCGCCCTCTCCTTCAGCGAGTTCGAGCTGATGCATGCCGCGATCCAGTCGGGCATGGGTCTGGGCATCCTGAACCTGAAGCTTGTCGAACAGGACACCGACCTTGTCCGCTGCTGCGATCCCATCGAGGAATTGTCGGCGGAGCATCTCATGCTGATTTCGAAACAGGCCTACAAACGCCCGGAAGTGCGGCAGTTCACGAAATTCTTCGCGCCCCGCTATACGGCGCTTTTCAAGGACGAAACCTGACGGCAGCTTCGCGGCGGCTTCGAAGTAAAGTGCCAGCCCCAAAAAAGTCCTTTCAGCTGCGCGGACCTTGAGCTGCCCCCAAGATCTCTGGCATTTCCAGGGCAAACGAGTCGCGGATCTCCCGTCAGAAACAGGCCCGCCACCCTTGGCGCTGACCTCCCGCAATTCGCCCCCCCCGGCATGGACGGCACATGTTTGCCACCCAGCACATATCTCACCGCCCCCTTCAAAGGGGACGGCCCGGCAGCTTGGAAACTGCCGGGCCGCATGACTGACTGGAGGTTTGGAGGTCTTCAGCCAGGTAAGCTGTCGTCCGATCAGAACGTGCGCTGCATACGAACACCGAAGAGGAGTTCGTCCGTGTCGCCCTGATTGTCGATGTCGACATTGGCGTAACCAACGTCCGCACCCATCACGAAACCGGACACCGGCGACCACTGCACGGAGCCGTCGATGGCGTAGCGGGTGACGTCGTTGAGGCCGGCGGCCGCGTCGATATCGGCGTAAGAACCGTCAATCGCAAGGCCGACCGTCTGCGTTGCCTGGATATAGGCACCGGCGGACAGCGAGTAACCCGTGGAGGTGTCGCCGCCATTGTAGTCGGCTACACCGTCATAGGTGGTGATGTAAGCCAGCGCGCCGTCGGCATAGAAGCCCTGGAAGAACACGTTGGAACCGGAATTCGCGAACGGCAGGTTGATGCTGGCACCACCGCCGACGGCCCAGCCGAGCTCGTCTTCGCCGCCATTGGCGCGGTTGTTGGCAGTGTTCGGATAGACCTGGTGCAGGGCACCGGACAGCTGTGCGTTACCCCAGCCCTGGGAGACGCCAAGCGCGGCGACAACGTCCGGCATGCGGGTACCGCCATAGGAACCGTATTCACGCTCGGACCGGTCTTCCAGCGCGAGGGTCGCGGAGAAGCCGTTGCCGAACGCGGCGGTATAGGCGATCTGGTTGGTGGTCACGTCGGACCAGTCGCGATCGACAACACCGATGAAAGCCTGACCGGTATAGATGTCGAAGTTCGACGTCAGACGGCCGGCTGTCAGGCCGCCCCACTGGATGTAGGCGTTTTCAAGCGTGGTCGAGGTCGCACCGTTGGTGTTGGTGGAATAGATCGACACATAGGACCGCAGCGTGCCGAATTCGGTCGCCGTGCGAGCGTCAAGGTAGACGTAACCGCGAGCCAGCCAGGAATAGCCATCGGCGTCGCGATCGCCGAACGCACCGTCTTCCAGAACGTTGTTCACCACGAACTGGGTCCGGACACGGCCGCCGACACGCAGGCAGGTTTCGGTGCCCGGGATGTAGTAGAAGCGCGCGCCATAGGCATCGCATACACGCACGTAGTCCACCGGCTCCGGAGCGACCGGGAGGTCGGCCGCCTGGGCAGTGGTTGCAGCCGCCACGGAGGCAGCAGCGAGCATCAAGCTCTTGAGTTTCATTTCGTTACTCCAGTTTCGGTTCCGCGCTGGGGGAAGGGGGATTGCAAATACTTTAATGCGATCCGCTGCGCGAATTTATCAACTTACACATATTGAGCTTTACATCACCCAACTTGGTGTCAGCGCCCCTAAAAAGACAATCCAATCGTCTTTCCGCAAGCGTAAAAATTTCGAATCCGAACATTGAGACTTGGAGTCATATTTTTACAACACATTGATTAACATGCTATTTTTTTGATCATTCACTTTTTGAACCGCCCCCTTGAACACATTGGAAACGGACCCCATATGACTGCCTTTTTCATTACTAACGTTTACTTGAAAATATTTCGAACAAATTTTGACAGCTAGTCTTCTTGCGCATTGAAAAACCGCCCTTCGAGTGCTTCGACGGCGACCTTGAATCGGTCAAATTTGGCTTAAAATGAGAATGCACTTGTCGTACTTGTTAGGATTTGTTGGAAAAATTAGAAAAGTTTCCGCTATCCAGTGCGCCGTGCAACGAATTTCTTGCGTATTACAGACAGCACTCGAGCGAGACCGGGTTGCCCGCCCCTTTTTTCGTGTTTCTGACATTTTATTTGTAATTTTTTGTATCAGTACTTGAAAACTGAAGTCGTGAAACAAATCTATTTAGAGCCCATGCCCAATCGGATATCCGGGCGAATCAGATGCATGCATCCTCCCCCCGTAACAAGGAGCCTCCATGCTGGAGCCAGAAGAGGGAAAAGATGTCCAGGCCGCCAGTCTCGTGGAGCTGACGGCGGATATCGTCTCGACCTATGTCACCAACAATGCCATTGCGAGCGGGGAGCTGACCGGCCTGATCCGCGACGTGCACGGCGCTCTTGAAAAGGCCGCGACCACGCAAAGACCTGCGGAAGCCCCCGTTCCCGCTGTCCCGATCAAGAATTCGGTGACGCCGGAATTCATCTACTGTCTGGAGGACGGCAAACCGTTCCGCTTCCTGACCCGTCACCTGAAGACCAAGTACAATCTGACACCGCAGGAATACCGTCGGAAATGGAACCTGTCGGCCAATTACCCGATGGTCGCGCCCAAATATTCAGAAAAACGCGCGGAAATGGCGAAGGAATCGAAACTCGGCCACCGGCGCGGCTGATCCGTGCCATGCGGCATACGCAAACCGTTCGAAGACCCCGCCCTTGCGGGGTTTTTCGCTTACTGGCGGTGGTCCCGACGATATTGGTCCCGGAAGGCACCCGGCGTCAGCCCTGACAACCGTGTGAACAGCCG
This sequence comes from Roseibium sediminicola, assembly GCF_023156505.1. Lineage (GTDB taxonomy): Bacteria > Pseudomonadota > Alphaproteobacteria > Rhizobiales > Stappiaceae > Roseibium > Roseibium sediminicola. The sequence goes on along the minus strand of NZ_JALNMJ010000005.1, from coordinate 255,218 downwards.
CACAAAGGACGGCGGGTCGTTGTAACCGACTGCGAAGCAAATCTCCGAGACGCTCTGCTCGGTATCGATGAGCAGATCGCGCGCGCGCTCGATCCTGAGTTCCTGCAAATAGGTCTTCGGCGCAAGGCCCGTAGCGGCCTTGAACCGCCGCAGGAAGGACCGGCCAGGCAGGCCGCTTGCCTGCGCGGCGTCCGCAACAGTTACGGCTTCTTCCCGATACCGCTCCAGGAAATGCTGCGCTTTCAGGACGGCGGTATCGCCATGGCGCAGACCGGGCAGGAAACGGCGGAACCGGCGCTGATCGCGGCGACGGAAGTCGACGATGAAATGACGCGCGGTGTCCACCGCGACCCCATACCCCAGAAAACGCTCCACCAGCGCCAGCGCCAGATCGACCCAGGCCATCAACCCGCCGGCGGTGACGAGGTCGGTATATTCGATCAGGAGCTGGTCCGTATCGAGCCACAGGTCCGGATAGTCGGTCTTCAGCCGCTGCTCCAGGCCCCAGTGGGTCGTGACCTTTCGTCCGCCGGCAAGACCGGCCGCTGCCACGAAACTCAGCCCGGTGCAGGCCGAACAGACCACGGCGCCGTTCCGGTGCTGGGTTTGCAGAAACGCGGGCAGATCGGGCGTTTCCTCCGGCTGGAACGGCCCCATGGAGGGCGGCAGGATCACCGCGTCATAGGCAGCGTCGCTCTTAGGAAAATCTTTCAGAACCTCGACATCGACGGTGCCCTGCCCTGCCTGCCCGGCAAATCCCAACACATCCTGAAGGCCAAGCACGGCCGATTGAAGAGCGCCCCGATAGGCGAGGACGGCGATTGTGATCGGCTTTGTCATTTGGCTGATTTAGCACATTCTTTGTCATTTGCGCCAATCGTCTCCTCACCCGGCGCAACCTAGTCTCCTGAGCAACAGCAATTCGAAGGAGACCCAGATGCTTGATACCGATATCGCGCCCTGCCCGACCGCCGCTACGACCGTTGGCGATCTCACCGTCACCGCGCTGCCGGACGGATACCTGGACATTCCGGCGGCTTATTTCTCAAATCTCACGCCGGAAGAAGCTGAACGCGTCACGCCGGCTGCCCGCTTCGGCGCCAACACCTGGCTGATCGAAGCCGGGGACCGCAGGATCCTTGTCGATGCCGGCTCAGGTCACTGGCTAAAGGAGCGCTTTCCGGCGAGCGGCGCCCTGGATTGGGCGGGAGATGACCGGGCCAGGGACCGGGCAGACATCACGGATATCATCGTCACCCACATGCATGCCGATCACATCGGCGGCCTTGTCGCCGGAGCCGCAAGTCTCTTCCCGCAGGCGGAAATTCATGTGCAGGCCGTCGAGTGGGACTTCTGGACCGATGAGGCTCTGCCGACCTCCGCACCGGAAGACCGGCGCCCGCTGATTGCGCTGATCCAGTCCCTGGCCGCGCCGCTGAAAAATCAGATCCGGCTGCATTCCGGCGAAACGGATCTTGGCCACGGCATCCGCCTTGCCCCCGCTCCCGGCCACACGCCGGGCCATCAGATCGTGCATCTGTCCTCGGGGCCTGACCAACTCCTGCTCCTGGCCGACACAGTTGTCTCGGACGCGCTGCAATTCGCCAACCCGGAAGTACGCTACGCCCTCGACAGCGACCCGGACCAGGCAGCGGTGACGCGCAAGAAGCTGTTCGAGCGGCTAACCGCCGACGGCATTCCGTTTGCAGCAACGCATCTGGCAACGGAGAATTTCGGAGTGCTGAAACGTCTGGGCGAAGGGTTCTGCTTCCAGCCCCTTTAAAAGCTGACGCCACGCGGCTTCCGCAACAATCTCTCCAACCGTCATCCCGGCCAAGCGCAGCGCGAGCCGGGATCGGGGAGCCACGACCAGCAGAAAGTCCCTCGGCTCTCCGGTCCCGGATCTTCGCTGCGCTCCGTCCGGGAAGGCGGGCTGAGGGGGGAGCTACAAACAAAAAGCCCCGGCCGAAACCGGGACTTTGATCTTTCCGGAGCAGCGGATTCAGCCGACGCTGACCCAGCCGCCTGTGTCCGCCGAGGCGAAGATCGCGTCGAGGATCCTCATGTTCTGCACCGCGTCCTGCGCACCATAGGGCAACGGCGCCTCTCCCAGGATTGCCCGGCCGAACACATCGGCGAGTTCGGCATATTGATCGCACGGCGCGATGATCTCGGAGCGCATGGCGCCGTCGCCGAGAATCGAGCCATCGTCGAGGCGGATCTGAACCGCCTCGCCCTGGGGCGCGTTGAACGGGATGACGATCTCCAGGCGTTTTTTGGTGCCAACCAGCTGGATGCGCTGATAGGGCGTCAGCTGGGTCGAGACCGAGAAGGTCAGATGCCGGTTGTTGCCGAAATCGATGAGGGCGCTGGTCATCCGGTCAGTGCCGAAATCCGGGTCCCGGTCGATCAGCGAGACAACGCGTGCCGGTTCGGCGTCGAAAAAGAACCGCCCGGCCAGCATGGTGTAACAGCCGATATCGAGCAGCGCTCCGCCGCCGATATCCGCCTTGTTGCGGATGTTTCCCGGATCATTGTTGAAATAGCTGAAGAAGGTCTGGATCGCCTTCAGCTCGCCCAGCGCGCCGGAGCGCACGATCTCGCGCGCTCTGAGCCATTGAGGGTGGGCCCGCACCATGAAGCCCTCGGCGACCAGCTTGTCCTTGGGCAGATCGAGCAGCTGCCGGGCTTCGTCCGCATTGAGAGCGATCGGCTTTTCGCACAGCACATGCTTGCCGGCATTGACTGCCTGGACCGTGACCGGGACATGCATGTGGTTCGGCAACGGATTGTAGATGGCATCGATCTCCGGATCGGCGAGCAGATCCTCATAGGAACCATAGGCCTTCTCGATGCCGAGGTCCTTGGCCGCGGCCTGCGCCTTGTCCAGCCCGCGGGAGGCGATGGCATAGGCAACGCCGGTCGCGGAGCGCTGAATGCCGGGAATCACCTTGTCCAAGCCAATTTTCGCCGTCGAAACGATGCCCCATTTGATCTTGTCTGCCATTTGCGCGCTCCCGTTTCGGCGTTGGTTCACTCGGTTACCAGGTGATAGTCCCGGATTTCCCGTTCTTTCATCACATGTATGCCGTCTGACGGCGCCGCTGACAATGTGAACCAGTAGAAACGATCGTCGCCAAGCATCGCTTCGGTGTAGCTCCGGGCTTCGTCATGGGCCGGGCTGTCCTTCGGATAGTCGGCGCCGTCCCGTGTCCCGTCGTCCCAGGAATGCACGCCCAGAACCGCACCATCGCCGATGGTGCGCTGAACACCGGCCAGGAAAAGATCGACGCCGCCGGAATAGATCTCCGCCCCGGCGGGCACATGGGTGGCAAGGCCCAGTTTCCGGACACGGTAGCCGAGCCGGACATTGGTGGCATCGTCGCTGGAGCCGGAAATATCGGTCAGAACCAGCGTGGTGATCCCGGGAAAGGCCCGGTAGAGATCGTCGAACTGCTCTAGGGTCTGTGGACAATTAGGATTTGGTCTTGGTTTGGATGCAAATGGCTCAATTTCCAGAAGCAAAGGCGCGGGAAGGGCCGGCCCTTTCAAGCCTTTGCGACGCCGAAATGAGCCATTTGAGCCAAATCCCCATTGCCAATATCTGGGGGGACGCAGCGGATTTCGGTTTCGCGTGCGTCGGAAAGTCCTTGTGGTGTCGACACCACTGCGGACTTTCCTCCTGCTCGAAGACCGAAATCCGACAAGCGCCAAGACCGAAACCTAATTGTCCACAGACCCTAGGGTCAGAGCGTTGATCTCGCCGCTGAGCACCAGTGTATCGCCTTGCACGTCGAACCGGGTCGTCGGGATGGCATTGGCGAGATAATCGTCGGTCACCCTGGCACCGGCGACAAATCCGGCAACCAGAAGCATGAAGAACGCGACGGCCAGCCAGAAGGCGGGCCGCCGCATCAGAGGGGGGCGTTCTTCGCGAAACAAGAGCGGCCGCGATCAGAATTTCTGCGGCACGTAGAGATGCTCCGGCAGCACCTTGCGTTCGTAGTCCTGATTGTAGACCCGCTCAGGCAGGTGGATCGGATCGTGCGGCACATCTTCATACGGGATCATCGACAGCAGATGATTGATGCAATTGAGACGCGCCTGCTTCTTGTCGTTGCCCTCGACGATGAACCACGGCGCTTCGGGAATGTTTGTACGCTCGAAGGTCTCTTCCTTGGCCTTGGTATAATCTTCCCAGCGCACGCGAGACTCCAGATCCATCGGCGACAGCTTCCACTGCTTCAGCGGATCGTGAATGCGCATCAGGAAGCGCAGCTGCTGTTCCTCATCCGTGATCGAGAACCAGTACTTGATCAGGCGCACGCCGGAGCGCACGATCATGCGCTCGAATTCCGGTACGTCGTTGAAGAACTGCTCCACCTGATCCTCGGAGGCGAACCCCATCACGCGTTCGACACCGGAGCGGTTGTACCAGGAGCGGTCGAACAACACCATTTCACCCGCAGCCGGCAGATGCGGCACGTAGCGCTGGAAATACCACTGGGTCTTTTCTCGGTCGGTCGGCGCCGGCAGCGCCACCACACGGGCAACCCGCGGGTTGAGGCGTTGGGCTATGCGCTTGATCACCCCGCCCTTGCCGGCCGCGTCGCGGCCTTCGAAGACGATGACGATCTTTTCGCCGGTGTGCTGAACCCAGTCCTGAAGCTTCACCAACTCGGCCTGAAGGCGCAGCAATTCGTGGAAGTAGGTGTTCCGTTCGAGCGGCGACTTGTGTTTCTTTTCCGAAATGAAGGCGAGATCCTTGGCGACCAGCAAATCGTCGATCTCCATTTCAAGCTCTTCATCCAGGCTGTCCGCCCATTCGGCCTCAACCCAGGTCTTTGCGCTCTCTTCGCTCATCAATCGGTCCCTCTAAATATTCCGGTAAAACGCTCGCATGACTGTGAACAGGTTATCCATGTAAGTTTTTTGACACTGGCCCCTCTTCGCAAGTCATTCTTTGATCTGGCCCCCTCATTCCGAAAAAAGACACTTGTAAATGAATGATCGTTCATTTACTTTTCACATTGAGGAGGAGCAAAATGGCAAACGCCGCCGCAAAAACGCAGATCCGCGGCCCGTCCAGGCCGAAGGGACAGGAAACCGCCGCGCGGGTGCGTGAAGCGGCCCTGAAACGCTTTGCCGCGTCCGGTTATGCCGCTGTCTCCATGCGCGAAATCGCTGCCGATGTCGGCGTCCGTCCCGGCGCGCTCTACAATCACTTCCTGACCAAGCAGGACATCCTGAAGGACCTGATGCTGTCGCATATGGCCGATCTGCTGGAGGCCTGGGACAGCTGCGACCTTGGTTCGGACATGGACCCGCTGGAACGGTTCGTGCGCTTCCACATCCGCTACCACCTGGAAAAGGCGGACGAGGTGTTCATCTCCTATATGGAGCTTCGCAATCTCGAGCCGGAGAATTTCGACGTGGTCGAAGCCGAGCGCCGCCGCTACGAGGCCATCCTGACGGAGATCCTGCTCGAGGGCGCTGCCGCCGGACGGTACGCGGTCGCGGAACCGAAGGTGGCGACCCGCGCGATCATCGCCATGCTGACCGGCATACCGAGCTGGTACCGCGCCGGCGGGCGGCTTTCAAAACAGGACATCGAAGAGCTTTATCTTGAACTCGCGCGCAAGGCCGTTGCGCCCGACGCCCCCCCATCCTTGACGGGAGACCGGATGACATGAGCATCCTGAAATCGAGCCTTTCGCCCAAATCCGAACAATTCACCGCCAACAGGGCCGCGCATGAAGCCGCCATGGACGCGGTCAAGGCCGCCGCCCGGACCGCCCTTGACGGCGGCGGCGAGAGCGCCCGCCAGCGCCATGTCTCCCGTGGCAAGATCCTGCCGCGTGAGCGCGTTTCGCGCCTGCTCGATCCGGGCTCGCCCTTCCTGGAAGTCGGCATGCTCGCCGCCCACGAGATGTATGACGGTGCGGCACCGGCCGCCGGCATGATCGCAGGCATCGGCCGGGTCGAAGGCCAGGAGGTGATGATCCTGGCCAACGATGCCACGGTGAAGGGCGGCACCTATTATCCGATGTCGGTCAAGAAACACCTGCGCGCCCAGGAAATCGCCCAGGACAACAACCTGCCCTGCATTTATCTGGTCGACAGCGGCGGCGCCAACCTGCCCAATCAGGACGAGGTTTTCCCGGACCGGGATCATTTCGGCCGGATCTTCTACAACCAGGCCAACATGTCGGCCAAGGGCATTGCCCAGATCGCCGTCGTCATGGGCTCCTGCACCGCCGGTGGCGCCTATGTTCCGGCCATGTCCGACGAAACCATCATCGTCAAGAACCAGGGCACGATCTTCCTGGCCGGCCCGCCCCTCGTCAAAGCCGCGACCGGTGAAGAAGTGACGGCAGAAGATCTCGGTGGTGGCGACGTGCACACGCGCCTCTCCGGCGTGGCCGATCATCTCGCCCGCGACGACGCCCATGCGCTGGCGCTTGCCCGCCGCGCCATTGCCAGCCTCAACCGGACCAAGATTTCATCCGTGGCCCTGCAGGCACCGGAAGACCCGCTCTACGATCCGGAGGAAATCCTCGGCGTCGTGCCGGCGGATCTGAAAACGCCCTATGACATCCGTGAGGTGATTGCGCGCACGGTCGACGGCTCGCGCTTCGACGAATTCAAGGCGCGCTACGGCACCACGCTGGTCTGCGGCTTTGCCCATATCCACGGCATGCCCGTCGGCATCATCGCCAACAATGGCGTGCTCTTCTCCGAAAGCGCGATCAAGGGCGCGCACTTCGTCGAGCTCTGTTCCCAGCGCAAGGTGCCGCTGGTTTTCCTGCAGAACATTACCGGCTTCATGGTCGGCCGCAAATACGAGAGCGGCGGCATCGCCAAGGACGGTGCCAAGCTGGTGACGGCGGTGGCGACCACCTCCGTGCCGAAGATCACCATGCTGGTCGGCGGCTCCTTCGGCGCCGGCAATTACGGCATGTGCGGCCGCGCCTATTCGCCCCGTTTCCTGTGGACCTGGCCGAACTCGCGCATTTCGGTGATGGGCGGAGAACAGGCCGCCGGCGTTCTGGCGACCGTTCGCCGCGACGGCATCGAACGCAAGGGCGGCTCCTGGTCCGCGGACGAGGAACAGGCCTTCAAGCAGCCGATCATCAACCAGTTCGAGGAACAGGGCCATCCGCTCTATGCCACCGCCCGGCTCTGGGACGACGGCATTGTCGATCCGCGCAAAACCCGCGACATTCTGGGTCTCTCCCTATCGGCGGCACTGAACGCGCCGATCGACGACACCCGCTTCGGTCTGTTCCGGATGTAAGCCATGAGCCGCATCGACACCCATCTCGGCGACATCACCAGGCTTGACGTCGACGCCATCGTCAACGCGGCGAATTCCTCGCTGCTCGGCGGCGGCGGGGTCGACGGCGCGATCCATCGGGCTGCCGGTCCGAAACTTGTTCAGGAATGCCGCTTGTTGGGCGGCTGCAAGACCGGCCAGGCCAAGATCACCAAAGGCTACAAGCTGCTGGCCCGGCACGTCATTCACACGGTCGGCCCGGTCTGGCACGGCGGCCAGGACGGCGAGCCGGAGCTGCTCGCAAGTTGCTACGAGACCAGTCTGCGCCTGGCAGTGGAGAATGGCTGCAGGACAGTGGCCTTCCCCGCCATCTCGACGGGCATTTACGGCTACCCGGCGGACAAAGCAGCCGGGATAGCCGTCGCTACACTCCACCGGGTTCTCAATGACCTGCCGGACATCCAAACCATTACTCTGGTCGCCTTTGACGCGGCGAGCCTCGACCATTTGACAACTGCGCTCGGGAGGGCGGACAGCTGATGTTCAAGAAAATCCTCATTGCCAATCGCGGCGAGATCGCCTGCAGGGTGATGGCGACCGCAAGAGATCTCGGCATCAAGACCGTTGCCGTCTACTCCGACGCGGATGCAGGCGCCAAGCACGTCGCCATGGCCGACGAAGCTTACCGCATCGGCCCGGCACCCGTCGCCGAGAGTTATCTTAAGACCGATCGGATCATCGAGGTCTGCCGCCAGAGCGGCGCGGAGGCCGTTCACCCCGGCTACGGTTTCCTGTCGGAAAATCCGGATTTCGTCGAAGCCCTGGAACAGGCCGGAATTGCCTTTATTGGCCCGAGCGCGAAATCCATCCGCGCCATGGGCCTGAAGGACGCCGCCAAGGCCCTGATGGTCGAGGCCGGCGTGCCGGTCGTGCCCGGCTATCACGGCGACAACCAGGATCCGGCGTTTCTCAAAAACGAAGCCGACAAGATCGGCTATCCCGTCCTGATCAAGGCCCGCGCCGGCGGCGGCGGAAAGGGCATGCGCCGGGTCGACGATCCGAAGGACTTTGCCGATGCCCTGAAAGGCGCGCAGCGCGAAGGCGAGGCCAGTTTCGGCGACGGCCGTGTCCTGATCGAGAAATATCTCACCAAACCGCGCCACATCGAGATCCAGGTCTTCGGCGACAGCCACGGCAATGCCGTGCATCTTTTTGAACGCGACTGCTCGCTGCAGCGCCGCCACCAGAAGGTGATCGAGGAAGCCCCGGCGCCGGGCATGCCGGAAGACATGCGCAAGGCCATGGGCGACGCGGCGGTCAAGGCGGCGAAGGCCATCGACTATTCCGGCGCCGGCACCATCGAGTTTATTGCCGATGTCTCGGAAGGGCTGAAGTCCGACCGGTTCTATTTCATGGAAATGAACACCCGCCTGCAGGTGGAACATCCGGTCACCGAGATGATCACCGGCGAGGACCTGGTCGAGTGGCAGCTGCGCGTTGCCTCCGGCGAAAAACTGCCGAAGAAACAGGACGAGCTCTCCTTCAGCGGCTGGGCCTTCGAGGCAAGGCTTTACGCGGAAGACGCGCCCAAGGGCTTCCTGCCGGCTATCGGCACGCTGGAACATCTTTCGCTGCCGGAGGCAAGTGCCCGCGTAGACAGCGGCGTGCGCTCAGGCGACGAGATCACGCCCTTTTACGATCCGATGATCGCCAAGGTGATTGTCCACGGTCCGACCCGCGAGGCCGCGCTCGGCAAGCTGCTGGCGAGCCTGGAAGCGACCGAGGTTGCCGGCTGTGTTACCAATGCCGGTTTCCTGGCCGCGCTCTGCCGGCACGAAGGCTTCGCAAAGGGCGACGTCGACACCGGCCTGATCGACAGGGATCTGGAAAGCCTGATCGAAGAGCCGGCCATGCCGGAGGATGCCGTTGCCCTCGCGGCCCTGACGGCCCTCGGCCTGACCAAACCGGCCACCGGCAATGATCCGTTCGAAACGCTCGCGGGCTGGCGCATCTGGAGCGCTTCGCGCCAGTTTGCCTTGCTGGAAATCGGCGGCGAGCGCCATGACGTGGAGGTGCACGCCCTTGGAAACCGGCGGTTCCAGGTTCATCTGGAGACTGGTGCCCGCGACTACAAGCTGATCGAGGTTGCGGCCGGTGCGATCACCTATGACTGCGGCGGCCACCGGGCCCGTGCGGTCGTCGCCGACGGCAAGAAAGGTCTGACGGTGTTCCTGGGAGGCCATGCCTACCCGGTTGGACTTCCCGATGCCCTCAGCGCCGACGAGGAAGCCGGCGGCGCGGGCGATCAGCTGATCGCGCCGATGCCCGGTCTCGTCAAAGTGTTGTCGGCCAAAGCGGGAGACACTGTGACCAAGGACCAGCCGCTGCTCATTCTGGAAGCCATGAAGATGGAACACACGCTGAAAGCCCCACGCGACGGCGTCATCGGCGAGGTTCTGGTTGCCGAAGGCGAACAGGTCACCGACGGCACCATCCTGCTCGCGCTGGCGGAGAAAAGCGATGCTGCTGCCTGAGGCGACAAGCTACGACGAGTTGAGGGAAAGGTTCACCTGGGACATTCCCGATCGGTTCAATATCGGCGTCGCCGTTTGCGACGACTGGGCCGACAGGGAGCCGAACCGGGAAGCACTCGTCTTTGTCGACGAAAACGGCGATGAGGCGCATTACAGCTATGCCGATCTCCAGCGCCTCTCCAATCAGCTGGCCAATCTTCTGAAAAGCCGTGGCATCCAGCCCGGCGACCGCATTGGCGTTCTCCTGCCCCAGCGCCCGGAAACCGCCTATGCCCATATCGCCGCGCTGAAACTCGGCGCGATCACGATCCCGCTGTTCACGCTGTTTGGCGAAGAGGCGCTGGAGTACCGGCTGAAGGATTCCGGTGCCAAGGCCGTCATCACGGATCTCGGCGGTGCCGCCAAGCTCGCGCCCTTGCGGGACAAATTGCCCGATCTCACAACCGTGTTCTGCGTCGACGGCGAGAACGGCGCCGCCCAGGATCTGGCCAGCCACATGGCCGGCCACGAGGACACGTTCCGTGCGTTCGACACCGCCCCGAACGATCCGGCCATCATCATCTACACCTCCGGCACCACCGGCCAACCCAAGGGCGCTCTCCATGGTCACCGGGTGCTGCTCGGCCACTTGCCAGGCGTCGAAATGAGTCACGACTTCCTGGGACAGCCCGGCGACCGCATCTGGACACCGGCGGACTGGGCCTGGATCGGCGGACTGCTCGATGTGCTTCTGCCAGCACTCTATCTGGGTGTGCCGGTGGTTGCCTGCCGGTTCCGGAAATTCACCGCCGAAGCCGCGTTCCAGCTGCTTCAGGACCAGAGGATCCGCAACACCTTCCTGCCGCCGACCGCGCTCAAGATGATGCGCCAGGTGGAAGCCCCGGAGAAAAACTGGCGGCTTGACCTGCGCTCCGTCGCCTCCGGCGGCGAAACCCTCGGGGCGGAGCTGATCGACTGGGGCCGCAAGACCTTCGACCTGACGATTAACGAATTCTACGGCCAGACCGAATGCAACATGATCGTCTCCAGCTGCGCCAGGCTGATGGAGGCGCGTCCCGGCATCATGGGCCGGCCCGTGCCCGGACACACGGTCCGCGTTGTCAGCGACGCGGGCGAGGAACTTCCGCCCGAGACGCTCGGCAACATTGCCGTCAGGCGGCCCGACCCGGTGATGTTCCTGGGCTACTGGAACAACGAAGAAGCGACAGCGAAGAAATTTGCCAGCGAGTGGCTGCTGACCGGAGACACCGGCATGACCGACCAGGACGGCTGGATCCGCTTTGTCGGCCGTGACGACGACGTCATCACCTCGTCGGGCTACCGCATTGGCCCGGGCGAAATCGAGGACTGCCTGATCCGTCATCCGGCCGTTGCCATGGCCGGGGTCGTCGGCAAGCCGGACCCGCAGCGCACGGAAATCGTCAAGGCCTTCATCGTCCTGAAAAGCGGCATTGAGCCAACGGACTCGTTGGCCAGGGAAATCGCCGAGTTCGTCAAGACCCGCCTTGCCGCCCATGAATATCCGCGCGAGGTCGAATTCGTCGACGCCCTGCCCTTGACCACCACCGGCAAGGTCATCCGCCGCGAGCTGCGCGCCAGGGCGGAGGGGGAGGATTAACAGTTGCATGCCTCTCGATTGTCATCCTCGCGAAGGCGAGAACCCAGTAATCGCTGGTGTTTGACAACTCCCCTTCCATCGTCATCCCGGACGGAGCACAGCGAAAATCCGGGATCGGGGAGCCACATGCCTGTTTTGTCGGGGTCGTCAACCAACTGGCACCTAGACTCCCCGGTCCCGGCTCGCGCTGCGCTTGGCCGGGATGACTAATTGAGGCTGCAAAGAAAACGGCCCGGAACCAAGAGAAGAAAACCATGCCCGACTTCGTCACCCTCTTTGAAATGGGACCCCGCGACGGTCTGCAGAACGAAAAGCTGTTCGTGCCGACCGCGCAGAAGATCGACCTCGTCGACCGGTTGTCCGCCTGCGGTTTCCGCAAGATCGAGGTCACCAGTTTCGTCAGTCCAAAATGGATACCGCAAATGGCGGACGCTCAGGAGGTCATGGAAGGCATCTACCGGCATCCGTCGGTCACCTATGCGGTGCTGACGCCGAATGTGAAAGGCTACACGGCAGCCAAGAAAGTGTCCGCGGACGAGGTCGCGATCTTCGGCTCCGCATCGGAGGGCTTTTCGAAGAAGAACATCAACTGCTCGGTCGCCGAGAGCATCGAACGGTTCAAGCCGCTGCTGGAAAAGGCCCGCGAAGACGGCATACCGGTTCGCGGCTATGTCTCCTGCGTCACCGACTGCCCCTATGACGGCCCGACCCCACCGGAAAAGGTCGCCGAAGTGGCCTCCACTTTGTTCGAACTCGGCTGCCACGAGATTTCGCTCGGCGACACGATCGGCGCAGGCACGCCCGAAACCATCGGCCGCTTGCTGGACGCGGTTCTTGGTGCTGTGCCGGCCGACAAGCTTGCCGGCCATTACCACGACACCAAGGGTCGCGCCCTTGAAAACATCGAGGTCAGCCTGGAGAAAGGCCTCAGGACCTTCGACAGCGCCATAGGCGGCCTCGGCGGCTGCCCCTACGCGCCGGGCGCCAAGGGCAATGTTGCCACCGAATCCGTTGTCGACCTGCTGGACCGCAAGGGCTTCGACACCGGCCTCAAGCGCGATCTCCTGGCCGAGGTTGCCGAATTCGCGAAATCCCTCAGGAGCGTGGACGCATGAGCTTTGATACTCTCACCATCGAAACCGATGCCCGTGGCGTTGCCACGCTGACGCTCAACCGTCCGGACAAGCACAATTCCCTGTCCGCGCGGATGATCGACGAACTGACCCGGGCCGCAGCAGCGCTTGGCGCCGACGAGAAGGTGCGCGTAGTCGTTCTGACGGGGGCTGGCGCCAGCTTCTGCGCCGGTGGCGATCTTGGCTGGATGCGCGAGCAGTTCGAAGCCAGCCGCGAGACCCGCATGACGGAAGCGCGCAAGCTTGCCATGATGCTGAAGGCGCTCAACGAGCTGCCGAAACCGCTGATCGGCCGGGTCCAGGGCCAGGCATTCGGCGGCGGCATCGGCATGATGAGCGTCTGCGACACGGTGATCGCCATCGACAGTGCCAAGTTCGGCCTCACCGAGGTCCGGCTCGGCCTGATCCCGGCCACCATCAGCCCCTATGTGCTCGCCCGCATGGGCGAGGGCAAGGCCCGCCGGGTGTTCATGTCGGCGCGGATTTTTGGCGCGGAAGAAGCAAGAGACCTGGACCTTGCTGCCAGGATCGTCTCTGAAGCGGATCTCGACGCCGCCGTTGAGACGGAAATCAAACCCTATCTTGGCGCGGCTCCTGCGGCCGTTGCGGCCTCCAAGGCGCTCGCCCGCAGCCTCGGCACCCCGATCACCGACGCTGTCATCGACGACACCATCCGCCGCCTCGCCGACACCTGGGAAACCCCGGAAGCGCGCGAGGGCATCTCGGCGTTCTTCGACAAGCGCAAACCGGACTGGGTGATGAAGTAACGGCAACTACGGAACATTCTTCCCGCTTGCCGAAAAGACTGTCGTCATCATGAGGAGGTGCGCAGGTCCTCATCAGGATGACGTCCAAGGTTGTGGCGACCGCTTAAATAAGCATTCCAGCCACCAAACCAAAATTCTCAACTGCCGGTGTTGCGCCTGGCATGTTCGATCAGGGCTGCGATGCGGGCGACGTCCTTTTGCTCCGACGTGGCCGGCGGCGCTTCGCGCTCCGGGCCGCCATACATGCGCTCGCGGCGCTCGCGGATCTTCCTGCGCTGATAGTCGCTGATGCCGTCCGGAAGCTCCATGCCGGCGCGGTCGATGCTGATCAGGATGCGCTGCAGATCGGGAATCAGCTCTGAGGAAATCGTGAACTTGGCGCCGTCCTTGCGCTTGAACACCAGCGTCTTGGTGCTTTCCGCGCCGTTCAATAGAACAGCTGACCGCGGCCCGCTGGAGCCGATCGTCGATTGCCACCAGGCGGCCCAGCCAGAGGCTTCCCAAAGGCGGACCTCGATTTTTTTCAGCTCCTCGTACATCACCCGGACCTTCAAACCGAACTGGGTGAATTCAAAACCATTGCTGAAAAAGCGAACCCAGGACGTTTCCTGACGGGCCGCAACGACGAACAGGACCAGCGAAAGGGATGCAGGGGCCAGGCAAAACAGCGCGGCCAGGGCCGCCGCTCCGCCCCAGTCGCTCATGCCGATCAGCGCCAAGGAGAAGAATGCGACGCCAAGCACCATGCCAATGCCATCGAGAACGATCACCGACGGCTGGCAGACCGGTTTGATGGCGCCGGACGGTGCCTTGGGTCTGGGCAACGCTGCATAGATGCCGGCGGCGGCAATCAGGCACAACAGGCTGCTCAGCACCGACATGAAAAAATAGCCGCCAACGATGCTGAGAACGCTGAGGCATAAGGGTATGATCCGGCGAAGAAGTTCAAGTTTTGCTGTTTTGCCCACACCGCTCTCCAAGCAATCAAACCGTGGAACCGATACGAACTGGGGGAAGACTGACCGATTCTTTCATTGAATCAACTGAACCACTTCAAATCAAGCAGAGGCTCGAACTATCCAACATCAATGTAACCAAGCCGGAAATCGGCGTGGCGAAATTTTAGGTCTAAATGGAAACAATCGCGTGGACTGAGAAATACCGAGGCTCAGGACGCCCTCGACTCCCGCCCCAGGAAGCTGAACTTTTCCCGCACCTTGCCGAATTTCGGCGCATGCAGCGCCAGGAACTCGTGCATGATGGTGTCAATGTCGTCGGCGTTGAACGGCTTCTTCAGGAACCCGTTGATGCCCACGAAAGCCGCCGAGCGTTCCAGATAGGACGTGTCGTTTGTCGACATCATGTAGATGCCGATCTTGCTGGACAGATCCCGGATAGATCCGGCCAGCTCGATGCCGTCGACGCCGGGCATGTGAAAATCCGTCAGCACCAGCCGGAACTTGCCGGATGCCAACGCGCGCAGAGCGGACTGGGCGCTGTCGGCCTCCGAAATCTCGAAGTTGAACCGGCTCTCCTCCAGGATCTTGCGCGTCAGCTTGCGCATCGTTGCGCTGTCGTCGACGATCAGGATCGGATAGGCCGCCGTCATCGTCATGTAGGTGGCGATGATCTCCGCGACCTCTTCGGAGTGAAACGGCTTCTTCAGGAAATGGTAGGCGTGCAACTCGCGCAGCAGGGATTCGGTCTTCTCGTCCAGACTGGCGGAGATCGCGACCGTCAGACAATTGGTCGACTTGGTCTCACGCATGGCGGCGACCACTTCGGGACCACTGAGCCCGGGCATGTTCATGTCGAGGAAGGCGATATCTATCTGTTTGCGCTTCAGAATGTCGAGCGCGGATTGGCCATTGTCGACATTGTCGACTTCGATATAGCGTTTGCTGCGGTGAACTTTGACGCCGTCATTCACGACTTCGCGTGCGATGGCGGTGTCATCTGCGACCAGAACGCGGATCATTTTATGCAGCAATTTCGGTCACCTCTTCGCGCTGCGCGCCCAGGGGCTCGAGGCCTTGTCTAATTTGACAAGCATTTTAGTGAAACAATCGTGTATTTTCGGTTACTGGCACTTGTATTACAAATTGCAACCCTGAGTCATGGCCAGAAGAACACAAAAACACCAAGAATCCACCCTTTAGATATTACGTTAGAACGCAAATTCTCCTTGTAAAATGACGCGAACGTCAAGTATTCCAGAAGGTGTTGGCAGTCATGGAAACCTGCTTTCTACTCAGTGAAAGGGCCAGGATCCTTCGGTTCTTCCGACAACCTGAACTCCGCATGCGGCCCCAGGATCTCGCGCAGTCGCCCGTTCAAACGCATATCCAGGATGCGCGGGTTGACCGCGTTCAGAAAGCGGTGTCCGACGGCGTTGTCGTGACAAATGAACGTGACGGGAAAGCGCAGGTTCATGAAATTCAGCGGACTGACATGCAGCGCGTCTGGCATGTTCAGCTGATCCAGGGCCAGCGCCGTGTCAGGATGGTGGCCCACAAACGCATCGATCCGACCCAGTTCGACCATCCGGATCAGCTGCTCCTCCGACTCGATCGGCACGAACCGGTCCGCGTTTTTGCCCAGTGCATGAATGGCGCCGGATCCCCTGATATAGCCGACACGTTCCGGCTCGAAATCGGCTATGCGCGCGTCGGGCGACGCCTTGCCGGCGGTATAAAGGCGTAGCGAGACGATATCGACCTGTTCGGACGTCACCAGGCGGTTGGCGACATCGTCACTGACCCTCATCGCTCTAAGGTTCGTCGGAAACAGGCAGGATTTTTCATCGCCGAGGAAACTGGTTTTCGACCGTGTCAGAGGTGCTGGCTCCAGCGAAATTTTCATCGGGCTGTCCGCGAGGATCTCTTCCAGAAACAGATCGTATTGTTTGCCACTGCCTTGCATCAGACGATGGGGCAGCTGGTTCAGGTAGAGGGTGATGTCATCGGCAGCAAAGGCAGCAGGTCCGTTCAGCGGACTGGCGAGCCAAACGGCGGAAAGCAGCAGGAATGCGTGTCGGACCGTGCCATTCATTGTCGCCCAGTCTGCCTCTCGCGAGGGCCTGTTTCAAGCAGCTTTGCTGCCACGGGCACCGCCGCGCGAGATGATGGCCGCCTAATTGACGGTTTCCTCGGGGTCTTGCGAGGACGGGAATTCTGCATGCCGCCCGAGGATCTGCCGCAGGTGGCCGCTTTCGCGCAAGGTGAGGATACGCGGATCGAGCACTCTTTTTAGAAGATGACCGGCCTTGGTGTCATGACAGACAAAAGACACCGGAAATCGCAAGTTCCGGAAAGCGTGCGGACTGGCGAAAAGCGCATTTGGCTTGCCGAGCTTGTCCAGCGCCAGTGCGGTGTCTGGATGGTGACCGAGAAAGGCATCCAGGCGTCCCAGTTCGAGCATGGCGATCAGCTGCTCCTCGGAATTGATCGCCAGGAACCTGTCCGCCTTCGGGCCGAGAAGGTGAATAGCTCCAGATCCCCTGATATAGCCGACCCGTTCCGGCGCGAAGTCATTCAGGTCCGCACCTGTCTCCTGTTTCCGGGTGGTGTAGAGGCGCAGCGACACCACATCGACAGTCTCCAGCGCCATCACCTCGGAGACTTTGTCTCCCATGTTCAGCGCGACGACATTGGCGGGAAACACACAGGACCCCGGATCGGACTTGAACAGGGCCGTCGTCCGTTTGAGCGGCGCCACCAGACGCACGACCTCGACATCCGCGCCGTCAAGCAGCTCATCGAGCAGCAGGTCGTATTGCCGGCCACTGGTTTCCGTCAGGCGCTGCGGCAGGTAGCTGAGGTGCAGCCGGATCGCCTCGCCGGCAAGGGCAGGTAACAAGGTTGTCGAAGACACCAGCCAGAAGGCAGCGGTCAGGAGAACAAAGGAAAAGGCCACGAACCGAAAAATCATGCTCAAGCTTGCCTCTGGGGCAAGTGTCTTTCAAGCGCGGACGTGAAACGGCACACACTTTTGCGAAGGAAAGCGTGGTTCAGGATCGGACACTTGAGAAGTGGTGCCGCTGAAGGGACTCGAACCCCCGACCCCATCATTACGAATGACGTGCTCTACCATCTGAGCTACAGCGGCAAAATCTGGCGAACCAGGCGGCGCTTTTCAAAAGCGCGGCGACTCGGACATGGCCGAGTGCGCCGCTAATTACCGGAGCTTGGCGCCGGATGCAAGAGCCGATTCATGGTTCTGGACGGAAGAAGTATCGTTCCGCCGCCCGCAGCTTTCCTGGGCGCCAGGGATCGCGCCTCCATTGTCTCAGTTGAAGAAGCGCGGCCTGGGCGTCTTGTCTGCCTTGTCCTCTTCCTCGTCTTCGGGTCCCGGATCGTCAGGCATGCGCGACAGCGGAAATTCGATCGGGCGGTTCATATCGTCCTTGTCGGAAGACTTTGCTTTGGCCTCGTCCGCGTCGCCAGATTTGGCAGCCGCCTTGCCGTCGGCCGTGCCGTCCGGTTCTGGCGCCGGTTTGTCCGCGCTGGTTGCCTCTGCCTTTGTGCCGTCCGGCTCGGGCGTCCTGGCCTCTGGCTTGGCAGGGGCCGAGACCTCGCCGGCCGCATCGGGAAGGTCTTTCAGGGGCGAACTGTGTTTGACGTCATCCGTGGTGCCCTCATAGCCCTGCTTGCCGACAGGTGCCGCAGCCGCGGGTTTGGCGGCCACGGCTGGCTCCGGGGCGACAGGCTCGACCGGCTCGGCTTCCAGAACGACCGGCTCCTCGTCGTCCCTGCCGGCGGATGAGGCCGTTTCCTTGACGGTGGTTACCGTCGCCGGACCGGCTGCCGGCAGCGCCGGCGCTTCGAACAGGCTGTCTTCCAGGATCGCGCCGTCGTCGTCCGACAGGCTGTCCGGCGTCACCCACTGGAACGCATCCAGCTTGCCGGTCACCGGCGAGACGGCCTGCCATTCGGCGGAGATGACACCGTCGGCCATCCAGATCTTGTCCATCGGCGCGCTGACGGCACGCGCCAGCCAGTCGCGCATGCGGCCACGGTCGCCATGTTCGGCTTCTTCCAGCTCGGCCATCAGCACGAAGGCCTTCCGGGTCGGCTCCGACTGCAGCACTTTTTTCAGCTGCTTGCGGGCTTCGTCGAATTCGCGGGCTTCCATTGCCGCCCGGGCAATGGCCATGGCGCCTTCAGGCGTGTTGGCGCGTTGCGCCGACAGCGACTTGACCCGCTTCAACCGGTCGACGGCGGCATCCCCCGTGCGCACATGGGCATAGGTTTCGGCAAGGTCCGGATGCGGCGACAGGCGCCAGGTGGCTTCCAGAACCTTGGAGGCCTTGCGGATGTCGCCACGACGCGTCGCCAGACGCGAGGTGATGACGGCGGCCGGAACCAGGTCGAGCGCAAGGCCATGCGCTTCCTTGGCGAGCGAATAGGCGCGCTCGGGCTCGCCGTCTTCCAGTTTCTGCGCCAGCGCCGTCAGGATAACCGCCCGCTGGCGGCGGTAGGTCTTCTTGTCGAGCATCTTGGCGGCGTAATTGCGTTCCAGCGTCTTCAGCGCCTCGTCCCAGTGATGGGCAACGGCCTGATAGCCGAGCACCGCCTTGCCTGCCCATTCCAGGCCCGGCGAGGTCTTGGCGGCCTCTTCCGCATAGTGGCGCGCGGCCACCGGCTCGCGATGCCGTTCAGCTTCGACAAAGAGGCCATGCAGCCCAAGCGCCTTGGTCGCGGGATCTTCCAGCATGGCTTCAAACCGTTGGCGGGCTTCATCGTCCTTGCCGGCGAGCTGCGCGGTCTGCGCCAGCAGCAGCTGCGCCGCCGGCTCGTCAGCCAGAAGGCGGTCGGCGTCGAGCGCGTGCCGCCGGGCCAGCTTGGCATTGCCGGTTCCAAGCGCGATCAGGCCCTGGGAGAGGGCGTTGTAGCCTTTGTCCTTGCGGCGGCGCCGGAAGAAGCGGCTGGCGATCTGCGGCGATTTCAGAACGACGCGGATGGCCCAGACGATGCCCAGGAACACCGCCAGGAAGGCGGCAGCGACAAGTGCCACAACCGTCGGCGACTGTTCCCAGATATTTGTCCCGACCTGCTCGCCGTTTTCATAGACCGGCCAGGAGATCTGGATCGTGCCGGGCAGATCCGCCATCCAGGCAAAGCCCGCGGCGATGGCAAACAGCAGGAAAAAAAAGACGAAGACGCGGATCATTCTTCTCGCTCCCGAGCGGTGCCGGGCACGGCCGGCCGTAAGTCATGTTGTGTCGGCATCCGGCGCGACGCCGGCCGATCAGCTGTCCTTTTTCGCCAGCGCATTCAGCACCTCCTGCGAGGCCTTGTCGGTGAGGCTGTCCACCTCGACACGGGCTTCGGCGCGCGCGGCCCAGTCGCTGGCCGCGGCCTGCCCGGCCTCCGGCAACGCCTTGTAGGCGGCGAGTGCCGCCGCCAGATTGCCGGCCTTGACCGCATTTTCCATGCGCTGCAGGGCGGCATTGGGACCATCGCCCTCACCATTGCCGGACCGGCGCACGGTGATCAGCGATTCCGCACTCGACAGCAGGCTGCCCAGGATGTCGCCCGAACGGTCCGGCTCGGAGAAGGTCTGGTAGACCTTGCGCGCCACCGGCGGGAACTGGGCAATCAGCACGGAGACCGGTTCAACACCGGTCTTGGCATGGGCTTCCAGCGCGGCCAGGTCGAGGTCGCCGGGCAGGCCAGCCTTGACCGCCGCAAGCTCGGTTTCATAGGGGCGGCCGGAATCCACCGCCGATTTCAGCGCGGAGACCGACAGGGCCCGCGCGGCCACTTCCCGGGCCGTTGCATCGCCCATGGTAGCTTCCACCGCCGCGACGCGCTTGGAAAGGGCTTCGATCTCGGCGCGGATGCTTTCCAAAGCCGCCGAATTGGCCTCGCCGACCGACTTGATGTCCGCCGACAGGCTGGACAGGGTTTCGGTCGCCCGGGCCTGGCTGTCGGCAAGGGTTTTCAGCGAGACATCCGAGGTCGACACGGCGGTTTGCGCCGCCTTGGCGGTCGCTTCGGTGTTCGACAGCCGGGTCTCAACATCGGTGAGCGTAGACTTCAGTTCGCCAAGCTGGCCTTCCAGCCCGGTGACCGAGCCGGACAGTTTGTCGGCCTCGGACGAGGTGGACGTGCTGCTGGCTTCGAGGTCGCTCAGGCGTTTTTCCAGCGGCGCCAGATCCACCTGGCTATCGGACTGCGCGGATTTTTCAAGGGCCGCCAGTCGGTCTTCCAGCGGTTTCAGGTTGACCGGCGCACCGTCGCCGCCGCTCGGAGCCGAGGCGACTTCGCTGCGCAAGCTCTCCATGTCCTTTTTCAGGGCATCGACCGCCGGGGCGAGATCCGCCGAAGCCGAAGACACAGCATCGTTCAGCTTGCCTTCCAGCGCAGTGACCTTGCTTTCCAGCGCCGATACGGCGCTGCCGGTGTTCTGGCTGGAAACGGTTGAGCTGACATCGCCAAGCTTGCCTTCAAGATCGGCAATCTTGCCTTCCGCGGCCTTGAGCGCGTTGGTGACTTGCTGATTCTGTTCCGGGTTCAATTTCACCAGACCGGCCTGATAAAGGCCGAAGCCGCCACCGAGGACGAGAATACCGCCGATCACCGCGGCAATCAGTACGCCGAACGCCCCGACGCCGCCACGTTCTTCCGTAGCGGGCGGATTGGAAAAACTCGTCGATCCGGCTGGCCGGGAGGTGCTCGACGTGCTGCTGGTTGAGGAAGACGGCCGGCTTGAAGAACTGCTGGTCGAAGAGCTGGATGCAGACGTGGTGCTGCCGGGCTTGGCCGAAGACGTTGTCGAACCCGGCTTGGTGTCGGTTGGTTTGCCGGCTCCGGTTGAAGAGGTCGACCCTCCAAGGGTGCTCGACGTTGTTCCAGAGCCGGTCGCGGTGCTGGAGGAGCCGGTGGGCCCCGCCGTGCTGGAGCCCGAGGAAGGCGACCCTGAGCTGCCGCCAAGGGTCGATCCGGAGCTTCCGGTCGTGGGCGAACCCGTGCTGCCGCTGGTCGAGGAGCCGCCGGCAGAGCCTGGCTTGGAGGTGCTGGAAGACGCGCTCGTGCCACTCGAACTCGAGCCGATTTTTTCCGCCGTCAGATCGATGGTCACCGGGCGTTTGCCCGCGCCGGCGGAAGAAGCGCTGCTGCCGGGCTTGTCGCCCGCGCCAGAGCCGCTGCCGCCCGATGAGGATGTTCCGCCAGAAGATTTCTTGTCCGTCGCCATCTCATCTCCTCCTGAACCCGACCGGTCCCAAGACATTCACTATACACACCTCTTTGCGAAGCGGTACCGCCGCGGCAAAGACTTTTGCGCAGCGCAATAGAACGACTCCCCCGGATCTGGTTAACACTGTGTTAATGCCAGATCCAGCAGGGCATTTTCATTCGGCGCCGGCGCCACCCGGACATCCATGATCTCAGATAGGGGTGCTCCCGCCTGCTGCGAAAGGGCGTAAACGGGCAATTGGCGAAAATTGTGGTCGGGGCACGCGGCTGCAAGCAAAGCGCGAAAAGCCTCCGCGCTGCGCCTGGAATAGATCAGGACACAATCGAAGGCGTTGGTTTGCAACGCGGAAACCACCTCCTCCGGCAGGCTGTCGACCTGCACCATGCGGTAGACGTCAATCGTCCGGCAGGACAATTTGCCGCCGCTCAAGAGGCCCTCCAGATCCCCGGCCCGGTCCTGTGCCGCCGGGTAGAGCACCGAGCCCGGCTCAATCCTGTCCCTTCCATCGAGAATCAGTTTCGCCAGGGCGGCGACATCGCCGTCCGCCGAAAAAATCTGGCCGAACCCGGCCTGCCGGGCAGCCTCCGCCGTGGCGTCACCGACAGTATAGACCGGCAGGTTTCGCAGCTCCGCGCTCTGTCTGTGCCCTGCAAGGACCGCGATCGCACGCCGGCTGGTCAACGCCAGGGCGGAAACATGCGCAAGGTCGAACCGGGCCGGAGGATTTTCCACGCAATGCAGAACCGGCGCCTCATCGGCGCGGTGTCCGGCCGCCCGCAGGCGCTCCGCGGTGCGCCGGCACTCAGGTTGCGGCCGTGTCACCAGGAAACGCATGCCTTGCTCAGGCCTCTGCCAGGAAACCCGGCCCCATCCTGGCCTTCAGGTCTTCGCCGACCGACCGCCCGATCCGGATGGCATCCGCAGCCAGCCCGCTCGCCGTCGCCTCATGGGCTTCGGATCCGTCCGGCTTCAGAACGATGCCCTTGAACTGCAGCGTGTCGCCGTCAAGTGTCGCCAGGCCGCCGATCGGTGTGCGGCAGGAACCGTCGAGCACCGCCAGGAAGGCCCGCTCCGCGTCGAGCCGGACCTGGGTGGCCTGATCGTGTATGGCGGCAAGTTTTTCCAGCGTTGCCGTATCGCCTACCCGGCTTTCAATGCAGATGGCCCCCTGGCCGACGGCCGGTAGAAAGTCATCCGTTTCCAGGAGGCTGGTGATCTCACCCTCAAGCCCAAGACGGCGCAGGCCGGCGGCCGCCAGAAGCGTTGCGTCGACCGCGCCCTCGGCCAGCTTGCGCATGCGCGTCTGCAGGTTGCCCCGGTACATGACCACCTCGATGTCCGGCCGGATCCGCTTGATCATTGCCTGGCGGCGCAGCGAGCTGGAGCCGACCACGGCGCCCTGCTTCAGATCGGTCAAGGTCTTGGCTTTCGGCGACAGGAAGGCATCGCGCACATCCTCGCGCGGCAAAAACGCCGTCAGCGCCAGACCGTCCGGCAGCACGGTCGGCATGTCCTTGGACGAATGCACCGCGATGTCGATCCGGCCATCCAGAAGCGCTTCCTCGATTTCCTTGGTAAAGAGCCCCTTGCCGCCGACTTCCGACAAGGGCCGGTCCTGGATCTTGTCGCCTGAGGTCTTGATGACGACGATTTCAAACGCGTCTTCGGAAAGGCCATGGGCCGCCATCAGCCGGTCGCGGGTCTCATTGGCCTGCGCCAGTGCCAGCTGGCTGCCCCGTGTGCCGATGCGCAAAGGATTTGATTGCAAGGTTTACCGTCCAGATGCTACGCCCGGCAGGAACGCCGGACATATGTTTCTTGATTGATACGTGTCCTAACACAGGCCACCGCACCAACACCAATGACTTCAGTCAATTCGAAAGACAATGCGACCAATCTGACGGTTCTGGGCATTGAGACCAGCTGCGACGAAACCGCCGCGGCTGTCGTGTGCGGTCCGGCTAACAAGAGAATTCTGTCCAGCACCATCCGCTCGCAGATTGACGAGCACACCGAATTCGGCGGCGTCGTACCGGAAATCGCCGCGCGCGCTCATATCGAGATCCTTGACCGGATCGTCGCAGGGGCAATGCACGAGGCGGGCTGTTCCTGGGACGATATCGACGCGGTCGCCGCAACCGCCGGCCCGGGCCTGATCGGCGGGGTCATCGTCGGCTTCATGACCGCCAAAGCGATCGCCATGGCCGCAAACAAACCTCTGGTCGGCGTCAATCATCTGGAAGGCCATGCCCTGACCGCGCGGCTGACCGACGATCTGGCCTTTCCGTTTCTTTTGCTTCTGGTCTCCGGCGGCCACAGTCAGTTTCTGCTTGTACGCGGTGTCGGCGACTACGAGCGACTCGGCACCACCATCGACGATGCCATCGGCGAAGCCTTCGACAAGACCGCAAAACTGCTCGGCCTGCCCTATCCGGGAGGCCCGCATGTGGAAAAGATGGCCGCCAAGGGCGACGTCACACGGTTCAGACTGCCGCGGCCGCTGCTCGACCGCCCCGGCCTCGACATGTCCTTCGCCGGTCTCAAGACCGCGCTCAGAACCCAGGCCAAGAAACTGGAACCGGTCGACGAGCAGACAATCTGCGATCTCTGCGCCGCCTTCCAGCGCTCCGTCTCCGATGTCCTTGCGGCGCGCACCAAATCGGCGCTGGCGCTGTTCAAGGACCGTCACCCGGACGCGGAGCCTGCAATCGTCGTGGCCGGCGGCGTTGCCGCCAACCAGGAAATCCGGCGCAGCCTCCTGGCTGCCGCAGATGAAGCCGGCGCCCGCTTCGTGGCCCCGCCGCTCACCCTTTGCACGGACAATGCCGCGATGATCGCCTGGGCCGGCATCGAACGCCTTCAGCTGGGACCCGTCGACGACATGGCCCTGTCGCCCCGTCCGCGCTGGCCCCTCGATGCGGCCAATGCCGGTGTGCTCGGGGCGGGCAAGAAGGGCGCAAAGGTCTAGGCCCCGGTTCAGGGATCAGCCGACCACCCGGTGGCCACGCCCGGCCATGCAATTCATGACGATCTGTTTGCGCTCACCATGAGCCTTGATCGCTCCGCCGCCAGCGCCAATCGCGCCACCTGCCAGCGCGCCGACAACCGCACCGCCCGGCGCCGTATTGTCGTCGGCCTCCACGGCACCCACCACCCCGCCAATCGCCGCTCCCGCCAGGGCAGCCATTTTGGTTTCGTCGTTGAAGAGACCGCGCTGTTCGGCCAGTTGCTTGCACTGCGCGAGATCTTTTTCATAGGCATAGCCAAGCGGTCCGTCGACGATCGGCCGGTAATTCGAACCCGTTTGCCCGCAGGCCGTCAAACCAAGGAAAATCGCGTATGGGGCGATCAGAAACGGATTTTTGAAAGTCGTCTTCAAGGGAAAACTCCAAGATAAGTCGCTCTTCCGCCACCGTCGGCGGGCGCAGCATATCTAGGTTTCCGCAAGTTACAACGCAACAAAAAATTATTGTTTTACGATAATTTTTCGATCCAAAAATCCTCCCTTCCTTTCCTTCTGCAGAAATAGTCGAGAGAAATCACAAACTTGCCCTTTTGTGTGCCCATGCGGCCTGTTAGGAAACCGCAGGGCAGCAACAAGGACAGATTTGAAGAGATGCGCGTCTACCACAAGGCCTATGTCTATCTGACCTGCGGCACGGACCTTCTGGTCTTCCATGAGCCCGACACGCCCTGGCTTGGACTGCAGGTGCCTGGCGGCACCATCGATCCGGGCGAAAGTTTCCTGCATGGGGCCATGCGCGAATTCGCCGAGGAAACCGGGCTGGAGCTGGACGCCGCCTTCGACCAGTTCTCGAACCAGGACCTTCCGTTCGAGACGATACCGCCGGTCGGACAGTACCGGCCGCATCCGGACCGGCCGCTGCTCGGCCGGCATATCAGGCGCAATTATCACGTCAGGCTTGCCGCCCGGCCTCGGGACGAATGGGAGCATTATGAAATGCATCCGAGCAGCGGCGGCGTTCCGATTCGCTATCACTTCTTCTGGATCGACCTGTTCGGTGCCCGGGCGATGGACCCGGAAAATTTCTTTGCCGCTTTCGGCGCGCCGCTTGCCGGTCTGCGCGAACGCGTTGCCTTGCTGGAAAACTCCGCCTGAACCCGTTTGTTTTCAAGGATTTGACAGTGCAGATCTACCACAAATCCTACATTTACCTCACCTGCGGGCCAGGGCTCCTGGTATTTGAGGAACCCGATTTTCCGGAAGTTGGACTGCAGGTGCCCGGCGGCACGCTCGACCCCGGCGAGAGCTATCTTCAGGGCGCCCGGCGCGAATTTGCCGAGGAGACCGGACTTTCGTTGGATATCGCCCTCGAATCGTTCGCCGACCAGGACCATATCTTCGACACTGTTCCCAATTGTCTCGACGGCCTGCATCGCCGGCGGCATTTTCACGGCCGGATCCGTGAAAAGCCCGCGACAGAATGGGAACACTTCGAAACCACACCAAGCACGGGCGGACCTCCGATAAGGTTCCGCCTGTTCTGGATCGACCTGTTCTCAGAGGATGCGCCCGCCGAGACCCTCTTTTTCGAAGGGTTTGGAGCGCAGCTTGAAACATTACGGACGCGCATGGAAAGGCAGATCGATGGGCGCCATTAAGACTGTCGGTGTCATTGGCGGCGGCGCCTGGGGCACAGCTCTTGCTCTGACCGCAGCCCGGGCCGGCCGGGAGGTACGCCTGTGGGCGCGCGACCCCGGAACCGTTTCCGACATCCGCTCGAAGCGGCAGAACCCGCGTTATCTGCCGAAAATCACCTTCGACGAGGAGCTGGCCGCGACCGGTTCCCTCGACGAGGTCGCCGATGCCGACGCGCTGCTGCTGGTGACCCCGGCACAGACCACCCGCGCCATGCTGGCCGCCCTGAAGAAAACCGGCAAGGTGCGCGGGCCCGTCGTGCTCTGCGCCAAGGGCATCGAACAATCCTCCGGCAAGCTGCTCTCCAAGGTACTCGCCGAGGAACTGCCCGGCGTCGAACCCGGTGTCCTGTCCGGCCCGAGCTTTGCCGATGACGTCGCCAGGGGCCTGCCGACGGCAGTCACGGTGGCAGCCAATTCCGCCAAGACCGCGCTCAGCCTGTGCGAAGCACTGCAATCGCCCTGTTTCCGGCCTTATGCATCGATCGACATTCTCGGCACCCAGATCGGCGGCGCCCTGAAAAACGTGCTCGCCATTGCCTGCGGCGCGGTCGTCGGCCGCAAGCTTGGCGCCAGCGCGCAAGCCGCCCTGACCGCGCGCGGCTTTGCCGAACTTTCCCGGCTCGGCACCGCCATGGGCGCCCAGGGCGAAACGCTCACGGGTCTCTCCGGCCTCGGCGACCTGGTGCTGACCTGTTCCTCCAGCCAGTCGCGCAACTTCTCCTTCGGGCTGCGTCTCGGCGAAGGTTTCATGGCTTCGGAACTGATCTCCGCCGGCGGCAAGCTTGCCGAGGGCGCCTATTCGGCCCGGGTCGCGGTCAAGCTGGCCCGCAAGCACGATGTCGAGGTGCCGATCTGCGAAACGGTGGCGAAGATGATCGACGAGGACCTCACCATCGACGATGCCCTCAACACCCTCATGGCCCGCCCGCTGAAATCGGAAACGGCGGGGCTGTAGGCAGACTTCTACCTCGCAGGAACGCTCTGCAGGTGTCGCAAGGCACAACCCAGTCCCCTTCCCCCTTGTGGGGAAGGGTTAGGGATGGGGGTGCATGGCGAAGCCATACCCCTTTCTTGCTCAAGACCCCCACCCTTGTTCCCTCCCCACAAGGGGGAGGGAAACCCGGCGGCGAAGGCCTTGCCCGATTGCCTGCTTCAATCCTCTAAAATTGATCCTGTCGGGATTTGCTGTCCTCATTCCCCCATTGAGTTTCCCCGATCCCGGCCCTAGTTTCGACGCAGATTCGACAATTTGAGGGTCTTCTTCATGCTTTATGCGCTGATCTGCACCGACAAGGCCGGTGCCCTGCAGACACGTCTCGACAACCGCGCCGATCACATCGAATTCCTGAAAGGCCTCGGCGACAGCCTCAAGGCGGCCGGACCGTTCCTGGATGACGATGGCAACATGACCGGGTCTCTGGTGGTGATCGAGGCGGCCAACCGTGACGAAATCCTTGCCATCTCGCAGGAAGATCCCTACGCACGGGCCGGACTGTTCGAAAGCGTTGAAATCCGCCCGTGGAACTGGGCCATCAAGAACCCCGAGGTGAACTAAGTGCAGTACTGGCTGATCAAATCCGAGCCGGACAAATGGTCCTGGGAGCAGCAGAAGGCCAAGGGCGACGAAGGCGAGCAGTGGGACGGCATCCGCAATTACCAGGCCCGCAACAACATGCGCGCCATGGAGATTGGCGACAAGGCGTTCTTCTACCATTCCAATATCGGCAAGGAAGTGGTCGGCATCGTCGAGGTTTGCAGCGAGATCCATCCGGACACCACCACCGACGACCCGCGCTGGGAATGCGTAGACTTCAAGGCCGTTCGCGACATGCCGAAGCCGGTCACGCTGGCTGAGGTCAAAGCCGAACCGCGCCTGGAAAAGATGTCGCTGGTGACCTCCATGCGCCTCTCCGTTCAGCCGGTCACGCCCGAGGAATGGAAGGTCGTCTGCGAAATGGGTGGGCTGAAAGAGCCGGCCTGAGATGTCCAGGATCCAGGATCCGGTTGCCTTCATCCTTAAGGAAACACGGGTCAAACCCGTCCCGCATGCGGAGGAAATCCTGCTGCATGTGGCCGATGAAGCCATGGATCTCTGGCAAAAGACGGAAGAAGAGCTGGGAGACCTCGGTCTTCCGCCGCCCTTCTGGGCCTTTGCCTGGGCGGGCGGCCAGGGGCTTGCCCGCTACATCCTCGACAATCCGGCGCTGGTCGCCGGGAAACGCGTCGTCGACTTTGCCTGCGGTTCCGGCCTGGTAGGCATTGCCGCGATGAAGGCCGGCGCCGCCACCTGCCACTGCGTCGACATCGATCCCTTCGCGCTGGAAGCCACCAGGCTCAACGGGGCGCTGAACGAGGTGACGCTCAGCGCCGAGACGGCCGACATCACCGGGGCCGCCGTTCCGGAGGCCGATCTCGTCATTTGCGGCGATGTCTTTTACGACCGGCAAATGGCCGACAAGGTGCTCGGCTTCCTCGACCGGCTCCAGGCCGCCGGCATCGATGTTCTGGTCGGCGATCCCGGCCGCTCCTATCTGCCGCAGAGCCGCCTCCTGGAACTGGCTGCCTACCAGGTTCCGGTGGTCGGCGCGCTGGAAGACAATGAGATCAAACGCACCCGGGTTTTCCGCCTGACGAAAAAATAATCCGGAATTGGGATCCGCCGCGAACCAATCCGACGGATGTTCTTTCGGTTTAAAAGTTTTTCCACCCGCCCACTTCCCCTTTCTGCAGC
This sequence comes from Roseibium sediminicola, assembly GCF_023156505.1. Classification (GTDB taxonomy): domain Bacteria; phylum Pseudomonadota; class Alphaproteobacteria; order Rhizobiales; family Stappiaceae; genus Roseibium; species Roseibium sediminicola. Next base: position 226,295 of record NZ_JALNMJ010000005.1, on the reverse strand, counting down.
TTGCGATAGGTTAGCGCTTCAGGCGCGTACCGCGCAGTTCATCAGTGCTTCCAGGAGTCCTTCATGCCCATCGTAAACCGCCTTGCAGATCTGGCCGACGAGATCACCGCCTGGCGCCGCGACATTCACGAAAACCCCGAGGTTCTTTACGAGACGGTGCGCACGGCCGAGAAGGTGGCCGAGCTCCTGCAGAGTTTTGGTGTCGATGAAATCGCGACGGGCATCGGCAAGACCGGCGTGGTCGGCGTGATCAAGGGCCGCAACGGCGGCGCCGGCAGGACCATCGGCCTGCGCGCCGACATGGATGCGCTGCCGATCGAGGAAGCCACACAGAAGCCTTACGCGTCCAAGATCCCCGGCAAGATGCATGCCTGCGGCCATGACGGCCACACCGCGATGCTGCTGGGCGCGGCCAAGTACCTTTCCGAGACCCGCAATTTCGACGGCACGGTCGTGGTGATCTTCCAGCCGGCCGAAGAAGGCGGCGCAGGCGCCAAGGCAATGATCGACGACGGCCTGATGACCCGCTGGCCAATCGACGAGGTCTACGGCATGCACAATTTCCCGGGCATGCCGGTGGGTGAATTCGCGATCCGCAAGGGCGCCATCATGGCGGCCACCGACGAATTCCGCATCGAGATCACCGGGCGGGGCGGCCACGCCGCCAAACCGCAGGAAACCATCGACCCGATCGTCGTCGGTTCGCAGATGGTCTCCGCGCTGCAGACGATTGCCAGCCGCAACGCCAATCCGCTCGATTCGGTTGTTGTCTCCGTCACAGTGTTCCAGGGCGGTAACGCCTTCAACGTCATCCCGCAGGAAGTGCTTCTGCGCGGCACCGTGCGTACGTTGAGCCCGGAAATGCGCGACCTCGCCCAGACCCGCATGGAAACCATCGTCACCTCCGTCGCCGCAACCTTCGGCGCCAAGGCCGAGCTGACGTTCCGGCGCGGCTACCCGGTAACCGCCAACCATGACGCCCAGACCGATTTCGCCGCGGAGATCGCCGAGGGCATTGCCGGCATCGGCAAGGTCAACCGGGACATCGAGCCGATGATGGGCGGTGAGGATTTCTCCTACATGCTGGAAGAGCGCCCCGGCGCCTTCATCTTCGCCGGCAACGGCGACAGCGCCGGCCTGCATCACCCGGAATACGACTTCAACGACGACCTGATCCCGGTCGGCTGCTCCTACTGGGTCAAGCTCGTCGAAACCGCCCTGCCCGCGGCGGCTTGAGGGCACAAGCCTCTCCATCGTCATCCCGGACGCAGCAAAGCGGAGATCCGGGACCGGGGAGCCAAGGCCCAGGGTCTTTTCGCCCGCGCGAGAACCGGTGGCTCGCCGATCCCGGCTCGTGCTGCGCTTGGCCGGGATGACGACGATAGATTTTTGCCTTAAGAGTGACGCCGGTTCCGACCGGCGTTTTCTTTGGGCATTTAGTTATGACGCTTTCCCCGTTCAGGTTTTCCTTTCTCGCGGCCTATCTGCTGGTCGGCGCCGTCGTCGGCGTGCTGGTGATCCATCCGCTCAATCTGGTGGTAATCTGGTGGGAACTGGCGCGTTTCTCCGAAACGGCCCCCGGCCTGTTCGAATTTCTCCACGCGCGCCTGTGGCTGGTGCTGCTGCCGCGCCATCTTGATGTGGCGGTCGCCTATACCGTCGTCGGCGCCATCGTCGGCCTTGCCTTCGGCATCTTCACCCGCAATTACCTGCAGACCTCCAAGGCCTATCAGTCCCTGCGCGAAGAACAGACCGCATTGATACCCGAACTGATGAAACAGGGCGAAACCGGCCGGGTGGAATTCAAGTCCTCGCTGCGCTGGGACATGCAGGAAAACCGCATCAACCGCGGCCTGGAAACGGTCATTGCCAAGACACTCGCCGGGTTCTTCAATGCCGAGGGCGGCCATCTTCTGATCGGCGTCGACGATGCGGGCCAGCCGCTCGGTCTCGACAAGGACCTGTCGACGCTGAAAAGCCCGGATCTGGACTCGTTCGAGCGCACCGTCAACGACATCGTTTCAAGAACGCTCGGCGGCGACCTCTGCCCCTATATCCACACGGTGTTCGCCAAGGTCGAGGGCAAGGACGTTGCCATGATCATCGCCAGCCCCGCCCCGCGCGCGGTCTATCTGGAAGAAAACAAGGCCTCGGTCTTCTACCTGCGCAGCGGCAACTCGACGCGCAAGCTCGACGTGCGCGAGACCGTCAACTACGCCAACAAGCGGTGGTCCTGAGATGGGCGCGTTCTGGGACCTGATCCAGCCCGATCAACTAGGTACGGCAGCGACCGCGCTCTTGGTCGCCATGAGTTTCCTGACCTCCGCCATCACCGCCGCTGTCGGCCTTGGCGGCGGCGTCACGCTGATCGCGGTGATGGCGATGGTGATGCCTGCCGGCGCCTTGGTGCCGGTGCACGGCGTCGTCCAGTTCGGCTCCAATGCCGGGCGCGCGCTGGTGCAGCTGAAACATGTCGACTGGCTGATTGCGCTCTGGTTCGCCATCGGCGCGGCATTCGGCGCGGCCATTGGCGGGGCGATTGCCGTGGAACTGCCGGCCGCGGTCCTGAAAGCCGGCATCGGCCTCTTCGTGCTGTGGATCGTCTGGGGCAAGGCGCCCAAATTCGGCCGGGCGCAAAAGCGGGTGATGGCCGCCGCCGGCTTCGCCTCCACCTTCCTGTCGATGTTCTTCGGCGCGGCCGGTCCGATCGGCGGCGCGGTGCTCTCCACCCTCGGCCTGCCGCGCCACGGCTTTGTCGCCAACCAGGCCGTCACTGCGCTGATCATGCACATCTTCAAGATCATCGCCTTCGGTGCTCTCGGTTTTGCCTTCGCGCCCTGGGCCGGGCTGATCGTGCTGATGATCGCTAGCGGCTTTCTGGGCACCCTCGCCGGCAGCAAGCTGCTCGGAAAGATGGACGAAAAGACCTTCAAGACCGGCTTCAGATGGGTGATGACCGCGCTGGCGCTGAACCTGCTCTGGCAGGCGGGACGCGGCTGGTTCGAAATCTGACTCAAATAATAAGCCTCTTCAGGCACCCTTTACTAAAAAATCAAAATTACAACATTCAAAGACTGCAACTATCTAAATTCTTGTAAATATTCGATGAAATTTCTACCCGTTGCCTCTAATTTATCCCCCTCAATATCTGAATAAACATCCTCACCCAAGAATAGTGATATTGCCTGAATTACGCATTCCTGATTCTCATTTCCTTTTGAATTCTTCGTATCATTCACGCCTACCACAGACGTAAGCCCCTTCGCAGGAACTTTAAAAACTAAACAGCTATCTGACGTTCCCTTAAAATACATCGATATTTCCTGAGTAAATCCAGGAAAAAATTCTTAGTTTTTTCAAAATTCAAATGCCCATTCTCAATGTAGTCTTCGCCAGATATAAAAATAAGATTTGGCTGTTTTTTGAATATTTCGAAACAGATCCATAAAATGAGTAAATTTGGAACATAGATATCAGGAAGCCTTCATTCTTGTGATCCTCAAATGACCAAGCAGGATTTAGAGGCGGAATTTTACCCAAGATTTCTTCGGCATCGGCGCTGCAACTAAATATACAAATTCCAATACAAACAAAAATCAAGTATACTAGCAAGGATTCAGAAAAATTTGTAATATTCTCAACCTTTAATCAACTCTACAATCCTACAGTCTTAATATTATTTCACTTCTCATTTGAGAAATACTAAATATTACATAATAAACATTAATATCACCTTTTGCCACATTGAAATACATGAGTTTTTTGCTTTCGCTGTATTCCACCGTTTTTCACTCTCATCCGACACAACACGTTTGCTAAGTTATCAGTCCTTGAACTTTCCTGCCCGAACGGTTGAGCAATTCGCAACTGGGTTCAGCTTGCAAGTACCCATCCAACGCGCTAACCCATCGCCATCGGTTTTTCTAAAATATGCGGGATGGAGCGTCCATGGCTTCTCAAAATCTTCTGCTGCTGCCGGGCGACGGCATCGGCCCGGAAATCATGCAGGAAGTGAAGAAGGTCATTGCCTGGTTCAATGACAAGGGCGGCATGTCCTTTGAAACCGACGATGGCCTGGTCGGCGGCTCCGCCTATGACGCCCATGGCCAGTCGATTTCCGAGGAAGACATGGCCAAGGCCATGGCGGCCGACGCGGTCATCTTCGGCGCCGTAGGCGGTCCGAAATGGGATGACGTGCCCTACGAAGTCCGCCCGGAAGCCGGTCTGCTGCGCCTGCGCAAGGACATGCAGCTCTTCGCCAACCTGCGCCCGGCAATCTGCTACCCGGCGCTTGCCGATGCTTCGTCCCTGAAGAAGGACGTCATCGAGGGCCTCGACATCCTGATCGTGCGCGAGCTGACCGGCGGTGTCTATTTCGGCGAACCGAAGGAAATCATCGACCTCGGCAACGGCCAGAAACGCGGCATCGACACCCAGGTCTACGACACCTACGAGATCGAACGCATTTCCGGCGTCGCCTTCGACCTTGCCCGCACCCGCGGCAACAAGGTGACCTCAATGGAAAAGCGCAACGTGATGAAATCCGGTGTGCTCTGGAACGAAGTCGTCACCCAGACCCACAAGAACGGCTATCAAGACGTCCAGCTGGAGCACATGCTGGCCGATGCCGGCGGCATGCAGCTGGTGCGCTGGCCCAAACAGTTTGACGTCATCGTCACCGACAACCTCTTCGGCGACATGCTCTCCGACGTTGCCGCCATGCTGACCGGCTCGCTCGGCATGCTGCCGTCGGCGTCGCTCGGCGCGCCGGACGGGGTCACCGGAAAGCGCAAGGCGCTGTACGAGCCGGTCCACGGCTCGGCGCCGGACATTGCCGGCACGGGCGCCGCCAATCCGATCGCCATGATTGCCAGTTTCGGCATGGCGCTGCGCTATTCCTTCGAGGAAATCGAGGCGGCCAACAAGCTCGACAAGGCGATCGCCAACGCCCTCGACAAGGGCCTGCGCACCAAGGACATCGCCTCGGAAGGCCAGGCAACCGTGTCGACCTCCGAGATGGGCGACGCCATCGTCGCGGAACTCGACGCGCTCAGCGCCTGATTTCCAGCCAGTGTAAAACGACTATTGCGCGAAAAGCCGTCCATGCACCCTGCGTTCAATAGAACGCAGGGTGCATGTGTTTCACTGCGATCAACTTTGGACAGCTCAAGCGATTTCGGTTGAACTGTCGTTGATCTGGAGGGTATCCCGGTGGCGGCTTTTTCATTCAAACTCCCGTTGGTCCCATGAACGAAGACAAACTTGCGCCCTTTCTCGGCACCTGGATCCTCGATACGGAGGAAAGCGACTTCGAGCAGGGCGAGCCGCCGAAAAGCGCCACGCTAAAGATCGACGACAATTTCGGCATGGCCGTCTTCACCATGAACCAGGTCTCAGCAGACGGTGAGGTCACCAACGATTCCTTCGAGGCCGTGCCTGACGGGCCGGAGGTCAAGCTCGGCAAGAGCGGTCTCGTAGACGCCATGCGGCTGGTCTTTCAGAACGACCGCAACCTGGTGTCCGAAGCCCGCCGCGGCGGCCTGACAATCATGAAAGCGGAGCGGGAACTGTCCGACGACGGCGGCACGCTGACGGTGACCCAGACTGTGCACTTGGTAGATGTTGCAAGCTTTAAGAACATTTCGGTTTACCGCCGCGCACAATAATCAACGTTAAAAATCTCAAGATCTCCGCTTACTCTCCCAACGTGAATTTGCGAGAAGTATTTTTGCAAAATCTTGAAACTGTTTGTTTTTCCCAAAACCGTTGAATAAACATCTCGATTTTTGCCATCTACAACCTATCAAAACTGCCCAGTTTTTCATCAACACAACCTCAGATTTAAACAGGTATTAACCTCATTCAATAACTCTGGATTGAAATCTGGAGGGTTCCATGTGGAATAGTCTTTCCATTCGCTACAAGATTCCCGCAGCCATTTTAGGGGTTGCACTGAGCGTCGGCACCGGCATTGGCCTGAGCAGCTATTTTTCCGCTGCGAAGGAAATCCGCGAACTGACAGAAAGCAGATTGCAGGCCATCGCCCAGGGCCGAGTCACCGAATTGTCGGATTATCTCAGCGCGATCGAGGCGGATCTCCTGCTTGTCAGCGAATTGCCGTTCACGCAGCAGGCCCTGGAAGAGTTTTCCGCAGCCTTCACCGCCATCAAGGGCGACGCGACCGCTGCGCTGAAGACTGCCTATATCGCCGAAAACCCCAATCCCCTCGGACAAAAACATCTTCTGGACGCGGCCGGTTCCGGCACAGAGTACGACGCGGTCCACGCCCGTTATCATCCCTGGTTTCGCGCTTTTCTGACCGAACGCGGCTATTACGACATCTTCCTGTTCAACATGGAGGGTGACCTCGTCTACACCGTCTTCAAGGAAGAGGATTTCGCCACCGCCTTCAACGCCGGCGGCCCCTGGTCCGGCACCGACCTCGGCAATGCCTTCCGGGCCGCGGCCCACAGCCCAAACGGCCAGAACCATTTTTTCGATTTCGAAGCCTACGCGCCCAGCCATGGCGCTCCGGCGAGTTTCATTGCCAAACGCATCGAGAAAGACGGCGAGGCGATCGGCGTTCTCGCCTTCCAGATGCCAATCGACCGGATTAATACGATCATGAGCCGATCCGCGGGCCTCGGCGCGACGGGCGAAACCGTCATTGTCGGCAGCGACCGGTTGCTGCGGAACGATTCCAGGTTTTCCGAGGCCAATGACATTCTGACGACCCGGGTCGGCAACGAGGCGGCCGGTGAGGTTCTTAACGGTACGCCCGCGCTGTTCACGGGTCCAAGCCATCGTGACAGCCGCTTCACACAGGCTGGCGTGCCGCTCGACTTCCTGGGAACGTCCTGGGCGATCTTCGCCATGCAATCCGAGGACGAGGTCATGGCCCCCCTGAGCAGTCTGAAGGCCTGGATGGCCGGCGTCGGCCTCGTTCTGTTCGTCGCTGCGGTTGCGGGCGGATTTGGCCTGGCCACCACGATCACGCGGCCTCTTGGCCAGCTGATCCGCAACATACGCGAATTGATCGACGGTAATCTGGAGATCGATATCGACGGTACCGACCGGGCGGACGAGATCGGCGACATGAAACGCGCCGTAGCCGTCTTTCGTGACAACGCGGTCGAGGTCAGGCGCAACAACGAGGCTGCCGCGGCGCGGCGTGCATCGGAAGACCGGCGCCGCCAGGAGATGGACCGGACAGTAGACCTCTTCCGGACACGGATCTCGGAGGTTCAGGACCGGCTGACAAGCCTGTCTTCAGTGATGAACGCCACCGCCCAGACGCTGGTGGACGCGGCAGGGTCGGCTTCAACCGACGCGGACGGCGCCCTGTCGGCCTCCCGCCAATCGGATGAAAGCGTACAGGCATCTGCCGTCGCGGCGGAACAGCTGCGGATTTCCATCGAGGAAATCAACCAGCACTCGGACAAGGCGCTGCTGACCACACGCGAGGCGGCGGAGGCGGCCCAGGCCACCGACCGGGATGTCACGGCCCTTGCGGGGGCGGCTGAAAAAATCGGCGCCGTCATCTCCATGATCCGTGACATCGCCGAGCAGACCAACCTTCTGGCGCTGAACGCCACAATCGAAGCGGCGCGCGCCGGCGAGGCCGGCAGGGGTTTTGCCGTGGTCGCGGCGGAAGTGAAGGAACTCTCCACGCAGACAGCCAAGGCGACCGACGAGATTTCCGCGCAGGTTGCCGCCGTGCAGACCTCCACGCTCAAGGCGGTCGAGGCGATCCGGTCCATCGGCACGCGCATGGACAGTGTCCAGGAAATGACCACCGCCATTGCGTCCGCCGTCGAGGAACAGGGGGCGGCCACCGGCGAAATCAGCAAGGCCATGTCCATGGCCGCCGACGGCAGCACAAGAGCCGCCGGCAATGTTGCCGGCCTGCAGGGATCGATCGACGCCACCCGCAACAGTTCCAGCGAGATTGACCAGCTCTCCGGAACCCTGTCGGCTGTCAGTTCCACCCTGAGCGGCGCGGTTGAGGAGTTCCTGTCCGCCGAGGTCTGGCGGCAAACGGAGGCCGAAGACAGGTTCGAGGCGGCATGATTGCGGACGGGGCAGTGCTTGCGGGGATTGTCGCGCGACAGCCACTTCGCCGCGGTCTATAAGCGGCGAAACAGCCGCGAGGACCACAATGAAACAATCCATCGGCGCCATCGCCCTGGTCGTGCCCGAGTACGATGAAGCGCTTGCCTTCTATTCCGGAAAGCTCGGCTTCGACCTGATCGAGGACACCGCGCTCAGCGACAGCAAACGCTGGGTTCTTGTGGCACCGAAAGGCAGCACGGAAGCCCGGCTCCTCCTTGCCAAGGCCGACGGACCGGTGCAGCAGGCGGCTGTCGGCAACCAGACCGGTGGCCGTGTGTTCCTGTTTCTGAAGACGGACGATTTCGACCGGGATTTCGGGTCCATGCGCGCCGCCGGTGTCACCTTCCTCGAAGAGCCACGCACCGAAGCCTATGGCAAGGTTGCCGTCTTCCAGGATCCGTTCGGCAACAAGTGGGATTTGATCCAGCACTTTTGATCGATCCCCCCCCACAAACTCAGCGTCATCCAGACGTGGTAACTCAGGATGACATTCTTGGGGCTGGCAGGTCTGTGTAACTCACGCGTCATGCCCGAAACAGTTGGGCGCATACGAAGGCGCCAAATCGTCGGCCCTAAATGGCGCAAAGACAAAAGTGAGAAGCAGGTGAGAAACGCGTGAATGACAGAAAAAATGGTACAGGTGTGGAAAACGTGAGTTCCGCGAAACAAGGTTGACACAGCGTAAAGTTTGAAATAGAAAAAGCCAAGGTGCTGGTAACACCTTGGCTTAAATCTGTTGGCCCCTCAAGAAGGAGGGCACGGGCTTTCTGTGCCTCGCACTATGATAGAATCACATGACCCCGATTTTGTCAAGCGTCAGGCGGCATATCATCGCCGCACGGCTGATCGCTTCCACAAAGATGAAATCCGCTGTAATCGGCATCTGAATTTCGCTGCTGAATTTGATGCGCTGGCTTCTCGTCTTGAGGAAACGCTTCAATTTATTGCTGAAGCAAAAGAGCGGAACAACTCATCTACTCAGATCGCGCCTCCTGGCCAGCTCCGTATCGGTAACCTTGACGAACTTCCTGAAGAGCTTCGCAGCCAGCTCAAGATCTCTGAAAGTGACCAGCTTGAAATGGATATTGTGGAGGTGATCCGCAGTCTGGACAGCTGTGCAGCGATCGACGAGATTCTGGTTGGTTTGTGGCGTAAGACCGGCAAGGTTGAAGATCGCGATTTCGTTGCCCGGAAGCTCTATCGGATGACGCGCGCCAACACGATCAATAGCGTCCCAAAGAAGAAGGGTTACTTCACTACCAACGTTGACTCAAACGTTAAAAGCTCTGAACTCATCGATTTGGAAGAGATTAGTGCAGCATTGAAAGATCAATTGTAAAAGGGCCGGAAATCCGGCCCTTTTACGCGGCGGTAGTTTAACGGTAAAACAGCGTTCTTCCCAGTCTGCCGATGCGGGTCCGAATCCCGTCCGCCGCTCCAAATCCAATCCGGACCTTAAGGTCAATATATATGACCTTTTTGTTAAAAAGTCGAGAACTTTGAAATGGCTGACAAGTAAGAAGGTAGCGCACGGCAAGCCAGTCTGCGCTGGAAAAAGCTTTGCCGCTCAGCCCAATTTGGGAAATTTGGTCATTCGGATGGATACCGCACTCGTGTTTATCAAGGAAAAGCCACGCAGCAAAGCCTTTGGCAAGGTCGCCGTCTTCCAGGATCCGTTCGGCAACAAATGGGCATTGATCCAGCACTTTTGATCTATCGCCCGCCACAAACTCAGCGTCATCCTGAGGAGGGCCGCAAGGCCCGTCTCCAAGGATTGACCCCAGGCATTGGAGCAAGTGGCCGATCCTTCGAGACAGCGCTGACGCGCTTCCTCAGGATGACGTCCTTGGGGTGGACAGGCCGGTGTAAGTTCCCGGAAAAAACCTTCAAACCACCTGCAGCGTCAACAGCGCCACCAGGACATAGCGGGCCGCCTTGGCAACAGCCACAAGCAGCGTGAAACTCCAGAGCGGTTCTTTTAACACCCCGGCCGCCAATGTCAGCGGATCGCCGATCACTGGAGCCCAGCTGAGCAGCAGGCTCCAGCGGCCGTAACGGTGGTACCAGCCGGTTGCCCGCTCCAGCTTGTCCGCTTTCACCGGGAACCAGGAGGCCTCGGAAAAGGCGGCCGCGCCGCGGCCGAGTGCCCAGTTGACCATCGATCCGAGCGTGTTGCCGATGCTGGCGACGGCCACAAGCAGAACAACCGGATCCGTGCCGGCGAGGATCAGACCCGAGAGGCCCAGTTCGGAACCGGCCGGAAACAGCGTGGCGGCAAGAAATGAAATGCCGAAAAGCCCGAGGAGACTGCCACTCATTCAGCGGAGCCTGTTTCCGCCGACTGCATCGCCGCGATCGCCCGGCGCATGTAGTCCAGAAACTGATCCCGTTCGCTTTCTGAAAATCCGGCCAGGGCCTCGGCGTTCTGCGCCAGCGCCGCGCCGATGGCCTCCTCTTCCAGCGATTTAGCCCGGTCGGTCAGAAAGATCTGCTGAACCCGGCCGTCCTCTTCGCTTGCCCGGCGGCTGATCAGCCCGTCACGCTCCATACGCGCCAGCGTGTTGGCGAGTGTCGCCTGTTCAATATCCAGGAGTTCGACCAGTTCCTTCTGCGTTCGGCCTTCCTTGGCCCAAAGCGCGACAAGCGCCGGGAACTGGCCCGGCGACAAGCCGAGCGGCTTGATCCGGCGCTGCAGGCCGGATGCGAACAGGCGCGCCATGTGATTGGCGAGATAACCGGCGGACGTGTCTTTTTTGAAGTTCATGCCTTGCATATACGATAGATAGCTTACTATATAAATAAATATAGCTTGCTATATATAGGAGTAAATCATGTCCAACACCGTCTTTCACCGCTGCCGCAACGTTTTCCTGGCAGCCATTCTCATCGCAACCACAGGAACCACCGCCATGGCAACCGACCCTGCAGCCGGCAAACCCGTCACCCTGATCAACGTGTTTGAAATCCCTGAAGGGCAGCTCGACCAGACCATCGCATTCTGGGAGAAAGCCCGGAACTTCCTGAAGAAGCAACCGGGGTTTCTCGACACGAGTCTGCACCAGTCCCTTTCCCCGGATGCCCGGTTCCAGCTGGTCAATGTAGCCAGATGGCAGAGCCCGGCAGCCTTTCAGGCCGCTATCGAAAAGATGCAGAAGAGCGACCTTGGCGGCGGCATGCGCGGTGCCGTCTTTCACGCGGCGCTTTACCGGGTGATCCGAACAGAGGAGGACAGGTAATGGCCGGCCGGCGCCTGCACTGGCTGATCGCCGGTCTGGCAATGGCTGCGCTTGGCAGCGGTTACGTGCTCACATGGCCCGACGCCTATTCGGCCTCCCTGTTGCGGATCCACCTCGCGTTTGGCGTTTCGGCCGGCCTGCTGTCACTTGCAAGGGTTCTGGTCTGGCTCACCGCCGGCGCACCGCCCCCTGCCTTCGAACCAGGCTCGCGGTTGCAGGCGCGACTGGCAAAGGGAGTGCACGTTCTGCTGCGCCTTGTACCGCTGCTGCTGTTCGTCAGCGGGGTTGGCATGCTTGCCTTGTCCGGCTCGTTCGGCGCCGTTGCCCGCGGCACGCTGACCGGTCTGGCGCCGTATCAGGATCTTCCACCACGTAACCTGCACCACGCCGCCGCCTTCCTGCTGGCCGGCCTCATCGGGCTACACGGCCTCGCGGCCTTTTGGCATCGGCTCAACCTTCCGGGCCTGAAAGCCGGGTGACCCATCTGTTAAAAGAAAAGACCCGGCAGTCAGGGACCGCCGGGCCTTCGGTCAGGTCTTGGGAGACCGTGAGCCTATGATCAGTTCAGGCGCGATGCCGGGCCGAGGTCGATCAGCTGGGTTTCGCCCGGTGCATCGTCGACACCGTCATTGTCGGTCACAAGGATCAGGCGGCCGTCGGCAGTGATCGTCAAGCCTTCCGGCTTGTCCAGGATCCAGCCCTTGGCCTTGGCCATTGCCGGTAGAACATCGACCTTGAAGGTCTTTTCCAGCACCGGAAGTTCTTCGCCGTGGGCGGCCGGCGTGACGCCTTTCAGGGAAACGGTCGTGATCTGCTTGATCGCGGCGTCTTCACCGCCCTTGTTGTCCCGCTCCAGGACGGCGAAGGTGCCATCGCCCAGGGAAACGATTTCCGACAGGCCGACCCAGCCACCAGCCGCGCTTTTCGGCGTGTCGAGCGGGTAGTGGACAAAACCCCAGGATTTGTCGGCCGGATTGTAGATGGCCAGCTTGGTCATGCCCTTCGGATCGTCTTTCCATTCCCGCTGAACGGCAACGGCGACCAGGGTCTGCCCGTCCATCTCGAATTCGGCAACACCCTCGAAGGAGAAACGCTGCGCCTGGTCGATCAGCGACTGCGGCAGCAGGATCTCTTCCTCAACGGCGCCGTTGGTGCCAACTTTCAGGAGCAGGTGACGACGGTCGTTTTCCGGGTGACCTTCGGATGCGAGCCAGAAGCCGCCGTCCTTTGCGACCGAAATGCCTTCCAGGTCGAGCTTGGACTGATTGAACCCGGTGACGGTAACAAAGGACGTGATCTTCGCCGGCTGGGAGGCGATGTCCAGCGTGTAGATGCGGGCTTCGTCATAGAAGCTGTCGCTGACCGCATAGAGCGTGTTGGCATCAAGCGGATCGGCGGCCAGGCCCGAGAGAGCGCCCCAGCCGATCGGCGCGCCTTTTTCCGGATCGGTTTCGGAAATCACCGACGGGTAGGACGGCGTTTCGGCGCCATACTGGTAAAGCGAGACATGCGCGCGCACACCGTCTTCGTCGACTTCGTTGGCAACGGCGAAAAGGTCCCGGCTCGGGATCGCCACAGAGCCTTCCGGACCGACATGGGTCGGCAGCAGCTGGACGAATTCCGGCTCGGCGCCTGTGTCCTTGTAGACGGCAACAAAATTGCCGCGCTCGGAATTGACGAAGATCAGGGTCTCGCCCCCGAATTCACCGACGGTAACGCCTTCCGGTTCGGTGCCTTTCTTGTGGGCGCGTTTTGCCGGGTAATGGCCATGGGCCATGCCCAGATGTTCCAGCTGGTTGCCGCTGTCGAACAGGACATCGCCCTTGGCATTCCAGATGGTGAAGCCGCGCGAACCGCCTTCGTAATCGCCCTCGTTGGCAGTGACAAAACGCTCGTCATCGATCCAGGCGACGCCGTCCGGCTCGCGGCGGACGTCGACAGTGCTGCCGGACGCGTCGCTCATGCGCGCCTTCTTGACCGGAACGTTTTCCGCGGAAGCCGCGCCGGCGGAGAAATGTGCAACGATGTCGCCGGAAACCAGGTCGACAATCGCAATGTGATTGTTTTCCTGCAGGGTAACAACGGCCTGGTTCCTGGAGTTGATGGAAACGAATTCCGGCTCCGGATCGCTCGGGGCGATCTCAGCGAGGCCCGTCATGTCGACGATGCGCACGGCATCGCAATTGGCCGGCGCCCCATTTTCGTCGAGATCGAAGATGGCCAGGTGGCCGGCCGGCATCTGCGGGATGACACCGTCATTGAGGTCTTCGTCGCGCTCGTTCTCGATCGCGATGGCGACAAACTTGCCGTCCGGGGAGATGGCGGCGCTGTCCGGCTGGCCCTTGGCGTCGCATTTTGCGGTGATGCCCATGCCGTCAAGCGCGATCACAGCCATATGACCGGAGGCGTTGACATAGTCTTCCGACGTGTTAACGCCCGCATAGGCGGCTTTCGCGCCGACGGCGACCGAGGTCGGCTCACCGCCAAGGGCAACGCGGGCCAAAGGCTGGATGGTCAGCGGGTTGGCGGCATTGACGAACACGACGGCTTCACCCGGGCTGTCGGTGAAGACCAGCGTGCGGCCATCCTTGGACGCATAAATGATTTCCGCGACGGTTTCGGTTGCCTTGTCGGCGCCTTCCGGCAGGGTCTTGTAGACAGGGTAGGAATTGATCCGTTCAAAATAGTCCGCATGCGCTGCCGGAACGGCCCCGAGACCGAACAGAACAGCAAGGCTGACGCCTTTCAAAAAACGCCCGCGAAGGTTCGCCATTGCACTAGCTCCCATAAAACTTGGGTTGAGGGTGGCGGCAAGCTAGTGGGCGCCCTTGCAATATCGGTGACACTTGCATGAAGCTTTCATGACAAGCCCATGCGGCAATCTTTTACGTCGGACCTTGAATCGGCGTACGACACTCCCCACCTAAATGGGATCTGGACTTGGCCGGCCCTTCATTCCATTCTCCAGATCTCCACTTCAGCGCTTTCGGCGCCTTTTTTATTGGAAAATCCTATGCAGATTGGATACCTGCGCTCCGCCGTCGTGCTGGGGCTGTTGGCCGCTGTCGGCCCTTTTGCGATTGATCTTTATTTGCCCGCGGTCGGTGAAATCGTCACCAGCCTTGAGACCAACGATGCCGCCGTGCACATGACCTTCACGGTCTACTTCATTGCCTTTGGCATCGCTCAGCTGATTTATGGCCCGCTCGCCGACCGGTTCGGCCGCAAGCCACCGGTGTTCCTCGGACTGGCCGTCTTCATTGTCGGATCGTTTCTCTGCGCCACCGCGGACGACGTGTCGGCACTTACGATCGGCCGGTTCGTCCAGGCACTCGGCGCGGCAGCCCCCATGGTGATCGTCCGCGCCGTCGTACGCGACCTGCACACCGGCACGGAAGCGACCAGGCTGATGGCGCTGATCATGCTTGTCTTCAGCGTGTCGCCGATGCTGGCTCCCCTGACCGGCAGCCTGATCATCGAATTCGGCAGCTGGCGGCTGATCTTCGTGGCGCTTGGCGTGATTGCCCTCGCTGCTGTCACGCAGATGGCCCTGCTTCTGCCGGAAACCCTGCCGAAAGACCAGCGTGCAAAGATCGACCCGACTGCGATGATCCGCAGTGCGGCCGACCTTCTGACGGACGCCAAGTTCATGGGCCTGACCCTGATCGGCGGATTTTCGCTGGCGAGTTTCTTCGTGTTCATCGCTGCCGCTCCGCTGGTCTACATGACCCAATACGGCCTGAGCCCGATGGGGTTCAGCCTGGTTTTCGCCCTGAACGCCATCGGCTTTTTCGCCTCGTCGCAATTCGCGGCGATGCTCGGCCAGCGCTTCGGCATGGCCCGGGTGGCCCTGCTGGCGGTCTGCGGTTTTACCGCATCAACGTCACTCCTGACCGTTCTGGTCTGGAGCGGGGTCGACGACCTGCCGGTGCTGATGGCCTTGTTCTTCATCGGCAACAGCTGCCTCGGCCAGGTCATTGCGCCGGTCATGGTGATGGCGCTGGAAGAGCATGGCGAACACGCCGGCATGGCGTCCTCGCTCGGCGGCACGTTCCAGATGGTTGCCGGCGGCGTGATGATCCTGGTCTGCAGCCCGTTCTTCGACCGCACGGCTTTGCCGCTGACCGGAGCAGTCGCCGCCTGCGCCCTGATCGCGCTTGTGCTGGCCTTGCTGACCCTGCGCCCGGAGCTTCAGCGCAGCACCGCCGCCTGAAAGCCCTGACGTGATCCTTGTAGCCGCCTGAGCCTGCCTCGGGCGGCTTTTTTCATGCGATCTCTTCGCAGGCTAGAGCCTTCCCGGTAAAATTCTCAATTTTCCGCGACGGCACGCCCTTTCAATAGTCTGAAAGCGTCATTGCTGGTGCGCGGACTTGAATTCGCTCGCGCCTGCTGGTGACCTTTGGTCATCTGAAATGCTACGACTCAGCGACAACAATTTGTATCGCTGGGTCAGGACACACCATGCCAGCCGATTGCCGGCGGACCGGTCCGCCGGCCATGCGCATCTGGCTTTAAGAACAAGAACGGGGACACCGCATGGACGCATTAAAGAACGTCTGGCTTGGAAAAGGCCTTCCGGACACCGCACCGCTGGCGGAAGGGACCGTTTCGGAGGTCGCCGTCTTCGCCGATGCCTTCCTGGAAAGAAGCACCGACAACCGGCCAACGCCTCTTCTGGACTTGCCGGTGCTCGCAACCGAGCTCGGCATTGCGGCGCTCTCCGTCAAGGACGAGCGCTACCGCATGGGCCTGGGCAGCTTCAAGGCGCTCGGCGCCGCCTATGCAATCGCCAAGAGAGCAGGGCAGAAGGTAGAAGAAGGCGGTGCGCGTGATCTGGCGACAGCGCTCCAGGGCATGACGTTTGCCTGCGCCAGCGCCGGCAATCACGGCTTGTCCCTCGCCGCGGGCGCCCCGCTTTTCGGTGCGAAGGCGGTTGTCTTTGTCTCGGAGACAGTGCCGGAGGCCTTTACCGTCAGGCTGCAGCTTCGCGGCGCGAAAGTTGTCCGGGCCGGCGCGACCTATGAGGACAGCATGGCGGAAGCCCAGAGGCAGGCCGAAGAACAGGGCTGGGTCCCGTTGCCCGACAGCACCTGGCCTGGCATGACGGATGCGGGGCGGGACGTCATGGAGGGCTATCTGATCATGGGCAACGAAATTGCCCGGCAGATCGCAGCCCCGCCGACCCATGTCTTTCTGCAGGCCGGGGTCGGCGGCCTGGCCGCGTCCTGCGCCGTCAGCGCCCGAGCCACCTGGGGCCAGGATGTCACGATCGTGGTGGTCGAACCGGAAGACGCGCCTGCGCTGAAAGCCAGCATCGCGGCCGGCGAGCCGGTGACTGCGCCGGGACCCGTCTCGATCATGGGCCGCCTCGACTGCAAGGAGCCGTCCCATCTGGCGCTGAAATACCTGGCCCGGGAAGCGGATTATTTCGTCACGATCTCGGACACCGAAGCCGCTGAGACGGTCGACTGGCTGGCTGGACATGACCTTGCCACCACCGCCTCGGGCGCGGCCGGCATTTCCGCGGTTCATCACGCCGGTTCCTTGCGCGATGCCTTGAACCTGACCGGTCAGTCCCGTGTCCTATGTTACCTGTCGGAAGGACCTGAAGATGGCTGAGGCGGATTTCCCGGAGAGCAAACTTGCCCGTCAGTGCATTCGCTGAAAGGCGTCAAGGCAGTTGCGCAGGGACAATCTGTCGAGCTGGCTCTTCGGCATGTTCATGAAGGACGCCAGCCCTTCGCTCAGGCAACGGAAGGTCTCAGCGTAAACCGTCTCCGCCGGCGCTGCACCGGAAGATAGCGGATCCGGCAGCGGCCAAAGGGCAGTCGTCGGATGCCCCGGCCAGACCGGACAGGTACTCTCCGCGTCCTGGTCACAGATCGTGATCATGAAGTCGAGTTCCGGCATGTTGGCCCGCATCAGGTCCTGCAGGCTCTTTGCATAGGCGCCTTCGGCGTTGCAATTCATCCGTCTCAACAACCGCAGAACCTCCGGGCGCACTTCCCGGGCGGGATCGGTTCCGGCGGAGAAGGCGCGGAAACGGCCGTGCCCCTTTTGATTGACGATGGCTTCGGCCATGACCGAACGCGCGGCATTGCGAGTGCATAAAAAGAGGATGTTGTAGGCTTCGTCACGCATGACCTGTCGCCTGTCCCATATTTTGGAGCGCGTGTTCAATCGCCCAAATTGACGTAGCGTGAATTGAAGAAGATAACAGGGACTGTCCTCGTCACCGTTCACCGCGTACAGCCGTGCCCACGGCAATTCGTCACTTTCAAGCAACAAGTTGAATACCAATCGGGCACTTCCATCGCATTCCTTGTTGACTCGCGCGGATTTCCGGGCAAAAACACCGCCGTCTCACGTTTTGACGATTGCGAGCCCCAATGACCCGGCTGAAAGCCGACATTCTGGATATGATGTCTCAGGCCCTTGCCAGCGCGACTTTCATGCGCGGCGAGACCCGGACTCCTGCCGCAACCGCTCTGAAACGCACACCGAAGACCACCAAAACCACCGCTTGACGGTGCCGCTCATCCCGCCTCCCCGGGGATGGGAGGCGCCGGGAGCCGGCGACGCCCATCCAGATCCAGGGCAGCCGGCGCAGCGGGGAGACGGACAAGGACTACTCAAAGATGGGTTTCAAGATCGCAATCGCAGGCGCCACCGGCAATGTCGGCCGCGAGATGCTGGACATTCTCGCTGAGCGCGGTTTCCCGGCGGACGAAGTCGTCGCCCTTGCCTCGCGCCGGTCCCAGGGCACCGAAGTCTCTTTCGGTGACAGGACGTTGAAAGTGCAGGCCATGGAGAATTACGACTTCTCCGACACCGACATCTGCCTGATGTCCGCGGGCGGCACCGTTTCCAAGGAATGGTCGCCGAAGATCGGTGCCAAGGGCTGCGTTGTCATCGACAACTCCTCGGCCTGGCGCTACGACGCGGACGTGCCCCTGATCGTTCCGGAAGTGAATGCCGATGCCATCACCGGCTTCACCAAGAGGAACATCATCGCCAATCCGAACTGTTCGACCGCGCAGCTGGTCGTGGCGCTGAAACCCCTGCATGACCATGCCAAGATCAAGCGCATCGTCGTTTCCACCTACCAGTCGGTCTCCGGCGGTGGCAAGGAAGCGATGGAAGAGCTGTTCAACCAGACCCGCGCCGTCTTCGTGAACGACCCGATCGAACCGCAGAAATTCACCAAGCGCATCGCCTTCAATGTCATTCCGCATATCGATAGCTTCATGGAAGACGGCTACACGAAGGAAGAATGGAAGGTGCTGGCCGAGACCAAGAAAATGCTCGACCCGGCCATCAAGGTGACCTGCACCGCTGTGCGCGTGCCGGTCTTCATCGGTCACTCCGAGTCGGTCAATATCGAGTTCGAAAACGAGATTACCGCGGACGAAGCCCGCAACATCCTGCGCGAAGCGCCGGGCTGCCTCGTCATCGACAAGCAGGAAGACGGCGGCTACATCACGCCCTATGAAAGCGCCGGTGAAGACGCGACCTACATTTCCCGCATCCGCGAAGACGCGACGGTCGAAAACGGCCTGAACATGTGGGTGGTCTCCGACAACCTGCGCAAGGGTGCCGCGCTCAACACGGTTCAGATTGCCGAGGTTCTGGTCAATCGCGGTCTGATCACGCCGAAAAAAGCTGCGGCCTGAGCCGGGATTTGATAACGAGTTGAACAGGCGCCATCCGGCGCCTGTTTTTCTTTGTCCGATCGAGGAGCATGGCCCTGCCATGTCCAAGCAGTTTGACGGTTCCTTCCGGGAATACCTGGCAGCCGAGCCGGAGGCCCGGTTCACCGACTGGCTGGCGGCCCGCGCCGAGCCTCATTGGTCCATGGCGTGCACGCATCCCTTTACCACGGCGATTGGTGACGGGACCATGCCTCGGGAAGCCTATGCGCGCTACCTGATCGAGGATTACACCTTCATCACGGATCTGGCCTCGACCCTTGGCTATCTGGTGGCCAAGGCGCCCGGCATGCCGTCCAAGTCGCGGCTCTCCGGGTTCCTGGCCCTGCTGACCTCGGAAGAAAACGACTATTTCCTGCGCTCCTTCGACGCGCTCGGGATTGCTCCCGAAACATACCAGGCTGCGGCCCAGGGACCGGTCACACGTCGGTTCTCCGACCTGTTGCTGTCATCCGCCGGAAACGGCTCCTACGAGGACGGCCTCGCCTGTCTGCTGTGTGCGGAATGGTGTTATCTCACCTGGGGGCTGCGGGAAGCCCAAAAGCCACGCCCCGATGCCTTCTATCTGGCGGAATGGATCGACCTTCATGCCGTCGCCGGCTTCCAAACGTTTGTCGGCTGGTTGCGCGAGGAAATGGACAGGCTTGGACCGGACCTGCCGCCCGAAAGGCAGGAGAAAGTCGCTGCGCTCTTCCGCAAGATGAGCGTATTGGAAGTCGCCTTTTTCGAAGAGGCCTGGACAGGACAGACCATTGCAATCCCGGACGGGTTATAACGGACACCGATCATGTTCCTCTATGAAGCCGCCGCCCTCGGCGCGGCCACCCTCTGGGCCCTGACGGGGCTGCTTTCCGCCGGTCCCGCCCAGCATCTGGGCGCGATCGCGTTCAACTGCACCCGCATGGTGCTGGTCTCGCTGATGCTGACGGCCTGGGTGGCATTGACCACGGGCTGGAGCTCGATTGGCAGCGATCATTTCCTGCCGTTGGTTCTCTCCGGCTTCATCGGCATCTTTCTCGGCGACACGGCTCTTTTCCTGACGCTCAACCGTATGGGCCCGCGCCGCACCGCGATGCTGTTTTCGCTGAACGCGCCGATGTCGGCCATCCTCGGCTGGCTGATCCTCGGCGAACACCTGAGCGGATTGCAGGTTGCCGGGATCGGCCTGACCTTCCTGGGTGTGCTGCTGGCCATCCGTTTCGGCAAGCGCAAATCGCAGCTGCACAAGTGGGAAAACATCCGCGGTCCTGTCTGGGCCGGCGTACTGCTCGGCCTCGCCGCCGCGCTGTCGCAATCCATCGGTTCGCTGATCGCCCGGCCGATCATGGAGACAGGCGCCGACCCGGTCGCCGCCTCCAGCATCCGGGTTGGCGTTGCAGCGATCGGTCTTGTGCTCCTGACCCGGCTGCCATTTTCCTGGGTCAAGCCGGCCGGCCGGCTGACCCTGCCCATTGTCGGCATCATCGCCGTCTCCGGCCTTCTCGGCATGGGCCTCGGTATGACGCTGATCCTCTTTGCCCTGTCCGGCGGCGAGGTCGGCGTTATCGCGACCCTGTCGGCAACCACACCTGTGATCCTGCTGCCGATGCTGTGGTGGCGCACGAAGGAAATGCCCGCGCTCGGCGCCTGGGCCGGCGCCGCTCTGGTGGTCGCCGGCAGCGCACTGCTGTTTGCCGTTTAAGCAACGATCCCTCTCAGGATCGCCTCGCCTCAGACGGCGCGCCGCAAAGGCCCAGGGCATCGTCTCTGCATGTGCAGCCTCGAACCGGCGGATCTCCGTCGAGAGTTCCATGGCCTCACCGATCGGGTCGCGGCCTTCCAGAAGATAGCACCGTCTCGCAGTCTCCACCTGAAATGCCAGCACGGTGCCGTCCGGGACAACGATTCGGCAACTCTCCCGATCGATGGTGAGTTCAGGACAATCCGCAATCTCCAGACCGAGAACCAAGCCGTCCACAAGGTCGTCTTCCAGCGTGCTCGCGGCTTGATCCGCAGCCGGCAGGTAAACGTCGAAACAACGCACCAAGCTGCCGCAGAACCAACCAAAGAAGAGCCTGTTCCGAATAATTTACCAATTCACGCAAATATTGCGCGCGAAGAGGAAATTGGGTGATTCGATGAAAAATTTACTGACGCGCCTCAGTGTCACCTCGACACTGGCTATCGTATCTGCGGGTGTATTGACCATCTCGATGGTGGTTGTCGGCATTCTTCTGTACCAGGTTGCTCTGGGGCAGGCACAGAACGCCGCGCTGAAGAAGCAGGAAGTCAATCTTCGCGTTGCGGCCACCCTGTTTCAGGAACGGGTTGAAACCGCAAAGATCGGCTGGAATTCCGCCGGCAACGTTACCCGGATCGAGTTGGCGGAAATCCCTGAATTCACCAGCCACGACATGATCGATTCCATTGGGCGCATGACCGGCGAGACGGCGACCGTATTCGCCTGGGACCCGGAGACCAAGGACTTCTGGCGCAAGACCACCAACATCATCAAGGGCGACGGCAAGCGCGCTGTCGGCACGCCACTCGGCCAGAACGGCGCGGTTTATCCTGTTGTCACCAAGGGCAAGACCTTCAACGGCCAGGCAACCATCCTCGGCAAGGATTACTTCACCGTCTACCAGCCGATCTTCGCCGCGAAGGGCGATGTCATCGGCATTCTCTATGCAGGCGTTGAAAAAGCCGCGGTCGAAGCCAATGTCTGGGAACTCATGAGCCGCTACACGCTGCTGGTACTGCCGGTTGTCGTCGTTTCCGTCCTGTTGCTGATTTTCGCCATCCGGCAGCAGCTGCGCCCGGTCACGCGGCTTGCCGAAATCACCTCCCGGATCGCGCAGGACGACCTGCATGACGAGGTTCCCTTCAAGGAGCGCGGCGACCAGATCGGCATGCTTGCCGAGGCCGTCAACACGCTCCGCACAAGGGCCGAAGAGCGGCTTGAGCTCACCGAGCAGCAGCGCAATTCCGAAGAGGCGGCCCATAGCCGCCAACACAAGGTGCACGACCTGATCGAAACCTTCCGCTCGAGCGTTTCCAACGTTCTGACTTCGGTCAATGAAACCGTCCAAGGTCTCGAGGGAACGGCCGCCCATCTGTCCGACCTCTCCGGTCAGAGTGCGTCCAGCGCGATGGAAACGCTGAATTCGGCTGATGAGGCCACATCCAGTGTGCAGACCGTTGCCAGCGCCGCGGAAGAATTGTCGGCCTCGATCGACGAGATCTCCCGCCAGGTTGCCCAGACAACCGAAGTTGTCGACCGCGCCACCGAAGGCACACGGGTCACCAACGAAAAGGTTGAGGGGCTGGCAGCGTCGGCTTCGAAAATCGGTGAAGTCGTCACGCTGATTCAAGCGATTGCCGAACAGACCAACCTCCTGGCGCTGAACGCAACCATCGAGGCGGCCCGGGCGGGTGAAGCCGGCAAGGGCTTCGCGGTCGTGGCCGCGGAAGTCAAGGAGCTCGCCACGCAGACCTCCAAGGCGACCGAGGAAATCAGTGCGCAGATTTCCGCGATCCAGGAAGCCACCCGGGAATCCGTCAGCGCGATTGCAGAAATCACGACCATCATGGAAGAGGTGAACTCCTACACCGGCACCATCGCGACCGCGGTCAGCGAACAGGGATCCGCCACGGGCGAGATCTCCCAGAACGCGCAGCGCGCGGCAGAAGGAACGACGTTCGTGTCCTCGCGCATGTCCGATCTCTCCGGAACGGTGAACCAGACCTCCGAATCCTCCCATTCGGTTCTGGACGCCTCGGGACAGCTTGCCGCCAGGACCGAGGAGCTCAAGCGGGAAGTCGAAACCTTCCTGAACAACGTCGCCGCCGCCTGAGGCAGCTTTCGGCAGGAAACAGAAAGGCTCGAACCCCAGGCCTTTCCTTGCAAACGGCCGCCGTTGACAGGATCACACCGGCACAGCGGCCGCTTTCCCGGTTACCAGCCGGCGGATGTCGCCGGCGATCGCCAGGAGCACCGGGATCAGGATCAGGGTGATCAAGGTGGCGAAGATTTCGCCATAGGCGAGCGACACGGCCGCCGGGATCAGATAGCGTGCCTGTTCCGACGTCTCGCTCATCAGGGGCAGCAGGCCGGCCACGGTGGTGGCGGTGGTCAAAAAGATCGCCTGGAACCGGTCGATGCCGCAGCGCCGCACCGCCTCCTCCCGCTCCATTCCCTCGGCCCGGGACTGCACAAAGGCGGTCATCATCACCAGCGAATCGTTGACGACCACGCCGATCAGCGCCAGCACGCCGAAGAAGGACAACAGGGAGAACGGCAGGCCCATGAACACATGGCCGATCACCGCACCGACAAAGCCGAACGGCACCACCGACAGAATGATGAGCGGCTTGAAATAGCATTTCAGCGGCACAGCCATCAGCATGTAGATCAACAGGCACGCGATCACGATGGCCCTGAGCAGGCCGCCGCGCATCTCACCCACCTCCTCGAGCTCCCCGCCCAGTTCGATGGTCAGGCCCGGATATTTGGCCGCCAGCGCCGGAGCCTGACGTTCGAGAAGGACCTGACCGATCTCTTCCGGTGCAACGATCTCCCGATTGACATCGGCAAGGACCGTCGCCACCAGCTCGCCGTTGCGCCGTTCGATCTTCTCCGAAACATACCGGGCCTTGACGTCGGCAACCGTCGACAGCGGAATCCAGTCGCCGGTCTCGCTCTTGAGGCGCAGAACCATCAAATCCTCGACGCGGTCGCGGGCATCCAGCGCATTGCGCACCACCACCTTGACCTCCGAGGCGCCGCGCTGAATCCGCTGCGCCTCGCCGCCGCCAAAGGCATAGCCGATCTGGCTCGCCAGGCGTTCCGGCGTAAACCCGAGCGAGCGGGCTTCCGGCCTCAGCGTCAGGCGCAGTTCCGGCTGCCCGGTCAGGAACGTATCGCGGATATTGGCAACGCCGTCGATCGTGGCAAGATGGGCCCGCAGCTCGAGGCTGGCCGCTTCCAGCATGTCCCGGTCCCGGCCGATCAGGCGGATCTGAAACCCGCCGCCAAAATCCTCGAAGCCGGAGAAACTGAGATCCGAGACACCTTCCAGCGGCCCGATCCGGGACCGCCAGTTTTCCAGAATGGCGAGCGTGCTCAGGCCCGGCCGTTCCTCGGATGGCGTCAGCTCCATGTAAAGCTCGGCCGAGGTCGTGCCGCTGACAACGGCAAACAGATGCGCCATTGGTCCCTTGCCGGACGGCGTCTGCAGGGCCGGATCGCGGTTCAGGTCCAGTGCGGCCTGCTCGATCACCGCAACCGTTTCCCGGGTCAGGCCGGCCGGCGCGCGCTGGTCCATGGTCAGGGACACTGAAATCACCTGTCCGGGCACATTGGGGAAGAACACCGATTTGATCTTGCCGGCCGACATCAGTCCGAAAACGACCGTGGCCACGGAGACAAACAGGATCAACACCGCGTACCGGTTGCGGAGCGACCATCCGAGCACCGGCGCATAAAGGCGATCGCGGAACCGGTGCAGGCCGCCCCGGGCCACCGACTGAACCCGCTGCCAGAAGCGCGCCACCCAGCCCGGCCTTTCCGTGCCCCGCATATCGATATGCGCCAGATGCGCCGGCAGGATCAGCTTGCTTTCCATCAGCGAGAACAGCAGCGCCAGGATTACCACCCCGGCGAACCCCGCCAGAACCTTGCCGAGCGGGCTGTCGATCAGCAGCATAGGAAAAAAGGCCGCGACCGTGGTCAGAACACCGAAGACGGTCGCGACCGAGACCTTTTCGACCCCGACCTCCGTTCCCTTGATCGGGTCGGAGATCCTTTTACGCTGTTCGAAGACACTTTCGCCGACAACCACCGCGTCATCGACCAGAATGCCCAGCACGATGATGAAGCCGAACGTGGTGATGTCGTTCAGCGAATAGTCGACCCAGCCCGAGGTCGCGACGGCAAAGGCACCCGCCAGAGCGATCGGAATGCCCATGGCCACCCAGAACGCGAGCTTCACGTCCAGGAACAGCGCCAGCAGCAGCGCGACCAAAAACAGCCCCTGAACCGCGCTGTTGCTCAGGAGCTGCAGCCGGTCGGCGATGTAATCCCGCGAGTTGCCCCAAACGGCGATGTGCACTCCCTTCGGCAAGGACAACTCGGCCTTGTCGACGATTGCTTTCGCCGCGTCGGATACGAGCAGAAGATTGTCCTTGCGCCCGATCAGAACCTCCATGCCGACGGAGGGTTTCCGGTTGAAGCGGGTTTCGATGTCGGTTTCCGCAAAGCCGTCTTCGATCCGGGCAATGTCCCCCAGAAACGTGGTCGTTCCATCCGGCCATTGCACAATCGGGATCTGCTGGAAGTCCCGCAGTTCATAGGCCTGGTTGTCGGCCCTCAGGCTGATGGCGCCTCCTTCCGTCCTGAGGGTTCCTCCCTGAAAATAGAGCGAGGCTTCGCGGATGCGGGCAATCACATCGGCGATGGTCAGGTCCAGACGTTCCAGGGTTCCCGGCTGAAATTCGATGGAGACTTCCTGATCCTGGATCCCCCAGTCCTTGATCCTGGAGATTTCCGGACTGGCCAGCAGATCGGCGCGCAGGTCGCGTGCCAGGCGTTGCAGGGTTTTCAGATCCGCATCGCCATAGACCTGAACGTAAAGCGCCGGCACGTCGAGATTGTTGGTTTCAATGACCGGCCTGCGGGCGTCCTTCGGCAGATCGAACAGTCCGTCGACCTTGAGCCGGACAGTGTCGAGCAATTTTTGCAGGGCATAACCGTTGGTTTTCTGGATCGAGACGACCGAGAGATCGGGTACGGAGGTGGAGCGGATCGACTTCACGCCCTCCAGGCCTTCGAGCGCTTTTTCAATCTTGCGCGTGACCTGCTCATCCACCTGCGCGGTATAGGCATTGGGATAGCTCGTGGTCACGGTCACCGTGTCCGGCGGGATCTTGGGAAAGCCTTCGATGCGCACGGTGAGCAGCGAACTTGTCCCGGCGACCAGGATGAACACCATCAGCAAATTGGCCGCAACCGGGTTGCGGATGAACCAGTTGGTCAGCCAGGTCAAAGCGCGGCCTCCCCGGCAACGGGCGCGACCGTCTGGCCGGGCAGGTAGGCGCTCATCGGCAGGGTCACAACGCGGTACACGGCCCCCTCCGCTGCGCCTGCCGGTGCCGCTACGATGACCTCTCCCGCAGTGCGAAACAAAGCCTTGCACCCAAATCGCTGCAGCCGGTCGTCCGCGTCCAGATACCAGACAAAGCCATTCTGGGTGAGCGCGCTCTCGGGAACCTGCAAGGTCTTGTCCATTGCTTTGCCCGGAAGCAGAACCCGCACGAACTGCCCCGGCAAAATGGCCTGGTTTTCCGCCTTGTCGACTTCGAGAAACAATTGGTACCGGCGCGACTTCGGATCGAGAAAACCGCCACCACGCCGGATATGGGCAACTCCAAGCGGCCGGTCGGCGTCACTCAGCACCTGTGCCGCCTCGCCGGACCAGTTCGGATCCAGTAGCGCCCACTCCCGCTCCGTCAGCGACACGCTGATATCCAGCACCCTGTCATCCAGCAAGGTGAACAACACATCGCCTTCGGTCACCGACTGGCCGGGGCTGACGGCCCGTTTGGTGATGATGGCATCGAACGGTGCGCGCACCTGCGTCGACCTCAGGTCATAATCGGCCGCCTCGACCCTCGATTTCGCCGCGGCCACCGATTGCGCGGCCACACGCACCTCGGGCAGGTGAATGGCCATGTCCGGCGGGGCGATGGCCGGCTTCACCGCTCGCCAGTCCTTCAGCGCGATATCCCGCTTCTTTTCCGCCCGCAGCAGGTCAAGTTCGGCCTTCTGAAGGGCAAAACGCGCCTCTTCAAGCCCGGCCAGATAAGGGGCATTTTCCAACTCGACCAGGACGCTCCCGTCCCGGACTCGGGCGCCTTCCAGCGCCGCCGGGGCGACTTCGCGGACCACACCTGCGACACGCGACCTGATATCCGCCTGCCAGCGCGGAGCGACTTCGGCATAAACCGACACGGTGCCGGTATGCAGGCCGGTCCGTGCCTCGACAAAGCGCACCGGGCGCCGCTGCACTTGGGTGGAGCTGTCCGAGACCTCCGCCGCATCCTCCAGCGTGCCGACAAACAGGACCGCGCCAGCCAAAAGGCACAACGCCAGCGAAATCCACAAAGCTTTTTTCATAGTCTGTTCCGAGCGGTCAGGGCTGAGACGGCAGTTGGGAGGCTGGCGCGGGGGCGCAGTCTTCCGGTCCGTTGAGGCGGTGGCAGATTTCACTCAAGCGCGACCAGCTTTGCAGGGCGATCGGCAGCAGCAGCGCCGCCTCGACATAGTCCCAGGAATAGGTGGCGATGGAGAAGAACTGACCGGCGGAAACGCCGTCGATCCGGCTCCCCTGCAGGAGGTTGAAGGCAACAAAGGCGATCTGCAGCAGAAAGATGCCGCCATAGAGCACCGCTTCCGTGTCCGATATCGTCACTTCATGTCTGCGCAGGGTTCTCAGATGGCGAAACACACCGCGCCGGCCACCTGCCGCCAGAACGTCGATCTGCCGCTCCTTCTGGTCGTTCAGCAATCCGTTGAACCGATAGAATGTCCTATGGAAACAAGCGTAGACCAGCAGCATGCCGGTCACGACCAGAGCGCAGGACAGGCCCAGCCGGACATCGAACCAGGTCAGCACCACAAGGCTGAAACCGATCTGCACGACGGCGGTCATCAGCTCTGGCACCTGAATTTCCAGAAAATCCACCAGTTCGCGGGACATATCGATGCGAACACTGTGTTTGGACACGTTCAGCGCGGAGTTGCGGCGCTGAAGTTCCGAGCCGAGTCGCAGCCGGATGGTTCCGTAGACCCGGGTGTCGTAGAACCGCCGTCCGACGGCGACACAACCGAGTGTAATCAGAATGGCCACAAGCCAGCCGAGTTCCTGCACCCGGCCGGCCAGTAATCCGTCGATCGTCATGCCGACACTTAACGGCACCAGGGCCAACAGGCCGTTTTCCATCAACACGATGGCCCAGGTCACCGCAATTCTGCCCGCGAAACGCTTCAGGACATATGCCAGGTCAATCCTAACCCGCATCTCCGACTTTCCTTGTTGCGACCGATCAGACCCTGTCGATTGGCCCGATGAATTCAATGCCTGCGCCGGTTCACCGCCCACGCGCCGAATAATGAACGAACGTTCGCTCTTGATATAGTCGTCAGATTGCGGCTTGCCAAGCCTGCACCGCCTCGCGGCCCGGAAAATGAGTTCTGTCACCCACCGGGCTTCGCATCGTTTCATGCCAGCTAGAGCATCTACGGACGGGTTCTGTTCATCGAAATTCGCGTCAAATCGATTGCATGCCGAGGCCCGGACCTGGACCTAAAAAGCGCCGCTGACGGTTCTTTAACGAAACGGCTGCACGATGAAGCGCGCCTGCAATTTCATGAGATTCAGGCCGGTCCGAAATCCGACAATAGACATTGAGAGAAACCGCGCTGACAGTTTTTACTAAGTATTTTTTTACGATTTAATCTCAGTCTTGCTATTCCGATACTTACAAAAAGATTGTTCTTTGTGCATGACGCAAATCCTGGCAGTCTCGACGAATTGGAAAGACTTCCCAAAGCAGTTCGCGAAACTCGCAACCGCTTATCCTGTCAGGTATGTGCCGTTTTCCAGGTTCACCCGGGACGACGTGGCCGAAGACACGCTGCTTCTCATCGACTTTCCCAAGATCGCCCCCGGCGACCTGAAAATGCTGAAGCCTTTCACGAAGGCCAGCGAAAACGCCGCCGTCGGGCTTGTGGACATGAAAAGCCGCGCGCAGGTTCTCCAGGCACGCGAATTAGGCGTCTTTCACCTTGTTGATCGGGATGACAGGTTGTCCAACCTGTTGATGAAACTGAAAAATGTCCTGGGCGACTATTCCAAACCGGACCTGCCGCCCGGTCTGCCTCCCAAAACGGCCCAAACGGTCGAATCGACGTCGGCTGCCCTCAACCTGATGTCTGTCGCCGCGCTGTCCGGCACACCGTTGCCGGTGCGTTTGCTGGCCGGCAGCGCCCGGGACATTGCGATCACACTCGAGTCCGACGGGCTGGACACATGGCTGAGCGCGGTCCAGAGCCACCACAGTCACACCTATTGCCATACGATGATGGTGGCCGGCCACGCGGTCCGGTTTTCCAAGGCTCTCGGCATGGCCGAACAGGATCAATACCTTATGGGCCTCGGCGGCCTGGTCCATGATCTCGGCAAGGTCAAGATTCCCCTGTCGATATTGGACAAGCCAGGAAAGCTCACCGCCCTGGAACGCCAGCTCGTCAACAAGCACCCGGTCTATAGCCGCGAGATTCTCGCCACCCGCAAGGAAATACCAAAGGCCGTGGTCGACATGGCGCTGTGGCATCACGAATTCATCGACGGCTCGGGATATCCGGACGGTCTCAGCGGAAGCCAGATTTCAAAGCGTGTCCGGCTGATAACGATTGTCGACATCTATTCGGCACTGACGGAAAAACGGGCCTACAAGGAAGCCGTCCCGCCCAGCAAGGCGCTGGCCATCATGGCAAACATGGAAGGCAAGCTGGATGCGGGTCTCCTGCGCAAATTCCGCAGCATGGTTCTGAATTCGGATTTCGGTCGCATCCGCCGCAGGGTGGGTTGATCTACGGACTGAAGCACTGGTAACCAGCGGCCAGCACCTCTACCAGTTGGCGATTACTCCTAAGTCACGTTCGAGCCTCGCCACACAAGCCACGACATTCCGAGCAAACAAAGCATTCAACAACCGCTTTGTTTATCATTGCTAGTTTTGCCAATCAACTCGATCCAGAATCACTGCATTGGCCATATCTAACCTGCGCTTAATAAATGTTTTTTTATGAATTGACGTTAGCATAAGAGAACGCCATCAACGTCATCCGAGGCGATTTAATGCCATGAAAATTGTTCTAACAATTACCGACGCAAAAAAAGCGTCTCGGCATTTTCTTGGCATTGCTTCAACCTATCCGGCGAAACTTATCGAGATTTCCGATCTCACACCACGGCTGCCGGACAACACGATCATCCTCGTGGATTTTCTAGGCGCGACATCGGCGGTCATCACTCATCTGAAAGAACTACGTGAGAGATCAAATTACCCATTGATCGGATTTGCCGATCCAAAAAACCGTCAGCAGATTATGCAAGCCCGTGAACTCGGCTGTCGGGATATCATTGACCGAACGGAACAACTCGACTCGGTGCTCCTGAAGTTACGCAAACTGATCGGCGACTATGCGCGTCCGAAGCTGCTTAACAGATGCTCCCCCAGGATGGCGGAAACCGTTACGTCCGCCTGCTCTACATATTCTCAAGTGTCATCTGCAGCCCTGACCGGCGGTCCACTGCCGCTTGCAAAACTCAAAACCAGTATCGACCACATTACCAACACCATCGAGGCTGAAGGATTGAACGCCTGGTTGTCGGCTGTGGAGCTGCATCACAGCCACACGTTCTGCCACACGCTGATGGTCGCAGGTCACGTCACGAATTTCGCCAGGCTACTGGGCCTGTCAAAAGAGGAAAAATCCATTTTGAGCCTGGGAGGCCTTGTCCATGACCTGGGCAAGGTCAAGATACCGCTGTCGATCCTGGATAAACCCGGCAAACTGACGGCCACCGAACGCGAGCTCATCAATCGGCATCCGGTGTTCAGCAGAGAAATCCTGAAAGACAACACTGCAGTTCCTGCGGAGGTCTACGACATCGCGGTGTCACATCACGAATGTCTCGACGGTTCAGGCTATCCTGACGGGCTGAAGGCGTCCGAAATATCCGAGCTGGTCCGGATCACGACGATTTGCGACATATATTCCGCGCTGACGGAAAAACGCGCCTATAAGGACGCCATGAGCCCTCGGCAAGCATTTGCAATCATGCTGGACATGAAAGGCAAGCTTGACGATGGGCTCTTGCGGAAATTTCGCGATGCGGTGCTCAGCACCGAGTTGGGCCAGCTGCGGCGCGCAGCCACCTGAAAACCTGAAGTCGTGTAACCTTGAAATTGCGTGGCGAGGCGCAAGACGCGGCGGCTCTACCCCTCATGCTCAACGATCAGATCCGGCATGAACGGCAAATCCGTCACGCCGATATCCTGGCCCGCCTGGGTCAGCAGTGTCGACAGTTGCCCACGGTGATGGGTCTGGTGATTGAACATATGCGTCACCAGCAGCCAGCGCGGCCGGCTGCGCGGCGCCGGGTGAGTGACGCCTTTCCATTCCAAGGTCCCGGCAAGCCATTCCGGTGTCAGCCCGTCCGCAAATGCCGAAATATCCGCGCACATCTCGAGATGAGCTGATTTGAGAACCTCAAAGTGCTCATAGAGATCAACCCCCATACCCTTGATCTCATAGGGCGTGCCTGTGAAGCGGCGCATCCAGGCGCGATCGGCAAACAGCAGGTGGTTGAGCGTGGAATGGATGGATCGGAAAAAAGCACCGCGATCGGCTTTTCGCTCCGCATCGCTCAATTGCCCGGCGGCGGCATAGGCTTTTTCCGTCATCCAGGCATTATAGGCGGCCATGCGCTGATAGAGCACGGGATCGATATGCATCGGGAATCCCGTCAGACCGAATTCGCAACAGCTTTGATCGGAGGATGGGCGACTTCCTCAAAGCGCTCGGTCCTGTCATTCAACACCCTCAATTCAGCAGACCCGATGTCGAACCATGCGCCGTGGAGCTGCATACCTCTGTCGCGCATCGCCTCCTCGACAAACGGGAACGTCATCAGGTTCTTCAAAGACTGGCGAATTCCGGCATATTCCATGGCGAGTTGCGGGTCGTCAGCCTTGTCAACCGGCATACAGGCCATGGCAATCGCCGCGGGCTCCAAAAGTTTGATCCAGCGGCCGATAAACTGACCTGTCTCCATCGGTGCATTGGCATGTTCGCGAAAAGCCTTGATCCCGCCGCACTGACCGTGTCCGAGAACCACGATGTGTTTGACGTTCAGACCTTTGACGCCGAACTCGATCGCCGCACTTGTGCCGTGCTGACCTTCCGTGTCTTCGTAGGGCGGCACCAGGTTTGCAACGTTGCGCACGACGAACAATTCGCCAGGCCCCATGTTGAATATACCTTCCGGGGTCACGCGGCTGTCGCAACAGGAAACAACCATGACTTCGGGTGTTTGACCGTAGAGCGCAAGGCGTTCATGGGTTTCCCGATTGCGGACAAAACCCTTGTTTAAATACCGGTCGTAACCATCCAGCAGGTGCGTGGGCAAGCTCAATTGCAGATCTCCTGACTGCGTCCGCCAACACGTACGGACCATCAAGAGGCCTTTTTACCAGTTCCCCAAAGGGAAAAAATCAGATGATATACGTATATTACCGTAGAAATCAGAACCGCTCGGCCCTGAGAACGGAACAATCGGACACCGACACAACGCCAATATGACGTTCCACGACGCCGAATGCCGCATCCAGGAGCGTATCGAGCCGGTCCGGCCGGATGATGCAGATGATCTGCACCATGCCCCCCGCACGGGACACCTGCCCCTCCCGGCTCCAGCGCCCTGACCGTCCGCTGCCCCCCATTACAGGCAGGATGGTGTAGCCGGTCACTCCGGCCTCATCGAGAGCATCCGTCAACCGCGTCTCCAGGGGCGCTTCGATGGTGATTTCGACCCTCTTGGCGTCTTTCATCTCCATGCGCTTATCCTCCGATGGCCTGGGCGATGCTGAGATAAAGGGGAATACCAAGTGTCAGGTTGAAGGGAAAGGTGATCCCCAGGGACATGGTCAGATAAATCGACGGATTGGCCTCCGGTAAGGCCACGCGCATCGCTGCCGGCACGGCAATATAGGAAGCTGAGGCGCTGAGCGTCATCAACAGCACCGTACCGCCGGCGGAAAGACCGATCAGCAACGCTGCGCCGAGACCTGCAAGCGATCCAAGCACCGGCATGAGCACGCCAAACCCGATCAGGCCGGGGCGCAACTGATGTGCGCTCGCGCGCAGGCCACGTCCAGCCACGAGGCCCATATCGAGCAGAAAGAGGCAGAGCACTCCCTTGAAAGGCGAAACGATGAAGCTCTCTATGTCGGCGAGTCCCTTCGGCCCGGTTAAAAAGCCGATTACAAACGATCCGACAAGCAGAACGATCGAACCGTTGAGAATGATTTCACGCCAAAGCCCTTTTGTGTTCCGGCCCCGGTCAGATCCGTCGACCGGCTTGGCGAAACGGGCCACCAGCCACAGCGCCGACAGGATCGCAGGCGCTTCCATGACCGCCGCCACGGCAACCATGTAGCCTTCGCTGGCAATGCCCTGACTTTGGAGTACAGAGGTTGCCGCTACGAAGGTCACGATGGAAATCGAGCCGTAATGCCCCGCGACCGCCGCTGCATCGGTTACGCTGAGCGAGGTCATCGCCCGCAACAGGCCGAAGGCCGCGAAGGGAATGGCAAAAGACAGAACGAGACCGGCCAGCATGGATAGGAGAAGATTTGCATCAATCCCGTGATCGCTCACGCTGACGCCGCCCTTGAACCCGATCGCAAACAGCAGATAGATTGACAGCGCCTTGGCCGCGGCCTCCGGCACGGACAAGTCCGAACGAACCAACGCCGCCAGGAGACCAAGAGCAAAAAAGAGGATGATTGGCGAAAGCAAATTCTGCGCCGCCAATGCCAAGATCGTTTGTGCCAATGCCCAGTAACTCCTGTTTACCGACCCCGGTCGGCGCGTCACGAAATGCAAGCGAATACGTATGATTACGTATTCGCGGCGGGTCGTACCAAGGACGCTGGGGCACTGCAATGAAAATCGACGCGTTTAAAGCCTTTGGCTAAGGCCTGGGCACAGTCTCAAGTCGCCACATTGACCTCATGTGGCGGCTCGACATCATCATGGTCTTCATAGGCATGACGGATATTGTCCGGCGGAAGCCGGTCAATCGGCCCCGGCAGCGGATGGACCGGTCCGTGATCGATGCCCGGTTCAAGTGCTTGCAATGCCGCTGCGCGATAGGCTGCGACCCCATCCAAGGTATGGTTTTCAATATGATGCGCATCAATAAGCACAGCCGGATTGTCCGTCGACAGTCCGGGGTTGGTTTCATGGCGCTCTGCGGTGTCACGCTTTTTTCTGCGGTCGTAACCGGTGCCGTCACCGTCCCGATCCGCGGGATACTCTGTCGCATGCGCCACGACCTGGGCCGATGCCGGCCTTTCAATCGTCGCCATTCCGGCCTCCTGGCCTGTCAGAGAGATCCGCCTTCTGGCGGAACTCTCCGAATCTCTCAACAAAGCGTTAACAAAGCTTTACGCAAGGGTAATCGTCTGTTTTCCAACAGACAATGCATCAGGCCGATTGGGAACGGAGCATTGGCCCGTCAATGCAGACCCGGTTGCGGCCCGAGGATTTGGCGGCGTAAAGCGCCTTGTCCGCTCGGGCAATGATGTCCTCGACATCCCGATCCGACGCCCCTGCCTGTGCCAGGCCGATGCTGACGGTCACAGAGATCCGATGCGCCTCGGAAGTCACCACATTTGACGCGATCTTCAGCCGGATGCGTTCGGCCAGGGTCCAGGCACCGTTGGCGTCGTTCTCCTTCAGCAGGAGAATGAATTCCTCACCACCGAAACGCGCCGCCTTGTCGGTGGTGCGGATCTCTTCGGAAATAATCTCACCGATCGCCCGGATGACCTCGTCTCCGGCTCGGTGGCCATATCGGTCATTGACGGTCTTGAAGTTGTCGGCGTCGATCATGAGGATGCTGAAAGGCCGCCCGTGGCGAACGAACATGGCAAAACTGTCCTCGGCAAACGGCTTGAATGCCCGCCGGTTCAGCAAACCCGACAAGGGATCCATATCCGCGAGAGTCCTGAGATTGCGAATATCGGCACCCAGCTGCCGGTTACGCTCCTCGCTCGAACGGATCTGCCTGGAATATTCGTCGCGCAGGACTTCCAGTTTGGACTGTGCGGTTTTCTCCGCTTCCTCGACACTGCCGAGACGGCGCAGCAGCGAGCGGATGGACGCCGACAGTTGCGAGACTTCACGAGATCCGTGCTGGCGCGGCACGGTCACGGCATCCTCGTCCCGACCGATTCGGTCCATGACCGTCACCAAGTCGAGCAACGGACGGGAAATCGTTCTGGACGCGATCCACGCGAACCCGGCTCCAAGCAGAGCGACAGCCAGGCCTATCAGCACGATGTTCATGACCAGGTCATTTGCTCTTTCATAGACCACGCTGAGCGGTTGGCGGGCGGCGACCTTCCAGCCAAGCCCTTCGTAGTCGGCAAGCCCGGAGGTTTCCACGACCGCGGTCATCTGGTCTGCAAGATCCGTGTCAAATACCTCGCCATCCTTGCCGTCTTCGACTTGCTGTCCGACCAGCACGGTGTCTTCCTGCGAGAGCACCAGAACTTCCAGGTCCTCCATCGACAGGTTGTTGTGCAGCACTTCGCGGCGGGTCTCTTCCGCCCAGGACCAGCTCATATGCGCCCCGAGAACGCCGGCAAGCTTGCCCGTCTCGTCGTAGACAGGCATGGCCACATCAACGAACCGGAACGGGTCTTCATCCGGGCTGGTGCGCAGCAGATGATCCAGCATCTTGGCCAGGTGAACGTCTTCGGCCGTCGGCCGTTCCAGGCCGTTGATGAACCAGGGCCGCTGCGCAACGGAGGCCCCTTCGAGCATGCCTTTCGTCGCCGCAACGACGGTACCGTCGACCGATGCGAAACCGATCCAGGCATAATGATCCAGACTGCTCTGCAATCGTTCCAGGGTCTTGCGGATCACGGCCGGGTCGCGCGTCCAAACCGGCCGCAGGAAATCCAGATCGGCAACGTTGCGAACTTCCCGGAAACGGTCAAACATGGTCTGGTCAAGCCGCTGCGCCATCGTGCCGGCAATCAGCGTCAGGTCCCGGCGTGCTTCCTCAAGCGCTTCGTTGCGCGCAATAAGGGAAGCACCAAAAGCGGCCGCGGCAACCGCCAGAATGCACAGGCCGGCGGCGAGGCAGGCGATTTGCCGCCTGAGGCTCATCGTGTCGCGCACAACACGATGGAAATAGCGCCAATTCTTTAGAGACTTGTCTGCCATGCAAAACCCTGCGCCTCGTTTGGGGCATAAGGACAAGGCTTACATAAAAAATCTGAACAATCACTGAAATAAAGACTAGAGGAACAAATACACCATACATGCGAACCAAAACAACATCTTTGCACACTTAAAAATTGCAATACTTACGCCATGGAAAAATGGGATGAGTTGCAGCAAGACAACTCACTCCTCTGCGTCAAGCGGCTTTTTCCGCCACGGTACCGACGATGCGGACAACGTCCGCCATGATGTCCGTAAGCTGGAAGTCCTTCGGTGTATAGACCGCCGCAACCCCCATGGCCTTCAGCCGGGTGGCGTCTTCTTCGGGGATGATGCCGCCGACGACGACCGGAATATCGTCCGCACCGGTCGCCCTGAGACGATCCATGACATCGCGGACAAGCGCCAGATGCGATCCTGACAGGATCGACAGGCCGATCACGTGCACATCCTCCTCGACCGCCGCATTGACGATCTGGGCCGGGGTCAGGCGAATGCCCTCATAGACGACTTCCATGCCGCAATCGCGGGCACGCACGGCAATCTGCTCCGCGCCGTTGGAATGGCCGTCCAGGCCGGGTTTGCCGACCAGGAATTTCAGCCGGCGCCCGAGCCTCTTCGAAACCGCTTCGACATCACCGCGCACGGCAGCAAGTTCGCCGGCGTCGTCCCGCACCGCCTGACCGACGCCCGTCGGGGCACGATACTCCCCGAACACCTCGCGCAGGACCTGCCCCCATTCGCCGGTTGTCACCCCGGCCTTGGCCGCGGCTATGGACGGTTCCATGATGTTGCGGCCTTCCTGGGCTGCGGCCTTCAGGTCCGTCAGGGCGGCGTCGACCGCAGCGGCGTCCCGCGCGTCCCGCCAGGCCTTGATCTTTTCGATCGCCTCGTCTTCCACATGCTCTGGCACCGTCAGAATGGCGCCGTCATCGCCACCCGCGAGCGGCGACGGCTCGCTTTCGGTCCACTTGTTGACGCCAACCACCACCTGCTCGCCGGCCTCGATGGCGGCCAGGCGCGCCGAATTGGCTTCCACCAGCTGCCGCTTCATATAACTTGAGTCGACCGCAGCCACCGCACCGCCCATGGCGTCGATCCGGGCCAGCTCCTCGCGGGCCTGAGCCTTGAGATCCTCTACCTTTCGGGTGATTTCTTCCGAACCGTCGAAAATGTCGGCGTATTCCAAGAGATCGGTCTCATAGGCGACGATCTGCTGCATGCGCAGCGACCATTGCTGGTCGAAAGGCCGCGGTAGACCCAGAGCCTCGTTCCAGGCCGGCAGCTGGACCGCGCGGGCGCGCGCGTTTTTCGACAGCACCACGGCGAGCATTTCGATCAGGATGCGGTAGACATTGTTTTCCGGCTGCGGCTCGGTCAGACCGAGCGAATTCACCTGGACGCCATAGCGGAACCGGCGATAGCGCTCGTCCTCGACGCCATAGCGTTCGCGGCAGATCTCGTCCCAGAGTTCTGTGAAGGCGCGCATCTTGCACATCTCTGTGATGAAGCGCATGCCCGCATTGACGAAAAACGAAATCCGGCCGACCGCCTTCGGGAAATCCTCTGCCGGAATGGCGCCGCTTGCCTTCATGCTGTCCAGAATGGCCACCGCCGTCGCCAGGGCGAAGGACAGTTCCTGCACCGGCGTCGCGCCTGCCTCCTGCAGATGGTAGGAGCAGACATTCATCGGGTTCCATTTCGGCATGTTGGAATAGGTCCAGGCGATCACGTCGGTGGTCAGTTTCAGCGACGGCGCCGGCGGGAACACATAAGTCCCCCGGGACAGATATTCCTTGATGATGTCGTTCTGGGTCGTGCCGGAGAGCAATGACCGGTCCGCGCCCTGCTCGTCCGCGGCCGCGATATACAGCGACAGCAGCCACGGCGCGGTGGCGTTGATGGTCATGGAGGTGTTCATGCGCTCCAGCGGAATGTCCTGGAAAAGGGTACGCATGTCGCCGAGATGGGCCACGGGCACGCCAACCTTGCCGACCTCACCACGCGCCAGCAGATCGTCCGGGTCATACCCCGTCTGGGTCGGCAGGTCGAAGGCGACCGACAGGCCCGTCTGGCCCTTGGCAAGATTGCCACGGTAAAGCCGGTTCGATTCAGCTGCCGTCGAATGGCCCGCATAGGTCCGGAATATCCACGGACGGTCCCTTTCCGGTCGGCTCTCACCCGGTCCACTCATACCATAGTCCTCCTAAGGCCTTTGACTGCCAGTTTTTTGTCATTCGGCGGCACCGCGTCAGCCTGTTCTCCCCAACAGTCGGCGGCGCCCGCAATATGCATGTTAGCGAAAGTTTCTCCCGCAATGCAAAATATGCTTGGCATCAAAACGCAAGTTAAGCAATAGTCGTATAGATACGCGCGGCTTTTTTGAACAATAGTTGCGCAAAACCGGGTTTCGGCCCGGCTAAGCATTGTGCAAATGCGAAATTCTGAGGCCATAGCCCTGGGAGGGGAGAATGACAGCAACCGCCGAAGCCAATGACAACCGAACGCGCGAGGATGCTCCGGTGAAAGACCTTTACGAGATCGGCGAGATCCCGCCGCTCGGTCATGTTCCGAAAAACATGTATGCCTGGGCGATCCGGCGCGAGCGCCACGGCGCCCCGGAAGACGCCATGCAGCTTGAAGTCGTGCCCACCTGGGAACTCGACAGCAACGAGGTGCTGGTTCTGGTGATGGCCGCCGGCGTCAACTACAACGGTATCTGGGCTGGCCTCGGCCAGCCGATCAGCCCGTTTGACGGCCATGGCGCCGCCTACCACATTGCCGGCTCGGACGCCTCCGGGATCGTCTGGGCGGTCGGCGACAAGGTCAAGCGCTGGAAGGTCGGCGATGAAGTCGTGGTTCACTGCAACCAGGACAATGGCGACGACGAGGAATGCAATGGCGGCGACCCGATGTTCTCGCCGTCCCAGCGGATCTGGGGCTACGAGACCCCGGACGGATCCTTTGCCCAGTTCACCCGCGTCCAGGCCCAGCAACTGATGCCGCGGCCCAAGCACCTGACCTGGGAAGAAAGCGCCTGTTACACGCTGACCCTGGCAACCGCCTACCGCATGCTGTTCGGCCACCATCCGCATGAACTCAAACCCGGTCAGAATGTCCTCGTCTGGGGGGCCTCCGGCGGCCTCGGCTCCTACGCCATCCAGCTGATCACGGCGGCCGGCGCCAATGCCATCGGTGTCATTTCCGATGAAGACAAGCGCCAGTTTGTCCTGGATCTCGGCGCCAAGGGTGTGATCAACCGCAAGGACTTCAATTGCTGGGGCCAGCTGCCGAAAGTCGGCTCGCCCGAATATGCCGACTGGTTTGCCGAGGCCCGCAAGTTCGGCAAGGCGATCTGGGATATCACCGGCAAGGGCAACAATGTCGATATCGTCTTCGAGCACCCAGGTGAAGCGACCTTCCCGGTCTCGACCCTGGTCTGCAAGAAGGGTGGCATGGTCGTGATCTGCGCCGGCACTTCAGGCTTCAACTGCACCTTCGACGTCCGCTACATGTGGATGCATCAGAAGCGCCTGCAGGGCTCGCACTTTGCCCATCTGAAACAGGCCTCTGCCGCCAACAAGCTGATGATCGAGCGGCGCATCGACCCCTACATGTCCGAAGTGTTCCCCTGGGACCAGATCCCCAAGGCTCACACCAAGATGTGGAAGAACGAACACGCGCCCGGAAACATGTCGGTGCTCGTCTGCGCCCCGACCACGGGTCTCAGAACCTATGAAGACGTGCTGGACGCCTGCAAGCGCTGACAGCGGACCTCCCTGAAAGGCCGGGGCTAAGCCCCAACAAGCCTTATGCAGCCTGGCCAGCCCGTTCCGACGGGCTGGTTTTTTCCTTGCAAGGCCGACGACGACAGCCCTTGCCGTAATTCCGCTGTGTTGTCGTTTCATGACCGGAAGATCCGCGTGCGAATCAGCGCGGTCACGTCCTTCGCTGCCGGGGAGCAACCATTGGCAATTCGATTTCCGACCGTGAAACGGTGTTTCCTGATGGCAGCCGCAGGCGTCGCCGTGCTTTCCCTAGCCGCGTGCATGGGCGACCGCCTTCAGACGCCGCCTTTCTACCAGGACATGGCAAGGGTCGACGGCCAGGTCGATGCGGCCACGGCCGCGCAGATGATCTCTCAATACCGGGTCAACAATGGCCTGTCGCCGGTTGTCCCGGATTCGCGTCTGACGATGATCGCCCAGAGCCAGGCCGCCGCGATGGCCTCGGCCGGATCGGTGCAGGCCTCGCTCAAACCGGAGCAGCAACTGGCCGCGCGCATGGCCTCGATCGGAGAGCCAAGGACGGCAGCATCGGAAAATGTCAGCGCCGGCTACCGGACCTTTGCCGAAGCCTTTTCCGGCTGGCGGGAATCGCCGAAACACAACGAGGTTCTCTTGAACAAGGACGCCACCCGGCTCGGCATCGCAACCGCCTACT
The DNA here is from genome assembly GCF_023156505.1 of Roseibium sediminicola. Taxonomy (GTDB): domain Bacteria; phylum Pseudomonadota; class Alphaproteobacteria; order Rhizobiales; family Stappiaceae; genus Roseibium; species Roseibium sediminicola. The sequence continues at coordinate 185,730 of NZ_JALNMJ010000005.1, read as the reverse complement.
CGCCGACGGCCAAGCACAAGGTGTTCTGGTCGCTGGTCATGGCCGCGCCCAAACCGGCTCAATAAGCCCGTCGGGACAGCCCACGGGTCTTCAACAGACCTGGTGTTCGAAATAGCGGTCGGGATAGCGCGGGCACGGTTGCCGCGCGAACGGATATAGCTCCACATCATAGTCATAGGCCTGCACCGGCGGCGGCGGTGCGGCCGCGACCGGATCGCCCTTGTAGACCGGCCCGCCCTTATAGACCGGCGCCGCCGCGGAAACCGGATAGTCCCGCTGGGAACGCGGCACGCCAAGATGGGGACCGGCCACCGGAATCGGCTGCCCCTGATAACGGCCGTTGCCGCCATAGATCAGGTATTGGCCGGCCACCCAACCCTTTGAACCGGCAAAAGCCACGTCGCACCAATCGAAGCTGACCGTACAGCCATTGACGGTCACGCGCCCGCCCTGCGGGATTGTAAGGATTACCCGGTGACCGGTTCCCGGCCCGCCGCGCATGTTCAGGTCGGCGGTCGTGGCGGCGGGTGCCGGGCCCTCGGCCCGCCCCTCCACCGGCAGTGCCATGACGGTTAGGGCGATCAAAGCCAGCGACACGCGTAAGCGCATGATCAGAACTCCGAAAAGCTGAGCCAGATGCTCTCCACCGGGACAGCCTCTTGGCAAATGATTGCTGTGGCCCGTTTGCGGGCCATTCGGTGTCTGATCGTGACGTTCGAGGCTTGCGCCCAGCTTGTGCTGGAGTGAGCCCTAACCCAATTCTTGCACGCGGCCTAGTAACGGCGCGGATAGCCCGGGGCATAATAGGGCCGGTAGGGATACGGGCGCACCGGCTGCACCACCACGGGCGGCCCGGCATAAATCGGGTAGTTCCGGTGATAGCGCGGCACACCGAGATTGATCCCGGCATTGGGGATCGGCTGACCGTAATAAAGGCCGTTTCCGCCGTAGCTGAGATACCTGCCGGACACCCAGCCCTTGGCATTGGCAAAGGCGGCATCGCACCAGGAGAAATCGGCCGTACAGCCAAAGACCGTCACGCCGCCGCCACGCGGGACGGTGGTGATCACGGGATAATTCGTGCCGGGTCCGGCGCGCATATTGAGGTTCGCGGTCGAATAGGCAACGGCCGGTCCGGCGGCCTGAGCAGCCGTCGGCAACGCCGTTACCGCCAATGCGGCAAGCCCAAGCAACAAGCGGGTCAACATGGTCAAAATCTCCGAAAACTGCGCCCTGACACCTGAGACAAGTGGGCCTACATGATGGCGAAAATATAGCGCGGCCGCTCCTTCGCCGACGGCTTGCCGCCAAAAGATGTGCCATGCAGTTTGCGTCCGGCTTGTGTTTGCCTGATCACAGGCCGAATTTCCCGGAACAAGTCGCCGGTCAGCGCTTCAGATTGCCGTTGAGCCAGTCCCGGAACTGCGACTTGGTGCCGAAAAACGCATTCCGGTCGACGTCGCCGCGCACGCCCGGGACGCGGCCCTCGGCGGTATATTGCCAGAACACCCAATCGTCGCGCTGCTCATAGATGTTGTTCGGGTAGCTGGCGACGGACCGCAGCCAGAACTGTTCACCCTTGAGCGCCCCGACCAGACGGTCCCGGTGGAAGTCGACAGAGGAATAGATCACCGGCCGCTTGCCGTAATGTTTTTCCATCTCGTCCAGGAAAAGCTTCATGTCCCGCAGAATTTGAGCACGCGCCGGCCGTTTCTGACAGGTCTTGGAATGGGCGTTCCACTCCATGTCGAGCACCAGCGGAATCGCCTGGGGATCGACGGGGATGATCTCCTTCACCCAGGCGATCTGCTCCTCAACGGGCCGGCAGAAATAGTAGAAGTGATAGGCGCCACGCGGGACTCCGGCCTTGCGTGCCGCGACCCAGTTGTCGACAAAGCGCGGATCGACATGATCACCGCCTTCCGTTGCCTTGATCCAGGCAAAGGCCACGCCGCCCCTCTTGGCCGCTTCCCAGTCGACATCTCCCTGCCAGCGGGAAATATCGATCCCGTGAACCGCATAGTCCTCCGGGGTCGGATCGGGAAAATCATAGGCTGTACAGGCTCCCAGAAAGAGGAACCCGAATACGGTGCAAAATTGCCTGACCAGTTCCAGCAAAGCGACCTCGATAGGTTAAAAAAAGCTTTCCGCCCGTGCCCAAAATGCGTTGGATTTCCTAACGGAGTGTAGACAAAATGACGATTTCTCCGCAAAATCACGTATCCACTTTTGCCTCTTAGCCCAACTAGGGCGGGATTGCGGCGGATCAAAGACGGATTTGGCCAAATCCCCCATCAATAGACATGGATATTGCCCAAACACTGATGGCCATCGGTGCCCTGCTGCTTGCCGGCATGCTGGCGGATGCCATCGGCCACAAGACCCAGCTGCCGCGCGTAACCCTCTTGATCCTGTGCGGCCTCGTCGCGGGTCCGGCGGGTCTCGACCTTCTGCCCAGCAGCCTGACCGACCTCTACGAGACCCTGGCCGTGCTGGCCCTGTCCATGGTTGCCTTCCTGCTTGGCGGCAAACTTTCCAAAGTGCATCTGCTAAACAGCGGCCGGTCCGTCGCCATCATTTCCGTCAGTGCCGTCCTGTGCACGGCGTTGATTGTCTTCTCCGGCCTATGGCTACTGGGCTTTCCGGTAGCGCTCGCCCTGGTGCTGGCCGCCCTGGCAACGGCAACGGACCCCGCCGCGACCAGCGACGTCATCCGCCAATACCGCGCCAAGGGGCCCTTCTCGACCACGCTCTCCGGCATTGTCGCCGTGGACGACATCTGGGGCATACTTGTCTTCGCGGTTTTCCTGATGGCAGCTCAGGCCGTCGCCGGCGGCGACGGTTCCGGCGCGCTTCAGCACGCGGCCTGGGAGATTTTCGGTTCGATCCTGCTTGGCGCGGTTGTCGGCCTGCCCGCAGGCTATCTCTCCGGCCGTCTGCAACCCGGCGACCCGACCCTCGCCGAGGCCCTGGGGATTGTTTTCCTCACGGCCGGCCTGGCGCTGTGGCTCGACCTGTCCTTCCTCTTGTCCGGCATTGCCTGCGGCGCCATGGTGGTCAACACGGGCCGTCATCACAACCGTCCGTTCCATGAGGTCGAGCATATCGAATGGCCCTTCATGATCTTCTTCTTCGTGCTGGCCGGCGCATCGCTCGAACCCGCCCTGCTGATGAAGCTTGGCCTTCTGGGCACCGCCTATATCCTTCTGCGGCTGATCGGCCGCCTGGCGGGCGGCTGGTTAGGCGGCAAGTTCACCAGCGGCACGGACACGGCCAAAAGCTATCTCTATGGCCTGTCGCTGCTGCCACAGGCCGGGGTTGCGCTCGGCATGGCGCTGGTTGCTGCTGAGACCCTGCCCGCCTACCGGGCCGAAATCCTCACCGTTGCGATCGGCTCCACCGTGGTGTTCGAGCTGATCGGACCGGCCGCCACCCAGGTTGCCCTCAAGAGCGCCGGAGAGACCGGTCGGGCACCGGAGGCGGACGACGACGCCTGAAGTCTATTGCGCTTGGAGCCCGAATCCTTATGACTTGGCGGATCTACAACGACCCTTGGCAAATCTTTCATGACCGACCGGCTCAAACTCGTCACCTGGAACATCAATTCCGTGCGCCTGCGCATGCCGATTGTGGAGCAGCTGATCGACGAGATCGCGCCGGACGTGATCTGCCTGCAGGAAACCAAGTGCCCGGACGCCAACTTTCCGGAAAATGCTTTCCGCAAGGCCGGTTACGAGCACATGGCCATCAACGGCCAGAAGGGTTATCACGGCGTTGCCACGATTTCCCGCCTGCCGCTGAGCAACATCGAGAAGCGCGAATTCTGCCAGATGGGCGACAGCCGCCATGTCGCCGTCGACGTGCCATTCAACGGCGCCAGCCTGCGCCTGCACAATTTCTATGTGCCTGCGGGCGGCGACGAACCCAACCGGGAGATCAATCCGAAATTCGGCCACAAGCTCGATTTCATGGCCGAAATGCAGGACTGGCTCCAGGGCGCGGAAACGGCAAAACCGGCTGTTCTGGTGGGCGATCTGAATGTCGCCCCTTATGAGCATGACGTCTGGTCGCACAAGCAGCTTCTGAAGGTTGTCTCGCACACACCGGTAGAAACCGAACTCTTTGAAAAGCTGCGCGAAACCGGTGGCTGGCTCGATGCCATGCGCCAGTTCACGCCGCTGGAGGAGAAGCTCTACACCTGGTGGAGCTACCGGTCCAAGGACTGGTCGAAGGCCGACAAGGGCCGCCGCCTCGACCATGTTTGGGTGTCGCAGCCGCTTGCCCCCCACATCAAGGGCACATCCGTCCTGCGTGACGCCCGCGGCTGGGAAAAGCCGTCGGATCATGCGCCGGTGATTGCAGAATTCGCGGTCTGAAGAGTTTAACCGCGGGAGCAAGGAGCCTGTCCTTCGAGACAGGCCTGCCGGCCTTCCTCAGGATGACGCTTGTTCTGTTGCTCTCTCAGAGCCAACTGAAATTTCGGCGTCATCCTGAGGAGGGCCAACGGCCCGTCTCGAAGGATCGGCCACATAGTCTTTCGAGAACGCCCGAAAGCGCTGCCTCAGGGCGTGACAATCACCTTGCCGCGCACTTTCCGCGCCGCGATTTCCTCAAGCGCGGAGGCAATGTCCTCCAGCGCATAAACGCCGTGAATATGCGGCTTCAGCTTGCCTTCCTCGACCCAGGCCAGCAGCTGTTCCATGTTGCGCTTGTTGCCCTCCGGGTCCCGGGTCACGGCCGCGCCCCAGAAGACGCCGCGCAGATCGCAGCCCTTCAGCATGACGATGTTGAGCGGAATTTTGGGAATGTCGCCGGCAGCAAAGCCGATCACAAGAAAGCGGCCGCCCCAGGCGGTTGCGCGCACCGCCTGCTCGGACAACTCCCCGCCAACCGGATCGTAAACGACGTCAACGCCCTTGCCTCCGGTGAGCTCCTTCAGGGTTTCCTTCAAGGGCTGCTCGGAATAGTTCAGCGTCATGTCGGCGCCGAGAGATTTCGCGAAGCTGAGCTTTTCCTCTGACGAAGCGCAGGCAATGACCTTGGCACCCATGATCGAGGCGATCTCGACCGCGGCCTGCCCCACACCGCCGGACGCACCCAGCACCGCGACGGTCTCACCGGCTTTCAGATCGCCCCGGTCCCGATAGGCGTGCAGCGTGGTGCCATAGGTCACCGCCAGGCCGGCGGCGGTCTCGAAGGAGACCCCGTCCGGAAGACGCACGATGTCCTTGGCCTCGACCACCACTTTTTCCCGGGCGGCGCCCCAGCCGATATAACCCATCACCCGATCGCCGACTGCGAACTCCGTCACGCCCTCGCCGACCGCTTCGACGACACCGGCAAACTCCGCGCTCGGAGAAAACGGCAACCCGGGCTTGTACTGGTATTTGTTCCGGATGATCAGCGTGTCGAAGAAATTCAACGCGCAGGCCTTCACCCGGACAACAATTCCGCCGGGTTCCGCCTCCGGATCGGCAAGGTCCTCGATCACGAGGCTGGAAGGCGGACCAAAGGACTTGCAAAGACAGGCTTTCACGGCAACCTCTTGAGTTCGGACAGACAGGGGACGTTATCTCGGGCAGACGGTATCAACTCGCGTTCGTGCCCGGAATTGGCATTCCGGATAACCGGCAAAACTTTCGGCTTCCCGAATAATCGGCTATGAGGCTGCCAAATCTAAAACAACGGAAATCCCATGCGCGGCTATTTTGCGATCGGGGCCGAAGGCCTGTCAAAGCGGATGAACCTGGGCACGCTGATGCGGTCCGCCCATGCGTTCGGCGCGAATTTCTTCTTCACCGTCGACGCGGATCAGAAGATCCGCAAGGCGCCGCCCTCCGACACGTCCAAAAGCCCGGGGCATCTGCCGGTCTTCACCTGGGACAGCGTCGACACGATGGATCTGCCTCGCGGCTGCCAGCTGGTTGGCATCGAACTGACGGATGACAGCATCGACCTGCCCAGCTTCGGCCATCCGCTGCAGGCCGCTTATGTGCTCGGCCCCGAACGCGGTTCCCTGTCGCCGGAAATGCTGGCGCGCTGCGACCATGTGGTGAAGATCCCGACCAAGTTCTGCATCAATGTCGCCATGGCCGGCGCGATCGTCATGTATGACCGCCACCGCGCCCTTGGCCGCTACGCCGAACGCTCGATCACGGCGGGCGCTCCCAAGATCGAACGGCCGAAACATGTCAGCGGCGGCCCGGTGATGCGGACAGGCAGAAAAGTTCCCGGAACCTGAAAACGGGACTTGCGTTCAACGGCCCCTGGCGGTTTTCATGGCTGGGCTGTGGGAGCCATTGCATGACAGGATTTCTCAAACTTTTGAGCGGGGGAATGTGCCTCGCTGTCTGCCTTCTGGCCGGTTCGGCATTCGCGGCTGGAAAAACGGCGCTGGTGATCGGCAACGGCGCCTATCAGACGATGCCGTCTTTGCGCAATCCGGCGAATGACGCCACCCTGATCGCGAACAAGTTGGCCGGGCTCGGTTTTGAGGTTGTCCGGATCATCGACGGCGACCGCCGGGCGTTCCGGGAAGGCCTGACCCGATTCGGACGTCAGTCGGAGGGGGCAGAGGTCGCGCTGGTTTTCTATGCGGGCCATGGCGTTCAGGTGAATGGCCAGAACTGGCTCTTGCCCGTCGATGCGGAGATCGCGGCCTCCACCGACCTCCCCGCCCAGGCGCTCAAGGCCAATGACCTTCTGGAAATCATGGACATCTCGGGCGCGCGGCTGAAGCTGGTCTTTTTCGACGCCTGCCGCAACAACCCGCTGCCAAGATCGTTGTCCCGCGGCGCCGCCAACGGCCTCGCCCGGCTGGAGGCCAATGCGGCGGGGATGATGATCGCCTTCGCCACCTCTCCGGGCGATGTCGCCCTTGACGGGTCCGGCAACAACAGCCCGTTCACCGAAGCCCTGGCCCGCCTGATCGACACGCCCGATCTGGAAGTGCGGCACCTGATGGGGAAGGTGCGCGAGAGCGTCTATTCCTCGACCGGCGAACGGCAGCTGCCCTGGCTCAATGAAGCGCTGATCGGTGAATTCTATTTCGGTGGCCGCACCGGAGACGGCCCACCGGTTGCCGCCAAGGTGCAGGACCTCCATCAGCAGCCGACCGGCGACGCCGACCAGATCACGCTCAGCCGAACCGAGCCGCGGCAGCAGCCCGTGCCGAATTACGGTGGCGGCTTCTGCCAATCAGCCTCCGTGTCCGGAAGCAGGCTGCAATTCTGCGCCAGTTCCGTGCTCGATCCGCAACTCGGCAACCGCTACGGGCCCGGCAATCTCTTCGATGGCAAGCTGTCGACCGCCTGGGTGGAAGGGGTCGCGGGCAACGGCGCCGGCCAGAAGCTGCTCATCGCCTTCGACCGCCCGCGCCTCCTGTCCGGCTTCGACCTCGTCAACGGCTATGCCAAGAACCGGGACATCTACGCCAAGAACGCGCGGGTGCGCAGCGCGGTGCTGCGCCTGTCCGACGGCAGCAGCCAGCGCCTCGACCTGCCCGACACCATGCGCTCCAATCGCTTTTCCTTCGGCGCGCCCTTGGAAGTCACCTGGATGGAACTGGAAATCGATTCGGTTTTTCCCGGCTCGAAATATGCAGATACCGCCATTTCCGAGTTCGTTCCCGTTTTTGCCGACTGGTGACAAAGGCGCGTCAACGGCGCGTGATCGCGAAGTCGAAAGAGCGGGTCGGGAACGGCTCGCCTTGAAGCGTAAAGTGCCACCATTCGCCGGAATAGTTCTTGAACCCGCCTTGCCGCATCAGGTCAAGCAATGTCCTGCGGTGGTGTTGCGCCGTTTCAGGGACTGCGTTCGATGCGGTTTTGCTCGCAGGATCGAAACAGTCGAACGGCGTTCCGAAATCAAGCGTCCCGCGGTCCCGGCGGCTGCAGACATGCAGCGCACCCGCTTGCTCACCAGATAGAAGATCAAGCGCCACATCGACCGTGGAGCCGCGCGCGTGGCTGCTCTTGGCTCCGATATATCCCTGCCGGATCAGGTCTGACCGCGCCACGCTCGGATAATAGTCGGGGTCTGTTTCGTGGCCACGGCTCACCCAGGCCACCATTGCATCCACCGCGCTCTGTGGCCGGTAACAGTCGAACACGACCAGCGTGTAATTTTGTCTCACCGCCGCGCTCTGAACCTTGCCGAGCGCCTTGGCCGCCGCCTCTGTCAGGATGCATTCGCCGGCTCCGTATCCCGGAAGACGCTTGCGCATGAAATTCCGGCGCGTGGCATAGCGCATGTCCTGGGTGATATCCGGCACGACATCGCGCAGATAGACAAACCCCTCGGGCAGATCGCCGGCCTCGGCACGCAGGCTCCAGACCGCCGCAAGACAACAGGTCAGGCAGATCCGCCTAATCCACATCGACGGCCTCGTCGGCCTCGATCAGTTGGCGCAACCGGCCGAAAGCCAGGCGAATGCGCGATTTGACCGTGCCAAGCGGCAATCCGGTTTCATCGGCGATTTCGCTGTGCGACTGGCCGATGAAAAAGGCGAGCCGGACGACTTCACGCTGCTCTTCGGGCAATTGCGCCATGGCCGCGCGCACCCTTTCTTCCCGCAACCTGGCATCCATTTCGTCGGCAACATCAGGCAGCGGCGTCGGCTGCAGTGCGGGTTCGTCCGGATCCAGTTCAGCTGTTTTCTGCCGCCGCAGCCGATCGATCCGCCGGTTGCGCGCCACCCGGTAAAGCCAGGTGCTGGCGGAAGATTTTTGGGGATCGAACAGATCCGCCTTGCGCCAAAGCGTCACCATAACGTCCTGCGCGATTTCTTCGGCAAGGGCTTCGTCGGCCCCCTGTTTCATCAGGTAGCCCTTCAGCCGCGGCGCGAAATGATCGAACAGCTCGACAAAGGCCGCTTTGTCCCGGTCCCGGGCCACCTTGACGATAAGAGCGGAAAAATAGTGCGCCTGCGCCAAGAGCCCCTCAACTCCCTGACGGACCCAGGAAAATCCTGGGGTCAGTTGAACGCGCCCAGACCCCGGAACGCCGACCGTTTTTCAAGTGGTGGATCATCATGCCTTCAACAATGACAGGTGCAGAACGCCCGAACCTTGTTTCAATCTTTAGCATGTTCGTGCGATTTCGAAAGAGGAACAAGGCCCTCTGCCACACTGTTGCCGCCTTTTGCCGTGACAGCCAATGGGAAAATAGGAGCTCCGAAGAACACAAACAGCGATTGCCGGGCTTCAACCCTTTCGTAACCCGCTTTAAGTTATCATTAAAGCAAGGTTTATATGCCAGACGGCAATTGAATTAAATTTGACGGAAACTCTAATCCAAACGGTGTGGAGATGATGAAAGCAAAATCGCTGGTTCTGGCCATCGCAGGTCTAGCCGTTTCGAGTGCAGCGGCTTTCGCACAAACCCCGACGCTTCTGAAGCAGCACAAGGATTGGGCGGCCTATGCGCTGACCGGTGGAAGCGGCAAGGTTTGTTATGCGCTGACGAAGCCAACAACCATGCTTCCGGGCGACCGCAATCATGGCGATGTCTTTTTCTTTATCACGTCCCGCCCGGCGGAAGGCGTGAGCTCGGAGCCGAGCCTGCTCGTGGGCTATCCGTTCAAGGACAAGTCCACCGTGGTCGTGGATGTCGACGGCAAGGGCTTCAACCTGTTCACCAACAATGACGGTGCCTGGGTGGAAAACGCTGCGACCGAAGCACAGCTGGTCGCCGCCATGAAGGCGGGCCGCGAAATGACCGTCAACGGCGAATCCAGCCGCGGCACGCGCACGAGCTACAAATTCTCGCTGTCAGGTGTGACCGCCGCGATCGACACGGCAGCCAGCGCCTGCCGCTGATCGCCTGCTCCCCTATCTGTTTGAACCGACACCCGGCCGGGCCCGCAAAGGCCCTGCCGGGCTTTTCAGGTTGGGCGGATCGCTGCGTGCATAGCTCCCCTGCACGCCTGAAAACTTGATTTTTTGCCGCGTTTGTGGTTTTGGGTGCGCTTGAGTTCTTACCTGCAGGTCAGGTAGCCGGCCGCCGCGTTCCTTGAAGAAGAATACGCCGAGATGAGTGCCGGACGAGACAACGGATCACGACATGGCGATTACGCTCGACATCGCGCGGGACAATCCGAACGCGCCCACCGTTTCAGCCGCTGACGGCATGCTTGCCGCCGGCGACGACAAGCCGACCCTGATCGGCCTGTCGCGCGAGGAGCTCGGAGAAGCGCTCGGCACCATCGGCGTGCCGCAGAAACAGTGGCGCATGCGCGCTTCGCAGCTGTGGCACTGGCTTTATGTGCGCGGTGTCTCCGACTTTTCGCAAATGACCAACATTGCCAAGGACCTGCGCCAGAAACTGGACGAAGCCTTCACCATTGCCCGTCCGGAAATCGTCGACGAGCAGATTTCGGTCGACGGCACCCGCAAGTGGCTGTTCCGGTTTCCGCCCCGCGGCGCCGGCCGCCCTGTGGAAGTGGAAACCGTCTACATCCCGGAAGAAGGCCGCGGCACGCTCTGTGTCTCTTCCCAGGTCGGCTGCACGCTGACCTGCACCTTCTGCCACACCGGCACGCAGAAAATGGTCCGCAATCTGACGGCCGAGGAAATCCTGTCGCAGATCCTGATTGCCCGCGACCGGCTGGGCGACTTTCCGGATGCCTCGACGCCCCAGGGTGCGATCGTTCCTTCCGAAGGCCGTCTGGTCACCAACATCGTCATGATGGGCATGGGCGAACCGCTTTACAATTTCGACAATGTCAAACAGGCGCTTCTGATCGCGTCGGACGGCGACGGCCTGTCGCTGTCCAAGCGCCGCATCACCCTGTCGACCTCGGGTGTCGTGCCGGAGATATTCCGCACCGGCGACGAGATCGGCTGCATGCTGGCGATCTCGCTGCACGCGGTGAACGACGAGCTGCGCGACTTGCTGGTGCCGATCAACAAGAAATGGAACCTCAAGGCCCTCTTGGACGCCTGCCGGAACTATCCGGGGCTCTCCAACGCCAAGCGCATCACCTTCGAATACGTGATGCTGAAAGGCGTCAACGACAGCAACAAGGATGCGCTCGACCTGGTGCGTCTGCTGAAAGGCATTCCGGCCAAGATCAACCTGATCCCGTTCAACCCGTGGCCGGGCACCGACTATGAGTGCTCCGATTGGGAACGCATCGAGGAATTCGCCGACATCGTCAACCGGGCCGGCTACGCCTCGCCGATCCGCACCCCGCGCGGCCGCGACATCTTCGCCGCCTGCGGCCAGCTTAAATCGGCCTCTGAACGCATGCGCAAGAAGGACCGCGAGGCGCTTGCGGCGTCTTGAGCGGGCGGTCATAGCGAGAACAGGAAACGGCGGCCCATGGCCGCCGTTTTTGCTTTCCTATAAGGACACATTCCATCTGAAGTCATCCCGGCCAAGCAAAGAGCGAGCCGGGATCGGGGAGCCAAAGGCTCTGACCGGTAAGGTCCTTTCCAATCGGAGGACTTCGGCTCCCCGGTCCCGGGTCTTCGCTGCGCTTCGCCCAGGATGACGAACTCAACTCATTATAGACAAACAGCCCAAGGCCAGAATCTCGGCACAGAGATACTGGCCACCGGCTTAGTCTCCGACCGTCCTCAGGCGGCCGCGACGTTTTGCAGGAAATCCCCCACGGAGGCGCTGAGCGCCTTGAGTTTTTCGTTGGCGTCGTGGGTTGCCTTGTCGACCGACTCTGCCGAATGGGAGGTCGATTTCACGGACGAACTGACATTCGACATGTTGTCGCTCGCGGCCCGGGTTCCGGACGACGCTTCCGAAGCGCTGCGGCTGATTTCGCCGGTGGCCGCGTCCTGCTGCTGAACGGCGGCGGCGATCGACGCCGTGTTCTCGTTGGCCTTTTCCATGATCGCGGCAATGCCCTCGATGGCGGCAACGGCCTGTTCGGTCGCCACCTGGATCTCGGAGATCTGCGTGGAAATCTCCTCGGTCGCCTTGGACGTCTGTGTCGCCAGCTCCTTGACCTCCGCCGCAACCACGGCAAAGCCCTTGCCGGCTTCGCCCGCCCGGGCCGCCTCGATCGTTGCGTTGAGGGCGAGAAGATTGGTCTGTTCGGCGATCGCCTGGATGAGTCCGATCACCTCGCCGATCCGCGCCGACCCGGAGGACAGCAATTCCATCTTCTGCGTGCTGGCGTGAGTCTGATCCGTGGCATCCGCGATCACACGGGTGGTTTCCTCCACCCTCTGGCCGATCTCAGAGATCGAGGAAGACAGTTCCTCGGTCGCCGCGGCGACGAGCTGGACGTTGCCGGATGCCTGTTCGGTGGCCGACGCCGCACTGTTGACCTCCTGGGACGCGTCGGACGCCGTCGTCATCATGGACGCGGCGCTCGACTGCATTTCGGACATGGCGGTATCGACCGCGCTGAGCATTTCCGAGGATTGGTTGCGGAAATTCTCGATCAGGGATTCGATGCGCTGCTGACGGACGGTGCGCTGGCGCTCTTCTTCCTTGCGAGCCTCTTCCAGACGCGCCTGTTCCGCCACACCGTCGCGGAAGCCGGCAATGGCCTTGGCGATCTCACCGAGCTCGTCCCGGCGCTTCGCTTCTACGAATTCAACACTGACATCGCCGCCGGCGAGTTTCGTCGCGCTCCGAACCAGACTGCCGATCGGATTGACGATCGACCGCGCGGCCAGCCAGCCGACCAGCATCATGACACCGAAGATCGCGACACAGATGAGGGCGATCTGGTTGCGCAGGGCGATGACCGGCGCCAGGATTTCGTCATGGGCCTCGGCGGTGACAACCGCGAGCTTGGCGCCCTGGAATTCGAGCGGCACCGCCGCCGCGAGATAGTCCTCTCCGCGGAAATTGTCCAGATGGCCAAGCGCGGTCTTGCCGGTCAGGGCCGTATCGACAATCGACGCATCGAGGCTCGCCTGTAGAATGTCATTCTCATCGGGCGTCTTTGCGCTATCGTTGCGGAACAGCTTGTCTGCGCCGACCAGGATGGCTTCGCCGCTTTCTCCCATTCCCTTGGTGTCCGCCATGACACTGTTGATATTGTCGATCGGCATCTGGAAAACAAGCACGCCGATTTTCTTGCCGTTTTCGACGATAGGGGTCGATATGAAGCTCGCCGGGGCATCAAAGCTCGGCGCATAGGGCTTGAAGTCGAAGAAGTGGATCGCATCCTGGCTGCCGTTCCAGGCTGCCTTGAAGGCGTTGCCGAGATCCGTTTCGGCGTACTTGCCAGTCTTGAGATTGGTGGCGTAGTCCAGTTCCTTGAAGACGGTATAGACCAGCGAGCCGTCCTCGGCGAACAGGAAGATATCATAGTAGCCGCGCGTCTTGAGCATGGTGCGGAACCAGGGATGATATTTGCCGTGCGCCTGATCGTAGACCGTGTCGCCCGCGCTCATCAGGGCGTCTTTTTCGCCGGTCGGATTGGGATTGTCGTGAATATAGGCGCTTTGCAACACCGCCTGTGCATCGCCGTCATGCCCGTCCCATGCGCCTTTGAAGTCTGTCAGCGCTGTCTTCACGAACGGGCTCGCCGCCGTAACGGTCAGGTCCTGGACAATGGACTCCAGATAGTGCGACAGGTCCTGCGCCCGCGTCTCCGCCAAAGCCGAAAGACGCAGCTTGGCCTGATCTTCAATATTCGACGAGCTCACCCAATAAGCGAGCGCCCCCACGAAAAGGGCTGCTACGACGGAACAGCCGGAGATGATCGCCGGAATACGAAATCGTAGCTTGGAAAGTTGCACAGCCATGGCTCACTCGTGTTTTGGTGTTTATTTACCTAGCGTCGCGCCAATGGATTTCCGGGAAGTTAATTCCAATTGATTTACTACATGTTTTCAAAAATAAAGGACATAAAATATTTCTTATTATTACCTAGAGTGGAAGATTCTCATAAAGTGAACTGGAATTACGAAGTAAGTTACCTCATTAGTTGCATTTTTCTATTTAGGGAACCATTTTTGATTTTGACCAATCCGGGGATGCATTCCTTCAATAATTTCGAATCCCGACAACAACAGAACTCCTCACGCAAAAGGCCGCCCGGAGGCGGCCTTTCGCTTGACGTCGCTGATCGGATCAGACCAGGCCGTTTTTCGCCAGCGGCAGGGTGGTCACCCAGTCGCCCTTGGCCGCCGCAATAGCGTTCGCAACTGCCGGACCGATCGGTGGGGTACCGGGTTCGCCGATGCCGGTCGGGGCCTCGTTGGAGGCAACGATATGCACCTCCACCTCCGGCATGTCGGACATACGGATCGGCTCATAGGTGTCGAAGTTGGTTTCCTCGACAACCCCGTCCGCCAGCGTCACCTGATTGCGCAGGATCGCGCCGAGACCGTAGCCGATGCCGCCTTCGACCTGGGCGCGGATATTGTCCGGGTTGATCGGTGTGCCACAATCGACGGCCGCCGTCACCTTCTCCACCTTCACCGTGCCGTCGTCCCGGAAGGAGATCTCCGCGACCTCGGCCACATAGGAACCGAAGGACTTGTGCACGGCGACACCGCGATAACGGCCTTCCGGCGCAGGCGTGTCCCAGCCGGCCTTTTCAGCCGCCAGCTTCAGGACACCCACTTTGCGCGGATCGTCCTTGATCATTTCCAGACGGTAGGCCACCGGATCCTTGCCGGCTTCCTTGGCGAGGCGGTCGATCATGGTTTCCATGACATAGGCGGTGTGGGTATGGCCCACGGAGCGCCACCACAGAACCGGAACCTTCGTTTCCTGGAAGGCCTGATCCATGTTCATCAGCGGGAACGCATAGGTCGTGTCATGCGCGCCTTCGGTCATGTTGTGATCGACGCCGTCCTTCATCAGCATGGCTTCGAACGGCGTGCCCTTGACGATGGACTTGGCGGCAATGTTGTACTTGAACGCGGTGACATTGCCGTCGGCGTCCAGGCCGGCCTTGATCTTGTGCGCAGACATCGGCCGGTAATAACCGCCGACCATGTCGTCCTCGCGGGTCCAGACGATCTTGACCGGTGCCGGCTCCATGCCGGCGGCCTGCATGGCCTTGGCAAGCGTGGTGATTTCCACCACCGGATGGGCATCGGCCTGCGCGCGCCGGCCGAAGGAACCGCCGGCCCAGAGCGTGTTGATCTTGACCTTCTCGAAGGGAATGCCGAGCACGGTGGCCGCGACATTGTGGTCGATGGTCGGAATCTGCGAACAGAACCAGAATTCGGCCGTTTCGCCATCGAACATCATGGCGATGTCCAGCGGTTCCATGGCGCCATGGGCCAGGAACGGGAATTCGAAATCCGCTTCGATCAGCCGGTCGGACGCGGCAAGCGCTGCGTCGACGTCACCGTCTTCACGCACCTTGACGCCCGGCTTGGCGGTCAGTTCGGCGAGTTCCGCGAGCATCGCATCGCTGGAACGGGTCTCGGCCTCGCTGTCGTCCCATTCGATCTCGAGCAGCTCGCGCCCCTTGATCGCCGGCCAGGTGGACTTGGCAATCACGGCGACCCCGTTCGGGATCTGAAGCACGTTGACAACGCCCGCAACCTTCTTGGCTTCGGTCGCGTCGAACGACTTGACCTTGCCGCCGAACCGCGGCGCGCGGGCGACCACGGCCACCAGCAGATCGTCGCGCTGGAAATCCATGGTGTAGGTCTTCGGCGCACCGACCGTCTTGTTCCTGACGTCGAGACGTTTGAACGTCTTGCCGATATAAACCCACTGATCCGGAGTTTTCAGGACCGGTTCCGCAGGCACGTCCTCATTGGCAGCCAGACCTGCCAGCTCGCCGAGCGTGGCGGACTTGCCGGAGCCGTGCGAGACCACGCCTTGCGAGACGGTGATCTCACCGGCCGGCACGCCCCAGTCCTTGGCCGCGGCGGCAATGATCATGGCCTTGGCCGCGGCCCCGGCGGCGCGGTACTGCATGAAGGAGTTGGCCATGGCGGTGGAACCGCCGGTGCCCTGCACGCCGAACAGCGTGTTGGCATAGACCTGCGGGTTGGACGGGGCGAACTCAACCGTGACCTGGTCCCAGGACGCGTCGAGTTCGTCGGCGACCAGGGTCGACAGACCCGACGCGGTGCCCTGGCCCATGTCGAAATGCTTGGACACGACCACGACCGTGTTGTCCGGACGGATATGCACGAACGGCTGGATGAACTCGCCCTCGGCGGCAGACGCGGTGCCGCGCGGCAGGTTCATGGCCAGCACCAGACCGCCGACAGTTCCGGCAGAGATCTTCAGGAAGGACCGGCGGGTCGGCCGGGACGCTTCGAGCGGCTTTTGCAGGAGATGCAACATGGATCAGCCCTCCATCTTGTCGGCGGCAAGGTGGATCGCCTTGCGGATACGGGCATAGGTGGCGCAGCGGCAGACATTGCCGTCCATGGCCGCGTCGATGTCGTCGTCGGTCGGCTTCGGCGTTTCGGCCAGAAGCGCGGTCGCAGCCATGATCTGGCCGGACTGGCAATAGCCGCATTGCGGCACGTCCAGTTCGTTCCAGGCGGCCTGGACGGCCTCGGCTGCCTTGTCGTTGATGCCTTCGATAGTGGTAATGTTGGCGCCTTCCAGGTCGCCGACAAACGTCTGGCAGGAGCGGATCGGTGTACCGTCCATATGGACGGTACAGGCACCGCAAGAGGCGATGCCGCAGCCGAATTTCGTGCCGGTCATTCCAAGCTCGTCGCGCAGAGCCCACAGGAGCGGGCTTTCGGGATCGGCATTGAGCGTGCGCGTTTCCCCGTTGATTGTGAGTGTAACGGACATTTGGGGGGCGTCTCCTTTGGCTGGCCTTATCTGGCTAAAGGATGTAAACTACACAGTGCAGTGTAGTCGCTGGATCTGCATCTGTAAACGCCCTAGTTTACATAGGGCCGGTTTTTTGGGATGAAAGGGTTGGGCTTGCATTCTCCTGCAGGGACGGTGGCAGGAGGGAACGGGAAGTAAATGTCCGTATCGGATCAGAAGAAAAAACAGATCGTCGTGGCGGCGATCGCGGAGTTCCAGGAAAAAGGCTATGCCGGCGCCAGCATGGACCGGATCTCCGAACGTGCCCAGGTTTCCAAACGAACGGTCTACAATCACTTCGAGAGCAAGGACGCACTGTTTCGGGCCATCAACCAGTGCCTGGCCGACCAGGTCAATTCCGCGCTCGAGCTGCGCTACGATCCGGACCTGCCGATCCGCGACCTGCTTGTCCGCCTTGGCTGGGCGGAAGGCGACCTGATGATCAATCCCTGTTTCATGGGCCTTGCCCGCATGGTGATGAGCGAGACCATCCGCGATCCCGACCTCGCCGCCGACATGGACAGCCGCATGACCAAGCTCAACGTCTTCCGCGAATTCATCGAGCGGGCGGCCAGCGAGGGCAAGCTCCATGTCGAGGACCCGTCTCTGGCCGCCACGCAGTTTCTCGGCCTGATCAAGTCACGGTCCTTCTATCCGAACATTCACAGCGGCCGCGTCACCGAACGGCCCGAAATGGAACGGATCATCGAGGAAAGCGTCGACATGTTCCTGGCCCGTTACGGGGTCAAGGATGCGGAAAGCCAGGCGGCGGCGGAGTGAATTGCCGATTAAGCCAATTCTATAGACAATACAGTTGCTGAAGAATGTCTTCCAATACCCTTGTTCTTGAGCCGGATCCGGTCAAAAAACGCCTTGTGCTCCTCGGACTGCCGACCATTGCCTTTGTAGCGATCGGTGCAGTCATGTTCGCTGTTTTCAAGGATTTTCGGGTCGGCTTCATGTTCTACCTCGCCATTGGCGGGGTCATCTACTGGTCTGTCTTCCGCTACTTGAAATCGACGCCCCAGGACAGCCGCCTGGAACTTGGCAGGGATGGCCTGGACCTGACCTTGTCCGGAACCGTGAGCTTTCACAAATGGGAGTCGCTGTCTCGCATCACTCTTGTGGAACAGGTCTCGGAGGACGAAAACGGCAAGTTGCATGCGCATTCCCATTTTCTGGCACTGCGTTTCCTGACCTCCGACACTGAAAATCCCGACAGCCCGACACAGGTTTCGAACGCGGATCTTCTGATCCCGATAGACCTGTATATCTCCCACCACCGCTATTCAGGACGCACTGAAAAGCAGGAGGCTGCCTGCAAGTCGGCTCTGGATCTTGCCAATACCGTGAATGCCTGGCGGGACTATGCCCTGAACCTGGAAATTGCCGCAGTCCAGACGCCGGTCGTGCAGACTAGAAACAATGTTTTGCCTGACCTGTCGCTGGAAATCTACGCCAAGCTCACGAGCTGATCACCCCTTCTCCCCGACCGGCTTTTCCAGGAGCTGCCCCCAGCGGGTGCGTTCGGCCATCTGCTCCCGTGTCTTCTCGGAGATCAGCCCCTTGACGTTCTCCGGCACCCAGCCGCCGCCGAGGCCCTTGTAGACTGCAATCAGGTTGGTCAGCACATTGGCTTCGGCCGCGATCAGGCGTTCCTGAGTCGCCAGCAGGCTGCGCTGAGCGTCGACCACCCGGTTGTAGGAGGCCGTGCCGTCCTCATATTGCGCGTCGACTTCCGCGACCGCGTCGCGGGCCGCCGCCAAGCTGCGGCGCAGATAGACAGCCTGCTGCTTGGACCGCAGAAAGCCCGTCAGCGCATTCTCCACTTCCGAATAGGCGGACAGCACCGTGTTTTCATAGTTGAGCAGCGTTTCCTGGAACTTGGCGTCCTGGACCCGGACATTGTTCTGGATGCGGCCGTAATTGAGGAAGTTCCAGGAAAAGCCCGGATTGATGAAACCGGCCGTGGTGCCGTTGTTGAAGAGATTGGCAAAATCATCCGCCCGAACGCCAATCGCACCGGAAATGGAAAAGGCCGGAAAGAGATCCGCCTTGGCAACGCCGATCTGCGCCGACTGGGCGGCGGCCACATATTCCGCGTAGCGAATGTCCGGCCGACGGCGCAGCATTTCCGCCGGAACGCCGATGGCAACCTCCGCCGGCGCCCTCGGGAAGCGGGCCTTTGTGCCGAGCCGCGACTTCATGCCGCCCGGCGGCTCGCTGAGGAGCAGGCTGAGCGCGTTATAGACCTGGGCCAGCTCCGCTTCGTAAGCAGGAATGCCGGCGAGCGTGTTGTTGTAGAGAACCGTCGCCTCATTGACGTCGAGCTTGGTCGCCGCGCCGTTCTCCAGGCGCAGCCTGGTGATGTCGAGCGATTTCTTCTGCAGGGCGGCGTTGCTGCGCGAGGCCGCGATCAGCTGCTGCAATTCGCGCACCGTGACATAGGTCGCGGCAATGTCGCCGGTCAGCGTCACCAGGGCATCGTCATAAGAGGCGATGCTGGCCTTCAGATTGGCATCCGCCGACTGGACATCGCGGCGGATCTTGCCCCAAACATCGATTTCCCAGCCGGCGTCGAAGCCCGTCTGCACCCGGGTGATGTGGTCGTTGACGAGGCCGATCCGCTCCAGGTCGCGGATGAACGGGTCTTTTGCGCTGAAGCGGATGCTTTTTGAACTGCCGTTGATTTCCTGCACCTGCGGAAACAGTTCACCGCGCGCGATGCCGAGCTGGGCGCGTGCCTGGTAGACCCTGACACCGGCGGCCTGCAGGCCGACATTCTGCCGGTAGGCCTGGGCGATCAGGCTGTTGAGCGTGTCGTCCCGGAACACATGCCACCAGGGCACGGACTGGGCGCTGCGGCTGGTGAAACCGGTGCGGCTGTCGACGGGCAGATTAGCGCCCTTGCTCCAGCTGTCGAGCACGGGCGCTTCCGGGCGTTCGAAATCCGGTCCGACCATGCAACCGCCGGCGAAAAGCGCGCCGCCGAGAGCGATCCATCGCGCTGTCTTCCGAAAAAGCCCCATCCCCAAACTCACACGTCGAACGGCACGATGAAATTGACCCAGGTGTAGAGCCTGAGATTGACCCGGCGCAGCACGGCCACCCAGTCGCCGCCACCGCCGGTATAGATCGCCGCCGCACCATGGGCGCCGGCCGGATAGCGTTTCAATGCCGGATCGTCGCTGAGATCGATCTCGACCGCGAACCGCCCCTGCGGGCTCATGAAAAGAAACTCGGGCACCCGGCCATGGGGCACGATCTGGCCCTGGCCGGTTCCCTCCCAGATGGCCTTGACCTTGCCCTTGAAGATCTGGCCCGGATAGATGTCGAGCGCGACTTCCACCGGCATGTCAGGCTCCACGAATTTCAGATGTTCCTGATAGAAGGTCGCCAGGAAATAAGGATCGGCATCGGCCACGAAGGCCGCGATCGCGCCGACCCGGAACCCGCCGACCACAAGTCCCGGCCGCGCCTGCTGCGAGATGATCACCCCGTCCTCCGGCGCGTAGATCGTGGTCTGGTCGACGTAATATTGCGCCTGGTCGACCTGCGCCTGGGCGGCGGCTACCTGGGCATTCACCCCGCCGATCTGGGCCTCGACCGCGAGCTGGGCCTTTTTCAGATCCGCTTCGGCCTCGGCAACCTGGGCCTTGGCCGAAATCAGCTTCGAGGTCCACTGGTCAAGCGTTTCCTGCTTGGCGCCACCTTTCGGCACCAGGTCGGTGTAGCGGTCGACCTGCTGCTGGGCATAGGTCTCGTTGGCCCTGGCCTCGTCGAGGGAATCCTGCGCCTGATCGACATCTTCCTCCAGGATCTTGGCGTTCTGCTGCGCGCTGACCAGGTTCGCCTGCGCTTCGGCGAGCTGGGCCCGATACAGCGTCTTTTCGAACTGATAGAGCTTGTCGCCTTTCTTCACTTTCTGGTTCTGGGCGACGAACACCTCTTCCAGCACGGTCGGATGCGGCAGGCGCGGCGCGATCTGGATGGTCTGGCGGATGACATGGCCGTCGATCGTATAGGGCGTAAAGAATCTCAGGAACACGATCAGCAGAAACAGGACGTGGAAGCCCACCCAGAAGGAGACCACGCCCCAGGCGATGTTGAATTTCAGCCAGCGGAACCGGTAGAACACCAGCCACATGAAAATCGCATAGGCGGCCAGGATCAGAAGAGCGATGGTCATGCGGCGGCCCCGCCTTTCGGCCCGTCCGGCGCGCCCGGGGGCGGCAGATCGGCCGCCTCGACATCCGATAGTGTCGCGGGCACCGTTTCAATCGCGCTGTCGCCCGCCTTCGGCGCTGCCGGATCCCCTGAGCCGTCTCCGGTCACACTCACCTTCGGCAGCTTGCGCACGTCGACTGTCATGGAATCGTGATAGGCCCACATCAGCGCGTGGAACCACGGAAACACCGTGAAGAGGCCGATCCAGCCGCCGAGCTTGACCGATTCCGCATGCGGGTGATTGCGCTTTTCCGCAAGTTTCCCAGGCAACCCGCCCAGCGTGACCATGGCATAGAAAAACGCGACGATGACCAGGAGCAAAAGCACGAAGGTCAGGTAGTCATACCCGTCGAGCTCAAAATCGATCAGACCCATGCCACCTCCCAACACCGGCCGGGCCGCAAGGCCCCTGTTTCACCTTTTGTGAATACCCTCGGCTGCCCGCCGGTCAATTGCAAGTTTCCTGTGCTGCGCGTCTCGCGCCCGGCTGTTGTTTCGTGGCGACACGAACGGCGACCATTTGACGGCTTAGAGGGACTTGCGCACCGCATAAAACCGGCTAAATTGCGGCAAATTTTCAACCGCGCGGGTTCCCCCGCAAGAACGACGAACTGGACCTTCCCAAAAATGGCGCATGGTGACATCAAGAAAGTCGTGCTGGCCTATTCCGGCGGCCTCGACACCTCCATCATCCTGAAATGGCTGCAGACCGAACTCGGCTGCGAAGTGGTGACCTTCACCGCCGATCTTGGCCAGGGCGAGGAGCTGGAGCCGGCCCGCAAGAAGGCCGAGATGATGGGCATCAAGGAAATCTACATCGACGACCTGCGCGAGGAATTCATCCGCGACTTCGTCTTCCCGATGTTCCGCGCCAATGCCGTCTATGAAGGCGTCTACCTGCTCGGCACCTCGATTGCCCGGCCGCTGATCTCCAAGCGTCTGATCGAGATCGCCGAGGAAACCGGCGCCGACGCCATTGCCCACGGCGCCACCGGCAAGGGCAACGACCAGGTCCGTTTCGAGCTGTCCGCCTACGCGCTCAATCCCGACATCAAGGTAATCGCGCCATGGCGCGACTGGACGTTCAAGTCGCGCACCGACCTGCTCGACTTTGCCGAGAAGAACCAGATCCCGGTGCCGAAGGACAAACGCGGCGAAGCGCCGTTCTCCGTCGACGCCAACATGCTGCATTCGTCTTCCGAAGGCAAAGTCCTGGAAGACCCGGCCGAGGAAGCGCCGAACTACGTCTTCCAGCGCACGGTCGATCCGACCGAGGCGCCTGATGTCGTCACCGAGATCGAGATCGGCTTCGAAAAGGGCGATGCCGTCTCTCTCAACGGCGAGAAAATGTCGCCGGCGACCCTCTTTGCCAAGCTCAACGACTATGGCCGCGACAACGGCATCGGCCGTCTCGACATGGTCGAGAACCGCTTCGTCGGCATGAAGAGCCGCGGCATCTACGAGACGCCGGGCGGCACCATTCTTCTGACCGCGCACAGGGCGATGGAATCGATCACCCTTGATCGTGGCGCCGGCCACCTCAAGGACGAGCTGATGCCGCGCTATGCCGAACTGATCTATAACGGCTTCTGGTTCTCGCCGGAGCGCGAAATGCTGCAGGCCCTGATCGACAAGAGCCAGGAGCATGTCACCGGCACGGTGAAGCTGAAGCTCTACAAGGGCAATGTCATCCTGATCGGCCGCTCCTCGCCCTATTCGCTCTATTCCGAAGAATTGGTCACCTTCGAGGACGACCAGGGCGCCTACGACCAGAAGGACGCCGCTGGCTTCATCAAGCTGAACGCCCTGCGCCTGCGCACGCTGGCCAAGCGCGACCGGATCGGCTGAGAGGCTCATCATGACTGGACCGGCGGCTGCAGAGTTGACAGAACGGCTCGCGGCCGCCGGTTTTTTATGTCTCGGCGGTTTTGAACCGGAGCCGTCCAGCCTGGTGCCGCCGCTGCCCGGCGGCGGTGCGGCAAGGTCGCTGCTTCTGATCGGCAGCACCGGCCCGTCGATCTGGCGGTCCCTTTCAAAAAGCCCGGAAACGCTGGATGGATACGCCGATCCCCTCGATCGTTATACCCGGCGGGTTCTGACGGAGATCGCTGCGACCGAAGGTTTCGGCGTGGTTTTTCCCTTTGACGGGCCGCCCTATCACCCATTCCAGCAATGGGCGAAAAAATGCGGCGGCTTTTCGCAAAGTCCGATGGGTGTCCTTGCGCACAGGGACCTTGGGCCCTGGGCCGGCTTCCGAGCTGCCTTTCTCTCTGAAAACCCGTTGGTAACTGGCGAGGGCACTGGAGCGCCCGGCCCATGCGAGAGCTGTGGCGGCAAGCCCTGCATCAACGCCTGCCCCGCAAACGCCCTGTCGGAAGCGGCCGGCTATGACGTGCCCAGGTGCCGCGCGCATCTGAAAGCGGATCGGAACGCCGACTGCTGGTCGGGCTGTCTGGCCCGCCGGGCCTGTCCCTATGGCGCGGAACATCAGCAGGGTCCGGCCAATGCCCGGTTCCACATGGAAAGCTTCATAGGCCACTAGGCGATCAGGGTCTCCCCGGGCGGCAAAATCCTTTTCACGCTCAGTGATGCGCCGGATCTGCGCCGAAGAGGCCCTTGTAACAGGGGCGGCAGGCAATCAGGATCGATACAGTCACCGCCAGAGCCGTTCCGGCGATCACATCGACAAAGTAATGACCGCCGAAGACCGGCACCGAGGCGATCATCACCAGCGAGAAGCTGGTCACCAGCCCGGACAGCGGTGTCCTGAAAAACCCGGCGATCAACAGAATGCCACCCGCGGTGTGAAACGAGGGAAACGTTGCCAGGCCAGCGGCCGAAACAAGGTTGATCGATGGAAATTCGGCCTCTCGCAGTGCCATCAGCTGCTTCAGATGGTAGACGCCGGGAGCCTTGCCAAAGCCCGCAATCTGATCGATCGGACCGAAATGATGAGCGACCGCCGCCAAAGCGGGAAAGAACAAGGCAATGGCCGTCGAAAGCGTTGCCGTGATCAGGAAGATTTCGCAGAAATATCGGGCGCGGGCGGTGCGCCCCATAAAGATGAGAGCAATGAAGCCCAAGAGGCTGGCGCCGTCGAACGCGACATAGGCGATCTTCAGGATCATCGCCAGGACCGGATGGCTTTGGACAAAGCCGAAATAGCCAAGCCAATCAAGCCCCAGGCTCTTGTCCCAGGCATCCAGAATGGGATCGGCTAACGGAAGGGCAAGGCTCATCGTCAGGTGGTTGAACACCCGCAGGGTCGCGAGGGCGAGAAAAATGAACACCACCCCCTTCAAAAGGAGTTGGAGCCGTTCCCGCTGGATCGCGCTGAAGGAACTGCGCAATCCGACATAGGCCTCGAGCAGAAGACAGGTCAGAACAATAAGAACATAAGGCAGCGTCGAAACGAGGGGAATAGAAACCCTAAGAAACGCTCCGAGACAAAATGTCGTCAGCGCGACCGCTGAAAACAGGAACCAGTTGAGCGTGCCGGGAAAGGCAAGCTGACGTCGTTGCCCATGCCCTGGCAAATTGGCGGCAATTGGCGGAGACACTGGGGAAAATGCAGAACTCTCTTTGCCGAAGCTGAACCGGGTCGAAATCGTCATGTCAAAAGCACTGCAACTAAAAAAGAACGGGTTGGCAGCCAAAATACAATTTAAAGCTTTAATGAAATGTTTCTGCATATGTCTAAAATTACAGTGTCATAACTTGGCATAATACTTCGCAGGGCCTGGGCAAAGCCGTGTCCGCCGCAGGCAAGGCGAGTCGGCATTGTTTGCAGGAGGCAGGCCACGCCTATTCGGCCCGGGAGAATGAAAAGTCCTCTCAAGCATAGAACAGCGTGCTTTAGGAAGGCCAGCTAGCCGGAACCACCCAGCTGTGTCGCAGCCAAGGTCTCTTTCCGACGTTTCGACGAAGGCCTCAGGTGGATCCAGGCAACGCGGCCGGGCGCGAACAAGCCCCGGGCTTTCCGGCTGAACAGCGGCGGATGGTGGTCGCCGACGATCACGATCTCGGTTGGCGCAAGGCCATCACTCAAGGCAATGTCCCGCACGAGATGCGAGATGTTCAGCCATTGCTCAGCCATGCGGCAAAGTTCGAGATCTTTGAACCTGGTGTCTTCCTCGCATCCGAGCCTGGGTGGCACTTCGCCCGGCTGCACGGGTTTGTGCGAATTGAGGGTCAGCCAATAGGCAAACTTCCTGTTCCCGTCCGCCTCCAGCAGAAACCGGCCAACCGCTTCCGCCGCGTCCGTGTCGCAATAGCCCACAAATGCAATGCCACAGGTCGGCAGGTTCCGGCTTTCGTCGAACCCCATCCTGTTTTCCAAAAAGTTCAGCTCCTGAAAGCCGATTTTCGGGTACCAGTCGAACCGCTCGAAGAAGTTGCCGGTGAAGGCGTGAAAGGCCGCGGTCCTGTAGCCGACTGCGAGCGCTTTTGCCGGCAGGCAGTCAACGGCGTCCCTTGTCCGAAAGTCCCGGTAATCCGCCTTGAGATTGCAAAGCTCCCGCGCTTCGCCTGACGTGGTCGAGCCGAAATAGACGGCATCTCCCTGAGCGACGTCATAGGCTTCCCGCACGTCTTCCTTGAGCAAGGGATTCCAGACCGCATCGCGCAGCTCCTGCGATCGAAAGGCGCCGAGCCCCTCGACCACGACAATCAGCACGTTGCGCTCGGCCGTGTCGTCCAGATGGGCTTGCACATTGCCATAGATGCTGGCGGCATCCCCCGTCGGGACGAAACTCTCCTCGATGCTGCTGGTAGCAAGCGCATATTCAGATGGCAAGGCGTTGAGCCACCAGTCCAGACCAGCATAGACGGCCAGCACCACGAAGAAGGGAGCCAGATTGATGGCCGCGCGGTGCCGCTTGGCATCCACCACGACCGTGTAGGTCAAGGCGAAGGACACCAGCAGCACACCGAGCGCCGCCATGTAGATCACCGAGTTTCCGAGATTGAGATTACCGGCATAACGCAGGGAATCGAACAGCATCGGCAAGGGCATCTGGAAGAAATTCGAGATCAAGACCAGGGCGTCCACGGTCATGACCGCCAAAAGCAGCACGAAAAACACGGCCCGCGGCACAAATAGTCCCAACAGGCACACGAGTGACAGCAGCAGCACAAAAAAGGTTCGAAACGGACAATAGAAGAAGCTTAGAAGGATATAGGTTGCATTCGGGATCAATATTGACAAAAACGCGAAGCGCATTGCGCGTTTTGACAGTATCTTTTTCGCTTTGAGGCAACTGAAGACTCTGTCTGCAACTTCAGGCATTGCAACCCCGATCTTGAACACATCGGATTTTTACCGGTAACTCTTAAGTTAGGATGAAAGCTCCCTAAAGGAATCCGAATACATCGCGCTTGCGAAACACTCGACTTCCAAAGAGGTCGGTCACTCGTCCGACAAACGCACCACGCCGTCCTGATCCGGACAAGTCTCAAGCGCCTCGGCGGCCGTGCGGCCATCTGCCAGGGGCGCGTCCGGCCAGATCTCGGCCAGGGGGATCAGGACAAAGGCCCGTTCGCCCATGCGCGGATGCGGAATTTCCAGATCCGGCTCGGCAATCGTCGCCATGCCGCAGATCAGCACATCGACATCGATCACCCTTGGACCCCAGCGCACCTCGCGCACCCGGCCGAGCTCGTTCTCGATTTCAAGGCAGCGCCGCAACAGCTCTCGCGGGCTCAAGGTGGTGTCGATAACCACGCAGATATTGATGAAATCGTCCTGCTCCACCGGCCCCCAGGGCGGCGTGCGGTAGTTGGACGAGCGCGCGACCAGCGTGATCCCTGCCGTCTCCTCCAGCCTGGCAACCGCAGCGTCAAGGTTCGCCTCCGGATCGCCAAGATTGGAGCCGAGCCCCAGGGCGCACCGGGTGGGCGCGCTGCGTGTCGGTGCTTGTGGCACAGTCGATGAAGTGGTCATTCA
Organism: Roseibium sediminicola; assembly: GCF_023156505.1. Classification (GTDB taxonomy): domain Bacteria; phylum Pseudomonadota; class Alphaproteobacteria; order Rhizobiales; family Stappiaceae; genus Roseibium; species Roseibium sediminicola. The sequence goes on along the minus strand of NZ_JALNMJ010000005.1, from coordinate 158,837 downwards.
GGTCGGGTTCCGTTCCAGCCGGGTTGCCTCCAGCATACGCGCGCAATGCACATGCGGACGTACGTCATGGGCCCGAACGATCGCCGCGCCCTTCAGCATGGCGGTCAGATGTACCGCCATGGAGCCAAAAAGACGGTCTTCCATTTCCGCGTTGAGGACCGCGCCGATCATGCGTTTGCGCGATGCACCCGCCAAGAGCGGCAGACCGTGCTTGGCCAACGTGTCGAACCGGTTCAGAATCCGGAAATTCTGATCAATGGTCTTGCCGAAGCCGAACCCCGGATCGAGAATCTGCTTGTCTTTCGCAATGCCGGCCCTGTCGGCAAGCTTCATGGAGGCCTCAAAGAAACGGTCGATATCGGCCAGGATGTCGATCTCAGGATCGACCCCGGTCCGATTGTGCATCATCACCACGTGAACGCCGGCCTCGGCGACACAATCGGCCATGGCCGGGTCCTTCTGCAGGCCCCAGACATCGTTGACGATCACCGCTCCCGCGGCGCAGGCCCGACGGGCAATCTCCGCCTTGTAGGTGTCGATGGAAACGGGTGTGCCCATGGCGATCACCTCGTCCAGGATCGGTTCCAGCCGCGCCCATTCCACGTCCAGTGGCACCGGTTCGGATCCGGGGCGTGTGCTTTCGCCGCCGACATCGAGAATATCGGCGCCTTCGGCTATCATCTGCCGCGCGTGCGCAAGGGCCGTTTCAGCCACCGCATGTTTGCCGCCGTCGGAAAAGGAATCCGGTGTGACATTGAGAATGCCCATCACATGCGGGCGCTCGTTGGTGCGATCGAAGCGCGGCAGGTCATAGGATGTTTGGGTCGGCATGAAAGCGTCCTTCTGACGGTACATCCACGGTTTGGCGTGTCGGACCCGGCGGGTCAAGGCGCACAAGCGGCACCGTCATGAAAATTTCGGACAACGGTCTTGGAACCGACATTCCAATGTCACGGGATGACCGCACCTGTGTCTTTTGCCAAGGACCCGCGCCTGCGGGTCCCAGCCAGGAGTTTTCAAAATGTCTTCACGTGTATCACGCCGCAATTTTCTGAAATCGTCGGTGGCCACTGGCCTCGCCCTCACGTCCCCGCTTGCAATGCCGGGTATTTCCCGCGCCGCATCGCGCCCTGAAATCACCCATGGCCTGCAGTCGGGCGATGTTGACGCCCAGTCCGGCATGATCTGGGCGCGCACCGACCGGCCGGCCAAAATGCTGGTCGAGGTCGATACCACCGGCTCGTTTGAAACGCCGCGCCGCCTGGCGCCGATCGATGCCCTGCCGGAGAGCGATTTCGCCGCCAAGCGCCTGTTGGAAAACCTGCCGTCCGACCAGGAAATCTTCTACCGGGTTGCCTTTGCCGATCTGAACGACGTCAACGCCATCTCCGAGCCGATGACCGGCCGTTTCCGCACCGCGCCGTCCTCGCGCCGCGACGTCCGCTTCGCCTGGTCCGGCGACACCGCCGGCCAGGGCTGGGGCATCGACACCGACCGGGGTGGCATGAAGACCTATGCCACCATGGCCAAACACCAGCCGGATTTTTTCATCCATTCCGGTGACACCATCTATGCCGACGGTCCTATGAAGGAGAGCGTCGAACTGAAGGACGGCACGATCTGGAAAAACATTCTCACGGAAGAAAAATCCAAGGTTGCCGAGACGCTGGACGAATATCGCGGCCAGTGGAAATACAACCTGCTGGACGAAAATCTGCGTGCCTTCAACGCGGAAGTGCCGACCTTCTTCCAATGGGACGATCATGAAGTCGTCAACAACTGGTCATCCGCCAAGGATCTCGTTTCCGACGACCGTTATTCGGAAAAGAACATCCACCTGCTCGCGGCCCGCGCAGGCCGCGCCTTCCACGAACTGACACCGATCCGCTACACACCGTCAGAACCAGGCCGTGTCTACCGCAAGATCTCCTATGGTCCGCTGCTGGACGTGTTCTTCCTGGACCTGCGTTCCTATCGCGGCCCGAACGGCGCTTCCATGGAAGAGACCCTAACGCCGGATGCCCGCATCCTCGGCGCGGAACAGCTGGCCTGGCTGAAACGTGAGCTCCTGAACTCCGACGCCACCTGGAAGGTGATCGCCTGCGACATGCCGATCGGCCTGATCGTCTGGGACAACTGGAAAGAGCAGGCAGGCGCCGAGGCTATTGCCAATGGCGATCATGGCGCGCCGAAGGGCCGCGAACTGGAATTCGCCGATCTGCTGCGCTTCATCAAGACCGCGGACATCGACAACATTGTCTGGCTGACCGCCGATGTGCACTACACCGCCGCGCACTACTACAATCCGGACAAGGCCCAGTTCCAGGACTTCAAGCCGTTCTGGGAATTCGTTTCCGGCCCGATCCATGCCGGCACCTTCGGTCCGAACGATCTCGATAGGACCTTCGGCCCCGAAGTGAAATACGTGAAGGCCCCGACCGCCGAGCAGGGCGCCAACCTGCCGCCGTCCATGGGCCTGCAGTTCTTCGGCCTGGTCGACATTGACGGCCAGTCCGAACAGCTGACAGTGCGCCTGATGGACCGCGACGACCAGGAGCTGCACAAGGTCACGCTGGATCCGGTACGCCGGGGGTAACAGACCACGTGCAATGGCGGGCCGGGAAACCGGCCCGCTTGTTTCTCGAAACACCCCACCTTCGTCTTCCCGGCCAAGCGCAGCGCGAGCCGGGACCGGGGAGGCACAAGCGCCGCCAGCAAGGCGCTAACACCATCTGGCCCGTGGCTCTCCGGTCCCGGATCTTCGCTTCGCTGCGTCAGGGATGACGATGAAGGGGCTTGTTTCTCGGCTACTCGGCAGCTGCCATGTGCAGCGCCTGGCTCTTGCAGATCTGATTGAGGACTATACCGGCAATCGGCATGGCCGGCAGCACCACCGCCAGACCCAGGACCGGGTCGTGCAGAGCCGCGATGATCAGGCTGGCGACAATACCGCCGCCGAACTGCAGAAACCCGACCATGGAAGACGCCGCCCCGGCAATGTGCGGAAACGGCGCCATTGATTCCGTGAAGCTCGCGGGCAGCACCAGGGCGAGCCCGAACACGAACAGCGCCACCGGCCCCATCACTGTCAGGATAGTCGGCTGCTGGGTCAGCGTCAGCAGGCACATCAGCGCCGAGGCAACCACCCAGATTGCCATGCCATAGGGCACCAGCCGGCGGGCCTCAAACCGTCTCAACAACCGACCGGTCAAGACGGTGCCGGAAATGAACGAACCGGACTGGATGATCATGGTCAGGCCGAATTCGGACGGCGACAGGCCGACCTCGTAGATCAGGACAAACGGCAGGACGGTGGCCAGAGCATAGAGATTGCCAAGGCCGAAGCCGATCAGCAGGCTGGGCCCAAGAAAGCGCGGATCCTTGAGCAGCGTCGTGTAGTTGCGCGCCAGCTGCGCCGGCTTCAGATGATGGGTTCCCGGGCTCGGATTGGTTTCCACCTGGAAAAAGGCAACCGCGACCATCAGAAGGCCGCCGTAAATGACCATGCACCAGAACACTTCCTGCCAGCCAAACAGCTCCAGCACGAAGCCGCCGATGGTCGGAGACACCGCCGGCCCGAGCGCCAGCATCATGGCGACGGTGTTCATGATCCGCGCCGACTCCTGTCCGGTGAACTGGTCCCGGACGATGGCCCGGGCGACAGCGATGCCGACCGCCGCGCCGATCCCCTGAAGTGCCCGGGCGAACACCATGAATTCCACCGTCGGCGCAAAGGTCGCAAGAATACTGGAAACGAGATAGAGCGTCAGGAAGGCGAGGGTCACCGGCTTCCGGCCGAAGGCGTCCGTCAGCGGACCGCAAATCAGCTGCGTGACCGCGAACCCTGCGAAATAGGCCGTCAGGGTCAGCTTGACTGCGCTGTCGCTCGTCCCAAACGCTTCCACCAGGGCCGGCATGGCCGGTGTATAGAGCGCCATCGAAATGGGGCCGATGGCAACAAGCCCGGCCCCCAGAAGCGATGTGCGTCTTGCGCTCATGATCGAGCTGTCGGCGGTCATTTCTGTTTTTCCCTGGACGCCTCCTGCAGCAGGCTGTCCTTCATGGTCTGTAAAAGGGCTTCCAGTGTCTTCCGGTCCTCGGGCGCGACCTCCTCGAGGGCCTTGGAGCGCACCTTCTGAAGGGCTTCACCGATCCGCTCCAGCAGGGGATTGGCATCGGGCAAAAGCTCGATCAGCTTGGCGCGCTTGTCGTTCGGGTCCGGGCAGCGCCGGATCAGACCGGCCTTTTCCAGCGTGTCCAGGTAACCCACTAGGGTCATCGGCTCGACATACATCCGGTCGGCCAGCATGGCTTGGCGTTCGCCGGGGTTGCGCCAGACATAAAACAGCGTGCGCGCCTCGCCGGCGGTCAGGCCCGTGTCGACCCTGGCCAGTTCCGCATCGAAGCGCCGCCGGAGCAACCGTGCCAGATCCACGACCAGCATTGTCACGCCGACATTCGGAGAAGGTAGGCCCATCACCGCCCCTTTTTTAATAAGGTTACCTTACGAATATGTGAAGCCTGGATGCGCTGTCAATCCGCTGAAGTGACACTGCATTGCACAATTCCCCCGCGCCACGTATAAAGGCGCCAAAATCGGCAGGGCTGCCGATCCTGAGCCAATCAACATCCAGACATGTCCGGGTCCGAAAAGGGCCCGTTCTGTCTTTTGGAGCCACTCATGAACCTTCGTAATATTGCCATTATCGCACACGTTGACCATGGCAAAACCACCCTCATTGACGTTCTTTTGAAGCAGTCCGGCGCGTTCCGCGACAATCAGCGCACCGAAGAGCGCATGATGGACTCCAATGACATCGAACGTGAACGCGGCATCACCATCTTGGCGAAAGTCACCTCGCTGGTCTGGAAAGACACCCGCATCAACATCGTCGACACCCCGGGCCACGCCGATTTCGGCGGCGAGGTCGAGCGTATCCTGCACATGGTAGATGGCGTGATCCTGCTGGTCGACGCCGCCGAAGGCCCGATGCCGCAGACCAAGTTCGTGCTTGGCAAGGCGCTGAAGCTCGGCCTCAAGCCGATCGTCGCCATCAACAAGATCGACAAACCGGAACAGCGCGCCGACGAAGTGCTCGACGAGGTCTTCGATCTGTTTGCCGCCCTGGACGCCAATGAAGACCAGCTGGACTTCCCGGTGCTCTACGGTTCCGCCAAGCAGGAATGGATGGCGCTGGAGCCGGATGGACCGCAGGCAGGCATGGATCCGCTGTTCGACATGGTCGTCGACAAGGTGTCTCCGCCGCAAGCTGAACCGGGCGAGTTCAAGATGCTGGCAACCACCATTGAATCCGATCCGTTCCTGGGCCGCATCCTGACCGGCCGCGTCGTTTCCGGCACTGCTCTGCCGAACATGCCGCTGAAAGCCCTCAACCGCGACGGTGCCGTTGTTGAAAACGGCCGTGTCTCGAAGATCCTCGCCTTCCGTGGCCTGGAACGTCAGCCGATTGAAAAAGGCGAATCCGGCGATATCGTCGCGATTGCCGGCATGACCAAGGCGACCGTTGCCGACACACTGTGCTCGCCGGCCATCACCGAGCCGCTGCAGGCCCAGCCGATCGATCCGCCGACCCTGTCCATGACCTTCCGCGTCAATGACAGCCCGCTTGCCGGCACCGAAGGCTCCAAGGTCCAGTCCCGCGTCATCCGCGAGCGTCTGATGAAGGAAGCCGAGGGCAACGTTGCCCTGAAAGTGGAAGAAACCGACGAGCCGGACGCCTTTGTCGTCGCCGGCCGCGGCGAATTGCTGCTGGCGATCCTGATCGAAAACATGCGCCGTGAAGGCTTCGAGCTCGGCGTCGGCCGTCCGCGCGTCGTCTTCCAGTATGACGAGGCCGGCAACCGTCTGGAGCCGATCGAGGAAGTCATCATCGACGTCGATGAGGAACATTCCGGCGTGGTCGTTCAAAAACTGCAGGAACGCAAGGCCGATCTCCTGGAGATGAAACCCTCTGGCGGCGACCGCACCCGGCTGGTCTTCCATGCCCCGACCCGCGGCCTGATCGGCTACCAGGCCGAGCTGATGTCCGACACGCGCGGCACCGCAATCTTCAACCGCCTGTTCCACGGCTACGAGCCCTACAAGGGCCCGATCCAGGGCCGCCACACCGGCGTGCTCCTCAGCAACGGCACCGGCGAAGCCGTTGCCTATGCCCTGTTCAACCTGGAAGACCGCGGTCCGATGATGATCGACCCGGGCACCAAGGTCTATCCGGGCATGATCATCGGCGAGCACACCCGCGGCAACGACCTGGAAGTCAACGTCCTGAAGGGCAAGCAGCTGACCAACATCCGCTCCGCCGGCAAGGACGACGCGGTCAAGCTGACCACGCCGAAGAAGCTGACCCTGGAAGCCGCGCTCTCCTACATTGCCGACGACGAGCTGGTCGAAGTGACCCCGAGCTCCATCCGGCTTCGCAAGGCAGAACTGGATCCGCATGCCCGCAAGCGCGCCGAACGCGCGGCCAACAAGGAAAGCGCGTAAGTCTCAGGACTTGCCGAAATGAACAGAAGCCCGGGGCAGCGCCCCGGGCTTTTTCTTTTGGGAAGATTCCCAAACCCGCGCCCTTAGAAGATAGCAAGTATCTCGGATTTCAGAATTTATTCGAAGACGCCAATCAGACCGGACGAACTTTGTTCATCATCAGTCGGCGGGCCATATTTATTAGGGCCTTTTGTCGGAGCAACACTCATTAGAAACGCAAAAACAGCAAAACTTAACACGGTAATCGTTCCAAAAAACACCAGAACACCAATGACATTTCCACTTCCTAAAAGTGGTGGCAAGAGGGGCAGCAGAAGGAAACCTAAATATGGAAGTAAACAAAGGAACATGTATTTCGACGATTTGTTCCAATCATGCAATCTCCGGATTGCAACATTTTTCGAGGCAGATGTAGTCCCGATGCTCACAACACCACCTAGGACCATAGAAATGATAGGAAGTTCGTGTTCATCCCGAACGTTCCAAGTATAGCCTGAAACTAGCTCAACAAAACATATCAGCAGAACCAGTAGGATCAGAACTGACACGCACAAAAAGAACGACCAGAATTCACGACGGCTCGCCCGCCCTTTCGAGTCGAAGTGCTTTTCCCACAAGCAGGTAACGAAATAATTCCATACTGTTTTGCCCGTATTGACACCCATCATTTCCGCCTGAAACAAACCTCAAAATATAGATAACCAACTTATTCCATGACCTCCATATTCCGGCAAGACACGGGTGTCCAACAATGGGCTCAATTCCCCTGCCGCAATCCCATTGCCAAGAACAGCCGGTTGCTTGGATCAATTTGTCAAACCACCCACCAACTTTGAAATGCCATCCCTGTTGCCGCAGCGGGAACAAACTAGAATTCGGCTCAATACCGTGACAGGCGGATTGCGTTCTTTTAGCAATCGTCCAAGCAGGAAACCGACACGATGAAACGCTTCGCTCTCGCCATTGCCCTGGCAACCGGCCTTGCCACGTCTGCCGCTGCCGACACGTTCGGTCCGCTGGTGGACGCGGAGACGCTTGCCGCCGCGCTCGACAGCGAGATGCCGATCCTGCTCGACATTCGCAATGCCGGCTACGAGGACGGTCATGCGGAAGGGGCACTGTTTGCCCCCTATCGCATGTTCCGCGGCCCGGACCAGAACCCGGGCGCCCTCTTCGACATCGAGAAGCTGGAAGCCGAGTTGGAAGAGCTCGGCCTGGAACAGGACGTGCCGATCGTTATCCTGTCAGAAGGCAAGACCGATACCGATTTCGGGTCTGCCGCGCGCGTTTACTGGACCCTCAAATCCACTGGCTTTGAAGACCTTTCGATCCTCAATGGCGGTCTCTCCGCCTGGAAGGCGGCCGGCCTGCCGGTGAGCACGGCGACGGAATCCGCCTTTCCGAGCGAACTCGACCTGACCCTCGACACCACCTGGCTGGCGACCACCGCCGACATCGCCGCCGTTGTGGCAGGCGAAGCCAATGCCCTGCTCGTGGATGCCCGTCCGGCAGAGTTCTACACCGGCAAGGAAGCGCACGAAGCCGCCGCCCGCCCTGGCACCCTGCCGAGCGCGATCAACTACGCCTATACCGCCTTCTTCAAGGACGGCTCCCCGGCGATGTCGACGGCTATTGATGCGGACGCGCTCAAGACGTCTCTCGGCGTCGAGGACGGCAAGCCGACGGTCTCCTTCTGCAACACCGGTCACTGGGCCGCCAGCCACTGGTTCGCGGTCTCCGAACTCGCCGGTGTGAAAGACGCCAAGCTCTATGCCGGCTCGATGGTCGAATATTCCCAGTCCGGCAACGAAATGGCCAACACGCCGGCCGTCAACTGACGGCAGCCTTAGACAATCGCAACGAGAAAAGCCCGGGCATGTCCCGGGCTTTTTCCTTTCTCCCCCTCCCTCGTCATCTTCTCCCTCCTCCGTCGTCATCCCGGACGAAGCGCAAGCGAAGATCCGGGATCGGCGAGCCGAGGTGGTCGATGACAGGTCATTGGCTCCCCGGTCCCGGTTCGCGCTGCGCTTGACCGGGATGACGATGGAGGGGATCTTCGGACCAGCTATTGAGTTTTTCTCCCCATCGTCAAAACGTCTCACTTGCCTGTGTGCACTGCGATAGGCTTAATTCCTACAAACACGACCCGGGGAGGCATCGGTGAGCAAGACCAATCGCGGCAATTATTTCGAGGATTTCAAAGTCGGCCAGGTGATCCGGCACGCGACGCCGCGCACGGTGACCAGCGGCGACCAGGCCCTTTACACTGCGCTCTACGGCTCCCGCTTCGCCGTGCAGTCCTCCGATGCCTTTGCCCGCGCGCTCGGCTATTCCCACGCGCCGGTCGACGATCTCCTGACCTTCCACATCGTCTTCGGTAAGACCGTGCCGGATATCTCGCTGAATGCCGTCGCCAATCTGGGTTATGCCGGCGGGCGTTTTCTCGCACCGGTCTTTCCCGGAGACACGATCTCGACCGTTTCCGAAGTGATCGGCCTGAAGGAGAATTCCAACGGCCGCACCGGCGTCGTCTATGTGCGCTCGACGGGCTACACCCAGAACGGCACCGAGGTGCTGGACTATGTGCGCTGGGTGATGGTCAACAAGCGGATCGTCGCCAATGCCGCGCCGGAGCCAGTCATTCCTGAACTGCCCGCGGCCCTCGACCCGCAGTCGCTCGGCATGGCCGTGCCGCTGCTCGACACCGCCAACTGGGACAATGACCTGGCCGGTTCCGAATATCGCTTCGCCGATTATGAAATCGGCGAGAAGATCGATCATGTCGACGGCATGACCGTTGAGGAAGCCGAGCACCAGCTGGCGACCCGGCTTTACCAGAACACCGCCAAGGTCCATTTCAACCACCACACCGAAGCCCATAACCGCTTCGGCCACCGGCTGGTCTATGGCGGTCACGTCATTTCGATTGCAAGGGCGCTGTCCTTCAACGGCCTCGCCAACGCCTTCCACATTGCCGGTATCAATGCCGGCCGTCATGTCGCGCCGCTCGCCGCCGGCAACACGGTTTATGCCTGGTCGGAGGTCCTGGACAAGGCCGATATCGACGGCCGCTCCGATGTCGGCGCCCTGCGCCTGCGCCTGGTCGCTACCAAGGACCGGCCCTGCCACGATTTCCCCGGCCTCGACCACGAACACAACTACCTGCCGGAAGTGCTGCTCGATTTCGATTATTGGGCGCTGATGCCGAAATAGGGTTTCGACCTCACCGCATGAACAGGTGTCACCCCAGGTGCGCGAAGCAAGACCCGGGGCCCACTCGTTTGCAGAGAATCTGTTGGGGATGCTGAGGTGGCCAGTCCAAACACCTGCTGCTTCAGCAAGCGGGTCAGCGAGGAGCCCCCGGATCTGCGCTGCGCTTGTCCGGGGTGACACTCAAGGCAAATAGGCTTCGGAAACCAGCCCCTATTCCGGCTTGGCCGCGGGCACCGCTTCGGTGGCGATCGGGCCGACGCCGGCGCCTTCATCCGAGGCCTTGGCGCCGAACGGCACCCAGCGCTTGAAGAAACTGCCGACGGAGCTGCCGCCACCCGACTGCTCTTGCGCCGCATAGGCATTCTCGACTGCGGCTCCGGGCCGCTTGATGGCTCCTGGCGCAGCATCCGCCGTCTGCTGCGGCTGTTCCACGGGGGCTTCAGGTGCTGCCGGGGCCGCCGCGGCGGTCGCGGTTTCCGTGGCGGGGGTCTCTTCCTCGCCGCCGCCGAGCACCTCGGCCAGGGCGTTGGAACGCTCGTCCCAGCGTTTCTGGCGCTCTTCGCGGGCGTCGAGACGGCTTGCAAGCTGCTGGTATTTTTCGTTGTCCCGTTTCTGCTTGGCCGCGATCACGGAAGCGATCCGCGGATTGACCTGATAATCGGGGCATTTGCCGCTGGCGCGGAAAGGCACGCCTTCCACCAGCGGCACGGCGTCGAAGACGTATTTCTTCTCGCAAACCGAAATGTTCGGCGGCGTCTTGGTGACCTCGAAATGGTCGTAGCCGGTTTTCAGCATCTGCCAGTATTCCAAATGCGGGCTGTTGCGGTGCCGCGCCATGTTTTCAGGCGTCATCTGGAACGGAAAGGCCTGGACCTGGAACGATCGCTGGCCGCCCTTGAAGCTGTCGCGCGCCAGCGAATAGATGTCCTGGACCTGTTCGTCGGTCATGGCATAGCAGCCGCGCGAGGAACAGGCGCCATGTACCATCAGATGCGAGCCGGTCCGGCCATGGGCGCGGTCATAGGTGTTCGGATAGCCGAGATTAAAGGCCAGATGATAGCTCGAGTTCGGGTTCATCAGCGCCGGCGTGATTTCATAGAAACCCTCGGGTGCCTGCCGGTCGCCTTCCTTGAATTTCGGACCCAGCTTGCCCGACCATTTGCAGATCTCGTAATCTTCCAGAAGCTTGAACTTGCCGTCCTTGGCCTGTTTCCAGACTTCAAGCTTGGAATCTTCCTTGAAGATCCGGATCATGATCGGCGAGGTCAGGCTCATGTTCAGATCGCTCATCTTGCGCTTGAGCGACGCGCTGACCGGCAGATTGGCTTTGTTGGGGCTCGCGCTGAATTCGTCGCCCTGACAGCCTGCCAGAAACCCCGCCACGAGCAGGGCCGCGCCGATACGAACGGTGGAGCGGCCGCGCGGCAGGTTCCGCATACGGACTGTTGGCGAGGCAAAGAGACGCCCAAAGACCATGCTACTATCCCGAACTGAACGAAATCCGGCGCGGTTCCGGAGCATTTCCGGCGTCCCTGCCTGGATTTTCCAAGTCTACGCCCCCGCGGGCAAGGCTAGGGGGTGATGGTTGACGATAAGTTACTGAACCCGGATTGCCCCTGCGACCCACATTCTGGTGATAGGAACAAAAAATATCCAGCCCGGACCTCAAAGCCATCCCACCTTCGCCTGAATGACGGCAAATTCTGGCCACAGAATGGCAAAAGGGCCGCCCCAGGGCAGCCCTCGCCGGAATTGGACCGAATTTTCTTCAAGTTCGACCGATATCAGCTCAGCGACCGGCCGATTGCGATGAATTTATCGCGGCGCTGCTTGCGGATCTCGTCCGGCGACAGGCCGACGAGACCCTTCAAGGCGTTTTCGATTTCCTTGCCGGCATTGTCGATGACGATCTCGCGCGCGCGGTGCGCGCCACCGATCGGCTCATCGATGATGCCGTCGATCACGCCGAGCTGCTTCAGGTCCTGGGCAGTGATCTTCAGGGCGGTTGCCGCATCCTGCGCCTTGGCGCTGTCGCGCCACAGGATCGACGCGGCGCCTTCCGGCGAAATCACCGAATAGATGGCATGTTCCATCATCAGGACCTTGTTGGCGGTCGCGATTGCGATGGCGCCGCCAGAGCCGCCTTCGCCGATCACAACGGCGACGGACGGCGTGCCGAGCCCGAGGCCAACATCGGTGGAGCGGGCGATTGCTTCCGACTGGCCGCGCTCTTCCGCGCCGCGGCCCGGATAGGCACCGGACGTATCGACAAAGCTGATCAGGGGCAGGCCGAAGCGTTCCGCCATCTCCATGATGCGCACGGCCTTGCGGTAACCTTCCGGCCGGACCATGCCGAAATTGTGCTTGAGGCGAGTTTCCGTGTCATGGCCCTTTTCCTGGGCGAGCACGGCCACCGACTGGCCGCGGAACCGTCCGATGCCGGCGATCAGCGCGGCGTCCTCGGCAAATTTGCGGTCGCCAGCCAACGGCGTGAAATCCTCGATCAGGCCGGAAATATACGCGACCGCGTGCGGCCGGTCCGGATGACGTGCCACCAGTGTCTTCTGCCAGGGCGTCAGCTTGGTGTAGAGATCCTGCAGGGTCTGCGAGGACTTTGCCTTCAGCCGGTCGATCTCGCCGTCCACATTGACGGCTTCCCCGTCCTCGCCGGCCAGCGCCCGCAATTCCTGGATCTTGCCTTCAATATCCGCAACGGGCTTTTCGAAGTCCAAATAGCTGTGCATGTACTCGGTTACCTGAAACAAGCCGGCGCCGCCTCGCGAATGGCGGCGGCCCCGGAAATTCTGTCAAGAGGCATACAGATGCCTGGATGCATACGTGGAGGGCTGTAACAAGAGACGCAAGTGGGCGCAAGTCTCGCCATCTGCGCCGCAGCGATAATGATCGCGCCTTTTCGCGTCAAAATCTCAATCCGCTGACGCGCTGTCGCTGCCCGCGCCGCTGATATTGAGTTTGGTGGCCTCGACCACAAGGCGGCCGTTCTTGGTATCGATCGAAATCCGGTAGGGAATGAGGACATTGTCCCGGCCCAACGGCGCGATCCACACTTCCATATTGGCCCGGGCCATGTATTTGACCGATTCCTTGGACGGGCGGTGCCCGGCGACCGGAACCCAGCGCGCCTTGCAGACAACCACCGGACCGTCATAGCCGTGGCCGGAGACTTCCTTGGTGCCCTGGTAGCTCAGTTTGATGTCGAACCGGGTCCAACCGTCAAACACCGGCAGTTTGCGCGAACAGGCCTTGGGGCCCAGGCTGTCCTTGGCGCGGCCGACCGGCATCAGGGCCGCGCTGAGCGGATCGATCGCGTTGCGGGTATGCCGGCTCGTGATCTTGATCCGTTCCTTGTTGGGCTTGAACTGGGGCGCGACTTCAGCTGAGCGGATATTGCCCGAGCCCTGACTCAGATTGACATAGAAATCGAGATTGGCGGCATGAGAGGCCATGCGGTACTTGGACGGCACCACCCGGGAGCCGACCAGCCAGCCGGACGCTTCCGCGCCGCCCTTGCCAGTGGAGAAGAGGGTGCCGATGCCGGCCGGTTCCAGCCCGACCTTGGCGGAATAAGCATTGCCCTGCATCACCAGGGAGAGGGTGCCCTGACCGACCTTGAAGCCGGCGATCGAGATGCTGTAAAGGCCGCCGACGCTGCTCTTTTTGGCTTCCGCCGGAGTGACCAGCAGTGCTGCGGCAAGCATTGGCAAGGCGACAAGGCGCCCGAGAGACGTCAAACCAAACACTTTCAAAACCTCCGCCCTGCCTGAAAGGCAGCGAATTGCGCCCCCGCGCTCACAGTGTTCCGTGCCGGAAACCTTAGCATGAATCCCTGTCGCAGAACGACATCAATCATTCTAAATTATGGTAACCCACTGGTTAACAATCGGCAGTTTTGCGAATTAAAACACAGAATCGCGGCAAAGCGGCGGATCTGTCTTGACGTTGGCGCGCGGTGCCATTATAGCGGGGCAACTTTTTCCGAGAAATGCCGGAGACGATGTCGCCGGGCCTCAGGTCCGCGCCGGTTCCGGTTTGGACTTGCTGGGTTCCTGTAACGGCCCAGCCGCGAAAACAAAAGGTGATATCATGGCACGCCGTTGCGAACTCTCCGGCAAAGATGTGATGACGGGCAACAACGTCTCTCACGCGAACAACAGATCCCGCCGCCGGTTCCTGCCGAACCTGTGCAACGTTTCGCTGATCAGCGACACGCTGGGCGAGACCTTCAAGCTGAAAGTCAGCGCCCACGCCCTGCGCTCCGTCGAGCACCGTGGCGGCCTGGACGCCTACCTGATGAAGGCAAGCGACGACCAGCTGTCCGACGCTGCCCGCAAGATCAAGGTCAGCGTCAAGCGCAAGCAGGCTGAAGCCGCTGCCGCTTAACCCTTAAAGGGTCAGGACATGACAGACACCCGGAGCTTTTCCGTGGCCAATTTCGCCATCGCGATCTTCGCGATGGCGATTGTCGTTGCGGCCTCGAATTTCCTCGTTCAGTTTCCGGTCCAGCACGTCATCGGCGGCGTCAACCTGGCCGACACGCTGACCTGGGGCGCGTTCACCTATCCGATCGCCTTCCTGGTCACCGACCTGACCAATCGCCGCTTCGGTCCGAATGCTGCGCGCAAGGTGGTCATCAGCGGTTTTGTGGTCGCGATTGTCGTGCCGATGATTTTCTGGTCCTTCAACGAGGCCTTCACCACCCCGCGCATCCTGATCGCTTCCGGCACGGCCTTTCTGGTCGCCCAGTTGCTGGACGTGACCATTTTCGACCGCCTGCGCCGCCAGACCTGGTGGAAAGCCCCGATCACCTCGTCCCTGATCGGTTCGGTGATCGACACCATCCTGTTCTTCGGCATCGCCTTCTCGGCAAGCTTCGCCTTCATAGACGGCCTGTTCGGCATGAAAGACGGCTCGCTCGCCTTCCCGGTGCCGTTCCTGGGCATGGCCCAGGACACCGAGGTGCTTCTCTGGGTCTCCCTCGCCGTCGGCGACTTCCTGGTGAAGATGCTGGTCGCGATCGCCCTGCTCGCCCCCTACCGGATCGTGCTGGGCCTGTTTCAGGCAAACCCGGACAGCCGGACCGCCTGAGGCGCACCAGAAATTGTCCAAAACCTATCCGTCATCATCCCGGCCAAGCGTCAGCGCTGAGCCGGGATCGGGGAGCCCGAAGTCTTGTTTCTGTAAATGAACAGCAACCGAGAGGCCCGTGCCTCCCCGGTCCCGGATCTTCGCTACGCTGCGTCCGGGAAGACGAAATCAAGTTTTCAGGCAAAACCAAGCTTGGCTTCAGCGCCTCGCCTCACTCCTCCAGCCTAAACCTCAAGAACAGCGTCCGCTGAAGGATCGAGCGGTTGTCGTCGGAGACGAGTGTCAGGATAGTGTCGCCTGTTTCGCTCTGGTGCACGGCGAGCCCTTCCATGTTGTCGATCTGGGTGTTGAAATCGGCTTCCAGCAACAGCTCGCCCTCGATGAGGGCATCGGCCTTGAGCTCCGCCGCAGAAATGCGGCGCAGGCGCATGCCGATCAGGTCGCGCAGATTGAACCGCCGCTCCATCACCAGCAGATCACCGTTCGGCAGGAACGCCGCGTCCGTCGCATCGAAGCGGTCGTGACGGCGGAGCGTGAAGCGCTCGGTTCCGCCCGGACCAAGAACAAAGCCCGTGAGGTCGTGCAGATCGCTTGGGGCGGATTCGGCGATGGCGATCAGATTGCCCGAAAAAGGACTGTCTTCAGGCGCCGCCGCCAGGGATTCCAGCCCGGCATTGCGCGGCAGGGCGCGGATATCCTCCGGCAGGGCGACCTCGCCGATCATCCGTTCGTGCCCGGTCGTGAGCGGCCAGGGATAATGGTAGACGGCGTTGCGGGTCTCGGCAGTGACATAAAGGCCGGAGCCGTCCAGCGTCAGCGCTTCCGTATCATGTCCCCAGCGGGCGTTGAGCGTCTTGCCGTCTGCGCCCAGAAGCGGCGCGAACCGCACATCAGAGAGATCAAGCGGTTTTCCGTCAGCGGTCTGTTCAACCCGACCGACGACCCAGTGCCCATTGTCGGTCACCGCAAGAATGCCTTCGCCGCGGTCGAGGGAGATCAGTCCGGAGAGACCGCCGACCTTGCGGTCGGAGGCCAGGATTTCCAGACCTCCCAGAAAGGTGAGCTTGCCAAAGCGGGTTTCGTCCTGGCCGATATGAAAGGTCTCGATCGGCTTGGTCCGGGTCCTGACGGCCTCGCCCTCCGCGAGCAGCTCCAGGGCTACCGCCGGCAGGATGAGACATGACATCAGAGCCGCCCCACCGGCTGCGAGCAGCCAGTTGCTGAAACCGGAGCGGGACCCTGGTGCCGTCATGACTGGGCTCCGGCCGCCTAGCGGCGACCGCCCCGGCGCCGTCCGGCGCGTGTGGAAAAGGCGTCGCTGACCTCGTCATCGAAGAGGTTTGCCAGCTGGTCTGTCATGGCGCCCGCCAGTTCCTCCGCATCGACAATGGTGACGGCGCGGCGATAATAGCGGGTGACGTCGTGACCGATGCCGATGGCGATCAGTTCGACCGGAGACCGGGTCTCGATTTCCTCGATGACGTAGCGCAGATGCCGCTCCAGATAGTTGCCCGGGTTGACCGACAGCGTGGTGTCGTCCACCGGTGCGCCGTCTGAGATCATCATCAGGATGCGGCGCTGTTCCGGCCGCGCCAACAGGCGGTCATGGGCCCACAGCAGCGCTTCGCCGTCGATATTCTCTTTCAGCAGCCCCTCGCGCATCATCAGGCCGAGATTGCGCCGGGCCCGCCGCCAGGGCGCGTCCGCGGACTTGTAGATGATGTGACGCAGGTCGTTCAGCCGGCCCGGTGTCGGCGGCTTGCCGGCCCCGATCCAGCTCTCGCGCGACTGGCCGCCCTTCCAGGCCTTGGTCGTGAAGCCGAGGATCTCGACCTTGACGCCGCAACGCTCCAATGTGCGCGCCAGAATATCGGCGCAGGTGGCGGCGACCGTGATCGGCCTTCCGCGCATGGAGCCGGAATTGTCCAGAAGCAGCGTGACCACCGTGTCGCGGAAATTGGTGTCGCGCTCCTGCTTGAAGGCAAGCGGCGACATCGGATCGGTGACCGCGCGGGTCAGGCGCGCCGTGTCGAGCAGCCCTTCCTCGAGATCGAAGTCCCAAGCGCGGTTCTGCTGCGCCATCAGCTTGCGCTGCAGGCGGTTGGCAAGGCGGGCGACAGCCCCCTGCAAATGGGTCAGCTGCTTGTCCAGGAAACCGCGCAGCCGGTCCAGTTCGGCGGTGTCGCAAAGTTCCTCGGCCGTCACCGTCTCGTCGAACTGGTGCGTGAAGACGCGGTAGTCGCTTTCCGGACGGTTGGAGAAGGGCGTATCGGGCCGGTTGCTTTCGCCCGGCTCCTCGGTGTCCTCCGCCATGTCCTGGTCGGCGAAGTCCTCCATGTCGGCCTCGGCGGCTTCCGTATCGCCTGAGTCCTGTTCCTCGCCGGAGAGCTCCATTTCCTGCGGCGAGGCTTCCTGCTCGCCGCTGTCCTCTTCGCTGTCGTCGCCGGCTTCCGCCTCGTCGTTGTTGCCCTCGTCCTCGTTCTGGTCGGGGTCCATGTCCTCGTCGTGATCGCCGAGCTCATCGGCCATGTCGAGGGATTTCAGGACGTCTCGCAGGCGCGAGGCGAAGGTGTTCTGATCCTCGACTTCGGCTTCCAGCCGGTCGAGATCGGAGCCGGCCTTGTCCTCGATCCAGCCGCGCCACATGTCGACCAGCTTTGTCGCGCTTTCTGGCGGCTTGGCACCGGTCAGGCGCTCACGCACCATCAGCGACAGGGCATCCTGGAGCGGGGCTTCCTCGCGGCTGGAAATGTCCGGCGCGCCGGACTTTCGGAACTTGTCGTCGAGCATGGTGGCAAGGTTTTCGGCCACACCCTTCATGCGCCGGGCGCCGACGGCCTCGCAACGGGCCTGCTCGACCGCCTCGAAAATCGCACGAGCATCCGGGCCTTGCGGCATGTTCTTGGCATGCACGGCCTTGTCGTGGCAGGCGATGCGCAGGGCCATGGAATCCGACAGGCCGCGCGTGACCGCGATGTCGCGCGCGTTCACCTTGCGCGGTGGTTCGGGCAGGCGCGCCGACATTCCGGAAATGCCGGGCCGGTCACCGGAGAAGATGACCTCCAGCTCCGGCTCGCCGGAAATCGCCCGCATAGTGCCACTCACCGACTGCTTGAACGGTTCGGTGCTCGGCGCGGGCTTGTTGCCCGGAAGCGTGTTGTGACCCGGACGCGGTGCCATGCAGACCTCAGCTCATGACGACGTTGACGGAGGATTCCGGCAGATCTTCGCCGAAGCAGCGCTGGTAGAATTCCGCCACCAGGGACTGTTCCATGTCGTCGCACTTGTTGAGGAAGGTCAGGCGGAAGGCAAAGCCGACATCGCCGAAGATTTCCGCGTTTTCCGCCCAGGTGATCACGGTCCGCGGGCTCATCACGGTCGACAGGTCGCCGTTGATGAAGGCATTCCGGGTCATGTCAGCGAGACGCACCATCTTGGAAACGGTGTTGCGGCCCTCGTCCGTCTGGAAATGCTTGGCCTTCGACAGGACGATATCGACCTCGTTGTCATGCGGCAGGTAGTTCAGCGTCGTGACGATCGACCAGCGGTCCATCTGGGCCTGGTTGATCTGCTGGGTGCCGTGATAAAGACCGGACGTGTCGCCGAGGCCGACCGTGTTGGCAGTCGCGAACAGGCGGAAGGCGGCGTGCGGACGGATGACGCGGCTCTGGTCGAGCAGGGTCAGGCGGCCGGAAGATTCCAGAATCCGCTGGATCACGAACATCACGTCCGGGCGGCCGGCGTCATATTCGTCGAACACCAGCGCGACGTTGTGCTGGTAGGCCCAGGGCAGGATGCCGTCCTTGAATTCGGTGACCTGCTGGCCGTCGCGGATGACGATCGCGTCCTTGCCGACGAGGTCAATACGGGAGATGTGGCTGTCCAGGTTGACGCGGATACAGGGCCAGTTGAGACGCGCGGCGACCTGCTCGATATGCGTCGATTTGCCCGTGCCGTGATAGCCGGTCACCATCACGCGGCGGTTATGGGCAAAGCCTGCCAGGATCGCGAGCGTGGTCGCCCGGTCGAACAGATAATCCTCATCGCGCTCGGGCACATGCTCGGACGGGGCGGAGAATGCCGGCACCTTGAGGTCGGACTTGAAGCCGAAAACCTCTTCTACAGAAACTTCAGTGTCCGGCATGGCCATGGCCGCAGTCGTCGTCTCAGTCATCAGTCCTCCGCTGTCCCGGGAGCCGGGAAGGGTCAATTGGGGAAAGCCGGCAGGGCTGCAGGCTTAAAGGAAACCGGCTTTTTTCAGGACGTTATAGGCCTGAATGATTTCCCGCAGGCGGTCTTCGGAAGACCTGTCACCGCCATTGGCATCCGGATGGTTCAGCTTTACCAGCTCCTTATAGCGCGCTTTGATCTCCGCGCCACGGGCCGTGTAGGGGAGATTGAGCACATCCAGGGAGCGTTTTTCAAGCGTTAGTAGCTTTCTTTGCCGCGGACGGCGCACCTGATCCGCGCGCCGTTGCGCATTTGCACGCATACCGGCGCGGGGATCGTAGCCGTCCGGCCCGTCGGCCGCCTGCTTGTTGACACCCATTTTCCAGGTCGGCCGGTGGCCGGTCAGGCTGTCTTTCTGGTAGGTGCGCACGTCGTCGTCGCCCATACCGGTGAAATAATTGTAGGACTTGTTGTATTCGCGGACATGGTCGACGCAGAAATTGAAATACTGGCCTTCCCGGTCTCGTCCTTTCGGCGCCCGGTGCATGCCCGGCCGGTTGCAGCCCGGATGCTCGCAGACAGGATGACGGCCCTCTTCGGCCCGTTCCTTGTCCGGCTTGACCCGGATACCGTCAAAGAGTTTTGAGTCCAGTTTCATGAGGCAGAATATCGAAGTCCGTCGGCGCGCGGGCAAGCCGCGCGAGGTTGCATTGTCGAGGTATCCAAAGCTAATTTCCCGTCAACGGCAAAGGACCGGCCCGGGAAATGAACAGCCCGCGACTTTATCAGCCGGGGCCGCCGCAGCAAAGACTTGAACTTCGAAATCCGCACCTCTACGTGAATAGCATGAGCACCAGACAGACCATCACCGACAAGCTCACGGCCGCCTTTCAGCCGTCCTTTCTCAACGTCATCGACGAATCGGAGAACCATCGCGGCCATGGCGGCTGGCGCGAGGGCGGCGAGACACATTTCCGGGTCCAGATCGCCGCTGCCGCCTTTGAGGGTCAGTCACGGGTCGCCCGCCACCGGGCGATCAACGAGGTACTGGCGGACGAACTCGCCGGCGGTGTCCACGCCCTCGCCCTCGAAATCCGTGCCGACAGCGACCCCGATCCGCGAGCTGCAAGAGCTGGCGCATAAGCGCGGGCTGTAAACTGCTTTAGACTAGGGTCAGGACCCATGAATCCAGCCTGGACCAAGCTTCTGTTCGTGGAAATCAAACGACTGTTGATCGTGCTAATGATCAGCATGATTGTCTCAGCATTGTTGATTTATTCGGGAATAAAGGGACTAGCATATGTCATCAGCATCAAGCCTGATGATATCCAGTCCATCGTCGAGACGAACATTGCCGAAGACGCACGCTTGCGTCTTGTGTACAAGACCACCTCATTTACTTGTGCTCTTGTGATTTACGAATTGGAGGGCGCGAATGACGGCCCTATCCAATTCAGGGAACGGACCCCCCCGCTGCTTCGGTTTCCGGCTCCGACATATCAACCTGGTATCGCACCGCGAATGTCGCGTCATTCGTAGAGTGGATCGGACGCGATTCCGAGGCTCTGGTAGCTCACAACCTGCTTGCAGGGCGCAACTGCGCTTCAGAAGATGAATCGCGTCTTGCGAGCTACAGGCAAGCAATCTACGAGGACGGCGACCTGGTAGTCGGCGCAAACAAGAGCTTCTCGGAATTGATTCTCTATGACATGAAACAAGGCTTGGTATTTCATGTTCTGAGAGGCCGCTGATCCGGTCGGCACACTCCAGTTTTGGAACCTGATTTTCATTTCCTTGAAACCCCCACCCCTAACCCCTCCCCACAAGGGGGAGGGGAATTCTGCAGAATTCGCCGCGTACCTTGAATTTCAAAAACTGTCTGAAGCCAACGACTTAAGCCTCAAGGCATGGCCTAGTCCCCCTCCCCCTTGTGGGGAGGGGTTAGGGGTGGGGGTTCAGAAAAAAGAACGCCTTTCAGCCAAACGCTCCCGCTCAGCCGCCCGCCTTCACCGCACCGGAGTCACTTGGTGGCGCTACCGGTGCCGTCGGGGCCTTGACGCCCGGGATCTGGCCGAGCGGCATGATCCGGAGCCGGGTGATGCGGTTCTTTTCCCGGCGCAGCACCGTGAAGCGGAAACCGTGGAAGGTGAAGATCTGGCGTTCTTCCGGGATCATGCGCGCTTCGTGAATGACGAGGCCGGCGATGGTGGTCGCCTCGTCGTCCGGCAGGCTCCAGTCGGCGGCCCGGTTGAGGTCGCGGATCGGCACGGAGCCGTCGACAATCACCGATCCGTCCGCCTGCGGCCGAAGGCCTTCGAGTTCGACATCGTGTTCGTCGGCAATCTCGCCGACAATTTCTTCCAGAATATCTTCCAGCGTCACCAGGCCCATCACCTCGCCATATTCGTCAACGACGAGCGCGAAATGGGATTTGTGGCGCAAAAACGCGTTCAGCTGGTCCTGCAGGCTGGTGGTGTCGGGCACGAACCAGGCCGGCGCGGCAATGTCCAGTATGTTGATCCTGGCCGCGTCGCCCCCCGCCGCATGCAGCGCGCGCAAGAGATCCTTGGCATGTAGTACGCCGACGAAATTGTCGCTTTCCCCGCGCCACAGAGGCAGGCGGGTATAGGGCGAGGCCAGCGCCGCGTTGACCAGCTTGCCCGGATCGTCATCCGCGTTCAGCGCCACCATGTTGGTGCGGTGAACCATGACATCGGAGACTTCCAGCTCGGCAAGGTCGAGCAGGCCGCCGAGGCGGTCGCGTTCGCCTTTTTCCAGACCGCCTTCGATATGCTGAAGATCAACCGCGCCGCGCAGCTCGTCATGCGCGGACAGGATCGAGGCGTCGTCGCCGACGGTGACGCCGACCATCTTCAGGATCGCACGCACGATCCATTCGACGCCAATCACCACCGGGCCGAACACGGCGACAACCACGCGCACGATCGGCGAGACCGTGACGGCAAAGCGTTCCGGATTGGAAATCGCCCAGGTCTTCGGCAGCACTTCGGCAAAGATCAGCACCAGCGCGGTCATCACCAGGGTGGCAAGCGCAACACCGGCCTCGCCGAACAGCGTCAGAAAGACGGTCGTCGCCAGCGCCGACGCCAGAATGTTGACCAGGTTGTTGCCGAGCAGAAGTGCGCCGATCAGCCGTTCCCGGTTGGAAATGAGCGCCATGGCCACGCGGGCGCGCCAGTCTCCGGTCTTTTCCAGCTGGTGCATGCGCGCGCGCGATGCCGCGGTCAGCGCCGTTTCCGAGCCGGAAAAGAAGCCGGACAGGAACAGGAGCACGAAGATGGCGGCAATCGCCAGCCAGAGAGCCGTTTCCGTCATGCCTCGAGTTTCTCCTTCAGGAACTCCGAAACAACCGCCGGGTCGACGCCCTTTTCGACAAAGGCTTCGCCGATGCCCCGGGTCAGGATGAAGGTGAGCGCGCCGCGGCTGACCTTCTTGTCCTGCGCGATGATGTCCATGAATGTTTCCACGGGCGGCAGCTGGCCGGGAATGGCCTGAACGGTCACCGGCAAACCGACGTCGCTCAGGTGCTTGTGCACGCGGGCCACCGTCTCGGCATCGATCAGGCCGAGCCGCTCGGAAAACTCATGAGCCAGCATCATGCCGATCGAAACGCCCTCGCCGTGCACCAGCCGTTCGGTTTCATAGGATACGGCGGATTCCAGCGCGTGGCCGAAAGTATGGCCGAGATTGAGCAGGGCCCTCCGGCCGCTTTCCAGTTCATCCGCGGCGACCACATCGGCCTTGGCCTGGCACGAGCGGGCAACCGCCTCGTCGCGCTCGGGACCGCCTTCGAACACCGCCTGCCAATTGTCTTCCAGCCAGGCAAAGAAATCCGCATCGCCGAGCAGGCCGTATTTTGCAACTTCCGCATAGCCGGCCCGGAATTCGCGCGGCGACAAGGTATCGAGCACGGCGGTGTCCGCCAGCACCAGCGCGGGCTGATGGAACGCCCCGATCAAGTTCTTGCCGTGCCGGGAATTAATGCCGGTCTTGCCGCCGACGGAACTGTCCACCTGCGCCAAAAGGCTGGTCGGCACCTGGACAAAAGCCATGCCGCGCCGGACCGAGGCGGCGACAAAGCCGGTCAGGTCGCCGACAACACCGCCGCCCAGGGCGACAACCGCGTCGCCGCGTTCCAGGCGGGCCGCCAGAACCTCGTCGCACAGGCGCTCGAACTGGCTGAAACATTTGGTGCTTTCGCCGGCCGGCACCTTGATCACCGTGTGGCCGAGACCGGCGGCAGCAAGGCTTTCGGAAAAAGCGCTGAGATGCAGGCCGGCGACGGTTTCGTCAACAACCACGGCCAACCGCGCGCCGGGCAGCACCGCCGCGATTTCCGATCCCGCGCTTTCCAGAAGGCCGCGCCCGATGCGGATGTCGTAGCTGCGGGCTCCCAGATCCACCCGGACCAATTTTTCGTCCCGGCCCATCAGGGCTCGGGCAACCACCGTGTCTGCCATTCTGTCACGCCACTCGAAATCAAGAATAAGATGTCTGCGAGGCCGTCTCGTCCTCGCGATCGAAGAGATGATCCGCCAGGGTGACGACAATCTCGTCGACCACCGCCTCATGCGGCACCTCCCGGGAAACCACCGTCAGGGCTGCCTTGGCATAGACCGGTTCGCGGGTCGCCATCAGCTTACGCATGGTGCCTTCCGGATCCGGGTTCTGCAAAAGCGGCCGGGTCGACCGGCGGCGCACCCGCGCCATCACCGTATCGAAATCCGCCTTCAGCCAGATAGAGAGGCCCCGTTCGGCGATCTCCGCACGTGTCGCCTCGCTCATGAAAGCGCCACCACCTGTCGCCAGAACCTGCGGCCCCTCGCGCAGCAGCCGGGCAATGACCCGTTCCTCGCCGCTGCGGAAATAGGTCTCGCCGTGTTCGGCGAAGATCTCGGCGACCGTCATGTTGGCGGCCCGCTCGATTTCGGTATCGGCGTCGACGAATTCAAGACCGAGCCGTTGCGCCAGGCGCTTGCCGACTGTGGACTTGCCGCAGCCCATGATGCCGACCAGAACGATGGATCGCTGCCCCAGGGCGCGGACCAGGCGGGCCAGATCGACGGATTTCGCGTTCATGCCTGCGGCGCCTCCATCCGGGGGCCGCGTGTTATCGTTTTGTCTCATGGCGGCGTTTTAGCATATTCGGCAAAAAAGACACGGGGGAAGTCCGGCTTCAAGCCCCGGGCTTTGTCTTGCATCCCCTCTGGCCTGTTGAAACAATCGCCTATCCGATTCGCTCTGGGAGACATCCGACGTGCCCACCCTGACCCGCCTGCTCTTCGTGCTGCTGCTCCTGGGCGCGCTCGGCTATGGCGCGGTCTATTCGCTGGCGACCTTTGTCGACCCGCGCGAGCGCGAGATCGAGGTGCGCGTGAAGAAGGACGGCTTCGGCCGGTAGGCGATGGCAACCGGCTTCGACCTTGAAAACTTCCTGGAGATGCTCGCCGCCGAGCGCGGCGCGGCTGAAAACACGCTTGCCGGATATCGCCGCGACCTGGAGGACTTTTCAGGATTTCTCGGCCGCAAGAAACTGGCCAGCGCCGCAACCGAAGATCTCTCCGCCTATCTCGGCGACCTGAACCGGCGCGGTTTCGCCGAAACCTCACAGGCGCGAAGACTGTCGGCCCTGAAGCAGTTCTACAAGTTCCTTTATGCGGAAGGGACCAGGGAGGACGATCCGACACGAACGCTTTCCGCCCCGAAGAAACGTGCCAGCCTGCCGAAGGTCCTTTCGATGGAGGATGTCGACCGCCTGATCGAAACGGCTAGATCAGCAACGCAAGTAGCGCATAAGAGCGCCGCCGCCCGCCTGCGCGCCCAGAGGATGTACACGCTGATCGAGGTGCTCTATGCCACCGGTCTTCGCGTTTCAGAACTGGTCGCTCTACCGGTTACCGCGGCGCTGCGCGACGCGCGCCTGATCGAGATCCGGGGCAAGGGTGGCAAGGAGCGGCTGGTGCCCCTGTCGCCACCCGCGCAGGCGGCCATGAAGGACTATGTCGGTTTGCGCAGTGCCGAAGGCGCCCATGAAAACAGCCCCTGGCTGTTTCCGTCCCATGGCGGCAGCGGTCACCTCACCCGCCAGCATTTCGGCCGCGACCTGAAGGACCTGGCGATTGCCGCCGGCCTGGACGCCGGCAAGATCTCACCGCATGTCCTGCGCCATGCCTTCGCTTCGCATTTGTTGCAGAACGGTGCCGATCTCAGGGTGGTGCAGCAGCTTCTGGGACACGCGGATATCTCGACGACGCAGATCTACACCCATGTGCTGGATGAGCGTCTGCGCGAGCTGGTGGAAAGCGCTCATCCACTGGCCAGGAAGTAATCCGCTAGATCTATTGCACCGCAACAACTCTCCCCCTAAACTCCGCTGCCTAATTTTACAGCACCGGACGCCTCTTCATGCTGCAACGCGCCAGCAACTTCAAAACGCTGACATCGCACTTCCGTTGGTCATTGCCTGAAACCTACAACATGGCCGCAGCCGTCAGCGACGCCTGGGCCAGGCACACCCCTGACCGCCTGGCGATCCGGCAGGTGCTGGCCGACGGCGGCCGCCGCGACTGGAGCCATCTGGAGCTTAACCGGGCGGCCAACCGTTTCGCCAATGCCCTCAAGGCCCAGGGCATTCAGCGCGGTGACCGGGTTGCGCTGCTGTTGCCACAGATCCCCGAAACCGCGATCGCCCATCTGGCCGCCTATAAGATCGGCGCCGTTGCCGTCCCGCTCGCCGCCCTGTTCGGTCTGGATGCCCTGAGCTACCGGCTGACCGATTCCGGCGCGAGAGCCCTGGTGACGGACACGGCGGGCCTTGCCAAGCTCTCCGAGATCCGAGACGGCCTGCCCGGCTTGGAGCTGGTCGTTTCCGTGGACGGGCCGGAAACCGGCGTGTTGGCCTTCGACGCGCTGCTCGCCAAGGCTTCGGACCGGTTCGACACGCTGGCGACGGCACCTGACGATCCGGCGCTGATGATCTACACCTCCGGCACCACCGGCCAGCCAAAGGGCGTGCTCCATGGCCACCGGGTGCTGCTCGGGCACATGCCCGGCATCGAACTGTCTCAGAATTTCCTCGGCCAGGAGGGCGATCTGCTCTGGACCCCGGCCGACTGGGCCTGGGCGGGCGGACTTCTGAACGCTCTGTTCCCGGCTCTCAGCCTTGGCGTGCCGGTGCTTTCATTTGCGGCCCGGAAATTCGACCCGGAATACGCCTTCCGCCTTCTGGAAACCGAGGGCGTCCGCAACGCCTTCATTCCGCCGACGGCACTGAAAATGCTGCGCACGGTCGACACTCCGGGCAAACGCTTCAATCTGAACTGGCGCAGCGTCGGCTCGGCTGGCGAAGCGCTCGGCAAGGAGACCTATGACTGGTTCCGGGAGGAATTCGGCTTCCCGGTGAACGAGTTCTACGGCCAGACCGAATGCAACGCCGTGCTTGGCTCTGCGGCCGAGCTTGGCGTCAGCCGGGCGGGCGCCATCGGCAAAGCCACGCCGGGTCATGAGGTTGCGATCATCGACGACGACGGCAATCCGCTGCCGGCCGAAACCCTCGGCCAGATCGCCATTCGCCGGCCCGACCCGGTGATGTTCCTGCAATATTGGAACAAGCCGGAGGCAACCCGTGAGAAATTCATCGGCGACTGGATGATCACAGGCGACCAGGGGCTGATGGACGAGGACGGATATGTGCATTTCATCGGCCGCGACGATGACATCATCACATCCGCCAGCTACCGCATCGGCCCCGGCGAGATCGAGGATTGCCTTATCAAACACCCCGCTGTTGCGCTGGCGGCGGCCATCGGCAAGCCGGATCCGCTGCGCACCGAAATCGTCAAGGCCTTCATCGTGCTGAAATCCGGCGAGCAGGGCGGCGCGGAGCTGGAGGACAACATCCGGCGCTTTGTCCGCGACCGCCTGTCGGCCCATGAATATCCCCGCGAAATCGAATTCGTCGATGGGCTACCCATGACCACCACCGGCAAGATCATCCGGCGGAAATTGCGCGAGCGCGAAGAAGTCTGAACACGTTCAGCCGTTTAGCCGCCGCTTGACCGCTCTGGCGACGCGGCGCAGGCGTCGCTCCAGCTTCACATCCGCCTTGCACAGCTTCTGTTTCAATCCGCCCAGGCGTCCTTGCGCAAAGAGAAGGGTTCCCGTTTCCAGCCGCCCGCGCCAGAGAGGCTCGATCATCGTGTGGCCGGGGATCGCCAGCGAATCCGCGCCCTTGAAACCAGGCGAAGCCAGATTGATCTTCAGCGCCTGAAGCGCGATCTGAGCTCCCGGTGAATAGCGGGCAAAATCCTCGTCAAAGGCGATTTTCCAGGAATAGACCCTGCCGCCGTCAAGAAACAGCACCAGCGCGGCCACAAGGGTGTTTCCGGCCCAGAGCTGATCGATACGCACACCTTCGGTGGCCGCCCGCTGTTCGACGGCCAATCGGGCAAAGGCCGCCGTTTCCGGCAGACTCAACAGCGCCGTGCCGGAGCGTCCCTTCCAGCCCGCCGCTTCCAGATGCAGGAACGCCTCGAATCCCTGGAGCGCGTCCGAGCCGCTGAGGCTGGCGAACCGCACCTTGCCGTGATCGCCCAGGCGGCGCATGAGCCGCCGCATTTCCTTGCGCCGCTTGCCGCTGTCGGCCTCGGCCAACTGGGCCTTGCCCTTTGCCCCGGAACCATGGCTCGCGCGCTCCGCGCGGGCAAACACGACCGTTTTGTGCGGCACCGCCGCCTTCAGGCGGGCCGCGGTTTTGGAATGCAGCGGCAAATAGGGAATGGCAAACAGACCGCCCGGATGCGCACCGGCTTCCAGGAAGGCACGTACCGCCTCGTCCGAGGCCTCCGGATGCAGGAGCGGCGTTCCGAGCGGCGCGTACTCCGTCGCCCAGGTTGCGTTGGCCGGCAGCACCAGACCCGGCCGGGTCCGCCCGACCGGGGCCGCAAGCAACCAGCGGCCGCTGCCGCGTTCGCGCGTGACCAGCAAGCGGACGGAAGCCGGGCCCATATGGTCCAGATAGGGGCGCAGGAAATCCGGTCCGAAAAAAGGATTGGGATCGAGCGCTTCGAGCCCGATTGCCCGCCACGCCTCCATCGGCACGTCTGCGCCGAGCGGATCGAGAAATACGATGTCATGGACGTCGGAACGGGGCGAATCAACGGTCAACAGGTCGGTTCCTGGAGGTCAAAAGCAATGGCAGAACAAATGTTGTGATATTGAGCTTGCGTTTTGCGGCCGTGGCAAGGGCGGTGGCTTCGAAAAGAATGGCGATGCTGGTCGCAACGGCCGCGCCCGCCAGACCAAAGGGCGGGATCAGGATCAGATTGAAAACAACATTGAGCAAGAAAGTGCCCGCATAAATGCCGGCGCAGGTGTTCTGGTGGCCGGTCATGGTCAGAAGGGCGTCTGCGGGCCCCACCGAGGCGCGCGCCAGCACCCCGACCATCAAAAGCGCGATCAAGGCATAGCCCTCTTCGAACCCGGAGCCGAACAGGCGCAGCAACAGCGGCGCGATCAACAGCAGACCGGCACCGGCGGCCAGGGACGGCCAGAAGGTCCAGTGCGTGGCTTGGGCGACATAGCTGGCAAGGCCGTGGTGATCCCGGTTGTGCGTATAGCTGGAGAACCGGTGCGCGGAGGCCGCGCGCACGGCGAAATAGACAAAATGCACCAGGGCCAGTGTTCGCGATGCCGCGAAATAGACCGCAACCTGGTCCGGATCCTGAAAAAAGCTGACCATGATGACATCGGCGCTGGTGATCAGCTGCAAGAATCCGTCCACCATCAGCATCGGCATGGAGACGATCAACCAGGCTTTCAGCTCAACCCGGCGGGGTCCGGTGGGCACTTGCGGCGCCAGACGCCGGCGCAGCCGAAGATACTGATAGCCCGCCACCAGGACGGTGGCGGCAACCGCAACGACCGCCGTGGTCAAGGCATCCGCCGTCAGCCCCGCCAGCAGGACCGCCGCCAGCAGCAGAAGCAGGATCGCCAGGGGCCGCCAGATATAGGTCGGCAGCATGGCAAGGAAGGTCCAGTCATGACTGCGGGCAACCCCGTCCTGAACCAGACCAAAGGCGAAAAACGGCAGCGCCAGCAAAACCACCATCAGCGGCTGGACATAGTTGGGATCGATGACCGGCCTCAGCAGATAGGTCAGGCCGATCCCGGCAACCGCGACGGCGGAGCCCATGAAGAACGCGACCTGGCCACTGGCGCGCAGGAACCCGCGCAAACCGTCAAGATCACCAGCTTGCCGGTATTGCGGAATGAACCGGTTGGCTGACGAGGAAAAGCCGCCGCAGGCCATCACGCCAAGCACGATCACGAAGGTCCAGGCGACGGAGTAGATGCCGTAGTCATGCGCCCCCATGAGCCGGGCGAGCACGATCTGGGACAAATAGGCAAGCGCCGCCCCGGCAATCCTGACGGCGAAGGTTGCCACGGCCATGCGCCCCGCCGCCTGGCCGTCACCGCCGTTCCCGCGCAGAAAGTCGGAGATCTGGTCGCCCCCTTTCCCCAAAACCCGAGGCAAGGCGGCGTCCTGCAAACGCTTCGTCCAGGAGTTGGCGGAAAATCGCACTGAGGGGTCCCTTGTGAATTCTATTCCGTATTTGTGACATGAGGGACTTAATATTCTATGGCAATCAATCGCTCACGTATGGTTCCGTTTCACAGATACGTGAAAAGCTTAGCCGGTGGCCAGAAGTTTGCTGTCATCCGGGATTTCGTATCTCCAGCGACAACCGCGCTTGACAGGCCTGAGCGAATCCAGCAAACATCAGAACAAATAGAGAACAAATTCTTCTTTTAACCTTTCGACCGGTCCGCCAAACCGCCGGTCCCAGACGATTGCATTGCGGATGTTGAGGGCTGCCTCCCCTTCTATCCGCAAATTGGTCCGGTCCCTGCTCCCGCCGCCATCCGCAGGGACCGGACGATTTTTTAGTCCAGGCCTGGCTTGATCTTGCTGAACAGCGACGGTTGATTGTGAACCCGCGCAAGCAGAAGCCCGCCCTCAAGCTGGGCCAGCACTGCGAGGCTCCGGTCCTCGATCTCCTGACGGGTTCTTCTCTGGCCCCAATCCGTTTTTTCAAGACTGTCCGTCAGCCAGGCGGCCGTTCGATTGAAGAAGGCGCGTGCCTCTGCAGCCAGCTCTTCCGGCAACCCGGCGGACTCCGCGGCCAGCACACCGCACAGACACATCCGGCCATCTTCGCCCAGCGCCGCCGCAAACGCCTGCCGGATCCTGTCCAGAACATCGGCCGCATCTGCAGGCACGCCTTGGTCCCGTCCCAGCTTCTCCAGGAACCTGTCGGCATAACGGCGGGCAACCTTGACTCCGAGATCCGTTTTGGCCGGGAAATAATAGTGCACGCTGGAGCTTTTCACGCCGACTTCCGCCGCAATCTCGCGAAAGCTGAAGCCGTTGTAGCCGCTCTCGCGGATCATGCGTTCGGCCAGGTCGAGAATTCTGGTTTCGGTCTCTGCGGATTTCCGGCTCATCGGCACCTCGTTTTCTATCGACTGATAGATAGGCCTTGACATCGGAATTCACAATCCCAATCTTGGGTCCGTTGTAATTTACCTATCGATAGATAGATAAAACATGGAGACCAGACATGACGGACAAGATCGCATTCCTTCTGGGCGGAACCTCGGGCATGGGCCTCGCCACCGCGCACCGGCTCGCCGCCAAGGGCATTCCCCTGATCCTGACGGGCCGCAGCAGCGCCAAGCTGGAAGGCGCCAAACGGAACCTGGAGGCCCGTCACGGCGTTTCCGTCGACACCTGGCAGGCGGATATCACCGATCCCGATGCGGTGGCGGGTCTTGTGCGCCGGATCGATGGCCTCGACCGGCCGATCGGTTATCTGGTCAATGCCGCCGGTGCGTTCAGCCCGAAGGCGTTCTTGGACCACACGGTGGAAGACTACGACCTCTACCACGCCTATAACCGCGGCACGTTTCTGGTCACCCAGGCGGTCGCGCGGAACATGGCCGGGACCGGCGGCGGCGCCATTGTCAATCTGGGGTCCATGTGGGCACATCAGGCAGTCAAGGCCACGCCCTCTTCCGCCTATTCCATGGCAAAAGCCGGACTGCATGCACTGACCCAGCACCTGGCGATGGAACTGGGCGACAAGGCCATCCGGGTCAATGCCGTCGCACCTGCAGTGGTCGAAACTCCGATCTACGGCGCGTTCATTCCGCAGGACCAGATCGCCTCGACATTGAAAGAAGGGTTCAACGCCTTCCACCCGATCGGCCGCATCGGCACGGCGGACGATGTTGCGGCAGCCGTTGACTTCCTGCTGTCGGAAGACGCCGGCTGGGTCACCGGTGCCATTTGGGACGTCGACGGCGGCGTCATGGCCGGACGGAACTAGTTGACCTCAGACTGAATCAGGCGTCCGGCCATACAGTCCGGGCGCCTTTTCAATTATTCCGGCACGGCCTCGACATAATACCAGCGGCCCGATTTTTTGCGGAACCGGCTGTTTTCCCGGTGCACGTTGAGCTGCCCCCCGGAAAGATAGCGCGCCTCGAACAGCACCGTCCCGTCCCGGTCGTCTTCGCTGCCCTTGTCGGTTTCCAGAACCTTCAAGCCCGTCCAGTGGCTTTCCGCGGCCCAGCGCGCGGTTCCCGGGCCATCAAAGGACGCCTGGTATTTCGGCCAGAGCGTCTCCTTCAGATAGGCGATGTTCTCCCGGACATAGGCCGTATAGCGCGAACGCATCAAGGCCTCCGCCGTCTTGGGAGCGGCTTGTCCCGTCACATAGGGACCGCAACAGAGCTCGAACTCGGCTCCGCTGCCGCAGGGACAAGGTTGACCGGTCATCGGCATCTCCTTCGCTGATCGTCCAGCTCTCTACCACTTGGCATCCCGCCCCGCTATGGTCTGTGGTGACGATCCCGCAAACAGGCTGCTGCATGAAAATCGCGACCTTCAACATGGAATCCTTCGGTGACGACCGGCATGACCCGGCCGAACTGGCGCCCCGGCTGGACGCCCTCAGACCGAAGATCCTGGAGCTGGACGCCGACATTCTCTGCCTGCAGGAAGTCAATGCGCAAAAGCTTAAAGGCATGCCTGCCCGGCAGTTTCAAGCTCTTGACCTGCTTTTGGAGGCCACGCCCTACCGGAGCTTTCACCGCGCAACCAGTGAAAGGCCCTCCGGCAAGGGGCCCGGCGACCGGCACAATCTGGTGA
Organism: Roseibium sediminicola; assembly: GCF_023156505.1. Taxonomy (GTDB): domain Bacteria; phylum Pseudomonadota; class Alphaproteobacteria; order Rhizobiales; family Stappiaceae; genus Roseibium; species Roseibium sediminicola. Next base: position 126,609 of record NZ_JALNMJ010000005.1, on the reverse strand, counting down.
TCCTGTCCCGCTATCCGATCACCCGGACCGAAAGCCTCTACCAGGCCCATGCGCACCCGCCCCACTGGCAGCCCAAAACGGCGCAGCCCGCCTATGACCGGCCGCAGAGGATCGAATTCGACCGGCCGGTGCTCAAGGCTGAGATCGATATTGGCACCGGAAAACCGCTGCATCTGTTCTGTGTGCATCTGCGCGCGCCGATTGCCGCCATGATCCGGGGTGGCAAGCGCCCCGACCGCCGCTGGCGATCGGTTTCGGCCTGGGCGGAAGGCTACCAGCTGTCTGTGCTGAAACAGACCGCCCAGGCGCTGGAACTGCGCCTCGCGGTCGAGGATCTGTTCGCCGAGGATCGACAGGCACAGATCGTGCTCGCCGGAGATTTCAACGCCACCAGCGAAACCGGCACGATCCGGCTGCTGCGCGCCGATCCGGACGACACCGGTTCACCGGAGCTGGCGGACCACCGGCTTTACCAGCTCGACGCGGCCCTGCCTCCGGAAAAACGCAAGACCGTGATCCACCGGGGCAAGGGCCAGGCTCTGGACCACATTCTGGCGAGTGCGGAGATGGCGGGCCGAACCACAGACCTCAAGGTGTTTAACTACGATCTGCAGGATGAGGTCCTCAACAACAACGGCGAGGATTATGCCGGCTCTTATCATGCGGCCATGCTGGCGGAGTTCGAGATATAGAGCGTTTTTGCCGCGATCTTGATCAGGTCTGGCCACCCATTCGACGTCATCCTGAGGAGGGCCGAAGGTCCGTCTCGAAGGATCGGCAGCAAGTTCCACAACAAGTGGCCGATCCTTCGAGACAGCGCTAACGCGCTTCCTCAGGATGACGTCGAATGGGTGGCAAACTGCCTGTTCTTGCAGGTCTTACATGGCTGATGGAAATGAGCGGCAACCAACTTTGTTATGGCGCCAGCGAGCCGATATAGGCCGCAAGATTGGCGATTTCCGTGTTGCCGAGACTCATATTCGGCATCTGGGGATGCGGATTGGCAAGGAATGTTGCCAGTTTTTCTTCCGACCAGTCCGGATCCTTGGCCATGTCGTAAAAACTTGGCAGAGAGACACTGGAGGCAACCGCCTGATCCTCCGCCACCAGGTGGCAGGCGGAACACCATTGCAGGGCCAGCGCCTTGCCAGCGGCCGGATCGCCGGCCAGCGCCGGTTCCGTTGTCAGCAGGCCCATAACAAGCGCCGCAATCGCCGGAACAGCGGCTCGGTTCCGCCGGTTCACCACACTCGAATTTGTAACTGCACGTGTCATGGGATCTCCTTGGCTCGGCCGGCTACACGAAGACGACGGTCTTGTGCTCAACAGATTGCGATCTATCTGATCATGGTGCCTTGCGTTGGATCAAGACCTGCCGCACCCGTATGCAATTTGAGCGCGCATCACATTGATTTTCGCGTCAAAGCTTTGCAAGATCTGCCGCACATCGCCGGAGGACCTCATGAAGCATCACCTGAAATCAGCGTTTGTCGCGATATCCCTCGGGATCGCAGCCCTTTCCGGATCAGCGTTGCCACTCGCGGCGCAGGACGCTCCGATCTATTCCCTGAAGGACCGGTTCCAGCCGGTCACGGCTCAAAACGGCATGGTCGCCAGTCAGGAGGCGGTCGCGACAAAGGTCGGCGTCGCCATCCTGCAAAAGGGCGGCAACGCGGTTGATGCGGCGATCGCCACCGGGTTTGCCCTCGCCGTCACGCTGCCGCGCGCGGGCAATCTCGGCGGTGGCGGTTTCATGCTGATCCACATGGCCGAGGGCGGCGAAACCAAGGCGCTGGACTACCGCGAAAAGGCGCCCGCCGCCGCCTTCAAGGACATGTTCCTGGGAGAGGACGGTGAGCCGGACAATCAGAAGTCCCGCTTTTCGGGCCTGGCCGTCGGCGTGCCGGGCACGGTTGCCGGCTTTGCCGAAGCTTTCGAGAAACACGGCAGCGGCAAACTGACCTGGGCCGAACTTGTCGAGCCGGCGATTTCTCTTGCCCAAACCGGGATCACGGTTACCCCGGATCTGTCAGCGTCTCTGACCGCCTCCGCCAAGCGTCTTCTCAACGATCCCGCGTCCAAGTCCATTTTCTACAAGACCGGCGGCCTGCCCTATCTGCCGGGAGAGATCCTGAAACAGGAAGACCTGGCCGCCACGCTGCGCCGGATCGCCGACACGGGCGCGGCCGGCTTCTATACCGGAGAGACAGCGGAGAAGATCGCGCAAAAGGTCCAGGACGCCGGTGGCAGCATGACTGTCGAGGATCTGGCCGCTTACAAGCCGGTCTGGCGGACACCGGTCACGGGCAGCTATCGCGGCTATGACATTGCTTCCATGCCTCCGCCCTCGTCTGGCGGGGTGCATATCGTCGAAATCCTCAACATGCTCGAAACGTTTCCGGTCAGGGAATACGGCCTCAACTCCGCCGACAGCATTCATGTCATGGCGGAGGCCATGCGCCGCGCCTATGCGGACCGTTCCAAATTCCTCGGCGATCCGGACTATGTCGAGGTTCCGGTCAAGGGCCTGACCTCCCGCGCCTATGCCGCCGAGCTGGTCAAGACCATCCGGATGGATGCCGCTACCCCCTCCGAAGAGATCAAGCCGGCCGATCCCTATCCTTACGAAAGCAACGAGACCACGCATTTCTCCGTGGTCGACAAGGACGGCAATGCAGTCTCCAACACCTATACGCTGAATTTCTCCTATGGCGTCGGCCTGACCGCGGACGGCACCGGCGTCCTGCTCAACAACGAGCTGGATGATTTTTCCGCCAAACCCGGCGTTCCCAACGCCTATGGTCTTGTCGGCGGCACCGCCAATGCGGTCGAGGGCGGCAAACGGCCGCTTTCCTCGATGAGCCCGACCCTGGTGTTCAAGGACGGCAAGCTGTTCCTGGCGACCGGCTCGCCTGGCGGCAGCCGCATCATTACGACCACCTTGCAGATCATCCTGAACGTGATCGACCACCAGATGAACATCGCCGAGGCCACCGCCGCGCCGCGTATCCACAATCAGTGGCTGCCCGACGAGATCCGCATCGAGGAAGGCCTGTCGCCGGACACGGTCCGCCTGCTGGAAGGACGCGGCCACAAGGTCGAGGTCAAGAACGCCATGGGCTCGACCCAGTCGATCATGTCCATCGATGGCGTCCTGGCCGGCGCCTCCGATCCGCGCCGCCCCGGGGCACTGACGGCCGGGTACTGATCGGCGCAACAATTTGGTCCGGAGCCAGCGGCAGAGTGGCTCCGGTCTGAACCGGCGCGGATCGAAAGAATGACCGCTAGCAACCCAGCAGGTTTGTTTCGTCCCGGCGCAGGGTCAGGACTTCCACGCCAGTCCCGGTAACGGCAACCGTGTGTTCGAATTGCGCGGATAGCCTGCGGTCATCGGTCACGACCCGCCAGCCGTCACCCTCGGTCGAGACCTTGCGGCTGCCCTGGTTGAGCATGGGTTCGATGGTGAAGACCATGCCCTCGCGAAGTTTCATGCCTGTTCCGCGCCGGCCGAAATTCAGGACGTTCGGCTCCTCGTGCATGTCGCGGCCGATGCCGTGGCCGCAATAGTCGCGCACCACCGAGTATCCGTTCTTCCTGGCGTGGCGTTCGATGGCAAATCCGATATCACCCAGATGCGCTCCCGGGCGCACCTGCCGGATCCCCTGCCACATCGCGCTTTGCGCTGCCCGGACAAGGCGCCGGGCAGCCGGCGAAGCTTTCCCGATCACGTAGGTCTTGCTGGAATCGGCGATGAAGCCGTTCTTTTCCAGGGTGATGTCAAGATTGATGATATCGCCGTCGCGGATGATTTCGTCCTTGTCGGGAATGCCGTGACAGACAACATGATTGATCGAGCAATTGAGCACATGCTCGAAGCCGTATTGCCCCTTGCTTGCCGGCCGGGCGGCAAGGTCGACCGTTATGAACCTGTCGACCATATCGTTGACCTGCAGGGTCGACAGGCCGGCAAGGTCCTGTCTGTCCAGCATCTCGAAGACGGACGCCAGCAATCGACCGGACACCCGCATCAGTGCCAGTTCATCCGGTGTCTTGACCATGTCAGGCGGCGGCCTCTTCCGAAGCCTGGTCCCCGGCAGCCTCCAGCTGCATTTTCACGATCTCGTTGAAGGACAGCGTCGGATTGGCTTCGGCCAGCTTGCCGATTTTCATCCAGAACTCGGCCTGCGCATTGATGGAGCGGCACATGACGGCGCCTGCCCGCCGGATGTCCTCATGCAGCTCTTCGCCGATCTTCACAATTCCCATGGCCGTCTCCCAAACCCCTTTGATATATAAAACGTATACGTTTCATATAAAGAGTCAAGACTTGTCGGCAGTCCCCAAGGCCCGCGCCACAAGCCCGGCGAAACGCCGGTCGAGCGCCATGCGTTCCTCGGCCGGCATGTCCGGCCAAACGATCTGGCAGCCGACAAAGGCGGCATATTCGATCCGGGCAATGTCTTCGGCCAGGTCCGGGTCGAGCCCCTGGTCCCTGTAGAGGCCGGCGACAAAACCGGTGCGCAGGTCATCGACCTCGCGGACGATGGCGCGTGCCACCGGGTTCGCTTGCGCATATTGGCGGACCGCCCGTTCCAGCGCATGATCGGCGCTGTTGGCAAGCCTCGACAAGGTCTGTGCCCGCTGCTCGCCCGTTTCTGCCAACGCCTTTTCGGCAATGTCCAGCGTGTGCCGCTGTTTCCAGGCCTGCATCAGGTCCGCGACAAAGGCGTCGTGGTCGGCAAAGTGATGGTAAAACGACCCACGCGTCCGCTCCCCGGCCTCGCACAGCGCCTCGACGGTCAGTCCGGCAGGGCCTTGGCGCGTCAATTGCGTCAGACCAAGGCCCAGCCAGTCTGATTTTCCAAATCGTTTTTTCAGTTCAGAGCACTCCACCGGTGATGCCGAGCACCGCGATTGGCAGGAACAGCCAGCCTTGCGGCATGTTCTTGTATTTCTGCTTCTTGAGCGGCGGCACCGCAAGCCCCAGCAGACAGAAGCACGTCACCAGAGCGGTCGCGACCCAGCCGAGGTCCAGACTGTCCGCCCGCACGCCCGCAAGCGCGAACATGACCGCGATGACAGCCAGCACGATGGTGACAATGTGCCAGCAGTAATAGGTCACATATTTTGGCACCGGGTGCAGGTCCGCCTTGAGCAGCGGCACAGCGATGGTCCTGCCGCCGGCAAACGTGTGGATCAGGCAGACGGCAGCCGACAGGCCGGCAGCCGCTAACAGAAAGATATTCATCCAAACCTCCATAACATACTATACAGTATGGTATGTAAATGAAATCGAACAGGCCCCCAATGCGGCAAGCGGTCACATCCGCGCACCGCCTATTGTTAGCTTCAGGCGAAGGAGTGTTTGACAGCTTCGAAAGCCTTTGATAGCGCTATTCAAAGCGCTTTGGGAGACTTGTAGAAGCGCCCACCCACATCTGCCAACACCACATTTTCCAGGGAGAGGCTGCAATGCCGATCAAAGCCGTGGTTTGGGGCGAAAACGTCCATGAACAGAACAACAAGATTGTCGCGGAGACCTATCCGGGCGGCATGCATGCCTGCATTGCCGAGGCCCTAAACCAGGATCCGGAGATCAGCGCCACCACCGCCACCCTGCAGGAGCCGGACCACGGCCTGACTGCCGAGCGCCTTGCAGAGACCGACGTCTTGCTGTGGTGGGGCCATGCCGCCCATGGCGAGGTCTCCGATGCCGTGGTCGAGAGGGTCTGCGACGCCGTCTGGTCCGGCATGGGCATGCTGTTCCTGCATTCGGCCCATTTCGCCAAGCCCTTCAAGCGCCTGATGGGGGGCCCGTGCAATCTTACATGGCGTGAGGCCGGCGAGCGCGAACGCCTGTGGGTCACCAGCCGCAACCACCCGATCACAAACGGCCTTCCGGACAGTTTCGAGCTGGAGATGGAGGAAATGTACGGCGAACCCTTCGGTGTGCCCGAGCCCCTGGAAACGGTCTTCATCAGCTGGTTCCAGGGCGGTGAAGTGTTTCGCTCCGGCCTGACCTACAAGCGCGGCGCCGGCAGTATCTTCTATTTCCGCCCCGGCCACGAGACCTACCCGACCTACCACAACACGAATGTGCAGCAGGTCCTCAGAAACGGCGTCAAATGGGCGTTCAACCCGATGGCACGAGTTGCGGACCCGAATGCCGCCCCAAATGTCCCGGTCGAAGCCGCACCGGAAAAAATCGAGGAACGCGGACCCAAGCTCCACGCTCATGGCGAGGACGGCTTCCGCTAAGGACCTTTCCAGCCAGTTCGGACCGGTCTTTCCAAAGACCGGTCCACTCTTCCCGCCAACGCTGAGGAGACAGCAATGGCTTCAGCAGCAAAGCCGCTCCGGATCCTGATCCTTGGGACCGGCAACATGGCCCGCACCCATGCGGCCGCCTTTCTAAAGATCGACGGTGTGGAACTCGCCGCCGGGGTCGACCGGCGTGCCGGCGTGCTCGCCGAATTCTGCGACACCTATGACATTGCCAACCGGTTCGAGACGCTCGAGGAAGCACTCGCCTGGGGCGGCTTCGACGCCGCCGCCAACGTGACGCCCGATGCGGCCCATCACCCGACAACCCTTGCGCTTATGCATGCCGGCAAACATGTGCTCTGCGAAAAGCCGCTGGCGACCAACGCCGCCGATGCCTGGGAAATGACCGAACTCGCCCGCGCCAAGGGCCTGATCGGCATGGTCAACCTGAGCTACCGCAATGTCGCCGTCCTGCAAAAAGCCGCTGAACTGGTCGCCGAGGGAGCGATCGGGGCGCTGCGCCATTTCGAGGCCTCTTATTTGCAGAGCTGGCTGACTCAGCCCGCCTGGGGCGACTGGCAGACGGAAAGCCAGTGGCTGTGGCGCCTGTCGACGGCGCATGGCTCGAAAGGTGTGCTCGGCGATGTCGGCATCCATATCCTGGATTTTGTCACTTTCGCCGCCGGCAGCCCGGCAAGCGAACTTTCCTGCCGCCTGAAGACCTTCGACAAGGCCGAGGGCGGCCGGATCGGCGACTACACGCTCGACGCCAATGACAGTTTCACGCTGCAGGCGGAGTTGGAGAACGGCGCGCTCGGCACCGTCAGCGCCACCCGCTTTGCCTCCGGCCACCACAACGACCTGCGTCTGCGGCTTTACGGCACAAGGAGCGGTCTCGAGGTCCTGTTCGAAAAGCAGACGGAAACTTTGCGCATCTGCGACGGCGCAAATCTGGAGGCGGCCTCATGGCGGGAGGTTTCCGTCGAACCTGTGCCGACGGTCTATGAGCGGTTTGCCGCCGCAATCCTTAGCGGCGCGCCAGCGGACCCGGATTTCGACCACGGCGCCCGCCTGCAAGTGGCGCTGGATCTCGCCGAACGGTCCAATGCCGAAGGCGGCAGGTTCCTGAAGGTCTGAGAAGGGGCCCCGAAAGCAACCATGTGCCACGGCGGGGCAAAAGCCCCGCCGTGGCGAGTTGGGTACTTGAGGCAAAGCAGGAACGCGGCCCGGCCCCACAAAGGACGCCCCTCCGCTATCTGCACTGGCACTCTAGCCCGGCACCACCTGACACTTCCTTCAGGTTGCAGGCAGGGTTTGCATCAATGTTTAGACGAACCATGAAATAACGCTGGGCGAACGGTGATTGAACCGCGGTTTCCCGCTGTGCCTGGCCCAAAAACAAAAAACCGGCTTTCTTTCGAAAGCCGGCTTCTCGGGCCATTCGGCCGAACTGGAGCGGGCGAAGGGATTCGAACCCTCGACCCCAACCTTGGCAAGCGGGAAATTGTACTGTCGAAGCATTTGCGGAGATTGCTTTTGCGTTCATCTAAATACACCAGAGTGTCGGGTTCGGCCTTTGTTGGGGTTGGTAATTTATGAACCAACTTATACTCGAATTAATCGCCGTGAGTTGCAGCGAAATAGCGAGATGGTAACCACGGGGTGACCGTGGCGAATTGAACAAGTGAATGGAGTGGTGATTTCGCTCACCATGCCTACATTCTGCAAAGCTTGACCTGTCTTGGTCGATTAGGATAGCTGCAACTATGGGTTTTTGTTTTAAAATGCCAAGCCTTTAAGGATACAAGATTTATGGACGCTGACGATCACCCTGTGGAAACGATATTGGCTGAAGCGCGCCGCTTTATGGTGCCGCTTTATCAAAGAAAATATCAGTGGGGCGATGAGCGGCTCGTACCATTCTGGGAAGACGTTGAAGCTAAAGCTAGCGAAGTTCTAGAGGGGGAGAGCAAGTTCCAGCACTATATGGGTGCATTGATCTTGGCACCTATTGGGGAAGGCGCACAGATCGGTGTGACGCCCCGTGTGCAAGTCGTTGATGGTCAACAGCGACTAACAACATTCCAGCTTTTTCTTGTGGCACTACGCGAAGTTGCTCGCCAGCACGAATGCCTCGACATTATCTCGTATGTCCAAGATTACATTTTTAACCCTTTAAAAAGCAAAGACTCGGACCCACTGACGCGGTTCAAGCTGACCCCGACACCATCGGATCGAGAGGTGTTTCACGACATTCTCGACCTCGATTACTGGAAAGTTCGGGGCAAGTATGGGCGTTATTACTGGGGTACCGGCGTTCCGAAAAATACACCACTTCGTGCTCTCCGGGCATATGACGAATTCAAAAAGCGTATAAGTCGCTTCTGCCAATACGGTCCAGTTATTAATGAATATGAGAACGATATTGAAGCGGCCGAGGAAGCGGATACGGGAGAGGCGATAGAATTAAGGTTGGAAGCCTTATTAAAAGCGCTTCTTAATCGGATGAAGCTTGTTGTCATTACTCTGGGTGAAGACGATGATGCGCAAGTGATCTTTGAAACCCTAAACTCCAAGGGTGAGCCGCTCTTGGCAATGGACCTTGTCCGGAATAACATTTTTTACCGAGCTGAAAAGCAGACAGCGCAAATCGAAGAGCTTTACAAGGAGCTGTGGGATCCCTTTGATGCAGCTTGGTGGCGAGAGGCCGCGCCTTTTGCGCGTCCGAAACGACCGCGTATCGACCATTTTCTTTCGCATGTACTGACAGCAGAGACTGGCGAGAAGATATCCATGCGCGAGCTCTATGCTGAATATCGCGCATTCGCTGTACCAAAAGGGCGACCGCGTTTTCCAAACGTTGAAGACGAACTCCGACTCCTCGAACGGCATGCTCCAACTTACGAAACGCTAGAAGGGCGAAAATCGTCGAACGAGACTATAGCGTGGCTAGGTCGTAAACTTGCCGCATGGCAAGTAACGACCGCATATCCGGTCGCCCTTCAAATTGCCGTCGCAAACGTCGATGGCGGGGAAAAAGATGTTCTCGCACGCCTGATCTATTCATACATCGTTCGGCGTGCGATGTGCGGACTGACTGCAAAGAACCTCAATCGCGTTTTTCAAGCTATTGCACAGAGGTTTGTAGAATCGGGTCCATCGGTGTCGACGCTTGTTGAATTTTTCGATGAGAGGCCCGGCAATAGCACGCGCTTCCCTAGTGACCAGGAAGTTCGAAGTGGGTTATTGAGCAAGCCTCTGTATCAGAACGCACCAGATGCTCGGAACAAGGACATCTTGTGGGAATTAGAATTAGCAAGTCGGTCAAAGCTCGCTGAAAAAATCGAGATGCCTGATGGTCTGTGGACCGAGCATGTAATGCCGGTTTCGTGGACGGACGAGTGGCCATTTCCTGGCGGAGTAATTCTTGAGCGATCTTCCCCTGACCCGCGAGTAGCCGTCAGAAACGAGCTTCTTCACACGATAGGAAATTTGACGCTTATCTCTGGCAGTCTGAACATTTCCTCGGGGAACAAGAGCTATTCGAAAAAGAAAGAAAAATTCGAAGAGCACTCAGGATTGTTTCTGAACAAGTGGTTCAACAAGGCGGGTTTTTGGGACGAGAACTCGATACGTATGCGAAGTCAAAAGCTTGCGGATGATGCGCTTAAGATCTGGCTTGGCATTGAAAAATATGGCGGCAAGATTCACCAAACGTAGTGCGTCCGTTTCGAAGTGGTGGTGTGAGAATGATCATAGCCGACGTCAGATCTGTAACATAATGGAGCTTATGCGAGGCCGCTAAATTGGCTTTGGGCCTCTTATTTTTATTGGTCGAACCACCAAACGATAGTTTGATGGGTTGCAGGGACCTATCCACTAAGAAAACCCTAGTAGTAAAAAGAAATCAGCAGATTCCAAAATTGACAATCAAAATTGGGGATGTTCTATTTTGGGTTGCACTAGATCGATATTTCCAATCCCCCCTTGGAACGTCTAAATTAACTATAGATGAACTGATGACCAATATATATATATCAGTTATATTTTGGAGCTATGCTCATGTTAAAGCAATTTAAACCTATGAAGCGATGGACTTTAGGGCATCTCCACAGGAGCCTTCATTACTTAAGTGAGCAGACGCCTAAAAACATTACGGGCGTGTCGGAAGTTGGTCTTGAATACACGATATACGACCGTTCAAGATTTAAATCTGGCAGGGGGATAATACACGCACTTACCGTGCAAAGTAATATACGGGTAAAATCTAATTCTTTTGATGATTATGTATTAGTTTTCAATTTTTATAGGGAATTAAAATCAAAATATAGCAAGTTACATATACTCTCAAGAATATTAAAAGTATATCATCTAGATCATAAATTACCAATACCTAAGCAAAAATTGTACTCACATTTTGGGAATATGGATATGAATCCGTTCCCTTTTAAGAATGAGTTTCGACAATATACGAAAATTAGAAAAATACATTATTATATCGGAGGATGGTCAAAAGAAAGATTGGAAGGTCTTTTAGATATTTCCGAATTGGCAGCAAAAAGAGAAGCAGACCGAACCCATTATAAAATCACAAATCTTAGAGATGGCAAATCATTCAATTTAATAACTACATTTACTTCGATATTTCTAGCATATTTAGCTATTTCACCTAAAACATCCTCTGATGTAGACATCAGTGGAATATTTGTCAAATTTCTTAAAAGGTTAGAAGTTCCTGGAGGTTTTGACCCTCTTTGGGCAAATATATTTACATGTATCGCCATTTGGTTTGCGATACGCTTTGTATTTATTGCCTATTCGACGATTAGGATTTTTTGGCTATCACGCCATCTTGGGGAAATTGAACTATTGGATTTTGCGATCCGAATGGCTGCCTCATCGAGGCTTCCGCGCACTTTCGAACTAAAACAAGTGTCTCAAAGGGACAGCTTCACCAACTAAAATCAGTCTCATTTGAGATTAAAGGGCTTATCCAAGTGGTTGGGACGTAGGAATTGTCATAATCGATCTTATGCGAATTCGTGTTCGTGGTGCGCCTACCAAATCAGCCGGTGCCCAATCCGGTCCAATCGTTCAATCCTGCTTTCATAATCCGGCATGATTGTTTCAAGTGAACGCCAGAAACGATGCGAATGATTGTGTTCGAGGACGTGGCAAGCTTCATGGGCAATGACATAGTCGATGAGGGACGTCGGAGCCATGACAAGGCGCCAATTCAGTCTGATCTTGCCGCTCTTGTCGCAACTTCCCCAACGCTTTGATTGATCGACGACACGAAGGGCAGGGGGGGAAATGCCAAGATCGGAACTGACAATTTCGAGCCTCTCGGGAAATCGAGCTTTCGCCTTTTCCATGTACCAATGGCGCAATCCGGAGCGAATTGCAGATCGGCGGACAAGTTCGTTCTGCTGTGGCAAGACGGGGGCCACAAGCGTTTGGCCGCGCGCCGCCACACGGGTCAAGACAGCTGCCGGATCTTCAATCACCCGAAGCCGGTAAGGCCGACCGAGATAGTGGAAGCTCTCCCCGCTCACAAACTCTTTCGGCTGCGTTTCGGTCGCCAGATCGCGGTAGGCTGACTGCTTCTTGAGGACCCAAGGCGCCTTTTTCCGGACATAACCATTCACATCGCTGTCGGTCATGTCCACAGGCGCAAGCACCCGTATTCCGTCAAACCCGACGGAGATTGCGACCGTCTTCCGGCGAGACGTGCGTTCCAGTCGATAGGTGATCGTCTCGCCGCCATAGGAAAACTTTTGCTCGGGCGCTGTGCTCATTTTACAAGCCTTGCCCGCGCCACATCCATGATCTTGGCGGTTGATGCCTCCATCGCACTGAAGTCCGCTTTGGCCGAACGAAGATGCTCCTTGATCTTGCGGCGCATCTGGCGCTGCACGTCTTCCTTCATTTGCCAGTCGATGACCTGGGCCATCTCTTCGAGATCGGTTGCGATATGGGTTGCGATTTCCTGGCGCGTCGCTTCATCGACGTCGGGCGCAAAGTCTATCAGCGGCAGGATGGCACCGGATGTTCCGGACAAGTGGTATCCTACTGAACCTCGTCGCAGTTCTGCCGAACGGCTGGCAAGTTCGTCCAGCCGGGCAAGCTGGCTTGCCGCGCTGACACGGTCAGTCCTTCGCCGCGATATGAGCTCTTCTAGGTCTTCCCACAGCGACGAATAGGCCGTCGGGTTTTCTTCCCGGTGGACATGGATTTCGTGCCGAATGGCATGCTCTATCCGGGCAGCCTTGGCCTCTTCCGAATGCAATTCGGCGACGCTTTGCAGGAATGCGGGATCGAGAATGTCCGTCGGCTGCAAGAGCTGTTCGACACCTTCCGATTGAAGATGCGAGGCAATCAAATCACCGACTTTTGCGCCATAGGGCCGTACATCAAAACGCTCGTCGCTGAACGTCCGGCGCGCAACTGCCCTTACCCGCGACAACCATTTAAGGTCGCTGGCATAGGGCTCTTCCAACGCTTTCGGATCGGGGAGCACCATATCCATCGCTTCCGCGAAGCGCTGGTAGTCGAGTTCGAAGCGGGCGCGAATGTCTTCCTGCTCCAGCAGAAGCACGCAAGCTTCCTCATCAGTCCGGTCGATATTGTCGAACAGGCGCATTGCTGCCCGGTGGCGGCTTTCAAGAAGCTGATATTTCTCCGAAGCTGGGCGCATGGCCGAGAGGACACCGTCGTCCTCAGAAAACATTTCGAGCGCTTCCGAGATGCGGCGGTTGTCACCCCAATAGTCGACAATTAGTCCGTACTTCTTGCCGTCGGCCGTCCGGTTCACGCGTGCGATTGCCTGGAGCAGCGTATGCTCCCGCAAAGGCGCATCGAGGTACAGCACCTGCTCAACCGGCGCATCAAAGCCTGTCAGCAGCATGTCGCAGACAACGAGGATCTTCAGCGGATCATTCTTGCGCTTGAAGCGAGCGACCAGGTCTTCGCGCTCGCGCTTGGAGTGATGATGCCGTTGCAGCCGCGCGCTGTCATTGTTGGCAGTGGACATGATCACGGCGCATTCCGGCGCGCCGAGATCGCGAAGCGTCTCGACATAGGTAACGGCCACATCGCGGCTGGCTGTCACGATCTGCGCCTTGAAGCCGTTTGGTTCAATCGTTGAGCAGTAATGGGCCAGAATGTCCTGACAGATCATCCGCACCCGCTGTTCCGCTCCGGCCACCTTCTCCTGCAAGCGCGTGCCGCGCTTCAGTTTCTGGATCTCCTCGTCACTTAGTTCCGGAAATGCATTGCGAATATCGGCTTCGAGTTCCCGCCCATGAACGCGCATGCGGGCATCCCGCATCTCGTAGAAGATCGGGACCGTTGCCTCATCTTTCACCGCCTGGTGAATGAGATAGCGATGAATGTAGTCGCCGAACACACGCCGGGTCGCCCGGTCCTTCTTGTCAATCGGCGTACCTGTGAAGGCGATCATGGTGGCATGTGGCAGGCCAGCGCGCATGCGGGCAGCCAATGCGCCATACTGGGTGCGGTGCGCTTCATCAACCATGACAAAGATGTTTTCGCCTTCCGAGATCACGTCGGTCCGTTTCGGAACAGCTGACTGGAACTTGTGAACCGTTGTCAGCACCGTGGTGCCCGCCCCGCCGGATAGCAGATCGCGCAAATGCTCGCCGCTCTCTGCCTGAACCGGATTGGGGAAGCCCGCACGCTGGAACTGGCCAGTGATCTGGCCGTCAAGTTCGGTCCGGTCGGTGACGATCACAAGCGTCGGGTTTTCGGCCTCCGGCAACCGGCGCAGCTTGATGGCGAGGAACACCATGGTCAGCGACTTGCCTGACCCTTGAGTATGGTGGATCACCCCGCCGCGCTTTTCCGGCCGGGGGGCGAAGCGGATGCGCTCGATGGTCCGGCCCACCGCCACATATTGCTGATAGCGGGCAATCTTCTTGATCCGCTTGCCTTCAATGGTCTCGAAGATGATGAAGTTGCGGACCAGATCGAGCAGGTTTTCCGGCGCCAGCATTCCGGCAAGCAGGGCATCTTGTGGTGTCGGGGTCCGGCCCAGCCGCGAGGACAATGCGTCGCTGCTCATGGGGTACGGATCGCGCCAGTCAGCCCAGAAGCGGGGTGGCGTGGCGGTCGTTCCGCTCTTGGCGACATCACGCGCAAGGGCAAGCGAGAGCTGCGAAACCTCGAACAGGCGCGGCGCGCCAAGACCCTGAAACTCCTCACGCCCCTCATAGCGGCGGAACTGGCGCAGTGCTTCGCCTATCGGGTCCGACAGTGCAGGCGACTTGCATTCGATCACCACAAGGGGAATGCCGTTCACATAGAGGATGATATCCGGGACGATCTCCTGACGCGGTCCCTTGACTGTGACCTGACGGGCAAACTCGAATGTGTTCCTGTCTTCCTTATCGAAATCGAAATAGCGCACGCTCCGGTCCTGCCGGCGTCCGGCAGAATCCGTGTGTGGCAGCGTGATGCCATAGGTCAGCGCGGTGTAGGCTTTCTCGTTTGCGTCAATCAGGTCAACGGCCGAGATGCGCGTGATGGCGGCAATGGCGCGGCGTATGCCGTCTTCATCAATCCATGGATTGAGGGTCTTGAGTTGGGTTTCGAGCCGACGGGTCAGCAAGACATCGGTTGGGCCATCGCGCATGCTCGCGACATCGCCGGGCAGAAGTTCGCGATAATCGAACAGCACCCGCAGCAGGTCGGCTGCCGGGTCTTCGACAAACTCGCTTTCCAGCCGGTCGCGGTCGGTGTTCATGCAGTCACCGCTTCGGATTTTGACGCTTCCGCCTGCCGGTTCTCAAACCGGGCAATCATGGCGGCGGGGAGGCGCAGCCTTCCCGACAAAAGTTCCTGGGCCAGCGCAGCGCGGGTATTCTGAAGTTCGGCGAGTGAACGTTTCTCCGTTTCTATGCGGCGATCGAACGCTTCACCGACATCCGCAATCTTTTCCTGCTCGTCCTTTCGTGGAAGCAGGATCTGGAGACGCTTGAACGGCGGCATGTAGATATCCGGCAGCACCGATCCAGCCATGAGGCGCTGCCATTCTCTTTGCATGTGACGGAAGACTTGCATCAGGTATCCGGGGACCAGCTTTGGGCCGCAAACCCAATTTGCAAAATGCTGACTGGTACACATCTCACGGCCCATGATCGAACTTCGTCCGACATTGGCGGTTCGTTGAAACACTACAGTCCCTGTCGGAAGCATCCTTGCAGAAGAATTCTTCAAACCTTCAGGCCCAATGGTTTCCGCAGTTTCGGAAATCGTGTTCCGTGTCAGCGCATCTGCATCTTGCAGCGATATCCACGGAATATCGCCTTCCCAATAATGGGCCTGCTTTCGGTCAGGCGTGTGACCGCTTTCGAGCTTCGCGACACTGGTGAGACGGACCATCTTCCAGTCAGTCGGGATTTGCTCGATCCCTTCTGCGACGCGGCCCAGAACCCAACGTTCAGGCAAGTCTTTCATGGGCACACCTGCGCGGCGAATGCCCTTGGTCAGCAACTCGCGCATGACCGCCTTCTTGCTCTCGCCAAGAGTGCCGATCAGTTCCCGTTTGCGCGCAATTGCGTCCTCGACCGACTGCAGGACTTCGGCGATGGCCAACTGCTCGGCATAGGGAGGGATAAAAACAGGGATCGAGCCAAAATCAGAGAAGGATGTGTTCTTTCGCTTGCCTTCAAGATTGCCACCCTGACTAAGCGCCTCGTATCGCCCAACCATACGTGGAAGCCGTATCAAAGCTTCCAAGTATGACGGGTCAACCCCCGCTTCGTGCACGAAAACGTTGTATGCAGGGCTGATCATTCCAGGTGAATTGCCGTGAAATCGGCCCACAGCACCGTAGTACATTGCCATTGGCGCCATGGCGAACTGGCCAGGCTGGATAACCTTGTATCGAGAGACGTCGGCGCTGGCGATTTCCTTGCCGTAGGTATCGGATTGGGGAACAACGCCGCCTTTCGTTACGCTAAGCAAGGGTAGGCGGGGACCACTTCCGACAGGCACCTCAATTTCCCGGCAAATCTCCTTGAGCCTGATTTCCGCCCAACCGGAGGGGACTTCAACCGACATAGCCCATCTCTTTCAGCAGCTCATTCATGCGGGCTTCGGCAGCGTCGCGGGCTTTCTCCGCTTCCCAGAGCTTGTCCAGCTCGGCTTTCACGTTAATGGGCTTTTCCGGTTCGAGCGTGTCGATGTAGCGCGAGATGTTTAGATTGAAGTCATTCTCCTCGATCTCGGTCATGGGAACGATGCGGCTGAAACGCTCCGTCTCGATCCGGTTGCGATAGGTATCGACAATTGTCCTGATATTGCCGTCACCGAGCACAGCCTTCTTCGGCCGTTCCTCATATTCCTTGGAGGCGTGGATGAAGAGAACGTTGCCGCGCTGCTCCGGCGCCTTATTACGGTTGAGAATGAGCACGATGGCCGGAATGCCGGTTCCCGCAAACAGGTTTTCCGGCAGGCCGATGATCGCCTCGATCAGGTCTTCCTCCAGCAGCGCCTTGCGGATGCGCCCGTCGCCGGACCCGCGAAACAGGACACCATGCGGCATGACCACGCCGCAGACGCCATCCTTGTTGAGCGTCGCGAGCATGTGCTGCACAAAGGCATAGTCACCGATGTTCTTGGCCGGGATGCCATACTTGAAGCGGTTGAAGCTCACCTTCTCGCCTTCGCCGCCTGCTTCATCCGCACCCCACTTGTCGAGCGAGAAGGGTGGGTTCGCTATCACCCGGTCATAGAGAATGAGATTTCCGTCGCCATCGAGCAGGCGCGGATTGCGGATCGTGTCGCCTTTCTCGATGCGGGCATCGCGCAGCCCATGCAGCAGCAGGTTCATCTTGGCGATGGCCCATGTGCCGAGATTGCGCTCCTGCCCGTGCAGCGTGACATTGATCGACTCGCCAAGGCGCTTGCCTTGTTTGGTACCGACATATTCCGCGCTTTGGATCAACATGCCGCCGGAACCGCAGGTGGGGTCGCAGATGCGCATGCCGGGTGCAGGATCGAGCAGTTGCACGATCAGGTTGACCACCTGGTGCGGGGTATAGAACTCGCCGCCCTTCTTACCTGCGTCATCGGCAAAATATTCGATCAGGTATTCATAGGCCCGGCCCAGCATGTCCGGTTCGGAGAGCGACCGGTTGGCGAGATTGATGCGCGAGAAATGGTCGACCAGGCCTGCAAGGACGACCTCCTTGTTCTTGGGGTCACCAAGGCGGGATTCGCTGTTGAAGTCGATGTTGACGAGGACGCCTTCAATCGCCGGATTGGCGTCTTCCAGCGCTTCGCATGCCTTGTTCAGCGTCTGGCCGATCTCGACCGTCGTCTTCTTGATCTTGTTCCAGCGCGCACGCTCCGGCACGAAGAACTCGTGCTCGTCAGGATCGCTATAGGCAATGTCAGCCGGAAGACCGTCGCGGATGAGCTCCGTGGCCTCTTCTTCGAAGCGGTCGGAAAGGCGCTTCAGAAACAGGAAGCCGAGGATGTAGACCTTGTAGTCCGAACTGTCGATCGAGCCGCGCAGATAGTCGGCTGCCTGCCAAAGATGATTGTTGAGCGCGTCGCGCGTCAGCTTTTCCATTCCCATCTCCCCTAATTCTTCTCGCCGAACAGCCGCTGGTTCATCAGTTGGCGGGCGAGATCGCGCCGCAATTCGGCGGCACGGATCGCATTCCTGTAGGCATCGCGCGTCTCGAGCATAATCGCCGCTATGCGGTGTTGTTCTTCCAGCGGCGGCAGGTTGAGTTCCAGCCGCTTCAGATCCTTGGCCGAGAGCGACAGAAGCGTCGTCGAGCCCCGGCGTAGCAATTCGATCTTCGGCCTGTATGCTTCGCTGGAAAGCAGGGCATAGAGCGCAGCGCCGACAACGCCAAACGCCGGGCGCACCACGATGATGTTGCTGCTCGCGACCGCGCCTTCCGTCTCCGGCCCGACCAGGCCGAATTTCATCGCGGTGCCCCGCCCGGTCAGAAGAATGTCGCCTGTCTGGACGCGATAATTCTCTGCCCGCTGGGGTTTATCGAAACCGACCGTATCTAATGCCTCGATTGGCGAAACAGCATCATCAACAAGATCGCGAACACCGATCATCGGTAGCTGTTCACCATCCCGCTGCACTGCTTCTTCGCGCGATACGCCTACACCGGCGAACACCTCGGCAATGTCGCCAAGACGCGTCGCATCACTCATCATTTCCTGCGGATTTGCGCTCCCCATCATGGACGCCTATGTCGCATTAGAAATTATGTATGTCAATACGTTTTGTCTGATTACGTAAAACGTAGTCGCATACTTTTTCAATTTCCCATGAAAATGAAGTTGACACGCGCCGCTGAGTCTGCGACATAGTCGTTGTCCGGTTGGGAATCGGGCATGAACGAAACAGCCAAGGAGTAATATATGGCAACACGCGCTGAGCCGAGCGGGCTCAAACTGACGGCATCGGATGCGGCCCTCATTCGCGGAATGATCGAGCGGGGCGATCGTCACCATGACATCGCAGCGTTCTTCGGAGTGAATCAGGGGCGGATCGCGGAGATAAAGGACGGGACCAGGTTTCCCGGAATCTCGGCAGCCGATGACGACGAACTGCCGCCGCAGGGTCCTTACCTGACCCCGAAAGCGGCATGGATGGAGAACCGGCTGCTGTAACAGCCGGCTTCCAAAAGGGGCGGAGCCCCGCTAGCAAATGTGCTTGAACAACACGTTTCTAGCTGGCCCCTCGATTTCAGTCAATGGTCCGGTGCTCCGTCGGACCTCATTTGGCCCAAGGAGGGCTATGATTATGTTCGAGGTGCTGAAAGCATCCAACGGTTACTACTGGCGCTTGAAGGGTGGCAACGGAGAGGTTCTCTGCCACTCCGAGGTCTACACGACCAAGCAGTCGGCCGAACGCGGGGCGGCAACCGCCAAGCGCATCGCACCGGGCGCGAGCGTCATCGACCGCACTTGAGAGTAACCGACACCAACGAAGACACCCCGCGATCGCAAGGTCGCGGGGTGTCTTCTTGTTTCGGAGAATAAGTCGAAACGAGACGAAGCCTGGTGATCGGACATACGAGGTCAAACTGATAAGCCTACCGTATGCAGCGTAACCTATACGTCGCGTGCCCTGCCGTTCCCATATATCCAAGCTACACACAGCAGCGCTGCTACGCGGGCGGGCGCATAACGGCAGCGCTTCGACGCTCTGACTGACCACAAAACGTGAACATGCGGAAATCCTTTACAACGCGTTGTGAACGGGCCTAAATTGCACCAGCTACTGATGAAGTGTGCTGACGCGCAGCGAGAGCTGCCTTCATGATGTAGCGCTTCAGACAAAACGACCGACGCGTATGCTGGTGTGTGGCCGATCCGCAAGGTTGAGAGGCTCTGCAGAGCGCTGCCAGTCGCATTTACACCCAAAACTCACTGGGTAGAGATGCACTGTGACTGCTCGCGCCGCCATCATCTCTGCCCCAAAAGGGAAAGATGTGATGGAAACAATTTTCCACTTGCCTAGTCTGAGCGCTGCGCCTGGAACAACGGCTGAACGCTTGCTCAATCTGAAAGACGCCGCCAACGCGGTAGGCGCCAAGTATTGGCAGCTGCAGCGAGCTGTTAAGCGCGGCGATATTCCCAGTTACACACCTTTCAACTCGCGCAAGCTGGTCAAGCTGTCCGAAGTGATCGCGTACATCGACTCCTGCCGTCAGGGAGGGGGCGAATAATGTCTCAAAATGCGATTTTTCCTGAAGGTGACACAGAAGCTGCCGTGCAATTTCTGGAAGACATGTTCCCAAGCCAACCCCGCCACCTTGTTGCCATCTCGAACAAAGGGCACGTTGAAGCCTGCACATTTCAGCCCTTCGAAGACGAGGACATGCGCGAGTGGATTGATGAACGCCAAGGTGTCGACAATCTCTATTTGCATGTGAATGGGCTGCGCCCAAACGTCCTGAACAAAAAGGCAAGAAAGGAAGACGTCCTCAGTGCACATTATGTGCATGTCGACATCGATGACCTCGATGCGGCGAAGCGCATTTCGGATTTCACCCCTCCGCCAACAGTGACTGTATTCTCTGGCGGCGGTTACCACCACTATTGGAAACTGGCCGAAGCTAGCGACGATTTAGTTCGCGTTGAAGCCATAAACCAAGCTGTAGCGAAAGCGCTTGGTGGCGACAATTGTCACAACATCGACCGGATCATGCGCTTGCCCGGAACCGTGAACCTTCCGAACGCAAAGAAGCTTGCAAACGGTCGTGAGTCGACACTCGCTTACATCGTGAAAGCAGACTGGTCATTGAGTTATTCGCTGGATGACTTCCCCCAAGGCGATGGGCCGGAACCAGCAGGACCGAAAGGCGCAATTTCGCAAGACGCTGCCCTGCTTTCAGTGAGCTTGGAGGCGATTCCCACAAGTGTTCTGCCGTTCACACGCAAGTTGATAACCGAGGGCGACGACCCTGACAGACCCCGAGATAGTGGGACCCCGCACTTTCGCTCCAGGAGTGAGACAGTTTTTCGGGTGGCTTGCGACCTTGCGCGCGCGGGCTGTTCTGAGCTGACGATTGCCGGTGTGCTTATCAATCCAGCATTCGGGATTTCGGACTCAATTCTCGACAAAAAGAAGCCCGAGCACTACGCGCGCCGCCAAGCCCGATCTGCCTTGGCAGCTATGTCAGACGGCTGGCCCGACCCTGACAAGTTCGGAAACCCCAAACCAACAATGCGTAACACCAGAGTTGCGCTTCAGCGGCTTGACATCAGCTTTTCGCACGACCTTTTTCGGCATCGCAAAGTCATCAACGGAGCTTTGCTCGATGAACAACAGGGGGAGATCAGCGACGACGCCTGCGCAATTTTGCGCGGGCTGATCATTGATGCCTTTAACTTCGATCCAAGAGCCGAAAATGTACGAGACGCCGCGACGCAGCTTAGCCTAGAACACGCGTTTCACCCTATACGCCAAATGATCGACGGGTTGAGTTGGGACGGTGTGCCTCGCGTCGACACGTGGCTGACCACATACCTTGGCGCCGAAGACACGGCACTCAATCGGGCAATTGGTAAAATCCTGCTCGTCGCGGCCGTAAGACGAATAAGGGAACCTGGCGTTAAATTCGACACCATCGTCGTTCTCGAAGGAAAGCAGGGTACAGGCAAGTCAACCGCCCTCACAATTTTGGCGGGCCCGGAAAACCACTCAGACAACGAAATCTTGACGCTCGACACCAAGGCCCAAATAGAAGCCATGGAAGGCGTCTGGATTTATGAGCTTAGCGAAATGTCCGGGCTGAACAAAAGCGAAGTTGAACGAATGAAGGCGTTCGCCTCACGGTCGGTCGACCGCGCACGCATGTCATACGCGCGCTTTTCGGTCGCACGGCCCAGGCAGGCAATTTTCGTCGGCACGACCAACGAAGAAAGGTACCTGAAAGACCGAACCGGCAATCGGCGGTTCCTGCCTGTAAAGACCGGTGAAATCGATCTTGAAAGGCTTCGAGCTGACAGAGATCAGTTATGGGCCGAAGCCTCCAAGCTTGAGCAGAACGGGGAAAGCACTATCCTGCCAAAAGACCTGTGGGCTCTCGCTTCCGTAGAGCAAGACGAACGCCTTGAAGAAGACCCTTGGCTTGAAAAGCTTACGCAAATTGATGGCAAGGCGTTTGGCGAAGAAGTTCGTGTTCTGACCGCCGACATCCTCGCCGAGACTTTGAGTATTCCACCTGACCGCCAACACAACGGACACATGAAACGCCTTTCAGCGTTGATGCGTGAACTCGGTTGGGAAACAGGTAAATTCAAAGTCAGCGGGAAGACTGCCCGAGGCTTCCGGCGCCCGAAGCCAGAAAACCACACTGACGACGGTGTTATTCCGGGTTCAAAAATGACGCCATTCTAGTGGTGGCGGTGGCACTGGTGGCATGTCCCTCAGGAATTTCTGGTGTGTAGCGGCGGGTGCAGCCGGGCAGCACCAGCAGGTGCGGCCCTAGTACAGGCTGTGCCACCGCCGCCACTGTGCCACCAGGCAGCGTGGAACAGCAGGGTCGTTTTCTGAGCTTTGTCAGACCGCGATTTCAACCTCGTTGAGCCGGGAATTCGAAACCCTAGAGGCCGCGGCGTCTCGCGGCCTCCCAAATCAAACCACGGCAGAGGTTACCGGCGCGGTTACCGCTGTGGTCGCTTCGAGCGCCTTCTGAGGCGTTCGGCGATTACTTGTGCGGGTAACGCCGCCGTGTTTTCCTCGTCGCTTTTTCATTTGGAAAGAGCAAGAACATGAAAAACTTCAATGTCTCAATCACTTCGACGACCCGCCGTCGCAAACTCAAAAACGGGACCATTGCCACTTATCCGCAGTGGTACTGCGAGTATCAGGATCCGCAAGTACACAAACGCCGCCGTCGCGCCTTCAATCGGAAGAAGGACGCAGAGGCTTTCAGGAACAGCCTTTTGCTGAAAGTGGCAGAAGGGAACTTCTTCGACGAGCGCAAAGCCCCAACTGTCGCAGAAGCTATCGACCATTGGCTTGGAACAAAGGACGGCTGCGTCAAGGCCTCGACCCTGAAGGGCTACAAAGTGGTGGCGAACGGCGCGATCCGTGGGCCTCTGCTTATCGGCACCAAGCAAGAACGTGCGGACTACACCGAAAATGGCATTGCCCCTAAAGGTGCTCGCTTCATCAAACTTCTGGGGCACGTGAAGCTGACGGACCTAAACACGGCCATGATCCGCGCGTGGCACAAGACCGTCTCCGAGCAGTGCGGGGCTTATACCGCGAACAGGGCCAAATCCCACCTCAAGTCAATCTTGGCGTTGGCAGAGGAAGACTTTGGCTCCCGCGCGCCTTCCATGCCGACTGGCCTCCCGCGTGCGCGACATAAGCGGAAGAAGGTCATCCTAACCCCTGAACATATCGCCAAGCTGGTAGCTTCGGCCAAGAAGGATCCTGAACACGGTGTCTACTACGCCTTCGCTTTCCTCGCCGGAACAAGGCCCTCTGAGCAGTTGGGCCTCCTGTGGAGCGAAGTGGACTTCGAGCGCGGTGTCATCCGCATCCGCCGCATCCAAGAGCGTGACGGCTCGCTAGCGGAAATGACGAAGACAGAAGCCGGGACACGGGACGTCCCCATGAGCGCCACCTTGCGCGAGATGCTCCTCGACTGGCGCGTCCGCTGCCCGAGGAACGGTAAGGAGCTTCACCGCGTCTTTCCTGGCCCTGGAAGGCTGCAGGAGTGGCCGAAGCCGCGTCTTGGAGGCGGTGGCCCGCTGCTCTACCAGAACTTCCGGAAACGCTATTGGGCACCCGCGTTCAAAAGGCTTGGCCTGCCCTACGTGACGCCGCACTCCGCACGCCACTCCTTCATCTCCACCCTGCAAGCGCAAGGAATTGAGGTGGGACTGGTTGCGCAGATCGCCGGTCATGCCAATCCAACCGTGACGCTCGGCCACTACACACAAGCCGTTCGAAACGGCAGCGCTGCCATTGAGGCGCTGGACAGGGCCTACAGCAGCTAGGGGGCAGTACCCTGCGTGCGCCGCGCCCTGCCCGCCGTACGCACGCTGGCGGGGGCCGCTTCCTGCGCCCCCTGCTACCGCCCAGCTGCAGTGGCTGCCCTGCGCGCTGCGGCTACAGGAACGGTATGTGGCGCGCCTGCAATATCAAATCCTTAATTAAATGTCTGATATTATTGAGATAATTGCGCAGAAATTCTCGCCATGTTTTCCTCTCCTGTTGAGCACAGGAGATCGCCATGAAGGTCTTGGTTAGAGACAAGCGCACCAACAAAGAGAAATGGCTTCCTTTGGAGAAGGCAGCGGAACTGATGCGCCTCGCCGCTGAGGAGCTTGAATGGGCGTTTGAAGAATTCGGGCAATGCGAGTGCGAAGACCACATTGCCGTAGACCAGAAATGGTAGGCTGACCACTCACCCTTGCATATTCGGAAAAGCGCGGGCATCGGTGTTGCCGATGCCCGCGCAATTGTTTGCCCCTGCTTTCCGGGGGAATTGCTTCAACCCTCCCCCCTTGCACGGGTCCCATCTGAGCAGCTGCCGGGGGACCCGTTTGGGCCTGGAACGCTTACCGCACAATATGCTTACGTACGTCACAGCCGAATTCACTCAATGCGGTAGTCGACTGAACTAGCTCCAACACCAACGACTCGCAGCGTCCTGCCGGACACCTTCACGCTTTGCCCCTTGCCGAGACTAAACTGGATTGGGCGTGACTGCGTTGCGTATTGCGACGATCCTCGCGCCGGGATGAATTTGTAAGAAGTTGATGTGGCCGTCCCCGAAACCGGCACTGTTCCAACGGTTCCGCTGATGTTTGTACGGGTGGTGCTCGGAATAACGACTGGTGTTTCGCTCATGGTGGTTGCGTCGCTTGTGACCGCTACATCTGTCCGCTCGAATATCGCGTTGCCCCCACGGCTTCCAACATAGCGAACGGTCGTTCCACCCGCGTTGGTCGTGCGGCCGAAGGCGTCTGCCTTCCCAAATGCATTGGGCAGAGAGCGGCGCGACCCGAAGCTCATGACCACGTCGCCTGGACCGGCTGTCCTGACGCTATGTGTGGTTGGCGTCACCAGCGATGTTTTGGTTTCGACGGAATTGCAGGCAGTGAGAGCCAGTCCAAGCAGTAGTGCGGTGCAGGTGAGCAGTTTCGTGGTCATTTCCGTTCCCAAGTAATTGAAGAAAGACGGAAATCGAAACACGCGTAAAAATCGCCGTCAATTATTGGCGCAAGGAACGTTCTCCCCGCGAATAAACTCCGGTTTCAGGCGCTCACAGGCCTCCATCACAGCAATGGCAAGTCGCGCGGGGCTCTCTGGATGGACAAGCAGAAAGAACACCACATGGGCGGTGGTGAAGGCCCATATGGCACAGTCTCCAGCGACGGATCGGAGCTGTTCAGCTCTTTGGGCCATGAACGTTGAGCGCTCGATGCGGGGAAAGTGCTGGTAGATCAGGAGTGACTTGCCATGGTCGTAGAACGCAGCCACTTCATCGAGATAAAGATATTTGGAGGAGTTTTTTCGCCCCTTCGGCAACGATACTTCCAGTCCGTTGTCCGGATCGAAAAATACCAGATCCGCGTTGCGGAACTGCGACGAACAGCGTGTCATGAAACTCGCACGGCCAACACGATCGTCAGGCAGTATATCGTTGAAGTAGGCAGCCCCGGAGATCGCGTCGCTGTCTTCAATGGTCTGCAATCGCCGCTGATCTGGCTCGGCGGCTGAGTGCGCCAAAATATCGAACAGGGTCGGGTCGAAATGGCGATAGCGATTTGCCTGTTGAAGGTATGCGAGCTTCCCGCCGTCGGAGCTTCCGTCTGGGGGCGTCAGCATCCAGCAAACACCAATTCGGTTCTTTCCGTCTGCTGACAGTGCTCTCAAAAGTGCATACTTTCGATAATCGTTGATGTCGCCGACGTATTGATGCTTCACGTCATTTACTCCGAATGTGAATCGGAGCAAGCATGTCAGAATACCCTAATTTGGGGTACTTTAATTTAGGGTATTATTGGAGCGCTGGTCCTTGCACTGGCGTTTCCATTGTCTTCACTTCGTTCCGAACTCTATCAGCGAATGATCACCCTGCTCGTGCAGGCGAGGAAAGATGCTGGGCTGACACAGGTCGAGTTGGGGAAGCGGCTTGGCCAGCGACAAACTTTTGTTTCCAAGTTTGAGCTTGGAGAACGACGGCTCGACGCGGCTGAGTTCATAGAGATTTGCCGAGCGATTGGGACCGACCCACACGACATAATCCGTATGGCAGAAACGAGCGCCTCCTGAGAGCATCGGTCGATACCAATCTAGAATGGTCTTTGCCGGAAACTAATCAACTGCGGCGACAGTGCGATTTCACGTTGTGTCGAACTAAGCATCTCGTAACCGCGCGGTAACCCTGGCCATCTGGACGCTGTTGAACGTGAAAAGAAGCAAAGGCCAAAAACAACAAAAGCCGCGGAGAGCCGCGGCTTTTGTTTATTTAGAATTTGGAGCGGGCGAAGGGATTCGAACCCTCGACCCCAACCTTGGCAAGGTTGTGCTCTACCCCTGAGCTACACCCGCATAGTGACCGTGTCCTGGGCGATGACCGCCCCGGCGTCGGTGGCGCAGTATATGAACTATGCTGAGACGGATTGCAACACCGAAAATGAAGAAAATTTCTTAGCTGTCTTTCTGTGGACTTTCTGGGGAGGAAACGCCGGAAAATCGCGGATTTCTGCCGCTTTTTGTGCATCAAACCCCTTGTCGCCACCGGCCAAATCGCGCTATTGAGCGCGGCAGCAGTAAAATTTTCGGGAAAAAACATATGCCGGCGAGCCGCGACGACCTCATGGCCTTTTTTCAGGATCTCGGCATCGAGGTCACCACCGTCGATCACGAGCCGGTGTTCACCGTCGCCGAATCCGGCGACCTGCATGACCGGATCCCGGGCGGGCACTCGAAGAACCTGTTCGTGAAGGACAAGAAGAGCCGCCTGTTCCTGATCGTCGCTCTGCATGACGCGGAGATCGACCTGAAGAAAGTGCACCAGGTCATCGGGGCGCAGGGCCGCGTCTCTTTCGGCAATGCCGAGCTCCTGATGGAGGTGCTGGGTGTCGAACCAGGCTCGGTCACCCCCTTCTCGCTGATCAACGACCGCGAGGCACAACGGGTCACCCCGGTTTTCGACGCGGCCATGATGCAGCACGACATGCTGAATTATCATCCGCTCAAAAACGATGCCACGACGACGATCTCGGCCGGCGACCTGCTGAAATTCGCCAAGGCCTGCGGTCATGAGGCACAGGTGCTTGCGGTCAGCGAAGAGGCCAAGGCCGCCGGGCTCTGAGAGCGGGCGACAATCGCGCGCGGCGCGTTTGTAATTCGGGCGCGATGGCGCCATGTTAGGGGCAACAACAGGCCTTTGACGGTTTTCACATTCAAGCGGGGCCAAAGCGTCCCGGCAACAGATTTTGAGGCGGGCGGATGAGCAACGGCAATTACAGCATCGGCGGTCAGGTTGGCGGCGGTTTCGGCGGCAGCATGGGCGGCGGATATGGCGGTGGCAATGGCGGCGGCGACGCACCGGCCGGCGGCGGCGACCTGATCTTCGACGTCACCACGGAAAGCTTCATGGCCGATGTCATGGAAGCCTCCCGGCAGCAGCCGGTGATCGTCGATTTCTGGGCACCCTGGTGCGGCCCGTGCAAGCAGCTGACACCGATCATCGAAGCCGCCGTGAAAGCGGCCGGCGGCACGGTGAAGCTCGCCAAGATGAACATCGACGATTATCCGGAAATCGCAGGCCAGATGGGCGTTCAGTCGATCCCGGCCGTGGTCGCGTTCAAGGACGGCCAGCCGGTCGACGGTTTCATGGGGGCCCAGCCAGAAAGCCAGGTGAAGGCGTTTATCGAAAAGCTCGGCGGTCCGGCGCCGGTCAACCAGGCCGACGCCTTGCTGGAGCAGGCGGCAGTGCTGCTGGTCGCCAAGGATTTCGGTCAGGCGGCCCAGCTTTACGGCGCCGTGATGCAGATGGAACCGGACAATGTCGCCGCCATTTCCGGCCTGGCGCAGTGTTATCTCGGCGCCGGTGAGCCGGAGCGCGCCCGCCAGGCCCTGGATCTGGTGCCGGAAGACAAGCGCGAAGACGAGGCCTATCTGGCCGCGAAGGCCGCCCTCGATCTCGCCGAGCAGGCTGCCTCCCTTGGGGATCTGTCCGAGCTGCAGGAGCGGATCGACAAGGATCCGCTCGACCTTCAGGCCCGCTTCGATCTCGCCCTCGGCCTCAACGGCAAGGGCGACAAGAACGGTGCCGTTGACCAGCTCATCGAAATCGTCCGCCGCGACCGGGACTGGAACGAGGACGGCGCCCGCAAGCAGCTGCTGCAGTTCTTCGAAGCCTGGGGCTTCAAGGACCCGGCCAGCGCCTATGGCCGCCGCAAGCTTTCCGCCGTGCTGTTTTCTTGACGAAAATCCAATCTGACACACATTAGGGACAGAGCTTGAGAACGGCGGTCTGCCGCAATAACGACAACAACGAAGGCGCTGAAATGCAGGCGGGAAATGCCATCTATGAGACCATCGCGGACCTGCCGCCGATCCTGCCCATTTTCCCGCTGTCCGGCGCCCTTCTGTTGCCGCGCACGCAATTGCCGCTGAACATCTTCGAGCAGCGCTATATCGACATGATCGACGCCTCGCTCGCCGGCAATCGGCTGATCGGCATGGTCCAGCCCTCACCCGACCGCCATTCCGAGGACCAGGACACGCCGGTGCTCGCCAGCGTCGGCTGTGTCGGCCGCCTGACCAGCTTTCAGGAGACCGGTGACGGCCGGTATCTGATCACCTTGCAGGGCATCACCCGCTTCGCGCTCGGCAAGGAGCTGAAGACCTATTCCAAGTTCCGGGAAGTCGAGTGTGATTTCGCCGCCTTTGCCCATGACCTGAGATGCGGCGAAGGCGAGGAGGAGGTCGACCGCAACGGGCTTTTGAGAACCCTGCGCGACTATCTCGACGCCAACAATCTGGAAGCCGACTGGCAGAGCGTTTCGGAAGCCGAGACGGAGGTGCTGGTCAATGCGCTCTGTATGATGTGCCCCTACGGGCCACAGGAAAAACAGGCCCTTCTGGAGGCGCGCGATCTCAGGACACGTGCCGAAACGCTGATCGCGATCACGGAAATGGATCTCGCCAAATCACAGAATGACGGCGGCACGACCCTTCAGTAACGTGCGCCGCGAGCCGAAGGCCTATGGAAGATGAACGAGCAACCGACCGAACGCGCCGTGGACCGCAAGCTGCTGGAGCTGCTGGTATGCCCGTTGACCAAGACAACGCTGGAATATGACGCGGATGCCAAGGAGCTGATCTCCCGCTCCGCCAAGCTGGCCTACCCGATCCGCAACGGCATCCCGATCATGCTGCCGGACGAGGCTCGCAAGCTTGAGGACTGAGGCAAAGACGACCTCGGACAAGCTCCCCAATTCAACTCTTTTGAGACAAATATCTATCCTGCGTCATCCCGGCCAAGCGAAGCACGAGCCAGGATCGGGGAGCCAGAAGAGCAAGGCCTTTGCTCCACGATCCATCGACACACCTCGGATCTCCGATCCCGGGTCTTCGCCCGGGATGACGAAATCGAGGTTCTTATGTTCTGGAACCGCGCAAACGCCTAGCCTTACATGCCGTAGCTGAGCCGGGCAATGAAGCTTTGCAGGAACCAAATGATCAGAAGCAGGATCACCGGGGAAATATCGACCCCGCCCAGATCCGGCAGGAAACGCCGGATCGGCCTGAGCGCCGGTTCGGTCAGATTGTAGAGCACCCGCCCGATCGTGTTGATGAACTGGTTGCTCGAATTGACGATGTTGAAGGCATAGAGCCAGGAGAAAATCGCGCTGGCGATGATGACGAGGGAATAGAGATAGAGGGCAAGGCCCACCACATCCAATAACGATCCGACTAATGCGCTCATGTACGATCCCAGTTCGAAGCTTTGATTTTCCTTCTCATGTAGCTTCCTGACAGCGGTGCCGCAAGGCGGCAAGCCGGTTAATGCCGAATTCCTTGTCTCTTGGCTGGTCGCGGCACTTTAGGTGCCAAAATGCAACAGTGCGGCAAAACCGCGAATTCTTAGGGTTTGAGTCAGCATCTGCCGTGCTATCTTCCAGCCAAAGAGATCTCCTGCTGGATGGGTTTTGATGTTGAAGCTGTTGTCGCGTGCCGCGCTGGCCGTTGCCCTGAGCGCCGTGTCCGGAGCCGCCCTGGCTCAAAGCGGCGAATTGTCCACTGAGGATGCCAACCGGCAGTTCGTGATCGACCTGGGTGTCGGCGCCTCGGTTCAGCCGCGCTACGAATCGGCTGATTCCTACCTCGTCTATCCGTTCCCGATCGTCTCCGTCGGCCGGTTCTACTTCCCGGGCCTCGGCCAGGTGGTCGACGGCCGCCGCAAGGCCGGCGTATTCTTCTATCCCTCGTTCAATTTCATCGGCGAACGCAAGGCCAGCGACTCGGTGGACCTGACCGGCACCAAGACCGTCGACTGGGCGCTCGAACTCGGTCTCGGCGGCGGCTTCCGCACTGAGCATTTCCGGGCCTTTGCCGAACTGCGCCAGGGCATCAACGGCCACACCGGCCAGGTCGGCCAGCTCGGCGTCGACGGCATCGTCTATCCGGCGGCAAAATGGGAACTCAGCTTCGGCCCGCGCGCCGATTTTGCCTCCGACGACTATATGGACACCTATTTCGGCGTCAGCGCCTCCGAGGCCGCCAACAGCGGTGGCCGTCTGACCCGCTACAATCCGAGTGGCGGCTTCAAGAGCGTCGGCCTGGCTGCCCGCGCCAGCTATGACTGGAACGACGATGTCCGCCTGCATCTTCAGGGCGGCTACGATCGCCTGATCGGCGACGCGGCCGACAGCCCGATCGCCAGGAACGGCAGCGAAAACCAGTTCAGTGTCGGTGTCGGCATGACCTACCGGTTCGCGTTCGACCTGTTCAAGTGATCGGTGTAATTTTTTAGAAAAACCGAAAATCCAAGACGAAGGGAGGCCAATAGCCTCCTTTTTTGTCGGCATCATTCTCCATCGCCCTCCCGGCCAAGCGAAGCGCGAGCCGGGACCGGGGAGCCAGAGAGGCGTGTTCACGCACCAACGCGTCGGCGCCCCGATCCCGGATCTACGCTGCGCTGCGTCCGGGATGACGACGGGCAGAAAGAGTTTCTTGGAAGTTCGGCGAAATCCGAAGTCCGCAGTCGTGCAAAGCGCCCTTTTGCGCACTCAATGGGAACACTCGATCAGCTCAATGCCCTGCGGCAGCTTGGTCGTGGCGTCGCCGCAGGCGCCCAGGATGCGGTCGGGATCGAGATTGTAGGCGCCGGTCAGATCCGCGCCAACGAGGCGGGTCCGGCGCAGCAGCGCCCCGTCAAAATCGACATCCCTCAGATTGGCCCCGGTCAGATCGGAACTGACCAGGCGCACGCCTGACATGTCCGCGCCGGAAAAATCCGCATTATGGGCATGGATCCGGTCCAGCTTCGCCTGGCGCAGCCGCGCGCCCTGGAAATTCGCATTGGTCAGCGTCATCCGCTCCAGATTGGCGTCGTCGAGTTTAGCGTCCTTGAACGAGGCACCATCCGCAACGGCTCTGAAGAGATACGCATTCCTCAGGTCAGCTTCCTCAAAACTCGCGCCATTGGCGATGATTGCATTGAGATCCGCATCGCGGAGGTCAGCGCCATGAAAGACGGTGTCGGTCAGATTGGCTTTTTCCAGGTCGACGGAGCGCATGTTGGAGCCGGAAAAATCGCTGCCGGAAAAATCAGCGCGTTCGGCTTCCGTGCGGCGGAAATCGGACCGGTTGAAGTCAGCATTCCGCAACACGGCTTCCTTGAGATCGACCTCGCGCAGGTTGGCCCGGGCAAAATCGGCATTCTCGACAGACAGAAAACGAAGTTCGGCAAGTCTCAGGTCGCAGCGCGGGCAACCGCCCTTGTTTTTGATCTCCGCCATCCGTTCCGCGTCGCTACCGGCTTCAACCGCGGTTGCAACGCTCAGCATCGCCATCAGACCGAAACAGCCTGCCAGCAGTCGGGTTACCCTGTCGCTCATCTTCTGTCCTTTTGACTGTCTTCCCAAGAAATAGGTCGCCATTGCGACAGTTTAAGGTCCCTGGACTGACAGTGTATTGAAAAAAGTGCAAATGCCGGGAGAAACAATCTGGTCGCGGAAGGCGAGGGAGGGAAGAAACGGGCGGGGTCGCAGATGCCCGCTTCTTCCAACCACATCAAGCGCTGACGACGCACTACCTGACAATCAGCGTGCTCACCAAAACGCAAAAGCCTTGCCAATTGGTTGTCAGGCAAAACCGGACAATATCTGGGCCTTGAAGCAACTCAGAACACAAGATGCTGGAATTGTTCAGACTTTCTTTAGATCCCCTGCATTGCATTCTGCGATGCCGGCTGCAAACACGGCTAACAAAACCTTAACAGGGCAGCCCGATACGCTCAGGAGAATTCGCTGCGCAAATCGAGCGTCGAGCGTTTGCCGATGTCGTCGAAATGCCGGTCAAGCCAGGCCTTGGCGGTGTCGCGGCCCAGATCGCGCAGATGCGTCAGAAAGCTCCATTCCGCATTCATCTTCGAGGAGGCCTGCAACGGCTTCAATTCGCCCGCCGAGATCCGGTGCATGTGCACCTTCATGTAGTCCTCACTTGACAGCTGTCCGTCCTCGATCAGCCGGGTGACGAAGTCGATTGCCCGGAGTTCGCGCAGGAGAGTCGAGTTGAAGGTGATCTCGTTCAGGCGGTTGACGATTTCCCGGGCCGTTTTCGGTACTTCCCGGCGCTCGGTCGGATTGATCTGGATGAGCACAACATCCGGCGTTTCGGTCTCGTAGAACAGCGGATAGAGCGGCGGATTGCCCATGTAACCGCCGTCCCAATAGGGCTCGCCGTCGATTTCCACCGCCTGAAACAGTTGCGGCAGGCAGGCCGAAGCCATCACCGCGTCCAGCGTGACTTCCTTTTCCCGGAACACCCGGATCTTGCCGGTAAAGACATTGGTCGCGGCAATGAACAGCTTGATGCGCGAACACTGATGCACCTTGCCGAAATCGACCGTCTTTGCGACCACGTCCCGCAGCGGATTGACGTTGAGCGGATTGAATTCGTAAGGAGAGGCAAACCGTGAAACCACGTCGAAAAACAGATAGCTCGGCGAATGGTCGAGGCTCCACGTCCCTAAGAACATGTCCAGCGGCGAGCGCTGGATCGGGCTGAGCTGCGCCTCGCGGCTGACTTCCCCCCAGAAGCTCTCCAGGCTTTCGCGGGCGCCGTCCTCACCGCCCGCCTCCATGCCGCTGGCCAGAACGACCGCATTCATCGCGCCGGCGGACGTGCCCGTGATGGCATCGATTTCAAACCGGCTGTCTTCCAGGAACCAGTCCAGCACCCCCCAGGTGAAGGCACCATGGGCACCGCCGCCCTGGAGGGCAAGGTTTATCTTTTTGGGCGCGGCCAAGGCGGCCTCCCTCCTGTTTGAGGTCAGCGAGCTGCCTTAAGAGTCTGGCCCATAAATGAAGATGAAATGGTTTGAAGCGAATTGGTCTTCATCAAGGAGCGAAAGCGCAGGAAATGTGGTTCATTTTCAAGCCTTTCGCGACGCAGAGGAAGACCAATTCGGTCAAATCCGAAGGACATGGAAATGGCTTCACCCCGTGTCGTCAGCGCGCTTGACCGGGCAATAAGCCCGCTCCGCGCACCCTTCCTATCGGTGTTTCGCCATTTCTCATGCCATTTCGACTTCATTTTTGGGCCAGACTCTAAGGATCAGTGCGCCGTCCAGCCGCCATCAATCGGCAGGATGGAACCGGTGATCGACGATGCTGTGTCGGAGCACAGGAACACGGCGTAGCCGGCCACCTGCTCGATGGTGACGAATTTCTTGGTCGGCTGAGCCGCCAGCATCACATCGTTCTTGACCTGCTCCTCGGTCATGTTGCGGGCCTTCATCGTGTCGGGGATCTGCGCCTCGACCAGCGGAGTCCAGACATAGCCCGGGCAGATGGCGTTGACCGTGATGCCCTGCTGCGCCACTTCCAGCGCGACGGTCTTGGTCAGGCCGGCAATGCCGTGTTTGGCGGCGACATAGGCGGATTTATAGGGCGAGGCCACCAGGGCGTGGGCGGAGGCCGTATTGATGATCCGGCCCCAGCCGTTTTTCTTCATGCCCGGCAGAGCCGCGCGGATCGCGTGAAAGGCTGAGGTCAGGTTGATCGCAATGATGGCATCCCATTTGTCGATCGGGAATTCGTCGACCGGAGAGACGAACTGGATGCCGGCATTGTTCACCAGGATGTCGACGCTGCCGAACTCCTTTTCCGCGTCGGCGATCATGCCGGCGATCTCGTCGCCCTTCAGCATGTTGGCGGGAGAATAGATGCAGCGCACGCCGTAATCGGTCTCGATGGCGGCGCGAGTCTTTTCGATCTCATCCGCATCGCCCAGTCCGTTGATGACGACATTGGCTCCCTTTTCCGCGAAGGCACGGGCGCAGCCCAGACCAATGCCGGAGGTGGAGCCGGTGACGACGGCGGTTTTGTTGGCAAGCATTTTGACGATCTCCCGGATTTGGATATTTCGGCACAGAGTTGACCAGTTCTCGCCGCACTGCAACATCGAACTCGCGAAAAGTGATTGGCTGTAAGGTCGACAGTCCGTCTTCTGCTCGATCCCTGCCACACAATCAGCCTCATCCTGAGGAGCGCGCCCCGCGCGCGTCTCGAAGGACCGGCTGCACACTCTGGAACAAGCGGCCGATCCTTCGAGACGCCACTGCGTGGCTCCTCAGGATGACGGATTGGGAGAGGTAGCCTCTTCGGATTTCGTCGGCCAACTCTGGAAGAAATCAGCGCCGCTTCATGCGTTGCGCCCCGTCCAGCGCCTTCTGCGCCCGGGCGCGCGCGTCGCTGCGGCTGGCTTCGACCTTGGCCAGGTCTTCGTTTCGAAGCCCCAGTTTCTCCGCGAACCGTTCCCGGATCAGGCCGTAAAACGTGCCGTGCAGGCTGGCGAAGATCCAGACAAAGATCAGCATCGTGCCCATGGGAAACACCGCAGAGCGGATCTGTTGCCAGAGGAGGCTCGCCGGCAACAGGCCGTCGCTCATCCACAGCACCAGCGCCCAGACCCCGACCAGAGCGCCTGCCAGAAGGCTCATCACCAGGGCGGCAAAGGCCATTGCCCAGCCGAGCCCCCGGGTCGCATGCCAGCTTTCCTTCAAGGTCAGCGGGTCGTCGACGGCCGCCGCCGGCAGAACCACGGAAAACTTCTGAACCACCATCAAAACCACAAAGGGCGCCAGAAACAGCAGCAGCAGGCCGAAACCGGCGGTGAGCGCGGCGATGATAGAGGCGATGATGATCAGCGGAATCAGTGACAGCAGGCCGATCAGGCTAAGCACGATCTGATAGACGATCACCCGCACCGTCCGGGTCCCGAAGGCGATCGGAAAGTCATTTGCGCCGATCAGAATGCGGCGGACATAGGCAATGGCAATGGAAAAGCCGATCAGGAGATTGGCAATCCCGGCCAGCGTCCGGAGCGCGCCTTCGTCGGCGGTCGCGACCGGTTCGGTCATGTAGGAAACGGTCTTGAAACCGCTTTCGGGCATCAGCGATGCACCGATGGCAAAATTCAGGGCGGCCAGCAGCAGGATATAGGCCCAGCCGGTCCGGAACAGCGTGCCGATATTGTGCTGCGCCAGTGAAAGCGACCGTTCCAGAACGGTGAGAAACATATGATGCCCCAAGCTTGTCTTTGCCGGGGCAGGATACCGATTTTAGGCTGTCGCGCCAGCGCCTGTCACAAGATCAGACCGTCCCGGCTGCTCGGCCGGAAGGTAACCCGGATTGATGCCACTCAATCGAAGATTTGCGGCTCGACCGACTTTTCCATGGCTATCCGGTAGCCGGCCGTGATCACGGAGAGGCTCAGAACGGTCAGCAGGATCTGCAACAGCACGTTCAGGACCATGACCTTGACCTGAACGAGGATCAGCGGCAGTCCCGCGCCGGTCAGCGAGAGGACGTATTCGATCGCAAGACCCGCCAGTGAGAATGGCAAGGACAACACGATGACGGCCCAGAGCATGCGCCAGCCGAGCCCTTTGGAAATCCGGTGGGCTTCCTGAAACCCGAGCGGGCGCTCGAGCGCGGTCGCAGGCAGCACCAGGTTCAGCCGCATCAAGTGCGGCAGGACCAAGAACAGGAGCACTGCGAAAAGCCCGCTCATGGCAACCGGTAGGGGAAGCGCTCCGCCGACAACTGAAAACACAACAATCACGGGCACCACAACCACAATGGCGATCAGCATCAGCTGCACCATCTTCCACAGGAAACGAGCCTCCAAGCCGCCGAACCGCGCGAACAATGCAGGCGGACGCTCTCCAAGCATCGCGAACCGGTGCCAGGCAACGGCAATCGAAGCCGCGGCCAGGATGGCCACCGTGAAATTAAGCAGCAACAGGAGCGCTGCGCCCGGTCCGAGTGTGCTGGGATCGATTGTCCCGTCGATGGCCCCCACGGTGAAGAGCACGATGAAAGACAGGATCAGCTGGATGGCGATCCAGGTGCCGCAGACCTTGAACACCGCGTCCAGGTTCTGGAACACGAGAGAAATGGAATCCGTCAGCAACCGCTTGAACATGTATGCGCCTCAATACCAAACCGGCGGAACACCCCGCCCTCCAGCGAAGCTCTTACCCGCTGAAACAGCGCACCGCAATGATGGAACGGACGGCAAGACGCGCGTGACAATCTCCTCGCGCCATTGCCCTTTTTCGCCGCAGACCCTAATCATGCGCTGGAAAACCGGAAGCAATTCCCTCATATGGAGGGCAAACGTTCAAACCCCTGGTGTCCGTCATGATCGATGATTTCGCGAAAGCCCTGCCCCGCCGTTCTTCCATCGGCGTGAAGGTCGGCAGTGTCACCGTGGGTGGCGACGCACCGGTCGTCGTCCAGTCGATGACCAACACCGACACGGCCGACGCCGATTCAACCGTCGCCCAGGTTGCCGCGCTCGCCCGCGCCGGTTCGGAAATCGTGCGCATTACGGTCGACAGGGCGGAAGCTGCCGCGCAGGTGCCCCGCATCAAGGAACGGCTGGAGCGCATCGGCATCAACGTGCCGCTGGTCGGCGATTTCCATTATATCGGCCACAAGCTGCTGCAGGACTATCCGGACTGCGCCGCCGCGCTCGACAAGTACCGCATCAATCCGGGCAATGTCGGCTTCAAGGCCAAGCGCGATACCCAGTTTTCCCAGATCATCGACATTGCGCTGAAACACGACAAGCCCGTCCGCATCGGCGTCAACTGGGGCTCGCTCGATCAGGAACTCCTGACCAAGCTGATGGACGAAAACGCGGCAAGCGACACGCCGGTTTCCGCCGCCGCCGTCATGCGCGAAGCGATCATCCAGTCGGGCTTGCTGTCCGCCGAACGCGCCGAAAAGCTCGGCATGGGCAGGGACAAGATCATCCTTTCGGCTAAGGTCAGCCAGGTCCAGGACCTGATCGCCGTTTATGCCGATCTCGCCCGCCGCTGCGACTACGCGCTTCATCTCGGCCTGACCGAGGCCGGCATGGGCACCAAGGGCATCGTTTCCTCCGCCGCCTCCATGGGCATCCTGCTGCAGCAGGGCATCGGCGACACCATCCGCGTCTCGCTGACGCCGGAACCGGGCGGGGACCGAACACGGGAAGTCCAGGTTGCCCAGGAACTTCTGCAGGTGATGGGTTTTCGCGCCTTCGTGCCGGTGGTTGCCGCCTGCCCGGGTTGCGGCCGCACCACCTCGACGACCTTCCAGGAACTCGCCCAGGACATCCAGGACCACATTCGGGTCTCCATGCCCAAATGGCGCGAGCAGTATCCGGGCGTTGAAAGCCTCAACGTCGCGGTGATGGGCTGCATCGTCAACGGTCCGGGTGAATCCAAACATGCCGATATCGGTATTTCCCTGCCCGGCACCGGCGAAACCCCGTCCGCGCCGGTCTTTATCGACGGCGAAAAGGCCACCACATTGCGTGGCCCCGGCATCGCCGACGAATTCAAGCAGATGGTGCTGGACTATATCGAAAAACGCTTCGGCACCGGCGCCAAGTCTTCCTCCGACGCGGCCTGAGCCTCACAAGGAACACCTCCCATGATGCAGCCGGGCGCACCCGAGCCACAGAAGAAGCCGGTCCTTGTGATCACCTCGCAGGTGGTGCGCGGCGGCATCAGCGGCCGTGGCCTGACCTTCGCGCTGGAGCGGATCGGCCATGACGTCTGGTTCCTGCCGACCATCCTGCTGCCCTGGCATCCCGGCCAAGGCAAGGGCACCCGGATCGTCGCTCCCGCTACCGATTTCGCCGCCATCGCCGCGGATCTGGCGGCGTCCCCGAAACTTGCCGAAATCGGCGCGATCATGACCGGATATCTTGGGCATGCCGACCAGGCGGGGCCGATCTCCGAACTGGTCAGGGCCGTCAAAACAGCCAATCCGGACGCGCCTTATCTCTGCGATCCGGTCATGGGCGACCACCATGGCGACAGCGGCGCGCTTTATGTCCCCAAATCCACCGCCCAGGCGATCCGCGACGAGCTGGTGCCGCTGGCCGACATCGTCACCCCGAACGCGTTTGAACTCGGCTGGCTGACCGGCCGTGACGTCGAGACAGAAATGCAGGCGCTCGCCGCGGCACGTGTCCTTGGCAATGAACGCGTGCTGGTGACCTCCTCGCCGGCGCTGCGCCGCAACGCCATCTCCAACCTTCTGGCCGGCCCGCGCGGCGCCGTCGCGGCCGAACACGCCGCCATCCAGAACCCGCCGCATGGCACCGGCGACCTGATTGCCGGACTTTTCTTAAGCAACAGAATGGCCGGGCTCGACGATGAGGAAGCCCTGAAACGCGCCTCCGCCTCTGTGTTCGAGCTGGTCGCCCGCAGCGTCAAGAAGGGGGCGGATGAGCTTCTCTTCGCCGAGGAGCAGCAATCGGTTGTCAAGGCGATGGCGCTGGTGACCTCTCGCCGGGTGCTGGAAGCAAAGGCCCGTGCCTGACGGGGCCGGCATCTGGGTCGCCGGTGTCGACGGCTGCAAGGCCGGCTGGATTGCGGTGCTGCGCAATCTCGACGACCCGGCTGACCTGCGCCTGGAACTGTTTCCAACCTTTGCCGATGGTATCGCGTGGGTCCCGCATCTCGATGTCATCGCCGTCGACATGCCCATCGGCCTGCCCGACACCATTGGCCCACAAGGCCGGGGCCCGGAAAAGGCGGCGCGCAAGCATCTCGGCATGCGCCAGTCCTCAGTCTTTACGGTGCCCTCGCGCGCGGCGGTTTACGAAGAGGACTACAGGCGAGCCTGCGCCACGGCGGAAAGAACCTCACAGCCGCCGAAAAAAGTTTCCAAACAGTGTTTTTATCTGTTCCCGAAAATCCGCGAAATCGACGCCCTGATGACCCCGGTCCTGGAAGCTCGTGTCTATGAGGTCCACCCGGAACTCGCCTTCTGGCGGCTGAACGGCGAAGCCGAGATGAGCCTGCCCAAGAAGGTCAAGAGCCGCGCCAACCCGGACGGGCTCGACCAGCGCCGGGATCTTCTGGTGTCAAAAGGCTTGCCGAGGGCGTTCCTCGATCAGAAGCCGCCGCGCGGCTGCGGCCGGGACGACCTGCTGGATGCGGCCGCGAACAGCCTGATTGCCGAACGGATTTTTCTCG
This sequence comes from Roseibium sediminicola, assembly GCF_023156505.1. Lineage (GTDB taxonomy): Bacteria > Pseudomonadota > Alphaproteobacteria > Rhizobiales > Stappiaceae > Roseibium > Roseibium sediminicola. The sequence continues at coordinate 87,088 of NZ_JALNMJ010000005.1, read as the reverse complement.
GGGAAGCAAAGCCGTTTCCGGAAGCGTATCGCCGGGACGAGCGTGGGCTCCGGATGGCGATCTGGGCGTAAGGGAGACCTGAATTGCTCCGAACATTGCTGCACGGGAGCCTGATCCTGTTGCTCACCCTGCTGACGCAGCTGGGTGGCCTTGCCTGGATCATCGCCCTGCCCTTCAAACGGCGGGTCCCTGCATTCCTGATCGCATATGCCGCCCTCAGTGTCTCGGCAATATGGCTGGCCCCGGCGGTCAGCGGCCGGGTGGCGCTGCCGTGTTTTTCCGATGGTCCGCTCAAAGTTCAGTCCTGGCTCTATTGCGGCCTGAACCGCAACTACGTGTCACCTGAGATCAAAACGATCTTGGACGATCTCTCGGCAGCCACAGACAGCAGGTATCCCCGAACACAAACGTTGGTTCTGGATGCAAATTTCCCGTTTTTCGACGGCTTTCCGTTATTGCCACATCTCTCTCACGACGATGGCGGCAAAGTCGATCTTGCTTTTCATTATCAAGATGCGTCCGGGTATCTGCGAGGCGCAACTCGTTCGCCCATCGGTTATTTCGCCTTTGAACAAGGGCCGACAAGCTGCCCGTCCGCGGCTTTGAGCCTACGCTGGGACTTTGATTTTCTGCAGCCGTTCTGGCCGGATCTTGAGATTGAACCAGAAAGGACCCGCTTTGCGGTCGCCTGGCTCGCCGCTGACCCTCGGACTGGAAAACTGTTCCTGGAGCCGCACCTCACCTCGAAGCTCGGCCTCGCGTCGCCGAAAATCCGGTTCCAGGGTTGCCGGGCGGCTCGGCATGACGATCACATCCATTTCCAACTGTAGCGCACCGGTTCAACTGCAATGCACCGGTCTTTCCGGTTTGGCTTCAAACACTGGACGGTCATCAACTCATTGCGTGCATTTCGTCTCTGATTGAGACCGTCCCCATTCTACGTCGCAGCTCTGCAAAACAATTCGTAGGAGGCATCGCTAATCCGCGCCGCCCTCCCACTCATCACCGCCTCGGGAGCCAACAGCCCCGATCTGCACTGCGCTTGGCGGGGATGACGACGGTTGAGGTTTGTCTTCTTGTCGAGCCTCACTCTTCCCTTTTCGCCAGAACCTGCTACAAGGCGCGCCGTTCCCTGACGGGAACCACCGGTCGCAGCCTACCCGGTGACGAGCGTCGCAACGGGCGTTCAACAGCGAAAACAAGGGACCAACGTTGAAAACACTTGTCATCTGTTCCGGCGGAATGGATTCCGTCACCCTTGCGCACAAAATCGCGCAAGACCATGAGCTGATCGGCCTGATCTCCTTCGACTATGGCCAGCGCCACAAGAAGGAGCTGGACTATGCGAAGGCCTGTGCCGAAACGCTCAACACCGAATTTATCCTGATCGACATTTCCAATATCGGCCGCCAGCTGACCGGCTCGGCGCTGACCGATGATCTGGACGTGCCGGACGGGCATTATGCCGAAGACACCATGAAGATCACCGTGGTGCCCAACCGCAACGCGATCATGCTGACCATCGCCTATGGCATTGCCGCCTCGCGCGGAGCCGAGGCGGTTGCGACCGCGGTTCACGGCGGCGATCATTTCATCTATCCGGACTGCCGCCCGGCCTTCACCGAAAGCTTCGAGGAAATGCAGCGCCACGCGCTGGAAGGTCTCGGCGAGATCAGGCTCTATACGCCTTATGTGCATGTCTCCAAGGCGGAGATCGCCAGGGAAGGCCTGAAGCTCGGCGTCGATTACCGGCAGACCTGGTCCTGCTACAAGGGCGGCGAAGAGCACTGCGGGCGCTGCGGCACCTGCGTCGAACGGCGCGAGGCGTTTCACCTCGCCGGAGGCATCGACCCGACCACATACGTGGACGCGGAGTTCTGGAAGGAGGCCTGCGATGTTTAGGATCACCAAGGAATTCCACTTCTCCGCCAGCCACCAGATCCTGGGACTTGGCGAGGATCATCCCTGCGCGCGGCTCCATGGCCACAATTACGTGGTCGAGGTCGAGCTGATGTCCGATGAATTGAACAGCATTGGCTTCGTGCGCGACTATCGCGAACTTGGCGAGTTCAAGCGCTTCATCGACGACACGCTCGACCATCGGCATCTGAATGACGTGCTTGGCGACGACTGCGTGACCGCCGAGACCATGGCGCGCTACTTTTACAATTGGTGCCGCCAGCGCTGGCCGGAAACCTCCGCCGTGCGGGTCAAGGAAACGCCGAAGACCTGCGCCGAATTCCGTCCTCTGACCTATCCGGGGGCGCGTGCGGCATGACCAGCGAACTCATAAGGGTCAACGAGATCTTCGGGCCGACGATCCAGGGCGAAGGCGCCCTGATCGGCCAGCCCACCGTCTTTGTGCGCACCGGCGGCTGCGACTATCGCTGCACTTGGTGCGACACGCTGCACGCGGTCGACAGTGCCTATCGGGACGAATGGTGCCCGATGACACCGGAAGCGATCCTGATGCAGATCGAGATCCTCTCCGGCGGACGGCCGCTGATGGTGTCGCTCTCGGGCGGCAATCCCGCGATCCAGCCTCTTGGCGACCTGATCGATCTCGGCCGCGGGGAAGGCTATCGCTTTGCACTGGAAACCCAGGGCAGCCTCGCCAAAGACTGGTTTTCCAGGCTTGACGTCCTGACCCTGAGCCCGAAACCACCCTCCTCAGGCATGGCGACCGACTGGCAGAAGCTCGCCGAATGTGTCGAGGCCGCCGGGCCGGACACCCAGACCGTGCTGAAGGTCGTGGTCTTCGACGAGGCCGATTATGCCTATGCCCGCGACGTCGCGGAACGTTATCCGGGCCTGAGCTGTTACCTGCAGCCGGGCAACCACACGCCACCGCAGGCCGAGACGAGCGACAGCTCGATCGACATGACCGGCATCCTGGAGCGGATGCGCTGGCTGGTCGATCGGGTCACCAAGGACCAATGGTACGCCGCCACCGTGCTGCCCCAGCTGCACACGATGCTCTGGGGCAATCTGCGCGGCGTTTAAAGGGAAAACCTCACCATCGTCACCCCGGTCAAGCGCAGCGCGAACCGGGACCGGAGAGCCACCAACCTGTCGTCCGGGATGCGTCAGAACCGATAGGCGCTCGGCTCTCCGATCCCGGATCTCCGCTGTGCTCCGTCCGGGATGACGATTGTGAGGAAGGTACGTTTCGAACGATCAAACGTTACCAGCAGCCTCATTCTTAGGAGCCGCGTCAGCGGCGTCTCGAAGGATCGGCGGCACATACAGGAACAAGCGGCCCATCCTTCGCGACGGACCTGACGGTCCTCCTCAGGATGAGGTCTTTTTGGGATAGAGAAAATGTCCGACAAGAGCATCTATGAAAACCTGACCCAGCTCGGGTCCTCCACCGAGCTTCCCGACGATCCGGACAAGGCCGTTCTGGAAAAGGTGCCGAACCCGCAGGCGGGCACCGGCTACATGGTCCGGTTCGTCGCCCCGGAATTCACCTCGCTCTGCCCGATCACCGGCGCGCCGGACTTTGCCCATCTGGTGATCGACTACGTGCCCCGGGATTTTCTGGTGGAGAGCAAGTCGCTGAAACTGTTCCTCGGATCGTTCCGCAATCACGGCGCTTTCCATGAGGACTGCACGGTTTCCATCGGCAAACGCCTCGTCGATCTGCTCGATCCGGAATGGCTCCGCATCGGCGGCTACTGGTACCCGCGCGGCGGTATCCCGATCGACGTCTTCTACCAGACCGGCCCGGCCCCTGAGGGTGTCTGGATCCCGGAACAGGGCGTGGCGCCTTATCGCGGACGCGGGTGAGGCCTGTCCGGCAGAGCCGGCAAGATGCGAACGATTTCGCTTTTTGAAGGTCGAAGGCTAGACACCATAGCGAAGCGCAGGGCGGCGCCTCACCAAACGCCGAGGTCATCCCGGCCTTGAGCCGGGATCCAATCCACGCCGCCGCTCATTACGCCGTTTGAACCGGCAAGATCGCAGCTGCGACTGTCTGGAAACAAAACGATCTGCTCTGGCAACGAGTGGATCCCGGATCTCCGCTGCGCTGCGTCCGGGATGACCGCACGAGGTTGCGGCTGGCGCTCTTATCCACCTGTCATCCGTCATTCCAGACTGATGAAGCGAGGCTGTACCCGATCCGGAATGACGGTGGAGCGAACAGCGAGAAAATCTTTATTCCGGTGCGGGCAGTGTCAAGCCCTCAGCTTTCTCTATCTCCTGGGTGGTCACCATCTCGAAATTCGGCGCCTTGGTGTCATAGACCGCCTTGACGATAAAATCGTCGCTCTTGCGGACCCAGTAGGTGTAGCGGTTTTCCGTGACCATGCCCTGGCTGATCGTGATATCGGCGGCAACAACGTCGACTGTTTCACCATTCAGCTCTTCTTCCGAGCAAGCGGTGTTGCGAATGGTGTCGGCATTGGCGAGCTTGTCGGCGCGCGCCTTGTCCGCGTTTTGGCCGGTCTCCATCTCGCGGATCTTGACCCAGGTCGCGCCCTCGTCCGAAGACTGGTAGAGCACATTGTTGTGGCCGAGGATCCAGGGCCCCGCCGGAGACGTCGGCACCGTCATGTAGTGATCCTGGGTCAGATAGAGGAAATCGTTGGTGGTGGCCGGCGCGCCCTTGAAGGCCGTGGTAACGGCCGCCTTGGTCGGCACGCCCTGGTCCAGCTGGAGATAGAGCTCCGTGAACCGGTCCTGGCACGGGTCCGCAAGAGCTGCCTGCGATACACCGGCAACCAGAGCAGCTGTCATAAAAATCGTCTTCATCAAATCCTCGCCTGGCAATGACTTTCATTCGATCGCAAATAGGGAACACTGTTTTCCAGCGGTAGGCAATTGGTCTTTCCGCAGGGTAAGCGTCCTGCCATCAGTCATTCTCGTGTCACTCTGGCGAAGGTTCAAGTGGCATCGCCGCACACGCCGAGGTCATCCCGGCCTTGAGCCGGGACCCAATCCACTTCGCGCCGCATCGCGTCGCGTCGATGGTGTGCGCACGAGGCGGTTGCGGCTTGTCCTCAGCTCCCACAGATCCGCTCTGGAAACGAGAGGGTCCCGGATCTCCACTGCGCTGCGTCCGGGATGACACCGAGGGAGAGGCTATCCGTCGATCCGGCTCTTGTGCTCGCCGAACATCAGCACATTGCCGTCCAGATCTTTCGTCTCGAACTCCCGCATCTCCCAGGGCTGGTCGGCCAGCGCTTCGGTGATGTTCGCCCCGGCCGCCTTGACCTCGGCATAGTAGCCGTCGACCCCGTCGACAAAACAATAGGCGGTTGCCGGATGCCTTGCCGCGCCGGACGACAAATGCAATTCGACCTGGTCCCGGCAGAGGATCGCATAGCGCGCCGGCTCCGCCTCCGTATCCGCCCATTCGAAGCGGGTCTCGAACAGCAGCTTGCCGCAGTAATAGGCGAGGGAAGCCTTCAAGTCGGCGACCGGGAGGACCGGGGCGATATGGGCGAGTTGTGGCGGTTTGGGATCGGGCATGAGGGAACCTCCAGAAGGACCGGACGGTGAGCCTGACGGACTTTTTCAGCTCAGGCAAACACGAAATTGAATACCGGTCGTTTCAATTCAGTCGACCAAAATCTGAACCGCGACCACTCAAAACTTTATTTTTTTAAAAGAATATGCCATAAACTTCGAAATGATTCCTTTTGGAGACCGTCAAGTGCAAGACCGCTTCGAAATCACAAAGGATCAGCTTGTTCAGAGTACTGACCCCGACTTTCTGGCAGAAGTAGCTGTCGAACTCGCCTGGATGTATAATGATACGTTTCATGAAGTTGATGCGGGAAATTTTTCGTGCCTTCACAGAAAAAATGAAGAATTTGGCCGCAGGCGATCTTTCGCAGCAGAAAAATCAATTCTTCGAGCCTGCGAAGCAAATAATATTCCCTATAAATATGAACGACTGGAATGTAATGGGCAACGAAAGTTGATTGTAAAAACGAGGAATGGGATTCTGATCCAAGAACCAATTCTTACCTTAGATCAAAAGCCTCATCCCTCAGAATACAAAAAAAGTCTTGCCGAGAGTCGCAGCATAATCAGGCAGTTGGAACTCGATTTGAATCTTCCGGACCGTCCTTATCGCACTCTTGATTGGAGTGGTGAGATTTTGGCGGTATTGCTTCATGCCCCTAGGGGCCCCCGCTTCGACGAAGAGAGCAAGGAACTTGGTGGATTGATGCTGGCAGTTCCAAATCAAGACTACAGCAATTGGATCGTGAGGATTGATATCCACCAGATCGCCGAATTTGGCCTCGCGCAAAACGCTCATCGTGCAGGTCAGCGAGACCAAATTGTCGCAAAACTTAAAAAGAACAAAAGAAACGAAATCAGAGTATCAAAATGAGAATGGGAGTTTTCAACTTTCAAGGCGAGCGCTTAAAAGAAGCGAGACAAGCGCGCGGTTTGTATAAAAATGCTCTAGCCGAAATGGCAGGGCTTTCTACTACTATTATTAGTAACTATGAGAACAACACTCATAAACCAAGCTCAGACGTCATTGATAAAATTTCTAGCGTGCTAAATTTCTCTGAAAATTACTTTCTGTCTCCAGCATTTGCCGAAAAAATCGAAAATATACATTGGAGAGATCTACAATCCGAAACAAAAACTGCTCGTGAAATGACAATCGCAAGGTGTCAATGGGCTTGCGAGGTTTTCTCTTTTATTTGCAGCGAAGTGGAATACTCAACAGCGAAATTACCAGATTTCGATCTACCGCCTGATCCTACAAATATTTCAAATGATGACATTGAACGAGTTGCCGTCGACCTTCGAAAACTTTGGGGGGTGGGAACCGGCCCTCTACCAGATGTTATTCTAGGAATAGAGAATTTGGGTGTGCCAGTTGTCAGTATTCCGCTCGCATCTGACAAACAAGATGGTTTTTGTTTCTATTCAAACCTACTGAAAACACACTTCATCGGAATTAATTCCAACACCAAAAGCGCGTGTAGAAGCAGGCTTGATGCAGCTCACGAGCTTGGGCACGCGATACTTCACAAACATCTCCCAAAAGAGAAATACGCCAACCGATCAATTCATAAACTTGTTGAGAAGCAAGCATTCCGCTTTGCTGGAGCGGTTCTATTTCCTGAGAGATCTTTCTACAAAGAAGTAGAAAGTTTTAGCGTTCAAGAATTTAAATCTCTTAAGAAAAAATGGGGCATGTCAATTGCCGCAATGATTGCACGCTCCTTTGATTTAGGAATGATTGATTCACAACAAAGATCAAATCTTTATCGCAACATGGGACGTCTTGGCATGCGCGGTCATGACCGTATGGAACCCTATGACGACACTATGGAGAAAGAAGAACCAAGATTAATGCGCCGAGGAATTGAAGCTATGTTGAACTCTGGAGTATTTTCAGCAAGTGCAATTTCCTCATCTATCCCGATCCCGGCGCATGAAATAGAAGAAATTGCAAATTTGCCGAAGGGCACTCTAACTGGCCAAATTTGCGAACCAAAAATCGAGCTAAAATCAGTAATCACAGCTAAGGATCTCGAAAGCGGAAAGGTAATCGAATTCAATAGATATTCGAAATAACAGGCGCTTCCAGAACATTGGAAACGATCCGGATTTAGGAGGGCTGTTGCAAAACAGCCCTCCATTCTGGTTTAAATGCCACCCTTCAGCCCGTCACCAGGTTCCGAAGCACATAGTGCAGGATGCCGCCGGCCTTGATGTATTCCAGCTCGTCCTCGGTATCGACGCGGCAGAGACATTCGATGGTTTTTGTGGTGCCGTCCTCGTAGGTGACCTCCACGTCCATCATCTGGCGCGGCTTGATATCCGCGATGCCCTTGATGGTCACCCGTTCCTTGCCGGTGATACCGTGCGACTGCCAGCTCTCGCCGTCTTTGAAGGTCAGCGGGATGACGCCCATGCCAACAAGGTTGGACCGGTGGATGCGCTCGAAGGATTGGGCGATCACGGCGCGCACGCCCAGAAGATTGGTACCCTTGGCGGCCCAGTCACGGGAAGAGCCGGTGCCGTATTCCTTGCCGGCGAAGACGACCAGCGGAATGCCGGCTTCCTTGTATTCCATGCAGGCGTCGTAGATCCATTCCTTCTTGCCGTCCTTCATGGTGACGCCGCCCTCGACGCCCGGAACCATCTGGTTCTTGATGCGGATGTTGGCGAAGGTGCCGCGCATCATGACTTCGTGGTTGCCGCGGCGCGAACCGTAGGAATTGAAATCCTTCTGCGCGACCTGGTGCTCGGAGAGGTATGTGCCCGCCGGGCTGTCCAGCTTGATCGAGCCTGCCGGTGAAATGTGGTCGGTGGTGATACTGTCCAGGAACAGACCCATGACGGCGGCGTTCTCGATGTCCTGGAGCGGTTTCGGCTCCATGGTCATGCCTTCGAAATAGGGCGGGTTGCGGACATAGGTCGAGGACACCGGCCAGGAATAGGTGAGCCCGCCCTCGACCTTGATCTGCTGCCAGTGCTCATCGCCCTTGAAGACGTCGGAATAGCGGGTCCGGAACATCTCCTCGTTGATGGAGGAGCGGATCAGGTCGGTAATCTGTTCCGTGGTCGGCCAGATGTCCTTGAGGAACACCGGGTTGCCGTCCTTGTCTTCTCCGAGAGGATCCTCGGCGATGTTGATGTTGAGGTTGCCGGCGAGCGCATAGGCGACTACCAGGGGCGGCGAAGCCAGGTAATTGGCGCGCACGTCCGGATTGACCCGGCCCTCGAAATTGCGGTTGCCGGAAAGCACCGAGCAGGCGATCAGGTCGTTGTCGCTGATCGCCTTGGAGATTGCCGGATCGAGCGGGCCCGAGTTGCCGATACAGGTGGTGCAGCCATAGCCGGCAAGGTCGAAGCCAAGTGCGTCGAGATCTCCCTGCAAGCCGGCTTTTTCAAGGTAGTCGGTGACCACCTGCGAGCCCGGAGCCAGCGAGGTCTTCACCCACGGCTTCACCGTGAGGCCGCGTTCGAGCGCGTTGCGGGCCACAAGACCGGCCCCGATCAGCACGGACGGGTTGGAAGTGTTGGTGCAGGACGTGATCGCGGCGATGACCACGTCTCCATTGCCAAGATCATAATCCTTGCCCTCGACCGCGACACGCTTGTCGAGTTCCCCGGCCTTCTTGAATTCGTCGGCCATGGTTTTGGCAAAACCGGTAGCGGCGTCCGAAAGATTGATGCGGTCTTGCGGGCGTTTCGGACCGGAGATAGCCGGCACGACGGTGGAAATGTCGAGTTCCAGCGTGTCGGTGAATGCCGGCTCTTCTCCGCCCGAACGGAACATGCCCTGGGCCTTGGCATATTCCTCGACCAGGGCCACGCGGTCCTTGTCGCGGCCGGTGGCCTCCAGGTATTTCAGCGTCTCGTTGTCGACCGGGAAAAAGCCGCAGGTCGCGCCATATTCCGGGGCCATGTTGGCGATGGTGGCGGCATCTTCCAGCGACAGGTTGTCGAGGCCGGGGCCGTAGAATTCAACGAACTTGCCGACAACGCCCTTCTGGCGCAGCATTTCAACAACGCGCAACACCAGGTCGGTCGCGGTGATGCCTTCGTTGAGCTTGCCGGTCAGCTTGAAGCCGATGACTTCCGGGATCAGCATGGAGATCGGCTGGCCGAGCATGGCGGCCTCCGCCTCGATGCCGCCAACGCCCCAACCCAGAACGGCGAGGCCATTGACCATGGTGGTGTGCGAATCCGTGCCGACCAGCGTGTCCGGATAGGCAATCGTTTCGCCGCCTTCCTCTTTGGTCCAGACGGTCTGGGCCAGATATTCCAGGTTCACCTGGTGGCAGATGCCGGTGCCAGGCGGCACGGCGCGGAAATTGTTGAAGGCGGACTGGCCCCAGCGCAGGAACTCGTAGCGTTCCTGGTTGCGCTCGTATTCCAGCTCCACATTCTGCCGGAAGGCGTCCTTGGTGCCGAAATAGTCGATCATCACCGAGTGGTCGATCACGAGATCGACCGGCACCAGCGGATTGACCTTTTCCGGATCGCCGCCGAGCTTGACCGCCGCATCGCGCATGGCGGCCAGGTCGACAACGGCGGGCACGCCGGTGAAATCCTGCATCAGCACGCGGGCCGGGCGGTAGGAGATTTCGTGAGACGAGGTCTTCGTCTTCAGCCATTCGGCGCAGGCAACGATGTCTTCCTTCGTGACCGTGCGCCCGTCTTCGAAGCGCAGCAGGTTCTCCAGGACTACCTTCAGCGAGAACGGCAGTCTGGACACGCCGGCAAGGCCGTTCTTTTCCGCTTCGGGGATCGAGAAATAGGTGTAGCTCTTGCCACCTGCGGTCAGTGTCTTTTTGCACTTGAAGCTGTCGAGGGACTGGGTCACGACGGGCGATCTCCTTAAATCTGTCCTTGGGCTCCGGCGCGCCGCGTCCGGTGCCCGGCATCATCTCTGAAGGCACCGGCGGCGAAGCTAAAACGCTTCACCCTCCGGTGCCCTTTCGCGGGGATGCGATAGAGAGCCTCTCCCTCCTGTCGCCACCGCAAATTGGTGCGCCGCACCTATAGCAATCTTTGACGTTCTTCACCAGACAGGCCGGCGCTGTCTGGTACATAGTTAGGGTGGCTGCCCGGCTCGTGCTAGGGTCAAAGTCAAGCCGCCAGAGTCATAGTGGGCCAACGCGCGGCCCCTGGAAAAGTTCCTGTCTTCAAAGGCCGGAAAGATATTGCATACCATTGTATACTGAACTAAAACGCGCTCAGCCAGCTTCTCCCGGCTCGCCAGACTGACAGCGACCCGGTGATCAAGCTTCATCCAACTCGAGGACGCCGGGATCATCATGAGCTTGTACCAGGACTACCTTAAAGAGATCGAGACGCGCAAAGGCCAGGGCCTGCACCCCAAGCCGATCGAAGACGCCGCGCTGGTTGAGGAAATCGTCGCCCAGATCAAGGACACGGGCAACGAGCACCGGCAGGATTCGCTCCAGTTCTTTATCTATAACACGCTGCCCGGCACCACGAGCGCGGCCGGCGCGAAGGCGAAGTTCCTGAAAGAGATCATTCTCGGCACCGCCAAGGTCGAGGAAATCACCCCGGCCTTTGCCTTCGAACTCCTGTCCCACATGAAGGGCGGCCCGTCCGTTGAAGTCCTGCTCGACCTGGCGCTCGGCGACGATCAGTCGATCGCGAAAAACGCAGCCGAAGTCCTCAAAACCCAGGTGTTCCTCTACGACGCCGACACTGACCGTTTGAAGGCGGCCTTTGAGGCCGGCAACGCGATCGCCAAGGACGTCCTGGAAAGCTATGCCCAGGCAGAGTTCTTCACCAAGCTTCCGGACATCGACGAAGAGATCAAGGTCGTCACCTATGTCGCCGCCGAAGGCGACATTTCCACCGACCTGCTGTCCCCGGGCAACCAGGCCCATTCCCGCTCCGACCGCGAGCTGCACGGCAAGTGCATGATTTCCGAACGCGCCCAGAAGGAAATCGAGGCACTTAAGCTGCAGCATCCGGACAAGCGCGTCATGCTGGTCGCCGAAAAGGGCACCATGGGCGTCGGTTCCTCGCGCATGTCCGGCGTCAACAACGTCGCTCTTTGGACCGGCAAGCCGGCCAGCCCCTACGTTCCGTTCGTCAATATTGCCCCGGTGGTCGCCGGCACCAACGGCATCTCGCCGATCTTCCTGACCACCGTCGGCGTCACCGGCGGCATCGGCATCGACCTGAAAAACTGGGTCAAGAAGCTGGGCGATGACGGCAAGCCGATCCTGAACAATGACGACAGCCCGGTCCTGGAGCAGAAATACTCGGTCGAGACCGGCACCGTGCTGACCATCAACACGAAAACGAAAAAACTCCTGAACGAAGCCGGCGACGAAGAACTGGTCGACGTTTCCTCGGCCCTGACGCCGCAGAAGGTCGAGTTCATGAAGGCCGGCAGTTCCTATGCCATCGTCTTCGGCAAGAAGCTGCAGAGCTTCGCCGCAGAGACCCTCGGCATCGACCTGCCACCGGTCTTCGCCCCGGCCAAGGAAGTCTCCCACGAAGGCCAGGGCCTGACGGCCGTTGAAAAGATTTTCAACAAGAATGCCGTCGGCGTCACCGAAGGCAAGGTCCTGCATGCCGGCTCCGACGTCCGTGTCAAGGTCAACATCGTCGGCTCCCAGGACACGACCGGCCTGATGACGTCCCAGGAACTGGAAGCCATGGCGGCGACCGTGATTTCCCCGACTGTCGACGGCGCCTACCAGTCCGGCTGTCACACGGCGTCGGTGTGGGATCTGAAGGCACAGGCCAACATTCCCAAGCTGATGAAATTCATGAACGGCTTCGGCCTGATCACCGCGCGAGACCCGAAGGACGCCTATGCGCCCCTGACGGACGTGATCCACAAGGTGCTGAACGATCTCACCGTCGACGACTGGGCGATCATCATCGGCGGCGACAGCCACACCCGCATGTCCAAGGGCGTTGCCTTCGGCGCGGATTCGGGCACCGTTGCCCTGGCGCTCGCGACCGGTGAAGCCACCATGCCGATCCCCGAATCCGTCAAGGTGACCTTCAAGGGCACCATGAAGGATTACATGGACTTCCGCGACGTGGTCCATGCGACCCAGGCGCAGATGCTGAAGCAGCATGGCGACAACGTCTTCCAGGGACGCATCATCGAGGTGCATATCGGCACGCTGCTCGCCGACCAGGCCTTCACCTTCACCGACTGGACCGCGGAAATGAAGGCCAAGGCCTCCATCTGCATTTCCAACGACGACACGCTGATCGAGTCGCTGGAAATCGCCAAGAGCCGCATCCAGATCATGATCGACAAGGGCATGGACAATGCAAACAAGGTGCTGCAGGGCCTGATCGACAAGGCTGACAAGCGCATCGCCGAGATCCGTTCCGGCGAGAAACCCGCACTGACGCCGGATGACAACGCGAAATATTTCGCCGAAGTCGTTGTCGATCTCGACCTGATCGACGAGCCGATGATCGCCGACCCGGACGTCAACAACGAGGACGTCTCCAAGCGCTACACCCACGACACCATCCGCCCGGTCTCCTATTACCGCGGCGAGAAGAAGGTTGACCTGGGTTTTGTCGGCTCCTGCATGGTCCACAAGGGCGACATGAAGATCGTCGCCCAGATGCTGAAAAACCTTGAGAACGCAAGCGGCAAGGTCGAGTTCAAGGCGCCATTGGTGGTCGCCGCGCCGACCTACAACATCATCGACGAGCTGAAGGAAGAAGGCGACTGGGAAGTGCTGGAAAAATACTCCGGCTTCGAATTCGACGACAGCGCGCCGAAGGCGACGGCCCGGACCGACTACGAGAACATTCTCTATCTGGAACGCCCCGGCTGTAACCTTTGCATGGGCAACCAGGAAAAGGCCGCCAAGGGCGACACCGTGCTGGCCACTTCCACGCGCCTCTTCAAGGGCCGGGTGGTTGAAGACAGCGCCGAGAAGAAGGGTGAATCCCTGCTTGCCTCCACGCCGGTCGTGGTCCTGTCCGCCATTCTCGGCCGCACGCCGACGATCGAGGAATACAAGACCGCCGTGGAAGGGATCGACCTGACCAAGTTCGCTCCGCCGCTGCAAAAGCCGCTCGACGCCAAGTCGGTTCACTTCTAAGAACCGGCGAATCGTGCCCTTCGACGGCCGCCGATGCCCCTCCGCCAAGGCAGAAAAGCCAGGGCGGGGACGGTTTCGGCGGCCGTTTTCTTTTGGGCAGTTCCAAATGCTTCCGAGTTTTTACCGATCCTCGAAGGCTGAGTTCCATCACATTCGAGCAAGTTGCGGATCCTTCGAGACAGCGCTAACGCGCTTCCTCAGGATGACGACTGCGGGTGTGGCCGACGGGCATTTGCTTCAACAAGAAGCGTCATCCTGAGGAGGACCGCAAGGTCCGTCTCGAAGGATCGGCCACACACCCAGGCAATCGCGCGCTCGCCGCAAAACAAACGTCATCCTGAGGAGGGCCATCAGGCCCGTCGCGAAGGAACGGCCTCTTGTACCGCCGGAATGAAGACCTTTTAGAAATTGCCCTGTCAGCAGCTGTCTATTGCGCCCCTATAGGCAAGCAAGTAAGAAACGGTCATGTGCCGTTTTTGGATGTTTTTTGTTCTTTTGATCCTGATTTCCCCTCTGCCCCAAGCCATGGCGCAGGAGGCTGTGCGCGAACCTGTCGAGATCGGAGCGTCGGGCGAGGACTACCTGAAATCGCTGCGCTTCCGGCGGATCGACACGGATGCGGCCTATTTCGACCCGACCGCGCCCGCGCCGGAGCTGAAAACCGACCAGCAGCCGACCAAACCCTCCGCCGATGAGGGCGCATCCGGCAAGCGTGGCGAATGGTCCTGGGACGACGCCTCCAACACCACGCGCTGGACCACTGGCATCATCATGGCGCTGATCCTCGGCGCCATCGCCTATGTGTTCTTGCGCTATGGCGGTTCCATGGCCGTGTCGCTGAAGCGGGAGGCCGGAAATGAAGGCAGGAACCGGCCGCGCGGTCCGGTCGAAGCCCCCGCCTGGGCGACCAAGACCGGCTCCTTGGAAGACATCCTGCGCATGAGCGACCGCCGCCTGGCGCTGATCCAGCTCATGCGCAAGGCCCTGGCCGCAACGGTGAGCGCCAACGGCATCCTGATGCAGCGCAGCTGGACCGCCCGCGACGCCCTCAGGCATCTGCCGGCCAGCCAAAGCCATCTCGACCGCCTGCGCGAGCTGGTCCTGGCCAGCGAACGGGTTCAGTTCGGCGGCCGCGATGTCACCGAAGACGAATTCCGCGGCCATCTGGACGGCTGCCGGCCACTGCTTGGAGCAGGCGCACGATGACCGACACCAGCAGCGCGCGCGCACCTCAGGGTCCCCGTATCGAAATGGTGATCATCGGCGCGATTGTCGTGATCATGCTCGGTGCAATCTGGTATGTCATGTCACAGCAGCAGCAGTCGCTGCGCCGCTCGCCCAGCGGGCTGGACGGCCTGCAGATATGGCTGACCGCCAACGGCGCCAGCGCGCAGAATTTCACCGGCGGCTGGCTGATCGACGAGACCACGGTCGGCTTGCTTGTCATACCCGTCTATGACAGTGCGCTCGACGAGCCCCGCACGCGCCCGACCACACCGGAAGAGCTGCTCTTTCAACAGGACGAATTCGACCTGACTTCGTCCGTAATCCAGAAAAAGGCTCGCCGGGTTCCGACACTGGTTGTCCTGCCCAAATGGCGCTCCGGCATGCGCCTGACCGGTCTCGCCCACCCGGTTCTGGGGGTTGAACGTGGTCGCCTGACGGCGACCCTGCGCAAACTCACCGGCGACGGCGACATTGAGCTGGTCCCCGCCCGCTCCCCCTTCACGGATTTTCGCTACCGCGCCGGCGACGGCCAGAGCATGACGGCCCGGATTTACGCCGCGCAGATGATCAGCGATGAAAACTGCACGCCGGTGATCGGTCGCCCGGACGCCATGCTGCTCGCGGAATGTCCGCTTGCCGGCACCGGCGACGACGAGCCGGGGCAGACCATTCTCGTTCTGTCCGACCCGGATCTGCTCAACAATCACGGCCTGCGCCTCGGCGAAAACGCCCGGATTGCGCTGGACCTTCTGGAAGACCGGGCCGGTGACGCCAACATCGTGATCGACTACAGCAGCGATGTCTGGTTACGCGACCCCTATGTCGAGCCCGAGCGTGAACGCACCTGGGACGATCTGGCCCGTTTCTTCGGACCGCCGTTCCTGGCGCTCTGGGCGGGTGCGGCACTGCTTCTGGCCCTGTTTTTGTGGCGGGCGGCGCTCAGATACGGCCCCATCCGGCCGGAAACCTCGGGCCCCGGCGCCGGCAAGGACATCGCGGTGCAGGCCCGCGCCCGGCTGCTGCGCCTGTCCGGCCAGGACGGCGCCCTGGCGCGCGACTATGCCGCCGCGCGCCTGGCGGCGACCGCGTCCCAGCTGTTCGGACCGGCCCATGCCCGCCATTATGCCGGCGAGCAGGCCTTCCTGACCTATACCGAGCGCCGGCACCCGGCGCTGGCGTCCCGGCTGCACGCCGTGCTGGACACCATTCACAAGCTGCCGGCGCGCCTGCCGGCGAGCGACGCCATCAGGCAAATCGACCAACTGGAACAGGTTTTGGAGCAAATCACCCATGACGCTTGACGCTCTGCGGGAACGCACGGAGGCCCTGAGGGCCGAGATCGGCCGAACGGTGCTCGGTCAGGACGAGGTTATCGACCTGATGCTGGTCGCGCTGTTCGCCCGCGGCCACGTTCTCCTGGAAGGCCCTCCCGGCACTGCGAAAACCTTGCTGGCGCGCAGCTTCGCAGCCTCGATGGCGCTCGATTTCGGACGAATTCAATTCACCCCGGACTTGATGCCCGGCGACGTGCTCGGCACCTCGATCTTCGATTTCCGCACCAACGCCTTCGTGCTGACCAAGGGCCCGGTCTTTTCCCAGGTTCTGCTGGCAGACGAGATCAACCGCGCACCGCCCAAGACGCAGGCAGCCCTGCTGCAGGCCATGAGCGAGCGCAAGGTCAGCATCGACGGCACCGACCATTCTCTCGGCCGCGAATTCATCGTGATCGCCACCCAGAACCCGATCGAGCAGCAGGGCACTTATCCCTTGCCCGAGGCCCAGCTCGACCGGTTCCTGTTCAAGCTGGTCATCGATTTTCCGCCTGAAGAAATCGAAATGGCGATCCTGCGCCAGCATGCCGCCGAGCCGCTGGAAGCCGGCCTGGAAACCGAAGCGCTGTCCAAGGTTCTCGATGCGGCGACGCTTGCCGAAACGCGCAGCCTCGTGGACAGCATCATCCTGAAGGACGACATTCTCGCTTATATCCTGCGCCTGATCCGGGCGACCCGCGAAAGCTCGGAAATCGCCTTCGGCGCCTCGACCCGCGCCGCCGATGCCCTGGCGAGCGCGGCACGGGCAACCGCCGCGCTCAACGGCCGTGACTTCGCCATTCCGGACGACGTCAAACGGCTGTTCGTCCCCGCGCTGCGGCACCGCATCGTTCTGGGCCCGGCCGCGGAAATCGAAGGCCGCAGCCCGGAACAGGTCCTGGAAAACATACTCAACCAGATCGAGGCTCCCCGCTGATCCGGCCGTCAAAAAGATTGCTTGTTTGTGGAGCGGCCGCGCTCGTCCTGTCGGTGATCGCGGTCGGGACCGGCGGTGCCGCGCGCGACATCGGCTGGCTGCCCTGGGTCATTCTCGGGCTGCTGGTGATCGCCGATCTCGCCCTCTCGTTCCGCCGCCCGAAAGCGCTCGATGTCGAAACCCCGGCGGAGGTCTTTGTCGGCGAACCCGCGAAACTGCGCTTCCGGATCAGCGGCGCGCCCGCGGACCTCAGCGCCAAACTGGACTGGCCCAAGGGTCTGAGCGGCGGTGGCGAATTCGGCTTTGACACCGGAACGGACGGCACTGCCACGGCTGTCGTCCCCTGTCGCGCGGTGCGCCGGGGTGTCTGGCACCTCGACCGTCTCTGGCTGCGCTGGCAGTCGCGGCTCGACCTCTTGGAATTCGTTCCGAGCCTGTCTGTCGGTGCGGAGGTTCGCATTATTCCGAACATCCGCCTGGTTCAGTCCGGGCAGATCACCACCACGGTCATGTCCACGCTCTACGGCGTCAAGGAAAACCGCGCCATCGGCGAGGGCTCTGAATTTCAGCAGTTGCGCGATTTCGTACCCGGCATGGACATCAAGACCATCGACTGGAAACGCTCCGCCCGCCGCCGCTCGCTGGTGGCCAAGGAGCTCCGAGCCGAGCGCAATCACCACGTCATCGTCGCGCTCGACAATGGCTACCTGATGCGCGAGGAAATCGGCGGCCTGCCGAAGATCGATCACGCGGTCACCGCGGCGCTCGCCACCGCCTGGGCGGCGTCGATCGGCGGCGACCTCGTCGGCCACTATTCCTATGACGTCAAGCCGCGCACCTTTTCCGCGCCCGCTCCCGGCCGGATCGCCTTCTCGCGCCTGCGCAGCTGGACCGCGGAGCTCGACTATGTCAGCCGCGAAACCAACCACACGCTTGCCCTGACCGAACTCAACGCGCGCACGCCCAAGCGCAGCCTGATCATCATTTTCACCGATTTTGTCGACACCACCTCGGCCGAATTGCTGGTCGAGAATATCGGCATCCTGGCCAAGCGCCATTTGCTGATCTTCGTCGCCATCCGCGATCCGGACCTGGAAAGCATGGTGGAAACCGCTCCGGACGATCTCGACGGGGCCGCGGCGCTGGTTGCCGCCAATCAGGCGATCAACGAACGCCGCCTGGTGTTCGAGCGGCTCAGCCGTATGGGCGTCACCATTGTCGATGCCAAGCCGAATGCGATCACGGCGCGGCTCATTTCGGCCTATCTTGAGATCAAAGCACGGGAGCTGATCTGATGAATGGCGATGAGCTGATCCGGTCCGCGAGGTTCCGAAAAGAGCGCGAAGCCGACTGGCAGCGACTCGAACAGCTGGTGCTGGCTGCCGAAAACCGCGGCTTGCAGCACATGGAATTCGCCGAAACCCGGGACCTCGCCTCCCTCTACCGCCAGGCCACCACGTCGCTGGCAATCGCGCGGGAGATTTCGCTCGACAAGGCGCTGCTCGGCTATCTGGAAGCTCTCACCGCCCGCGCCTATCTCTGTGTCTATGCGCCTCAGCAACGGCTTGGCGGCCTGATCGAGCGGTTCTTTACCAAAAGCGCGCCACAGGCCATGCGCCGCTCCTGGCTCTATATCCTGCTTGGTTTCCTGTGCATGGCCCTCGGCGCCTTTGCCGGTTACCTGCTCTATTTCGAAAACAATGACTGGTTTTATGTGTTCATGCCCGAGGAACTGTCGGGCGGAAGAGGACCGGACGCCACCACAGAGTCGCTGCTCGATTCGATCTATGGGCATGATACCGGCACCAGCGGCCTGGGCGCTTTCGCCACTTATCTCTTCTCGCACAACACCAGGATTGCGATTTTCGTCTTCGGCCTCGGAGTCTTTGCCTGCGCCCCGGCGATCCTGCTCACTTTCTACAACGGCCTGATGCTCGGCGCCTTTGTCGCGGTCCACATCGATCGCGGACTCGGTCCCGACATCGCCGGCTGGCTCTCCGTCCATGGTGTCACCGAACTCAGCGCCATCTGCATCGCCTGCGGCGGCGGCTTGCAACTCGGAGCCGCGCTGCTCTTTCCCGGAGACCGGACGCGTGCGGAGGCGCTGCGGCATGCCGGCCGGGACGCGGTCAAGCTGGCACTGGTGGCCGCGATCATGCTGGTGGCCGCCGCTCTCCTGGAAGGCTTCGCCCGCCAGCTGGTCAATGACACCGGCACACGCCTCATACTTGGCTGGGGCATCGGCGCGCTCTGGCTGGCCTGGTTCACCCTGGCCGGACGGGAGCGGACGTGATGCTGCGCCGCTGGAGAGAAAAACGCGGGGCGCGGCCCTCCCCAGACACGCTGATGCCGCCGGAAGGCGTGCCGCTGACGCTGCCGATCGCCGGTGTCGGCGTGCGTCTGGCCGCCCAGATCACCGACATCGTCATCACCTCCATCGCGGCGATCTGCCTGCTGATCCTGCTTCTGGTGATCAACCTGACCAGCCCGCAGACCATCGTCGCCGTCGGAGCGCTGCTGTTCTTCCTGATCCGCGTTCCCTATTACATCTGCGCGGAACTCGCCTGGAACGGCCAAACGCTCGGCAAGCGCCTGATGAAGATCAAGGTTGTTTCCCATGACGGCGGCCCGCTGACTGCCCATGCGCTTGTTCTGCGCAACATGATGAAGGAGGCGGAGGTCTTCCTGCCGGGAACACTGCTCCTGACGCTGAACGCGGCAACGCCTGCGGAATCGCTGATCTCGCTTGGCTGGATCCTGATGGCGCTTCTGATCCCGGTGTTCAACCGCTACCGGCGCCGCCTCGGCGACATGATGGCCGGCACACATGTGATCCATCTCCCGGTGCCTGTGCTGTTGAAGGATCTGGCCAGCGAAGCGCCACTGCCGGCACAGAACGCAAAGAAAATCATCTTCCTCGCCCACCAGCTCGACCACTATGGTGCGTTCGAGCTGCAGACGCTGGAATCGCTCTTGCGCAGCCAGGACAAGATCACGAGCCCGGCCGCCGCAAAGCAGCAGCAGGCAACGATCGAGGCCATCGTGGAAAAGATCCGCAAGAAGATCGGCTATGCGGACCCGGTCCCGCCCGCCGACCGGCTACGGTTCCTCAGGGCCTTCTACAACGCTCAGCGCAAACACCTGGAACAGCGCCAACTGTTCGGCGACAAGCGCGAGAACAAGCACTATGCTCAATCCTCGGAAGAGGCATAGCGGCGTTTCAGGCTAGTCACCTGAATCTGAAGTTCGTCTCATTTTTCAGCAAGCTCAGAACGAACTTCAGATTCAAAAAGGTGACTAACAAGACTAAGTTTCTAGTGTGGTTTTCGAATTTGAAATTCGCTACGGAAGATGCCGCCTCAATGAGGCGAATTTCAAATTCACCACACTAGCGGAGCGGACACCATGACGGAGACGGCGGATAACCCTCCTCGCATCCCTCTCGGGATCGGAGTGCTGATCGGCGAAAGTTTTTCCATTCTGTTCCGCAACTTCCTTCCCGTGGTGCTGATCAGTTTTGTACCGACCCTGATCGGTCTGCTGGTTTCGGGATCCCTGGTCGGTTTCGAGGCCGTGATCGGCTTTGAAGACACTGTGGCCACCGATGCAGCGCCTCCGGGAATGCAACTGCTCACGTCGCTCGTCGACACGGTGGTCTATTCCGTCACGACCGCCTTCCTGGTGCAGCTGGCCTATGATGCCAAGCTTAAGCGGCCGATGCGTTTCGGCCGTTACATCGGCCCGGCCTTGCGGGCGATTGTCCCGATCATGATTCTCAGTTTTGCCGTTGGCCTGATGGTTGGCATCGCCGCGATTGCACTGATCATCCCGGGCCTTTGGGTCTATGCGGTGTTTTCCGTCATGGAACCGGCCGTTGTGATCGAGGGTGTCGGTTTTGGCGGCCTGGGGCGCAGCGCCGAGCTGACCCGGGAATACCGCTGGCCAATCCTGGGGGCGCTGATCCCGATATTCGTCTACATGGCACTCATTTTCGCGGTCGCGTTTTTCCTGGTCAGCCTGATCGGCCTGTCCAATGGCCTGGCCTTGCCCGTCCTTCTCTTTGCCGCCATCTCCGCAATCGGGTCGAGCCTGGTCAGCATCTTCATTTCGCTGCTGTACGCGCGCCTGCGCGAGATCAAGGAAGGTGTCGGCGTCGATCAGATCGCCGCCGTCTTTGACTGACACCCTTGATATTTTGAAAGCCGTGGAGGAAAAACCCGAACGTTGCAGCCTGTTCATATCGGCTTGCTGCTCGCCTGAAACACATTTTGAGATTTTTGGAAAACGTCTTTGCACGACAATCAGACATCAACCCAAGCTTCTGGCCCTCTTCCAGCCATCCCTGCAACCCAACCGAAACAATCCCTTGGCGTTGGCGCACTGATCTCCGACACCTTCGCCGTCTTCTTCAGCCACATTGTCATGATTTGCCTGATTGGCCTGGTGCCGATGATTGTCGGTCAAGTGCTTCCAGGTCTGTTGCTTGGACTTCTGGCGGATAGCAGCGATCCCCTTGGTACCGGTCAGGTGATCTCATCACTGGTGATGGGACTTCTGCTGCTTTGCGTCTACACGTTTTCCACGGCACTTGTTATCCAGCTCACCTATGACGAGCAGCTCGGCCGCCGGGTCAGAGTGCGGGCGTATCTGCGCCCCGCCGTCCGGTCCGTGCCTGCAATTCTCGCGCTGAGTATTGCAATCTCCTTGATTCTGTTCGTCGCGCAGATGCTCCTTTTCCTGCTCAGTGCCGCATCCCCCTACCTGATGCTTGTCGGTGTTCCCTTCCAAATCGGCTTTGTGCTCTGGGTGCTTGCCGCGTTTTCGGTCTGTGCGCCAGCCGTCCTCTTCGAGCAAGCCGGCCTGCGCGGGCTTGGGCGCAGCTTTGAATTGACAAGGGACTACCGCTGGCCGATCGCTGGAACGCTGGCGTTGACCTGTGTCCTCATCGCCCTGTTCTACGTCATCCTGGGAGCCGTGATCATGGTTTTTACCATGGCATCCGGAGGTCTGCTCGGCGCTCTTCTCTTCGGCCTTCTGTCAACCGCAGGGACCAGCATTCTTGTCATCGCCGTGACCCTGATCTACGCCCGTCTGCGCGAGATCAAGGAAGGTATCAGCATCGATCAGATCGCCGCCGTCTTTGACTGACGAAGACGTCCGCAGATACCGAATGACATCATTGCATACGTCGATGTGTCAGGAGGCGACACAAGATAAACCCTCCTGCTTGAGGCCGCCTTCCATTAGACTTATGGTGTAGCCGCCAAAGAAAAAGACTTTGCCCTTCCAGGCCAACGAAAACAGAAAATCAAACTCCCCATTTACGATTATTATTAGACGAAACGGAGTAATCGAATGACTGATGTGTCTGCGGGCCAGCCAAACGCCCCTCTTGGAATCGGTTCGATCATCGGCGAAAGCTTCTCGATCCTTTTCGGCAAGTTCTTTCAGGTCGTCCTGATCGCCTTCGGCCCCGCGGTGATCGGCCTGGTGATTTCCGGCCTGCTGATAGGTTTCGGCGCAATGTCCGGCACGGCGGAACCGGACCTGTCCGGAGGCGCCGGCAGCGCTTTCGCCATCCTTTTTGCAGTCATTATCCAATTTGTCGTCTATGCCGTCACAACCGCGCTTCTGGTGCAGCTGGCCTACGATGCCAAGCTGGGCCGGTCGATCCAGATCGGCAGATATATCGGGCCGGCCTTTTCCTCGGTCCTGCCGATCGTTGTCCTCAGCCTCGTGGCCGGCGTTCTGTTCATGATCGGCTTTGCGCTGCTCATTGTCCCTGGTCTCTGGATCTACGCCGTCTTCGCGGTCATGGCCCCGGCCGTCGTCATCGAAAAGGCCGGCTTCGGCGGTCTTGGCCGCAGCGCCGCGCTGACCAAGGAATACCGCTGGCCGATTGTCGGCGCCTTTGTGCTGATCATCATCATCTCGATCGTCATCAACATGGTCGCCGGCCTGATCATTGGTGTGATTTCCGCCCTGGTCGGCAGCGTGATTGTTGACGTCATCCTGTCCGCCGCCCTGTCCACGATCGGTGCCGGTCTCGGCAGTATCATGGTTGCCCTGATCTATGCGCGTCTGCGTGAAATCAAGGAAGGTGTCAGCGTCGACCAGATCGCGGCTGTCTTCGACTGACCCGGGTTCGGCGGCCCCAGCCAGGCCGGGCCGCCTCACCGCCATTGATCCCCGCCCTGATCCCTGACGAAGATCAAGGCGGGGATTTTTTCTTGCGTCATGACTGAGCTGCCGACTAACAAGGCACCATCCATCATCCGCCGGAGCAGCCCGCTGAAACTCATTGCCGAAAACCTGACCATTGACCGCGGCGGCCGCCGGGTGTTCCAGGATCTGTCCTTCACGCTGGAAAGCGGTACGGCGCTGGTGGTCACCGGCGCGAACGGCATCGGCAAATCCTCGCTGCTGCGCACGCTGGCGGGTCTGGTGTCGCTGGCGGGCGGCGCAATGCATGTGGAGGGCGGCGAGGACGACAGACCGCTTGCCGAATACGCGCATTATTTCGGTCACCAGAACGCGGTCAAACCGGCGCTGACGGCGCTGGAAAACCTGGTTTTCTGGCAGAGCTTTATAGCCTCGGTCCGGATCGACGCCTTTGCCGGCGCCGCCGTTCCGCCGGAAGAAGCGCTTGCCACATTGGGCATCGGCCACACCGCGCAATTGCCGGCCGGCTATCTTTCCGCCGGCCAGACCCGCCGGCTCGCGCTTGCCAGGCTTCTTGTCACCCCTCGTCCCGTGTGGCTGATGGATGAACCCACCTCCGCGCTCGACACCGCGTCGGAGGCCCAATTGCTTGGCCTGATGAACGATCATCTTGGCTCCGGCGGCATGATCGTCACCGCGACCCATACCGAGCTCGCGCTCTCCAACACAAGAGTGCTGCATTTGCGCGCCGCGGAGCCTGTCCGCACGCTGACAGAGGAGCTTGACGCATGAGTTCCTGGGGCGTTGCGCTGTTCAACCGGGACCTGCGCCTGTCCGTGCGTATCGGCGGCAGCGCGCTGGTCGGCGTGCTGTTTTTCCTGGCCGTCGTCACGGTCATTCCGTTCGGGGTCGGTCCGGACCTGAACCTCCTCGCTCGCATCGGACCGGCGATCCTGTGGATCGGCGCCCTGCTGGCGACCCTGCTCGGCCTCGACCGGCTGTTCCAGGCGGACCGCGAGGACGGCACCCTCGACCTGATGCTGATGGCCGGCCGGCCGCTGGAGCTGGTGGTGTTGATCAAATGCCTGGCCCATTGGGTCGCGACCGGCCTGCCACTGGTGGTCGCCGCGCCGCTGCTCGGCATCTTTCTCAACCTGGACCCGGTCGCCATGGGCGCCGTCACTCTGACCCTGCTCGTCGGCACGCCGGCCCTGACCCTGATCGGCGCCATCGGCGCCGCGCTGACCGTGTCGCTGCGCCGCGGTGGTCTTCTGCTTGCCGTTCTCGTGATCCCCTTGGCGATCCCCGTCCTCATTTTCGGCGTCAGCGCCGCGGACGCTGCCATCCACGACCCGGTGCCGTTTCTGACGCCGTTCCTGATCCTCACCGCCCTCAGCCTGATTGCCGCCGTGGTCGGGCCGGTCGCCGCGGCGATGGCCCTGCGGTTTTCCGCAGACTGACGAGGCGCTTGACCAAACGCAATGCGGAGCTGCGGCAGACTGGTCCATTGATGCGGACGCGGCTCTAGATTAGAACGGTTCCATGGCAATCTGGGATTATGCAAACCCGACGCGTTTCCTGAGGCTGGTGCAGATTGTGCTGCCCTGGCTGACGGGCCTGTGCGTCCTCGCCTTCGCGGCCGGTCTCTATATGAGCTTCTTCGTGGCGCCGGATGACTATCAGCAGGGCGACACCGTGCGGATCATGTATATCCATGTGCCCGCGGCCTGGCTGAGCATGATGTGTTATTCCATCATGGCGGTTTCCTCGCTCGGCACCCTGGTGTGGAAACATCCGCTGGCCGATGTTTCGGCCAAATGCGCCGCTCCGATCGGCGCCGCCTTCACCTTCATGGCCCTGGTCACAGGCTCGCTCTGGGGCAAACCCATGTGGGGCACTTACTGGGTCTGGGACGCCCGGCTGACCTCCGTGCTCGTGCTGCTGATCATGTATCTCGGCCTGATGACGCTGTGGCGGACCATGGAAGACCCGATCAAGGCCGGCAAGGCCGCCGCGATCCTCACCTTGGTCGGCGCGCTCAACCTGCCGGTGATCAAGTTTTCGGTCGACTGGTGGAACACCTTGCACCAGCCGGCCAGCGTCATCCGCATGGACGGCCCCACAATTCACCCGGACATCCTGTGGCCGCTACTGGTGATGGCGGTGGCCTTCACGCTGCTGTTCTTCGTTTTGCACCTGATGGCCATGCGCAATGAAATCCTGCGCCGGCGGGTGCGCGCCATGCGCCTGCGCGCCGCCAGCGCCGCCCAGCCGGGCACGGCGGCGGCCACCGCCCAGCCCGCGGAGTAATCTCATGGATCTCGGACCGCACGCCGGTTTCATCATCGCCTCCTACGGCCTCTGCCTTGCAACCGTGATCGGGCTGATCGCCTGGGTGCACATCGACAAGGCCAACCAGGAAAAAGCCCTGAAGGAACTCGCCGCGCAGGGGATTTCCCGCGCCCGGCCGGACGGCAAGGACGCAACACCGTCATGACGGCACCCGACACCGAGGCCAATACCGGGGCCACTCCGGCAAAATCGCGAGACAACACCTCCAGCAAACGCAAGTTTCCGGTGCTGGTGCTGCTTCCGCTTGTCGTCTTCGCGGCCCTGGCGGCCCTGTTCCTGTTCCAGCTGACCCTGGGCGGCGACCCGCAGAAGATCCCGTCCGCGCTGATCAACAAGCCGGCGCCGGAATTTGACCTGCCCCCTGTCGAAGGCCTGTTGGCGGACGGCGCTCAGGTGCCGGGATTTGGCCATGCGGATTTCGCCGGCAAGATCTCCGTGGTCAATGTGTTCGCGTCCTGGTGCGTGCCCTGCCGCCAGGAACACCCGCTGCTGGAGGATCTCGCGAAGGTCGATGGCATTCAGCTGCTCGGTATCAACTACAAGGACAAGCCGGAAAATGCCCGGCGCTTTCTCGGCAGCCTGGGCAATCCCTACGACCGGATCGGCGCAGACACCGCCGGACGCACCGCCATCGAATGGGGCGTCTACGGCGTGCCGGAAACCTTCATCGTCGATGCCAAGGGCATGATCCGATACAAGTTCATCGGCCCCTTGAGCCCGTCGACCTACACCGAGGTGTTCCTGCCGGAACTTGAAAAAGTGATGGCGGGCGGCTGATCGAAACCCGCATTCCCGGCCAACACCGAAAAAACAGACCTTCTCACATTTCCGAGAATTTACAGGGAATCCGGCAAAGTCACCGGCTCGTGACTCGCGCTTGACGGCCCCTTTGCATATTTTGAGGGCAATCTAACAAGGGAAAGAGCCAAATGGTGGGAAGACTGTCCCGGAAAGCCGTCCGAGCTTTCCGAACCGGATCTGTTATCGTCGCCGGAATATTTGCTGTTGCCGCCGCCTCGGCACAGGCAAGCGCCCAGCCCGAAAAGGTCGTCGAGCTGTTCACCAGCCAGGGCTGTTCGTCCTGCCCGCCGGCCGATCATCTGGCTGAACGGCTGGTGAGTGAGGAAGACGATATCCTGACGGTGGTGCTGCCCGTCGACTATTGGGATTATCTCGGCTGGAAGGACACGCTCGCCAGTCCCGCCCATTCCCAGCGTCAGCGGGCCTATGCGGCGCGCCGGGGCGACCGCTCCGTCTACACACCGCAGATGGTCATCAACGGCGAAGAGCACGTGGTCGGCAGCCGGGAGCGGGATGTCCGCGCCGCCCTGACCCGCACGGAGCCGTTTATGGCCAGGGTCGACATGAAAATCTCGGACATGGTGGTTCAGGCAACCGTCGATGGTGCGCTGCCCAGGGGCGGCAAGATGGCGACGATCTATTTCCTGAGCATCAAGGAAGAAGCCCTGGTGGACATCGGCCGCGGCGAGAATGCCGGCCGCAAGATCCGCTACGTCAACGTGGTCCAGCATCTGCAGCCGATGGGCATGTGGTCGGGCGGCCAGGAAACCTTTCGCATGCCGAAATCGAAACTGATGCTCAAGGGCGATGCCCGCTGCGCGGTTCTGGTGCAGATCGAGGATCAGGAAGGCCCGGGGCCGATCATCGGCGCCGCGGTGATGGACTGGCACGGCGGTTCCTGACCGCCGCGCCTCCTTCGCCTAGCGCCTGTGACACGCATTTGGTGTGACCGAAAGTCAATGTTCCCCTGAAATCCAGAAAGTGCGCGCAGGTAACGGCTTGCCAGCGGCGCAAAAACTGCTACCCCTTGCCCGGCCCGGCCACCGCGCGGTGGACCGCCTCTTCCTCTGGAGGAAACACGGTCCCGCCATCACGAACGGCCGTAACCTTTGATTTCCGCCGCTCCGGGCGGAAATCCGGTCGAACCTGGATCGTCCTTGGGGGGACTGGCATGGACCTGAGCCGCAAGCTCCGGATTGCCGCTTTGAGCATCGTTGTCGGCGTGATCGTGCTCGGCCTGAAGACCGGCGCCTACCTGCTGACGGGCTCGGTTGCCCTGTTCTCCGATTCCCTCGAAACCACGGTCAACATCGCGTCTTCCATCGCGGCGCTGGCCGCCGTCTGGTTCGCCGCAAAACCGGCTGACAGCAACCATCCCTATGGTCACGACAAGGTCGAGTATTTTGCCGCCGTGCTTGTCGGCGTCATGATCGTGCTCGCCGCCCTGTCGATCTTCCGCGAAGCCTGGATCGGCCTGATCCATGGCGACAGTCCGGTCTATTCGCTGCCCGGGATTGCCATGAATGTTGTTGCCGCACTGATCAATGCGGGCTGGGCGCGCTTCCTGATGCAATATGGCCGCAAAGCCCGCTCACCGGCCCTTGTCGCCGACGGCAAACACCTGATGACCGACGTGGTGACATCCGTCGGCGTGCTCGCCGGTGTCGTCCTTGTGATGCTGACCGGCTGGAAAGTGCTTGACCCGGCCCTGGCCATCCTTGTCGGACTGGCGGTTCTGTGGTCCGGCTGGGAGCTGGTCAAGGAGTCCGTCGGCGGCCTGATGGATGAGGCTGCGTCCGGAGAAGTTCTGGAAAAGATCCGGCTGCTGATTTCCGAACACGGTGAAGGCGCGCTCGAGGCGCACGACCTCAGAACCCGGATCGCCGGCCGCTCGACCTTCGTCGATTTTCACCTGGTTGTTCCGGGAGACTTGTCGGTCAAGGACGCCCACGACATCTGCGACCGCATCGAGGTAGCCATCGCCGACGATGTTCCGGGCGCACGCATCACCATTCACGTCGAGCCTGAACACAAGGCCAAGCATTCCGGTATTGTTGTCCTCTAACATACGCTGTTTTCAGGAAAGGTCGTTCATGCCGTCTTGGCGCCGCTGGCCCGCACAAGTCACCGATCATCTCATTCTCATTGCCGGCGCCCTGTTCATGTTTCTGCCGGTCTATTCCCTGTTTGCCGCGACCACCCACGCTGCCGGCCGGGTGCAACCGCGCCTGGATCTGGGCGGCAGCACACTCGAGAATTACCGCGAATTTCTGACGGCCAGCGCTGGCTTCTCAGGCGATGTCACCGCGCTGACTATGCTCTGGAACTCCTTTCTTCTGGGTGCCGGATTTGCCGGGCTGAAGGTCGTCCTGTCGCTGCTGGCCGCTTACGCGCTGATCTATTTCCGGGTCCGCTTTGCCAGCGCCCTTTTCGCCGTGCTGCTTCTGACCCTGATGCTGCCACTCGAATCACGCTTCCTGCCGACTTATGCGGTGGTCGCCGAACTGGGCCTGGTCAACACAAGGGCCGGCCTCATCCTGCCGCTGGCGGCCTCCGGCCTCGGCACCCTGTTTTTCCGCCAATTCCTGCTGACCGTGCCGGACACGCTTCTGGAATCGGCGCGGCTGGACGGCGCCGGTCCCTTGAAGTTCTTCAAGGACATCCTGCTGCCCTTGTCCATGCCAACCGCCGCCGCCCTGTTCCTGGTGCTGTTTGTCAACGGCTGGAACCAGTATCTGTGGCCGGTCATGGTGACCTCGGAGGAAAGCACCTACACGCTGGTCCGCGGCATGCAGTTTTTCGGCACATCGAGCACGCGCGGGGTGATGCTTGCGATGGTCGCAATCCTGCCACCGGCCCTGCTTGTCATCTTGTTTCAACGTCAGGTCGTTAAAGGACTGTTCGACGGTTCACACTAAACTGGACCGGCCCTATCGTATGGAGCGGCCCTAACCACTTGGAAAGTAAGGCAAGCATGGCTTTTGAAGCGATCCTGTTTGATTGCGACGGCGTTCTGGTCGATTCGGAAAAGATCTATGTCGATGTCGAACGCGAGCATCTGGCCAGGATCGGCCTGGAGTATGCCCTGGACGAGTATATGGACCGGTTCCAGGGCCTCGGCAGCGATGATTTCTGGGCCGCGCTCGACGGGGATTACCGGGCACTCGGCAAGGGGCCGCTGCCGGAGAGTTTCGGTCCGGATCTCGACGCCGCCACTCTGGACCGGATTAGCCGGGAACTGACCGAAATCAGCGGCATCAAACAGCTTCTGGAGGCCCATGACGGGCCGCGTGCGGTGGCCTCGTCCTCTCGCCTGCACCGCCTGATCCACAAGCTCAAGCAGACAGGCCTCTATTCCTATTTCGACCCGCATATCTATTCCGGCGAGCAGGTCCCGAACGGCAAACCCGCGCCGGACCTGTTCCTGTTCGCGGCAGAAAAGCTGGGTGTTGCGCCGGCCGCGACGCTGGTCATTGAGGACAGTGCCAATGGTGTGAAGGCCGGGCTTGCGGCCGGCATGACCGTGTGGGGTTTTGTCGGCGGCGGCCACAGCCATGACGGCCATGCCGAGCAACTGCGTGCCGCCGGCGCCCATCGCGTCGTCGACAGTCATGACGATTTGGCGGGACTGCTGCTTCGTGACGCGACAGCGGCCTGAACAGCAAGGCGCGAACGGCTTGTCCAAAGCCGACCGCGCCGCTGTTTCAAGGCCTACCGGCCCAGATCGTGTTCCGGATTGGCGCTGATCTTGTGGATCGACAGGTCGGCGCCCTGATGCTCCTCTTCCGGGGACAGGCGCAGACCCATGGCGGCCTTCAAGGCGCCGTAGACGACAAATCCCGCGCCGAGCGCGTAGGCAACGCCCAGGACGGTGCCGATGATCTGCGACACCGGAGAGACCCCGCCAAGACCGCCAAGGGCTTCTAGGCCGAAGAAACCGGCGGCGATGCCGCCCCAGGCGCCGCAAATGCCGTGCAGCGGCCAGACACCGAGGACATCGTCGATCTTCAGCTTGTTCTGACAGATCTCGAAGCCGATGACGAAGACCGCGCCGGCAACACCGCCAACCACGAGGCTGCCCACCGGATGCATGATGTCGGACCCGGCGCAGACCGCGACCAGACCGGCCAGCGCGCCATTATGGACAAAACCCGGGTCGTTTCTGCCGACCACAAGCGCGGTCAGGATGCCGCCGACCATGGCCATCAGAGAGTTGATCGCCACCAGGCCGGAGACGCTTTCCAGCGAAGCCGCGGTCATCACGTTGAAACCGAACCAGCCGACGCACAGCATCCACGAACCCAGGGCTAGCCAGGGCAGCGACGAGGGCGGAATGCCGATCGGACGGCCATTGCGGTCATAGCGGCCGCGGCGGGCGCCGAGCAGAAGAACGGCTCCAAGCGCGATCCAGCCGCCGACCGCGTGCACGACGACAGAGCCAGCGAAATCATGGAACCCGGCGCCGAAGCTTGCCTCGAGCCAGCCCTGAAAGCCGAAATTGCCGTTCCAGATCAGGCCTTCGAACAGCGGATAGACGATACCGACCAGGGCGACCGTTGCCAGACATTGCGGCCAGAACTTCATGCGTTCGGCAATTCCGCCCGAGATGATCGCCGGAATGGCTGCGGCAAAGGTGGTCAGAAAGAAGAACTTGACCAGCGTCAGCCCCTGTAGCTCGAAGCCGCCGCCGCCACCGGACAGTGTCGCCGCATTCACCAGGAACGTCGTGCCATAGGCGACGGCATAGCCGACGAAGAAATAGGCCACGGTCGACAAGGCGAAGTCGACAAGGATCTTCACCAGTGCGTTGACCTGGTTCTTCTGCCGGACCGTGCCGACTTCCAGGAACGCGAAACCGCCATGCATGGCGAACACAAGAATAGCCCCGACAAGGACGAAAAAGACGTCCCCGCCCACTCCGCTTGAATTCATTTTGACCCCCAGTTAGGCAATTTGCCGTTTGTTTATGCGTTTCGGAAGCCGCAACACACAAAAAGCATGCCACTTGGGCAAGTGACCGGAAAAAAGGCTGTTTTCTGCCGATTTTGACGGCACATTTCAATCAATGACACAAAAAGGAGCGGACCAGTCTGATTAAATATTGATCAAGTGTCCGGTTTTTATGCAGACACCGATGCCCCCGCCTTCGCGCGGAACAAAAAAGAGCCCGGGGTTGCCCCCGGGCTTTCCAAGTTTGCGGTCTGAGCCAATAGACCGCCTGGGAGATTTTTGTCGGACGCCAGGCCTTAGAGGCGTCCGGAACCGATGCCGAATTCCGGGTAGGCTTCGACGCCGACCTCGACCTTGTCGAGACCGAGAGCCTCTTCCTCTTCGGAGACCCGGATGCCCATGGCAACTTTCAGGATCATCCAGAAGACTGCGGAAGCGACCAGGGTGAACACGCCGTAGGCAGCGATACCGACGATCTGGGTGCCCCAGGAAGCATCGCCATTGGACAGCGGCACGATGAGGGTGCCCCAGATACCGGCCAGCAGGTGGACCGGGATAGCGCCGACAACGTCGTCGATTTTAAGCTTGTCGAGCATCGGCACCGCGAAGACCACGATCGCGCCACCGACAGCGCCGATGAAGACGGACTGCCACACGCTCGGAGCCAGCGGCTCGGCGGTGATGGAGACCAGACCGGCCAGAGCGCCGTTGAGGGCCATGGTCACGTCGACCTTCTTGTAGAGAACCTGGGTGAGGATCACGGCGACGACAACACCGGCAGCGGCAGCCATATTGGTGTTGGCGAAGATGCGGGAGATGTCGGAGACGTCACCGATCGTGCCCATGGCAAGCTGCGACGCACCGTTGAAGCCGAACCAGCCGAGCCACAGGATGAAGGTGCCCAGCGTTGCCAGCGGCATCGAGGAGCCCGGGAACGGATGAACGGTACCGTCCGCGCCGTATTTGCCCTTACGCGCGCCCAGGATGATGGCACCGGCAAGAGCGGCCCAGCCACCGACGGAGTGCACCAGCGTCGAACCGGCGAAGTCGGAGAAGCCCATTTCGGACAGCCAGCCCGCACCCCACTGCCAGGAGCCGGCAATCGGGTAGATGAAGCCGGTCAGGACGACGGTGAAGATCAGGAAGGGCCACAGCTTGATGCGCTCGGCCAGCGTGCCGGAGACGATCGAGGCCGTTGTGGCGCAGAACACCATCTGGAAGAACCAGTCGGACGCGGTGGAATAGCCGGTGTCGAGAGCGTTGCCGCCGACAGCGTCAAAGGAATACGGTCCGAAGGAGCCGATGAAACCGCCGTCTACGCCGGTATACATCAGGTTGTAACCGGTGATCCAGAACATGATGCCGGCGACCGAGTAGAGCGTGATGTTCTTCAGGCACTGCATCGACACGTTCTTGGAACGGACCAGGCCGGCTTCCAGCATGGCGAAGCCCGCGGCCATCCACATGACCAGGAAACCGCCGATCAGGAACAGCAGCGTATTGAAGATGTAAGCGACTTCCGGAGACACGGCCGGAGCGGCTTCCGGAGCCGCAGCAGTGTCCTGGGCAAGCACCGGCAGAGCCGTGAGGCTGAGCAAGGCCAGCGTCGTCGCGCCCTTAGCGACAAGTTTTTTCATGATACGTTTCCTTACCTAAATCAGAGAGCTTCGGCGTCGGCTTCGCCGGTACGAATGCGCACGACCTGATCGATCGAATGGACGAAGATCTTGCCGTCCCCGATCTGACCGGTCTTGGCGGCGCCAGAAATCACCTCGACAACCTTGTCGACAGAGGCAGCGTCCACAGCGACCTCGATCTTCAGCTTCGGCAGGAAGCTGACGGCATATTCCGTGCCGCGATAGATTTCGGTGTGCCCCTTCTGGCGGCCATAGCCCTTCACTTCCGTCACCGTCAGCCCCTGGATGCCGATGCTGGTCAGCGCATCGCGCACTTCGTCGAGCTTGAACGGCTTGATGATGGCCATCACTATTTTCATTGCTCGTTCCATTCCCCTTGCTTAACGCCTCTTCCCGTCGAAGAAGCTCGGCCTACCAGCCCGGATTGCGTGCCTGTTTGCGTTCCCCTCTGGAAGGATCGTCTCAGGTCTTTGACTCAACCACATGCGTGGCCCCGGGCCGGTGTCGGCGCTTACTAATCAAGGACCGTGCCAACTTGGTATTTTTTGCGAAGGGATGGCGGAATCCTGCCGTTTTGCACCGCAACAGAACCGTTAACGGGACATAGACCAACGTAGCGCTGATGGCTTTTCAGGCAGATTTTTTGCCTATTTTTGCATCACGCCCAAATTTGACGCCAAAAAAATAGGCAATCAAGGCGCATCCGCCAATCCCGCTCAAAAATGCGGCAATTATCTCTGTTTCAGGTGCGATGCAGCATTAGCGCATGCCACGATCGGCGCCTGCCGGGCAAGCGCCTGGCAAAGCCCAATGGACGGGGCCTCGCCTATTATGACTGGAGTGCCGGGATATGCTTTGCGTATAGGCTCAGGCTGAAAAACCGCCGCTTTCCAGATAGGCGATTTCATCCGGCGTGGAGTCCCGGCCAAGCACTGCATTGCGGTGCGGAAACCGTCCGAACCGCCGGATGACATCCATATGCACCAGGGCGTAGTGATAATACTCCTGATCGCCCAGCACCCGGAACAGATCGACCGAGCGAGCCTGGTCGCTCATGTTTTCCGAATGTTCAAAGGGCAGATAGAAGAAGGCCCGGCCATCCTTGGGGAAGGCGCGATCATACCCCTTTGCAAGAGCTTTCTCGGCTATGTCGACCGCCTTTTTGTCCGCACTGAACACGGCCGGTGTGCCGCGATAGACATTGCGCGGCATCTGATCGAGCAACAACACCAGCGCCAGCGCGCCATCGGCGGTCTCCAGCCAATGGTCCAGGTCGCCTTTGGCGGCAGCCTCAATCGCCGCCAGAAATGTCTGTCTGCAGCGCTTGTCGAACTTGTCGTCCTTGGCAAACCATTTCGCGGCGCCCGCCTGCCACCAGAAATCAAGCACATCCAAAGGAGACAAAGTCTGCTTGCTCATAATTCCGGGATCCAAATCGATAAAGAGAAACTACTTGCCGGCCGTGACGGCACCACAGGCCAGCGTTTGCCAGTTGGCCTGATGCTCCTGGATCTGCGCCTCCAGAAAGCCCTCGTCCTTCAACGCCGCCATTTCCGTCCGGAACGCATCGACCAGGTCCGGATTCGTGCCCTTGCTGAACACCGCCCAGAGCGGCTTGGCCAGGGCTTCGACAAAAATCACCGGCCGCAACTGGCTGCCGTCATAGCCCTGCTTGCAGGCGCTGGCCTCCGCCAGGAAGCCGGTCAGGGGCAACAGGTCGATCCGGCCAAGGTAGAGCATTTCAATGCCCTGATGGAAGTCCGTGATCGGCACAAGCGTGCCCGATCCCTCAAAGCCCAGGCCTTTCAGATAAGCCAGCAGATTGCTGCCATCCTGAACGCCGATCTTGATATTCAGATCGCGCAGCTCCTCGATGCGCTCGACCTCGATGTTCGGCTGTGTCGCCAACTGGTAGAAATTCTGGCCGTAGGGCGACACCTCGTCCAACCAGAGAAACTTGTCTTCCCGTTCAGGTGTACGGGACAGCGAAAAGAACATCACATTGGGAACGGACTCGGCCATCAGCATGGCCCGCTTCCAGGGCAGGAATTCAAAAGCACTGACGGTAACGGGAACGGTTTGATTGACCCGCTCGGCGGCTTCGAGAAGAAAGGCGGTGACATAACCGTCGGGCCGGCCGTCATTGTCCCACTGCAACGGGGCGAAACTCTGGGTCACGAGCTTGATTTCGGCCGGTTCGGCTTTGGTCGCGTTGCCGTGTAACACCAGCATTAAAGTCGCAAGACATACGACTTTCAAAAGACCCGTTCTCATTTAGACACTCTGCCTCTGCCGCAGGACGACCCGGACGCTGATGCCAGCCTATTCTAGGCCGCTGTCGATTGCCCTTTTTGGATTCCTCCCCGCCGAACGTCATCCCGCAGCGGTGCGCACTCCATAGACCCGCTCCGAATTTTGCCGGAACGCACGAAAACAACCTAGTTTTGACTTCCTAATCTTGTATGAATGCAGATCGCGCTGCAAAGTTGTGATCTTAATGCTTTTTGGGCTGGAGTTAAGACGCGTGTCGACGGAAACAATGCTTGATCTGAAGGGACTGAAATGCCCCTTGCCGGTTCTCAAAACCCGCAAAGCCCTGACACGTCTGAGCAATGGCGACCGCTTGACCGTGCTCACCACCGACCCGATGGCCGAGATCGACATCCCGCATTTCTGCAGCGAGAACGGCCATACCCTCGTTGAGGCCGAACGCCTTGACGGTGGTCATCGTTTTGTCCTCACCAAGGGGAACTGACCGCTTCAAGCGTAGCGGCCCGCGATCTTGTCGATCGTCGCGGCCAGTTTCAGATCCAGATCGCTCAGCCCGCCGACATCATGAGTCGACAGGGTAATATCAACGCTGCGATAGACATTCGACCACTCCGGATGATGGTTCATCTTTTCCGCCACCAGCGCGATCTGCGTCATGAAGGCAAAAGCCTCGCGGAAGTCGCGAAACCTGAAGGCCTTTGAAATCGCCTCCCTGCCCTCGCACATATGCCAATCCGGCAGAGCATTGAGGCCTGCGGCCCGGTCTTCCGGTTTCAGTCGTTCTGCCATCTGGTCCTCCTGATCGGTGTCGCCTGTAACCAAGCTTGCCCCCAACCGCTACCTTACCCGCATGACAGGCCGAAGGCGACGATGCTGTGCCGCCTGTTTGCAATGACGCTTCGAACAAGGCAGGTTCTTGCCGGATCTGAGAAAGGAAAGTCTTTGGATCACGCGGTTCTGTTTGTCTGCCTCGGCAATATCTGTCGCTCGCCTCTGGCGGAGGGCATTTTCCGGGCCCTTGTGGAGCAATCGGGTCTGACCGGCCGGTACACAATCGATTCCGCCGGCACCGGCGCCTGGCATGCGGGCAATCCGCCCGATCCGCGCTCGATCGACATCGCCGCCAGAAACGGGATCGACATCAGCATGCAACGCGCCCGACAGGTTCGCAAACAGGATTTCCAGACCTTCCGCACGATCGTGGCGATGGACAGGGATAATCTCGCGACGTTGCGCACCCGCGCTGGCGGCGAACAGGCGCGGCTGCGCCTGCTGCTGGAGACACCGGACCGGGACGTGCCGGATCCCTATTACGGCGGCGCGGACGGGTTCGAGCTGGTGTTTCGGCTGGTGCGCAGCGGTTGCGCCGATCTGCTGACTTCCCTGGAAGGAAAGACTTGACCGCGTCTCAAGCGTCCGCGGTGCCTTCATAAATTCGACGTAAAGACAGCTATATTGGAAGCTGTCCTGGTTCCTTCCCTGGCATGACTGATGAAACTTCTGTGGTGGTCCCTTGCGGCGGTCCTGATCCTTGCCGGCCTGGCAACGGTGTGGTTGCCGATTCCGACCGGCGTCCCGCTGCTGGCGCTCGGCATGATCGTTATTGTCGGCACGAGCCGGAATGCCGCGCGCATGCTGCGCAGCCGGCGCCGCAAGACTCAACCTTTGAACCATGCGATCACCTGGGTCGAGGACCGGTCTCCTCTGCAATTTGCCCGGATCCTGAAGCGCACCCGGCCGCGCAAGAAATAGCGCGCGCCACGTTTATCTGTCCACGAACATTCTGACAGCCCCACGCATGAGCCGCCGGCCCCGGATCAACACCCGTTGCACGGTCCGCTGAAGCGTTCGCCCCCGCTTTGTGAACCATTCGTCCAATTCTTGGTCGGAGACCAGCGGCGGGGTCTTGCGGTAGAGCAGGTAATGGACGCCTAGAATGACCAGCAGAGTCAGCCCCCAGGAGATCAGCGTGTCCGACAGAAAATGCCCACCGAAGGCAACCCGGTTGACCGACAGGATCAGCCCGAGAGGCACCAAAAACCCCAGCGCGGCCCTGCGCCAGCTTGCCGGCAGCAAAAACACCGTCGCCAGCAGCCACATGGCCGCCGACGCCTCGCCGGACACAAAGGAACAATTGCTGTCGCAGTGATCGGTGATCTTCCACACCGGCTGAAACGGCAGGTCGCCACCGAACTCCTCGACGGAGCGCGGCCTCGGCCGGCCCCAATTGTTCTTCAGGACCAGGTTCACCAGAACCCCCGGCCCCAGGATCAGCGTTGACAGCAGAAACAAGGGCTGGCGCAGCGGCAGGATTGGAGCACGCCCCGGCACAAGCAGTTTCAAAAGCAGAACCGCCACACAGGTCACCGCAATCACACGGACGAGAAACGGCCCGAGATGGCGGACATCGCGCAGAAAAGCGTTGTCCTGCGCGGCAAAGCCTTGTTCGCCGAAATAAAACAGCCCGCTCGCCCAGGGGTCAACCGCCGGAAACGCCAGGAAAAACAGCGATACAACAGCGACGAGCCCAGCGACCGCCGGCATCGGGTGAGCCAGGCACCACTTGGCTGTTTTACCAAGAGACAACTTCAGATTATGATTAACGGGTCGGGTCGGCTTCATGGCTGCTCTTTAGCGCATCCGGCTGCCCTATCCAATCCCCCGCTGCGGGGCCGCCGGGTCGCGGGTCCGCGCCTTGGCCCGGACCCTGGAATCTCGGAGTATCGGAAGGTGCCTAAATATCCGCGGCCCCCGCTGCCTTCAGGCACGAATATCCTGTCATTGCCCCGGCAGGCGCTTCCAAGGCTCGAGTTCTGGTACGAGTTCGCCTCCACTTACAGCTACCTCTCTGCCATGCGGATCGAGACCCTGGCGCGCGACTGCCAGCTCGAGATCGTCTGGCGGCCGTTTTTGCTCGGGCCGATTTTCAAGAAACTCGGCTGGCCGACCTCGCCGTTCAATCTGTACCCGAGCAAGGGCAGCTATATGCGGCGCGACCTAGAGCGGCTGTGCGAGGCCTACGGACTGCCGTTCACGCTGCCTGTGCCGTTCCCGCAGCAAAGCCTGCTGGCGGCCCGCATTGCCCATGCCGGTCGCAACCAGCCCTGGATCGGCGCTTTCACCCGGGCGGTCTTTGTCGCCGAATTCGGACAGGGATTGGACATCTCCGACGAAGGCCTGATGGCCGATCTCCTCCTGGAAACCGGGGCACCGGCGAAGGACATGCTTGATGCCGCACAGACGCGGGAAACCAAGATCGGCCTGCGCGCGGCGGTCTGCGACGCGGAAAATCGTGGCATTTTCGGCGCGCCGAGCTTTGTCGTTGAAACGGGTGATCTGTTCTGGGGCGATGACCGGCTGGAAGCCGCGCTGGAAGCCGCCGCCAAGGAGGCCTCCTGAGAGACTCCCTATAGACCAGGTTGCTTCAACCGGCGCGCCAGGTCCATGGCGTCATAGAGCGCGGCAGGCGACAGCGGCTTGGTCAGCATGTCCTGAAAGCCGGCATCCCGAAGCTGATGGTCACCGACCGCCTCAAGCGCGGCCGTGACCGCAATCAGGGGCAGTTCGGTTTCTCCGCGCAGGGCCCGCAACCGTTCAGCGGTTTCAACGCCGCTCATGTCAGGCATGTGCAGATCCAGAAGGGCGGCGTCATAGCCACGCTGCCGGACCAGGTCGATCGCCTGTTCCCCCGAGCGGGCGACATCCGTCGTAATGCCAAATGATTCCAGAAGAGCCGACAGCAGCCGGCAATTGGTTTCGTTGTCATCGACCACAAGCGCATGCATCGGTGCAAGACCCTTGGTCTCAGTCGGTCCGGGCAACACATTGGCTTCCACCGGCAGGTGCTCGCCATCCGTTCCGGCCGGGAATTCGACGATGAACCGGCTGCCGCCCTCCTCAGGCCGTTCCAGATAGAGGCGCCCCTGCATGTCCTGCATCATCAGTTCCGTACCCCAGAGCCCAAGACCGCTGCCGGCGCCTGTCTCGCGTCCATGGCGTCCACGAACAAAGGGCCGGAAAAGACGCGCTCCTTCCTCCGGGTCGATGCCGGGCCCGCTGTCGGTCACGGACAGCCGCACCATGACCTGGGCAGAGTCCTTGCCGTCCTCCACCCGCTGTGCCGTCAAAGCAACCTTGATGCCGCCTTCGCTCGTGTATTTGACCGCGTTGTCCAGAAGGGTTGTCACGACCCGCCGCAGCGAAGCTGTCCTGGAGGTCCAGAGGTCTTGGGCGGCGGTTTCGACCGAAACGTCGAGAGACAATCCTTTGGCGTTGGCGGCGACCTGAAACAGGTCGGTAACCTCCCGGACAATTCCATCAACCCGGCAAGGCGCACCTTCCGTCACCTTTCCGGGACCGGCTTCGGCGACGAGATCGCCGGTCATCTGCGTCAAGGCGTCGATGGACCGGATCAGGATCGAAAGCTGCTCCGTCTGGGTGGCATTCAGCGGACCCGTGCCGATGAGTTCGGCGGTCAGCCGCATGGCCGCAAGCGGCGTTCTCAGGTCATGGGCCAGCAGCGCGAGTTTGACACTGTCCTCGTCCTGATCCGCCATGCAGCCCGGGTCCTTCACGTCCGTTGACCATCAACAGGACTTGCCAGGCGGGCGCCAAAAAGCCAAGTTGACCAATACCGTGCTTACCCCGATGACCGGCTTGTGTCTATCCGGTCGCGCTCCGGTTGTCCCTGACACCCACCCCGTTCCGTTTCAGACCCTTCGAAATACGGCCAAAGGCTGACGCTTCATGCTTGGACAAACCTTCACCATCGTTGCCCCGGTATTTGTGCTCATCGGCATCGGCTACGCGCTCGCGAAATTTCACGTGCTCAAGGAAAGCGCCAGTGAGGCACTCGGCCAGTTCGTCTATGTGGTCGCTATTCCGATCCTGGTGTTCCGCACCCTGATCGGGGCAGACCTGTCCACCGGTTTGCCGGTTGCGCTCTGGGCAACCTATTTTCTCGGCGTCGGTGTTGCCTTCACCCTCGGCATGCTGGTCATCCGCAAGGGCTTCGGCCGGGACGCCCGGGCCGGTGCCATCGGCGGCATTTCCGCCGCCTTTGCCAACACGATCATGGTCGGCCTGCCGCTGAGCTCGGCGGTCTATGGCGATGAAGGCCTTGTGCCGGTGCTCCTGATCATTTCGATCCATCTCGCCGTCATGACTGTCGGGATGGCTGTCATCATGGAACGGGCGGCCGCGGTCGACAACGGCACGCCCACGCCGCCCTTGATGCAGATGGCCTTCGGCGCGCTGCGCAGTGTTTTCAAGAATCCGCTTGTCATCACCATCATCATCGCCTTCCTATGGCGCATGACCGGGCTTGATCTTCCGGAGATCGGCACGGATGTCCTCAACCGCATCGCCGCGACGGCGCTGCCGCTTGCTCTTCTGTCGCTCGGCATGAGCCTGGTGCAATACGGCATGCGCGGCAATGTCGTGCCTGGTCTCCTGCTCAGCGTGATCAAGATTTTGCTGATGCCGGCCACCGTCTTTGTCGCAGGTGCCTTTGTGTTCCAGTTGCCGCCGCTCTGGACCGCCGTTGCCACCCTGACGGCCAGCTGCCCGACCGGGGTCAACGCCTATATCTTCGCCAACCGCTACGGCACCGGCCACGCCATGTCCGCCAACGCGATCACGACAACGACCCTGATCGCGATCATGACCACCAGCCTCTGGATCTGGTTCCTGGACCTGTGGTTCGGCCTGAGCCTGCGCTGACGCCTGGATCCAGCCTTCAAAGCCCGATGCGCTTGCGCAGCTCCGCGTGGCTCATACCGGCCGCGCGCAGGGCGCGGATGC
Source organism: Roseibium sediminicola (assembly GCF_023156505.1). Taxonomy (GTDB): domain Bacteria; phylum Pseudomonadota; class Alphaproteobacteria; order Rhizobiales; family Stappiaceae; genus Roseibium; species Roseibium sediminicola. The sequence goes on along the minus strand of NZ_JALNMJ010000005.1, from coordinate 46,080 downwards.
TGGTGTCCCTGTTCGACTTCGACAGCTTGCGGCCGTCTTCGCCAAGAATCAGCCGGTGATGGCGGTAAACAGGCTCGGGAAGACCAAGCAACTCCTGCAGGAGCCGGTGGACACCGGTAGCATGATAGAGGTCCCGGCCTCTCAGCACATCGGTGATATTCTGGCGGGCATCGTCCACCACCACAGACAGGTGATAGCTCGTCGGCGTGTCCTTGCGCGCCAGCACAACATCGCCCCAGGCCGCCGGATCGGCGACAACAGCAACCGGCGGCGCGAACAATGCCTCGCCTTCCGCGCCCGCTTCCTGCCAGCACAGCGGCCCGCCGATCCGCTCCAGGGCCTTGACCATGTCGAGGCGCAAGGCGAAGGGCGCGTCGCTACCGGACCGCGCCGTAATCTCCTGAGCAGAAAGAACAGCAGCATCCCCTGGATAGAGCGGCGCGCCATCGGGATCGCGCGGCCAGGCTTTGCCGCCTGTTTCAAACGCGGCGACAAAGGCCTTGATCTCCGCCCGGGTCAGATAGGCCGGATAGACAAGCCCCATGTCCTGCAGCCGCTCCAGCGCGTCCCTGTACCGGGGAAAACTTTCCGACTGCCGCAACACAGGTTCATCGAGCGGCAGGCCGAGCCAGGCGAGATCCTCAAACATCTCCTGTTCAAGTTCCGGTGTGCAACGCGTCTGGTCGATATCCTCCACCCGCACAAGAAACCGGCCGCTCAGGGCAACGGCGGCCCGGGCGTTCAAAAGCGCGGAGAGCGCATGTCCGAGATGCAGATGGCCATTGGGGGAAGGCGCAAAGCGGAAAACGGGTTTGGTCATGAAAGAGGCTGTGCCGGGTTGACGCGGTCGTTTGGATCATTCAGGTCCTTGGGACCTGACCCTACCTATCATTCCGGCTTCTCCGTGCAAGGGGGCCTTTTCGCAAACTCTGCGGACCAACACCATGACACCGATCGTAACAGATGAGGACATTCAAGACGGTCTTGCCCGACTGATTGCTTTGGACGGCCGTCTTGCAGAGATTGCAGCCATAGCCGGTCCGGTGCCGTTGCGCCGCCGTGCCGCGGATTTCGAAGGTCTTGCCCAGATCATTACCGGACAACAGGTTTCGGTTGCCAGTGCCGCCGCGATTTTCGCGCGGCTGCAGGCCCTGGTCTCGCCGTTGAGCGCGGACCAGCTGGACCTTTTTTCCGACGAGGACCTGGCCGGCGTTGGCCTCTCCCGTCCCAAGATCCGCACCTTGCGCGCAGTTTCCGCCGCCTGCGCAGACGGTCTTGATCTTGCGCATCTGGCGAGCGCGCCGGCGGAGGAAGCCCATGCGCGGCTCTGCCGCGTCAAGGGAATCGGCCGCTGGACAGCCGATATCTTCCTGCTGTTCTGTGCCGGCCATCCGGATATTTTTCCGAGCGGCGACCTCGCCCTGCAGATCGCCGTCCGCGACGCGCTCGGGCTTGCGGAAAAGCCCGCCCCGAAGGAGCTCGACGCGCTTGCCGAAATCTGGGCACCGCACCGCGCGGTCGCGGCCCGCCTGTTCTGGGCCTGGTACCGGGTCAAGAAACAGGGCAAGGAAACGATGCCGGTTTAAGCGCTTCGCTTACCGGTCCACCATGTCTGCGACCGCCCGCAGCAGCAGGTCGATGTCCTGAGGCCGCGACAGGCGGTGGTCGCCGTCGGGCACGAGGGTGAAGGTGACGTCGTCCCGCGGCAGCGCCTCGACCAGCCTTTGGGCATGGATTGCCGGCACATCCGGATCCTCGGCGCCCTGCAGGATGGTCACCTGGCAGCCCAGATGGAGCGGATTGCCGAACAGGAGATGGTTGCGCCCGTCCTCGATCAGCTTGCGCGTGATCACATACGGATCGTCGGAATAGGCCGAGGGCTGCTCCCAGCGCCCGTTTTCAAGGATTGCGCTCCGGATCTCGTCGGTAAACCGCTGCTTCCACATCAGCTCTTCGGTGAAATCCACCGCCGGAGCGATCAGGACCAGGCCCTTGATCTTGTTCGTGCTCTTCCGGCTCAAGGCCAGCAGCAGGGCCAGCCAGCCACCCATGGAAGACCCGACCAGAACGGTCTCAGCGGAACAGAAGGTATCAAAGACAGCCGCGGCCTCTTCCAGCCAATCCGAGACGCAGGCGTTTTCGAAATCGCCACCAGAGAGGCCATGACCGGAATAGTCGAACCGCACGACTTCATGGCCCTGTTCCAAACCAAATTCCGCCAGGGCCGCTGCTTTGGTGCCGTTCATGTCGGATTTGAACCCCGACAGCCACAGCACACACGGCGCATCACCGGCTTGCTTCTGCACCGCGATCCGGCGGGCTTCCGCGTTTTTTCCGATGCTGATGAATTGCGGTTCCGGCGTCCCCATATTATGGCTCTCTTACTGATCAGATTTTCAGCTAAGCCTTTGACACAGACGTTCTGTCTTGAAAAGTTTTCCGGAGACCCCACGTGCCGCCGCTGCCCTCACAGACCACGATCCTCCAGGTGATCCCGGACCTTAATTCCGGCGGCGCGGAACGCACAACCCTGGATGTGGCAAAGGCAATTGTCGCGGCCGGCGGCACCGCGCTCGTGGTCAGCCAGGGCGGCCAGATGGTATCGGACCTGACCGCGTCGGGCGCCGAACACATCGTGATGCCCGTCAAGTCGAAGAACCCGCTGACCCTCTGGAAGAATGCCGGCCGGCTCGCCGAGCTGATCCGCACGCGCGACGTCAACGTCATCCACGCCAGGAGCCGGGCCCCTGCCTGGTCGTCCCTCTGGGCTGCGCGGCGCACCAACACGCCTTTCGTGACCACCTATCACGGCACCTATAACCAGAACAACGCGCTGAAGGCCTGGTACAACTCGGTGATGGCCAGGGGCGATGCGGTGATCGCCAATTCCCATTTCATTGCCGGCCTTGTGGCCGACCGGCACCCCTTTGCAAAAGACCGGATCGCCGTGATCCAGCGCGGCTCCGATCTGAAGGGGCTGGACCCGGCCAATGTCAGCGCCCTGCGCCGGCAAGCCTTAAAGGACCAATGGGGCATTCCCTCCGGCCATCCGGTTATCGTCAACATGGCGCGCCTGACCGCCTGGAAAGGCCAGAAGGTTCTGATCGAGGCAATGGCGCATCTGATGGACGCCGAACTCGGCAAACCGCTGGCAATCCTGGCGGGCGATGCCCAGGGTCGTGACGGATATGTGGCTGAACTGAAAAATCTTATCGCGGAGCACGACCTTCAGGACCGCGTCCGCCTGGTCGGCCATTGCGCCGACGTGCCGGCGGCCATGGCGCTGGCCGACCTCGCCGTTGTCGCTTCGACGGAGCCGGAAGCCTTCGGCCGGGCCGCCGTTGAAGCCCAGGCAGCCTCCGTTCCGGTGATCGTCTCCGATCTCGGCGCGGTTCCGGAAACCGTGCTGGCCCCACCCCAGGTCGGCGAAGAGGATCGCACCGGCTGGCGCGTGCCGCCGGGCGATGCCGCCGCGCTGGCCACCGCCATCCGGCAGGCCTTGCAGCAAGCCCCCGAGTGGAAAAAACAAATGACGGACAGGGCGCTGGCCCATGTCCGTCAGAATTTTTCCGTCGAGACCATGTGCGCAAAGACGCTCGAGGTCTATGAGGGTTTGCTCGCAACGGCCTAGCCGTTGCGGACCCGCATCAGGAAATTGTCGACTTCCCGCCGCAGTTCCTGGGCATTGCCCGTGAGGGCTCCGGAGGCAGCCTGCAACTCTTCCGCAGCGCGGCCGGTCTCGGTCGCCGCCTGGCTGACGCCGGCAATGTTGTGGGTGACATCCTGCGTGCCGGTGGAAGCTTCCTGTACGTTGCGGGCGATTTCCGCGGTGGCCGCTCCCTGCTCCTCGACAGAAGACGCAATCCCCGAAGCGATTTCGTTGATTTCGAAAATCGTCTTGGTGATGCCATCAATGGCGGAGACGGCATCCTGCGTTGCGGACTGAATGCCGGAGATCTGCTGTGAGATCTCCTCGGTTGCCTTTGTCGTCTGGCTGGCCAGTTCCTTCACTTCGGCGGCAACCACGGCAAAGCCTCTGCCAGCCTCGCCGGCCCGTGCCGCCTCGATGGTCGCATTCAGCGCAAGCAGGTTGGTCTGTTCGGCAATATCGGAAATGAGCTTGATCACATCGCCGATACGTGAGGCGGCTTCCGCGAGGCCCTGAACCTGATCGTTCGTTCGCTGAGCTTCGGAGGACGCGGATTCGGCAACCTGCGACGACTGCTGGACCTGACGGGAGATCTCGGTCACGGTCGAGGACAGCTCCTCGGCCGCGGAGGCCACGGTCTGAACATTCGCGGAGGCCTGTTCCGCCGCAGCCGCCACCGTGGAGGACTGCTGCTGGGTCTGTTCGGCAGTCGTGCTCATGCTGCCGGCATTCTCTTCCAGCTTCGCCGAGGACGTGCTCACTGCCTCGACGATCCTGCCGACGGAGTTCTCGAAACTGTCGGCCAGTTCCATCATGGCGCGTTTCTTCTCTGCTTCTGCTCTTTCTGACTGCTCGCGTTGCTCCGCTTCCAGCTCCCGTGTCCGGATCGCGTTGGTCTTGAAGACCTCCACCGCACGGGCCATGCTGCCGATCTCGCTCTTGCGGTCGGTAAAGCGGACGTCGACATCGAGGGATCCGTCCGCAAGCGTTTCCATCGTTCCGGTCAGCGACTTGATCGGACCGGTGATACTGCGCCCGATCAGCCAGGCGAGCCCAATTGAGAGCATCAGGGCGATTGCAGACACCGTCAGGAATGTTCGTTGGGACGATACACGTGCCCTCTCCAGCGCTGCCGCTGCAGCCTCCTTGCCCTGGTAGGCTGCCTCGGAAACCGCCGACCATTCTGGGCTGACCTGCTGGAAGATTTCCGTGAGCGTGACGAGCTCGCGTTCAATTTCCTGCGCTTTCGCAGCATAGACCTTGAAGGCAGCCTGATAGACATCGAGCAGCTCGCTGATTTCCTTCTGTTCACTGTCCGACAACCCGCTTGCAGGCAATAGTTCGGCGAACTCCGCACGCCTTTCGTCGATACGGCCAACATATTTCTCGGCACCCCGGAGCATGAAGTCCTTCTCATGCCTGCGCATCATCAGCATCTTGACCGTAAGAGCGTCGAGGCTCGCCGCCTTCAGCTTTTCTTCGACATTGCGGACTGCCGCACGCAACTCGCCTTCCAGCCCACTGTTCTCGTCAAGTCCCATTTCGGTCATTGCTTTGACCAGTTTATCAAATTCGACTCGGTGCGCTTCAAGGATCTCGCGCAACTTGGATAGGTTTTCCTTGATGGGGGCCGATTGAGGCTTGGCATCGACATTGTCGACGTTGGCATGTGCTTTCTCGAATTCGCCGCGGTATTCCTCGACAAATGCCGGGTCCTTTTCCAGCATGAAGTCTTTCTGGCTTCGGCGCATATTCTGCGCATGGGCCTGAACCTGGGACACGTAATAGTCCATCTGGGAATACTCGGCCAAGTTATCGGTTTCCGTTGATACGATGTTCTGACTGTAGAACGACGTTCCGACGAGGACACCGATAGCGATAATAGCGATGGCTGATAACGCGCCGACACGGATTGCGATGGGCAGGTCTGAAAGAAGCTTCATGGGGCAACTCGATTGCTTTTGTTTGGTTTGCCCGTTTGCCGGGCTGCACAGTGCGCCCAGAAGAGCGAAAAGCGATTAAGATTCCTTTACGACACCTGAAGCCAGGGACGGAAATCTTACTAAATCAGAGATTATTTCTAGGGGCAAATGCACTTTTTACGAGAAGAGGTTGCGTTTTTCTTTAGTCGGAAAACAAAATTACACTTGTACTTCAATCGACTGGAGCAAATCCGGTGCAATGTGTTACCTTGTCCGTCTCAGTCGCAGAAAAAGACAGGCACCGATGTTTTCGCGCCGGATGACGTTCCTCATCGTCATGCTGGTCCCGATCCTCGGATCGGGGGACCATGCACGCGCTGAAATACGCTCGGACCTCAAGGAAAAAAGCTACCTCGTCAGCGGCACATCGGCCATGGCCGTGGCCGCCTTCATGCGCCGCAGGCCGTTTCGCGGCGACTACGGCCCGGCAATCGCCAATATCAGGCCGCGCTACACCCACACCTTCAAGACCGATCAACGCAAAGACCATTGCCGCGTGACGGACTTTCGGCTCTCGATCGATTTCACCATGACCCTGCCCAAGGCCCGGAACCGGCAGGCGTTCGACCGGCGAACCTTAAGTGCATGGCGCAGCCTGCGCGGCTTCACCAGACGGCATGAACTGGTTCATCGGAAAATCTATCTGGGCTGCGCCAAGCGCATGGAGTGGGCGGTCCTGAAACTGCGCCCCAGATATTGCGGCGGCATAGGCCGGCAGATCCGCATGATCCTGAACGAGGAGAAAAAGGCCTGCAAGGAACGCCATCTCGCCTTTGACCGACGCGAGATCAACAGGCTGAAATATCATCGCTTCTTCGAGCTCGCCCGGCGTCAGCGGGAGAGCGAGCGCGCCAGGCTGTCCCGGCGCATCCCGCTCGGTCAGGGGGCCGCGCGAAACGGCCGCTTGCTGTTCTTCGTCGCGGAGTGACCGCTCAGGCTGCCAGTGGGTAGGCTTCTTCCACGAGGTAAGGACCGCCGCCGACGCTGGCCTTGGCCGAAAACAGCACAAACCTCCCGGCAATAAATGGCGGCGCCTGGAAATTGCCGCGCTCGCTCAACCACTTGGCGACATCCTCGTTGGTCGAGGTCTTGCAGCGCGCAACCGTGACATGGGGGATGTATTTACGCCGCTCGGCAGGCAGATGCAGGCGCTGCAGGATGCGCTCCTGCTCGGCCTGCAGCTCCGCCAGCTGCGGGCTCGGCTCGACCCGGGCCCAGACCGCATGCGGCTTGCCGTTGCCGAAGGAGCCAAGGCCGGTCAGCCGGATCTCGATCGGGTCCCGGCGGATCCGGTCGAGCGCGGCCACGACCTCGTCGGCGGTGCGGTCATCGATGTCGCCGATGAAACGCAGGGTCAGGTGATAGTTTTCCGGATCGATCCAGCGGGCGCCCCGAAGGCCTCCCCGGAGCATTGAAAGCATGAGGCCCGTCTCTGACGGAATCTCAAGGCCTGTAAATAGGCGCGGCATGGGTGTTCCCTCCGCTGTCGCTGATAAAACCCATGAGGAATCAACTTCATGAAAAGCGCAAGACAAAAAACTAAGTTTTTGACCCGCCATTAAAAATCCGCACAAACCAGACGCAAATGCCGGACCTGTTCATCGCAGACCCGGCATTCGCATATGATTTGATTCTGTTGAAAACCGTTACCGGTCAGCCCGTTGGCTTTCGGTCACGGCGCCGGATTGCCGAATTCCTGATGCAGGGCGTCGATCTTTTCAAGGACATCGCTGCTCAGGGTCAAGTCGGCGGCGGCAATATCCGTCTCCAGCTGCTCCATCCTGGTGGCGCCCAGGATGACGGACGTCACGAAGGACCGCGACATCGCGAAGGCAAGCGCCATTTGCGCGGGATCCAGCCCAGCGTCTTTGGCCAGGTCCAGATAGGCATTGACGGCTTCGATGGTGCGCGGATGCTCGTAGCGCTGCAGCCGGTTGAACAGGGTCTTGCGGGCCCCAGCCGGCAGCGCTCCGTCCCGGTATTTGCCGGTGAGATACCCCTGGGCGAGCGCGGAATAAGCGAGCAGCCCGACATCCTCGCGCCGGGCAACCTCGGCCAGACCGGTCTCGAAGGTCCGGTTGACCAGGGAATAGGCGTTCTGGATCGAGACCACCCGCGGTACGTCGTAAAGTTCTGACGCGGTGACGTAGCGCATGGTGCCCCAGGCGCTTTCGTTGGAAACGCCGATATGGCGCACCTTGCCCGATTTCACCAGGTCACCAAGCACTTCCAGGGTCGACTGGATGCTGTTTTCCTCTTCGGCCTGGTCCACATCCACCCAGCGGGTCGGATTGGAACCGAAGCCGGAAACGTTCCGGTCCGGCCAGTGGATCTGGTAGAGGTCGATATAATCTGTCTGCAGGTTTTTCAGGCTCCGGTCGACCGCAAACTCGATCTGGGCCCGGGTCAGCTGACCCTTTTCACCGTTCTCGCGGAACCAGTCCATGTCGGTCCGGCCGACAACTTTCGTTGCCATGACGACCTTGTCGCGGTTGCCGGTGGTCTTGAACCAGGACCCGATGATGCGTTCGGTCCGTCCCTGCGTCTCCTTTTTCGGCGGGATCGGGTAGAGTTCGGCCGCGTCAAAGAAATTGATGCCCTTCTCCAGCGCGTAGTCCATCTGGGCATGGCCTTCGGCTTCCGAATTTTGCTCGCCAAAGGTCATGGTTCCGAGGCAAAGGGCGCTCACTTCAATATCCGTACGGCCAAGTCGGCGCTGTTCCATAAGGCAATCCTTCTGGGTTAAAACGAAGAAAACCGGAGCGGTCTCTAGGGTCTGTGGACAATTAGGTTTCGGTCTTGGCGCTTGTCGGATTTCGGTCTTCGAGCAGAAGGAAAGTTCGCAGTGGTGCTGCCCACCACAAGAACTTTCCGACGCACACGAAACCGAAATCCGCTGCGTCCCCCCCAGATATCGGGAATGGAGGACTTGATGCAAATGGCTCATCTCGGCGTCGCAAAGGCTTGAAAGGGCTGGCCCTTCCTGCACTTTTGCTTCTTGAACTTGAGCCATTTGCATTCAAACCAAGACCAAATCCTAATTGTCCACAAACTCTAGGAATCGTTGCTTGATTGAACTCTGGCCAGAAGCGCTTCGACTTCCGGCAGGATTTTTTCGACGATGACCTCGACCCCTTGGGAGTTCGGATGCATGCCGTCGGCCAGATTGAGATCGGGATCCAGGGCAACGCCGTCGAGAAAGAAGGGATAAAGCAGGGCATCATGCGCCTTGGCGACATCCGCGTAGATGGGATCGAAGGCTTCCGCATAATCGGGCCCTAGATTACGTGGCGCCAGCATGCCGGCGAGCAGAACCTCGATGCCACGGTCGCGCAGCCGGCGTGTGATCTCCTCGATATTCTGGCGGGTCCCCTCCGGCGACAGGCCCCGGAGTGCGTCATTGGCGCCCAGCTCCACGATCACCGCGTCCGTGTCCGGCCCGACCGACCAGTCCAGCCGAGACAGGCCGCCGGTGGAGGTGTCGCCCGAAACGCCCGCATTGACGACCTCGACCGAATGCCCCTTTTCGGTCAGCGCAGCTTGCAGCTTTTCCGGGAATCCGTCGCCCGCGGGCAACTGGTAACCGGCCACCAGACTGTCCCCCAGCACCACGAGCTTCAGCGTCTCGGACCGGGCCGGGACACTGGTAAAGCCAATGAACAACAAGGCGAGGCAGGCAAGAAACCGGTTCACGGGAACTCTCTTTCAGGACTGGAAGACGCGTCACATCAGGCCCATATGGTCGCAGAGCGTTCCAAAGTCGAGGGCATGCATCTCTTCAGGAAGACGATCATGCGCCCGTTGTAAAGGTCATATGATGACAAAGTCACCTGCCATCACCCTCAAAGATGTCCACCTGACCCTCGGCGAGGGCGCCGGCCGGGTGCATATCCTAAAAGGGATCGACCTGGAGATCGAAAAAGGCACCTCTGTTGGTCTTGTCGGCCCCTCCGGATCCGGCAAGTCGACGCTTTTGATGGTCATGGCCGGCCTGGAGCGCGCCGACGCTGGCGCGGTCATTGTGGCCGGTTCCGAACTCGGCCCCCTGTCGGAAGACCAGCTGGCGCAGTTTCGAGGCCGCAATGTCGGCATCATTTTCCAGTCCTTCCATCTCGTTCCCAACATGACGGCTCTGGAAAATGTCGCCGTGCCCCTTGAACTCGCCGGCGATCCTGCCGCCTTCGACAAGGCCCGGGCCGAGCTTGAGGCCGTCGGGCTCGGTCATCGCCTGTCCCATTACCCGGCACAGCTTTCGGGCGGCGAACAGCAGCGAGTCGCCGTTGCCCGCGCGCTGGTGGTCGAACCGGAAATCCTGATCGCGGACGAGCCGACCGGCAATCTCGACGACGACACCGGCGCGCAGATCGTCGAACTGATGTTTGCCGCCCAGAAGGCCCGCAAGACGACGCTGGTGCTGGTCACCCACGATCCGGGCCTGGCGGCCCGCTGCGCGCGCATGATCCGCGTCCGGTCCGGCGAAATCGAGGAAGCCGTGGCCGATCGAACGGGCGTCTCGGCATGAGCGGTTTCGTGGCAGGAACCGGCCGAGCGGGCCAGCAGACCTTCCGACTTGCCGCCCGCTTTGCCCTCAGGGAACTGCGCGGCGGTCTCAGGGGCTTTTATATCTTCATTGCCTGTATCGCCCTCGGCGTTGCCGCCATTGCCGGCGTCACGTCCGTGTCGCGCGCACTGACGGAAGGCATTTCGCGGGAAGGACAGGCCATTCTCGGCGGTGACCTGTCGTTCCGGCTGATCCACCGGGAGGCCGACGAAGATGAGCTCACCTATCTTCAGGACCTCGGCTCCGTTTCCCGCGTTGCCACCATGCGCGCCATGGCCCGCCTTCCGGAAGCAGGTGACCAGGCGCTGGTCGAGCTCAAAGCCGTCGATGGCGCCTACCCGCTTTACGGCACGGTCGATCTGACGAGCGGCATGTCCCTTGAGGACGCCCTGGCTCAAAAGCACGGGCTCTGGGGCGCGGTGGCCGACCCAGCGTTGCTGGCAAGACTGGATCTTGCCGTTGGCGACACGGTGTCGCTCGGCCGCGGCACCGTCAGGATTGCCGACACGATCGCCGTAGAACCGGACAAGCTGGCCGGCGGCATGGAATTCGGTCCGCGGCTGATGATCTCCGATGCCGCCCTGCCCTCGACCGATCTCGTTCAGCCCGGCAGCCTGGTGCGCTGGCATTACCGGGTCCGAATGGATCCGGCGCCGTCACTCGAGCGCCTTGAAGGCGTGGTCGAAGACGCCCGCGGCGCCCAGCCGGATGCCGGCTGGCGTGTGCGCTCGCGCGCCAATGCCTCTCCGGGCCTGCAACGCAGCATCGACCGCTTTGCCCAGTTTCTGACCCTGGTTGGCCTGACCGCCCTCGTCGTCGGCGGTGTTGGCGTGGCTAATGCCATCCGCGCCTATCTGGAAACCAAGCGCGAGGTCATTGCCAGTTTCAAATGCATGGGCGCTACCGGGGGCTTTGTCTTCCAGGTCTATCTGGTGCAGATGCTGATCCTGGCCCTGATCGGTATCGCCATAGGCCTTGCCGTCGGCGCGCTGATCCCGTTTGCCGCCGCCGCGGCGCTTGCCGGTGTTCTGCCTGTGAAACTGGCCGCCAGCATCTATCCGGGCGAACTCGCCCTCGGCCTCGTCTACGGCCTCCTGACCGCGCTCGCCTTCGCGCTCTGGCCTCTCGGCCGGGCTCATGACGTGCCGCCGACGGCGCTCTTCCGCGACATCGTCACCGGCGGCACCAAACTGCCGCGCAAACGCTATCTGGCCGCCACCGCGGTGACCGTTGCCGTTCTCGCTGCGATTGCGGTGACGCTTGCCCATGACACACGCATGGCCGGCATCTACATCGCCGCCTCGGCCGGCGCATTTGTGCTACTGGTGCTGGTGGCCCGCCTGATCATGGCGGTCGCCCGGCGCCTGCCCACGGTGCGTTCCACGGAACTCAGGCTTGCGATCGCCAACATCCACCGCCCGGGAGCGCTCACGCCTTCCGTGGTGCTGTCGCTCGGTCTCGGCCTGTCCCTGCTGGTCGCGCTCGCCCTGATCGACGGCAATCTGCGCCGCGAGCTGACCGCAACCATCGCAGACAAGGCCCCGAGCTTCTTCTTTGTCGATATCCAGAGCCACGAGCGCGACGCCTTCGAAGCCCTGCTCAAGGCCGAAGCGGCCGATGCCGAGTTGCAAAGCGTGCCGATGCTGCGCGGCCGGATTGTCAGCCTGAACGGCATCGCTTCGGAAGATTTTGTACCTGCGCAGGAAGGCTCCGGCTGGGTCCTGCGCGGCGACCGCGGCATCACCTATGACGCCAGCCTGCCGAAGAATTCCAAGCTGGTGGAGGGGGACTGGTGGCCGCAGGATTATGCCGGTGTGCCGCTGGTCTCCTTTGACGCGGAAGCGGCGACGGATCTGGGCCTGACAATCGGCGACGAAATCACGGTCAATGTGCTCGGCCGGGAAATCACGGCGGAAATCGCCAATCTGCGCGATGTCGAATGGCAGTCGCTGGCCATCAATTTCGTCATGGTGTTTTCGCCCAACACCTTTGCGGGCGCGCCCCATGCCCACCTGATGACGCTCGGCTGGGCGGAGGACGTACCGGCGGAGTCCGAGCTGGCGCTCCTGAAGACCGTCTCAAATTCCTACCCGACGGTGACCGCCATCCGGGTGAAAGACGCCATTTCCCAGGTCAACGACCTTGTGGCTCAGCTTGCCTGGGCGATCCGGGGAGCCAGCTCGATCACGCTGATCGCCAGCGTGCTGGTGCTTGCCGGCGCGCTTGCCGCCGGGCACCGCAGCCGGATCTATGACGCCGTCATCCTGAAAACCCTGGGCGCGACCCGCACCCGCCTTATCCTGGCCTATGGTCTGGAATACGCCATCCTGGGTCTGACCACCGCCCTGTTCGCGCTGGTCGCGGGCGGTCTCGCGGCCTGGTACGTCGTCACCCAGATCATGGACGGCAGCTTTGTGCTGATGCCGGTAACGGCCGCCGGCGCCGCACTGGTCGCCCTGGTTCTGACGGTCGGCTTCGGCCTGATCGGCACCTGGCGCATCCTGGGCGAAAAACCAGCGCCGGTATTACGAAACCTCTGACAGGATGTATTCCTGGCGGGCGATGTCATATCGACAGGGCCTGTCAGGGAAAATTCATCTGGCGCAAGCAGTTTCCGTCAAACTTCAGCCCCGCGCAACTTGCATACTGAATTAATCTTGGCTATCCGGTTTGGGTCCGGACAAGATTGTTAAAGGGGCTTAGTTCATGTTCGATTTCACCCAAGGTTCTCGGTTGAAGAACTTTGCAAAAGCTGCGGTCGTTGCCGCGGCGGCCATTGTGTCGTTTGCGCCAGCCGCGACCGCCGAAAGCCCGTTTCATACCGGCGTCTGGCAACTGAACACGCCGGAAGGCACCCGCGGCCTGGTGGTCAGCGACTGGCTGGTCTTCGAGGACGGTCTTCCGAAGCGCTGGCTCTATCGCCGGGCCGGCACCAACGACGCCAACCAGTTCGACTTCTTCACCCGCACGATCAACGACAGCGGCTACACGCCGGTCGGCATCCGGGTCTATCGCACCGGCGACAATTCGATGAAATACACGCTGGCGCCGAAGGGCGAGGACCCGATCGAGATCACCGCCGAGCGCCTGTCGATCCCGAATTTCGAGAATTCCTGCCTCTCGGTCGAGAAAAAAGGCAAGCGCTTCTACGGCAACTGGACCGGCACGTCCGGTTCCAAGCTGAAGAAGCTGAATGTGCAGAAGTCGCGCCTGACGATCGACGGCGAGGCACGCAAGGTTGCCATCGAGGAAGTCCGCGTCGGCCGCATGGGCATCACGGAAGACGGCAAGCCGCTTGCCTTCCTGACCGATGCCGGCGGCGACTACGCTGTCCTGCAATGGTTCAAGCCGGGCGTGACGGTCGAGCAGATGCGCGACAAGGACACGGAAATCCTGGATTTCGCATCCGAGGAGATCGTGCGTAACCCGGGCGGCACCTGCGATCGCCAGATCGAATCCCGCCTGAAAGCGATGAAATAAGCGTGCTCTCTTAAGCTTGTTGGCATAAAATACGGCTCCAGGCCGCAAGATTACGAAATTTTCAGGTTTCGCATCTTGAGCTTGGGACCGTATTTTCCCATATGTTGAGGGAATTGTGTTGCAAGTGATGTCACCTGCAATATGTGGTTCAAGAAGGGGATTACCACGACCATGTCGACCTTTGACCGTCAATCTCAAGGCGTCTATCAGGCCGCCGGCACACGCGCCGAGGCCGGCATTGATCAGGGCCTTCGCTCTTATATGCTGGGCGTCTACAACTACATGACCATCGGCCTCGCGCTGACCGGTTTCCTGGCACTGGCAACCGCCATGCTGGCAACAACCACCGATCCGAACGCGGCTGCCGCAAGCCTCGGCAACGGTCAGATGCTGACCCAGCTCGGTGTCACGCTCTATGGCAGCCCGCTGAAATGGGTTGTGATGCTCGGACCGCTCGGAATGGTGATGTGGCTGTCCTTCCGCATCCAGTCCATGAGCGCCGGCTCCGCACGGACCATGTTCCTGGTCTATTCGGCCGTCATGGGCATCTCCCTGTCCTCGATCTTCCTGGTCTATACCGGCGGATCGATTGCTCGGGTGTTCTTCATCACGGCGGCTTCCTTCGGTGCGCTGAGCCTCTTCGGCTACACCACCAAGAAAGACCTGTCCGGTTGGGGTTCGTTCCTGTTCATGGGCCTGATCGGCATTATTATCGCTTCGATCGTGAACATCTTCATGGCGTCTTCCGCCCTGCAGTTCGCGATCTCCGTGATCGGCGTCCTGGTGTTTGCCGGCCTGACCGCCTACGACACTCAGCAGATCAAGGAAATGTACTATGAAGGCGACAGCAGCGAAGTCGCCACCAAGAAGTCCGTGATGGGCGCCCTGCGCCTCTATCTCGACTTCATCAACATGTTCCTGATGCTGCTGCAGCTGTTCGGCAACCGCGACTAAGCGCAGTTCTCAGAACACTCGAAAAGCCCGGCTCTGCCGGGCTTTTTTTTCGCCGGATATCGAAAACCCATCCGCGGTCATCCCGGCCAGGCGCAGCGCGAGCTGGGACCGGGGCACCAATGGCTTCTCGATTTGGAGTTTTTCAGACAGACCCCGGCTCTCCGGTCCCGGATCTCCGCTTCGCGTCGTCCGGGATGACGAGAGATAGGTTTGTTTAGGGAAACACAATAGAGCCCGCGGCCTGGCGGGTCGCGTCGCCGAACGCCACCTTCTCTTTGCGGGCAACTGCCTAGTCTCTCACACCTCGACGAGGCGCAGGTGCTTCTTTTTTTCCAGGACCCGCAACACCTGTGCGAGATCATGACCGCGCTTCAGGATCATGCCGCCTGCGGCGACCACCGAATAGGCGCCCTGGCGCCTGCCCAGTTTCGGATCCTTTTCAATCCGGTAAAGCGGCATTTCGGAGGAACGCCGGAACACGGAAAACACCGCCCGGTCCCTCAGGAGATCGATGGCATAGTCGCGCCACTCGCCGTCGGCGACCATGCGGCCATAAAGCCGCAGGATGGTATCGAGTTCACGCCGGTTGAAGGCAACGACAGGTTTGGAAGGGGGAGCCGGTTGGTGCTGCGGCGCCGGGCCCGTGCCCGCGCCGCGCTGAAACGCGCTCTCATCGGCTTCGCTCATTCCGCCTCCATTCCGTTTGCGGTTTCGCAGGAGGTGAGGGAATCGGAGCTGGCGATGCCTGTCACCTCCCTTTCATCTTGCGTTGTCTTTGGGGCAGATGGCAAGCCCACAGGCCGAGATTGGCACAGAGGTCCCCCGCGACCCGGCAATTTTGCGCATGAACGAACGGCGAAAAACGCAAAAAATGTACGTAACGGCACTTTGCCCCGAAACAATGACCAAATTTCCTTGATTTTGCCGCATTCCAGCCCTTGGCCAGCCATTTTGGGCACCCATATTAAGATCATACCCTGATGGGTACGACCCGATGATGCTTCGGAATGCATTAGCCCCCCAGCCCCCCGGGGCGTCACCAGGTCGGCCAGATTTAGTGAGTCAAACATCAGGGCAACTGAAGGGCCGGCACCACGCCGGCCCTTTTCATTTGCGGTTGTATGCGCCTCTGTATTTCTCGCAGGCCCTTATAGACGAAACGTCATTTTTCATCTGTGCAGCCGCGATTGCCTCTTCCCCAACCGGGGACTTGATGTATCCTTTTTCAAGGATGACTACGGACCTGATCGACCTGCGCGCGGCAAGATCCGCGGATTGCGACGCCCTAGCCGGCATTCACAGCGAAGCCTGGCTCGGTGCCTATCGAGGTGTATTGCACGGTGTCGACCTTCAGAAAATGATCAGCCGGCGCGGCAGCAGCTGGTGGCAGGGCGCCTTGGCGCGCGGCGTCGACATCAAGATCCTCAGCATCGCCAATATCCCTGCCGGCTACGCCACCTACGGCCCCTGCCGACTGCGCGGCACCGGCATGGAAGGCGAGATCTACGAGCTCTATCTGAAGCCGGAATATCAGGGACTCGGCTTTGGCCGCGCCCTGTTCGACCATGTCCGCGAGACCCTTCGCAACCGGAACATGCCCGGCCTCGCCGTGCAGGTCCTGAGCGACAACGAGCCCGCCCGCGCCTTCTACAAGGCCGTCGGCGGCCGGCTGGCCGCGAAATCCTGGTACCGTCTTGGTGGACGCCGGCTGGAATTGTCGATCTATGCCTGGCCGGGACCAGGCTCCTAGACGACGCGACCCGTCACCATTGCAAAGCGCCTGGATTGCCAAGGATCTGCGCCGGCTGGGAACAGTCGAAATTGCCCGCCATGGTGTCGGCGGCCTGACGGGCCAGAACATTGGCGTTGCTGTTGGCCTGGGCATCCACCCGGGCGATCTGGCAGGTGCCGCCACCCGGCTGCAGCTGGGTCACAATCAGGATGCTGCCGGTGCGCGCGCCGTCATCCAGGCTCGGAAACCAGCGCAGGATCGTGGCAAAGGGCACGCCGCCCCTGAGACGCCATTCAAGCGTCTCGTTGACCGTGTTGAAATTCGGCAGGGTTTGGCTGGCCGCTGGCTCGTCCGCCGCGAAAGGGCCGAAGGAGATGAACATGCGCAGGTCGCCCTCGGCAACATAAACCACCTGGTCCTTGTAGCCAGGGCATTGCCAGGCACCGGCAAAGGTGCCCTCATCGGACGCCGTTTCGACCTGGGTGCAATTCTGCAGCTGGATCTTGGTGTAGGCGCTGTCGATCCCGGCAGCGGCCGCGCTCGTGGCACATGGCAGAACTGCCAAGCCCGCGCTGGAAAGAAACGTCAGAGCCTTTGCGAACCAATTCATGCCTGTCTCTCCCTTTGCCGGCACCCGTGCAAAGAAGCCACGTTAATCAATTAGGTGCAACGCAATAATTAAGGGCTTGAACTTCCCGGTCGGGATTGCGATAGACGCTGCAACGAGCAACAGGAGTTTTTCAGATGCGTATCGACGCAGTGCCGATTGGCAAGAACCCGCCGGAAGACATCAACGTCATCATCGAGGTGTCTGTCGGCGGCGAGCCGATCAAATACGAAATGGATAAGGACGCCGGCGCGATGTATGTCGACCGCTTCCTCTATACCCCGATGCGCTACCCGGGCAACTACGGTTTCGTGCCGCACACGCTGTGCGGCGACGGCGACCCGATCGACGTCATCGTGGTCAACCAGCGGCCGATCGTGCCGGGTGCGATCATGAGTTGCCGTCCGATCGGCGTTCTCCTGATGGAAGACGAATCCGGCCAGGATGAGAAAATCATCGCGGTGCCCTCGCACAAGTTGAGCAAGCGCTACGACAACATCAACGACATCACCGACATCCCGGATATCACCATTGCCCAGGTGAAGCACTTCTTTGAACACTACAAGGATCTGGAACCGGGCAAATGGGTCAAGATCACCGGTGTCGAGGGTGTTGACGCCGCCAAGCGGCTGATCTCGGAATCGATCGTCCGCGCGCAGAAAGAAGCCGCCGAGTAAGCGCTTCTCTTGAAAGTTCCTGATTGAGGCCGTGGCCGCTATCTGTCGGCCGCGGCCTCAATGCGTTCCATGTCGTGATCCGACAGGCCGAAGTGATGGCCGATCTCATGGATCAGCACATGGGCGACCACGTCGCCCAGGGTCTCGTCCATGGCCGCCCAGTAATCCAGGATCGGCCTGCGGAACAGCCAGATCCGGTTCGGCATCTGCCCGGTCATGCGAACATCCTCGCCTTCCGTCAGGCCTTCGCCCTCGAACAGGCCCAGCAGATCGTGCGGATCCTCGATGCCGAGCGCGTCCAGGACATCGTCCGGCGCATAATCGGCCAGGCTGATCTGCAGATGGCCGCAGCGCAGCAGCAGGTCGTCCGGAAGACCGGCCAGGACCTCACTGGCCATGGCTTCGAAATCTTCCAGATCCGGTGCTTTGCGATCGGACCAGCCGCTGTGGCTGACCGGCCGGACGGATGCCATCCTGTTTCCCTTTTGCTTGATACCCTGAGCCTACAGGTAGGTGACGACGAGGTAAATCACTAGTCCAACGGCGAAAACAGCGCCAAGGCCACGGCCGATCCTTGTGCCCCAGACCTCGATTTTGTCGTCTTCATCCTTGTCGGCAGCGGCCATGTGGTTCTTGGCCCGGTCGGCCATGCGCACGAAAGTGGAACCGACAACAGTTTCGCTTTCCGCCTCCACGCGGCTAAGCGCGTGAAGGGCGTCCTGCCGCTGCTTCTCCTTGGGATGGTCCGGTTTGCTCATGCTTCGACAGTGACCTGTTTGTTGCCCTGTTTCAACTGGAGCGCGGCGATCAGCGCCAAACCGGCCAGCCCGGCGGAGGCAACGGCGTTCCAGCCGGCAAAGGACAGGCCGAACATGCGCCAGCTGGCTTCGGTGCAGCTGACCAGGCGAGTCGATTGCAGGGCCTGCAGCATGTTCGCCGCCGAGGTCGGTGCGCCGCCGCCGCCGCCGCAATCGGTCGGTCCCTGCCAGAAGTCCCATTCGGCGCCGGCCTGATAGACGCCAAGGCCCGAGCCATAGGCAAAGACGGCCGCAACGGCCAAAAGCACAAGCAGTGCCAGTCCGCTTCGGCTCATTGTCATGAGGATCAGCGCCAGCGCGGTCAGCGGCAGGCCGACATAATACGGCACCCGCTGTTCCAGGCACAGCTCACACGGCGTGTAACCGCCGATCAGCTGGAACCCCCAGGCGGTTGCGATCACCGCCAGTCCACCCACCAGCGCCAGACCCGTTGCGCTCTTCGCCATGCGATCAGGAGACATCAAATCCTCACTTCTCAAAGATATTTCAAAAGAACAAAACCGCCGACCAGCAACACCACAAATAGGGTGAACATGAGACCAAGCCGCTTCTCGATGAAATCCTTGATCGGCGGCCCGAAGAAGTAGAGCAGTCCGGAGACCACGCAGAAGCGAATGCCGCGCGAAATGACACTTGCCATGATGAACACCGGCAGACTGAGACCAAGCGCGCCCGAGGCAATGGTGATCACCTTATAGGGAAACGGCGTCAGGCCGGCGATGAACACAAACCACCAGCCATATTCGTGAAAAATCGCCTTGAACTCTTCGACGAACGCCATCTTGCCGTAAAAGGTCAGGATCGGCACAGCCACCTGCTCGAACAGGAACATGCCGATCAGATAGCCCAGAATGCCGCCGGCGACAGAGGTCAGCGTGCACAAAAACGCATACCACCAGGCCTTGTCACGCCGTGCGATCACCATCGGGATCAGCAGAATGTCGGGCGGGATCGGAAAGACCGAGCTTTCGACAAAGGAAACGGTGCCCAGCGCGGCAGGCGCGCGCGGTCCGGCGGCAAGGGACAGGGTCCAGTCGTAGAGGCGTCTCAACATGGCGCATCCCATAGCCGCTGCGCCGCAAAAAGTCATCCGTGGAATTCGGCGACATGCCGGTAAAGTGAACGGGAGCGCCAAGAACGCGCCAGCTCCGGCCGGGGCGGGTCACCCGACCTCAGGCCCGCATTCCCCCAGGGCAGATTTTCCGGCAGCATCTGTTACCATCCTCCTTGCGCCTGTCGTGGGCACACAACGGGAGGGAAAGATGAGCACCACCAGTCTGGCAATTGCGGTCACGGCACTGACCCTGATCGCGGCAGCACCCCAGGCAGCCCGCGCTCAGGAAATCGAGGCCGGAGGATCGATCAAGGTGACCCCGTTCGAGGCCCGCGGCATCAAGTTCTCGACCATCTATACGGTCGACGCGGATTTTGGCCAAAAGCACGGTGTTCCCGTGCCCGCCGCCTTCACCCTCGCCGCACCGCGCCGCGAGGCCCAGCAAATTCTTGCCCAGGCGAGGCCCTCCGGAGGTGGTCCGATCAAGATCTATTTCACCACCGACGACGCCGAAAAGCGCATTTTTTCCTCGCTCCAGATAGTCACCTTCACTCTGAAAACCGACGATCCGCAAAAACGGCTCGAGGTCGGCGACTATTTCGCCGTTGAGCTCTTGAAGAAGCTCGGCACCAACCCCGACACCACGCGGCTGAATGTCCGACGCAAGGTTATGATCGGCGATCTGCCGGCGGCCGAGATTGTCGGCAATTTTGTGAATGCGGACGGCGACCAGCTGCTTGTCCGCCTTGTCGCCCTGGCAAGACCGGACACGCGGGACGGCATCATCGGCATCGCCGTCGGCCACCCGCGCCAGGGCAGGATCAAGAAGGTGGAGGACATTTTCGAGACCAGCGCCTCGCTGGCTTTTGATACGGTGACGTTCAAATAGACGGACGCATCACGCGGCTTGAGGCCACCCATGCAAAGATGGCGGGCCGAACGGCCTGCAATGCCCGACAGTCACATTGGAATTTGTGCGGAAGATGCAGGTAAGAGGCAAAACTCCAGCCTGTCTGGCGCTCAAGCAGCCCGAAGGGCGGTAGCTCAAACGAAAGTGGTGCCCCCCGCCGGAATCGAACCGGCACTCCCGAAGGAACGGGATTTTGAATCCCGCGCGTCTACCAGTTCCGCCAGAGGGGCAACTGACACCGGAGAGGGTGCCTATCACGGGGCCTTGTCCGATGCAAGCGGATAGAGACGGGCGATCCGCACAGCCCGGCATTCGCACGCAGCCCCGCGTCGGCGTGACGTCTAAAAACTGCAAAACCAAATTCAGCTTCCCTTAACCCTAGACGGTAAAACCCTGCGCATTCTGGCCGGATCCAGCCGAAACCCGCCTAGATTTAAGAGCTTTGCAAGTCCTGCGCCGCCATGACCAAGGCAGGTAGAAATCGGGGAGACTCTTCATGTCACTGACAGACACGTCCGCACAGGTGAAACAGGCCAAACCGGCCGCTCGGGCAGATGGCGGGCAAGGACCGCTCTTTGTCATCGATCAGGTCGAGAAATCCCAGCTGGAACCGGCACCGATCCGCCCCGAATGGGTCCTGGAAGGCACTCCCCAGGCCATGTGCAAGCAGCTGTCCGGTCACAAGTTCGGCTGGGGCGATGCCTGTCACTGGTCCTGCACGGCCGGCAAGTTCCGTTGGCATTACGGCTGGGACGAAACAGTGATGTTCCTCGAGGGCGAGGTCACCATCACCGACGACAATGGCAATGTCTATCAGGGCAAACCCGGGACGTCACTGTTCTTTCCGGCCGGCACTTCCGCCGTCTGGGAGATCCCGGTCTATATCCGCAAGCTGGCCTTCAACCAGAAACCGGTGCCCTGGTACCTGCATTACCAGTCCCGGATCATCGAACGTTTGAAGGGCCTCGCTCAGAAGGTCACGGGCTGAGCCCAAACCGGGCCATGCACTTTCGCACGCCGATGAAATTGCTTAGTCGGCGAACAAAGGCGCAAATTGTGCGCGTTTTCTGGACAAGCCGATTTGGCTTGGCTAGAAATTCCGGATGAGCAAATCAGGACGAGAAATCGAGCTCAAGCTCGAACTGGACCCGACCGCCCAGGACGCCATCAAGCGTGCCGGCACCATTGCCGGCTTCACCGCCAGCCGGTCGGTCACCAAGACCCTGCAGTCGATCTATTTCGACACGCCGGACCAGACCTTGCGCAAGGCGAAGATTTCCCTGCGCGTGCGCAAAGTCGGCCGCAGCTGGGTGCAGACCGCGAAGCTCGGCACCGGCGTCATGGGCGGCCTGTCTTCGCCAGTGGAAGCGGAGCATCCCGTCCAGGGCCGGGCGCTCGATTTTTCCGTCATCGAGGACCCTGCGGTGCGCGACAAACTGGCCGAAGCTATCGGCGACGCACCTCTGTCGGAATGTTTCGAGACGGTGATGAAACGCACCACGCGGCAACTGACCCGCGAAAGCGACGGCGCCGATATCGAGCTTGCGTTCGACACCGGCAACATTCTGGCCGGCGCTGGCACGCAGCCGCTGGTCGAACTGGAAATGGAGCTGAAAGCCGGTCCGAGCCTTGCTCTCTACGAGGCGGCCAAGGCCCTGCTCGGCGACACGCCTTTCCGGTTCTCGCCCTATTCCAAAGCCGAGCGCGGTTACCGCTTTGCCGAAGGTCAGGCGCCGGAAGAACGCGCGCCCTATTTCGCCGATGACATCCGTTTTTCCGCCGGCCTCAGCACCGAGCTCGCCTTTCGCGACGTCCTGCGGTCCTGCCTGACCCAGATTTCGGAAAACCGGCTGGCGGTGCTCGCCTCCGAGGATCCGGAAGGCCCGCATCAGCTCCGGGTCGGCCTGCGCCGGTTGCGCAGCGCCTTCCGCCTGTTCAGGCCTGTGATCAATCCGGCGAGCATGGCGCCGCTCGACGCAACGGCCCGCACCATTGCGAATGAAGCCGGCGCCCTGCGCGACCTAGACGTACTGCTGGACGAGATCGTTGTGCCGCTGGTCGACAAGGCCCCGCCGAGCCTTTCCTTCGACACCCTGCTCGCGCATTTGAACGCGCAGCGCGATCAGGACACACGGACAGTGCTGACCGATCATCTGAAATCGGCCGAGGTCAACGAATTCCTGCTGAACTTGGCTGCCTACACCGAAGGCCGCGGCTGGCTCGATCCGGAGAATTTCGGCCAGACGGCGCTTTTGGCCCAGCCGATCGAGAGCTATGCCGGCAAGGCACTCGCCAAGCAGTGGAAGAAGGTGCTCGGCCACGGCAAGCGGCTGGAGGAACTGAGCATCCCGGAGCGCCACGACATGCGCAAGGCGATGAAGAAGATGCGCTATGGCATCGAATTCTTCGGCTGCCTCTACCCTGCGGACACGGTCAAGCCGTTTCTGAAACGCATGAAGAAACTGCAGGACATTTTCGGCTATCTCAACGACGTCGCCATGGCCGAGACCCTGCCGGACAAATGCCGTGCACTGGAAAAGAAATCCATCGAAGCCACCCAGGCGATCGGCTTTGTGATCGGCTGGCACGAGGCTCAGTGCCAGGCCATGTGGCAGCACGCCAAGGGCTATTGGGATGCCACCCGCCAGACGCCGAAATTCTGGACGTGAGCCCTAGGGTTTTGATTCAATCGTCAGAATATCCGGAAATGAGACCGGCGCGAAGGCGCCGGTCAGCTTGAAGGTGGTCAGGTCCTCGTCGCGCGAGACCATCTGATCCTGCCGGGCCAGCTCCGCGATGGTTTCCTTCAAGCTTTCGATCTCCCGCAGGATAAAGGCACCCGTATCGGGCAGCATGCGCCGGGAGAGTGTGAAGAAGGCGCCCTGATTGCTGCCCCTTGCCTCGATCACCTGGCCCAGGAAACGGGTGTTGATCTCTTTCAGAAGCGGAATCAACGGGCCGTCCGGCCGGAAACGCACCGGAGCCGTCCAGGTGATGCGGATGCGGTTGCCCGGATGCACCTCCGCCAGGCCCAGCGCCTCCAGCGCTCGGCCGAGCCGGAACATGTCCTCGCTCGAGAGAGCGAAACGCCGTTCGATCTCCTGCTGCGGGATCGGCTCGCGCAGCAGGATGAACAGGTAAAACAGCGACGGATCCGCGGCGAGCCGGGCCTCGGTCGCGACTGGAAACAGGCTGGTCTCTTCCGCAGTGCGTTCCGCCCGGTGCAGCACATCGGCGAGCGGCACCTCCAAAATCTCGCAGATCTCCAAAAGCCGGCTCAGCTTGCAGTCGTGGCCGGCAAAGATCCGTTTCACGGTTGGCTCGGAGACATCCATCCGCTCGGCCAGATCCGCGTAGGTCATGCCGCGTGCCTTCAGGACTCCCTGCAGAATTTTGAACGTATCGCCACGCATCGGCTGATTTGATCCTTCTCGATCCCGTTTCGTATCGTTTTTTGATACCAGTTTTTCATTAATTGCAAGCCTGGTTCGATTTCTGCATTGAGGAGCCAGTTTCAACGCTTCCTGAAAGGATCTTCGATGCGTATTCGCGCTTCCCTGGCTGCAGCCCTTGTCGCCGGCCTCACCGCAACCTCGGCGCAGGCCGGCTCCCTCTGGTCGACCGAGGGTTTCGACATGCCCGAATCCGTTCTGTATGACGCCGCCCATGACCGGCTTGTCGTCAGTGTGATGCAGGGCGCGCCGAACGCGGTTGACGGCAACGGCCATCTGGCGCTGCTGTCGCCGGGCGGCACGGTGATCGATGCCAGTTGGGCAACGGGCATGGACGCTCCCAAGGGCCTCGCCCTGATGGACGGCAAGATCTTCGCCGCCGACCTGACCCAACTTCGGATCGTCGATGCCGCCACAGGCGCACTGCTGGCCTCAATGCCGGCCGAAGGTGCCGTCTTCCTCAATGACGTCACCACCAACGGCAAAGACGTCTTTGTCTCCGACATGATGACCGACACGATCTGGCACTATGCGGACGGGACGTTTGACAAGTGGCTGGAAACGCCGGAACTCTCGCATCCGAACGGTCTCCTGTGGGACGACGGCCGTCTCCTGGTCGGCTCCTGGGGCAAGGGTCTGAAGGAGGATTTCACCACGGAAGCTCCGGGCAACCTGCTCAGCATCGACCCGGACACAAAAACAATCTCCGTTGTCGCCAGCGACATCGGCAATATCGACGGCATCGTGCGCCTGAACGGCAAGATCGTCCTCAATGACTGGATCAACGGCAAGGCGTTCGAGATCACCGAAGGCGGAGACGTCACCGAGATCCTGGCCGAACCGGCCGGGCTTGCGGATATCGGTACCGCAAAGGGCGTGCTCTACCTGCCGCATATGCTGGAAGGTCGCATCGAAGCCGTGACGCTGGATTAAGCGTCTCACCAATGCCCGCCGCCATGGTCCATGGCGGCGGGCGATCGCAATAGCCTTGGAGGTTCGCTCCGAGCCCCTGGCGTTGGTTGTCCCTACAAGTCCTCCATTCGGAACGCCTCCAGAAGTTCGGCCACAAGCGGGTTGGGAAAGCGCCGCTGCAGGGTC
Source organism: Roseibium sediminicola (assembly GCF_023156505.1). Taxonomy (GTDB): domain Bacteria; phylum Pseudomonadota; class Alphaproteobacteria; order Rhizobiales; family Stappiaceae; genus Roseibium; species Roseibium sediminicola. Next base: position 21,106 of record NZ_JALNMJ010000005.1, on the reverse strand, counting down.
ACGGCAAAAAAACCTTCGGTGAGACCCTTAAGTCTTGCCAGTTCGACAAGAGCGCCGGACGCCAGCTCGTCGCGCACGACGATCGGCGGGATCACGGCGAGCCCCGCGCCGGCCCGGGCCAACAGACGCAGCATGGCCATGTCATCGGCTTCCGCGGCAATCCGGGGCACCACTTTCAGCGAATCCACCAGGGCGTCGAACGACGCCCGCAGGGCCGATTCCGGCGTCGGCAGGATCAGCGGCTCCGAAGCCAGAAGATCAGCGACGGATCTTCCTTGCAGACCGGTGTCCGTTCCGCCGATCAGACTGATGGGCTGTTCCGCCAGGCTGTGGATCAGGTACCGGCTGGCGGCGTCGCGCGCCGGCACCAGGTTGGTCAGAACGATGTCGAGCGACAGTGCCTCCAGCGCCCGCAGCAAATCGGTCTGCGATCCGGAACGCAGCACCACCTCGACATCCGGCCGGCCGATCAGCGGCGCCAGCAACCCGATCTGGAAGTTGCGTGACAGCGTCGCAAGCGCGCCGACCCTCAGGGCTCGCCGGACCGTTCCGGTATTTTTCAAGGTGGCCGTCAGATCCTCAGCCGTCTTGAAGATCGCCTCGGCGTGATCGAGCGCGATCCGGCCGGCTTCGGTCAGAACCAGGCCGCGGCCGCGCCGTTCGAAGAGATCGTGCCCGAGCGCCGCCTCCAGCGTCCTGATCTGCGAGGACAGGGCCGATTGCGACAGGTTCAAGGCACGCGCGGCTCCGGTCAGGGTGCCGTCCCGGGCAACCGCGCGGAACAGTCGAAGGTGATGCAGGTTGAGCAAGGCAACACTTCCAAAAAATAGAATGATTTTGCAGATAATATGTAATTTTTTGAATGAAAACCAGACGGTATATGCGGAGGCGATCCCAGACCCGACCGGAGTTCAGTCATGTCGTCCCTTGCCTTGTTGCCCTCCCTTGCGCCTCTCCTGCTTCTGGCAGGCGCCGCTCTTTTGCATGTGAGGCAAGGCACTCGCCCACTGGCCGTCCGCCCGCTTGGCGAACGGCTTTCGCTGGCCGCCCTGCTGCTGGCTGTTGCAGGCACCGCGCAGCTGATCCTGGCCGGACCTGGCCAGCTCACCCTGCTGGACGGGACCTTTGCGCTGATCCTGCGTCTCGATGCGATCAGCGTCACGATGACGGTGCTGGTTGCCTTTGTCGGCTGGGTCGTGATGCGCTACGCGCGCACCTATCTCGCCGGCGATCCGGGCGAGAAGAATTTCCAGGGCCTGATGCTCACAACCCTGGCCGCGGTTCTGGTGCTGGTCCAGGCGGGCAGCCTGCCGGTTCTTGTCCTGGCCTTTGCCGGTATTGGCCTGTGCTTGCGCAAGCTGCTCCTCTTTTACGCCGACCGGCCGGCCGCGCGGCGCGCCGCGACGAAATTCACGCTTGTCTGGCATGCGGGCGACCTGGCCCTTTTTCTGAGTTCCGTCCTGTTTCTCCTTGGCACCGGGACAGTCGACATCGCGCGGCTGCCCATCATGGCCGGAACCGACCTGAGCTTCACGACCCATCTGGCTGTCGCCTTCCTCGTGCTTGCTGCGCTTTTGAAAACCGCCGCGTTTCCTCTGCATGGCTGGCTGACAGAGGTCATGGAAGCGCCGACACCGGTCTCCGCCCTGCTTCATGCCGGCATCATCAACGCGGGCGGCTTCCTCTTGATCCGTACCGCCGACCTCGTCCAGGCCAGCCCCGGCGCCATGGGAACGCTCGTCGCCCTTGGCGGGTTGACCGCCCTGTTCGGTGCCGTGGTGATGCTGACCCAAAGCGCGGTCAAGACCGCCCTGGCCTGGTCGACGATTTCCCAGATGGGCTTCATGCTGCTGCAATGCGGCCTCGGCCTCTGGCCGCTCGCGCTTCTGCACATCATCGCCCATTCGCTCTACAAGGCCCATGCGTTTCTTTCCTCGGGCGGCGCGGTCGCGGCCGTCGCCCGGATCCGCAGGCCGGGTCTGATCGCCGTTCCCGGCTTCGGCGCGGTCGCCAAGTCCTTCGCGGTGGCGCTCCTGCTCTATGCGGTGGTCTCGCTGGTGTTCACCCTGGTTGCCGGACCCAAGACGCCGCAGGCGCTCGCCATCGGCGCCATGCTGATCTTCGGCGTCGCCTATCTCGTCGCCCAGGGCTTCGCCGATGCCGCACCGGCTGAGCTGACCCGCCGCACGGGTGTCTCCGCCGTCCTGGTCGCGCTGGCCTATTTCCTCTTCCAGCTCGTCTCCCACGCACTTTGGGGGCACGCAGTGCCGGCCGTTCCGACCGCCGGACCGCTGGAATGGGCGCTGATCGTTCTGGCCGTCTTTTCCTTCGGGCTTGTCGCCCTGGCACAGACCCTCTTTCCGCTCTGGAGCCATCACCCGGCAGCAACCGGCCTCAGGGTTCATGTGGCCAACGGATTTTACATCAACGCCCTGCTCGACCGGATGACCGGCGGGTATCGGGCAGGCACCCCTCAGTAAGCGAGGCCGTCGACATGTTCATCAAGCACACGCAATTCACCTCCGCCCGGGTCTCCGGCATCCTCACTGCCGCGGAAGCGGCTGTCCGGGCGATCCCGCCGGCCTTTCCGCTTTCCGCCACCGTCGCCGTCAACCCGTTCCTCGGCCAGACCGGCGAAGACCTTGCCGCCACCTCCGCCCGGCTGCACCGGGTGGCCGGCATCCGGGTGACCCGCGACCGGTCGGACTATGCCGGCCAAATCGCGGATGGCAGCATCACCGATGCCGATCTTGCCGCCGCGTTGCAGGCTTCGACCTCACCGCTGAAGCCGAAGGATGTAGCCGCCCTCAAGACACTCGCCCTTCAGGACGAGGCCCCGGCGGCGGCCCTGCCGACGATCGCGGATCTGGCCACCGACATCACCGGAACCGACTGGTCCGCCGTGATTGAAAAGGCATTCGGCCTCTGGGCCGCCGGCCATTTCGACCGGGGACAGGCGCTCTGGTCTCCCGGATCGGGGACACGGGCCTACGCGGCCTGGCTCGCCTGGGCCTGCCGTGACCTGGCACCGGAGATTGCCGGGCTCACCGGATTCTGTGCCCATGCCGCCGCTGCCCCCGACACATCCGAACGCGCGATCCTGCAGGCAGCTGAAAAGCTTGGCTTGAGCGAGGCCGCTGCGGAAACCGTCTTTCACCGGCTGCTGATCGATCTCGGCGGCTGGTCACAGCACGCCCGCTGGCTGCTCTGGCAGGCGGAACTTTCCGGCAACACCGACAGCACGCTTGCCGACCTGCTGGCGATCCGGTTGATCTTCGAGGAAGCGTTGCTCAAGCTCGACCCCAGGATCGCCGAAAAATGGCGGGACGTGGTCGAAGCCCACGAAAACCCAGTCGAGGCTTCGGCCGACCAGATCGCCAACGCCATCCTGCAGGAGGCGTCCGAGCTGGCCCATCAGCGCCAGCTCGATGACAAACTTGGCGCACTGGAAAGCCCGGCAAACCGCCCCGCGCTCCAGGCCGCGTTCTGTATCGATGTGCGCTCCGAAGTCTTCAGGCGTGCGCTCGAGGCCCAGAGCCCTGGCATCGAAACCATTGGCTTTGCCGGCTTTTTCGGCCTGCCGGTGTCACACCGGGCGCATGGTTCGGACGAAGTCGAAAGCCATCTGCCGGTTCTTTTGAAGCCTGCGCTGACATCCACCAGCCAGACCGAAGGTTCCGCCGAGACCAACGTCCGGATCCGGGCCCGGGCCGTGAGAGCCCTCGATCGGTTCCGGCAGGCCGCGGTATCCTCGTTTGCGTTTGTCGAGGCCGCCGGGCCGCTTTACGCGCTGAAGCTCGTGCGCGATGCGCTCGGTCTTGCAGGCACCGGCCAAAAGGCCGAGCCGACGCCAAGGCTCGACCCGGCCTTGTCGCCCGAGGACAAGACGGCGACCGCCGCCGCCGTGCTGAGGGCGATGAGCCTCACCAAGGGCTTTGCTCCGGTGGTGCTCCTGCTCGGCCATGGCGCGCAGGTCACCAACAATCCCCATGAAAGCGCCTATCATTGCGGCGCTTGCGGCGGTCATTCGGGTGAGGTGTCCGCGCGCCTGCTCGCTGGTCTTCTGAACGATCCCGAAACCCGCAAGGGCCTCGCCGAAACAGGCATCGACATTCCAGCCGACACGCTTTTTGTGGCCGGCCTGCACGACACGACAACGGACCGGATCACGCTTTACGAAAGCGACCAGACCAGGAAGCTGCCGGAGGCGGACCTGCTGCGGCGCTGGCTCGACCGGGCCGGAAAGCAGGCGAGGCTGGAACGGGCGCAACGTCTTCCCGGCGCAAGCGCCGCCACCATCGCGCGGCGGGCGCTCAACTGGGCCGAAATCCGGCCCGAATGGGGACTTGCCGGCTGTTCCGCGTTCATTGCCGCTCCAATATCCGTCACCTCCGCGGGCAATCTTCAGGGACGGACTTTCCTGCACAGCTACGACTGGAAGGCCGATACGGATTTCAAGACCCTGGAACTGATCCTGACCGCGCCGGTCGTGGTCGCCAGCTGGATCAGCCTGCAATATTACGGTTCGAGCACGGCCCCGGAGATCTTCGGCTGTGGCAACAAGCTGATCCACAATGTCGTCGGCGGTTTCGGCGTGGTCGAGGGCAATGGCGGCAAGCTGCGCGCCGGCCTGCCCTGGCAGGCTGTGCATGACGGCAGGGACCTGGTGCACACGCCCCTGCGGCTGACGGTTCTGCTCGAAGCGCCCCGGGAGGCCATTTCCGGGATCCTCGACCGGCATCCGGAGGTCAAGGCCCTGTTTGACAATGGCTGGCTGCATCTGATCGCGCTGAAAGACGGCCGGATGGCCGCCCGCTACCATCGCGGCGGCGGCTGGTCGGACGCTGTCGCGACGGACCTCGCCGCCTGACCGGACGATCCTGATCCGATTGATCCGCACCAACACCCCGGCGCGGCAACTATGCCGCGCCATCGGCTCGGGCCCTAGAGCCGGATGACAAACAGCTTGCGGGTCGTCTCCAGAACCTCCCAGGTGCCCTCAAAACCCGGCTGCAAGACAAAGTGGTCCCCCGGTCCAATCTCTTGCACCGAACCGTCCCTGTCTGTCAGGCGCGACCTGCCGGACAGGATCGAGCAGAATTCCCATTCGTCATAGGAAATCCGCCAGGCGCCGGGCGTGGCTTCCCAGACACCGGTGAAAAGCGTGTCCTCGTCCCGGGCCTCGACCAGCCAGGTGGTGAATTGCGGATCGCCGGAAATCACCTTCTCCGGGGCCGGGGCCTCGTGTTCGGGCGTGATGTCGTCAAGGTTGAAGGGCAGAAAGGCGTGCATCGAAGTCTCCACTGGCGCTGGTTTCGGCGGATCGGACCGGATGCTATCCGTCAATGCCCGAATGTCCAGTCCCGGCCGGCACAGGTGTTTCTGAATCACAGCATCCCATCTCTTGCGCAAACGCGGCGGCACTCGAACTGCGTTTCGCCCTGCCAGCAAACCTGCTTCGCGTGACCGGCCATCTGATCGGCAGCCTGGCCGCCTTCCGGGTCCTTGAGCGGATTGCGGCCTTTTGAACCGGCAGAAATCCTTCCGATTTGAAAAATCGCCGCACATCCGTTCTACTCGGCCCGCGACAACCGGCATCCAGGGGATGCGGGAACCATCGAATGATCTGAAATCACAGCAAACATTCCCACGTGAACGTAGCCAAAAATCAATTTCAGAAGTGGTTCCCATGAGTCAAAGCAGCATTCTTCCAAGACGCATTCGACGGTTGAACCGCAAAGTCGGGACTTTGCTCAACAGGCCCGGCCGCGACAGCGGGAAACTCGACGGCTCCGCTGTTCTTGCCGCCTATGCCCGCTGGGCGCCGGTCTACGATCTCGTCTTCAGCGGCCCCCTCTATTGGGGACGGCGCGCCGCCGTAAAACACGTCAACGCGCTCAGCGGACATGTCCTGTAAGCCGGCGTGGGCACCGGCATGTCCCTGCCGCTTTATTCGGACAATCTGCGCATCAGCGGCATCGACCTCTCAGAGGACATGCTCAAGCGGGCAAGGAAAAAATACGGCGGCCGAAACAATATGGACGACCTCCAGGTGATGGATGCGGGCGAGCTTTCCTATCCGGACAATCATTTCGACGTGGTCGTCGCCATGTTCGTGATGACCGTGGTGCCCGATCCGGACAAGGTGACCCGGGAGCTGGAACGCGTGACCAGACCGGGCGGCACCGTCATTCTGGTCAATCACTTCTCCGCCGACACCGGCCTGCGCGCGGCGCCGGAACGGGGGTTGAAGCTGTTCGGCCACCGGCTCGGCTGGAACCCCGAGTTCCCGAAATCCTGCGTGCTCGGCCGGACCTTTCTGACCCTTGAGGGCGAGGAAACCCTGGCCCCGTTCAAACTGTTCACCCTGCTGCGGTTGAAAAAGGCGGACTGAACCTCAAACGTCATCTGCGACCACCATAGCAATGAGCGGCGGTGCAGCCCGCACAGCCTCAATCGCCGGTCACGACTGCGCTCCGCGCCGACGGTTTCGAAGACAACCGCAACCGCCGGCCTTCAGGTCGAGGGGCCTTATCGTCGCACGATGATGAATCGGACATCGTCCTTTGTGCTGCCAGGCACACGGTCCTGGAAAGAGTTGGCCGAAAGCTCGATCGAACCAATGTTCGGCGACGCAATACCCGAGAGGATGATCGTACTGCCCTTGCGTTCCCACTTGGTAATTCGACTGACGCCATTCAGGCCTCCCAGACCTTCGACCTGGTTGCATGCAAAGGTGCTGACGCTTCCTTTTCCACCACCGAACGAACTGGCCTTGAAATCCATGGTACAGCTTCGCTTCGTCGGTCCGATTGCCGGAAAAACATCCCACTTTCCGACAATGGAATCCTTTTCTTTCTTCGAACTGACCGGTGTCACGTAAATTGGTGTTCCGTAACTTGTGGTGCTTGGCATCTGAGCGACAGTCGGCGAGCATGCGACGAGACCCGCCATCAGAATGGAGGCCCCGCCGATTTTCAGGTGAAGCCCTGATTTGTTATGGTTGCGTTTCATAATATCCAGCTCCTTCTGGTTCCCTCACAAAAAACCGGCAGATGCGGCGCTAGAAGCGCAGCCGCGCCGCCAGCGAAAAGACGTGACTGTCGAGGTTGTCCCTGATCTCCGCCTGATAGGCTGCCTCGAAGGAATGGCGCTCCGTCGCAATTGCAGTCAGTGAGAGCCGGCCAAGAAACGCATCATTGCCGATCTCGGCTCCCTCGACATCAAAGTCGCTTCCGAGGAGACCAACCGGAACCGATCGTGCCGTGTCTGTGAAATCGTGCCGCCAGCCAACGCTGAGCAACGGAGCGAGCTGGACGCCGTTCTTCAACGAAACACGCGTCGACAGAGCCAGTCCGAGCGTGGTCTGGAGGTCCTCGAAAGCGGCGCTCGGCACCGAAAGCCCGAAGACACTGCCCTCTTCGTTCATGTCATCGCGATGGAATGCCCTGTATCCAAGCGAAACGGACGGGGTGAGCGTCACGTTTTGCGTTTCGAAGGCACGGAAGGCCGAAGCCTCGACAAAACCGCCCACACCGTGACCATCAGCGGTCGCGATGGCTTGGTAGCTGCCCAGAGACGTTGTGCGGCGCGTGGACAAGCTCCCATAGGAAAGGCCTGCCCGTGCAGACAGGTCGACCACCCCGGTCTCAAACGTTGTGTAGAGCGCGCCCTGATAGGTCTCAGCACGGCCGGACCCGGTTGACACGGCAGAGACATCCGCGTGTTCATAGGAACCCGCAATACCAGCTGTCCCGTCGCTGAAATTCCAGTCAATCCCGAAAGCCACGCTGTTGGTCTTGGCATCGAAGCCTTCGACACCGCCCTTGGAGCCGACATTCGTCAGACCTGAAGTGCCGATCAACCAGGCTGTACCTGTTCCATAAGGCGTGGATCCGGGAGCAATCCAGCCGACAACCTGTTGCAACTGCCGCTCGCCGAGTGTGTCAGCGAACCGTCCGACCGCACGCACCGCCGTGGTTCCCATCTCCGCATGGATCTGCCCGGTCAGCGTTTGCAGGCCTGAGGAAAGGTCTGCAATGCTGGCGGCGTAGAGGACGTTGTAGGCGTCCGTGTAAGCGGCACCCGGCCGCACGCCAGCCGCAGGCCGCCCAGCATCGAGCGCGCGCGCGAGTGCTACGACATTGCCCGACAAGGTAATGCCATGAGCGCCGAGATCCGCATAGCTTGTCGGCGTGGTCGCCAGGGACAGGGAACTTGTTCCATAAAGCACATCGAAACGCGTTCCGTCTGCAAGACCGTCCGTTGGCTGAACCAGACTGTCGAAGCTCCCTGCCACGCTCCCGTCTGACACCTGCACGAAGGTGAACACGTCTCCGACATCCGGGGTGAAGCTGTTGGTGGCCGACCCGGATATGCCGCGCAAGACCGGTGTTATCGTTCCGTCAGCGGTGAAAACGGACCCTGTTCCGGTCACAAGGATCCGGTCGAAGTTTCCGGCACCGTTCTCGGTCCCCGTCCCATCGACATCGATTTCGGTGTTTGCCGTGCTGGAAAGCGTCACGTCACCCGTCACCGTCAGTGTTCCCGGTGAGTTTCCCGGAGCAAGCGTTCCGAAAATCTCCACATCGCCCGTTACGGTGCCACTGCCGCCGAGTGTTCCGTTCGCACCGACCGTCAAGGTCGGCACGGTCAGCGAACTGTTGACGCTCAGGAGACCGCCCGTCACGCTTGCGGGACCGTTGAACGTGGCCGCGCCTTGAAGCGCAAGTGTACCGGATCCCTGCTTGTCGAGACCGCCTTCGCTCTCGAACGAAGCAATCCAGGTCGTGTCGGTGCCATCCGCACCGACGACATATATGCCGCTGCCGGTGATGTCGACCGAACGGATGGTAAGCGCGCGATCGAGGCGGGGCAGACCCCATCCATAGACCTCGTCGACGCCTTTCGCGCCCAGGTCTTCAGCGGTCAGGAAAAGGGCCTCCAGTATCTCGGCCGGAGTGAATGCCGGATAGGCTTCAATGAGAACGGCGATGGCCCCCGAGACATTCGGAGCTGCCATCGAGGTTCCATTTTCGGATGCATAGCTTCCCTGATCTTCGGGGAAGGTCGAATAGATGCCAGAATCCGTGGTCAGGCCGCCGCCCGGGGCAGCCAGGCACCACTCCTTGGCGACGCCGCAGCGGTTGGAATAGGGCGCGATCTGGCTGTTGGCATCGAGAGCAACAACGACGACGACCCGCCCACGGTCAATCCCGTCCGCCTGTTCCGCAGCCGAAAGCACATCGGCTGACGTGGTACTCAGATCCAGTCCGGTCCCATCATCGTCATAGATCAGTTCACCGGAGGAATTCGTCGTGTCCTGATTGCCGGGCTGAATGAAGGGAAACAGCCCGTTACCAATCGGGTTTTCCGCGACAATGGGTGCCTGAAGATATTCGTTCCCGGCCGCCATGACGATGATCTGGCCGGCATCCAGGCTCTCGCGCATGGCCGTGGCGTCGGCCAGGAGCTGATCCTGTTCATCCTCAGGCAGGTCCCAGGTTTGCGCCCCGTCCTCGATGTAAGGCCCAAAGCTGCCATTGATGACCTTGACGTCAGAGAACTGCGCCAGATAGGAGAACCCCGCCGTGTCCGGCACCACGGCGCCAGTGACAGGATCGCAGATCCCGTTCAGAAAGTCCTTGCCGCACAACTGCAGATCATCGATGTCCATCTCGACGCCGTTGACGGTCACCGCTCCTTCGGCACCGGCAATCGCGGCAACGGACAAGAAGGTTACGCCCGGCGCGACCCCCTCCATTCCAAATCCGTTCCGCCCGGCGCCTACAATCCCGGCCACATGCGTTCCGTGACCGTCCAGATCGAACGTGTCCGAAGCCCCTTGCTGGAAAGCGGCTTCGAATTCGGCAACCGTGAGGGTGTCGCCGTCAAGAGAAGTGTCGAACCAGTGCAGGTAGCTTGTGGAACGTGGATCAACACGGCCTTCGAATTCGGGATGAGCCGTGCCATTGGGCCGCCGGTCAATACCGCTGTCGATGATGCCGACAACAACGCCGCTGCCGGAATAGCCGAGATCCCGCGCGGCCTCCACGTGCATCATATCAAGCGAATAGTTGCGCTGAAATTCGCTCAGGTCGCTTTTGTCGATGCTCGGATCGCCACCTGGGAAAAGAAAACCGATCGAATTCGGCCTTTTTTTCTCGAAGCCGAACCGGGACTGCGGCATCGCCCGAAGCGATGCGCCGGGATAAAGCTCGGCCAGCCGGTTTCCGGTGTCCACGGCGCGCGCAATCGATTTGGAAAGATCGGGTCGCAGCTGGGAGGCCAGGCGCTCAATCGCATCGGCGCGCCCGGGGGTCAGCCGTGTGTTTTCGACGATGCTGGCAAGCAGCGAGGTATTCCCATGGCTATTCGCCGTTTCAAGTGCCGATTGCAGCGCCTCGAAAGCCAGGGCAGCTGAAATTCTGGCGGCAGCTTCCTCCGACAGGGCGAGCGCCGCAGGTGCCTGCGCCAAGAGCATGGCCGAAGTCAGCAGTGAAACTGCTGTCCACCTTAAGGACAAAGAAAACCGTCTGTGAGATTTTCCGACCATGAGACCTTCCGAAATGAATGCCGTGACCGCGGCGGCTTGGCGTCGGCAAACCTGCCCGCCAAACCGCCGCCCAATCTTTCACGGGACTTTGCTTCCTCAGTCCTTTGCAACCGCGGTGCAGTCGATTTCCATGGCCGCACCGAGGGGTATCTCGGGCACGATGATGGTCGAGCGGGTCGGCGGATTGCTGGGAAAGAACTCTCGAAAGACGCCGTTCATCTGCGGGAAATAGTCGATGTCCGAGAGCAGCACGATGCATTTCACGGTCTGGTCGAGCGACGTGCCCGCCAGTTCCATCATGTCCTTGACATGATTGAGGGCATGTCTGGTCTCGTCTTCAATGCCGCCGGCCACCAGTTCCGTGGTTCCGGGCGCCGTGCCGAGCACGCCGCCGACATAGACCATGCCTTGCGCCTTCACGACACCGGAATAGGGCAGACCGTCCACGGCCGTCGACGGGTAGGCCGTTATGCCTTCCGCCCGTGTCGAGGAGGGCGCGATCGAGAGCAACAGCACGGATGCAGCTGCAAGAGACAAGAACCTGAACCTGAACCTGGACATTTTCATTTTCGTTTCCCCTCTGTTGTGAAACCGGATGTGTTATGCCGCGATCGCGTGGCGCCGCTTCCAGAAGACGCAGTCCGGGAAACGGCGCTCGCCCCTGTAAATCTGCGCCCGATCCGATGTGTATCTGGAAATGCCGCCGGCAACGCGTTCCTGATATCGGATCAGCGCGCCTGGCAATCCGGACAGCGACCTTGCCGCGGCCTCGGCTCCCTCGATCCCCGTCCACAGCGCCGACGTCATGCCGTGTGACGACAAGGGATCGAACGCGGCGGCCGCGTCGCCGACGGCAATCCAACCGGGTCCCGCCGGCGTCGACAAAAATGTCGTCCCGGCGCTAGTCACGGAAGGTGGATCGCCGATCAGGAACCCGCCGGTCTCAATCCAGCGGCTGACATACCGGCTGTTGCCGATAAGGGTTTTCCAGGCCTCGACGTCGTGCCCCAGCCCCTTGGGCATGAGGTCCGGATCGGAATAGTAGTTGAGTGCGAGGCGCCCGTCCTGAAGCAGCGTCGCATACCACCATCCCCCCGGAACGGCCTCGACCAGCGTTGCCGGTGTCGGCTCCACGTCGTCATCGCCCTGGACCAGAAAATCATAGGCTGCCGCAAGTTTGTCCTGCCGGTGCAAGGTGGCATATTGCCGGCCGACAACCGACTGGCGGCCAGTGCCGTCGATCAGGAAATCCGCCTCGAGATCCAGACCATTGTCCGTTCTGACGCGCCAATGGTTCTCATGCCTTTCCGCGGAGACGACAGCACCGGAACAACAATCGATTTCCGGTCTTGTGTTCACCTCCTCGGAGAACCTGACCTCGAATTCCGCCCGGTCGATGACGTAACCCATCTCGTGGGCAAGACCCGCCCGGTTCCGTTCGACCAGGTTGTTCGTCCCCCAGCTCGAAAAAAGCACTTCGACCTTTCGATGCCCGGGCGCCTTGAGAAGGCTTTCCAGCCCGAGTCTTTCCAGAAGGGGAATGGCCGCCGAAGCGAGGCTTTCTCCCGGCTTGGTTTTGACGCGCGCCTCAGGCGCTATCCAGAGTGCCGGCACGCCCGCGTCTGCAAGCGTCAGGCAAGCGGCCATGGCGGACAGGCCGCCGCCTACGACAATGACGCGGGATCGTTCCATTGGCGACATCTTCGGATCCATCAGGGCAACTGGCCGTCGGACGGCTGCCAGTCGTAGCGGTTTTCCGTGTTCCCCCGATCGACCTCGACAAACACGGTTTCCGGAATACCGGACACGCTCTGGCCTTCGGCGGGCCCGGGCCTGGAGACGACGAATCCCATTTCCTGCCAGATCCTGATCATGTTCTGGATGCCGTCCCAGTAGCTGGCGTTGGCGTGATAGCCAATTCCCGGAACGCCCCGCGCCCACCACTCGCGATTGTTGAAGAACTTGAGGCGTTCTTCGGCCGACAGATCCTCGCGCATCGCCTGTTCGTAGCTGTGCTCTGGCAACACATCCACCGGCAGCAACGCAGGCCACCAGACAGGCACCGGAAAGTCATCCTGCATCGCAACCCGCTGGCAGCTGAAGGCATCCGGCTGCCAGGGCAACCCCATCCAGCGTGTCAGGTCGCCCGGCATTTGCGGACCGATGGCGGGCGTATCGCCGGACGTGGCCGCTCCGAAATCAAGCAAGAGCCCCAGATCCTGTACCAGCGACGGGCGGTTCCCCCGCGCGATCCTGAAAGGTTCGGCGCCCTGGTCGGTGTGCCGCTGATAAAGCGGCGCCAGCCGCAGGTAATAGGAAAGCTCGACACCCGGATGGAAGGCACCGCCGGAACAGGGCTCCAGCGCGGCTTCCGTGAGCGCATGCGGGCGGGCTTCTACCGGCAGGTCGTCGAGGTCGCGAATGTCGTCGAGCGACGGATCTTCGAAGTCGTTGACAAAATCACCTGCCGCCCAGCTGTTCAGCATCTCGTATTGCAGTTGCGGGAACTGGAACCACGTCAACGGGCTGCTGTTGAAATTGACCCCGTCTCCCGGCATCAGCGGTATCTTGAGGTGCTGATCAATGAAGGCCGTCGGCGAGTGATCCGACGGATCGCGGAAGTTTTCGAGCACCGATTGCCGGAACGCCGCATTTGCGTCACTCGGATCGGCCAGTTGCTTCAGATAGTCCGGGTCCGAGAAATCGCCGATATCGAGCCAGCCCTTGCGCAGGTTTGCCGCCGCCGACACCCATTCCATCAGCGCGGCACGGCGGAAGGTCGGATAGACGTCCCGGCGGAACGACACGGGCTTTTCGGGATCGGCAATCCAGCCCTGCTCCCAGTTCATGCTCTCAATGACATCATACAAGGAGCTGATGGGCGGAATTTCGGGAGCAAAATTGGGTCCCACGCACGCAACCCACGAACCGTCCGCCGTCAGGGTCCGGCCATCCGGAAGGGTGACGGTTGCGTCCACGGGCCCGTCGCACCAATCGTCGTACCAGCCGTCATTATCCGCAAAACTGGTGATCTCCGCCCCGCGGGGACTTGCGGAAACCCCGTCCGGCGGGACCACAAGCAGGCGCCCGGCCTCGTCGGTCCGCAGCTGGCCCAGCGAGACGTCGACACTTTGCCAGAACCGGCCCGTCATGCCGTATTCCGGCCTGTCTCCCTCCCAGTTCTCCCGGGCACCGGAAATGGTCACAGGGCCGGGATCGATAACCAGCATCCGTTCCCGTTTTTCCTGTGATTGCAGGAACTGGTTGCGCTTCTGGGTCGGCAGGCCGGGAGCGCTTTGCCCGTTATCTAGCGGATTGTTGAAGCCGTACCAGGCAGCCTTGGTGTTCGCCAGGTGCACCCGCCATACGATCCTGGCGGTCTTTTCGGTCAGCTCGGAAATCACCCGGCCTTCACTGTCAAAGGCAAAGACCCGAAACCGCTGCACCTGTTTCTTGATCTTGCTGGTGCCGTCCTTGAAGCCGCCCTCCGGATTTGCCGGCACGCCCGGCAGCTCTGGCGCATAGAACCACTTCTGACTGCCGCCAACGCGGCAAATGCCGATGGCCGGATAGATACCGACCCGGGCGATTTCCGCGTCCGGATCCGCCGCTTCCAGCTTCGGCGCGGAGGCCAGTGCCAGTTTTGGCAGGAACGGCAGGTTGGCAACAGAAAGTCCAAGACCAACGCCGACGGAGGACAGAAAATCACGCCGCTTCATAAACGTTCACTCCAGGGTTGGGATTGATTCCAGGCAGGCATTCAGAGGCAAGCAAAAACAAGGAAATCTCGAAACATAAATAATATTAAATTTCTAATTACCTAACTGAGCCGCCCTAATCTGAATGAACTCCAAAAACCACCTTGCTAACATTACGTTTTTTTTCAGAATATGTGTGATTTTTTTATCCGCAATTGAGAAAAATGACACCACAGAATAGCCATAACTCCCTCATAGAGGGCCATCAACGGCAGAAATGTTGGAATATTTGGTCAAATATTGACAAATACCCTAGAGGAATTTTTTGAAACAGTGCCGTCTCCGGCAACAGATCTGATTGGTCCGGAAAAGGCGATTGCCCCGGTTTTACCGGACCGAAAGGTCCCCGACGTAAGCTCCCCTGCAACCTTGTCCAAACGAGTAACCGATGCCGACCGACAGCCCAGCTGCCCTCGAAATCCGCAATCTTCACAAGCGCTTCAAGGACCCCGCTGTGAACGATCTGTCGCTGCGGGTGAAGGCAGGCGAGTTCTATGCCCTGCTCGGGCCGAACGGCGCGGGCAAGACGACGACGCTCCGGATGGTCTCCGGGCTGCTCGAGGCCGATGCGGGGTCTGTCAGCGTCTGCGGCATCGATGCCTTCCAGGATCCCGTTGCCGCCAAGCGGATCCTGGCCTGGGTTCCGGACGAACCGATGGTCTATGACAAGCTGACGCCGCTGGAATATCTTGAATTCGTCGCCGGTCTCTGGAGCATGGAGGCGGATTACGCGCAAGCCAAGGCCGACGGCCTGCTCGAGGCCTTCGGGCTCGGCCCTCATGCGGGTGAGCGCTGCGGCGGCTTCTCCAAGGGCATGCGCCAGAAGGTGGCGCTGGCCGGCGCGCTGATCCACGAGCCGCGGCTGATCATTCTCGACGAACCACTGACCGGTCTCGACGCGGGCTCCGCCCGGCAGGTGAAACAGGTGCTGACCGATCTCGTCTCGAAGGGCGTCACCGTCATCATGACGACGCATATCCTGGAGGTCGCCGAGCGCATGGCCGACCGGATCGGCATCATAGCGCAAGGCCGGCTTGTTGCCGAAGGCACGCTGAACGAGCTGCGCACGCGCGCAAGCGCCGAGGGCCATTCCCTGGAGGATATTTTCCTGAAAATCGTCGGCGGCGGTGCGACAAGCGAAGCGCTGACGGAAGACACTCTGAAAATCGGTGAGAAAGTCGCATGAGCGGAGCCCTGGCGCCGTCAGCTATTCTACGCTTTTCAAGGCATGAATTGCGGCTGGCCTGGCGCGACTGGGCCTGGATCTTTTCCGGCTGGCGCAACACCAGCCTCAGGCGCACGCTGATCGGCATGGGGCTTGTCTACGCGGTGCTGCATCTGATCGCCTATGCGGTGCTCAGCCCCCAGTTCGCCGGAGGGTTCCAGCTCGACCAGACCGCGCTGGCGGTGATTTCGGTCTCGGTGCTGCTGAGCACCACCATGATGCTGTCCCAGGCGATCGAGTCGGTCACCCGCGCCTTTTATGCCCGCGACGACCTCGACCTGATCCTGTCCTCGCCCGCGCCCTCCCGGGACCTCTTCCTGGTGCGCATCGCCATGATGGCGGTGACCAGCTGGCTGATGTCCGCGCTGGTGCTCTCGCCCTTCCTGAACGTGGCGGCCAGCCTCGGCGGCAGCCACTGGCTTGCCGGCTATCTGGTCATCCTCGCCGCCTCCCTGACCGCGACCGGCGCGGGCGTGCTGATCACGCTTGCACTTTTCCGGACCTTGGGGCCGCGGCGCACAAGGCTCGCCGCGCAGATCCTCGCCGCGGTCGTCGGCGCCGCCTTCCTGATCGGCCTGCAGGTGGTCGCGATCCTCTCCTTCGGCACGATGTCGCGGTTTGCGCTTCTGGAGGCGGAGTTCCTGAGCCTGCATGTCCCGGCCGCAAGCTCGCTCTGGTGGTTTCCCGCCCGCGCGGTCGCCGGTCAACTGAACGTCCTCACCCTGATGCTTGGCGGGTCCCTGGCCTTTTTTGCTGTGGGCGCCGGGTTGGGCGCGGTCCAGTTCCGCCAAAGTGTCGTCAGAGCGCTCGGCGTTGCCGAGACAAGCCCGAAAAAACGCGCGGCAACACGGGCCTTCCGCGGCCGCTCGCCCCTCGGTGCGCTGGTCTCCAAGGAACTGAAGCTGATCGCCCGCGATCCCTGGCTGGTCTCCCAGACGCTGATGCAGGTGCTTTACCTGGTCCCGCCCGCCGTGATGCTCTGGGTCAGTTTCGGCGAAAACACGGAGATTTCCGTGCTGGTCGCCCCCGTGATCGTCATGGCCACCGGACAGCTCGCCGGCGGTCTCGCCTGGCTGACGATCTCGGGCGAGGACGCGCCCGATCTCATCGCAACGGCCCCGATCTCCCCCGCAACGCGCCTCTGGGCAAAGGTCCTGGCGGCGCAAGCGCTGATCGTCGCCGTGCTGCTGCCGATCACCCTCACCCTCGCCGCCCTGTCGGTCTGGGGCGCGCTCATCACCTTCCTTGGCGCCATGATCGCTGCGGCTTGCGCGATCCTGATCCAGCTCTGGTTCCGCGCCCAGGCCAGCCGCACCACTTTCCGCCGCCGCCAGGTCGCCTCCAAGGCCTCGACCTTGGCAGAAGCCGGCGCCTCCATCTCCTGCGCGGGCGCGACGGCGCTTGTTGCGGCGGGGAGTGCGCTGGCGGTGCTGCCGGTTGTGTTGTTGGTGATTGTGCTAGGAAGTGCGTGGGGGGTGAGGCCGAGGGGGAGGGCGGTCTGAGGCGTTTGGGTGCCTGGAAGCCATTGCATAAGGTGGAGCTTGGCTCCCGCTCCCATTGGGAGAGGTTAGACTGCTGACAGACCCTCGCCTCCGTCTTTCCGGACAAGTGCAGCGATGCTGCACGCTGATCCGGAATCCAGCATGTCAGCGCGAGCGAAAGCGAGCACAGATCCAAACAAGCATCTGAATTTATTGAACAAGGCGCACCTGCGGCGCGAATTATCCGCTGGATTCCGGATCTGGCCATGCAGCTGCGCTGCAGACCGTCCGGAATGACGCCGTGAGTTTGTCAACAGTCTGCCCATTCCCAACGGGAGAGATAACTTTGGCAGCTGCGAACAGATCGTCTGCCATTTGCACTGGCACCGGGGCACGCAGGGATTGCCGGACAAGCCATCAACTTGGTCCCTTCAGGCAGGCTCCGCCTCGAAGCGTTTTTCCAGCAGCACCACGTCGATCTGCGGCAAGGGCGCCGTGCGGCCGGGAAAGACCCCGCGGCCGGTTTCCCGAAAGCCCCATTTTTCATAAAAAGAGACGGCATTCAGCGTCGCGTCGATCCGCACCAGATCCACGCCCCCGGCCCGCGCATCGGCAAGCGCCCGCTCCATCAGCCCCGCCCCGGCGCCCAAGCCGACCGCCGCCGCGTCGACAAACAGCCGTTTGACCTCCCCGGGCACCCCTTGCGCAAAGCCGACGGCCTTGCCGCCGCTCTCCACCACCCAGATCGCGCCTGACGCGCACTCCGCCCGGTAATCCTCCACATGACGGCCGGACATCCAGGTGTCGACCACTCCTTGAGGTTAAGGCTCGGGCGCCAGCCGGCACACGGAGGCGCTGACAAGGGCAAAGACGGTCTCGGCGTCGGCTGCGGTGGAGCGGCGGTAGTGGAGGGGCACGGGGAGGCCTGCCTGACAAACGAAAGAAGTAAGTTGATAGAGCAAACTACATTCCATTTTCGAGAATTTCGAACCAAAACAGATGCCATGTCTTGGCCCCCAAATAATCATCACTCGCCCTGTGCGCCTCGTAAAATGCGAACAATTCCAACAAGAAAACCTTACCATTGGTTGATTTGAAAATCAGTTTTGACCTAAAGTAGAGCCTCGATACGATTATGACGAAATTAGTTAGTTTTGAGGTCAGCCCTTGGGATACAAGTATAGGAGAGACTGGGAAGGCAAAGAATGGCAACGCTTTTCCAAACAACTCGTCCAAGTGCGGCATGGAGCCCAGAACGTACAAGACGTGCCTGACAAAGTTCATGGTGACGCAGGCCTTGAGTTTATTACGACTGATGGGACATGCTATCAGAGCTATGCGCCAGAAGAGGTTTCCGACATCGCAAAAGCCGCAAGTGCTATGAAAAACAAAGGCGCGCGCGATTTAAGAAAACTTATTAAAATAAAGAAAAAGTTGCAAAAATACTCGGAGACAGAAAGATATCAAATTGGATTTTATTGTGTCCATTTTTAGATAATAAAGATGTAATTTCTCGAATTCAAGAAGTAGCCAAAGAATTAAAGTCAGAAAATCTAAATTTCATTGCGGATAATTTTTGCGCGATTGTACAAAGTCAGGAAGATTTCGAGACGGAATTCGCGCAGCTAAGAATAAAGTCGGTTGGACCAAATGTATTTATTAGAAAGCCGAGTGCCGAACAGCTTGACGCCGTGCATAGCAGGTTAGATCAGCGCGTCGAGGAGAAGCTAAAAAGGGCATTCCCCTTCGACAAGCATGAAAAAACTATTAGCAGGAAGACCCAGTTCATTTACTCTCATGTTGAACGAGAGAATGTATTATCTGACTTAAGGGAAGCATTCCCGGATTTTTGGGAGGCTTCCACTGAATGCATCGCTGCCGAGGAACGCAGACTCGAAATGGCTGGAGCTGAGGGGGACACCGCTCCTCAACAGATCAGCTCCTCTATGGACAAAGTTGCACACGCTCTAAGAACTCAAGTGCCAAGCCTAACTGAGAAGCAAATTTCTGCGATATCGCAGGGAGTTGTTGGCACTTGGTTGATCGAATGTCCATTAGATTTTCAAGAATCGAGCGAAAATGAATTTTGATTTCCCAGCCGAACGCCGCATTTCGTTCAAGCGCAAACCTTCGCCAGTCCCTGGCGATCTTAGGATCGGTTGGCGATTGTCGCTTACACTTCTTATGCTGTTTACGTCGCGTGGAAAGAAGGCTTCACTTGCTAAACTGAATTTGCTCAATGACGCGCTCCGGTCGGAAGCTTCTCGTGACAAGTTGGCGAAAATATTACGCGGAGAAGTATCAAGTATAGAATGGAGATTGAGGGTCGAACCCGCATTTGGCCGCAACATTGACTTGCTGATAGGTGCAGGATTGGCGAATTGGGTAATCGCTGATGGGAAAGCAGCGCTTCGCTTAACCGAACAGGGAACTCAAGTAGCAAAACTGCTTTCAACAAACAAAGAAATTTTTGTAGAAGAATTATCTTTCCTAAATAAATTCTCGAGCCATATGACAGAAGCTTTCGTCAAACAAGTTCTGTCTGCGAATAGAGAAAATAATGCTTAATATTTCTAAATTAAACCTCCGCTCAATCACTGCAGAAACAATCTTTGGAGTGGATTTAGACTTCCAATCCGGCCTAAATATCGTACAAGCAGATAATACCTCTGGAAAGTCCACTTGCTTGCAAGCAATTATCTACGTTCTTGGTTTAGAACGCTCTCTCGGTACCAATCTCTCAGTCCCACTTCCTTTCGCAATGAGGGAGCGGATTCAAGAGTCTGAAACTTCCAACTACGAAGAAGTCCTTCAGTCATATGTGGAAATTCAGTTAGAAAACGAAGATGGTCACCTACTTTACGCAAAACGGTCGATTGTGGGTGGCTCAGATCCCAAATTGATTTCAACAAAGTTTTCAGAAAAAAAACTCAATGACATTCCTATTTGGAATACGCCAAAGGATTTTTTCATCCACGACGCGGGCTCCGCAACGAGAGAAAGTGGATTTCATTATTATCTAGCGGAATTCATCGGTTGGCAGTTGCCTACCGTTCCAAAATTCGATGGCACCGAGTGCCCACTTTATTTGGAAACTCTTTTCCCGATGTTCTTTGTTGAACAAAAGCGAGGTTGGTCAACCGTACAAGGGCCGTTGCCCTCTCAGTTTCGGATCCAAGACATCAACAGGAGAGTGCTTGAATTTGTATTGAATCTCGATGCCGGAAAAATTCGTAGAGAACGTGCTGAACTTAACAAGAGAATTAGTTTGCTGGAGGCAGATTGGGTTGAGAAGAGAAAATCACTAGAGCGAGGAGGAGTTGATCTTATTCGTTTCGTTGGCGTACCCAAAACTCCAACCGCCGAATTTTCTCACAAAGCAAGAATCTCGTTAGAAGTCTTTTTGGAAGGCGACTGGGTGCAGCTTGAAAGTGCTGTTCACGAGCTTCAACGTCAAGTCGATGAAATAAACCAGATGGAACTGGTCTCCACAGAAGAAGCAGAAGCGAGCATACGAGAGGCACTTCAAACGGCCCAAAAAAGGTACGAAGAGCTTAGCTCAATACTTGAGGTTACTAAAACCGAGTTCCGTTCAACTCTAGAAGAAAACAAATCGCTCAAAAAGCGCTTAAGCGCATTAGACATAGACCTTAAGCGGCATCAGGACACAAAGAAACTATTCTCTCTTGGTTCAACAGTCAGCAACGCTGTGACCTTCGAAAACTGTCCTACATGCCACCAGCATTTAGACCAGGAGTTACTACCTGCGAGTTCATCCGGCGCTATGGCCCTTGATGAAAACATTGCATTCATTAAATCTCAACAAGTAATGTATCGCTCAGCACTGTCAGCCACAGAAGATAGATTATCTGATCTACTATTACGTGGACGTGCGATTGAGCAGGACTATAGAGATGCTCAGAGTGAGCTACGTAGCTTGAAACGAGCTCTTGTGCGACCATCAACTAGCCCGCATTTCTCAAAGCATTAGGTGCATCGGCCCCAAGAATCTGAGAACATTCTTTTGCAACAGAGAGTTATCAGGTTCTGATGCGGGGTCCGATGCCAACACACTGTATCTGCGAAC